>DASXDU010000029.1:0-332397 GCA_036490515.1 Polyangiaceae bacterium
TGCACACCCACCCCGCGCGCGCTGTCGGCGAGATCCTCCCGCATCGTTGGAAGCCGCTCGCGACGGCACCCTGAACGCCCATCCATACCGCTGCTCACGCGTCAACGCGGCTGAACGGCGTCGATGGTCGGACGGTTACACGGCGCGCGCGCAGTTCTCGTTCTGCTCCGGGTAGAGGAACGCGAAGAACCCGTCCGCAACCCCGGGCCCCGCGTGAAGGAGCAGGCTGCCCGCCAGCAAGTGGTCACGCCACACCTGCTCCCCACCCGCGCATCCTCGGCGGCGTTGCCGCCTGCAGCGCGACTTTCGCCGAGGAGGCCGCGCGCTATCCGCCGACGACGTCGCTGACCGACTTCGCCGTGACGGCGCGTTCGAGCCATGCGTCGAGGAGCGCCGACTCGGTGCACGAGAGGATGCGCTCTCGCATCTCGGCAGAGATGTCGATCCCTCGCACCCTCAGGACGTCGAGCACGGCTTGAGCGCGCCCCTCCGCGCGGCCCTTGGCCTCGCCTTCCGCCCGGCCTTGCGCGACGTACCGCCGCGCAAAATCGCTCTGGTACTCGTAGTTCCCGCTCGCCATCAGCGCCTCCAGGATAGCACGCGCGTCCTCGTGGGCCGACCGGATGACCAGGTCGGCGTAGAGGCGCGATCTCTCGTCGTCGAGCCGCGCTGCGGCCGCCAGGGCCGCCCTCGCGATCTCGAGCGCATCGTCGTCCGCCCCGTGCACCATCGCGGAGAGGACGGCGAGCTCGGGGGCTTCGACGGCTGCGTCCACGTCGCGCACGGCGGGTACGGCGCTCGGGCCGAGGACCAGCGGGGTGAGCACCCAGCTGGGATGTCCCATCTCGATGGGCCTGGCCGACCACGCCGCGACCGATGCGTCGTTCGCGACCACCACGAGGACGACCGGACACCGGAGCCGCGCCCGCAGGTTGGTCAAGTAGACGGGCCACGACCATCGCTTGTCAGGATCGCGCCGGAGCTGCGCTTCCAGGACGAGCGCCGCATGCACCTCGCCGGGGCTGGCGCCTTCCAGGAGGAGTACGAGGTCCGCGCGGTACTCCGTCGGCACGATCTCGCCGAGCGAGGCTTCGCCAATGCGCACGTGATCGAAGGGGGGCACATCGGCGTGGAGCACATCGCGCAGCAGCTCCGGCGCCATCGTGGGGCGGTTCCGGAACAGCGTGACGAGGGCGTCGTGCGGGACCGACGGCATCGGCGTCGTGCAGAGCACCGCGCGTGCCGGGAGTGCAGGGCAGGATTCCTCGGGGTTTCCGCGTGCTGCGCCTGTCCCGGGCCAGATCGGGGGTGTCCGTGGACAGTCACGGGACAGACGGTCAAGCACGCCTCGTACATCGCGACGGCGCGCGCGCAGTTCTCGTTCTGCTCCGGGTAGAGGAACGCGAAGAACCCGTCCGCAACCCCGGGCCCCGCGTGAAGGAGCAGGCTGCCCGCCAGCAAGTGGTCACGCCACACCTGCTGGATGGGTTTCCGCTGGAGCCGCTCGCTCGCCGCGGAACGGAGTGACGAGGGCGTCTTGCACGAGCAACGGCATCGGCGGCGTGCAGAGCACTGCGGGTGCCGGACCCTGGAGGTGACTTCTCGGTGTTTTCGCGAAGCGCGAGTGTCCCCGGCCAGCTCGCGCCTGCTCGCGCCTGTCCACGGACAGGAGCAGCGGTCGCCCCCCGTCGTCACAATCGTCCCGCGGGCCGCTTGCCGCCGGGCGGGGGTGCGTGCATGCGAGAGGGGTCGAGGGACGCTGGGGGCGCGTTACCGGTCGCGGCTATCCGCGCACCCGCATAGGCGCAAGGGGGGACGACTCGGTCGTCAGCTTCGCACCGTGAAGCTACTCCTTGGCTGCTGACGCGATCGCAGCGCGTCCACGGCCTGTGAGGACGATGACGCCCTTCTCAAAATCGAGGTAGCCCTCCTGCAGCAGCCACGACGTGTGGCCCGAGTCCTCGGCGTCGGAGGGTACCTCGGTGCCGCCACCGTCCCGATGAACCGCCTGCGGGATCGCGACCTCTACGTATTCGAGCTTCCTCATGGTCACCCCTCGCCTGCCAGGATAGCAGCGTGTCACGCGCAGCGGCGCATCGCACGCTGGTCGGGAACGCGTCGTGCCGGTACCGCGCGCCCCCCCCGCTGGGGAGCCAAAGTATTTCACCACGCAAGCGCCCCGCGAATGGTTCCCCTCGGATCCGCTACGCTCGCAGAATGACGGGGCGAAATAGAAACGCGCGAGCGGACCTCGACAGACGGTCGGTGACGCCGCGTCACCCGGCCTCTGCCGCGGGGCCGGCGATCAATGCGATCCCGACCGCGTTCGCTGTGCCCGAAGACATCTCGGAGGCTGACCGCCGCGTCAGGATACCGTACTACCCGGTCCACTCCGAGGTTCGCCTCTTGTTGCCGGTGTGGAGTGGCAAGGCACGGAGTCAAATCACGCACATGCATTCGGGGCTCGCCGGACTTCAGGGGAGTCAGCAGGACCCTGCGGACTGGACCAGCCCAGACGAGTGGATCTCGACGCGGCTGCAGGGACCGGATCGCGAAATGGCCGCCGCGATTTGGACGGGCACGAACCGACAGGTCAACCCGCGACGCGTCTACGGACACTGGCTGCTGGCGACGAACTACGGACTCCTTGACGAAGCGGCCGATGGTCGCATGAACCTCACAGAGAGAGGACGTGCGTTTGTCGACAACGCCGGCGGAGCGGATGAGGCACTGATCGACGAAGGCGAGGGACTCCTAAAGCTGCTCTCGCTCGTGGGAGAGCTTGGCCCTGCGCGACCACGCGACCTTTTGGTTGGATGGAGTGACTACCTAAAGCGCCGCTCTCGCTTCGGCAGCGACAGCATGATCAACGACAGTCTGCAGCGGCGTCTACGCAACCTCGTAGAGCGACACCTGATCGCGCGGTCCGCGGCGCAGTACAGCATAACCGACGCGGGCCTTGAGTATTTGCACCGCTTCGGTTCCGGCGGTGACGTTCCGGCGAACGATCGGGAACTGCACCAACTGCTCGCCCTCTCGAAATTGCACCGTACCTCCGTCTGCGGGAGTGTGCGGCGCATGTTCACCACAATGGACCCCATCGCGTTCGAGCACCTCATTCGACGGCTTCTGGAAGCAATGGACTACCAAAACGTTCGCGTCACCGACGCGGCCAACGACAAGGGCGTGGACGTGGTGGCCGACATTGAACTCGGCATCACATCCGTGCGCGAAGTTGTTCAGGCGAAACGCCACGCGCAACCGATCCAGAGGAAGGAACTGGACGCGCTACGTGGCTCGCTCCACCGCTTCAAAGCAGTTCGGGGAACCCTCATTACAACGGGCACGTTCTCCAGGGGCACGCGCGACGCCGCCTTCGAGACGGGCGTCGCCCCGATCACCCTGATCGACGGCGACAAGCTCGTCGACCTTCTTGTCGAGTATGAGGTCGGCGTTCGGAAGAAGACGATTGAACTGCTGGAGCTTGATCGAAACGCGTTCGCGGACTGCGAGAATGACGCCCGCAACTCGGCTGCTAATTGAACTAAGCCCCCGACTCCACAAGATAGGCCTCGCTGAAGGCGCCGAGCGTTACGATGACGGGCGCAGCCCCGTCCTCCGGGTCACGAGCGAACGCTGCGTCGAGCACGCGCAAGTGTGCGCGCGGCCTCAGCTGAGTGGGCTGCCGGAGCCGCAACAGCGCGGATGTTTTCGCTGGGAGGTCGCGGGCACGGACGACGACGGCGTCCCAACTCGTCGGGCCGTGGCGGCCGGTGATCTCTAGCTCGACGTCCCCGAAGCGGCCATCATCCGAGAGGGATTGGGTAGGCTTCGCCCAGTACGCATCGCAGAGCTGGCGCACGCTGCAATAGCGACACGTCTCTGCGTTTGGCCGCGCGATGGGAGGCCGCGCGGCCACCGCGGCGTCAGCCGTGCGCCGGCGCTCTCTGAGGTCGCGACCGAGGTCGTCGAGTTCCTGCGCGCTCGGCGGCTCAACCTCGATGTCCAGGTTCTCGTACGCCAGCACGAGTCGATCGACGATGCTCCCCGAGGGGTTCAGTTCTTCGTCGAGCCGCCACAGCACGGCGTAGACGCGGATCTGGAATCTGTGCGCCTCATCGGCGGCCCCGGTCTTGAAGTCAGTGATCTCATTCGCGTCATCGCGGAGAATGAGAAGGTCGAGCTTGCCCTTCCACCCGATGCTCCTCGCACGCACCTCCACTTCGGGATAGGTGCCGCTCCCGAGCGGGCTCCGCGGCGGGGGCGCCACAATCTTCGCCCTCGACACGGCCGACCCCGGGGGCGCCCCCTTATACAAGCGAAGGCGTGAGAGCATCGATTGGACGCGTGCGCGGAACATCGGCACCTGGCCACCTAACGTCCGCTGGGCGTATTCCATCACCGGAAGCGCGCGCGGATTGCTGCTGAAGCGCTTGAGGATGCGATCGACGCAGTCCTCCACCACGCGCGTGTACCCACCCAAGTCCTTCAGCACCTGCGGCGCCCTCGGGTCGCTCAACGAACGCACGCCCGACCGCGCGAGTTGCTTCGCAATGACCTCCAACGCCAAGTGGACGACGCTCCCCGCCAACGCCGCCACCTGCAGTCTCGGTGGGTAGCCATGCCCACTCCAGATGTCCGGGTACTCCGCGGCACTCAGTGCCCACCGACGTGGGCACTCGTCGATCTCAGCGTGCGTCGACACGCTCATCTCAGGGGGCGGGTCAGGCCACTTTGCGGGAGGGGTCACGCTCCAGGGTCTCATCGCATCTTTGCCAGCCACCACGAGCGCACCCCCCTTTAGCCGAGCTTTTCGATGAGTCTCTGAGTTGCGAACGGGAGGTTTCGCCGCACGACTAACTCGTCCTCAAGGTGAACGGTCAGCGAGGTCGCGTACTCCTTGAGGTCCTTGAGGCCCGTGTCCATCGGCTCGTCTGGCGTCAGCGGACCGTGCAGCCCGATCGCGAAACGCGCTCCTTTGGAGGTCGTCAAGAGAATCGGCGCGATGACATCACCTAGTCCAGCCACCGAGACCTTCTTGCCTCGCTCAAGCGAGATACCTTCGATGTCTTGACGGTCAAGATCCTCAAAGAGGAGGTCGGTCGAGCGCGAGATCCGATCGGGGCTCATGGTTGGCGCGGCGTTGTGAACCACGAACCCAAGCAAGCTCGCCCCGAGGTGACGGTCGAGGAGGTCGTGCTCGAATTTGTTCTTGTAGCTGCGGAGGCAGCGGTAACACGAGCGGTCGCAGTCATCGGGGCACTTCTCCAGCAGCTTGAGCGCGTCTTCAAAGACCCTGAGCCCGATGTCGCCGACGCGCTTCGCAAAGCCCGCGCCGCCCGGGAGAGTGTCGTAGATGTAGATCTCGGCCTCGCGCCCGGCGCGTCCCTCGGGCGTCAGCGCGGGTCGGTACTCGGCCTGGAGTTCGTTCGCCTCCAGTTCTAGCCGGGCGCAGGCGGACTTGGTCACAGCCTCGCAGATTGTTCGCAGAGCAACATCGGTCGCAAGCACGCCGGGGACAAGCGCGATCGGCGCGTCGACGCGGATCGCCACGAGCAGGACGTCTGTGATGAAGTCCGTGCCCAACACCAGGCCCTTCGTCGCACCGCCACCGGAGCACGTCTGTTCTTTGACGTCGGGGTACGGCTTGCGGTGCGCAGCCCCGACACTGCCCTTCGGGTTTGCGGTCGGCTCGATGAGCCCGCACTTCGTGCAATAGGTGTAGCCCTCCTCGCGCGGACCTCGGTTCGTGACTAGAAGGTGCTGCCGCGTGTGGTGCACTCGGAGCCGCGGGTTCAAGACCTTCCACTTCGAAGCGTCGGCGGGCGTGGGGGCCGTGAGCTTCGCGCGGGTGGCGTAGCTCTTGGCCGGGACATCGTCGGGTGTCGTCCCCTCCGGCTTCCCCACCGGGTGGGCGAAGCCGGGTGGCCGCAGCCACTGCGTCGCGGGGCCGAAGGTCGCGACGCCGCCGCACGCCTCGCAGTCCTTGGTCTCGCCACGCGACCCCGCCTCGAACGTCGTTGTCATCGCGTAGTGGCACACGCTGCACTCGTAGTAGAGGCGCCGCGCCAGCCATGCTCGGTATCGGTCATCGCGCATAGGCGAGTAGATCGCCTGGGAGGTCCAGAGCTTGTTACCAATCCAGACTTCCTTGCCGGGCGCGTACTGCGAGAGTGCGATCGTGAGCCCCTGCGACGGCGTGTACTGAAAGATGGGCCTGTACATCGTCGAATTGACCGGGTCGAAGACGTAGAATGTGGCGACATCAGTCGGAAACGCATAACGAGGGAGCACGCCTCTGTAGAGGAGCCGGTCGAGCAGGTTCTCCGACGCGGGATCGCGGCCCGGCTTCTCCTCGCCCTCCTCGTCGGCGGCCTCGAGTGCGGTGTCAGCGCTCGCCGTCGTGGAGGACATGGCCGCGACCTCAGGTGTGGGCGGGGTCGCAGCTGCTGGGACAGTCGCAGCCCCGACTGCGGGAGGCTCGAACTCGATCGCCGCGTCGATCGGACTCATCGTCTTCTGCACAAGCTCGTCGAGGAGGCGCCTCCGTTCTGCGGCGGAGAACTGCTCCGGGAGCCACGCGTCGACCTCAGCACGAAGGGTAGCCTCGTTCGCTTCAAGCCACTTCTTGAGGTCCCATCGGTTCAGCACCCTCGCCGGCTTCTTGAAGTCGGCCACAGTGCCTAGCACCGCGAAGAGGTGCGGCTGCTCCTCCGGCCTGATTGTGGGGAGCTTGTCTTGATGGTAGCGCTGCAGCAGATAGGCGGTGACGTGTCGCCGGATGATCTCGCTGTTGTCGAGCGTGAGCAGCGGGTCGTCGACTGGGCCGCGGATCATCAGGTCGGGATTCGAGAAGTAGTGCTCGTCGTGGCTGTCCGCGCTGCCGAAGGCCGTGACGGTCGCGACCGCGTTGCCTCGGCGCCCTGCGCGACCCGAGCGTTGCTGATAGTTCGCGCGTGCCGGCGGCATGTTCCGCAGCGACACACCAGAGAGCGACCCAATGTCGATACCGACCTCCATCGTGGTCGTGCAGGACAGGACGTCGATGGCGGGTCGGTCGTGTCCGGCCCCGTCATGACCGAGGTCCACGTCCTGGAAGAGCAGCTCATGCTCCTCGGCCTTCGAGAAGACCTCCTCAGCTTGCGCGGTGTTGAGCTGCGCGGTGTGCTCCGCCGCGATGAGCGCCATCGGCGGTGTCGGCGGAATTTTGAGCGCGTCGACGGTGCTGGCGCGATAGTAGCCCTTGCGCGCGACGAAGACCTTGTCAGTGTTCGGGTCGATCGGCGTCGCCGCGGGCTGGCCGCAGTTCACGCATGTCGTGCGACCGGGGAACGGGCGCTGTGCCGTCTTGCACGACCGGCAGTAGACCCACAAGCCGCCTACGTGCAGCGAGAGCTCGCTGCCTCTTAGGTAGAACTTGTTCGGCGCGACCTGCTCCCCGAATCGTTGGAGTAGCTTGGGCAGCCATTCCTTGTTGAAGAACGTGCGCGCGGGTTTGTCCGTGATGAAGCGATCGATCTCGTCGAACTTGCCGGAACGAGCCTGGAACTGACGGCCCGAATTGCGCCACGCGGGTGGCATCTGGCTCATCCACAGGCCTGCGCGGCCCCAGCAGCGCATCCACGAGCGCGCGGTCGCGAGCTTCTGCTCCGGCGTAGTCGCGAAGCCCGGGATGTCCGGGAGCGCCTCGATCCAGGTGGCGTGGTCCCCGCGCTCACGGAGCGACCCGAGCGCCAGCGCCTCGAGGCCGTAGTACCGGTCGCCCAGCGAGTTCACGATCGCGCGTAGCAACGACTCGGGCGGTCTCGAGGCGCGGAGCTTGCCCCAGAGGGGCATCAACGTCGCTGGGTTCGTGAGGGCTCCGCTCTTGATGGCGGCCTCCACGTCGAGTTCGTCGTGGAAGCTCTCTCCCGCCTTGAGCTCCGGCCGAAGCCTGACGCCCAACTCCTTCGCGGCGATGAGCACGCCGAAGTACAGGTCGTCGAGCGACAAGTACGCAGCGATCGAAGGCGTGCTCGACAATCGCTCATAGCCGGCAACGATCAGAGGACGGATCGCGTCCTGCGTCGAGTAGGTCTGGATGTTTGGCGCGAGGCGTGCCGCCGTCTGTCGCGAGTCCGAGAAGATGAGGACCTTCCGCCCGCGCAGCGGCGCGAGGTGGGTGGCGGGCACCGGGCTCGGGGGCTGTACTTGGATCTGTTTCGCGATGAGCGCCTGGAACGGCTGGTCGCCCTTCGTCTGATGATCCTGGACCGACGTGCGTCCGAACGTCGCGCGCTCGCCACAAACGGCGCAGGGGCGGAACTCGCCCGGGTTCGCGTCCTGCGGCTCGTCGTCCGTCACGGGCTGTGACCGCCCCGCCCGGATGTAGACTTGCCTGTTGCGAACGCCAAGCTTCCGCGGATTCAACCGCCCGGTGATGAGGTCGTACTCGGCCGGCTCCGCGTGCTCGTTAAAGACAGGCTTCTCGAGGAGGAGGTCGAGCGGAGAGATCTCGTCCACGAACCCCGCGAGCGTTCGGAATGCGCCGCCGGGTTCTGGCCAGAGGAAGTCCGGGTTCTCGACCTTGTTGGTGTAGGCGCGCGCGTGTGCTGTGCCGCAGTTCCTACACGTGAAGAGCTCCAGCACGCGCGCGCCGCACTCACATGCGTCGCGCGGCTGGCCATAGAGCTTGCCCGCAGGGCCCCCGCGCTGGGCGGTCGGAATGTTCGTGCAGTGCGGGTCCATGCAGACCCACAGGCCCGCGAGGCCTCGGTAGAACGAATGAACTCGGCACGGCAGCAGTCCGGGCTCGGTCGGCTCCCGACGCGCCACGCTGCCGAGAGCGATGAGGTTCGTGACTGCGCGCGCGGCGACGTCGGTCGGGACGTCCGTCTCGAAGAGCTTGGCGCCCAACTCGTCGACGGGCTCCGCCTCCTTCATCGTCGAGTTGACCAGACTCGACATCGGGCCGAACGACGCGAGCGCTTCATAGAGCGAGGGCTGCAGTTCCCATGGCGTCGCGACTTTCCGATACTTGAGGAAGCCCTCGACGACCTTCACGCGGTCGGCGTCGTTGGCCGCCTCGTAGAAGTCGTTGAGATCGAACGCGTCCAACACGGCTGCGTCGGCGGCTGTCCCCATGGCGGCGCCGGGCCTCTTCAGCAGGTCCCCTTGGACCTTCCGAAAGTCGGCGGGGTTCTTCCCGGTGAGCTGGGCGCCGAACTGGATGGCGTAGTCGGGGTCCTTGAAGCTGGCGCTCGTGCAGATCACCTGTAGTCGCTCCGGGGGGATGCCCAGCCGCGTACGCAGGCGTCGAATCAGCAACGCCACCTCAGCGCCTTGCGCACCGCGATAGAGGTGCGCCTCGTCGATGACGAGGAGGAAGCGCTCATCCGGGTTCTTCTCCAGCCATTCACGCGTCCGATCGAAGACAGGGCGCTCGAGCGGGCGCATCAGCATGTACTCGAGCATTGAGTAGTTTGTGACGAGCACGTCGGGCGGCGCCGCATGGACCTCATGCCGAGTGAAAAGTTCGGGGTCCTCCGGGAGCGTGACGCAACGCTTGAAGTCGCCGTTCTTGTCCAGCCAACGGCCCTTGCCGTACCAGGCGGCGAGGTCAGGTTTCGCCGGCCACTTGCCGCGCTTCTTCAGCTCGTCCACGAGGTGCGCGGCCGCTACCTGTTCGGGCGATGGCGGGCCGGACGCCAACTCCAGGTTTTTGACGTAGTACTTGCCGACAGGCCTGAGGCGGTCTTGGTCCTTGTCCTTGTCACGCACGCCCGGGTACAGCGTGCGGCTCGTGTAACGCGCGAAGCGCGCGGGGCGCCCGGACCAGCCGACGAAGCGCTGGACGATGCGCTGGTCGGCGAGCAGCAGCCGCAGGCGTCCGAGTTGATCGTTGACGAGCGCATTCATCGGGTAGAGCACCATCGCGCGCACTGCGCTCGTCCTTCCGAACTCCTTGCCCTTCGCCTTCGCCTCGTTAGCAAGCTTCCCGAGGATCGGCAGGAGGAAGCACTCGGTCTTTCCGGAGCCGGTGCCGGTCACCACGACGAGGCTTCGCCCCTCTACGAGCGACAGCTGGGTTGAGCGCGCCTGATGTTGGTACGGCGGGTCGTGGATCAACAGCCCGAGGTTGCCCTTTGGCGCGGAGACTGACGCAAAGACCTCGAGCGCTGCAGAGGTGAGGCCGAGGTCGGCGAACTTCTGGCCCGTCTGGTAGCGCGGCGTGCTTTCAAGGTACGGGCGCTGATGGATGACGCCGATCTGGTCGAGGAGCGCGCTGCGCTGGTCCACGAGCGTCCGGTGGCTCACATGGTATGTGGCCTCGATGTAGTCGCGCAAAGCGCGGTGGAGTTGCTGGGTCGTCTCGCCAATCGTCAGTGCCATCGTCGTCTTCCTGTTCTACCGGGAACCTACCGCTATCTCTTCAAGCCAGAGTGCCTCGTGCACAAAACGGCGCTCCTCCTCGATCTCCGCCTTGGGGATTCGGTAGGCGAACAGGCCGCCCGTGGTCGGTACGGGTTCTCCGATCGCGTCCCACCGTCGCCGCGCCCAGGCGGGTGCTGGCGAGAAGAACTCGATGACTACGGCTTGTCCGCTGGGCGTGACGCGGAAGCGTTGGGCACCACCGCGATGCGCATCGATCGCCATCTGGAGGTGCCATGCCTCGTCGCACCCACGCCAGCGGCTCCCCCGTTGTGGGAGGTCGATCATCCGTTCGGGCTGGCCGTTAGTCAGTTGGACGTAGCACCAGAGGTCGGCGCCGTATGCTTGTTCGCGCCGCGCGACGAAGCGGCCCGTCTGAGCCCTCGGCTCGATCCAGCGTCCCCGGTAGTAGCGGACGGGCTTGGTTGGGTCGAGGAGGACGAGCCCGGGGATGTCTCTCGATGGCGCGACCGCATCAAGGGCACGATCGTTGGCCGCCAGGAGCTGAGAGGCGGTGCGGGACTTCGGCCCCCTGAGCCACGCATCAGATGTGAGCTCGAGCAAGCCGAGTTCTCGAAGCTCCCCGCGTAGGTCTTCGCTCGCCGAAGAAGGACTCAGCCTGCGGATATGCCCGAGATATTGGATGCGCCGCTCCAACTCCGAGGGCAGAGGCGAGAGCTGGTCGGCCGCAACACCGAGGAGGACCACGAGCCCGCTGTGACGAACGACGAAGCTCACTGGCGCGGCGTACAGCAGAACCCGCGCCGATTGCGCGCCGTCCTGCACCTCGGGTTGCTCGAGCAAGTCGCCGTGCGCGACCATTGCATCCAGCGTGTCTTCAACAAGCTCTCTTGCGTGGTCGAGATCGGGCACCAGTCCGCGGAGCGGCCGCACGACGGCACGCACGAGCGTCGCCGCGGAGCACGGGCACAGGTAGCTCGCGGCCCGGCGCAGCGCGCCTGCGAGCCCCTCAGGCGTCATCAGATCGAGCCCCTCGGGGTCGAGCCCAAGTTCGCGGATCTTGCGAGCGTGTACCTCCACGGCGGTCAGTCGCCTCACGATGGCCACCTCCATCCCGCGTAAAGCTCCCCGGCTACGGGGTGCGACTGCCGGTGCTGGTCCACGGCGAGCACGACGAACCGTGCGGCGCGCGCCAGTGTCGGTGCTTCGCGCAGTTGGAGGACGCCCTCCTCGACCTTATTGCCACCCCACGCCTCGACGGCCCCAGGATCGCTCGCCATCCTGAGCGCAAACTCGGCGACCCAGGTGGAGCTCTGAGGACGCCGCACCACACCCAGAGGACTCGATCTAGCCGCGGTCCCCCCTAAGCGTCCGCTCTCGGGAAAGAGTTGGAGCTTGGAAGCGAAGTCCACGAAGGCCGCACCGCGCTCATGTAGCGGAGCGTCGGCAAGCCTTTTCAACACCTCGTGGGGGAGAAGCTGGTCCGCGAGGAGCGCCTCGCGGCCACCATACCCTTGATGCTGTCGTGCCGGCTGCGGGATCGCTCGCCTCAGCTCCCTGAGCCCTAGATCACCGCGAGCGTACTCGTCCTCCTTTCGGCCCCAATGGTCGCCGCCCAGCAGCGACCAGATACGCCTGGCAAGCGCTCGACCCACCAGTCGTTGGCGCGTACCGGCGATGAGATCTCCCGAGAGCCGCGCGTCGCCCCAGAGGCGCGCGAGCGACACCAGCCATGAGATGGACTTGTCTGTTCGCGCCGGTGTCTCGATGCGCGGTTCGCACCTGAGGTCGGCGAAATCCTTGACGATCGGAGGCACGACCATTGACGTCCTAAACTCGCCCATGGTCGCCACATAGAGCCCGCCGGTGCGGGGGGCCCTGTGCTCCGTGGCCCGCGGCAGATGCTCGCCGATGGTGGGCTGCTCGAACGAGTAGCGCTCGACGGCGAGTTCGCCGCCGCCAGCGTCGTCGTGCAGGCGCGCGATGAAGCCCGAGGTGTCCCTCCGCAGCGCCCACCGCAGCGGCGTAAACTCGCGTTCGCAGCGGAGCGTGAAGATGCCGAGTTCGTCGGCGGAGAACTCAACCTCGCAGAGTTGCGCGTGGTCGTAGGCCTGCGGGGCGTCCTTGTCCTGCTTGAGGTGCCTCTCGAAGTGGAGCGTCCACTCGTCGCTGTCGAGGGGCAACGTCACTGCCGGCAGTTGGCGCTCGAACGATGGGGCTTCGCCCCCGTGCACGAACATCCGGACTCGGCACCGGACCTGACGACCTGCGGGGCCACGAACGGCAAGGGCGGCCTTTCCCTCCCAGAGTTGTTCCAGCGATGGCGTTGCAGGGTCGAGTTCGACGTCGAGTGGACCATGCGTGGTTACGCCCGCCGACCACGGGCGCGCTTCCCGGACGCGCATGATGACGTCGAGGTCACCGATGACCGCGGAGCCCGCGGCGCTTCCGCTGCGCGCCGCGACGCTGAACTTGTGGAGCCCAACCGGTAGGGGCGGCAGCTCGACAAAGATCGGCTCGCCGGGCGGCGTGTCGGTCAGCGCCAAGGACAGTGATGGACCGCGTTCGCCCATCGCGATGGTCAGCTCGTCGATCGGGTGGTCCGAGCAGATCGCGAGGGTCGGTGTCTCTGATGCGAGCCACTCGCCGTGGCCCTCACCGTCCCACGCCACCGCCGCGAGACCAGCGGGCCACACCTCGATCGACTTCGCTTGGGTCAGCTGGAACTGCCGCAGCGCCTGTTCCCACTCCTGCGTGAGCGCGGAAGGCACATCGAGTAGCACTGCGCGCACGCCCTCGCACGTGAGCTCGACGCCGCGCGCAAGGGGCGAGCTTGCGTACGAGTCGGTGCTCACGAGGACGTACTTCGAGTCCGCGCGTACGCGCATCCCACGCGACTCGTACGCGAGGCCATCGCTCGCGACCTTGAATAGCCATGTCGTGCCCGGGCGGAGCATGCATTCCGCGCGCAGCAGAAACTCGAGCTGCAGGTCCGCGCGCTCGAACTTCAGCAGTATGTCCTCAGGGCGTGGCCAGCGGCTGAGCGCGACCCTCTGCGGACCATACAGGCAGCGCCCTCGCGCTAGAGGGCGCCCGGCCGCCCCTGCGACGGTGCACCGCGACTCGGTGAGGACATCGCGCACCTGCGGGAATCGGAGGAGGAGGTGCGAGAGGTCCGGGATCTCAAGCGAGACCTCCCAACGAGAATCTTCGATCGGCCGGAGTACCAGACGCGGCTCGATCCCGAGCCGCTCGACCTCCGCGCGGGCCTCGTCGCGCCGGTCGAAAGTCGTCTTCGTGGGCCTGCCGATGGTGAGCCCTCGGATCTTCGCCCGCTCCTCGGCAGCGCGCCGCGCGCCACGCAGCCAGTCTCGGCCACGACGCTCGCGATCCACGTCATCGCCGATTCGCTTGAGCGTCATTGGGTGGAGGAGTGTCTTGAAGCCTTCCCTGCCTTGAAGGAGGAGTGCGGCGGCTATCTGGCCGACGAGTGCCGGCGCCTGCACGAGGTTTCGGAAGCGCGCCGACGTGTTCCAACTCTGTGCCGCGATGAAGTCCCCGAGTCGCTGCGGCTCGTCGAAGAGCTCGGCAGAGAACGAGTGACGAAGGTCGTACAAGATCCGGGCGAGCTGCTGCTGCAGGTCTCGTGGAAGGATCGCGTGCGTGATTGGCCAGGCGATGATTGAAAACTTCCCAGCCCACGGTCCGGACGGGCTGGCGGCCTCGAACCTCTTCCGGAAGGCGACGAAGGCGTCCCGGATCCAGTCGCGTTCGCCATTTCTCGTCCAGCCGGGCGTCTTCGCCTCAAACGTCTGCCAGTACTCGTCCCCTGCATAGCCGTACCCGATCTCGGCTGCGTAGACGATCCAAGCAACCGCGTGCTCCCGCGCAGGAGGTGCGTGCCGCACGTGTACGCGAACAGCCTCAGACAGCTCCCGCACCTCCACGTCGGAGAGTCCGTGCTCCAGCGCGAAGATCGGGAGGTGCGTCTCGCGATCCGCTCGCACGTCCCGCAGCGAGGCGAAGTGCAAGGACAGCCGTTCGTTCCAACCTGCGAGGTCCATCAGCAGGCGCCCATGTCCTTCGCATGCGAGGGCACACTGCGACGAACGGCTCGTCGATGCCGCCGCCTGCTTTCCTCGGAGCGCTCCCCCTCTCGCATGCTCACGATCCAATCGGCCATCGTCGCACCGCACGGTCCGGCCCCACCCGGCGGGCTCCGCCTAAACGACCCGATTGTATTCCAGCCGCGAAGAGGTGGACAGTGGTGCCGATCGGCCGCCGGCGCGGCTCTGCCCGGTTCTTCTGCGCCTCCGAAGTCCGCCGAGAGCATTCAGCCGCAGGTGCGCGTGAGATGCTTGCAGCGCCGTCTCTTCGTGCGCGAGCATGTCCTCGAGCAGCTGATGGGAGACATATGGTCCGATGCGCCGGCGCGCGTGCCCAGGAACGAGCGGCCCACCCCAAGCCAGATCGCGACGACGCGCGCAGTGGTCGAGTGGTATTTAGCGCGATACCACCGCACGGCGGACGATCCCGGCGTCGCCGCTATGTTTCTCGATCGCGAGCGCGTCGGGGCATTCGCGATCGATTCGGAGGCGCTCCAACGCGGAGACGACTCTGTCCTCTTCCGTATGCTGGTCGCAACGGCGATGTTTCAGCGTCGGCAGGACGTGCAGATCCTGAGGATCTTGCGACGCATGCCGGCCGAGGACGTCGCCGAGGTGACGGATGCGGCGTCGCTTCTTCGCCTCGTCGACCAGAGCCGCTGCGAAAGGATGAAGAGCAACGATACGCTCATCTCGCGCTGCAATCTCACGAAGCACCCGCGTACGCGGCTTGGCTGCTGCGCCTTCGCGCCTCGCCTCGCGTGCCACCTAAAGCGGCACACCGTCGTGCTCAAGCGGTACGGCCACTTTGGCAAGGTGCCCACATCGGCGGCGCTCGCTTTGCGTGAGGCCGGTGTCTCGGGGCTTGGCGGGCTCTATCGGGATGTCTTGCGCTCGTCGGGTTCCCCTTTCCATCGAGCGCGTGAACTCGAGCGCCGCCTCAGCGCCATCTGGCGGGTGAGCACGAAGATCGCGTGCATGTTCCTCTCGGCCGTCACGAATCCGGACCTGGCTGCCGGGCGCCCCCCTTGGGAGCAGGGTGTGGACTGGACGCACTTCGTCGTCGTCGACAGCAACGTCGACGCCTTCCTGGCGTCGGTCGGCTACCGCGGCCGCGGTACGTACGAGGCGCGGCGCGCAATGGTGCAGAGGATCGCGCGCCGGATCGATCTTCGTGAACTCGACGGTCGGCTACACTCATACAACCCGCGAGTGGTCCAGCAGGCCATGTACCTCTTCATGAGCGCGACGAACCGGCGCGCCTTGGCGCGCGACTGCTCGCACGAGGGCCCGACGGCGTGCGCCAAGTGCCCCCGTCCAGTTCGCTTCCGATGCGTGTTAGACCGCACTCAAGGAAAGCCTAACCGCGCGTAACAGTGACAGTTTCTGCGGGCCCGCTTCCGGGAACTTATCGCTAGACAGACCCCAAGCGTGCTTTACGTTGAAAGAGACACGGCAGGCGGAGTTCTCGATCTCGCCGGGCTCCAAAAAACGGGGCTCAAGGCAAAGTTCGACGAACAAGCCAGAGGAAGAGTCCTCCTCCTGCTCAGGTGACGCGGTCACTTCGAGCGGTTCGAGCATGGAGACTTTTCATGGGCAAGGTCGCGGCTTGTGATCTGGAGGCCCGTCCGCGGGCAGCGGAGGGGCTGGTCGTGTCGTCGTGGGAGCGCGACGTCGTCCGGGCGTCGAGAGCGATGGCGCGCCGGGTCGGGGGGACCCGACGAGGCGACGACGGAGACTTCGCGCAGGAGGCGCGCACGCGCCTCCTCATCGCTTTCCGGGCGCGCGGCACGATGCCAAAGGGGTACGGGCGCCGCATCGTGCGCAACGCGGTCGTGAGCGCGGTTCGCCGCGTTCTTCGCGGCCAGCGCTTCGAGGCGAACGACATCGACGTCGACTCCGTCGAGGAGGCTGCGGAGAACGATGGCTGGGCTCACGCCACGAGCCGCACGGTCGCGAGCCTTATCGCCAACCTCCCCGAGCGCATGCGCCGCGTGTACGACCTCCTCTACGAGCAGGACCTGTCGCAGCGCGAGGCCGCCGCGAGGCTTAGCCTCACGCAGCCGCGCGTCGCCCAACTTCACCGCGAACTGCTCGAACACGCCCGCGCACTTCTCATCGCCGCCTAGCTTCACGGAACGCAAGTCCGGCCGGCTTCAAAATATGGGCTGACCAAGTGAAAGGACCACGAAGCATGGGCACCAAGAAGGCCCCGAAGGGCCCGCCGATGACGATTGACACGATCGACCGTCAGCAAAGGTACGTGGAGGAGCAGCGCAAGAAGGGGAAGGGGCTCGGCGTCGTCTTCGCCGACGCGTTCCTCCGGGGGATGCGCGACATCGGGTACAAGAACCCCGCCTGGGCGATGTGCGAGCAGATCGACAACGCCTTCCAGGCCGGTTCCAGCATCGTCTCGGTCCGGTTCGGATATGGCGCCGACACCAGCGGCAAGACGAAGCCGGACGCGATCGCGATCTGCGACAACGGCACCGGGATGATTCCGCCGATGATCAGCTTCGCAGTGCGGTGGGGGGGCACCGACCGCGAAGGGGACCGCAACGGCTTCGGCCGCTACGGCTACGGTCTGCCGAGCTCCGCAATCAGCATGGCGAAGCGGTACAGCGTGTACTCGAAGACGGCGGAGGGTGAGTGGCACGCCGTGACGGTCGACATCGAGGAACTCGCGGAGGTCTCGGGCGACATCGATAAGACCGAAGAGCTCCTGACGGCGCGTCAGGCGGCGCCGCCCGTGTGGGTGATGAAGGCGAAGGATGCGATGGATCTCTCGAAGGCGAGGTCGGGCACCGTCATCGTGCTTGAGGATCTCGACCGACTGCGCACCAGCCCCGGATGGATCAAGAGCGAGACGCTCAAGACCAAGCTGCTGCAGCACTTTGGCGTCGTCTACCGGCACTGGATTCCGAGTCAGCAGGTCATCGTCGACGGCGACGTCACCCAGGTCGTCGACCCGCTCTTCCTGATGGAGCACGGCCGGCACTTCGACGAGAACGCCGTGCGGGCCGAGCGGCTGGAGACGCGCGCCTTCGAGGTCGAGACGTCGCGCGGCACAAGGGGCACCGTGACGATCCGCGCCTCGTTCCTCCCCCCTCACTTCCAAGCGGCCGACTCCGACAACTTCAACCCGAACGACGCGCGCGGGCAGAAGCTTAACAAGCGCCACCCCATCATGCGCGAGTACAACGGGCTCCTCATCTGCCGCGAGCGCCGGCAGATCGACTGCATCTCGCCCCCCTTCACGAAGTTCCAGAACAACGATGTGGGCGTAAAAATCGAAATCGACTTCGACCCTGAGCTCGACGAGTTCTTCGGAATCACGACGGCCAAGCAGCAGATCACGGTCGCCGAGGAGATGTGGGAGAAACTCAAGCACGGCGGCAAGGGTGGCGGCGACCTGTACGCGCTCATCAAGTCGATGCGTGGCAAGCGCGACGAGGTGAAGGACAAGCTGATCGCGGCTGCGGAGAACGGCGCGACCAAGGACGAGCCGCGCGCGAGCGTGCTGGCGATGGAGGAGACCGAGAAGTTCAAGGGCAAAGCGCCGCCGCAGACGCCCGCGCAGCACAAGGACGCGCAGAAGAACCTGGAACGCGCGGCCCAGAAGGAGGCGGAGAGGACGGGCAAGCCGAAGGAGGCCGTCCTCAAGGAACTCGAGGAGAAGACCGCGAAGCACCGCTGGGAGGTGACGTTCGAGGCGATCCCGGAAGGTCCGTTCTACCGTCCGGAGCGCTTCGGCGAGCAGAAGAAGGTCATCGTCAACACCGACCACCCTTTCTACTCGAAGATCTACAACCCCCAGCCGGATGGCCGCGCATCGCTCGAGGTCCTCCTCTTCGTGCTCTCAGAGCGCGAGCTTGAGTCGGATGGCGAAGCCGAGACCTTCTACAAGGCCGAGCGGCAAAAGTGGTCCGAGCGCCTCCGTCACGCGCTCGATCACTTGGTGCAGGACTTGGCCTTGGCCGACACGGCAAACGCGATGGCCGAGGAACTTCACTTCAGCGCCCAGGCCACGCCGAGCAACGGCGCGCCGTAGGGATGCGATTCGCCACAGGTTGTCCACAGCGGCCGGGAGCGCGCAGCGCCCCTCGCTGTTTCCGTCGAGATCCACATCGAGTAGGAGTCGAGCATGCAGCGGGGCTTGCAACTCGTTCAAGATGGCAGCGCGCGCGCGTCGGGCGACGCGTCGATCGTCGCGGTGGAGCGCTTCATCCACGCGACACGAGACTCCGGCTACAAGGGGACGTCCAGCGCGGTCGCGGAGCTCGTTGACAACGCGCTGCAGGCCGGCGCGACGCGCATCCACATCGCCATCGGGCGTGAGGCCGACGATTCGCTGACGCTCTCCGTCCTGGACAACGGCAGGGGGATGGACGCCGCGACGCTACGGCAGGCGCTCCGATTCGGCGGCTCATCGCGGTTCGACGACCGAGAAGGGCTAGGTCGCTACGGGATGGGCCTGCCGAATAGTTCGCTCAGCCAGGCGCGACATGTCGACGTTTTCACCTGGCAGGAGCGCGGGCGCGTCCTTACATCCTACCTGGATGTTGACGAGATCGGATCCGGCGCGATGGCGCAGGTGCCGCAGCCGCGCCGCGCGCACCTTCCTCCCGCGTGTCCGGAGCCGCCCGCCGCTGCGGGCACACTGGTCGTATGGTCGCGGTGCGACCGGCTCGACCACAGGCGCGCGTCGACCATCGCGCGCAAGCTGACGCATTTTATCGGCCGCGTCTTCCGTCACTATCTTTGGCGGAACGTTTCGATCCTCGTCGATGGAGAGCCCGTGCGCGGGATCGACCCGCTCTTCTTGCACGCCAAGTCTCCCGTGCGTGGGGGCGAGCTCTTTGGGGAGCCCATCGAATACACCGTCGAGGCGCCGGCAGGCGCGTCCGCGCCGACCGGGACGATCACGGTGACGTTCTCGGAGCTCCCCGTCGAGAAGTGGCACGAGCGTGCCAACGAGGAGAAGCGCAAGCTCGGGATCACGAAGGGCGCCGGTGTGTCGATCGTCCGCGCGGGCCGCGAGATCGACTACGGCTGGTTCTTCATGGGCGACAAGCGCAAGGAGAACTACGACGACTGGTGGCGCTGCGAGGTGCGGTTCGAGCCCGTGCTCGACGAGCTTTTCGGTATCACACACACCAAGCAGCAGATTCGGCCGCGCGAGCAGCTCCATGAGATCTTGGGCGACGACCTCGCGTCCACCGCCAAGCAGCTCAACGCCCGGGTGCGGCGAGCACACCTGCGCATCAAAGCACGCGCGAACTATGCCGAGTCCGAGAAGGTCGCGTCTGCGCGAGATCACCTCCTGCCGCCGCTACCGAAAAGGCCTCCCCCGTCCACCTTGGCAGGGCTCGAGAAGATCCTCGCAAAGCTGCCGCCGCCGCCGAAGCAGTCCGCCGGCGTGGCAGAGTCCGGCGCGTCGTACTCGATCGTGGAGAGCGAGATCCCTGACGCCGCGTTCTTCCATTCGTTTCGGCATCAGAATCGGCTCGTACTGGTCCTCAACCCTGTGCACCCGTTCTACAAGAAGGTGTACCGGCCCCTGAGCGAGCATGATCACGAGCTCGCGAAGTCACTGCGCGGTCAGCTCGAGCTCATTTTGCTCGCCGCCGCGCGCGCGGAGGCGCTTGCCTCCAAGGGGCGGAACCAGCGAGAGATCGCCAAGCAGCGGCTGGCATGGAGCAACGCGATCGCCAGCTTCTTGAGCGGTTGACGCGCCGTGGAGCGGGAGACCTGGGTTGCGCTCGACCCGACCGGCCTAAAGGCGCCGGCTCGTCGGGCATTCATTGAGTACGCACGCACTCTCGTACAGGAGTCCCGGGGGCGGCGATCGCCTCCGACGAAGCAGCGCGCGAGGAACTCCGGCCCGCTCGGCCAGAAGGCCGCGGAACTCGTCCTGCGGGATCTGCTTCGCCAGGGTTGGCGGGCGCGCTTCCGAAGGGGCTTCGTCGAGGTGGCGCAGCCGGACCAGCACGAGCTCGTCGTGGCTGAGAAGGACCGGGTGCGCTCGCAGCTGCGGCTGGAGCGCGACGCCCAGCTCGCGCAACCTCCGGTCCGCTCCTTCATCCGGTCAATGGAGGTACGTCGCATCCACGCCGGGCGCGCCGTCTCGATCTTCTCACTGATGCGCGACGGCCTAGAGCTCGCTGCCAAGCTGGAGGACGCGCGCCGCGCACTGAGCCCGGAGGCGCGCGAGCGCGCCCTCCACGCCGCCATCTCGCCCTACCTCCAGTTCGTAACGGATGACGCGCGCTGCGAGTGGACCGGCGAGAAGCTGCTTGACGTCTGGCGGTACTTTCGCCACACGTGGTCGAGCCCGTACCGGAGCGTCCCCGGTCGCACCATGATGATCCTTGTCCGGGACGCGGCAGTGGAGCCGCATCCAGTGATCGGCATCGCAGCGCTCAGCAGCGCCGCGGTGCAGATCAACGTTCGCGACAAGTGGATCGGCTGGAACTCGGATGATCTGCTCGCCAAGATGATCGAGCAGCCAAGCGACGAGGCCGCACGCTGGCTGCAGCGTACGATCGAAGGAGCGCTGGACGAGCTCTATGTCGACGACCTGCTTGAGGATGGCGTCATTACTCGCGCGGCGCTTCGCGCGCCAAAGGAGGAAACGATCCGGGCCCTCGAGGTCGAGGCGGTGCTGCAGCGCGAACAGCACCGGCAGTTCGTGGCGAGCTCGCGTGAGCCCCGATCGCCGGACAACCAGGACTCCCCCGCGCATTGGCTGAAGGAGGCGCGATCGCATCTTTTTCGCAGCAAGCGTGCGGAGCTCCTCGCGACCTTGCTGCGGGCCGAGCGAGTCCTGACCGCTCAGAACCGGAAGCGACTGACCGGCGCAGCGCTCGCCCTACTACTCGACACAAGCGAAGGGCGGCGTGCGGTGCGCAGCATCATCAAGCGCGCACGGGCCGAGCGCGTAGGCACCGCGATGGCAGAGATCGCGGTCTGCGGCGCCGTCGCGCCTTACAACACGCTCTTGGGCGGGAAGCTCGTCAGCATGTTGCTGGCGAGCCCGGAAGTCGTCGTCGCCTACCGGGACCGTTACCGTGCGAACTGCAGCGTCATCGCGTCGTCGATGGCGGGTCGGCCTATCGTCCGGCCTTCGGATCTCGTGCTCCTCTGCACAACCTCGCTCTACGGGGCGGGCTCCAGCCAATACAATAGACTTCGAATGAAGTGCGATGCGGTTGGCGGCCACGAGGGGGACCTCGTCGAGTACGAGGAGCTCGGGAAGACCGCGGGGTACGGGACGATTCACTTCGGCTCCGAGACCATCGACGCCCTAGAGACCTTCCTCGCGCAAGAGGCCGGCGGACAGCGCGTCAACAGCATCTTCGGCGAGGGGGTGAGCCCTAGGCTTCGTAAGGTGCGGGACGGCCTCGACGCGCTCAAGCTTCCGTCAGATCACCTCCTCCACCACGGTAGCCCGCGTGTCGTGTATGGCGTCGCGCTAGCGCGCAATTTCCGCGAGTTCCTGCTCGGGCTGGGCGGCAAGCCAGATTACCTGCTGCCCCTCGAGGAGCCACGCGCGACGAGCCGGGCGATCGCGGCTTGGTGGGGGGCGCGCTGGCTCAGCGGCCGCATCGAGCGGCCTGAGGTCCTCGACACGGTGCGAAGGCACCGCCTCGTCCACCCGATTCGGCATGGGGCACGCGTCACTCTCCCGAAGGAAGAGCCCGACCAGCTGGACCTCCTCGACGACTGACCGCGACGCGGGGGCGTCGTCATGACCTAGTCCGCGGATAGCCGCGTCCTGAAGTGACATTGCAGGCGGGAACCCTTATCGCCGGCCAGGGCAGCAGCGTGCATAGCAACACGAGCCGTGGGTACGCCGCGAGTTGACTCTTACGCCGCACGGCCCGGAGCAGATCAAATGACTCAACATGCCTCCAGGACAGCGAGCCCGACCCCGCTTGCGCCCCCGTCGCTCGCGCATCTGGCAAGCGCCCCGGTAGTCGGCTCGTCGGCTCTCCCCGCGCTCGGGATGCGTCGCGCACGATCATCGGTTGGTCGAACCTGCTGCGTCAGGTCTACGGTGAGGTCCATTGGCTCGATGACGCGCGCGCCGGCGCTGTCCATGCGCACCACGCAGCCGCGGTGCGGCGCGTGACGCAGATGCCTCCGCTCTCGCTTCCTCCGACGAGGACAGCGTTGAGCGCCCTGGAGCAGCAGTGGGCCGACCACATCACGAGCACACCCTTGTTCCAGAATGCCTTCGGCCAGAACGGTTGGTCCGTCGGTCGCGTGCCAGTGGACCGGCTCGCCGTCGTCCAGCCAGTCATCGACGCTATGCATGACGCGGTCCCCACGACCGAGGAGGAGGTCGCGCGCTGGTGTCTGCCGGAATCGTCGACCCTCGACTACCACGCCACCCTCGCCGCTGACTCGCAGCCCCGGTCCTTCCATGTCGTGCTCACGGCCCGACACCCCAATCAGGACTTCGACGTCGAACTCCAGGAGGGTGGCGCCGGAGGGGTACTCTTGCGCCTTCGGCCTCGCCCCAACTACATCGCAGTCATCCACTTCCCCCATCGCTTCATCGTTCACAACGGCCATCACCGCTTGGCGGCACTCGCCGCTGCAGGCGTCACAGAGGTTCCGGTCATCATTCTCGACGCAGGGTCTATCGGACCGCTTCAAGACCGTCCAGGCTTCCTCCCTTTCCAGCTGGTAACCCAGGTTCCGCGTCCGCCACTAGTGACCGACTTCCTTGATCCGGAGGTCACGATCGACATCCCGAGCCGCGTCATCGGCAAGGTTCATGACTTTCGAATCGTGCACACGGAGTTGCCGAGTGTTATCGGTAGTTAGCCACACTTGCTCATCGCGCTGCGTCGCCGCTCCAGGCGTGGCGTCGCGCCGTTCCTGCCGGCTCCGCGACGTGGACGAACGACGCGGGCATCACCCAGCCGCTCACCGCGCGCGACGTCCTCGTCGTCGCCCCGTACAACGCCCACGTCGCCCTGCTCCGCAAGCGCCTCCCCGCGGGCGTCGCCGTCGGCACCGTCGACAAGTTCCAGGGCCAGGAGGCGCCCGTCGTCGTCTACTCGATGGCCACCTCCACGCCCGAGGACGCGCCGCGCGGCATGGAGTTCCTCTACAGCGGCAACCGCCTGAACGTCGCCGTCTCGCGCGCGGCGTGTGCGAGCGCCGCCTTCCTCGTCGCGAGCCCGCGCCTCTTCGACGTCCGCTGCACCTCCGAGCGGCAGATGGCCCTGGCAAACGCGTTCTGCCGGTCCCTCGAGCTGGCGAAGAGGGTCACGGTGACGTGAGGCGAGGGTCGGGCGAACGGCTTGCGCCCGCGGAGTCGCGGGTGCATGGATCGGAGCGAGAGATGGCTGCACGCAAGAAGGGCGCGACGACACGGGCACCGGCCGATGGCCACGCGAATGGCGTCGTCATCGGGCAGATGCAGGCCCACTTCCGGGTGTTCGGCGAGGCGCTCGCCGGGCTCGGGGCGCGGATGGACGCGAGGTTCGCCGAGGTCGACCGGCGCTTCGACGGGGTCGATCGGCGCCTCGACCGGCTCGAGGGTGACGTGGCGTTCGTGAAGACTGCCGTCACCGACAGCGCGCGCGAGACGCGGGCGATCCGCGACGCGCTGGACCGCAAGGTGGACCGAGACGAAGTCGAGGGCATCGTCGATCGCGTGCTGGCTCGGCGCGGACGCTGAGTCGCAGGGAGTTCGACACCGGATGGCGGTGGCCCCGAGCCGCATGAGCCCACCCCTCGCGCTCCAAGCCCGCGAACGCGCAGCCGAAACCCGCGCTCCTGCGCCGCACGCCGGTGGCCCTTCGGCCCACGGGGATCCCTCTTCGACGCAGAACCACGGCTATGCAGCACAACGCCCCCCATCGTTCTAGCCAACGAGACCCGCCGTTCCCCGCAACGACATGGCTCGTTGCCACCAGCGACGCCCGTCGTTCCCACCAGCGACACCCACCGTTGCGACCCACCACGCCCGTCGTTGCCGCCAACCACCCATCCCGTTGCCGGCAACGGCACCCCTCGTTGCCCGCAGCGACACCCGCCGTTGCCACCAGCGGCCCCCGTCGTTCCGGGCCACGACACCCGTCGTCGCCTCCAACGAGGTACCGCGTTGCGGCCAACGCCCCACCTCGTTGCCCCCGACGGCACCCTTCGTTGCGACCAACCACCTACCTCGTTGCCACCAGCGACACCCGCCGTTGCGGCCAACGACGATCCTCGTTGTGCTGCATGACCACTTTTTCGATTCGATGACCGATCCCCATCGGCCGCGGGCCTTCGCCCGTGCGCCGGAGGCCGCCTCCCCTTCGCTCAAGGGTGACGCTGGAGCGGCCTCTCGTTCGGGCCGAGGGGCGGTTTGCTGTTGTAGTCCGGCATGCGGAGCGGGCTATCTCCGCTCGCGGCCGAGGCGATCGCCTTGCGAGCCTGGACGACGCGCGGATCCGCGTCGGTCCCGGGGTCGAGGGACTGCGCCCGGTCGAGCCAGTCGCGGCACTCGCCGTAGTAACCGAGCTTGCAGAGGCGAAGGCCGTTCTCCTTCGTCGCCCGGGCGCGCTCCTGGTCGGTGGGAGGGGCGACGTACGTCGGGTACGTGGTGGTGACGGGCGGCCGGTACGTGCTCGCGACGTGCACGCCGCCGAGCTCCACGAAGAGCGCGACGCCGGCGACCAGCGCGAGCGGGGCAATGCGCCCGAAACCCTCGCGCTTCTTCCTTTGCCTGGCCTCGTCGAGGCTCGAGACGGTGGCCTTCGGCGGGAACACCTCGTCGTGCGCGCGGAGGATGGCGGCCAGCGTCGCGTCCTCGTCGTAGCCCTTCGCCTCGAGCTCCTTCTCGAGCTCCTCCCCGGGCTTCTCGGCGTAGCGCTCCATCTCCTCGTGGCGGAGCGCCTCCTCCATCGCGTCCGCCTCGGACATCTTGAAGTCGTCGGCGCCGCTCATTCTTCCCCCACGATCTTGAAGCGCCGGCGCAGGCGCACCATCGCGGCGCGGATCTCCTGCCGGGTGCAGCGGAGGTCCGCGGCGAGCTCGTCGTAGCCCCACTTGCCCCGGCGGATCGAGTCGATGATCTGCTGGACGCGGCCGGTGTCGCTCTCGCGCAGGTTCTTCTGCTGCACCTTGCGGACACGCTCGTCGCGCCCCTCGTCGAAGAGCATCAGCTCCTCGAGGAGCGGCCCGTCGTCCGGGACGGCGCCGTCGTCCTCGATCGAGTCGGTGCCCCTGCGGCGCCGCTTCTTCTTGATGACGTCCTGCATGACGCGGACGAGGTAGATCTCGAGCGGCCTCACCCCGTCCCAGCGCGGGACCGACTCGTCCCCCGTCTCGAGGTAGGCCTTCTCGCGCTCGAACGCGACGACGAACGCGTCGTGGATCGCGTCCTGCGCGTTCTGGTCGAAGACGCCGCGCGCGTTCGCCGCCGCCGTCAGCCGCCGCGAGATGGGCGCCATGCGCGCGGCAAACTGCTTCTTGTCCTTCATCAGCTCGTCGAGAGGGCTCGTGCGCTCCGCCGGCGGCGGCACCAGGGCCAGCCCTCGCGGCCGTACTTCGCCGGTCGGGATCGGGTTCATCGACTCGCTCACGGCACGTCCCCTTCCGCCTCGCGGCTGTTGACCCACGCGATGAAATCCGGCGACGCCTCCGCGGGGGTCTTGCCGCCCATCACCTTCGCGAACGACGTAGAACACGTGTCGTCCTCGAGCACGTTGTCGCGGCACGTGGCCCAGAAGCGCCAGAGCGCGTTCGGCCCGTCCGGTGCGCCTGCCTCGCGCGGCCCCTTCGCGGCGATGTACCGCAGGGCTTCCCGCGCGAGGGCGTAGTGCAGGTAGCGCGGCCCGTAGTTGAAGTCGTCGCCCATCGCGAAGAGCCGGTCGAGGCGCAGCGAGTCGCGTATCTCCGGGTCGCTCGACTTCTCCGCGTCCCTGATCGACTGGAGCCTGAAATGCGCACCGTATCGCGCACTTACATGGCCGTCATCGCCGGCCTTCGAGAACGTCACGGCCTCGAAAAGCGTCGCCGACTCGACGAGAAATGCCGGCGCGCGCGGGAAGTCGCTGCCCGGACCCGCGAGCAATGGATGCGCGATTTCGTGGGCGGACGAGAGCGTGCCCCCTCCGTCCGTGCGCACCATGATGACGCGCGCCTCCGGATCGTAGAGCCCGAACGACGCCGACGACGGCGGCGGCTTCGGATCGGTCGCGTCCTGCCCGTGCGCCTGCCGCTTCTCGGTGGTGTGCGCCGTGATGCCGCGCGCGAACGCCGCCTGCGTCGAATAGACCCACAGAACGACGCCGCGATCGGGCCGGTGCTGCAGCCATCCGTCGTAGAGCGAGGCGGTCGTCTTCTCGACGAGCGACACCACCGCATCGACGGGCGCCCCCGCGTCCCCCGCGCAGACGAGAAACGTGTCCCCCGCATGCACGATGCGAAGCGGCGGGGTGAGGGAGGAGCGAAGAACGCGCTCCCGCTCGGCGAGGTCCGAGGCGAGGGCCGCGGCCCGCCGCGCAGAGAGCGGAGGGGCAGGCGTGAAGACGGAGACGACCCAGTCGGGGGAGGCGGAACTGGGGGAGGCGGCGAGGGTGCCGGGTGCGTCAGCGCCGGCCGGGAGCGCGCTCGCGGAAGGTGGCCCCTCGGTGGAGGGCGCAGGCGCCGGCGACTCCGCGGAATCGCAGCCGAAAACCGACAAAGAGAACAGGACGAACGCCGCCCACCCCACGCGCATGCCGGGCCGTTTACCACGGAGCTCGCTTCTGTCGATCCGAAAGGTGCGGTGGGTGAGGGTCACTGCCGGCCTCCTGTCCCCCTATCGGATGGAGGGGGGAGGAGGTTGCGGGGAATCGTGCGGGGAGCGCCGCGTTTTCGCTGGAGCCAGCGACTTTTCGAGGCGGGCATCGAAACGGTCAGGGCTCGCTGGCGGGCCCCCGGGTCGCTCGCGGCTTGGGCGGATCCGCGACGGGTGGCTCGGCCCCGTCGCCGTACTTCTCGCGCATGCTCCGGATCAACGCGTCGAGCGCCGGCGCGTTGCCCTCGGCCGCCACGCCTGCTCCACGAACCTCGCGCGTCCTCGACACCGCCGACACCACGCTGCGAACGTCGGCGACCGCGACGGTAGCCCTGGCCTGGCTCTCGACCGCGACCTGCTGCATCTTCGAGAGCTCGTTCTGCGCGACGATCGCCTTCGCCTTGTCCTCGAGCGCGCTCATGACCATCCGTCCCGCGTACCCGGCGACGAGGCTCGAGGCCACGAGCGCCACCCCGTCCGACGGCCGCAGCACGAACAGGATCGCGACGGCCGCCACGGCGCCGATGAGTCCCTCGGCCCACAGGGGAGCCTTGGGGCCTGCATCTCCCGGAGTGCCGAGGCGCGTCACCCAGTGCGCCGTGCCTCCGATGAATCCAACCCCGAACGCGACGGCGAGGACGACCCACGTCTGGCCGGCCTTCAGGGAGTCGAGCAGGTTTGCATGGTCCGTCGTGTCGAACATCTCCATCTCCTCTTCCCGCTCACGCGAGCCTGGCGTTCGGATCCGCGTAGACCGTGTAGGCGAGCCAGGTCGGGTCGCCGGTGTCGCGCACGGCGGCGCGCGCCGCCCTGGCGGCCCGGCCGATCGTGTCGCCCGCGATCAAGCGCGTGTAGAACATCCGTGCGAAGGTCAGCGCCGCGTCGTCCCCGACGGACCAGTACGACCCGATGAAGGCGGAGGCGCTCGATCCCGAGGTCTCCGGGCAGATGAAGCGCTGCGCCCACCCCCCGATGCTCGACAGCGAGAGCCCCCCCTGGCTGGTCTGGCACGCGTTGAGAAAGACGATCGGCCGAGACGCCAGCACGTTCTCGACTTCGCCGGAGACGTCCTCGGGCCGCAGGAACTGGCCGCCGGAGAGCTCGATGACGTCCTGATCGGCGTTGGCGGCGACGTCCGCACGACCGTGCCCCGTGAAGTGCCATACGTCGTAGGAGCCGTGTGCCATCGCGTCCGTGATCTCGAGGAAATCCGCTTTGAGGGGAATGACTTGACGCCCCTCCTGCCCGAGTCCGCGGACGAAGTCTGCCTCGGCCTGGGCGTTGGTCAGCCCCGAGTCCCCGGGAACCACGAGGGCCAGTTTGCGCAACGTGAGCTGCGCGGGCGGTGCGGCTCCGTAGAGCCAGCGCGTGACCTCGAACGCCTCGGCGAGGAACGGCCCGTCGACGACGCGTCCGTCCTCGCCCTTCCCGGTGAGCCGGCATACCTCCCACGGCACCCAGGGTTCGTCGGACGTGATCTGGACCGTCCGGATCCGCTCCCGTTGCTGCCAGAGGATGGCGCGAAGGTCGGCGGGGAGCGCCGCTTCGAAGAGCGTCGCCCCCTTGTTCTTCAGTCGCTGCCTCGCGGCCTCCACTTGCGGCCCGGTGTCGAGGGGGAGCCTCTCGATATCGCGGAAGAACGTCCGGAAGTACTCCCGTGGCCTGGAAAGGAGCCGGGTCGGTCCGAACTTCTTGTAGTGGAACTGGTTGCCGTCCGAGACCTCTCCCTCGGTGTTGAGGCGAAACATGAGCGCGTCCCCCTCCTCGAAGATGAGGAGCGAGAGGTCGGGCGGCGAGCGAGGAACGATGCTCACCCTCGCGGTCGCGGCGACGCTCGAGTGGGCTTCGGAGCTCGTGCCCTCGACGATCTGCGCGGAGACGTGGAGGGCAGCGACCGAGGTTGGACCGTGGAACGCATAGACGCGCACCCCGGACTCCCCCGCCTTTTCGGCCTTCACCTTGAAGCGGAGCGGGAGGTCTGGTTGGGGCTGCGCGACCGTGAACGATCCGTCGGTGGCGCCGACGATCGACAACCCCTCCAGAGGCGCGACCACCACGTCGAGCCGTGTACCCGCCGGCAGGTTCATCGCATTCGACGGGCCGGCCTTCGCGACGCCGTCCAGGCGGACGAGGAGCGTAGCCTCGGCGCCGACCTTCATCGTCGGGGGAAGCTGCGCACCCAGGTAGCGCACGAGGGGGGCGGGAGCCGTGGCCGCACCGGCGCCTGGCGCTTGCGGGCCCCGCGTTTCACCCCCGCGCAAGGCCCTCGGTTGGCCCGCGAACACCCCCGCGAGGCCGCGCGCCCCCAGGACCACCTGAGGAGCTGCAGGACGCGGCGGCCCGGAGCCCGTCGCAGAGACCACGCTCGCGGGCGCGACCTTCGCCCCTAGATCGAGCGCAGCACGGACGCTGTCGTGGACGCCTCCGAGTCGGGCGATGGCATCCTCTCGCTGCAGGACGAAGTACCGCAGCGCGGTCGGCTGGTCGTGCGTCGGGGCATCGCGATCCAGGACGACCGCGAATCGCCCCCTCCTGCGCTTCAGGTACTCCTGGGCCCGCGCGGGCGACCAGCTCGAATGGACGACGACGTACTCCTGGCTGATCCACTCCGGCCGCATCTCTCTCTCCCTTCGATCCGCAGAGGCAGTGCGCAGTACCCGGCACCGTCGTCGGAGCACAGGTCGTCACGCCAGGCGTGCGTACGCTTGCACGTAGCGCGGGGCGATGCGCGCGATCCCGGCGGGGTCTCCGGCGATGTCGGCGGCGACCTGCCCCCGGAACCGGTCCATGAGCCCCGGCAGCGCCTCGAGCAAGGCGTCGAGGTGCTCGCGCTCGAGCCCCGCCAGCCACGGGATCTTGGCGTACCAGGAGACGCTCTTCCACAGGGCCGTGCGCTCCGCCTCGCTCATGCTCGCCCCGAACTTCGCGCTGAGCGCCGGCGTGTCGTCGCGGGGGAACGGCACGTACTTCGTCGCCTCGAAGACCCCGCGCGGATGCTCGCTGCGCAACCACGCGAGCAGCAGCTCCTCCACCGACGCGGCCACCGCAAGCGTCGGACGCTCGACCGCCGGCAGCCGCTCCGGACCGAGGAACAGCTGCCCGTCGCAGCGCGTGAACCACCGCGCCCCGGTCGAGTCCTCCACCGCGAGCCCGTCGTCCGCGGGGCGCCGACTCTCGTCCACGACCCCGTGCAACGATCCAGTGTCGACGTGCCCGTCCTGGTCGTGGAGGATCTTCGACAGCGAGCCGCTGACCTTGTCGTTGAGCCCCCGCGCCTCGGCCCAGGCGCAGATCTCGGCCCGCGGGACGCGCACGTGACCGGCCGCAAAGCCGTCTGTCAGAAAGTGGTCCGCGAAGGCGTTCATGCAGAGCGCACGGCGCCACGTCTCGTCGTCCGCACCGCGCGCCGACGCCGCCAGCCGGAGCGCCTCTTCGTGATGACGCACGTACGCGCGGACGTTGTGCCAGCCGAAGTGGTCGACGTTGCGAAGGGCCAGCTCGAGGTACGACTTCGCGGACCAGGCGAAGCGCAGCGTCTCGTCGGGGTAAGGCCGGCTGGCGACGGCGTGCTCCCGCGCCTCGATCCAGTCGAGCTCCACGGCGAAGCCCTTGCGGAGACCGTCGATGTCCGTCTGCCCCGAGAGCAGGGGGAAGGGCGAGGGCTTCTCGTCGAACAGGTCCCCCGGTGACTCGTAGAAGTCGCCCGAGAGAGCGACCAGCTCCCCGTACTGGAGCGACTCGCGCGCTACCCGGCGGCGGATCGACGTGAACACCTCGTCCTGGATCTCCACCCCGAGAAGCTGGCTCACTTCCACTCGCGCGCGCTCGGCACCCGCCCCGCCGAGCCACACGTGCTCCCCGGAGTTGAAGCGCGGACCGCGCCGGGACATTCCGCGGCGGTGCCCCTGTACGAAGACCGCGAAGGGGTCGGCCTGCTGCGTCATCCCCTCGCGACCGGTCGTGCGATCGCCCTCTTCCGCCATCTCCGTCCCTCCCGTCGTCGTCCGCGACCGAGCGGAAGCCTAACACCGAACCTTTCGCCGCCACTTGCGTTCGGCCGCAGGTGCGCTGAACATTGGCGCGGGGGCCCTTGTTTGCAACGGATATCCGAGAAACTTCGCGTCCTGGCGTTCCTGGTCCTCTTCACTTGCTCCGGCGCGGCGTCGGCGCAAACAGAGGGCGGTTCGTCATCGTCGTGCCAGACGATTGCCCTGGAGGCGTCGAAAGGGACGAACTCGCCGCTCCTGGCGCGCGCCGCCTTCGCGGACCACGTGCGGGCTGCAATCGCCACAGCGCGCCTCACGCGCGTGGAGCCTGGGCAAAGTCCCGACGTGAGACTCGTGTTCGACGAGACGTACCACCCCGGGCCGCGCGATCTGGACAACTGGTTCCATGCGTCGATCTCGATCAAGGTGCTCCTCGCGCGTCGTTTCTTGCCCGACCTCGAGATCGTGGACTGTCCCGCGTGCGCCGGGGGCCGGAGCCGCAGCGCCCCTCCGGAGGAGGCCGGACTCTGGGACGCTGCAATGGCGCGGCTCTTCGGGGCGAACGGTGGCCTGGAGAAGCTCGGGCAGGAGCTCGCAGCGCATGGCGCGGGGGTCCGTCTCGTGTCGCAAGGGCCAGCGGAGTTCCGCCTGGAGTCGTTCGACACGGGCGTCTGGCAGCCACTACCCGACGAGGGGCTGCTCCTGCGGTGCATGAAGCCAGGGGATGGCGTGAACGGCACCGTGCGTCATGGGGCCGAGCAAACGGCCTTCACGTTGGCCGCTCCCAGCGAACGCACGTTCGTGTGGCAGACCGGCGCGGACGATGTGCGCGATGCAGGCCGCGGTGGCGGCCGGGGCGCGTCGAACGACGAAGGGCCGGGCCCGACGCCGAACCCCGGATGGCTGGAGAACCATGCGACGGCCGCCTCGGCCCTCGGGCTCGTCTTCGTGATCGGCGTTGCGGGCATGGCCCTGGTCGCCCGCAGACGTCCGACCCGCGTGGCGTTCGTCGGGTCGAGCCCCAGGGCCGGCTACACGGAGCTCCTCGTCGCCAAGGAGCAGACCTCTCTCGAGCTCATGCCACGCGGGCGCGCGACCACGATCCACGGCCTACCGAACGCCACGTTCTCGGACGTGGTCACGCTCTTCACGCGGCTCGATCCGGAGGTGGTGCACTTCGCCGGCCACGGGGAAGGGCAAGAGCTCGTCCTCCAGGACACGAGTGGGCAGGCGGTCCTGGTCGACGCGGCGTTCATGCAGCGCCTCTTCACGACCCGACGGGCGACGCGCCTCATCGTGCTCAATGCGTGCAAGACCGAGCCACTTGCCCGGTCCGTGACGCGGAGCGGGCGGGTCGCGGTGGGATGGACCGGCGAGATGGATGATGACGCCGCGCTCCAGTTCACGACGACCCTGTACCGGTCCATCTTCTCGGGTGAGTCCGTCGAATCGGCCTTCAAGCTGGCCGAGGTGGAGTATTCCGCCAGCGCCCATGCTCGGGACGGAGTGAGGCCGATGCTCGCCGAAGCGGTCACGGGTGATGCCGGGCGGTGCGTGCTGGGTCGTCGGCTGGGAGGGTGATGATGCGAAAGGGATCGACGAGCCTGTTCTGGTGGGGGCCCGTGGGGCTGGCCCTCGTGGCGTTCGCGTGCGGCCATGACCCCGGCCAGGAGACCACGCCGCCGCCACTCGGCGACGACGGAGGCTCGACGGCCGACGAGGGTGGCGCGACCTCGGAGACGGGCTCCTTCGGCGACGGCTCCTGCTCCGTCGTCACGACCGCGGATGGCGGCTCGTTCGCACCGGCATCTCATCCGCCAGCCCCGACCGTGACCTCGGGCGGCGGGCCGGTGATCGCGTCTCCGAGCGTGACCCCAATCTTCTTCTCCGGGGACGACCCGAGTGTCGAAAGCCTCGTCGGCAACTTCCTCACCGCGCTCACCACGAGCACGTACTGGGGCGAGACGACGTCCCAGTACGGAGTGGGCGCGCTGTCCGCACGACCGGGGATCCAGCTCGCGCAGACGGCGCCCGATTCGATGCAGGACTCGGACGTACAGACGTTGCTCCTCGCGGCGCTCAACGGCAACGACCCGAAGTTCCCGACCTCGTACGCCAGCGCGATGCTGGTGGTGCTCACCCCGAGCGGCACCACCGTACAGGATGCGTCGGGTGACGTAAGCTGCGAGCAATTCGGCGGCTACCACAGCGAGGTCCAGCTCGATGCGGCTCACGGCAACCAGACGGTCGCCTACGTCGTCATCCCGCGGTGCGCCTCGTTCGGCAACCTCTCGGGCATCGAGGCGATCACGGCGTCGTTGAGCCACGAGCTCATCGAATCCTCCACCGACCCCAGTTCCTCGGCGCCAGCCCTGGCGGCCCCGGACAGCGCGCACTCCTTCTGGACTCTCGCCATGGGCGGCGGGGAGCTCGCGGACATGTGCAGCCAGACGAACACGTCCTACGTGCAGGGCGTGACGGGGTTCTGGGTCGCTCGGTCCTGGTCGAACAGCCAGGCTGCCGCCGGCCATGATCCCTGCGTGCCCGCGCCGTCGTGCGGGGCCTACTTCAACGCCGCACCGGTGCTGCCGGACAGCGTTCAGTCCGACGGAGTGACCGTGCCGGACGTCCACATCCCGGCGGGTGGGATGGGGACGGTGCAGCTCGACCTGTTCAGCGACGCCCCCACGACCAAGGCTTGGCAGGTCGCCGTCACGGCGATGTCCGGCGACCCGAGCCAGGTTGGTCAGCTGAGTTTCACCCTGGACAGGAGCTCGGGCCAGAACGGGGACGTGCTCAACCTGTCGATCACCGTCGAGCAGGCAGCGGAGACGGGCTTCGAGGTGTTTTACGTGTTCTCGACGATGGGCGAGCGGCAGAGCGTGTGGGTGGGCCTCGTCGGGAACTGACGTCACTCGTACGTGAGACCCGTGCCCCCGTAGAACGACGCGTAGTTGGTGTCGGACACGAAGCTGCGGGCGGAGTTGACACCGAAGGCGAAGTCGATGCTGAGCTGCTCGACCAGTCGCCAGCTGAACGTGACCCCGACCGTGGGCCCTGCGATGACCTGGTCGTCGTAGGCGCGGAAGAAGAGCCCCGCCTGGGCGTAAACCTCGGCGCGGAGTGCATGGAGGGCTAGCCACTCCGGGAGAGCCCCGAGAGAAACCACCGTGGACAGCCGTGTTCCGCCACCCAGATCGCTTAGGCCCGCGGTCCGCGAACCTCGGGGGTCCATCGACGCCATGAAGACGTACTGCGTGGCCTCGAAGCCGACGTTGGTCCAGGGAAAGACGTCGACCCCCACGCTCGGCGAAAAGACGAGGTTCGCGAGTACGACGTCGTTCGTCAGCGCCTGTTGCGTCTCGACGCGCGCGAACAGGCGGAGCTTCGAGCGCTCGACGTCGACGGTCACCGGCCACGGGTCGGATATCACGATCTCGCGCCCCGCGATGTTCCGCTTGGCCCCCACCGTGAGCACTATGCAGTAGCGCCCGTAGTCGTTCGCGACGAAGGTCGGCCGGCGCGAGTTGGGTTCGTAGATGGCAGCCGTGTTGTCGATCCCTACCTCCTTCTGCTCAGGGCTCGGACGGGGCAGCATCCACGGATTGCGGCTGAGGTTGCAATTCTCGTGGGTGTCCGACTGGTACTGGACGATCCTCCACTCGAAGGTCGGCTCCGGATCGATCGCATCGCGGCTGGCGCTTCCGTCGAGCTGCAGGAGGTAGCCGGGATGCGCGCGCAGATAGGGGTGGAGGGCCCTTGCCTCCGGCGGTGGTGCGACGACGTGCTGGACGTTCGCCGAGACCGTGTAGCCGTTCTCGGTCGCGTCGACTTGGAAAGAATAGACTCCTGGGCGTTCGGGTACGAACTCGCACTCCTTCCCCGCACAGTCCGGGGCGCGGCACGAGCCCTCGTGCTCAAACGGGATCTTGCTCGGCAGTTGCCAGGGCGCCGCCGGTAGGCGCAGGGAAACCTCGGGGCCTCCGATCTGACGCCAGCAGTACGTGGCGTCGTTACCGAGCGTGTTCGATCCGGAGAGGCGAATCGTCCCACCCAGCTCGTCGTGGAGCTGGTCCTCGCCGGCGTTCGCCTTCGCTTGGCGGTAAATGAACAGGCGCTGCGGGACGGCCTGCCTGTAGATCGAGCCGTCGATCGCTTTCTTGATCGTGAGCGAGAAGTCGTAGATGCCCTCCTGCTGCGGGACGAAGGAGAAGCGGCGCCCCTCGAACTTCGGGGTGGAGAACACGCGAGCGCCCGCCTTGACGGACGCGTTGCTCTCGGACTTCGCCCCTCCCTCGACCGCACCGACTTGGGTCCATTCATACGTCAAGGCGTCGTAGTCCGGATCGACACTTCGGCAGGCGTCGACCGTGATGGTTTTCCCCAGCGTGAGAGGCGCGGCTGGCGTCACGGTAATGACCGGTTGAAACGGCACCGACGCGCTCGCGTCGTCCTGCTTCGCGGCTCCGTTCTTGAGCTTCTTGCTCCGTGGGTCCGTTTCCTCCTTCTCGAACACGAGACTTCGTGCGGCGAGTTGCAGCTGATCGAGCACGACGTCGTCGGACTCGCCGCAGCCGCCGACCGACTTCATCTTCTTCAAACTCAGGTTCGTGTCGTACAGCTCCAGTGTCACGCGCATGCCGTCGGCCGTGTGCCGAGGCGCCACCTGTACGATGCGCACTTCCTTGCCGGCGACGCGGTCCGGCAGCATTTTCGCCTGATCGAGGGCACGCAGCAGGTCGTGGCCCGTGTAGGACTCGAGCGTGATCAGCGCGGGGACGATCGTCTTGCGCTGATCTGCCGTCATGCGACGTACGCTGAATGCCCTGCCGAAGTGGCGCGTGTCCGCCGCCATGTTCAAGCCGAGCATGATCGAGTCGTCTACGCGCACGAGCAATGGCTGCGCATCGGCGTCCTCGCGATCGGAGTACGCGGCGGTGACCACGTAGTACCGCTTCGTCACCGTGTCGTCCGCCCGCGCATCCCTAGCGGTAGTGGACGACACGAGCGCGAACAGGCATGCCACGAAGAGCGCCCAGAAACAGCGCGTGCTCGGCGCGGCCGGGGTCCTCATCCCCGGCAACTCTATGGCATCCGCACCCGCGCCGCGTGACATTCGCGTTCGCCACGCCCAGGTGTACCGCAGCTTTCGCCTCGCGGCGCATTCGCAGGGACCACGCGGATAGCAAGAACTGACCATGGCGCCACGTACCGCTCGTCCACACTAGGGATGCGTGGAATCTGCGGATGAGGAGGGGGCGTACTACGGGAGCCGTCGCGAAACCGTTTCTCGACCGTCCTCGTTCGGCACCATTTCTGTTGACCCGGAGGCCCGCGGTGTCGACACTCCTCGCCAAGCGCGCGCTCGGTGTCCGCGGGCCGCTCGTTTGACGACGACGGGGAGGGTGGGATGATCATCGACAAGCGGTGGCTGCGCGTCGCCTCGAGGAAGGCGGCGTGCGTGTGGGGTCTCACGGGCATCGCAGCCGCGATCGCGTGCGGGGCGAGCATCGACACGAAGAAGGTGCCGAGCCGCACGCAGTACTCCGGGTGGACCGACGAGAGGCAGAAGGAGGCCGACGAGATCCAGGGCTTCCGCTACTACCTGCCGCGCCCGTACATCGTCGTGAAGCGGGAGTTTCCCTGGACGACCAAGTCGATCGTGGTGCCGGGCGCCGTCTCCGCGGACGGGAAGTACATCCTGCTCGATCCGAAGACGCTCGCGGCCGCGGGCCTCAACGCGCTCCCCGACGCGACCTACCCGGTGTTCGCGAACGGCGCAGCGCTGCCTGTATTAGGTGGCAGCGGGTCCGCGCCGCAGGGGAACGCAGCGAGGCTTCAGGGGGACGTGACCGACGCAGGCGGCGACGCGGCGCCGAGCGGCCAGGATGCAGGCGGTGACGGCGCAAGCACCGGCACGGGCAGCGAGGCGGGAACGGAGGCCGGGGCGGCCGGCAGCGGGAGCGACTCGGGCATGGGCGACGCCGGGTCGAGCTTCACCATCTCGGGGAGCTCCACCGATCACACCGTGAAGCTATCCGACTACATGGACTTGCTCTACGGGCCGGATTTCGACGAGCAATACGCGGTGAAGCCATCGGGCGGCATCACGAAGGAGGACTTCGCGATGAAGCTCGGCAACGGCTGGATGGCCGAGACGGTGAACGCCAGCATCGACAACACCGCGATCGGAAGCTTCGTCTTCGACCAGCTGGGCAAGACGTTCGATCTGGTCCGGAGCGCCGCCAAGGCGATCCCCGGCGTCGGATCCGTCTTGCAGGGCGAGGTTCTGACGGCCGACGCGGGACAGCCGAGCGGACAGAAGGCGCTCGTGAAGATCACGACGATCGACTACGTCGTGCCCGGGGTGTACCCGATCTACAAGCCGCGCGAGCTCATGGAATGTGTCGCGCGCTCGCAGAACGCCGCCGCAACGGCGGCCGGGAGTCCCGCGTGCAACAGCGGCTCCCCTCTCTGGGGCGACGTCTTGCGCTTCCACACGCGCACGGACGTCGTCCTGCAGCTCGTGACGACCGCCCCCCCGACGAACGACGCCTCCGGGCAATCCGCCGCCAGCACGGAGGGGAGCGTCCAGAACAGCGCATCGACGAACAACTCGCTGAAGGCCGCCGCGACAAAGCAGCTCCAGGCGGTCGCGCCGGGCGTTGCGGTCAACGACGTGCTCGGCGACACCGCTTCGGGGGTCGTCAGCGTGACACTGAGCTGTGGCGGATACGCGAACGCGGCGGCCGCGAAGGCGCCGAAGCTCCAGGCGACGAGGGCCCTGACGGTGAAGACCTTCCAGGCGGCCATGCCTTCGGCGAAGACGGTGCGAGTCACCTGCGACAACGGGATGTGATGGCTTCCGCACGGGTCAAGACGAGGCGGTCACCCCCGGCCGGCAGCGAGGTCGCGGCGAATCCGTGGCCGCACGACATGCCCTATGTGGCGCGGGCGACGATCGCGGAGCGCGTGGCCACGCGCGCGCGCAGGCGCCTCATGGCCTTCCCGAACGTCGTGTCGGTGGGGTACGGCCTGGAGCACAAGCGCGACGGTCGCGCAGGCCACCCGAGCGCCCCACCCACCCTGGTTCACCGCGCGCACGTCGAACGCCACGGGGTGACATCGTCGGTCCCGTGCGTTCACGTCGTCGTCCGCGGGAAGTGGCAGGGCGACGGAAAGCGCAAGGGCGCGCTGCCGGAATGGATCTCGACGATGGTCACGTGGCGTGGCCGCAGCGTGACGATTCGCGTACCCGTCGATGTCGTCGGGGAGATACCAACGGCGCTGCACGCCTGGGAATGCGACGCGACCGGAGGCAACCACACGATCGCCGGGAGCACGACCTGTATGGTGTCGTTCGGCTCGAACCCGGGCCGCTACCTGCTCTCCTGCCACCACGTCGTGGCCCTCTCCGAAATCGCGCCGCTTCCGCCGGCACAGCCGATCTCGATCGCCTACCAGGGCGTCGCCGTGGGCCACGAGTATGCAATCCCCGTCGATTGCGACACGATGGATGCCGCGCTTGCGCTCGTATCGGGCGTGCCGCAGGTCTCCTTCGTCCTCGGCGGCAAGACGGTCCAGATCTCCAAGGTGCTCGGCGCAGGAGACCCGATACCGGAGAGCTACTACGCGCTCACGCGCCACGGCCTGCGCTCGGCGCATCTGTTCGGCTCGGGTCTGAGCAAGTCGCAGTCGGGGTACTACGGGAACGGCACGACGCTCACGTTCTCCAACGTGATCTGCTCCCAGGGGGACACGAACCTCGACGTCTTCAAGGCGGGCGACAGCGGAGCGCCGCTCGTCACCGCCGACGGCACGCTCGTCGGGATGCACTTCTCGGGCATCGACGATGACGTGAGCACGACATCCTGGGCGCTCCGGGCGAGCGACGTGTTCGCGGCATTCTCGGCTGACCTCGCCCTCGTGTGATGACGCGGGACCTCGGCGCTCGCTCGGTCCCCTCTCTGCCTGGACCTGACGGCGGCACCGGCACGGCGGCGCGCTCGCACGGGGCGAGGGTCGGGCGAACGGTCTCCGTGTCCACGGACAGACGCGATCTGTCCGTGGACACCCCGCGCGCCTCGCAACGCTGCGACTTCACTCATCGCCCTGCCCGGCACGGCGTCTGCCCTCGCGTGGATTGCGCCCGCAGAGTCGCGGGTGCATGGATCGGAGCGAGCGATGGCTGCACGCAAGAAGGGCGCGACGACACGAGCATCGGCCGATGGCCACGCGAATGGTGTCGTCATCGAGCAGATGCAGGCCCACTTCCGGGTGTTCGGCGAGGCGCTCGCCGGGCTCGGGGCGCGGATGGACGCGAGGTTCGCCGAGGTCGACCGGCGCTTCGACGGGGTCGATCGGCGCCTCGACGGGGTTGATCTGCGCCTCGAAGGGATCGATCGGCGGTTCGACGACGTCGATCGCCGCTTCGACCGGCTCGAGGGCGACATGGCGTTCGTGAAGACCGCCGTCACCGACAGCGCGCGCGAGACGCCGGCGATCCGCGACGCGCTGGACCGCAAGGTCGACCGCGACGAAGTCGAGGGGATCGTCGATCGCGTGCTGGCTCGGCGCGGACGCTGAGTCGTCTGGCCAGCGCCACGATTCGCACGCCACCACGCCGCGGCGAGGTCGACCTGCGTCGCGGCGGCTGGCGTGAACTCCAGCCTCAATGTCGGCGTACTCGCTCGAGCACCGTCTCCGCCGCAACGCCCGACCCGGGCACGTGTTTGCGGATCGACTCCGCGAGGAAGCCGTGCAATCGCGCGTGCTCCTCGGGGCTGAGGTCGTCGAGGTCGTCCAAGGGGACGAGCTCGACCTCGGCACCATCGGGCAGGCCTGTCGGCTCGTCGAGCATCAACCGGCCGTTTCGGACTCGAGCACGAAGCGTCATTGCTTGTCGGAGGGTGGCACCTGCGAACGTCGGTGGCCGCCCGGCTGGCGACCGTGCCTTGATCGACCCTGTTGGAACCGAGGCGACGTCGTGGGCGTGGGCGCTGTCCACGGACATGCGCGATCTGTCCGTGGACACCCTGGGCACCTCGCAACGCTGCGACGTCACTCATCCCGCCCCCCGGCACGCCGCCTGCTCTCGGGTGGATTGCGCCCGCAGTGTCGCGGGTGCATGGATCGGAGCGAGAGATGGCTGCACGCAAGAAGGGCGCGACGACACGGGCACCGGCCGATGGCCACGCGAATGGTGTCGTCATCGAGCAGATGCAGGCCCACTTCCGGGTGTTCGGCGAGGCGCTCGCCGGGCTCGGGGCGCGGGTGGACGCGGGGTTCGCGGAGAACGATCGCCGCTTCGAGGCTATTGGCCGGCGGTTCGACGACGTCGGTCGCCGGTTCGACCGGCTCGAGGGCGACATGGCGTTCGTGAAGACCGCCGTGACCGACAGCGCGCGCGAGACGCGGGCGATCCGCGACGCGCTGGACCCCAAGGTGGACCGCGACGAAGTCGAGGGCATCGTCGATCGCGTGCTGGCCCGGCGCGAACGCTGAATCTTCGCCAGCACCGCCTCGCCATGAGGGCGGCGCGTGCGACTGCGAATCGGTCAGCCTTCCGAGCGTAGGGCCGCCTCGACGCGCTGGAGCAGCCGCTCCCGCATGGCAGGCATGGTCCCGCCGAGCAGGAGGAAGACGCGGACGATCGGCAAATAGGGCTGCATCGCAGCCGTCAGCGCCGCAGGCGCCATGCCGGTCAGCCGCGCATACTCCGCCTGCAGAGCCGAATTGACCGTGGCTCGCTCCGGATCGTCGGCATGGTCCGGGTCGAGCTCGGCAATCAGGACATGGCACTGTGCAATCTCGTAGGCGGCGGGCGCACGAGCCGCGCCGAGCCAGTCGATCAGCCTCGGGCCCTGCGCCGTCATGATCACGTTGCCGGGGTGAAGATCGGAATGGCACAGCACGTCATCGGCCGCGATGTGCTCGATCAGCCCAAAGACGCCAGCGATGATGCGCTCGGGAAGCACGCTGCCGGCGAACCGCAATCTGGCGTCCATCGCCTGGCGCAGCGAGAGTGCGTCCGGAGGCGGTCGCGTCTCGTGAACGGCAAGGCAGAGCGTCGCGAGGATTGTGCCCGCTCGTTCGCGCGTGATGGCGCCGGTGCGCGTAGCCTCCTTCAGGGTCGGCCCATCGAAGCGCGGCAACACGATGCCGAAGCGCCCGTCGAGGGTGACTTCGCCGAGCACCTCCGGCGCCGGGCCACCGGCGGCGAAGACCGCGCGGGTCATTCGCGCCTCGTGCTGGAGGACCCAGTGCGGGAGACCTGGCTTGGACAGCTTGACGACCTGACCGGGCGCCCAGGCGTGGACGTCAGCGAAAACGCCTTCGCCGATCTTCTCTCCCAGCGATCCCTGCATGTCCGTTCTCCGCCGTGCAGATGAACAGAGCCGTAGAGGCGTAGTCAGCGCTCGCGCGTTTGGGGACACCGTGGCGGTGGCTGCACGTCGCGCTACCGCCCGAACCGCGGCACCGGCGCCCAGAACCGCTTTCGCGGCTTGATCGCGTCGGAGACGCCCGACGAGCCGAGCCCGATCTGCGCGGCGATGGCCGGCGTGACGACCTCGAACGGCCACGTGTACGCGGCGGTGTCTTGCCCGGGCTCGGCGGCGGTCTGCTGGGAGAGGTCGAGCGAGTAGATCGCGCCCAGGGCCTGCGGCCAGGTGAGCACGAGGCCCGCTGCCTGGAGCGCCGCGGGGTCGGCGAGGAGCGTGACCTGGAGCTGGGCATGCATGCCGTTGTTCATGCACGTGACCGAGGCGATGCCGTCGGAGCGCACCACGCCGCCGACCCACTCGAGCTTCAGGTACGGCGTCGTGAGCCCCGCCTGCGCCTCGAGCTGCTGCGTGTAGTCGACGGCGTCGAGCTGCCACGACGCGCGAGGGGCGTCGGTGAACGCGGTGACGTCGATGGTGAAGGTGTCGCCCACGCTGGCCACGTAGACCGCCTTGTCGGGCGAGGCGTTGAAGTACGACTCGCCGGACGGCACGGGGACGCAGGGGTCGTGACCGGCCGAAGCGGACGTGTTCGACCAGATCCGCTGCACCAGCGTCCCGCCGTCGAGGGTCCAGTCCGTACCTTCGCAGTTGTCGCCGATCTCGCCGTAGCCGAGCGAGAGCCAGGGGTCGTTGCGGAACTCGACCGTCGAGGTCCCCGCGTCCTCCGGGTAGGGCGTCACGTCGAGCGACCAGCCCGTGTTCGGCGCTGGATCGCTCGAGGCCTCGTCGATCTCGTGACTCGCCGCCAGCGTGGCGGCCTGGAGCTCGTACGCCGTGCCCTGCGCGCAGTCGGGGATGATCGCGTAGTAGATGGGCGTCGTGCCGTCGCCGTACACCTGGTTGAAGTGGTAGCCGCCATACGCCTGGCAGCTCTGGCCGACGAAGCCGGTGATCGTCGACGAGGGCGGGAAGTAGAAGGCGTAGACGGTGTTGCCGTCCGGCGCCGGGATCGTGGTGGCCGCGACGGCGTTCGCGATCGACGTGTTGATGAAGGCGTTGAGATCGGTGCCGGCGCTCGCCGCTGCGTCGGCGCCGGCGTCGCCGGCGAAGAGGCCGTCACCGTCGTCGACGTACGTCGGGTCGCCGTTCGCCGTGAGGGCCACCGAGAGCCCGAGGGGCGGGGCGCTCGTCGTCGTGTAGTCGCCCATCGTCTGCGCGAACCATGCGGACGAGGCGATGCTGGCCCCGAACGCCTGGAGCGCGGCGGCGTTGGGCGTGTCCGCGAAGGTGAAGGTGACGATGCGCGGCGAGTGAAGGACCGGGCCGCCGAGGTTGGAGACGTTCGGCGGGTTGCCGTGCGTCGCCGCTGCGCCGGGGACGTTCACGCCCGGGCAGGCGCCGCCGTCGGCGACGACGAGCCCGGTGTCGGCGCCGCCGCCGTCGAGCGTTGCTCCGGAGTCGTGGCTCGACGCATCGACCGGGGCCCCGCTGTCTTGCCCCGCGCTGGCGTCGAAGCCCCTGGCGTCGGCCCCGGCGTCGGAGGCTGCGTTGCCGTTGCCGTTGCTGCTGCCGCCGCAGGCCGCCGCGAGGGCGAGCCCGGGGAGGAACGGAAGGACCCGAAGCAAGCGAGTGAGGCGCATCGACGCGGGACCCTAGCGGTCGGACCTGCCCCATCCCCAGGAATCGACCGCGATCGTGAGGGAGACCACGATCGATTCCGCTCGCACCCCCATTTCACTCCGCCGGCGTCATGACCCACACGCGGAGGACGGGTCGCAGCCGATCGAGCAGCGAGGCAGGCAGACCGAGCGCCGCGAGCGACGCGAAGGACGGGGTCTCGTCGATCTGGCTCGCGACGCGCGTGTCGAAGCCGATCGCTCCGAAGAACGACACGAGGTCGGCGTGGTCCTCGAAGGCCGACGCGTCGAGCTGCCGCTGCGTGATCCCCGTGACGGCGGAGCGGAGCCGGAGCCGCTCCGGCGGCAGGTTCCGGAGCTCGGAGACGAACGTGAAGTCGGGGACGATCCAGGAGCCGCCGCGGTGCTCTCCGAGGAGAGCGCGGACGTTCGTCGTCACGCGCTCCGTCTCGGCCCTCGTCAGGTAGCCCATGAGGCCTTCGCAGAGGACGAGCAGCGGCTCGCGCGGGTCGAGCCCCCGGGCCGCGACGCGGAGCTGCTCGACGTCGAGCGCGTCGGCGACGGTCACGTGGTGCCGGGGGCTCGGCGCGATGTGGTGACCCCGGCGGATCTCGTCGAGCAGCTCCTGCTTGGTGGCGATGACGCCCGGCAGGTCCGTCTCGACGTAGTGCAGCGCGCCGCTCCGGGTCAGATCGAGGCCTCGCATCGAGTAGCCGCACGCGAGCTCCAGGACCTGCGACGCGCCGGACGCGCGTATGAGCTCACTGACGCTCTTGTAGCGGGCCTCGAACATCGGCGCGTAGGACGTGAGCTGGTCGCGGTCGAGGCCGTGGTCCCGGGCGAGCTTCGCGTAGGCATCCTCGGCGCCGACGAGGGCCGCGACCTCGGACGCGAAGGCGATGTCCGAGAACGTGCGGTAGTACGCGGAGAGCTTGGCCGTGATGCTGATCTTCTCGAGCTCGGCGACCACGGCGTCACCTTACTACGGGCGGCGATATGCTCACCCCCCATGGACCTCGCCGAGTACGTGCGCATCTACGCCGCCGTCTACGGCAAGGGGCCCGTCGAGGCGGCCGCCGCGCTGGCCTCGTTCGGCAAGCCGCCGCAGTGGTTCGACGAGACGCGGCGGGCCGTGGACGCCGCCGCGCAACGTGACCCACGCGTCGCAGCCGAGGTGAACGCGCGCGTCACCCTGCACAACGCCGCCCTCGCCGCGCGTTCGCTGCCGCCTCCGGCTCCCGCTCGCCACGTGCGCGCCCGCCGCTGCCCGCGCTGCGGCGGCTACAAGCGCACGGCGCCCCGCACGGCCTACGTCTACTGCGACTACTGCGGTCAGTTCTTCGATTACGACGAGGATCTCGCGCGCGCCCGCATCGGTGGCGCGGAGCTCGACACCCTCCTCGTCGTCCTCGCCGAGGGCGTGAGCCAGGAGGTCGCCCGGGCCCGTGCGGCCGGGGACGACGACGCCTACCGCCGCGCGTGGCGATGGCCGTACGAGATGGACATGACCCTCTGCCCTTGGAACTGGTCGCCGCGCATCGGGGACCCGGCGTACCGGGCCGCGATGGTCGACTACTGCGCGGGGGTCACCTTCGTGAACAACCACGATCCCGGGCGGCGCGCCCTGGTCGACCGCCGGAGCGACGTGGGCTTCGCCGCGCGCGAACAACCGACCGAGGCGGGGCTCGAGGCCTACCTTCACGCGGAGTACGAGGTGATCGCCCACGAGGTCGAGAGCTACCGGCGTGCGGGCCTGCTCGCCGCCCACCCCGATCGGTTCGACCCCGCGACGCTCCTGCACGTCGCCTTCACGCTGAACGTCCTCGACTGGCACGGCAAGGTCCCCGACGCCGTCTTCGACTGGTTGATCCGCCGCGCCGGCGTCCGGACCGAGAAGGCCGAGGTGGACGCCGTGGGAATCGGCCAGGCCACGTGCGGCTCGTGCGGCGGACGGCTGCTCCTCGTGCAGGGCGCGAGCGTCGTCGTCTGCGAGGCGTGCGGTCACGAGCTCGACTCCCGCCACGTCTATCCCTGCCCCGGCTGCGGCGCCCACCTCGTCGCGCGGCCCGGCACGCAGTCGGCGAAGTGCGCCTGGTGCACCGCGGTCGTCAGCTTCATGGCGTAGCGGCGCTCCATCGCCGGAGCTCTTCTCCTGTCATCACTCTGGGCGACGTTCGAAGACGCCCCATGAGCGGACGGAGCCTTGGCGGCGTGGCTATGCTGCCCAGCGGCTCGGCGCAGCAGCGAACACGACGACGGAACCATCTCCATGCCCAACACGCAAGGCGAGTTCGAGACCGACGCGTCGGGGACTGCCCCGCTCTCGAAGAACAGCTCGGACGAGAACCTGATCGACGGACTGAACGCCGACGGCAGTCCGGGGGACCAGAGCGCGGGGAAACACCTGACGCTCTTCGTGCCCGATTTCACCAACGTGGCCGAGGCGGCGGGCACCTCGTCGAGCGCGAACACCACGCCGCTCAACTCGTACCTCCGGCTCGGCGCCGCCGATACGCGGGCGGGAGTCAAGACGCACACCGAGCTGGGCGAAGACCTCGCCGCGATGGTCGAGGGCTTCACGGACGACTCGCGCACCCGGACGCCCGACGCGACCAACGCCCTGAACCAGCTTCCCCCGACCGGAGACTACCGCGCCGGCGAGAGCGCTCGCCTCCACTCGAAGGGCGGCTGGCGCGATCACTCCGACGGCAACCGCATCACGACGACCCGCGGCGACAAGGTCGAGGTGATCCGCGGCAACTACAAGCTGATGGTCCTGGGGCGCCAGGACGACCCGGGAGCCGGCGCCGGGTTCGACAACTCCGGGGGGCAGATCGACACCGACCAGGGCGATCTCGAGTCGAACGGCGGCGCGCAGCAGGGCCTGAACCAGACGTGGGACTGGGACGGCACCCGGTGGAACGTCTTCATCCAGCAGGGCAGCCCGACCCCGGTCGCGTCGCCGGGCGACCCTTCGGGCGCGAACCCGAACATCACGCAGCAGACGTACGGCAACTACCTGTTCAGCGAGACGACCGCGGTTCAGACCGTCTCCATCACGAACGCGGGCAACAACGTCCAGACCCTCACCGGCGGGACGCTGAAGCAGTCCACGAACGTCGACAGCATCTCGAACGACGTCTCGGCGGGGAGCTCCATCTCCAACACGACGCAGGCGGCGACGATCAGCAACGCCACGGCGGCGTTCGGCGCGCAGTCCACCGTCCAGTATTCGACGGCGAACTTCATCGGGAACCTCTTCGGCGCGTCCGTCGAGGTCGACGTCATCGCCGCGATCTACCTGTGGTGCCAGGAGGCCCTGCTGACGATCACGCAGCAGGCCAGCGCGACGGCCATCCTCAACGAGCAGGCCGCCCAGGTCGTCGTGAGCAACTTCGTCCAGGCTCCCGCGGTGAACTCGACCATCACGGCCGCGCTCCAGACCAACACGTTCACCGGCGTGGTGGTCGACACTCACGTCGGCCTGCACATGGACCTCCACCCCATCCTGCACGCGGACACCCACACCGGCATGCACTTCGACATGCACGGTCCGCCTCCGGGGAGCCACGTCACGATGGACCTCGGCGAGGTCGTGAAGATCAACGAGCTCGGGAAGATCGAGGTCACGAACGCGCCGACGATCGACCTCAAGACCGCCCCCCGCATCAGCCAGGCGATGGGGATCACGAGCATGAACACGGCCACCGAGATCCGCGCCTCGATCGCGCTCCTGTGGTTATGACGCGCGAGGCATCACCGAGGCCTTCACGGCCCGCGAGCCGCGCCGAGCGGGAACCGCGAGATCACGAGGTACGTCACGTTGTCGTACCGCGGCTCTGCCGGGTCGCTGGAGGAGTAGGGGTCGGCCTCGCCGTAGACGACGCGCTGCCCGCAGCCGTCTGCGAGGAAGGCGCCCCATGACTCCCAGTGCCGCGAGAACAGGGTGTGGCGCACCTTCACCTGCTCGGGGGGGCACGCGATGAGCTTCGCCGCATGCCGTTGCAGGAGGGTGCGCGCTTCGTCCGGCGCGCCCGTCAGCGCGAACGCTTCGTCCTCGATGACGACCTGCCTCGGCGCCTGCGACGTGGCGACGGCCGCCGGAGGCGCAGAGGGAGGCGGAGGGGGAACGGGCGCCGCGCCGTACACGTCGTTGCAGCTCCAGAGCAGCGCGCAGGCGGCCGCCAGCGAGAGACCGAATGGATGGCGCGCCACGCGCCCGGCGACGTTCATGGGCGGACGGTAGCATGCGTCCGTCGGCCTCCCCCACGCGGGTCACCGCTCCGTTCGCGCCTCGCGCGCGGTGAGAGCCGGATGCAGGCGAACAACTCCCTCCCGTTCCTCTTCGGCACCAAGGTGACGTCTCGCAGCCCGGGTCGGCTCGAGATGACCGTCGTCGTGCGGGGAGTGTTCCGGCTAGCGCCCGGTGAAGCGGTCGCGCCCATCGACGATCTGGCGCAGGTCGTCCTGCAGGGCGACGTGTTCGCCGACGACGACGAGGAGCTCACCGGAGCGATCGTGCACGCGAGCGACTTCGCCGACTTCAAGCCGAAGGCGGACGTCCTCCTTCGTGGCACGTGCCATCCCGGAGGGGGACGATCGGCGAAGGAGTGCTCCGCGCGGTTCGCGGTCGGCGACTGGTCGAAGACGCTGCGCGTCTTCGGGCGCCGCGTCTGGACGGATCGCCCCTTCGATCCCATCTCCGAGCCGGTCCCTTTCCAGTCGATGCCCATCGTCTACGAGAACGCGTTCGGCGGTCCTCGCTTCGAGGGGAACCCGGTGGGCAGGGGCCACGAGGCGGCGGAGCTTCCGACCGTCGAGAGCGTCGCCACCCCGCTTCGCTCGCGGCGCGACGCGCCGGAGCCGGCCGGGTTCGGCCCGCTGAGCCCCTACTGGCCACGGCGTCGCGGGAAGGTCGGCAAGGACTACGGCCAGAGCTGGAGAAAGACACGCGCGCCGTTCTACGCGTCGGACTTCGACTGGTCCCACTTCAACGCCGCGCCGGAGGATCAACAGATCCCCTACCTGCGGGGAGACGAGAAGCTCGAGTTCGAGTTCGTGCACCCGGACACGGCGCGCTTCGTGACCGCGCTCCCCGGGCTCCGGCCGCGCGTGCTCTGCCGCCGCACCGACGGGTACACCGCCGAGCTGACGATGAACCTCGACACGCTCATCGCGGACCTGGACGCGTCGCGCCTCGTCCTTCTCTGGCGCGGCCTCGTGCCCGTGAGCGACGACCAGCTCGACGACGTCCGCACGCTCCTCGTCGAGGCGGAGCCGATCGCAGCCCCCCGGCCCGCCGAGCACTACCTGTCCGAGCTCGAGGCCCTCGACCGCGATCCCATGGCGTACTTCCGGGAAAGGCTGGTTCCGCCCGAGGTCCGCGCGAAGATCGAGGACGCCAATGCCGTCGTGAAGAAGGCGCAGGCCGAGTCCGCGGCGCTCGAGGCGAAGGCCGCGGCGGCGCGGACCGAGGCGCCCGACCCGGGCGCGGACACGGCGGCCCGCGTCGAGGCTCTGCTCGAGCCGCACACCGGGCAGATGAGCGAGGCGCAGCTCGCGAGCAAGAAGCAGCTGCTCGAGAAGCTGCGGTCCTTCGTGAAGGACAGCCAGCCGAAGCTCGAGGAGCTGCGGGCCCGCGCGCCGTCGGTCACGCCGACGCGCGACGGGATCTACGGCGCCGTCTCGGAGGCGCTCGCGTCGCAGAAGGCGCAAGCCGCCGCGGCGGGCATCCCGATGGGCCGGTTCGAGGCGGCGGAGAAGCAGCTCGCCGCGGCGAAGGCGCGGATGCCCGGACCCGAGGCGCTCGGCGCGAAGGTCCCGGCCGAAGCCGCGCCGGCGCCCAGCACGCCCGAGCAGGCCCTCGAGGCCATGGGCTTGTCCACGGAGCCCGGGCCGCGCGCGGTCATGATGGGCCGCGACTTCTCGGGCCGGGACATGCGGGGACTCGACCTGCGGGGAGCGCTGCTCCGCGGAGCGAAGCTGGTCCGGACCAACCTCGCCGGCGCGCTGCTGGCCTCCGCGGATCTCGGCAACGCCGATCTCGAGGGTGCGGATCTCACCGGCGCAGACCTCACGGGGACGAACTTCACCGGCGCGCGCGCCGTGCGGGCCGTCCTGGACGAGGCGAAGCTGGATCGCACCATCTTCCTGAAAACGGACCTGACCGGGGCGTCGCTCGTGGCGGTCACCGGCCAGATGGCTTCCTTCCAGGAGACGGCCGCGTCGGGCCTCAGGCTGCCGCGGTCTCGCCTCCACAAGGTCGTCTTCGCGCGCGCGTCGCTCGACGGCGCGGACTTCACGGGCGCCGAGCTCGAGATCTGCTGCTTCCTCGACTGCCGTGCCCCGGGGGCCCTCTTCGACGAAGCGCGCATGACCCGGACCGCGTTCCTCCAGTCGAAGCTCGAGAAGGCCAGCTTCTACCGGGCGACCGGCGACGGCTGCTCCTGGCACGGGACCACGGTCGACGGCGCGGACTTCCGCCACTGCCGCCTCCGGCGCGCGCAGTTCAACAAGGCGTCGCTCGTGGGTGCCCGGCTGCACGCGGCCGACTTCCGCGGCGGCCGGTTCGACCGGGCAGTCCTCGAGCGAGCCGACTTCACGAAGGCCGACCTCATGTCGGTGAGCTTCTGCAAGGCCACGCTGACGGACGCGGACTTCTCGGGGGCGAGCCTGTACGACGCGAAGTTCCTGGGCGCCGCGGCGGCGCGAGGCTCCAGGTTCGAGGGCGCCAACCTGACGCGCGCGCTCTGGGAGGAGTCGTGACCGGGGCGATCGGGTCGGGCACTCCGATGCCGCCGGGCGAGGTGCTCGCGCGCCTGCGGGCCGGCGAATCGTGCGCGGGCGTGACGTGCATGGGGCTCGACCTCTCCGGCCAGGCGCTGCCCGGCGTAGACCTGTCGGGCGCGACGCTCCTCGGCGGCAGGTTCGATGGAGCGAGCCTTCCCGGAGCTCGACTCCGGGGAGCACGGCTGATGGCGATCTCGGCGAACGGAGTCGACCTCACCGACGCCGACCTCTCGAACACGACGGGCGCGAAGGTGAAGCTGGCGGAGGCGAGCTTGCGCGGCGCGAGCCTGTCGAACGCCCGGCTCACGGAGTCGGCCTTCGACGGCTGCGACTTCTCCGCGGCCGACCTCACGTCGTGCAGCCTGCTCCGTGGAACGCTGGTCGGGGCGCGGTTCGAGGGGGCGAGGATGCAACGCGCGGCCTTCGTGGCGGCCAGCCTGCCGGGGGCGGACCTGTCGGGCCAGGACCTCTCCGGGGCTCGCTTCGACTCCGCCGAGATGTCGCGCGCGACGCTGAACGGCGCGCTCCTCGAGGGTGCAGGCTTCGCGTCGACCCGGCTCGCGGGCGCCGATCTCTCCGGCGCGCGGGCCCGGGCGGCGAGGTTCGACGGAGCGGACCTCCGCGGCGCACGCCTCGCGAAGCTCGACGCCGAGGACGCCAGCTTCGTCGGGACCAAGCTGGAGAACGCCAACCTCTCCGGCGCCGTCCTCCGGGCTGCCCGGCTCCAGGCCGCCGACCTGACGGGCGCGAGCCTCCAGGGTGCCTGCGTCGAGCGCGCCGGCTTCGAGGGCGCACGGCTCTCCGGGGCGGCCGTGGCGGGGCTGCGCTTCGAAGGCACCTCCTTCGCGAAGGCAGACCTGCGCGACGTGGACCTCCGCGAGGCGGTCCTCCAGTCGGTCGCGTTCGTCGGCGCGGACCTCCGCCGCGCGAAGCTACCGCGCGCCCTCGTCGGTTGCGTCTTCATCGGCGCGACCCTCGCCGAGCCCGGGCAGGCGCTGGACTTCGAGGGGACGGACCTGTCGCGCGCCGTCCTCGTGGGTCAGCCGCTCGCGCGGGCCAACCTCCGGCGCGCGATCCTTCGCCGGGCCGTCCTCACGGACGTCGATCTGACGGGGGCCGACCTGAGCGACGCCGTGCTGTCGGGCGCCGCGCTGAAGAACGCGAAGATGCCGGGCGCGAACCTCCGGGGGCACGACCTCGAGATGACGATCCTGGCCGGTGCGGATCTCTCCGGCGCGGACCTCGAAGGCGCCCGGCTGCACATGACGGTCCTTCAGGGCGCCAACCTCTCGCGCGCGCGCTTCACGAAGGCGTCCCTCACCAAGGTGGCCGCCCGCGGCGCCCTCGTCTCGGGAGCGACCTTCGATCGCGCGTCCCTCTCGATGGTCGACCTCGGCGACATGGATCTGACCGGCGTCTTGCTGCGCGGCCTCATGCTCACCCGCTGCGTCTTCACGGGCGCCGACCTGCACGGCATGGATCTGCGCGACTGCGACTTCACGGACTCGAACTTCACGCGCTGCAACCTCTCGGACGCGAACCTCGAGGGCGCGATCCTGTTCCGGGCGACGCTGATGGAAGCGGACCTCTCGCGCGCCCGGCTGGCGAGGAGTCAGGCGAAGGCGGCCTTCTTCGGCGAGGCGAAGCTCGTCGGGAGCAACTTCGCGAAGGCGAAGCTGCGCCACGCCACCTTCGCCGGCGCGACGGTCGACGGAGCGACCTTCGCGGGAGCCGATCTCCGCGAGTCGGTGTGGACGGGCGCGACGGTCGTCGGGTGCAGTTTCCTGGCGACGCGCATGAACTTCGCGGACCTCTCGAGCGCGCGCCTCGCGCGGTGCGATTTCACGCAGGTCGACCTGACGCACGCGAACCTCCACGGAGTCGCCGAGTCGAGCGTCGTGTGGTCGGACGCGACGCTGGCGGGCGCCCGCCGGACGGACGAAGAGAAGTTCCGGGCGGAGACGTATCTCCCGCCCTCACCGCCGGCGCGAAAGCCCGGAACCGAGGAGAGCCCATGAGCCTGGCCGCAGTGCGATCGATCACGAGTGCCGCGCTTCGACCACGAGGAACGGCGGAGGCCGCGCGCGGCGGACCGCACCTGGGGCGAGGCGTCGTCACCGCGGTTCACGACGGGTCGGCGGAGCTCCTGCTCGACGACGGAGCCGTCGTGAACGCGGTGTTCGCGCTGTCGCTCCCGTACGCGGCATGCCGGGGCGACGAGCTCCTGGTGATCGGCGAGGACGGAGCCCACTTCGTCATCGGCGTGCTCGCGGGCCGCGGCAGGACCTCGCTCGAGCTTCAGGGCGACGTCGCGGTTCGCGCGGTCGACGGCACGCTCTCTCTCGCCGGCGACAGGGGCCTGGAGCTCCGCTCGCCGGTGGTCGACGTGATCGCCGGCGACCTCCGGATGACCGCCCGCGCGATGGTGGAGACGTTCGTGACCGCCTTCCGGCGCGTCAGCGAGCTGCTCCACGTGCACGCCGGGCAGGAGCTCTCCGTCGTGGACGAGGCGTCGCACCAGCAGGCGAAGACCACCTCGATCCAGTGCGAGGACACCGTCACGATCCAGGGCAAGGAAATCCACGTCGGCTGACGGTCGCCCCGTCGACCCCACGCGAGAGGAGGCATCGGATGCTGCCGGCTTCGGTCAATGGTCCTGGCATGAACATGGGTTTCCCGGACGTGTGCCTCACGCCGGCCGCTCCCGCGCCGATTCCCGTCCCGTATCCGAACATGGGGATGCACGCGTTGGCCGCCCCGTTCTGCCCGACCATCCTCTTGCAGGCGATGCCGGCGCTGAACATGGGGTCGATGATCCCGCTCACCATGGGCGACAACGCAGGCGTCGCCAACCCCGTCTTCATGCAGCTCGGCACGTTCACGATGGGCAGCCCCAAGGTGCTCCTCCAGGGGATGCCGGCGATCACGATGGCGTGCACGACGACCGGCAACGCCATGAACAACCCGATCGGCGGGGTCGTCGTCCCCGGCATTCCCACGATCCTGTTCGGCTACGCGGTGCCCGAGGCTCCCCGAGGCGCCGCCGGGCCGGTCGAGGCGTCGCGCGAGGCCGACGGGTCGCTGCGGATCTCGATCCACCTCTTCACTCCGGCGGTCCCCGCGGCGGTTCACGACGCGATCGGCCGCTTCACCGGCGCCGCGATCGAACGCCTCGTCTTCGACGTCCGCGACAACCCCGGTGGCGACGTGCGCGCGGCGCTCGATCTGCTCCGCGATCTCCTCCCGGAGGGGGCCACGGTCGCGACCCTCGAGGACGCGGAAGGGGACGTCACCGAGTACGTGGCGCGCGGCGACCTGTACCCGTGGCCGGTCGACGTCTGGGTGGGAGGGGGAACGGCGTCCGCCGCGGAGCTCTTCGCCGGGAGCCTGCGAGCCCACGGTCGCGCCAGGCTGTGGGGGGCGAGGACGTACGGCAAGTCCGCGGTCCGCTGCCTGATCGCCGGCAACTTCGTCGACGCTGGTCGCTTCGTGCTGCCGGGGGGCGTCGACGCCGGCGTGGGCCTCGAGCCCGACCGGCCCCTCCCGCCTCCTGCGTGAGACGAGGGCACGCGTTCAGCGCGCGAGGTACCGATCACACGCGGCGCGCAGCTCGCGGGCCGCGTCCGCGCCGAGGTGCAGCGTGATGCGCTCTCGCGTCCCCGCCTCGCGGTGGGTCATCGTCACCACGAGCACCCCGAGATGCAGGCGATCCGCGCGGTTCGAGTCCTCCACGCGATCCACGCGCCAGTCGACACGCTCCACGACCTTGCCGTGATCGGTGAGGGCGGCGCGCCCCAGCTCGTCGCGCACCAGGCGCACCGCGACCTCGTACCCGGGCAAGAGGCTCTCCGCGAGCTCCCCCTCGTCCCCGAGGCGCGCGAAGTCTTCGCGCAGGTGCTCCTCGCTGAGGTCGACGGCGGCGGCCTGCCGGAGCAAGAAGCGGCACGCGCTCAGGGCGCGGAGGAGGTCATCGGACGACACCCCGAACTCGGCGCAAAACGCCCCGACCTGCGCCGAGACGTCGGGCGGCGGGTCCGCCAGCATCGGCCCGAGGACACGATAGAGCTGCTTCCTGGCAGCGTGCGAGAACGTCTTCAGCCTCGCGAAGTCCGCCGCGAGACCGGGGGCGAGGGCGATCCCGGGAGCTGCACGAAGCGAGAGAGGCTGTCGCTCGGGGTTGGCCATGTCGCTCGGGATGCTCGACTAGCCCGGATGCGCGGTCGCGGCCAGCGCAGCTCACCCCACGTGGATCTGCGCCCCGTCCACCTTCACGAGCTCCTCGGCCATGATCACGGCGTTCTCGGCGCGGAGGCTCAGCTCCTTCGTCGCGGCGACGTCGATGCGCTCGGCGCGGACGTGGTCGACCTCGGCGACGAAGCGGTAGGCGCGCTTCACGCGCTGGACGAGCCTCTCGGCGGCGGTGTCGAGGGCGTCGGCGACGACGCGCACGGCCTTCACCTCCGCGAGCAGGCTGCTGCCGAGGAACGCGAGCTTTTCGAGGACGACGCTGCTCTGGCTGGCGCGGACGTTGAGCTCCGCCGAGACCAGGTTGGTCTCCGTGCCGGATACGAGGTCGAGCCCCTCGGCGGTGATCGAGAGGCGGCCGCGCGGCACGCGGAGCCCCACGTCGCCGTCGAGCTCGAGGACGGCCTGCGTGCTCCCGTCGCGCTCGAGGACGCTGATCACCCAGCACGACGGACCCGGCCCGGCCGCCGCGATCGCGACGAGCACCTCGTCGCCTATTTGCGGCACGAGGAGGCAGCCCGCCGCGCGCCTTGCCTCGTAGACGCCGCCGCCCGACGCGACCTCGATCACGGCGCCGGAGACGGCGACGACGGTGCAGACCTCCTGCACCGCGACGCGGGGCTCGATCTTCCTTGCGAAGCTCTTCATGGCCGTTCTCCTCGGATCAGGGCGCGAGCACGAGCAGCGTGGTCTGCGCCGGGACGATGGCGACGCCCGGGCAGTTGGTGACGTTCTGGAGCGACATGCTCGTCATCCGGGTCGCCGGCATGCCGCCGACGAGGAAGGTGAACGCCCCCGTCAGGTGACGGCTCGGGCCGATGACGGTGCCCGACGCGGCCCCGGCCCCGACCGGGTCGCCCTCGGTGATGGGGGACATCGTCGCCAGGTTGTGCGCGGGCGTGCCGCCGGTGAGGATGTTGTAGACCGCGGGCACCTTCAGCGGCCCCTCGGCCACGTTCGGCCCCGGGACGGGGACCCCGACGGGGCTGATGATGACGTCGGGGAAACCGAGGTCGAGCCCACCTTCCTGTGCGTTCGCGAACATGCGTGTCTCCTTCGTTCGATCCGGGCGGCGCCGCGCTCAGCGCGCGCCGAAGCTCTCCGCCTCGGCCAGATCGGCGTCGTCGCCGTGCGCGAGGCTGCGATCCGTGAACCGCGCGCCGTCGTCCTTCGCGCGGTGGAACTTCGTGCGGAGCAGGTCCGCGTGGGAGAGGTTCGCGTCCGAGAGGTCCGCGTGCGAGAAGTCCGCGTGGTTCAGCTCGGCGCCCACGAAGCCCGCGCCCACGCACGTCGCGCGCGTGAAGACGCACCGGGCCATCCGGGCCTTGGAAGCCACCACGCGCGTGAGGTCGGCCTCCATGAAGATCGACCCGTTCAGCGTCGCCTCCGTGAGGTCCGCGCCGTCGAGCTTCGCCTGGTAGAAGAGCGCGCGGGTCGCCTTCGCCTGCGCGAGGTTCGCCCGCGAGAGCTTCGCGCCCTTGAAGTTGCACCGGGTGAGGGTCGCGCCGGAGAGGTCCGTCTCGGTGAGGTCCGCGTCGATGAACTGGCACTGCGAGAGGTCCATCCCGCGCAGGCGCATCCCCGCGAGCTTCGACTCGACGAAGATGCAGAACGAGCAGCGCACGCCCGCGAGCGCCACCCCCGTGAGATCGGTCTTGGCCATCACGAGCTTGTGGAGCTCCGCCCCCTCGAGCCGCAGGCCCCCGACGCGGCCGTCGTGGATCACGCAGCGGACCATCTTCGCCTTCGACAGGTCCGCGCCCTCGAGCACGGATTTCATGATCATCGTGAGCGAGAGGTCCGCGCCCGAGAGGCGCGCGCGGGAGAGATCGCACTCGTGGAGCTTGGCCCCGACCAGGCGGGCGCCGTCGAGCATCGCGCCCTCGAGCTTGCAGCCGTTCATCACGGCGAGGCCCAGGTCCGCGCCCGTCATCCGGCAGCCGGTGAAGTCGCAGTCGTTGAAGATCGACTCCTTGAGCCGGGCGCGATCTGCGCGCGCGCCGCCGAAGCGGACCTTCTCGAAGACCGCGCCGCCCAGGTCCGCGCCCTCGAGGGAGAGGCCCGAGAGGTCGACGTCGGCGATCAGCTCTCCGCCGCGGACGCGGCGCTCCAGCTCACTTCGATCCATCGGGTCCCTCGGCGCTCCGTGGGTGAATCCGCGCCTGCTTGAGCAGCGCCCGGTCGAGCTTCGTCTCGCGATCGACCCGCACCCGCGACAGGTCGGAGCGGAACAGGTTGCACTCGGAGAGGTCCGCGCCCGCGAGCGTGGCCTTCTGGAGCACGGCTTCCATCAGGTTCGCGTGGGCCACCTTCGCGCCGGTGAGGTCGGCGCGCACCAGCATCGCCGTGGGCGCGGCCGCGCCCTCCAGGGTCGCGCCCTTCAGGCTGCACTCGGAGAGGTCGGCGCCCGCCATCCGGGCGCCCTCGAAGCGGCAGCGATCGAGCACGGTCCCCCGGAAGTTCGCGCCGGTGAGGGTGGCCTCGCGGAAGTCGGCGCGGGGGAACGACGAGCGCTCGACGAAGACGGCGCGCCGGAGGCTCGCGCGCTGGAAGACGGCGCCCTCCCCGCGGCACGTGACGAAGGACGCCTGGTCGAGCACCGCCCCGGTGAGATCCGCGCCCGTGAGATCCACTTCGAGGAAGAGCGCCTTCTCGAGCCGGATGGAAGACAGCTTCACGCCCGACAGGTCCGCCTTGATGACGCGGAACGCGGCCGCCTTCGCTCCGGAGAGGTCGGCCGCCCCGAACCGCGTCTCGGTGAAGTCGGTGCCATCGAGCGTCGCCCCGGCGAGGCGCGCGCCGTCGAGCTCCGACCGGACGAGGACCGCGCGCGAGAGGTCCGCGCCCGAGAACTCCGCGCCCTGGGCGCGCGCCGCCCCGAGGTTTGCGCCGGCGAGTCGAGCCGAGGCCAGGTTCGTCTTGCCGAGGTTCGCGCGCGCGAGCACGGCATCGGACAGGTCGGCGCCGGAGAGGTCCGCGCCGCTCAGGTTCGCCCCCTCGAGGAAGACGCCACGCAGCTTGGCGCCGCGCAGGTCCTTCCCGGAGAGCTCCGCGCCGGTGAAGTCGCGTCCCGCGAGATCCTCGCCGTTCGCGACCGCCCCGAGGAGCGTCGCGCCGAGCCGTGCGCGCGTCGCGGCGTCCGGCACGAGGGCGGCGGGCATCTCGTGGGCAGCCTTGCGGTACGCGTCCTTCAGCCGCTCGTCCATGGCCGCGAGCTTCTGGGGCAAGGTCGGATCGGCGAGCACGATGCCGGCCGGCAAGGTCCGCAGCTGCTGCGCGGGCGAGAACTTGGGAGGGCCGCCTCCCTGCTTGACGACCTCGTCGTAGTCCTTGCCCGCCTTCTTGCAGAGCTCCCGCAGCCTCGCCTCCAACTGCGCCCGCTTTGCCTCGGCGCCCGCCCGCTCGCCCGCCGCGGCGGCCTGCTGCGTCTCGAGGAACGTGACCATCGCGTCCGGGTCCTCGAGACCGGGCGGCTCCTCGTCCGGAGGCAGCGGCAGGACGCCGTGGTCCGCCGGCCGGATCCCCTGCGATTCGAGCCTCGCGCTGAGGGCCGCGATCTCCCCCTCGGCTCGCCGTCGCGCGTTCTTGCGGACCAGGTCCTCGCTGCCGAGGAGCACGGCCATCTCGCTCTTCGGCGCCGTGGGCACCAGGCCACCCCCCGCCGCCGGCATGAGCGCGGTCTCGCGGAGCGCCTCGAGGAGGCCCTTCTTCCGGTCGAGCCGCGCCGCGAGGACGTCCCGGTAGTGCTGCGTCCCCTTCGGCGCCCCCGCGTCCTCGCACGCCGCCACGAGGTGAAGGACGTCGGCCGCGTCGTCGTCGGCGATCTCGATCGTACCGCGGTAGACGAGCAGCCCCCGCTCCGCGCGCGGGAAGAACCGCACCGTGTCGAGGTGCGTGGGGATCTCGCCGAACACGTCCCCCTTCGGCGTCTTGCGCGTGACGAAGGCGCGCGTGACGAGGCCCGGGAGGCGCCCCTCGATCCGGGGCCTGTCCGGGTGCATGTTCTCGAGGACGAACGCCTCGTCGCCGCGGAAGTAGCCCTTTGCCTGCTGGTCCTCGGGCGCCGCGTTGTAGAAGCCGGGGTCGGCGTCCTTCGGGAGGCCGGGCGACCGCTTCGCGAGCCAGTCCTTGCCGAACGTCCCTGCCTTCGCGCGGCGCTGGGGCCACTCGAGCGGCACGGGCCCGAAGCCCGCCGGGCGCGGCCGCTCCTTCGGGGACCGCACGAGGCGATCGGCGAGCTCGATGTTCGGCAGCGGGTGAACCTTGCCGTCGGGCCCCGCGACGGGCGCCGCGCCCTTGCCGAGCGGGTTGTCGGCGTAGCCCTCCCCGCCGAACGCGTGTGCCCAGTCGATCGGCATCTCGACGAACGGCGCTGGCTCCGTCGGCACGCCGTCCTTCCACACGCGGTCGCCGATCGCGGCGAGCCGCTTCTCGACCGACCCGAGCTTGACCCGCACGTTGCAGACGGAACGAGCCTTGCCGCCCGGCACGAAGCAGCGCCCCGTGACCAGCACTTCGCCGCGCGCCTTGGGCCACCCCTCGTCGAGGATGCCCCCCTCGCCGAGCTCGGGGGTCACGCTCTTCCACATCTCGACCTCGGTGAGGACGTTCCGGGGTGCGTCGAGGGGGAAGCAGACGAGCAGCGTGACGACGAGCCGCGTCTTGCGGTCGACCTCCATCGTCCGGCAAAGGACGCCGAGCTTCTGGGGCTTGACGGTCTTCACGCCGACCTCTCGCTCACGGCGCTCTCCCTCACAGCAGGATGCCCAGGGCGGTCATCGTGATCTGGAACGCCCCCTGCTTGCCCTTGGTCTCGATGTCCTTGAACTCGATGGCGTCGTTCTCGTACTTGAGCTTCGTGAACGCGACTTCGACCGCGTGAACACTGAGGGTGATCGCGGTGGCGATCTCCAGGTTGGGCCCGACCTGCAGCGCGATGCCGGGCCCCACGTTGGTCTCGAAGTGGGCGCCGATGCTCGCCTCCCACTTGACGCCGATGTTGACGTCGCAGGAGACGGTGGCGAAGGTGAGGGTCCAGGCCGTGGCCGGGGTCTTCTCGATCGCGAAGATGGAGTCGGTGGCGTTCAACGTGTCGGTCACGGTGCCGGCGACGGTGGTCGTCTCGTTGATGCTCCCCCCGGTCGTGGTGTTCGACGTCATCGAACCCGAGACGTCCCAGTTCTCGGTGAAGGTGGCGGCGCTGTGGTTCTCGCTCAGCGTGCCCGAGGCGGCCCGGGTCTCGGTGAGGGTGGCCGCGTTGAGCGTCGTCGTGAGGGTGGTCGCGTTGACCGTCTCGGTGATGTTGGTCGCGTACGTCGCATCGATGATGTCGGGGACCCACGCCGCCGAGCTCCCGACGTAGGACTCCATCCGCGAGGCCCAGGTCTGCTCGAAGACGACGGGGTTGGAGCCGCCGGACTCCTCGTGGAAGTAATCCTGGCTCTGCGTTCCGGTGCCCTTGTTGTAGCCGCGCTGGGTCAGGTAGGCGTCGAAGGTCAGCGCGGCGTCGACGTAGGTGTCGGTCTGCTGGTCGAGCGCGAACTCGGCCTTGAGCTGCGCGAGCGCGTTCGTGCCGATGGGCCCCGTGCTGGTCGCCTTGTCTTCCCGCCCGACGATGGTGCTGATCGAGCCGGCGACGAACCGGTCCACGACCTTCCCGTCGTAGATCGTCTCGACGTCGCCCTTGGACGTCGTCTCGATCGTGCGCCACGTGCCGTCCTGCGTCTCGACGTACTTGTACTCGGTGATCTGGCCCGGGGGAGCGTCGTTGTCCTGGAGGCAGCCGCCCGAGGACTCCCACGTGTGCCCGCCCCCGGCCGCGTCCTGCCGGCCCAGGACGATGAGCTTGTAGTTGCCGCGGATCACCTCGATCTTGTCGCCGAACGTGGTGGTGACGCGGTTGCCGTCGGTGTGGTCGCGCCAGCCGCCCTTCGTGAAGAGCAGGGCGCTCTCCGAGACGCGCTGGGCGACGGTCAGGCCGTTCGCGTTGTTCGACGCACCCTGGTCGCGCGTGTCGTCCACGAAGGGGCTGAGGGAGGCCGTCACGACGGCGCTCTGCGCCGCCTGGAGAGCGGTGCTGCCCCCGGAGGCGCCGCCCGCCGCCTGGTACACGGCGTTCGTCGTGGCCGCGATGGCGGCGACGTTCGGGCTGTACGTGCTCGTGTTGCCCGGGTAGCTCGCGACCGTGCTCGCCACCGCGGTCGTGACCGCCGTCGCGATCGCCGTGCAGTCGTCGGCGATGGCGGCGACGTTGCCCGCGGCGGTGCTCGCCGCGTCGTACACGCCGTTGCCCGAGGAGGACGGAGAGCTGTTCCATCCGATCTGGAGGAGCTGGTCTCCGTACGTCGACACCGGGTCCCCGAAGAGCGACGTCGTCCCCGCGATGGGCATGCCGATGCGCATGAACGAGGACATCGGGTGGGTGGGGCTCCCCGCGCCGTCGACCTGCGGCGGGAGGTAGGGGGCCGTGCCGAACTCGGGGACGTAGAGCTGGAGGTACTTGGTGCCGACCTCGACGTCCGGCGTCGTGTAGAAGCAGTAGCCGGCCGCCGACGTCGCGCTGCCCTGGGTCCCGTCGGACACGACGACGTCCACCGGGCCCACCGAGCCGGCCGGCGTCGTCGCCGTGACGGTGCTGCCGCTGACGCTCACCTTCGTCGCCTTCACGCCGCCGAAGGTCACCGTCGGCGCGGTGCCGGGTGAGCAGCCGACGGTGGTGATGGTGACGGTGGTCCCGCCGCCGAGAGGCCCCTGCACCGGCTCGACCGAGGTGATGCCGAACCCGAAGTAGAAGCCGCCCGAGGAGGTCGCGCTCCCGTCGGCGCTCGTGGTCACGACGACGTCCGCGGGGCCCGCCGGCTGCGCGGGGGTCTTCGCCGTGATGGTGCCGCCGTCGGCGCTGAGGCTCACGCCCGTCGCTGGAGCCCCGCCGAAGGTCACAGTGGGCGCCGAGCCCCGAGAGCAGCCCGAGACGGTGATGGTGACCGTGGTCGCACCCGCCACGGGCCCGGAGGCGGGAGTGATCGACTGGATGCTGAGCGCCATGGTTGCCTGGTTCTCCGTCGCTTCTTGGTCGAGCCCCACGCGCAGGGCGGGGGTTCAGGTTGCCATCTGGTCGAGGCAGGCTCGAAGCCGCCGCAGCGTCTCGGGGAGGAGCTGCAGGGTGATCCTCTTCGTGTCGTCCCCGTCCTGGTAGCGGAGCGTGAGCAGGGTCACGCGGAGGCGCGCGTCCGGGGCGCGGCTCGTGCCCTCGATCGCGTCGCGGCGCCAGTCGACGTCGAGGAGCAGCTTCCCGTGGTCGGTGAGCATCCCCCGGAGCACGTCCTGCTGGACCTTGACCTTGGCCGCGTCGTAAACGCCGAGGAGCAGCTCCTTGACGATCGGCGCCTCGGGGCAGAGGGCGCCGAGATCCTCGGCGAGCGCGCCGGCGGGGGCGTCGCGGCACGCGGCCTCGCGGAGCAGGAAGCGGCACGCCCGGAGCGGGCGCGCCAGGGCGTCCTTCGCGATGCCGTGCGCCGCGCAGAACGCGTCGAGACGCGGCTCCGCATCGGCGGGGAGCGGGTCGGCGAGGCAGGGACCGAGGACGTCGCCCATCCGCGCCAGCGCCGGCGTCGGCAGACGAAGCAGCATGACGAGATCCTGCGCGAGGCCCGGCGGTGCAGGCTGTCCGCCCGTGCACCGCAAGGTGTTGGGGCGTGGCGGGTCCACTACCTCGGGATCGGCAATGGTCGGCTCGGAGCGCACGTGGCGCGCCGGAGCTGACCAGACCGAATTCGCACTGTCAATGAGCCCGCCAGGCAACCACGGCCCGCTGGGCTCCCATTCAACCCGGCGGAATGGTGAGCTTGCTCAACGCGGCATCGGCGAGCTCGAGGAACTGGGCGAAGGCGGCGTCCACCCCGCCACCGGCCCTCCCCACGACGGCCGCCTCGTTCGCGTGTTGCGGAACGGGCGCGACGGCGACGGCGGGCGACGTCATCCGCGGCGCCACCTTCAGAACCTCGGGCTCGGGGACGACCGCCTTGGTCCCCTTCGCCGGCTCCGCAGGCGCGAGCACCGCCGTGCGCATCTGGCGGGGGTCGAACGCCTTGCCGCGCGACGGCTTTCGTTTCGCGTGCATCGGCTGCGTCGTCTCGACGAGCCCGGGATACCGCGGCGGCGCCTCCGGCCGCCGCTTCGAGCCCGGCGACGAGGGCGTCTTCATGACCGCCGTCTTCATGAGCGCCAGGCCCGGCGCCGCCGCCTTGGGCTTCGTGATCTTCGAGGGGGACCCTCGCCTCGCGATCTTCGACGGTGAGTCGGCCTTCGCGACCTTCGACGGCGAGTCGGCCTTCTTCGGCCCGGAAGGGCGCCCGTGCTTGCGCTCCTCCGGGGACAGGATCTCGGTCTTCTCGAGGAGCCCGGCGGGGGTGCGTGCCTTCTCGCCCTTCTCGAACCCCCTGCGCGTGTCCTCGACGCCGAAGCCCGGCGCCTCCGGCGCGCGCGGGCCGAACGGCGACGTCACCTTGGCCGGGAGGGGCAGCGTCGTCATCATCGCCGGATCGAACGACGGAGCCGGGGGCCTGGGCGGCCCGTCTTTCTTGTCCGAGGAAGACATCCGAGCGTCAGCGTATCCGGCGAGTGCGCCGCCGGCCACTGCGACGGAGGTCTCTAGCGGGCAACCCCGTCGAGGAAGCGATGGACCGCGCCGTAGAACGGCTGCGGGCACTCGAACCACCCGAGGTGGCCGCAGGCCGGGAGCTCCACCTGCGTGAGCCGGGCGTGGGCGAGCGCCGCAGCGGCCGCATGGCTGGCGGGGCGCAGCGGATCGGCTGCGCCGAAGAGGAGGAGGGCCGGGAGCGTCGCCTCGCCGACGCCGGACGTGTACGTCGCGTTCATGAAGGCCTGGAGGACCGCCGAACGGCCCGATGCGTCGCACGAGCGCCGCTGCAGGGCGGCAGGGAGCGGGAACCGCGGATCGGCGAAGTACGCCGGCATGACGGCGAGGGTGCGCTCGCGGCAGCTCGCCTTCGGGATCGGGTCGGGCACGAGGCCCTGGCGCTGGAGCTCGGCGATATGGCGTCCGATGGCCTCGCCGCCCTGCTGCATCGCGTCCAGGTTGGCCACACCCGGGTCGACCAGGATGAGCGAGGCGACGCGGTCGGGATGGCGATCGAGGTAGAGGAGCGCGACCATCCCGCCGAAGGAGTGGCCGAGGAGGTGGAGCCGCTCCTTGCCGAGACGACGCCGCAGGGTCTCGAGGTCGGCCACGTACTCGTCCGGGGTGAACGCCGCGGTGCCCGGGGCGGTCGACCGCCCGATCCCGCGCTGGTCGTAGGTGACGACCTGCCACGCAGGCGACGCGAGCGCGTTCTGCAGGGGGTCCATCGACTCGTGGCCGAGGCCGGGGCCGCCGTTGACGAGCACCAGCGCCTCGCTGCCCGGGGAGCCGCCGTGGCTCCAGAAGTGCGTCGAGGCCTCGCCGTCCGTCGCGTCGCCTTCGAAGTCGGGCATCGCGTGCTGCGCCGGCTGCGCAGCGACCGCGTGCCCGCTCGCCCCGCTCGCGCCGCCACCCCCGCAGGCGACGCTCGACGCCGCGAGGGCCAGCGCACCGAAGAGAGCCCGGGAGCGCCTGCTCATCGACCTAGAACGCCTTGAGATCCGGCAGGAGCCTCTTCGAGACGACGATGCGCTGGATCTGCCCGGTGCCCTCGAAGATGTCGTAGACCTTGATGTCGCGAAACCACTTCTCGAGGAGCTGGTGCTCGCCGGCGAGCGTGCCCTCGGCGCCGCAGATCTCGATGGCCTCGATGCACGCGCGGATGGCCGCGCCGCCCGCGAGGGCCTTGCAGCTGCTCGCCTCCTTCGCGTTGGGCTCCCCCTGGTCGGCGAGCCACGCGGCCTTCCACGTGGCCATGCGCGCGGCGCCGATTCCGCGACCGATGCGCGCGAGGCGCTCGGCGATGGCGGCGTAGCGAGGGATGGGGCGCGAGAGGACGTAGTTCTGCTTCACGAAGTCGACGGCGTACTCGTACGCGGCGCGGCCGATGCCGATGGCCATCGCGGCGACGAGCGGGCGCGTGTTGTCGAAGGTCTTCATGGCGGTCATGAAGCCCTCCTTCGAGTGGTAGCTCGCCTCGCCGCCGAGGAGGTTCTCCTCGGGGACGCGGCAGTCCTCGAACACGAGCTCCGCGGTCTCGCTCGCGCGGAGGCCCATCTTGTCCTCGATCTTGCCGACCGAGAACCCGGGCGTGCCCTTCTCGACGACGAAGGCCCGGTGGCCGGCGCGCCCGAGCGCCGGATCGACGGTCGCGAAGACGACGTTCCACGACGCGCGCGCGCCGTTGGTGATGAAGCACTTGCGGCCGTTGATGACCCAGTGCTTGCCGTCCTTGCGGCAGCTCGTGCGGATCGCGGCGACGTCGCTCCCGGCGCCCGGCTCGGTGAGCGCGTACGCGCCCCACCGGAGCTCGGTCGCCATGTCGTCGAAGATCGCGAAGAAGCGCTTCTTCTGCTCGGGCGTGCCGCTCGCGCGGACGGGAGGACCGCCGAGGCCGGGCCCCGGGATGCAGAGGAGGAGGCCGGCGTCGCCCCACGCCATCTCCTCGGCGCTGAGGATCGTCGTGAGCGCGAGCTGGCGCTTCTTCTTCTGTTCGTCGGTCATGTCGGTGACGCGCGGATCGGCGCCGCCCGGCCCCATCGCGACCGATGACCCCATCGCCGACGACATCTGCACGATGCGCCGCAGGAAGTCGTGCGGGACGCCGTGCTCGCGGTCCCACGTGAGGGCCTCGGGGCGGATGATCGTCTCGGCGAACTGGTGGATCATCCCCTGCATCTCGCGCTGGCGATCGCTGAGGGAGAACTCGATGGTCATGGGGCTTGTCCTCTCGCTCTCTCGCTGGCCGCCTACACGAAGACGTTCTGCGACTCGGGCCCGGGAATGAAGAGCGCGGGATCGATGGGGCGGCCGAGGGCGACGAGCGCCGCGAGCTGGTCGGCGTGCTCGGCCGTCATGCCGCAGAGCTGCATCTGCTTGGCGTCGCGCATCCACTTCTCGACGGGGTAGTCGCGCATGAAGCCCGAGCCGCCGTGGAGCTGCACGGCGTCGTCGCCCGCGCGCATCGCGGCCTCGAGCGAGAACGACACGGCCCACGCGGTGCGGAGGAGCGCCATGCGTTCGTCCGCGCCGGCGGCGCCCTTCGCGAGGGCGTCCCAGTCGGACGCCGCGCGCCACACCATCGAGCGCGCGGCCTCGAGGTCCATGCTGCGATCGGCCAGGGTGAAGGCGACGGCCTGGAAGTGGCCGATGGGCTTTCCGAACGCCTTGCGCTGCTCGCAGTAGTCGCGCGTCACCTCGAAGGCTGCCCGCGCGAGGCCGACGGCGCGCGCGGCGACGAGGAGGCCCTGCGTCGCGAAGAAGGAGGCGAGGCGCTGCGGATCGGCCGCGTGCGGGAGGCGCGCGGTCTCGGGGACCTCGACGTCGTCGAGGGCGACGCCGCCGAAGCTCGCGGCGTCCAGGCCGAGCGTCTCGACCCGGGGCAGCACGCGCAGCCCCTTCGCGTCGTGCGGGACGACGAACGCGCCGATGCCGTCCCAGCCCTTCGCGGCGTCGACCTGCGCGAAGACGACGAAGCTCTGCGCGCGATCGGCATTGAGGACGTAGTGCTTCTCGCCCCGGACCTTCCACCCGGCGCCTGCCTTCGCCGCCGTGGTGACGAAGCCGGAACGGTCGGGCGCCGCCTTCTTCTCGCCCCAGGCGACCGCGCCGTAGCGGGTGTGCGCCCCGTCGGCGGCGAACGGCGCGAGGAGCTCCTTGCCCTTCTCGGGACCGCCGAAGAGGAGCGCGGCCCAGCCGTAGGCGCCCGGGCCGGAGAGCGCGAAGGCCGCGGCGGGATCGCCGTGGGCGAGCTCCTCCTCGATGAGGACCTGCGTGACGACGCCGAGGCCCGCGCCGCCGGCAGCCTCGGGGAACGCGGCGAGCGGGAGGCCCATCTCGTGCGCCGCGGCGAGCACGTCGTCCGGCAGGCCGCGCGCCTTCTCGAACTCGCGGATGCGCGGCCGGAGCGTGCGCGCGGCAAACTGCGTCACCGAATCGCGGACCATCTTCTGGTCGTCGGTGGGCTCGAAAGAGATCATCCGTGCCTCCGGGGCAGGTACTTAGCGTGCGAAACATCCAGCACGCAACTGCTCGCGGCGGCGAGCACACGATGAGACGCGAGCAGACGCGAGCCACGGCCCGCCCCCCCGTTCTCCCCGAAGACGGCTAGCCCGGCTCGCGGTCGAACGGGACGAGCGACCAGCCGGGACGGGCGGGGTCCTTGTGCTCCACGAGCCAGCCCCAGAGGGAGTCTGCCCAGCGCAGGCCGCCGCGTTCGTTCGGGTGGATGTGGTCGCGCTGGCGCTCGGCGTCGGTGAGGCCGCCCATCACGGCGTCGCTGTCGAAGAACAGACAGGGGGAGGCGTGGTCGTGGATCACCTGGAGGATGCCGCTGTCCTTCTTCCACATCGGCGGCGTCACCCAGACGCAGGACGCCGAGGTCTCGGCGATCTTGCGGACGAGCTGCGCGACGGCGCCTGCGTGCTCGGCGGGGACGGGCATGTCGACCTCGTTCGCGCCGAGCGTCACCAGGACGAGCGACGGGCGCCGGGCCAGCCAGAGCTCGAGCTCGGGATCGTTCGCCCAGGTCGTCGTGTACGTGGCCGTCGTCGCGTCGACGACGTAGCCGGCGCCGGCCGCCTGGAAGCGGGGACGCAGGTTCTGCTGCAGCGACGCGTGGACGAAGGAGTCGCCGATGTGGAGGACCCAGGTGCCCTTGGGGACGCGGGGGTCGGGCGCGAGCGGGAGGGTACCGGCGGCCGTGGCCCCATCGCGGGTCCCCGCCCAGTCGTGCGCGCTCGACGGAGGCCGCCCGGGAGGCTCGGTGGACGCGGGCGCGCTCCCCTCGCAGGCGCAGCAGAACGCGCAGCCGAGCAGCAGGGCCGCATACGCCACCCCACGGATCACTCGCACACCCTCCGCGCGCATCTCCGGGCCCGCCAACTGCCGCATTTCGAGCTCGCCACTATACGCGAAGGGGCCTTCGCGGGTCGCGAAGGGTTCGCGCCGGGCGTCACCGTTCCGACGCGACCCGGACCGCGCTGCCATACCCGCGCACACGCACTCCCGTGCGATCCCCGGGGATTGGCCTTTCGCGAACGCGCCGGCGACCCCACGTTATTGGGCACGGAACGAGCATCGTCTTACGATCGAAGGAAGTCGGTAGTCGTCATGCATCGCGCAGCATCCATGGTCCTCTCCCTCGTCGCGGTCGCCTCCACGCTGGCGGCCTGCGCCACCCACGCCGAAAGCGGCCCCGGGGCCGAGGGTCCAACTCTCGAGCGGGCGTTCGAAGCGCCCGCTCCGCCTCCGGCAGCGGCCATCGCGCAAGCGCAGCCTCCGCACCTCGCGCTCGCCAGCCTCGCGAAGGACCCTGCGTCCCCCTCGGATCCGGTCGCCTCGCTGCACCCGTCCTGCCCGGCCGACATGGTGCTCGTCGAGGGCGACTACTGCACGGAGGTGAAGCAGGACTGCGTCGAGTGGGAGGACCCGCCGTCGAACAAGCTGGCGCGGTGCGCGAAGTTCGCGCCCACGCAGTGCGTCGGCGAGCGGGTGCACAAGCGCTTCTGCGTCGACCGCGACGAGTACACGCCGCCGGGCGAGGCGCTGCCGGCCGGAGACGTCTCGTGGACGCAGGCGAAGGCGACCTGCGACGGGGAGAGCAAGCGCCTCTGCATGGAGACCGAATGGGAGTTCGCCTGCGAGGGAGAGCAGATGCTGCCGTACCCGACGGGCTACGACCGCGACCCCAAGACGTGCAACTTCGACAAGGGCGACCTGACCGACTCGAAGGGCAAGCTGCGCGACCAGCGCGAAACGCCGGATGAGCTCAAGGCGTGCGTGAGCCCGTTCGGCGTCCGCAACATGAGCGGCAACGTCGACGAGTGGGTGTTCCGCGACCGGACGTGGGGCGAGTGGCGCTCGGCGCTCAAGGGCGGCTGGTGGATGGCGGCGCGCGATCGCTGCCGGCCCGCGACGACCGCGCACGACGAGCACTTCCACGAGCTCCAGACCGGCATCCGCTGCTGCGCCGACGCGATGTGAGGGGCCGAGCGTCCGGGCACCCGGCGCCGCGCGACGCGCGGTTCAGCGCGTCATGAGCCAGATCCACGACGCGCCGCCGAGGACGACGGGGACGCCGCCGAGCACGGCCATGCCGGTGAAGAAGCGGCGCTTCGCGCGGACCTCGTCGCCGGCGAAGCCCCAGAGGATCCCGCCGAGGTGGGCGAGCAGGAACGCGGCTCCCGTCGGCCAGGCGACGGCGACGAGGACGCGATGCGCGATGTCGGCGTCCTCGAGCGACGTTCCGACGCGCGACGCGATCCCGATGACCAACGCGGGGATCGAGCCGAAGGCCCAGGCGATGGCGATCGGATAGGCGAGGCCGTGCGCGATGAAGAAGCGCAGCACGGCCTTGCTCCGTCCCTTCGACGTGGCCACGCGCCGTCCCCTCCTCACCCCTGCGCGGCAGGCCCCATCGCGATGTACTGCGCGACGACCCCGCGCAGCGCCGCCGAGGCGTTCGCGAACTCGATGCCCATGGCGCTCCGCCCCCGCCCCTCGCGCGTCCAGCGCACGCTCCCGTCGACGAGGATCATCTCGCCCGTCGTCGGGCTCGCGAAGCGCATCCTCAGGGGGGCGCCGAGCTCGAACGGCAGCGGCGTGACGACGAGCATCCCCTCCTCGCTGATCTCCTCGCTGCGCGCCTCGATCTCGCTGCCCGTCTGCGAGAGCAGCATCACCGGCGTGACGTAGGGCGCGCGCAGGAACTGGCGCCTCCGCGACGCGGGCTGGCTCGGAACGCTCGGGCGGTCGTCGTCGGGGCGCGCGGCCTTGCGTCGCACGAGCTTGATGGCGCGCTCGGGCTCGTCGTCGCTGGCGGGGGACTCGTCGGCGTACGCGACGGGCGCGAGGAGCGTGGAGCGGCCCGGCGCGAGGCCGCTGGCCGCGACGAGCGCGCGGCCGAGCTCCCCGGCGGTCTGGAAGCGCGCGGAGACCTCCTTCTCGAGGGCGGTCTCGATGACGAGCGCGAGGGCCGGGGGGACGTCGGGGCGCTTTTCGCGGACGCTCGGCGGGTCGGCCGCGTTCGAGACCTGGACGAGGACCTCGGGGTAGCTCCCGGCGTAGGGCACCTCCCCCGTCAGGCACTCGAAGAGGGACATGCCGATGGCGTAGACGTCGGTGCGCGCGTCGATGGGCCGCCCCCAGAGCTGCTCGGGCGCCATGTACTCGGGCGTGCCGATGACCTCGTGCGCCTGCGTGAGCTTGCGATCGTGCTGCTCGAGCTGCTCCTCGGCGACGGCGGCGACGCCGAGGTCGATGAGCTTCGCGTACTCCTCGCCGATCTCGTTGCGGGCGACGAAGACGTTGCTCGGTTTGACGTCGCGGTGGACGACGCCGCGCGCGTTCGCGTGGCCGACGGCGTCGCAGATCTGGCGCCCGATCTGGACGGTGTCCTCGATCGAGAGGCGGCGGCGCGCCGCGAGGATGCCGTCGAGCGTGCGGCCGTCGAGCATCTCGAGGACGACGTAGGGCCCGTTCTCGCCGCAGACGCCCGCGTCGAGGACCTCGACGAAGCCCGGGTGGCGAACGGCGGTGAGCGCGTGGGCCTCGCGCAGGAGGCGACCGCGGACCTCCTTCTTGCCGCGCAGCTCCTCGGGCAGGAGCTTGAGCGCGACGGCCCGGCGCGTGAACCTGTGGTGCGCCTCGAAGACGAGACCCATCCCGCCGCGAGCGATGAGCCGACGGAGCTCGTAACGGGTGTCGACGGTCGAGCCGACGAGCGCCTCGCTCACCACGCCAACGCTAGCATACGATGCGGCGGTCCGAGCCCTGCGCCGTCGTGCACAAGAACGCCTCTCTTCCCCACCTCGCGCACCTGACGCGCATCCTGTGTGTCCTCTACTTCGCGTCCGGCGCCGTCGGGCTGGTCGACGAGGTCGTCTTCTTCAAGTACCTGTCGCTCGCGTTCGGGGCGACCGCGCACGCGTCGAGCGCCGTCCTCGTCGCGTTCATGGCCGGGCTCGCCCTCGGCGCGATGGCCGCGGCGCGCTTCGACGCGCGCGTCGCGAGGCCCCTCCTCGCGTACGGTGTCCTCGAGATCGCCGTGGGCATCGCCTGCGCCGTGTCGCCGTGGCTCTTCGCGGCGGTCGCCCGGCTCTATGCGTCGACGGCGACGGGGTCCTCGTCGCTGGTCACGCTGGAGCTCGTCCGCGGCGGGCTGGCGGCGTCGGTGGTGCTGCTGCCGACGATGGCGATGGGCGCGACCCTGCCCCTCGTCGCGCGGGTCGCCGGCGCGGCGGGCGGGGAAGGACGGCACGTCGCCTTTCTCTACGCGGCGAACACCGCAGGCGGGGCGGTGGGCTCGCTCCTCGCGACGTACGCGATCCTGCCGGCGCTGGGGCTCTCGGCGAGCATCCGGGCGGGCGCCGTGGTGAGCGTGCTCGTGGGGCTCGGGGCGATCGTCCTCTCTGGCGGCGCGCCCGTCGAGACACGAAGCGAGGTGGCGGCTGTCGCTGCTCCTCGTACGCCGGCACCTCCGGGCGTGATGCTCGCTGCAGGTGCATCGGGCGTCCTCGTCTTCGCGAGCGAGGTCGTCTTCGTGCACCTGCTCGCGCTCGTGGACGGGACGAGCGTCTACGTCTTCGGCCTCGTCCTCGCGGTATTTCTCGTGGCGCTCGCGGCGGGGGCCTCGGCGTCGCGGGGCCTCTCGCGTCGCGCGGGAGAGAGCGCGCTCGCGGCGAGCCTCGCGCTCTCGGGTCTCGTGCTCGCAGCGTCGATGCCCGTCTGGGACCGACTGCCGGACGTCTTCGTCGCGCTCGGGCCGTACGTCCCCGACTGGTGGGAACACGAGGTCGTGCGCGGCCTCGTCGCGGCGCTGGCCATCGGCCTCCCCGCGGTGTGCATGGGGATGACCTTCCCCCTGGTCCTCGCGGCGGTCGCGAACCGCGACGACCGCGGCGCGCAGACCGGGCGTGTCACCGCCGTCAACACGGCGGCGTCGATCGCGGGCTCGCTCGTCGCGGGGTTCGTCCTCGTGCCGCGCCTCGGCTCGCAGCGGGCGTGCGGGGTGATCGCGATCGTGTACGTGGCAGCCGCTCTCCTCGTGCGGGCCCCCGCCCGACGGTGGATCGCCGGCATGGCGGTCGCCGCGGCGGTGCTCGTCGTGGCCGTCCCCCGGTGGGACCTCGCGCGCCTCTCGAGCGGGACGAACGTGTACTTCGAGCGCCAGCCCGAGCAGGGCCAGGTCGTCTGGATCAACGAGGACGTCCACGGCGGCGTCGTGACGGTCACGCGTGCGAACGGCATCACGACCCTCTGGACGAACGGCAAGTACCAGGGCGACACCGGGTGGCAGATGACGCCGCAGCGGAGCTTCGCCGACGTACCGGCGATGTTCACGCCGCGCTTCGGCCGGGCGCTCGTCGTCGGGATGGGTACGGGCGTGACCCTCCAGCAGACGGCGACGTACCCGTTCGAGCAAATCGACCTCGCGGAGCTCTCGCCCGGCATCGTCGAGGCCGCGCGCAGGTTCTTCGGCGACGTGAACGGCCACGTCCTCGACGACCCGCGCGTGCGCGTGCGCCTCGAGGACGGCCGCAACCTCCTCGTCGTCGAGCGCGAGCCGTACGACATGATCACCGTCGAGCTCACGAGCATCTGGTTCGCCGGCGCGGCGAACCTCTACAACCGCGAGTTCTACGAGGTCGCCTCGCGCAAGCTCGCCCACGATGGGGTCCTCTCGCAGTGGATCCAGCTCCATCACACGACGCTGCGCGAGATCGCCAGCCAGATGGCCACGGCGCGCGCGGTCTTCGAGCACGCGGCGTTCTTCCTCCGCGGCCAAGGGGTGCTCGTCGTCAGCCACGAGCCGCTCCGCCCGCGCGCGCACACCGACTTCGCGGACCTCGTCTTCGCCGACGACTCGATGGACGCGTTCGTCGACGATGTGTGCCGGCAGCTGGGCGTCTCGCGCGAGGGGATCCTGTCGACCGACGACGACCTGCGCCTGGAGTATGCCACCCCGCGCAACAACGTTTCCGCTGGCAGCGAAAGCCTGGCCAGGGTGCTCCTCGAGCGGCGCCCGCCGGAGGTCGCCGCCGGAATGCGTCCGCGGTAGCGTAGTGGGCGGAGGGGAATTGGGTCTCGCAGCCGGCGATCGATTCGACAGGTACGTCATCGAGGAGCTGCTCGGCGAGGGCGGCATGGCCGGCGTGTACCGCGCGTTCGACCCCCGCCTGAACCGCCGCGTCGCGCTCAAGGTCCTCCGCGTCGACTCGAGCCGCGATCCGCAGTCCGCCGCCGACGCGTCGGGCCGCGTCCTTCGCGAGGCCCGCGCCGCGGCCTCGCTCGACCACCCCAACGCCGTGTCGGTCTTCGACGTCGGCGAGGTCGAGTCGCAGCTCTACATCGCGATGGAGCTCGTCCAGGGCCGCACGCTGCGCGCGTTCGTCGGTGACGCGTCCGTCCGCTGGGAGGTGAAGCTCCGCTGGATGGTCGACGCGGCGCGCGCGCTCGGGGCTGCGCACGACAAGGGCCTCGTGCACCGCGACGTGAAGCCCGAGAACGTGATGGTCCGGAGCGACGGCGTCGTGAAGGTCGTCGACTTCGGCATCGCCAAGCGCGTGCGGGTCGACGTCGGGACGTCGTCGATCATCGAGGACGCCCGCACGCAGTCCATCCAGGGCGGGATCGTGGGCACGCCGTGGTACCTCTCGCCCGAGCAGCTCAGGGGAGACCCGTTCGACGGGCGGTCGGACCAGTTCGCGTGGGCGGTGACCGCCTACGAGCTGCTGACGGGGCGCCTGCCGTGGCCCAAGGGCGTCGACGGCTTCCAGCTCGTGCTGGCGATCCTCAACAAGATGCCGGAGCCGCCATCGTCGATCCTCGGGGTGCTGCCGTCGATCGTCGACGCGACCTTCATGAAGGCGCTCGCCAAGACGCCGGGCCAGCGGTTCGAGTCGATGGATTCGGCGGTCTCCGGGCTCGAGGCGCTGGCGATGAACTCGCGGCGCAGCTGGGCGGAGATCCCCGTCGGCGCCATGATGAAGACCGACCCGGCGCCCGCTCTCGAGGGAGCACCGACGGTCCCGAGCGTGCCCTTCGCTGCCATCCCGGTGACCGACGAGCCGACGACGCTGCCGAGCACGAAGCCCGCGGCGCCGAAGAGGCGGCGGGTTCCGTGGGCGCTCGTGGGGGCAGCGTTCGTGGGCGCCGCGTTCGTGGCCTTCGTGGCGACGCGGCCGTCCTCCTCTCCGCCGGCGGATCCCGGCGCCGTGGCTCCGGTGACTTCGGCGCCCGCGTCGGGGCCGATCACGCTCGTCGACGCCCCCGCGCCGCGGTCGTCGGTGCCCGAGGCGCTCGCGGCGTACCGGTCCTTCCAGCGCGCGTTCCGCGACGCCGACTGGAACATGGCGATGACGTCGCTCGCGACGGCCGCCGAGAAGGACCCGACGATGGCGGCCGCACACCTGCGCCTCGCGTTCATGCGGTCGCTCGAGAGCGTGGACGAGGGCCTCGTGCGATCGACCTTCATGCAGGCCGTCCGCAACCGGGCCACGCTCGACGCGCGCGACTCGGCGATCCTCGACGCCCTGGAGCCGTACCTCCAGAGCGACCCGAGCGATCCCGTCGAGGCGGAGCGCAGGCTGGGCGCGCTCCACGAGAGCCGCCCGGGCGACGCCGAGATCGCGTACCTGCTCGGCAGCACGCGCTACGACCGGGGCGATCTCGCGCCCGCGGCGGAGGCCTTCCGTGAAGCGCTGGCGATCGACCCGGACTTCGCGCTCGCGTGGTCCTCGCTCGGCGGGTGCCTCTCGTACATGGGCAAGTTCGACGAGGCGAGGCGCGACCTCGACGAGGCACTCCGGCGGTCCCGCACGGCGACCGAGCCGCTCTGGTACGAGGCGGAGCTCGACGAGCAGGACGGCGCGTGCGACGCCGAGGAGGCACGCGTGCGGTCGTGGCTGACGCGCGATCCCGACGACTGGTACGCGTACCAGTACCTGGCGCGCTCGCTGGCCGGACAGGGGCGGCCCGAAGGGGCGGTGCTCGCGGCGCTGCAGCAGAAGTGGGCGAGGCTCGAGGCGGGGCACCGCCCGAAGATCGAGCCGATCGACCGCGCGCTCCTCGCCTCCCTCGGCGGGGACTTCGCCGGCGCCGAGCGCCGCCTGAAGGACCTCGAGGAGGTCCTCGCCGGCGAGCCCGGCGCGCAGGCTCACGCCGAGTCGCACGTCCTCCTCGCTCGCATCGCCGAGGAGACGGGCCACCTCGATCACGCGCGCGAGGTGGCCGAGGAGTACCTCGCACGCAAGGACGCGTGGGCGCCCAGCCACCGCGTCGACAACGTCTCCATCTTCCTCGACCCCATCCCCGAGATGCTCGGCGTCCTCGGCCGCGCCGGCGCGATGCCGCCTGCGCGGCTCGCCAGCGAACGAGGCCGCTGGCTCGACGCGTGGCGAGCGAAGACGAGCGCGGCCTACCTGGGAGACCTGTGGCTCGACGCGTGGGCGGCGCCCGCCGTGTCGCCCGCCGACGGGCGCTCCGCACTCGACGCGCTGCCGTCGTTCGGCGGCGTCCCACCGTTCTCGCCGAACGTGCCGGGGGCCTCCTTCCTCGGGCACGCTTACCTCCTCGCAGGGCGCGCCGACGACGCCGTGGCCGCCCTCCGCCGAGGGACCGCGACGTGCACCGCCCTGGCGGAGCCGTTCGCCTCCACCCGCGGCTGGCTCGATCTCGGCGCCGCCCTCGAGGCGAAGGGCGATCGCGCGGGTGCGTGCAGCGCGTACGGCGTGGTCGTCTCGCGATGGGGCCACGCGAAGCCGCGCTCGGTGTCTGCGGAGCGGGCGAAGAACCGGGTGGCCGCGCTCGCCTGCCACTGAGGCCTCGAGATCCCCTCGATCCCGGGGAGAAAGCCCGTCACCCGTCCATGCGACGTGCGTGCCCCGGGCCGGGTGGGAAGATCGTCGTGCTGGGACCGTAGGTACCTCGCGCGTCTTGCAGGAAAGGTGACCCGCGGGGAGCGCGCTTCTTACGATCGCCGGCAGCTTCGGGGGACCTGGGGACATGAGACGCTTCGTGATCGCAGTCGTGCTCGCCGGCGCAGGCGCCACCGCGCTGGCGACGTCGCCGTCGCTTGCGGGCCCTCCGCGCGACGGGGATCTGGTCCCGGCGAACGTCGGCGCGAAGACGTCGTCGACGCCCCCCGCCGATCTGCCCGCGGCGTGCCCCGGTGGCATGGTCGAGGTCGAGGGCGAGTACTGCCCCGTCGTCGAGCAGTTCTGCACGCGCCAGGTCGACCCCAAGCACCCCGAGCGCGATCGCTGCGCCGAGTTCGCGCCGACGGGCCGCTGCCTCGGCGTCCCCTCGCACAAGCGCTTCTGCATCGACCGCTACGAGTGGCCGAACCAGCCGGGCGCGAAGCCCGAGGTGGCGATGGACTGGAACGAGGCGAGCGCCTCGTGCTCGAAGGTCGGCAAGCGCCTCTGCGCCGACAGCGAATGGACCCTCGCGTGCGAGGGCCAGGAGCGCCTGCCGTACCCCTACGGCTACGTCCGCAACCCCGAGGCGTGCAACATCGACCGGCCCTACATCATGCCGGACGACGCGAAGTGGGCGAACCCGCGCACGCGGCCCGAGGAGATCGCGCGGCTCGACCAGCGCGACGCGAGCGGCACGCGTGACTCGTGCGTGAGCCCGTACGGCGTCTACGACATGACCGGCAACGTCGACGAGTGGGTCGTCAACGAGAAGGGCAAGGAGAAGGAGAAGCCCTACGTGAGCGGCCTGAAGGGCGGCTACTGGGGCCCGGTGCGTGACCGCTGCCGGCCGATGACGACGGACCACAACCAGTGGCACACGGGCTACCAGATCGGCTTCCGCTGCTGCGAGGACGTGACCCACGGGGCGGGCGAGACGGACTGGGGCCCCGCAGCGCCTGCGTCGCCCGGCCCCGCGCCTGCCCCGAACGGGACCTGAGCTACTTCGCGGCCGTCAGCGCAGGCGCCTCGGGCCGCGCCTCGAAGTGCAGCGCGTAGACGAAGCTCGCTTCGTGCGAGCCGTGCGCGACGCCCGGGAGCTTCGCCGTCCGGTAGACGCCGAGCACGCAGCGCGTGACGTCGACGTCGCCGAAGCGGCTGTCGTTCTCGGCGACCTCGGCGATCTCACCGCCGGACTTCACGCGGAAGCGGAGCTCCATGCGGCCGCCCGCGTCGGGGTGCTTCGCGAGCTCGCCGGCGTAGCACTGCGACACCGCGGGCCACTCCTTGTGGAGTGCCTCGCGCAGGTCGTCGGCGTGCGGGGCCGCATGGGGGACCGGGACGGGCTCGTCGCCGGTCGCGAGGTTCACCGTCATCTTCGCGGAGGTCGCCGTCTCGCCGCCGGCGAGCGACAGGTGCGAGGCCTCCCGGGCGACGCAGAGCGTGACGCTGTCGTCGTGCACGCTGGACCCGGTGACGTTCGCCGACTGGACCGCGCCGCCGGGCGCGACGCCGACGTCGAGCGACACCTTGCCGCCCATCTCCTGGTTGCGGCGCAGGCCCTCCTCGTAGCAGTGCCGGAACGGCCAGTAGCCGACGTTGCGCGCGTCGCGCTGCAGATCCGCCGCGCTCGCACCCCCGTTTGCCTCGAGGACGTCGACGACGATGCCCGGCGCCGGGTGGAACGGCCGGCCGTGGCGGCCCTTGTGCTTTCCGTGACGCCCGTGCTCGTGTTCGGCGTGCTCCGGCAGCTCGCGCGCGCGGGTGTGCGTCGCCTTGAAGGGCAGCTCGTCGACGAGGACCACGTGCATGGCCGCGGGGGGCGCCGGGGCCTGCGGCGGCATGAGCTCCGTTGCACCGGAGGTTCCCGTTGCCCCTGCGCCCGCGTGAGACGGGGCGACCGGTTCGACGGCCACGGCCGCGAGCGCGGGGATGGTCGTCGTGGTGGTCGTCGTCACGACCGTGGTCGCGGGCTTCGTCTCGGACGCAGGCGCCGTCTTCTTCTTCGGCGCGGGCACGGGCGCGACGGGGATCTCCGCGACCGGCGGGACGGGGGGCAACGCCGCATCGGCCGCGACGGCGGACGTGGACGCGAGCACGAGGACGTAGCTCGCCAGGGCAGGGCGCAGGAACCGGGACGGCATGGGCCCACCTGTATGCCCGGTTCCGGGCCGCGGGCAAATCCTCGACGCGCGTTTTTCAGGGTTCGGGGAGGCCCGGCTCGACCCGCCAGCCGCCCGCCTCCTTGACGCAGAGGACGCGCGCGTGCTCGGTCGCCGGGTCGCCCCCGAGGACCTCGACCGTGGCGCGGTCGCCGACGATGGTCGGGTGCGGCCAGGACCGCGGGCGGAACGCGAGCCCGAAGCGGCCCGCCGCGAGCATCTCCCAGGGGGCGACCTGCCGGCCCTGGAGGAGGCTCGTGTGGTGCGCGCGCTCCTCGAGGTTCGCGCGGGCGGCGGGGCCGAGCAGGCCGTAGGCCTTCTTCATCATCGCCGGGTCGTCCTCGGCCGCCTCGAGGTCGTCGAGGAAGAGGCGCACCGCACCCTCGGGCGTCTCGTCGGGCGGCGCGTGGCTGCACCCGATCGCGGGCACGGCGAGCACGCAGGCAAGCGCCATCGCGAGAAGCCCGGCCCCCTTCCTCGCCGGCCCGTCATGCATGGTTCCTGCGCCTCACGTCCGCGGCGCCTCGCCGCCGAGCCCCATCGCCGCGCGCACCTCGCGCATCGTCTCCTCTGCGATCGACCGCGCCTTCTCGGCTCCTCGCGCGAGCGCCGTCCGCACGCCCTCGGGGTTCGCGTCGAGCTCCGCGCGCCGGACGCGCAGCGGGACGAGCTCGCGTTCGAAGCTCTCCATGAGCACCTTCTTGCAATCCATGCAGCCGCGCTGCGCCGTCGTGCACTCCTCGAAGGTGAGCTTCACCTCCTCGGGGCTCGAGAGCGCCTGGTGCATCGTGTAGATGTTGCAGATCTCGGGGCGCCCCGGGTCGGCCCGGCGCAGGCGCTGCGGGTCGGTGAAAGCGCCGCGGAGCTTGTTCCAGAAGGCGTCCTTCGGCTCGAAGAGGCCGATGGTATTGCCCTTGGACTTGCTCATCTTCGAGCGCGTGATCTCGCCGGTCGCCGGGTCGTAGTGCCCGTCGAGGCCCATGATGCGCGGCGCCCTGGACATGCGCGGCAACGGCTCGGGGAAGACGTCGCCGAAGCGGTGGTTGAAGCGCCTGACGGTCTCGCGCGCGAGCTCGAGGTGCTGGAGCTGGTCTTCCCCCACGGGGACGACGCGCGCCTTGTAGAGGAGGATGTCCGCCGCCATGAGCACCGGGTACGTGAAGAGACCGACGAGGACGTGGTCCTTGCCGGCGCTCTTCTCCTTGAACTGCGTCATGCGGTGCAGGTCGCCGAGCGGCGTGACGTTCGCGAGGTACCACGCGAGCTCGGTGTGCTCGCGGACGTCGCTCTGGACGAAGAGCGTGCACCTCTCCGGGTCGAGGCCGCACGCGACGAGATCGCGCGCCATCCCTTCGATGCGCACGTGGAGCTCGGTCGGGTCGTACTCGGTCGTTATCGCGTGCGCGTCGACGATGCAGAAGATGAGCTCCTCCTTCGCCTCGGCGACCTGCGTGGCCCAGGTGCGCACCGCCCCCAGCCAGTTGCCGATGTGGAGCTCGCCGGTGGGCTGGATTCCGGAGAAGACGCGGGTCGGGTGCGAGGCGGCGACCATGGCCAGGCGGGATGTAGCGTGCGCGCCCCCGGGAGCGCAAACGGCGAGCGCCGGGCGTCAGCCCTGGCAGTAGAGCGGCGTCGCGAGGAGGTGGTTCCCGGTCCGCGTTCGCCCGAGGTAGACGACGATGCCGGTCCCGTCGCGCGCGAAGGCCGCGGCGGGGTGGGCTACGACGCGAGCCTCGGGCGGCGAGATGTCGAGCGCCTCGCCGACGGGCTCCGCCCAGCGGGCGAGCGGCTGCCCGCGCACGTCGTCGCCCTCGACCCAGACGACGAGGAACCGGTCGTGGCCGAACGTCGCGAGCCCCGGCATCGTCTCGCCCGTGTGCGCGCCCCCGCCAGGCGGGAAGAAGACGCGCTCCACGACGCGCCGCTGGCCTTCGTGCACCTCGCCGGCGTAGGCGTGCGGCCACTCCCACGTGAAGACGCCGAGCACGAGGTGCGGTGGCTCGTTGTCCCACTTCTCGTCGCGCGCGACGTAGGTCTCGGTGCCGTTGGTCGCCGTCGCGTTGCCCGACTTGTCGACCGCCGGGCAGGCGCCGAGCGTCGGCCCGCCGAGCGGCTTGCCGTAGGGGCCCACGGTCACGTTCAGGCACGGCTCGACGTCCATGGCGGTCACGTCGTAGCCGCCGCCCGGCCGGACCGTCGCGAAGACGCGGCTCGCCCACACGTTCGACGCGACGATCTGCGCGTCCCCCGAGACGTGGCAGACTTCCGGCAGCGCCGGAGCGCCGGTCGCCGCGCCCCCATTCGGGGACGTGGCGCTCGCGGCGGGGTGCCTCGCGCAGCCGGACAGCGTACCCAGCGCGACGAGTGCGGGAACGGCGGCGAGAAGGAGGCGCTCCGGCGTCGCAGCGAGCAAGGCGATTGAGAGCTTTTACCTCCATCGGCCCGCAGGTAGAAGACACGTCGCGACCTGGCGAGCGCATGAAGACCAACGCAGCGCGTCTCCTCGACCGGATGGGCATCGCGTACGAGCTCCGCGAGTACGACGCGGGAGATGAGCACCTCGCCGCCGAGGAGGTCGCCGCTCGCGTGGGCATGCCCGCCGAGCAGGTCTTCAAGACGCTCGTCGCTCGCGGCGACCGGACCGGAGTCCTCTTCGCGGTCGTACCGGGCGACGCGTCACTCGACCTCAAGTCGCTGGCGCGGCTGGCGGGCGACCGCAAGGTGGACACCGTCCCGCTGAAGGAGGTGACGCCCCTCACGGGCTACGTCCGCGGCGGCGTCACTGCCCTCGCCGCGAAGAAGGACTACCCGACGTTCCTCGACGAGACCGCGGAGCTCTTCGATGCGATCAGCGTATCGGCGGGCGTTCGAGGGACGCAGATCGTCCTCACGCCAGCGGACTACGTGCGCGCGGTGAAGGCGAAGCTCGGCGCGATCGCCAAGGGCAAGGAGTAGGACGGGCGCGAGCGCGAGCGCGAAAGAAGCTACTGCCCGAAGTGGATCGAGTAGGTCCCCCACGCGTCGCCGGGGGACTTCTGCTTCGGAAACTTGAGCTTGTTGAGCGCGTCGCCGACGCACTTGGTCACGTCGCCGTCGGACATCGAGGACGCGTCGTCCTTCCACGCGCGGACCGCGCCGTCGTTCGTGATGACGAACTTGAGCTTCACATCGCCGCTCGTCGACGGATCGCGCTTCAGGCCCGCCTTGAAGCAGGCCTGCACCTTGCCGTTGGCGCCGCGCATCGTCTTCACGACGTCCTTCGCCGGCATCTCGTGCGCTGCCATCCACGGGTCGTCCCCTGGGACCTTGATGTCGCCGCTGCCGTTCGCGCTGGAGGCGGCGGGGGCCGGCGTGGGCGTCGAATCAGGCGCCGCGCTCGCCGCGGACGGGCTCGAGTCGGCCGGCGCGCTCGCGCCCTTCGAGTCGTCGCTGCCGCCGCTCGACGCGGGGGCCTCGTCGGCGTCCTTCGGCGCGGGGGTACCACCGCCGCAGGCGACGAAGGGGACCGCGACGGCGACCAGGGCGGCGACGAGGGACCAGCGTGACCAGCGCATGGCGCGAACCTTATCACCAGGCGCGCGCCTGGGCCTGGATGAACGAGTAGAAGAAGACGCTGTTGGGATCGCGCGCCACGCGATCGAGCTCGCGCGTCATGCCGTCGACCACGTCCTGCGAGACCTTGCCCGCGTCGAGAAGGGCCGGCGAGCCCGAGAGGAGCAGGTCCGTCCAGTACGCGAGGAACTCTGCACGCTCGGCAGGCGCGCGGTTGTCGAGGTGGAACGTCTTCACGTCGGTCGTGACGTCGCGGAAGCCGACCGACGAGAGGAGGTTGCCGAGCTTTGCGCCAACGAACGGATCCCCGCCCATCTCGATCTGCCGGTCGTTGTACGCCATCCAGTAGCGGAGCGTGTCGGGGCTGTACGGGTCGATGAAGAAGGTCGCGTTGAGCACCTCGCTGCAGACGACGGGCGCACCCGGGGCGAGGACCCGCCGCACCTCGCCGAGGACGCGCTGCGGGCTCGGCACGTGCTCGAGGATCCAGCAGAGGAACGCCGCGTCGAAGCTCTCGGGATCGAAGGTCAGCTTCTCGGCGTCCATCCTCCGGATGTCGAACCGGCCCGTCGCCCACGGGACGGTCCCGAGGAACCGGCGGGCCTCGGCGAGCTGGTCGTCGTTGATGTCGATGCCCGTGACGTGGATCTCGGGGAAGCGCCGCAGGAGGATCTCGGTCTGCGCGCCCACGCCGCACCCCACTTCGAGCAGGCGCCGGCGCCGCCGGAAGGGCAGGCGGTCGTGCACCATGGGCTCGAGGAAGCGTGCCTGACGGTGAAGCCGATCGCGCTCTTCGGCGCGGTAGCCGTGGAGGTAACCGTGCTCGGGGGAGGACACGGGGGCCGAAGATAACCGGGAACTCCGCGGAGCGCCGGCCCCGTGACGACGCCGAGAACTTGGCGCTGCGCCGTCCGCCCTCGGTACGATCCCGAGCATGGCGCGTGCGGTGAAGCTCTCGTGGGAGGGCCGGGAGAGGTGTGTCCTCGACGACGCGGGCGACGGGCGGCCCCCGCGGCGTGCATGGTCGACCGCCGACGGGTCGGGATGGCTCCTCGAGGGGGACAACCTGCACGTGCTGCGAGACCTCGCCGCGACTCACGCGGGGACGGTGACCCTCGCCTACCTCGACCCGCCGTTCTTCACGAACCGGGAGCACGCGGCCTTCCTGCGCAAGGCCGGCGCGCCGCGAACGGTTCGCACGCGCGTCCACGCGTTCGACGACCGCTGGGCCGACCTGCCCGCCTACCTCGACGCGCTCGGCGCACGGCTCGACGCGGTGCGCCCGCTGCTCGCCCCCCACGGCTCGGTGGTCGTGCACGTCGACCCCAAGACGAGCCACTACGTGCGGGTGCTCGGCGACGAAATCTTCGGGCCCGACGCCTTCGTCAGCGAGATCGTGTGGCGCTACCGCCGCTGGCCGAGCAAGACGCCGAACTTCCAGCGCGTCCACGACGTGCTCCTGCGCTGGCGGAAGGACCCGCGCGCGGCGCCGCGGTGGAACCAGCCCTACGAGCCGCTCGCCGCGTCCACGCTCGCGACGTGGGGCACGAAGAAGCAGCGCGCGGTCTTCACGGAGGGGGGGCGTCGCGCCAGGTCGTCGTCCACCGAGGAGCCGACGGCGGGAGTCCCGATGGGCGACGTCTGGGAGATCGGCGTCATCGCGCCCATCGCGAGGGAGCGCACCGGCTACCCGTCGCAGAAGCCCGAGGCGCTCCTCGAGCGGCTGCTCGGCGCGCTCTCGAACGAGGGTGACCTCGTGCTGGATCCGTACGCCGGCAGCGGAACGACCCTCGCCGTGGCGCACAAGACGAGGCGTGCGTTCCTGGGCATCGACGCCGGCCCGGTCGCGCTGCGGACGACGCGGGAGAGGCTTGCGGCGGCGGGCGCGGAGCTCGGAGAGACGGAGTGGAAGAAGACGCGCCGCGCGAAGGCGTCGTAACGGGCGCTCAGCTCTCGAACGTGGTCCGCGCGTACACGTGGGGCCTCGCGTTCTTCAGCGCGTCCTCGTTCTCCGCGTCCTTCGCCTCGACCAGCGCCGCCGCCATCCCCAGCTTGCCGTTCTGCTCGAACGCCTGCTCGACGACGAACATCGTCTGCCCCGCGAAGCACGGCTTCCGGTACGCGATGTCGAGCGTCCGCCCGAGGACCGCGCTCCCCTTCCCCAGCTGGGCGAGGCGGCGGAGCGCCGCCTCCTCGAACATGCGCAGGTACACCAGCGAGTTGACGTGCATGTTGCTGTCGGTGTGCACGAGCCCGAAGGTGATCGGCACCGGGTCGATCCGCCGGACCGGCTCGAGCGGCATCGCCCCTTCGGGCACGCACGCGAGTGCCTCGCGCGACGGCGACGGCGCACGTGCCGCGCTCACCGCGGGCGCTCCCGCGTAATCGAGCGACGTCACGCGACGCTCCGCGGGCGGCGCGAACGGCCGCGTGAGCACGTGCTCGGCCCAGACGCGCCCCGCCAGGGCACGCTCGCCCGCGCGCTTCACCGAGCCGTAGGTACGCCCGATGACGCCGTAGAGCTCCGCCCACATGTCGAGCACGTATCGCGCGTCCTTGCCTTCGCCGACGCGCGCGAGCTGGCAGGTTCCCTCGGCCTCCACGGGCACGTTCGCCGAGAACGGCCCGGGCGCCCCCTCGAGCACGAACCGCGACAGGATCGGCACGATGCCCGCCGCGAACGAGGCCGCGGAGCTCGGGTCCTGCGCGAGGATGCCGCGCCACACCGTGGGGCCGAGGGCGTTGGGGAGCGACTCGAGGACGAGCCGGCCGTCCTGGGTCACGTCCTCGAAGCGAAGGTGCACGCGCGCCGCGGCGCGGGGCGTGCCGGTGGGGACGGGCGGGATCATCCTCGCTGATCTAGGGCCAACCCCCGAGCAGGGCGAGCGCGGCGAGACTTCCTTGCCTCCCTCGCCCGGCCCCCGGTACCTTCGCGGACCAGGGTTTCCCCGCCGCATGACGCTGACGTCGAAGCAGATCACGGGCGTTCTCGCCGTCCTCGCGGTGGGGCTCGGCGGCATGTACTTCGCGCGCGACGCGGGGCCCTACATCATCGCGGTCGCCATCGTCGGCGCCATCGCGGTGGTCTTCTCGGGCGGCGGCGGGGGGCAGAGCCTCCAGGCGCTCGCCGACGCGGCACGGCGCGCCGGCCACGGCGACAAGGTCTCCGTCCCGGCCGGGGCCACCGGCGAGACACTGCGCATCTACGAGGCCCTCGCGGGCGTAGCCGAACAGCGGAAGAAGGACATCGGCGAGCTCGCGATCAAGCGCGACCAGGTCGCCGACTACGAGCGCTCGCTCGAGGACGTCGCCGACCGCCTCGAGGCGAACGTCCAGACGCAGGTCACGGCTGCCAACGAGACGTCGCGCCTCATCCGCGAGCTCTCCGCCGCGGTCAACGAGATCGCCGCGCACCTCGAGACGCTCACGCAGAGCGCCGAGGAGTCGTCGTCGAGCATCCTCCAGATGACGGCCACCAACGACGAAGTGGCCGAGAACGTCGGCGAGCTTGCGGGCAGCGTCCGCGAGACCGTGAGCTCGATCGAGGAGATGGCCTACTCGATCAAGGAGGTCGCCAAGAACGTCGACGCGCTCTCGCTGACCGCCGAGGAGACGTCCAGCTCGATGAACGAGATGGACGTGTCGATCGACCAGGTGCAGAGCAACGCCAACGAGACCGCGCGCCTCTCGGAGGAGGTCGCGCTCGATGCCGAGAAGGGCGCCGAGGCGATCCTCAAGACGATCAGCGAGATCTATCGCATCAAGGAGAGCTCGCAGGAGGCCGTGGCCGTCATCTCGAGCCTCGGGTCGCGCATCGAAGCCATCGGCCAGATCGTCAACGTCATCGACGACGTCGCCGAACAGACGAACCTCCTTGCGCTCAACGCCGCCATCATCGCCGCGCAGGCCGGCGAACAGGGCAAGGGCTTCGCCGTCGTGGCCGACGAGATCAAGGACCTCGCCGAGCGCGCCGGCGCGAGCACCCGCGAGATCACGGACCTCATCAAGACGGTGCAGAGCGAGAGCAAGAACGCCATCGCGGCGGTCGAGCGCGGCGCGCACAACGTCGACCGAGGCGTCGAGGTCTCGAACGAGGCCGAGCGCGCCCTCAAGAAGATCCTGGAGAGCTCGCAGAAGAGCACGAACATGGTGCGCGCCATCGCGCGCGCCACGGTGGAGCAGGCCAAGGGCAGCAAGCAGGTGACCGACGCCATCGGCCGCATCGCCGAGACGGTGCAGCAGATCGCCGCCGCCACCGCCGAGCAGGCGCGCGGGTCGGAGCTCATCATGAAGAGCGCAGAGAAGATGCGCATCATCACGCAGCACGTGGAGCGCTCCTCGCAGGAGCAGGCCCGGGGCGGGCGTCAGATCTCGAGCTCGATCGAGAACATCTCGAACATGGTCAACCAGCTCAACTCGAGCCACAAAGCCCAGTCGAGCGGGAGCGCCCAGCTCCTCGCGTCGGCCGCACGCATCGAGGAGAGCTCCTCGGCGCAGCAGGCGGGCCTCAAGCAGCTGATGGGCGCCATCGAACGGTTGAAGAAGGCGGCATCGTAGCGCCGGCAGCCCCGATGTGGGCGGAGGGGCGAGCATTCGGCGAGGGCACCCTCAAGCCCTGCTGCTGGGGTGCCGTTCCAGGTGCAAATGTCCCTTGGCCGCGGGTGGTTCCGCCTCACGGTGGGGGTGACGTTGTCGGCGCTCGGGGCGATGCTGATCGCCGGGCACCTGGCGCGCGAGCGCGCCCGTGACGCGGCGCAGTGGGTCGAGCACTCGACGGCCGTCGAGCTCGGACTGCGCAACGTACGCAAGGACGTAGACGACGCGTACTTCGGGGCGACCGAGGGCGGCGACCCGGAACCGAACCTCGCCGGCGCAGAGGCGGAGCTCACCGGGGTGCGCGCGCTTACGGTCGACAACCCCGGGCAGGCCGCGCGCTGCAAGCAGCTCTCCGCCGAGCTCGCGCGGGCCCGCAACGGCATCGCGCGGGGCGACGCTGCGCCGACCGCGAGCTTTCGCCACAAACTGCGCGCGATGATGGAGGAGGAGGCCCGCCTCGGGTCGGGCCGCCAGGACGCGCGGATCGCGGCACGCGATCGCTGGGAGACGTTCCTGCGCGCGGGCGTCGCGGGCACCGTGTTCGTCGCCCTCTTCGCCGTCGTCGTGTTCGCCGCGCTCCGCCGTCGTGCGATGCGTGAGCACGCGCTCCTCGACTCGATCCTCGAGAGCATGGGCGACGGAGTCGCCGTCCTCGGTCGCGACCGCAAGCTCCTCCTCGTGAACCCCGCCGCCCGCTCGCTCTTCCCCGGCCTGGTCGAGGGCAACGGCAAGCCCGAGGGTCTCCACGGGATAGGGCGCGACGGTCGGGCGATGACCTGGGCCGAGAGTCCGCTCGTGCGCGCCCTCGACGGGGAGTCCCGGCCGGCCGAGATCATCCGTCTTCCGGACCCCGCGGCGCTGGACGGCTACCGCTGGATCAACACGACGGCGCGCCCCGTTCGCGACCAGGACGGCGCCCTCGTCGGCAGCGTGGCCGTCTACGGCGACGTCACCGCGCAGTGCGCCGAGGCGCAGCGACTCGCGTCGATGTCCGTCACCGACGACCTCACCGGCCTCTCCAACCGGCGCGGCTTCCTCCTGCTCGCCGAGCAGCACGTACGCCTCGCGCAGCGAACCAGGACCCCGTTCGTCCTCCTCTTCGCGGACATGAACGGCCTCAAGAAGGTCAACGACACGCTCGGTCACGAGGCGGGCGACGCCGCGATCCGCGCCTTCGCACGCGTCTTTCACGGAACCCTTCGCGCGTGCGACATCGTCGCGCGCCTCGGCGGCGACGAGTTCGTCGCTCTCGTCGCGGGCGCCTCGCTCGCCAACGTCCGCGTCATCGAGGCGCGCCTCCGTGACGAGCTGACCCGCGAGAACCAGCACGGCGTCCTGGACGTCGCCATCTCCGCCAGCGTCGGGGCATCGGCGTTCGATCCCGCGTCGCCCCGCACGCTCGCCGATCTCCTCTGCGAGGCCGACGAGCGGATGTACCAGAACAAGAGCGGCCGCCGCGCGTCGCGCCCGGCGCTCCGCGTCGTCGAGCGTGCCCGAAGCGCGTAGAGAGGCTCGACGCTCACTTCGTGGGCAGCTGCGTCCCGAGCGCGGTCGCGAGCCTGTGGAAGTCGCTCCCGCGCTCGATGAAGCGGACCGCGGTCCGCAGCGTCCCCGCGTCGACGAGCTCCGCGAACGGCACGTACCGGAGCTCGAACTGCCCCGAGACGCTGACCATGTGCCCGTCGAGGCCCTTCTCGGCGACGGCGCGGTACGCGCCCATCCCGAGCTGGCTCCCGAGCACGACGTCGAACGCGTGAGGTGGCGAGCAGCGCGACTCGTACCCGAGCTGCACGCCGGTCACCTTCTTCTTGTCGCCCGTCCGCTTCTCGTAGCGCTCCGCCGCGAGCCGCGCGACCGCCTTGCCGATCTCCACGGTCGCGAGCGACAGGTGCCCGTGGTCGTCGCGCGACAAGCTCCGGAGCTGCAACGTGGGGAGCATCTCGGCGAGACCCTCTGCGAGCACGATCGTCCCGTAATGCTTGCCGCGGCGCGCGCGTGTGACGATGAGGTCCACGATGCGGTCGGCGAGCTTGTCGATCGAGAGGCGCTTCTCCGTCCGCTTCGCGCCGGACTCGGCGTCCGTCACGGTCTCCTCGACCGCGAGGTCGCCCTCGATGTCCTCGACGCCGACGACCATGTGCGCTTCGCCTGCGATGGCGACCCCGTACGCGAGCCACCCCGCCTTGCGGCCCATCGTCTCCGCGATGAAGTACGCGTTCGTGGCCATGGCGTCGGCGCGCAGGTTGAGGAGCTCGTTGGCCATCACGTCGACCGCCGTGAAGAACCCGAACGTGAAGTCGATGCCGCGGTAGTCGTTGTCGATCGTCTTGGGCACGTGCACGACGCGCACGCGCGGCGCCCCCGCGGGCATGCGCTGCTGGTATGCGTGGATCAGGTTGGCCGTGCGGAGGGTGTCGTCGCCGCCGATCGAGACCAGCGCGCTGACGCCGAGGTCGGCGAGCGCCTCGCAGGTGCGGCGAAGGCCGTCGGCGCGCGCGGGGTCCTCGAGGTCGTCGATGCGGCGGATGGCCTTGCCGGGGTTGGCGCGGCCCGTTCCGAGGAAGACGCCGCGCGTGTTGCGGAGCCCGCGGAGGTCGGCGTCGGAGAAGACGCGGTAGTCCTCGCCGTCGACGAGCGGACGGCTGGCGCGATCGTACGCCTGGAGCGCGCCGTAGCCGTGCTGGATGCCGACGACATCCCACCCGCCGCGACGGAAGGCCGACGCGGCTGCGCCGATGACTGCGTTCGCGGCCGGTGCCGGACCGCCGGAGAAGAGGATGGCTGCGCGAGTGGCGGGCTCGGTCATGGCGTCGGAGCGTAACTCGGTGGAGGGCGACAGTCTGCGGAGAGCGCCGCGGGGAAGGCGACGCATGTTGGCGCCGTGCGAGTCGCCCACCCTCACGGAGAGGGCGCCTCGCCGGCGGGGAGCGACGGTGCACGCGGGATGCCTGCTCGAGGTGGCGAGCGTGCGACCGGACGCTGCGGGTGCCTTGGAGGCGTGCTGGCGGTGGCCCGTGACGCACGCGAGTCGAGTCGTTCCGTGCTCTTTCGCGGCGTCGCATGGTGCTCCGACGCAGGGGGACGACAGCGAGCGCGACGACGCGAGGCGGGGACGCGCCGATGAGGCGTGCCGTTCGAGGGTAGACAGAAGCGCCACAACCCGGGCGTGGGCGAGGGCCTCGGCCAGACGCAGACAGCGCCCTCACCCCAGCGGGACAGCAGCGGGTCCAGCAGCCGCCGCGTGACGACGCTCCCCTGCCCGTAGCGCTCTCCGTCTCCAGGCGTTCCGTCGCGGTGTAGACTCCCGGGCGAGATGGGTGAGGGTGGGGGTTCGGCGCGGTCCGGCGGGGACCACGAGCGGCTCGCTCGCGTGGAGCGGCAGCTCGCTGTCGCCCAGCAGATCACGCACATCGGCAGCTGGGAGTGGGACGTCGCGACGAACGCCGTGACGTGGTCGGACGAGCTCTTTCGCATCTACGGGTTCGAGCCTCGGTCGCGAGAGATCACGTTCGCGTTCTTCCTGTCTCGCCTGCACCCCGACGATCGCGCCCGGGTCCAGGCGGAGGTCGGCGGCGCGCTCGCGCGCGGCACCCGCTTCGCGTACCCGGAGCGCATCGTCCGGCCCGACGGCACCGTGCGCCGGCTCGACACGGTGGGCGAGGTCGCGCGCGATACCGAGGGCCGCCCCGTGGGCCTCATCGGCACGTGCCGCGACGTGACCGAGGAGCGTCTCCGCGACGAGGCGCTGCGGGTCCAGGCGGACATCGTGCATCACGTCCAGATTGCCCTCTCGGTCTGGGAGGTCGCCGGCAGCGCGACCGACGATTGCCTGCGCCTCGTGGCGTTCAACCCGGCGGCCGAGCGCGTCGCACGCCGATCGCTGGCGGGCGCGGTAGGCACGTCGTACCGGCAGCTCTTTCCCTATGCCGCCGGGCTCCAGGTCGAGGGCCTCCTCCTCGAGGTGGCGGCCGACGGGCGCGTGCGCGAGGTGGCCGTCGAGCGCTCGAACGACCCGGCTAACCCGACGCGCGCCCTCCTCGCCAAGGCGTTCCCGCTGACGGGCGGGCGCGTGGGGCTCGCGGTCGAGGACGTGACCGAGATGACGGTGGCCCGCCGCCTGAAGGACGCGGAGCACCACGTCCTCGAGCGCATCGCGTCCGGCGCGCCCCTCGCCGAGACGCTCGAGGCCATCGCCACGGCCGTCGAGGAGCACTCGCCCCCCATCCTCGCGTCGGTGCTCCTGCTCGACGCCGACGGCCTGCACGTCGAGCACGGCGCGGCGCCGAGCCTTCCGCCCGCATACATCGCTGCGATCGACGGGTTGCCCATCGGGCCCCGCGCCGGCTCGTGCGGCACGGCAGCATTCCTGCGCAGGCCCGTCTTCGTCGAGGACATCGAGACCGACCGGCTCTGGGACGACTACCGCGCCACGGCGCGGGCGCACGGGCTGCGCTCGTGCTGGTCGACGCCCATCCTCTCGAACGACGGGCTCGTCCTCGGTACCTTCGCGCTCTACGACCGCACGCCCCGGCTTCCATCGGCCGAGGACCGGGCGCTCATCGACCGCGCGACGCACCTGGCAGGGATCGCCATCGAGCAACGTCAGCTCGAGGACCAGCTGCGGGCCCTCTCTGCACGGGTCGAGTCGGTGCGCGAGGACGAACGGACGGGCATCGCGCGCGAGATCCACGACGTGCTCGGGCAGGCGCTGACGGCGCTCAAGATGGACCTCGCCTTCGTGTCGAAGCGATCGTCGGGCGACGTGCTCGAGAAGGTGGAGGCGATGTCGCAGGCGACCGACGAGATCATCCACCAGGTACGGCGCATCTCGGCCGAGCTCCGGCCGGGCGTGCTCGACGACCTGGGCCTCCTGGCAGCGATCGAGTGGCAGGCGCAGGAGTTCGAGGAGCGCACGGGCGTCCTCTGCGTCCTCGAGTCCGACCTCGGCGACCGCCGGCTCCCGCGCGACGTGGCGACGGCGCTCTTCCGTATCTTCCAGGAGTCGCTCACGAACGTCGCGCGCCACGCCCACGCGACGCGCGTCGACATCCGGCTGCACGTGACGGGGACGTCGCTTCGCCTCGCCGTCCACGACGACGGCGAGGGCATCACGCCAGCGGCGCTCGCCGACCCGCGGTCCCTCGGTCTCCTGGGTATCCGGGAGCGCGCGCGGCGCCTTGGAGGGCGCGCGTCGGTGGCGGCAGGGGGCCGCGGGGGCACGTCCGTGCTCGTCGAGGTTCCGCTGGGGAGCGCGCCGTGATCAAGGTCCTCGTCGCGGACGACCACGCGATCGTGCGGCGCGGGCTGCGGCAGATCCTCGCCGAGACGCAGGACATCCTCGTCGGCGGCGAGGCCGCGACCGCGTCGGAGGTGCTGCGCCTCGTCCGCGAGCAGCGCTTCAGCGCGGTCATCCTCGACATCAGCCTGCCCGGCGCGAGCGGCCTCGAGCTCCTCGCCGACCTGCGCAAGGAGCGGCCGGACGTGCCGGTGCTGATCCTCACGGTCCACTCGGAGGACCAGTACGCAGTGCGTGCGATCCGGGCAGGTGCCGCGGGCTTCCTCACGAAGGAGAGCGCGCCCGACAAGCTCATCGAGGCGGTGCGCAAGGTGGCGGGCGGCGGACGGTACGTGAGCCCCGAGCTCGCCGAGCGCCTCGCGTCGGCGCTCGCGGGCGAGAGCACGGGCGCCCCCCACGAGCGGCTCTCGGACCGCGAGTTCGAGATCCTGAAGATGCTGGCCTCGGGCAAGACGGTCTCCGAAGTAGCGCGCGAGCTGTCGCTCAGCGTGAAGACGGTCAGCACGCACCGCACGCGCATCCTCAAGAAGATGGGGATGAGGACCAACGCCGAGTTGACGACGTACGCGGTGCGCACGCGGCTGGTCGAGTAGCCGAGCGGCGGCGAGCCACGCTGGACCACCACCCCAGCCGAAGGACGAGCCTCACCGCCTACGCCGCATAGGACGGACACCGACACGGCTTCGGCCGCGAGTCCGACGCCCGATCGCGCGGGTCTCCCACTCCGGGGAGCGGGCCCGTCCCGTACCATCGTCGAGGTGAGGATCCTCGTCGTCGACGATTCCGCCGCGATCCGGTCGCGTCTCGTGGCGATGCTTCGCGAGGTTCCGGGCGTCGAGGCGCACGAAGCGACCGGCGCGGACGAGGCGCTCGCGCTGGCGATCGCGTCACCGCCGGACCTGGTCGTGCTGGACCTCCACATGCCGGGCAAGGGCGGCCTCGACGTGCTGCCGGCGCTCAAGAAGCTGCCGGCCGCGCCGCGCGTCGTCGTCCTGACGAGCCATCCGACTGATCAGCACAGGCGCCTCTCGCTCGCGTGCGGGGCGGACTTCTTCTTCGACAAGTCGCGCGAGTTCGCGCGCGTCGTCGAGCTCGTGCGGGCTGCGCGCGGCTGACGTCCCAGAAGGACTTCCTGGAGTCCTACGATCGAAAGGGCCGTCGCCTGATGGGTGGCGACGCGGCTGAGACGTAGCTTCTTTTTCATGCGCGACGCGACATCGCAAGGCGGCTCCGAGGCCCGGCTGCATCGCTTGATCTTCGAGCATTGCTCCGACGCGATCGTCGTCATCGACGACGACGGACGCCTGCTCGCCGCGAACCGCGCGGCGCGCGCGCTGCCGGGGGTGGACGTGGACCGACTGTTCCTCTGGACGCCGCAACGGGATCCGGAGCTCGCGTCCTTCCGGGCGCAGCTTCGGGTCGGCGGCCGCGGGACTGCGGAGCTGCGCCTGCGCGAGCCCGACGGCGCGGCGCGCGTTCTGGCGCTCGAGGGACGGGCGCACGGGCCCGCGTACGTCGTCTTTCTCCGCGACGTGACGGAGCAGAAGCGCCTCGAGGAGGAGCTGCGTCACCTGCGACAGCTCGAAGACATGGGCCACCTGACGGCCAGCGTGGTGCACGACTTCAACAACGTCCTGACGGCGATCCTCTGCGCGACGGCGGTCCTCGAGGACGACGTCGCGGGCCAGGAGCGCGCGGCGATGCTCGCGAAGGACATCCGCGCCGCGGCCGAGCGCGCCGCCCGGCTCGTTCGCCAGGTGCTGACGCTCCTCCGGCGGCTGCCCGCGCGGCTCGAGCCCCTGAACCTCGGCGCGGTGCTCGACGAGTCACGCGCCCTGCTCGAGCTGGTGCTCGGACCGGCGGTCGAGCTCTCGCTCGAGATCGACCCCGAGCTCGCCGAGACGGCGGTCGAGCGCGACACGCTGGAGCACGTGCTCCTCAACCTGGCTGCGAACGCGCGCGACGCGATGCCGCACGGCGGGAAGGTCGCGGTCACGGCGGCGAACGTTCCCGTCGGCGACACGGCCGCGGGCGCAGCGCACTGCGCGCCGTCGGGGTCGTACGTCTCGCTCGGCTTCACCGACACGGGCGAGGGGATGGCTCCCGAGGTTCGCGAGCGCGTCTTCGAACGGTTCTACACTACGAAGACCGCCGGCAAGGGCACGGGGCTCGGGCTCGCATCGGCCTACCGTTTCGCGCGCGCGAGCGGCGGATGCATCGCCGTCCGGAGCGCGCCGGGCCAGGGCACGGCGGTCGTCCTCTACCTGCCACGCGTCGGGGCCCCGCGGAGCACTCCCGCCCGGCCGACGACCAGCGCAGCCAAGCAGCGCGGCACCGAGACGGTGCTCCTGGTCGACGTGGACGACACGGTGCGTGGCGCGGTGCGCGCCGTCCTCACCGAGAGCGGGTACCGCGTCATCGACGCGCCGAGCGGCGAGCTCGCCTGGAGACAGGCGCAGATGGCCATCGCCCCGGTCGACCTGGTGCTCGCCGACCTGAGCGCCCCAGGAGTACCGGGACGAGAGGTCGTCGCGCGGTTGCGCGCGCTGGGCCAGGCTCCGCGTCTCCTGTGGATGTCGGGGGACGCGGACGCAGCGATCGCAGAGCGACGACTGTCACACGAGCCGCTGCTGCGCAAGGCCTTCTCGCCGGTACAGCTGGTGGCCCGAGTGCGCGAGGTCCTCGACGCGGCGGACGCAGCGGCCGCCGCGGAGGGATAGGGGAGGGGCTCACTCCCCAGGCGTAGGGACCATGGGGGAACCCCCGTCCCCGGTCCACGTGCCGCGACGGATGACCTCCTGCACGACGATGTACGCGCCGCCGGCCGCGAGCATGCCGGCCAGGACCCACGTGCAGAACGAGGCCCATCCGATGTCGGCCGTGGCGCTCAAGGCCTCACGTGCGGCGGCGACGAAGGCGGGCTCGCCGGGGCCCGTGTTGCTGGGGTCGAAATGGTAGTGCGGCTCGGCCGCGACCTGGGCCGCGACGCCGTGCTCGAACGCGAGCGGCGTGGTGGCCGTGCCGGCGAGCCCACGCATCATGACGAGCTGGAATCCGAAGGCGAGCACCATCGCGAGGCCCCAGGAGAGCAAACCGTGGATGACGCCGACCGGGCCGCGCGCGCTGCCGCGGAGGAACGCCGAGACGACGCCCCCGAGGAACGCGCCGATGAGCGTCGTCACGAGCGCGCAGCCGTAGAGGGCGACCATGCTCTCGTGGAGCGACGTCGCCGTGGGTCGGGTCGCGAGGGCGATGACGGCGAGCGCGAGCGCCCAGAGGATGACCGAGGTGGCCAGCAGCGCGATCGCGCCTGCCGCGACCGCCCCCCAGCTGACGCGCATCCCGACGTAGCGGCGGAGACGGACGAGCCCCTCGGGCGGCGGGGACGACCAGCTCGAGAAGGAGGGGGCGGGCTTGAACGGCTCATGCGCGGGGCGTGACGAGTCCATGATTCATCTCCTCGCCGACCCGGTGCTGCGTGAACCGTGCCGCGCAAGGACGGGCCTCAGAGCGTCACGGCCGAGACGCCGCGCGTGCCACGGACGACGACGGCGCCCGCGCCGGCATAGACCGTCGTGCCGCCGCCGAGGTCCCCCGCGTCGATCGTCCAGCGGAGCGCGGCGCGCCGGCCGAGGAGCCGCCCCTCGTGGTCGATGGCGAAGCCGCCGACCTCGACGCGGCCGTTCTTCCTCGGCCTGTGCGCGAGCACGAGGTCGCCGAGCGCGGCGTCGAGCACGTACCGGCCGCCCGTCCCGAGAGCGATGGTGTCCACCTTGCCGTCCGGGCGCGCGCAGAGCAGCGGCGTGCAGGGCGTGCCGTCGGCGGCGACGCTCTGGAAGACGACCTCGCCGTTTGGACGGCAAGCGGCGCGGGCTCCCTCGCCGAGACGCGGCTTCACGTCGACGCGATCGGAATGGGCACGCCACGCGACGGCGCCCGACGCACGGTCCGCGGAGAAGGCCTCGACGCGGGCGCGGTCCGCACGCTCGGGATCCTGTGCGAGGACGACCCCGCACACGACCCGGCCGGAGCCCATCGCGTGGATCTGGGCGCGGGGGCCGACCACGGTCGCGCGGGCCCAGGTCTCCTCGCGTTCGCCGGGGCCGAGGCGCGCGATCGAAGGGGGGACGGGGTCGGCCGACCAGAGGCCGTCGACGGGCGCGAAGAGATCGCGGCCGCCGGCGCACGCGTCTCGTGCAACGGGAGCATCGTCGTCGGCCGTGGCGGCCTGACGCCAGACGGTGCCCTGGCCGGCGTCGTCGCCCGCGAAAGCGTACGCAAGTGCGCCGAGCGCATCGTCGCCGACGGTCGCCTCGAGCTCGAGCCAGAGGCCCCCGTCCGCCGCGGCCCATGCCTCGAGGACGTCGTCGTGCCGCGCGGAGAGGGCGACGATGCGGCGATGCCGGGGCGCGAGGTCGGCGGGCGAGAGCGCATACCAGAAGATTGGCTCGCCGCGGCGCGTGGCCACGACGTGCAGGACGCCTCCCTCGACGACCATCGCGGCGACCGGGACCGGATCGGGCAGCGTCCTGCGGGCGACCTCGGTGCCCGTGCGCGCGTCGAGCGCGTAGACGACGGCGTGCTCCCAGCCAGGAGCGCGCGGATCGGCCGGTGCGAGCGTCGCGACGAGGACGCACTTTCCGGCGACGCGGACCTGGTCGACCTGGCCTCCGTGCTCGGGGCGCCACGTCCACGCGAGGGACGGGCGCGGGCGCTCGATGTGAGCGGCCACGGCGCGCGAACCGCCGGGATCGCCGCGCCTGTGCGTCCACTCCCCTTCGATGACGGAGGCCATCGGGCGGCACCGTAGCGCGTGCCGAGCGGGGACCTGCCGCTATTCGACCGTGACGGTCTTGGCGAGGTTGCGGGGCTGGTCGATGTCGGTCCCCTTGAGGTCGGCCATGTAGTACGCGAGCAGCTGCAGCGGGATGACCGAGAGGAGCGGTAGAACCTCGGGCTCGGCGGCCGGGATCTCGACGAGGTCGGCTGCGCCACCCCCCGACGAAAGGAGCGACGCGACGTCGCGATCGCCCTGCGTGCAGACGGCGATGAGCTTGCCGGCGCGCGCCTGGACCTCCTGCATGTTCGAGAACGTCTTCTCGTAGTGCGCGTCCTTCGGGCAGACGACGACGACGGGCATCTCCTCGTCGATGAGCGCGATGGGGCCGTGCTTCATCTCGCCCGCGGCGTACCCCTCGGCGTGGATGTACGAGATCTCCTTGAGCTTGAGCGCACCCTCGAGGGCGATGGGGAAGCCCGTGCCCCGTCCGAGGAAGAGCACGTCGCGCGACCGGACGTGCTTCTTCGCGAGGTGCTTCACCTCCTCGGCCTTCGCGAGCACGTCGCGCATCTGGTGCGGGGCCTTCGCGAGGGCGTCGAGCACGCGCCGCGCCTGGTCGTCGCGCAGCGTTCCGCGGCGCCGACCGAGGTACACGGAGAGGAGGAGCATCGCCACGAGCTGCGTCGTGAAGCACTTGGTGGACGCGACGCCGATCTCGGGCCCGGCGTGCGTGTAGAGGGCCCCGTCGCTCGCGCGCGGGATGGCGCTGTCGATGACGTTGGCGACTGCGAGGACGTGCGCACCGGCGGCCTTCGCCGACTTCACCGCGGCGAGCGTGTCGAGGGTCTCGCCACTCTGGCTGACCGCTACGACGAGGTCGTCCTGCGAAAAGACCGGCTCGCGGTAGCGCACCTCGCTGCCGATCTCCACGGTCGCCGGGAGGCGCGCGAGCTGCTCGACCCAGTAGCGGCCTGCCATGGCGGCGTGCGAGCTCGTCCCGCACGCCACGAAGTAGACGCGCCGGATGCGCTTCGCGAGCTCCGGCGAGACTCCGATCTCCTCGGCGACGACGTCGCCCTCGGCGAGCTCCACCCGCCCGCGCAGCGTGTCCTCGACGGCGCGCGGCTGCTCGTGGATCTCCTTGAGCATGAAGTGCTTGTAGCCGCCCTTCTCGGCCTGCGTCGGCGACCAGTCGATGGTCTTCGCGGCGCGCGTCACCGGAGCCCCCGCGAGGGTGGTGATCGCGGCGCCGTCGCGCGTGAGCGTCGCCATCTCGCCGTCGTGCAGGAAGACGACCTGACGCGTGTGCGCGAGGAGCGCCGGCACGTCGCTCGCGCAGAGCATTTCCCCCTGGCCGACGCCGACCACGAGGGGGCTCTCGTTCTTCGCGACGACGATTTCCCCGGGCGCGTCGCTCGCGAGGACCGCGATCGCGTACGCGCCGCGGATGCGGGCGAGCGACGCGCGCACCGCGTCGGCCAGGCGCGTCGTGCCGCTACGGAGTGCTTCGTCCACGAGGTGCGCGACGATCTCGGTGTCGGTGTCGCTCGCGAACCGGACGCCCTTGCCCTCGAGCTCGCGGCGGAGCGCGACGTGGTTCTCGATGATCCCGTTGTGGACGACGGCGACCTTGCCGGCGACGTGCGGATGCGCATTGGCCTCGCTCGGGCGGCCGTGCGTCGCCCAGCGCGTGTGGCCGATGCCCGTCGTGCCCGCGAGAGGGCTCTTCTTCACGGCGGCCTCGAGGTTCGCGAGCTTGCCGACGGCGCGGACGATCTCGACGCCGCGCCCCGTGTGCAGCGCGAGGCCCGCCGAATCGTACCCCCGGTACTCGAGGCGCCGCAGCCCCTCGACGAGGATGGGCGCGCACTCCTTGGGTCCGACGTAGCCGACGATGCCGCACATGGGTCGAGTGTACTCACCGCACAACGGGAGTGCCCACTCGACGGTATCGGCGGCGCCGGGGATCAGTCGCAGCTGAGGGGCGGCATGTCCCCGGGGTCGGCGCCGTCGGCGACGAGGCGTCCGTACGCGACGAGCTTGGGGATGTCGTCGACGCGCGCAAAGATGGAGCGGCCGCGGGTCGACGGGTCGTAATCCATGGCGCTGAGGCTGACGACGCCGACGACCTCGTGGGTGCGGAGATCGAGCACCGGACCGCCGGAGTCGCCGGGGCAGACGCTGGCGTCCACCTCGAAGGTGCCCTTGCCGACCGACGTGATCGGGCCTCCGTCACGCTCGCGGCGGCGGATACCCTCGGGCGAGAGCGCGCACCGCCCGAAACCCGAGGCGTAGACCCGCTCGCCCGTGTGGGCGCCGGACTCGCTGAGCGTCATCGTCGCCATGCCGACGAGCTTGCGCTCGAGGACGAGGACCGCGACGTCGCCCCGGCCACCGTTCGCACCGCACGGAGGAGCGAGGACCGCCTTGAGGCCGACGTTGCCCCAGGGCAGGTAGTCGCCGCCGAGCTCCACGTCCAGGGCCGACGCAGCGAGCATCTTCGTCGTGAACCCGCCCCGAACCTCGCGCTCGACGACGCAGTGGTGTGCCGTGAGGACCAGGTCCTCGGCGATGAGCGTCCCGGTGCACGTCATCTGGGGACCGACGACGCGGACCACGGAGTCACCCTGCGACGCGAGACCCACGCTCGGCGCGAGGAAGACGTCGATGTCGTCCTGCGCCTGGAGGCTCGCCGGGCGCACGGGCAGGTCGGGCTTGGCGTGGCCCCACGGCAGGTGCGCGCAGCCGGCGCCCCCCACGAGGCAGAGGGCCGCTGCCGCGGTCGAGAGAGAGAGGAAGCTCGTCTTCGGTCGTGCGCCGTCGTCCATGGACCTGAGGGCTTCGGTGACTGCGTGCCGGCGACGCGCCTGGCGAGGGGATGCGGTCGAGACGGGGAAGCTTACTGCACGACCACGCCGACTTCGCGCGTGGCGTTCTGATAGGCGACGTAGGAAAGCTCCGGATGGGCCTGTGCGTCCTGGACGCCGAGAGAGACGAGCTCGCGCAGGATGTCGGCGCGACGGACGGCGGACGCGAGGAGGAAGGCGTCGCAGCCCGTGGCGCCGGGCGAACCCTCGGCCACGGGCCGGCAGGCCGTGACGACGCGCTGCTCCACGGCGAGGGCTTCTCCGCTGCGGCCCTCGTCGACGAGAGCGCGCGCGTAGACGTGCTGCACGCGAACGTCGTCTCGGACGGCCGAGCGAGCTCCCTCGACGAGCACGAGCGCGAGGCCCGGCTGGCGTGCGTCGAGGTAGGCCTGCGCGAGGGCGCGGGTCGCCTCGACGTCGCCGGGGTCGGTCGCGGCGTTGGCCTCGAGGGCCTCGACGGCCTGGGGAGCGGCCGTGGAGGCGAGGACGGGCTTCTCCCGCTGGGTCCCGCTCATGGCCCAGAGCATTCCCCCCGCCGCCAGGACCGCCACGCCGTACGCCCGAAGCCCCATGTTCGTCCTCCCGATGCTCCCGTGCGTAGACAGACGACCGAGCCGACGTTTCCTCGCACGGCAGCTTGGCACGCACGCGTCACCCACGCTCGTGACGCGAGAGTGTGCGACGGCCGCTCACACGTGACGTAGCCAAGACCTACCTGCCTCGAAGGAGCCGACAGCGCCCCGACTCAGGAGTTCCCGAAGAACACCCCGACCTCGGCCGGGCTTGGGTCGATTTCGGCCGGGGCGAGGTGAAGCACGCCGCCCGGCCTCCCGGAGGCCGGCTAGCCGGACCCGCACATGGCGACGCACTTCCCCGCCGGGTTCGGGCGCCCGTCCGACTTCTTCGGGATGTCGCACCTGCCCTTGCAGGCAGCGGGCGCCGTGCACTCGTGCCCGTCGTCGAACCTGGCTGCGCACGTGCCCTGGTTGCACCAGAGGCCGAAGGCGCAGTCGGTCGCGGCGGCGCACTGCGCGCCGACGCCCGCCCGAAGGCCGCACTTGCCCTGCACGCACGCGAGCCCTGCCGCGCACGAGGAGCTCGTCGCGCAGGTCTTGCCGGCCAGCCCCCGCGGCTGGCACGTCGTGCCGTCGCACCACGCGCCGCTCGCGCAGGCGGGGTGGTGCTGGTCGGCGGCGGCCAGGTTGATGAGTGTCCCGTAGGGCTGCAGCGTGCAGGCCTGCTTCGCGGGCGGCGGCTTCTTGCAGGTCCCGTCGACGCCGATCTTGTACCCGACGCACGCGAGGCCGTCCTTGCACTCGATGGAGAAGCGGCACGCCTGGCCCTCGGGCTGAAGCCCGACGAGGACGCGGTCGCACGGGAAGTGCTGGAACAGCGTATCGGTCTCGCTCGTCTGCGGCAGAGCCTTGGCCTTCAGCATCTCGACGCAGCGCCTGGCAGCGTCGCCGTCGAAGGCCGCGCGATTCCGCCGGACGGCCGTCTTGAAGTCCTTGGCGCAGAAGTCGGCCGCCGCGTGCGCGAGCGACTGCGAGACGCCGAGGTCCGCGGGCGAGCACGTGGCGCGCATGCGGTCGACGTCGGCCGTGAAGGCGCCCTTGCAGAAGTCGTCGACGGGCGAGGGACCGGCCTCCTCGACCGGCCCTTCCGGGGCCGCCGGCGCGCTCGACGCCGACGCCGACGCCGACGCGGCAGCCGCCTCGGCCCTCGCGGGAGGCGCACCCGCCTCCGGGGGCGCAGCCTCCGGAGGTGCGGCGTGGCACGCAGCGAAGATCGCGGCCGTGAGGAGCGCGGGGACCCGTCGACGCATGGGGAGCACGTTCTAGAACGCTCGCGCCAGCTCGCCCAGCACCCAGTCGCCTACGGCCTTCGTCCCGAGCTCTCCGCCGACGTCCTTGGTGCACTTCCTCTCGGCGACCGCGCGCGCGACGATCCGTTCGAGGCGAGCCTCCTCGTCGGCCCAGCCCAGGTGCGCGAGCATCATCCCGACCGTGAGCACGCTGGCGAGCGGGTTTGCCACGTCCTTGCCCGCGAGCGGCGGCGCCGACCCGTGGACCGGCTCGAACATCGCCACACGACCCGCCCCGTGCACGGCGTCGCAGCACCCCGTGACGAGCGGATGGACGTTCGCGCTCGACGCCATCCCGAGCCCACCCTGCAGCGCCGCGCCCAGGTCCGTCACGATGTCCCCGAAGAGGTTGCACGTGACCACGACCTCGAACTGCGCCGGGTCCTGCACCATGAAGAGGCACATCGCGTCGACGTAGACGTGCTTCGCCTCGATGCCGGGGTACTCCTTCGCGACCTCGAAGAAGACCCGGTACCAGAGCTCGTGCGCGTGCTTCATCGCGTTCGACTTGTCCGCCATGTGGACGCGCTTCTTGCCGTGCGCCTTCGCGTGCTCGAAGCCGGCGCGGATGAGGCGCTCGACGCCCTTGCGCGTGTTGAGGTCCTCGTTGATGGCCACCTCGTCGCGCGTGCCGCGCTTGAACTGGCCGCCCATGCCGACGTAGATGCCCTCGGTGTTCTCGCGGAAGATCACCATGTCGACGTCCTTCACCGTGCGGTCCTTCAGCGGGACGAGGCGGTCGGCGAGGGCCTTCACGGGGCGGACGTTGGCGTAGAGGTCGAGGCCGAAGCGCAGGCCGAAGAGGATGTCGCGCGCGTGCTCGAGGCCGGGGACGCGCGGGTCGCCGAGGGCGCCGAGGAGGACGGCGCTCGCCTCGTTCGTGATGCGGGCGCGGACCTCGGCCGGGTACGTCGTGCCGTCCTTCAGGAAGCGGTCGGCGCCGAGATCGAGCTGCCAGAGCTCGAGGGGCAGACCGCGCTTCTCGCGGTAGAAGTCGAGCACGCGCGTGGCCTGGGCGATGACCTCGGGGCCGATGCCGTCGCCGGGGAGGACGGCGATGAGCTTCGTGTCGGGCATGAGGGAGACTTATGCCCCGGCGCGGCGGGCGTTGTCGACGATGGCGTCGACCAGGACCGGCCAGAGCGCTTCGGGGAGGTCGTGCGCCATCCCCGGGACGAGGACGTAACGGGCTCCCGGCACGGCCGCGGCGGTGGCCTCGCCGCCCGACGGGGCGATGAGCGGGTCGACCTCGCCGTGGACGACGACCGTGGGAAGGCGGAGCTTGCCGAGGTCCTCGGTGCGGTTGCGCTGCGTCACGATGGCGGCCGCCTGACGGGCGACCCCCGCGGCGTCGTGGTCGCGGTCCCAGGCCTCGGCGGCGCGGACGCGGGAGCGCGCCTCGTCGCGGTACTTCGGCGACCCGATGACGCGGCCGATGGCGAGCGCGTGCTCGAGGAGGGCGGAGCGCTCCGTCGGCGCAGGGGCGAAGATCATCGCGAGGGCCTCGGGGCTCGAGTGCCCGACGGCGCGGTTGCCCGTGCTCGACATGATGGACGCCATGCTGAGCACGCGCCCCGGGTGCCGTATGGCCGCCTCCTGCACGATGAAGCCGCCCATCGAGACCCCCACGAGGTGCGCGGCCGGCACGCCGAGCGCCACGACGAGCGCGTCCAGGTCGTCGGCCATCTCCTCGATGCCGTAGGGAGCGGCGGCGCGGTCGCCCTGCATCGCGCGGAAGAAGTCGGGGACGCCGGCGTGCGCGAGGTGCGTCGACTTGCCGACGTCGCGGTTGTCGAAGCGGACGACGCGGAAGCCGCGGGCCGCGAGCAGGGAGCAGAAGGCCGGGTCCCACGCGACGAGCTGCTGGGCGAAGCCCATGATGAGCACCATCGCGGGCGCCCCGTCGTCCCCGAATGCCTCGTACTCCAGCTCGACCCCGGTGGAGGTGCTCGCACGCGGCATGTGGGGGCCGAGCCTACTTCAGTTGAAGCTCGAGCGCGCGACGACCTCGGCAGCCGACCCCGTCGGGCTCGTCCGGCTGGTACTCTCGAGGCATGCGCAGCTGGAGCGGTGTGGCGGCGGGGATCCTTGCGCTCGCGATCGTGCCGAGCTGCAGCTCGGGGAGCGGCAAGGGCGGCGACGGCCTGCAGAGCAAGACGAGCAGCTCGGGCGCGAGCAGCAGCGGCACGAGCGGAAGCGGCGGCGGAGCGAGCGGCAGCGGCGGGGGCACGAGCAGCGGCGGCGCCACGTCGTCGGGCGGGAGCGCCTCGAGCAGCGGCGGCGGCGGGTCGTCGTCGGGCACGTCGTCGAGCGGGAGCAGCTCGGGCGGCCCGGAGAGCTGCCTCGGGCAGTCGTTCTTGATGACGCTCGCGAAGAACCGGATGATCGTCGGAGGCTCGATGGCCGCGGCGACCGCCTCGTCGGCGCCGTTCGACCTGCAGTACCAGTACATCTCCGGCGGCCTGCAGGACGGCACGGGGCCGTGCGCCTCGTGCGCGTCCGGCTGCACCACGGGGGGCACGTCGTGCGCGAACGCCGCGGGCGGCTGCGCGTGGTGGGGCTGCTGGCAGTACGACCAGGACCCGCCGGGCGAGTACGTCCGCACCTTCGCGAGCACCTGCGCCGGCGAGAAGCCCGCGCAGACGCCGATGCTGACCTACTACCAGCTCCTCCAGTCGAGCGGCGTGACCGAGGGCGCGCCCGAGGTGACCCAGGCCGCGACGAACGCGACGTTCATGGCGAAGTACTTCGCCGACTGGCGCTTCCTCCTCCAGCAGGTCGGCACGGGGCAGGCGCTCCTCCACATCGAGCCGGACTTCTGGGGCTACGCCGAGCAGCAGAGCGAGGACCCGACGTCGCTCCAGGCTGCCGTCGCGAGCGCGAACCCGACCGACTGCGCGTCGATGCCGAACAACATCGCCGGCATGGGAGAGTGCATGATCGCGATGGTGCGGACGTACGCGCCGCACGCGCTCGTCGCCCTGCACGCGTCCGCCTGGGGCACGAACCGCGACGCCGCGAGCAACAGCGACCCGACGCTCGACGTCGCCACGGTCGCGCAGAAGACGGCGGCGTTCCTCGCGGCCTGCGGCGAGGGGAAGGCGGACTTCGTCGTCGTCGAGACGAGCGACCGCGACGCGGGCTACTACCAGTCGCAGGGCAAGAACACGTGGTGGGACGCGACCAACGCGACCATCCCCGACTTCCACCAGGACTTCGCGTACGTCAAGGCGCTCACCGAGGCCCTCGGCAAGCCCGCCCTCTACTGGCAGACGCCCCTCGGCAACGCGAGCCAGAACAACACGACCAACCACTGGCAGGACAACCGCGTCGACTACTTCTTCGCGCACATGGACGAGATGGCTGCGGCGCACGCCGTCGGCGCGGCGTTCGGCGCGGGCGCGGGGGACCAGACGACCCCCGAGAGCGACGGCGGCAACTTCGTGACGAAGGCGAACGCGTACTACGCGGCCGGCGGGCAGGCGCTCTGCGGGCCGTGAACGGCGGCTCGCCTCCGTGACTGCGCTTCGAGCGTGCCGCGGCGCCGGGCGAAGCCGGGCGCTCATTGCCCCGCGATGCCGTCCCAGAAGTCGCAGAGCGTGGTCCTCACGCCGGTGCCCGTCGTGAGGGTGTCGTCGAGCTGGACGTACGGGTCGGTGCTCGCGTCGTACTTCGGCCAGGCGACCGAGGCGCCCACGTCGGGCGCGCCGCCGGCGGCCATCGACGTCCACGCGCCGCCGAGGGTGCTCGCGAGGGTCAGCTCGGCGGACGACGGCGCGTAGCCGCCCTCGGCGACGTCGTCGAAGACGAACGCGAGCTCGAGGCCGTGCCACGCGCCGAGCGCCTTCGTCGCCGCGGACGCGTCGTCGAGGTGGTGCGTGAAGAAGTACCTCCAGACGGGCTGGTCCGGCTGCCCCTGCGCGGCCAGGCGCGCGTCGCGTCGCGCGTTGCACGTGAACTTCGCGTCCGTCGAGACCTGCACGTACGCCTCGAGCGGCGACGGGAAGCTCGCGACCGGGTACTCCGCGAGGACCTGGCTGGCGAGGTCCTGGTCGTTCTTCACGTAGGCCAGGACGGCGGCCTGGTACTGCGCGGTCGTCATGCCCGAGGGGTAGGTCCCCGCGAGCTCGCGCGCCGTCTCGTCGGAGTTCGACCCGATGACGAGCGGCACGTGCGCGTACGCCCCGCTGCCGAGCACCTGCTCGCTGGGCGCGGGGATCGCGACGCCGTCGACGTCCGGCTCGTAGTCCCCCTGCCCGGGCGCCGCGACGCTCGCCGGCTCGGGCTCGACCAGCGTGACGGCGTTCCCGTCGAGCGCGCGCAGGCAGCCGGCGACGTCGGCGGCGTTCCCGCAGCCGGCCTTCTGCGCCCAGCTCTGCGCGAACGACTCCGCGGTCGCGAGGGCGTGGTCGGTGCACGCGCCGCTCTCCATGAGGGCCGCGGAGAAGAGGCCCTTCGTCAGCGGCGAGGCGACGAGGTTGCACACGTCCTCGGCGCCGGCCGACTGCCCGAAGAGGAGCACGTGCGAGGGGTCGCCGCCGAAGGCCGCGGCGTTCCTGTGGACCCAGCCGAGGGCGAACACCTGGTCGAGGACGCCGTAGTTGCCGGGGTTCGCGCCGAACGCCGGGTGCGCGAGGAACCCGAGCGCGCCGAGGCGGTAGTTGAACGTGACGACGACGGCGTTCTCCTCCGCGGCGAGCGCGGCGCCCTCGTACGCGGGGGTGTCGCCGCTCGCGCTCTCGCCGCTCGAGCCCTGAACGTTGCCGCCGCCGTGGACGAAGACGAGCGTCGGGAGCTTGCTCGCCGGCGTCGCGTTCGCGGGGGCCCACACGTTCGCGGTGAGGCAATCCTCCTGGCCGAGCACGTTCGTCGTGTCCGCCGAGTCGACCTGCAGGCACTCCGCGCCGAAGCTCGCCGCGGCCAGCGGCGCGCTCCAGCACGCGTGCGCCTGCGTCGCGGCCCAGCGAAGCGCGCCCACCGGCGGCGCCGCGTACGGGATGCCGAGGTACGCCCACGTGCCGCTCGCCTGCGTGCCCTGCACCGGGCCCGTGTCCGTCGCGACCAGGCCGGGCGCGGGCGTCACCGTGGACGTGCAGGCGCCCGCCTCCTGCGAAAGGCCACCGTCGTCGCTCGGAGAAGCGCCGTCGTCGCCCGTCGCCCCCGCCTCCGCGATCGCGCCGGCCTCGCCCGCATCTCCGGGCCCCGGCGTCGCGCCGTTCGAGCCACCGCACGCCGCGACGAGACCCACGACCAGGCAGACGAAGCGAAGACGCATCCTCGCCCCTTCAGCACACGACGTGCCCGCCCGCCCGACGCGCCAGCCGGAGACCCACTCCTCGTTTCTTCGCGGCCTTGCGCCTTTGCGGCTCCCCCTCTCCGGGGACGCCGCGCCTTCGCCGGAGGACGCCGCGCGCCCCACTGGTCCCGCCGCGAGTCAGCCGAGGAGCTTCTGCGTCGGCACGTACTCGAGGTTGTGCGCCTGCGCGACCGGCTCGCACGTGACGTGGCCGGCGTACGTGTTGAAGCCGAGGAGGAGCGCCCTGTCGGCCTTCGCCGCCGCCACGAGCCCCTGCTCCGCGATCTTCACCGCGTACTGCATCGTCGTGTTCGTCAGCGCCCACGTGCTCGTGTGCGGGACCGCGCCCGGCATGTTGGCGACGCAGTAGTGCACGACGCCGTCCACCTCGAACGTCGGGTGGTCGTGGGTCGTCGGCCGGCACGTCTCGATGCAGCCTCCCTGATCGACGGCCACGTCGACCAGCACGCTGCCCTTGCCCATCTTGCCCACGAGCTCCTTGCTCACGAGCTTGGGCGCCGCGGCGCCCGTCACCAGCACCGCGCCGATGACGAGGTCCGCGCGCGTGCAGCACTCCTCGATGTTCGTCGGGTTCGAGTAGAGCGTCTCGATGGCGCCGCCGAAGACGTCCTCGAGGTAGGCCATCGTGTCGCCGCGCACGTCGAGCACCGTCACCTGCGCGCCCATGCCGACCGCGATGGTGGCCGCGTTGCGCCCGACCACGCCGCCGCCGAGGATGACGACGCGCCCGCGCCGGGTGCCCGGGACGCCGCCGAGGAGCACGCCCTTGCCGCCGCGCTCCTTCTCGAGGCACGTCGCGCCGACCTGCACGGCCATGCGACCCGCGACCTCGCTCATCGGCTTGAGCAGCGGGAGCGACCCGTCGGCGAGCTGGATGGTCTCGTAGGCGATGCCCGCGACGCCGCTCTTCGCGAGCGTCTTCGTGAGCTCCGGCTCCGCCGCGAGGTGGAGGTACGTGTAGAGGACGAGGTCCTTGCGGAAGAAGCCGTACTCCGCCTTGAGCGGCTCCTTCACCTTGACCACCATCTCGGCCGCCCACGCGTCGCCGGCGTTCGGCACGATGGTCGCGCCCTGCGCCACGTACTCGGCGTCCTTGATGCCGCTGCCCTCGCCGGCCGAACGCTCGACGAGCACCTTGTGCCCACGCGAGGCGAGGCTGCGGACGCCTGCCGGCGTCATTCCCACGCGATACTCCCGGGTCTTGATCTCTTTGGGCACTCCGATGATCACGGCGGTCTCCTTGGCTGCTCGAATCGCGCGGACCATAGCAGGATTGCCCGCGCTTCCACGCCGGCCCGCGTCACGCGAGGACGCCCCCGGGATGACGCGAAGCGGCAGGAGGTGCTAGATGCGGCGCGTGCCCTTCTACTCCCGGGCGCTCCGGCCGCTGCTCTTCCTCCTGCCGCCCGACGTGGCGCACGCGCTGGCCTTCGCGGGCATGGCGCCCCTCGAGTACCTGCCCACGCTCCGCGCCGCCGTCCGCGCGTCGAACGCGCCGCGCGACCCGGCGATCACCGTGCGCACGATGGGGCTCGTCTTCCCCTCCCCCGTCGGCGTCGCCGGCGGCTTCGACAAGAACGCGCTCCGGCCGCGGGCGCTCGCCGCGCTCGGGTTCGGCCACGTCGAGCTCGGGACGGTCACCGCGCAGGCGCAGGACCCGAACCCCGGGCCCAACCTCTTTCGCCTCCCTGCCGACCGGGCGCTCGTCAACCGGCTCGGGTTCCCGAACGAGGGCGCGTCGCGCGTCGCGGCGCGCGTCGTGTCGCGCGGCCTCGGGCACGGCGGGCTCGGCGTGCCGCTCGGGATGTCGATCGGCAAGTCGCGCGCGGTCGGCATCGACGATCTCGACGCCGTCGTGAAGGACTACCTCGCGTCGTTCGGCGCGGTGCGCGCGGCCGGCGCCGACTTCGTCGTCGTCAACGTGTCGTCGCCGAACACCAAGGACCTGCGCGCGATGCAGCAGGCGCCGATGGCCCGGAGGCTCCTCGCGGCGATCGTCGACGCGAACGCGGCGGCCGCGAAGGGGCGCGCGGGGCCGCCCGTGCCGGTGCTCCTCAAGATCGCGCCCGACCTCGACGACGCCGGCGTCGAGGAGCTCCTCGCGGTCGTCGACGAGGCGAAGCTCGCGGGCGTCGTGGCGACCAACACGACCGTCGCGCGCAGCGGCCTCGCGACCGACGCGGCGCGCGTCGAGGCCATCGGCGCGGGGGGCCTCAGCGGGCCGCCGCTCCACGCGCGCGCGCTCGACGTCGTGAAGCGTGTCCGGGCGCGCCTCGGGCCGAAGGCGACCGTCGTCGGCGTCGGGGGCATCGAGAACGCGGAGCACGCGATGGCGATGATCCGCGCGGGGGCCGACCTCGTGCAGCTCTACACGGGCTTCATCTACGAGGGTCCCGGCGTCGCCCGCCGCATCGCCCGCGAGCTCGCCGCGGTCGCCGCACGCGAGGGCGTCACGACCCTCGGCGCCCTCCGGGGCTAGGGGGCGGGCGCGATGCGCGCCATCACCGTCTGCACGATCTCGCGGGTGCGCTCGGCGACGAACGCGGGCGAGCGCGGGTCGACCGTCCACACGGCCTCGAGGAACGCGCCCTCCATGTACGGGAAGCACGCCATCGCGACCGCCGAGATGCAGAGGTGCCGCGCGTCCACGTCGGCCCGCACCTCGCCGCGCTTGCGCATCTGGCCGAACCTCGCGACGACGTCGTCGAGCTGCGGCTTGACGTGCGCGCGCACGAGCTCGTCCGCCAGCGAGCCGCCGCGGGTCGCCTCGTGCCGGAGGATGCGCAGCACGTTCGCGTGCGTCGCGTAGAAGCCGACGAGCATCCCGATCATCGCCTCGATGAGCGCCTGGAGCTGCGCCTTCTCCATCCTCGCCGCCCGGGTCGGGCGCTTCGGCGGGGCCATCTCGCCGAGGATGCGCCAGCCCATGTCGGCCACCGACGTGAGCGCGCGCTCGAGCACGGCGCGATAGAGCCCGTCCTTGTCGGCGAAGTGGTGGTGGATGAGCGCCTGCGGCACGTCCGCGGCCCTCGCGATGGCGGCGAGCCTCGCGCCGTCGAAGCCCTTCACGGCGAACTCGCCCTCCGCCGCGTCGAGGATGCGCGCGCGCGTCGCCTCGCCGTTGCGCCCGCGCTTCGGCGGCAGGAGCGACTCGAGGTTCGTCACGCGCTCGCCTCCCACGACTCGTACTCGATGACCCCGAGCTCCTCGAAGCCCTTGCGGACGTAGGGCGTCAGGAGCCCGAGGCGCTTCACGTTGGGCACGATCTTCGAGAAGCAGAGCTTGCGGAAGATGGCCATCGCCGGGGAGCTCTTCACGGCTGCCTCGCACTCGGCGTACGGGAACCCGAGCCGCTCCCAGACCTCCTGCCCCAGCAGCCGCTCGTACATCAGCTTCGACGCGACGACGACGAAGTCCTCGCGGTCCCGGAGCTCGCTCGCGGTCATGTCCTTGTAGAGGTCCTTGAGCGAGAGAACGCCGAAGGCCACGTGGCGCGACTCGTCCTGCATGATGAGCTGCGTGATCTGCTTGATGAGCGGCTCGGTCGTCGTCTGGTGGATCATGCCGAACGCGCCGAGCGCCAGGCCCTCGACCATCACCTGCATGCCGAGGAACTTGAAGTCCCAGCGGCGGTCCTCGAGGATCATGTCGAGCAGCTGCTTGAGGGCCTTCGAGATGGGGTAGACCATCTCCACCTTCTCGCGGAGGTAGCGGTCGTACGCCTCGACGTGCCTCGCCTCGTCGAAGACCTGCGCGGCGGCGTAGAACTTCGCGTCCGCGGTCGGCGCCATCTCGACGATCTGCGCCGTGGCCAGGAGCGCGCCCTGCTCGCCGTGGAGGAAGTTCGAGAACATGTACGCCGACTGGTGGCGGCGCACCTCGGGGATGTCCTTCTTCGGGTCGAGCTTCGGCCAGACGCTCGTCTGGCTGAGCGGGTTCATGGAGTCCGGCACGTTCTCGGCGCCCGGGTCGACCGGCGTCGACCAGTCGAGGTCCGTGCGCGCGTTCCAGAGGAGGTCCTTGCTCTTCTCGTAGAGGATGCGGAGATCCGGCCGCTGGCAGGCGTAGTCCCACGTGTACGTGACGTCCTCGGTCACCTTCAGCGTCTCGATGCCGGTCGGCCCCTCCTTGGGCCGCTTGCTCGCGGCCGCCGCGGCGGCGGCGTAGGCCGTCTGCGAGGCCTGCGGGAGGCGGACGGCGCCGGGCAGAGAGGCGGAGGTGCCGGGCGAGAGCGTGGATGCGCCGGGCGGGGCGAGGGGGACGTTCGGCTGGGCCATGGGAGTTGATGTTTTGATCAATTCACCAATTCGTCAAGCCCCGGCGGGCGCGGCGGCGCACGGGCCCGCGGCCGTGGCCGGGGGCGCGACGCTCGTTCAGGGCTCGCCGAGGCGCGTCACGACCAGATCCTGCGCCACCGCGGTCGCCGTCGCCTGTCCCCGCAGGCCGACCGAGACGCGCACGCCGCCGCCGAAGCTCTCCGGGCACGTGCCGGACGCTCCGCCGTCGGTGCTCCAGCCCAGCGAGGCGCCGCGCCGCACGGCGGTCAGCGTGACGGGCCCCGCCGGGAGGGGAGGCAGCGGGCACGAGACGCCGCCGACGTCGATCTCGGGGTTCACGTCGTCGGTCAGGACGACGAAGGGCAGGACGCCCGTCGGCGCGGTGACGGAGACCGAGACGTCGGCGTACGTGCGGTCCGTGACGAAGACCGCCGGGCCGGGCGAGCCGGGCGGGAAGGTCATGCCGAGGGTCGGGTCGAAGTCGACGCCGCCGAGGCGATCGGGCGCCGTGTCCGCCACGTCGGTGTCGAGCAGGGGGCCCGGCAGGGAGGAGTAGGCGTTCGCCGTGTCGAAGCGGAGCAGCACGAGCGCGCCGCTCGTCGGGTCGAGCCACGTCGCCAGCCCCGGGTCGGGCGATGCCGTCACCGGCCCCACGTGCGCCGGCACGTCGTCGAGGACCCCGAGCGGCGCGAACTCCCCCGCGTACGCCTGCCACTCGAGCCACTGGCTGCCCGTCCACAGCGCGGGCATCCCGCTCGCCGCGCCGAAGAGCACCGGGCTCGTGACGTTCCCGGGGAACACGGCCGCCGGCTCGGGCGCGCCCGTGGCGTCGAAGACGTACGTGTTCGCGAACGACCCCGTGCTCCCGCTCGGCGTCGTCAGGACGGCGAGGAACCCGCCCGCGTCGAGCGCCGCGAACGCGCTGCCGGGCCCCTGCGTCAGCATGAACGTGTTCTTCGACGTCGCCGACGCGTCCGGCGCGAACCACTCGAGCAGCCCCGCCGGGCTCCCGTCGGCCTGCACGCCGCCCGCGACGAGGATCTCGCCCGACGCGAGCCGGAGCACCGTGGGGTCCGCCCGCGGCATCGCGAGGGTGGCCACGCTCTCGGCGTGGGAGCGCCCCGTGCGCGGGTCGACGATCTCCATCGACCCGACGAGCTGCGTCTTGCCCGCGTCGGCGTAGCCGCCCACGAGCAGCGTCCGCCCGTCGGCGAGGACGACCGCGCCGTGGTGCCACCGCGGGTACGTCAGCGGGATGGCCGCCACCGAGCCGAAGCCGCCGTCCGACGGCGCGTAGACCTCCGCCTCGCCCCGGACGACGCTCCCGTCGAAGCCCCCGGCGACGAGGCCGTTCGACCCGAAGGCCGTCACCGTCGCGAAGGCGCGCAGGTACTGGAGGTCCTTCTCGCCGAGCGACGTCACCGCGCCCGTCGCCAGGTCCGCCGCGTACGTCGGCGGCCCCGAGCTGCCGGTGCCGCCCACGAAGAGGAGCACCTCGCTCGCGACGAGCCCCATCGACTGCCCCGTCGCGGTCCCGGCGTCCCCCGCCGGCGTCGCGACCGCCGTCGACAGCGCGCACGACGTGAGCGTCGGCGTGACGAGCACGTTCACGTCCCCGCTCGGCGCGACGGCCGCGAGGCCCTGCCACGCGGCCTGCCCCTCGGCCGCCGTCACGACGAGCGCGCGCGTCGCGCCGTACACCTCGGGGAGCGCCTCGCCCACGTCGGAGAAGAGGTGGCCCGTCTGGGGCGGCGCCGGCGGGTCGAAGTCGCCGTACGCGTGGTACTCGGCGTAGGCGCCCCCGTCGGCGGCGCACGCGGCGGGCACGTAGGTGGTCACGGTGCGCGTCGTCACGACGGCCGCCTTGTGGCACCCGCCCGCCGCGAGCACGGCGAGCCCGATGACGAGCCCACCTTTGCTACGATGGGACCCAAGCAGGCGCGCGCCGCGCGCGGCTGCGGTTCCACGATTCGGCCTGGAGCGCGGTCGCACCGAGTCCCGAATGTACCCCCAAGTCTTCGGCAAGTACGTGCTCGAGCGCGAGCTCGCCCGCGGCGGCATGGCCCGCGTGGTGCTCGCGACCCTGCGCGGCGCCGGCGGCTTCGAGAAGAAGCTCGTCGTGAAGCAGATCCGCGACGAGCTGGCGAGCGACGACGAGTTCGTGAAGCGCTTCGTCGAGGAGGCCAAGACGACCGTCGCCCTCGCCCACCCGAACATCGTGCCCGTCTACGAGCTCGGCGTGGAGCTCGGCACGTACTTCCTCGCCATGGAGTACGTGGAGGGCGCCTCGCTCGCGGACCTCCTGCGCTCGGGCGGCACCGGCGGGACGGCCGACGGCGGCGGCGCGCGCGGGGCGAGCTCGGAGAAGCGGCCGCTCTCACCGGACGAGGGCGCGTACGTCGGCATCGAGGTGTGCCGCGCGCTCGACTACGCGCACCGGAGGATGAACGTCGTCCACCGCGACGTGACGCCGCGCAACGTGATGGTCGACTACGAGGGGCAGGTGAAGGTCATCGACTTCGGCATCTCGTCGCCCGTCGCGACCGCGCCGACCGGCGAGGGCGTCTTCGGCTCGCCGGGGCACATGCCGCCCGAGCAGATGCAGGGGAAGATCCTCACGCCCGCCGCCGACGTGTTCGCCGTCGCGGTCCTCTTGATGGAGCTCTGGAGCGGCAAGGCGCCGTTCCGCAAGCGCAAGGCCGAGGACATCGAGGCCGCGATGAAGGGCCCGCACCCGAGGCCCAGCGACGCGGACATTCGCCTGCTGCCGCTCGACGACGTGATGGCGAGCGCGATGAGCCTCGACCCGAAGGCGCGGCCGCAGCAGGCCGACGACCTCTCGCGCGCGCTCCGCAAGTTCCTCGCGGGCATCGACGTGCACGACGTCGCGCGCCAGCTCGGCGAGCGCGTGCGGGGCGTGCGCGAGCACCCGCCGCCGCCGTCGACCGAGCCCAAGGCCATCCTCCAGCGCCCGCCGTCGCGGGGCACCTCGACGCAGGCCGGGACCAAGACGTTCGCCGCCCGCAGCGAGGTCGGCAAATGGGAGGACTCGGCCGGCAAGCGCGCCGCGAAGGCCGGCGGAGCGGGCGCGAACGCGGGCGACGCAGGCGACGCGCCCGACGCAGGGACGAGGAGGCTCGCGCCGAGCGCGCCGCCGCCCGCCGACGGCCTGTCCGGCGCGTCCGCAGACGCGGCGTCGCGGCACCACGAGCCCGAGACGGTCGCCACCCGCCCCATCGAGACCGATCCGCGCGAGGAGAAGGCCGCTACGCCCGGCTCGAGCCGCCTCCGCCTCGTCGGGGGTGCCTTCCTCGGGGCCGCCGCCGTCGGCGTCGCCGCGTTCTTCCTCGGCAAGGGCGCCGGCTCGCCCGACACGCCGCTCGCCACCACCACCACGGCCACGTCCACCCTCACCGCCCCCGCGACCGCCCCCTCGCTCGCCCGCGCGTCCACCCCCGCGACCGGCTCCACCCCCGCCCCCGACTCCTCCCCCGCGCACCCGCCCGCGTCCGCGCTCGCCCCCGCGCCCTCGCTCGCGCACGCCCCCGCGACCGCCCCCTCGCCCACGCCCGCACCCTCCCCCGGCGCCGCGTCCTCCCCCTCCGGCGCCGCCTCCACCGAGCGCGCCGCCCTCACGCTCCTCGGCGACGGCACCAGCGTCACGGTCGACGGCGTCGCGCGCGGCCCCTCGCCCGTGAAGGTCCTCGTCGAGCCGGGCGCGCACGCGGTCGTCTTCACGTTCCCCGCGACCGGCGAGTCGAAGGGCAGCACGCTGACCGTGAAGGCCGGCGACAGGGCCACGCTCCGGGCGGACTTCACGGGCGCCACGCCGACCATCCGCATCCAGCGCTGAGAGGGACCGCTTCATCGCGGAGCGGGAGACCCGCAAGGCCGCGAAGCCGCAAAGGCGAAGCGGGCGGGGGGCTACTTCACGTGGACCGTGACCTCGGGGTCGACCTTCTTCGAGAGGGCGTCGGGGAGCAGGCCGATGGTGGGCTCGATCTGGTAGTCGCCCGGGGCGAGCGGGCCGGCGGCGACCTCGCGGCACGCCATGTGGAACTTCGGCTCCGCGCCGCCGACGGGCACGTTGCTGTCACCCCCTCCCGCCCCGAGGCCGCCCATGAAGTCGCCGGGGCCCGCGCCGCCGTCGACCTTCACGTTCGCCTTCTTCGTCCGCGTGAGCGAGACGGTCGCGTGCGCGGTGAGCGTCCCCCCGGGCGGCAGCACGACGTGCGACTCGGCGTGCCGCGGAGCCACGCCGAGCATCGGCGGCCCCGGCTTGCAGGCCGCGTCGTACGGGACCGGGAGCGCGCTGCCCCGCGCGTCGCGCAGCCAGACGAAGGGCGGATCGTCGGTCATGAGAAAGAGGGGCAGCGGCGCGGCGCTCGTGTTCTCGAGGCGGAGCGCGATGGCCACCGTGCTGCCGGCGGCCGCCGTGGCGGGGAGGTCGGCGTGGAGCGCGAGGCTCTTCACGGCGAGGGCGACGGCGGCTTCGTCGGGCCACGCGCAGAGGGGCGTCCCGCCGTCGGGGGCGCGCACGGCGCTGCACGCGCAGTCGCGGAGGACCGACGCGAGGTCCATCGAGGCCGCCGTGCAGGCGGGGCGCGTGTCGGAGAGGGCGGCGGAGGGAGTGGGTGTGGGGACGAGGGTGGGCGCGGGCGCAGGCGCGGGGGCGGACGCGGGCGCGGGCACGGTCGCGAGCGCAGGCGCGGGCGCGGACGCAGGCGCGGACACGGTCGCGGGCCCGGGCGTGGGGGTCTCGCAGGCGACGACGGCAGGCAGGAGGAGCGCGAGGACGAGCGGGCGCACGAGGCGAGCGTACCGGGGCCCGGCCGCGCGAGGTGGGCGTTCGACCGTCTCGGTCAGGCGTCCAACTCGCCCGGTGGGACGCCTCACCGTCTTGGTCGGACGTCCAACTCGCTCGGTGGGACGCCTCACCGTCTTGGTCGGACGTCCAACTCGCACGGCGGGACGCCTCACCGTCTTGGTCGGACGTCCAACTCGCTCGGTGGGGCGCCTCACCGTCTTGGTCGGACGCCCGACCCGCGTGGCGCGGCGCCCGATTGTCTCGTCAATCCGCGCGCTTGCCGACAATCGACATCGCCCTGCGTTTTTCCGGAGACGGATCGGCCTCGTTTCCCCACTACCAGGGTGAGGGGAGTCCACTGCCGCATCGTGCGGCAGACGGCACTCGCCTGCCCGGAGATTGACGATGACGAAGCCCAACAAGGTGAACCGCATTGACCGCAACCGCCGCATGATCGCGGGGCTCCAGAAGCACTACGAGCCGACGGACACCGTGCTCGTGGACGGGGTTGCGGTACAGCAGCAGGCGATCGTCTCGACGCTTCAAGCGTCGAGCGACGCCACGGATGCCACCGACACGGCGGAGGCGGCCTACCACAAGGCCGTCGCCGGCGAGACGGCGGCGAACGAGAAGGCCGACGCGACGTTTGCGTCGGTGAAGGACTACTTCCTTCTCGTGAACAAGAGCACGCCCGAGGTGCTCACCGACTACGGCCTCGAGGCCGTGGTGAAGAAGTCGCCGACGGTGGCGACGAAGGCCGCGGCGGTCGCCAAGAGCAAGGCGACCAAGGCGGCCGGCGGGAAGAAGGCGGTCGCCTCCCAGGCGACCGTCCCGGCGAGCGCGCCCCTGGCGCCCGCCGCCGCCACGCCGTCCACGACGCCGAAGTCCTGAGGCGTCGTGAGCCGAGCGCGCTCGTGAGGGCGTGCACCGGACGTGGCCGGCCGTGGTGAAACACGGTGGGCCGCGTTCGGCGGGAGGCCCGCCGGGCGCCCGGGGGAACGAAAGCACCGCGAGACGTCTTCGCGGCGTCCCCCGGAGCCCGGCGGGCTCACCCCGGCGGTCGCGGTGTGGTACGCGAATGCCCCCATGACGGACTTCTTCGACGTCGCCCGCCACTTCGCGCCCGAGGAGCGCGCCATCCAGAAGAGCGTGCGCGCCTTCGTCGACGCGCGCGTGCTCCCGACCATCGCCGACCACTGGGAGAAGGGCACCTTCCCGGCGGAGCTCATCGCGGAGATCGCGGAGCTCGGCCTCCTCGGCTGCAACCTCCACGGCTACGGCTGCGCGGGCCTCAGCGAGGTCGGGTACGGCGTGGCGATGCAGGAGCTCGAGCGAGGCGACTCCGGGGTGCGCTCGTTCGCGAGCGTCCAGGGGTCGCTCGTCATGTACCCCATCCACGCCTTCGGGTCGGAGGAGCAGAAGACGCGCCTCCTCCCCGAGATGGCGAAGGGGAAGGTCATCGGCTGCTTCGGCCTCACGGAGCCCGACCACGGGTCGAACCCGAGCGACATGCGGACGACCGCGCGGGACGACGGGACGCACTACGTCCTCAACGGCACCAAGCGCTGGATCACCAACGGCAACCTCGCGCACGTCGCGCTCGTCTGGGCGAAGGTCGGCGGCGTCGAGGGCGAGGTCCGCGGCTTCCTCGTGCCGACCGACACGAAGGGCTTCGAGGCGCGCCCCATCCACAAGAAGGTGTCGCTCCGCGCGAGCGTGACCAGCGAGCTCATTCTCGAGGACGTGCGCGTCCCGAAGGACGCCGTCCTCCCCGGCGTGCGCGGCATGAAGGGGCCCCTCTCGTGCCTCACCGCGGCCCGCTTCGGCATCGCGTGGGGCGTCATCGGCGCGGCGAGCGCGTGCTTCGAGTGCGCGGTCGACTACGCGAAGCACCGCGTGCAGTTCGGGGGCAAGCCCATCGCGAGCCACCAGCTCGTGCAGGGCAAGATCGCCGAGATGCTGACGACGCTGACCAACATGCAGCTCCAGGTGCTCGAGGCCGCGCGGCTGAAGGCCGAGAAGAAGCTCCGCCCGGCCCACGTCAGCATGATCAAGCGCCACAACGCGCAGGGCGCGCTCGCCATCGCGCGCGTCTGCCGCGACGTCCTCGGCGGCAACGGCATCACGCTCGAGTACCCGGTGATGCGCCACATGTGCAACCTCGAGACGGTGTTCACCTACGAGGGGACGCACGACATCCACACGCTCATCCTCGGGCAGGACGTCACGGGCATCGCCGCCTACGGGTGAGCGGAGGCCGGCGTCTCCGCGGCGAACGCTGCGGCGGGCGCGCCGCGCACGACGACCGCGCCGGCCCCGCGCGGCGCTATGCTTGCCGTCATGGCGGGGAGGCCCACCACCGGCGCGCGGGGCCCCTCGCTCGGCCCGAGCAGGCCCTCGATCGGCGCACGGGCGCCCTCCGTCGGCGCCCTGCTCGCGTGCGTGCTCGCCGTGGGCGCGTGCGGGGAGCTCTTCCCGCTCGACGGCCTCACCGGCAACAACGCCGGCGCCGCGGACGGTGCGGCGGGCGACGGCGCGTCCTCCGGGGGCGACGGCGCGGGGTCGGGGGACGCGGTCGCCGAGGGCGCGTCGCTCGACGGGCCCGCCGACGCGCACGGCCCCGACGTGGTCGGGCTCGACGCGCCGCCCGACACGACCGTCGAGGGTGGCCCTCCGGACGCGAAGGCCGAGGCGTCGCAGGAGGCGAGCCCCGTCAGCTACGCCGAGGAGGTGCTCTCCGACGGGCCCATCGGGTACTGGCGCCTCGACGAGCCGGCGGGCCAGTCCGGCGCGAAGGACTCGTCGACGAGCCACAACGACGGGGCGTACGTGGGCGGCGTGACGCTCGGCGCGCCGGGGGCCATCGCGAACGACGCGGACACGGCGGCCACGTTCGACGGGACGAGCGGCTACGTCGAGATGGGGCAGGCGTTCGCCTTCGCGGGGACGGCGGCGTGCTCGTTCGAGGCGTGGGTGAAGCCCGTGCTCAACGCGTCGTACCAGGGCATCCTCGCGCGCAACGACGAGAGCGGGCCGCCGACCGAGGGCTACCTCTTCTTCGTCGAGCCGTCGGACACGGCGTACTACGACTTCCAGCGCGTCGACTCCGGCAACAAGTTCACCATCCAGTCGTCGACCATCGCCAGCGACGGGGTGTGGGCGCACCTGGTCGTCACGTACGACGGCGCGCAGGCGGTCGAGTACTTCGACGGGCAGGCGCAGTCGACGGAGCCGACGACGCTCTCGCTCGCCGGCGCGACGAGCAACTTCGTCCTCGCGGCGGAGGGCGGCGGCGCGACCGAGTGGTTCACCGGGACGCTCGACGAGGTCGCCGTCTACGACAAGGCGCTCCCCGCGGGGCGCGTCCTCGCGCACTACCACGTGGGCATCGGCCAGCCGCCGTAGGCGAGCTTCGAGGGCGCCTGACCGACCTTCGCGAGGGCGTGCGGCGTGATTCACGCCGCCTGACCGACCTTCGCGAGGTCTCAGGCCGTGTACGGCGACGCCAGCGCGCCCACCGCGCGGAGCGCCTCGAAGAGCGCGATGCCGACGGCGTTGGCGAGGTTGAGCGAGCGGACGGCGCCGAGCGTGGGGATGCCGACGACGCGGTCCGCGAAGCGCGCGAGGAGCTCCTCGGAGAGGCCCACGCTCTCCTTGCCGAAGACGAGCGCGTCGCCCGGCGCGTACGAGGCCGCGAGGTAGCTCGTCGTCGCGGTCGCGCTGAAGAGGTGGAGGCGCCCGGCGGGGGCCTGCCGGCGCCAGGCGTGGAGGAAGTGCTCGAAGTCGACGTGCTGCCGGACGTCGACGAGGTGCCAGTAGTCGACGCCGGCCCGGCGCACGCTGTGCTCGTCGATGCGGAAGCCCAGCGCGCCGACGAGGTGGAGGGGCGACGCGGTGGCCGCGCAGAGGCGGGCGACGTTCCCCGTGTTGGGCGGGATCTCCGGCTCGACGAGGACGACGTGGAGAGGCTCGGCGAGGGGTTTCGCGCGCAGGCGGGGCGTGGTGGAGGAGGTGCGAGGCACGGGGGAAAGCGCGGCGCGGGCGGAGGAGCGCCGCTCGCGGACCCACGCGCGCAGTAGCATCGTCTTGACGCTCCCGGCGAGCAAACCGTAGCCTCGGCTCTTGAAGGGACCCGCGGGAGCCACCTTGCGCCGACACTGGAAGGTCGTCTTCGCGTTCGCGGCGTGCGCCGCGGCGTGCGTGGCGAGCCGCACGGCCGCCGCCGCGCCGATGGACCCGACGCCGGAGCGCTTCTACCAGCAGCCGTCGGGCGCGCCGGCGGGCTCCAACTGCCAGGTGTTCTCGAACAGCACGTCGTACGTCGCGTGCAACCCGAACAACGTGTCCTGGTCGAACCTGATGAGCGAGCTCGGGTACGCCATCGCGCCGTCGGCGTTCCACCCGGCGCGCACGACGGGCCTCGGCGGGTTCGCGCTGAGCTTCGAGGCGAGCTTCGCGAAGATCAACGCCGACGCGACCGACAGCACGGGGACGCAGTACTGGCACACGGGCACCCGCGGCGACGTGAACCCGAACACCAACGGCTTCTCGGGCGTCAACAAGTACCCGGACTCGATTCTCCAGATCTACTCGGTGAAGGCGCGCAAGGGCCTCCCCTTCGGGCTCGAGATCGCGGGGGTCCTCGGCTACGTGGGCAACACGTCGCTCTGGCTCGGCGGGGCCGACCTGCACTGGGCGGTGCTCGAGGGCTTCCGCACCGGCATCCTCGGCTACCTCCCGGACATCGCGTTCGGCGGCGGCGTGCGCACGGTCGGCGGCGCCGACACGTTCTTCCTCACGACGGTGGGCATCGACGGCCAGATCAGCAAGCCGCTGACCCTGGGCGACAGCGCCGTCCTCACGCCCTACGTCGGCGGGCAGCGCCTGCTCATCTTCGCCGACTCGACCGTCGTCAACCTCGCGCCGGGCATCGACCCGCTCCAGGCGTGCGGCTACCAGGGCAACAACGTCCCCGGCAACCCCAACGTCCCGTCGGGCGGGTTGAACGGCGCGTACACGGGCGCCGCGGTGTGCAAGAACCCGAACGGCACGAACACGTTCAACAACCTGACGACGTTCACCCGCGCGCGCATGCAGAGGTGGCGGGGCATCGCGGGCCTGACGTACAAGTACGAGATCCTCTACCTCGCGGGGCAGTTCGCGATGGACCTCGAGGACCCGAGCGTCGAGAACGGCAACCTCGGGGTCTCCGGAGCCAAGCAGTGGACGATGTCCTTCGAGGCGGGCGTCGCCTTCTAGCCCTCGGGGCGCTCGCCCTGGCGGGCGGATGCCATCCCTACGACGGGCCGCCCATCGGCGTGTCCGGCCCGCGGCACGTCGTCGACGTTCCGCCCCCCGTCGACGCGGGCGCGCCCGCCGCGCCGTCTCCCGTCCCGGCCGACTTCCGCGAGCGGTTCGCCCGCGTGGCCGACCGCGCGCCCTCGCACGGCCACGCGGACCGCTTCGACGCCGTCGTGTGGACGAACGACGTCGGGCGGGCAGCCTGGGACGCGAGCGGGGACTTCGCCGACGGCGCGATGCTGGTGGAGGAAGCGATCGAGAAGACCGCGAAGGGCGACCGGGCCGCGGGCCTGCTCGTCATGGAGAAGCACGCGGGCACGTGGCGCTTCGTCGTGGTCGAGCCGGGCGGCGGCGTGGCGAAGGACTCGCAGGAGAAGGCGTGCGCCGAGTGCCACGCGCAGGCGCCGCGCGACTTCGTGTTCCGCCTGCCGCGCGACGCGCCCAGGCCGGCCGCGAGCCCGTGACGACGCGGCCGCGCACACGGCGCCCGAGGCGCACGCGAGGCCGGGCTAGAGCAAGAGGACGGCGACGACGGCGCCGATGACGGCCACCGTGCCGACGGCGGTCGCGACGACGGCCGCAGCGTAGGAGGCGCGAAGGGCCGGCTGGGCCGACGCGCCCTCGAGGTGGTAGCAGCCGCGCAGGAAGGCCCGCGCGCTGCGGCCGGGGAGGCCCATGCCCACGCTGCCGATCGACAGCGCGGCGCGCACCCCCTCCTTCGCGGCGACGACGACGACGCCGAGCGGCCCGATGACGAGGTCCCACCCCGCGGCGTAGAGCCCGAAGCGCAGGGCGCGCGTCGTCGCACCGCGTGCGCCCGAGCTCCGCGCGCCGCGATCGAGCGCCCAGCCGTGGGCGACGTGCGCCGCCACGAGGAGCGCCGCGAGCCCGGGGATGCCCGCGACGGCGAGGCGCGCGAGGGTGGCCCCCTCCTCGACGAGCAGGTGCTTCACCCAGCCGGGAGCGAGGACCGCGAGCGGCACGAAGAGGAGCGCGCCCATGGCGGTCGCCGCGATCATCTCGCTGACGATCGCGAAGCGCAGGGCGGGCGCGAGCGGCCCGTCGGGCATCGACTCGAAGAAGCGATCGGCCTCGAAGGTGGTCGCGCGGGCCGTCGTCCAGAGGCGCATCCACGCCGGCGCGCCCGGGCGCTCCCAGGGGACGACCGCGACGACGCCCGACCGGGTCTGCTCGTGGAGGCACCCCGGGCAGTCGGCGTCCCCGCAGTGCGCGCACACGACCGCCGCGGGCACATCGGCGTCGATGAGCTCCTCGATCTCGCGCTTCGGTGCGGTTGCCTTGGCGACGGGCACGGCGGATTCCTCGGACGGGTCCGCGCGAAGTCTGACACGGGCAGCCGTTCAGTGCACCACCTGGCCGGCCGACGTGCCGCGTCGCAGCGAGAGATCGTCGACGCGCCCGCCGAAGAAGAGCGCGAAGCCCACCGCGGCCGCGGAGAAGACGACGGTCGCCGCGAGGCCGATGCCCCAGCTGAAGTGGACGGGGACGCCGTGCGCGCCGTGCGGGGGGCGCGCGAGCAGGATGGCCGCGGTGACGCCGGGGATGGCGGCGAGGAACGACGCCGCGACGCGCGCGCCGCGCATCTTCATGACGCTGCGCCGCGTGACGACGGTGGGCACGAGGACGAACCAGGCGACGCCCGCGCCCCACGACCAGCCGAGCCGGCGCGCGAGGTCGAAGCCCGAGAGCGAGACCACGTCGGGCATGGTGAGGTGCACCCAGGGGAGGAAGAACGCGACGAGCCCGAGCACGCCGAGGACGACGAGCGGGCCGCGGCTGCGGCCGAAGTAGAGCGGCCCGAGGGGCTCCCACGCGGGCTCGCGCGCGATGCCGTCCTCGCTGAGCGCCTCGTCCGAGACGGCGAGCTTCTGGACGGCGACCAGGGGGACGGCGCAGACGGGGCACGTCGAGTGCTCCTCGACGGGGAACATCTCGCGGCAGAAGGGGCAGGCCACGAGCGGCACGCGGGCAGCATAGCGCGGGGGGCTCGCGAGGTTCTGCGCCATGCCGGGCGAGACAGCGGGCGCAGCGCCGAGTTCCGCGGGCGAGCCGGACGGCGGCGAGGTGAGGGCGAGCGACGGCGGGCCGCGGTAGAATGGGCCCCATGGCACGACCGACGAAGCTGGACGGAGCCGCCGTCGACACGTGGATCGCGACGCACGCGGGGTGGGAGCGGGTGGGGACGGCCTCCATCGCGAAGAAGTACGCGTTCGCGGACTTCGCGTCGGCCCTCGGCTTCGTCGTGCGGCTCGGCTGCTGGGCGGAGAAGCGCGACCACCACCCCGACATCGAGCTCGGGTGGGGCAAGGCGCGCGTCCTCTGGTCGACGCACGACGCGGGGGGCGTGTCGCAGCTCGACCTCGAGGGCGCCGAGGCCGCCGACGAGCGGGCCGGATGAACGAGGCGGAGGAGCTGGCCGCCGCGCGCGACGTGCTGCGCGCGCACCTCGAGACGGTCCTCGGCGAGGGGCCCATTCCGCGCTTCGAGGAGGCGCTGACCCACTCGAGCTTCGCGAACGAGGCGGGCGTGCCCGACAACCAGCGCCTCGAGTTCCTGGGAGACGCGGTCCTCGGCCTCTGCGTGAGCGAGATGCTCGCGACGGCCCACGCCGACGCCGACGAGGGGAAGCTCACGCGCATGCGGAGCGCGCTCGTGAACGCAGAGGCGCTCGCCTCGTGGGGGAGGAGGGTCGCCCTCGGGGCATGCGTGACGTTCGGGCGAGGCGCGAGGCTCGGCAGCGAGCGGGAACAGACCAACGTGCTCGCGGACGCGACGGAGGCGCTCGTGGCGGCCGTCTACGAGTCGCGGGGGCTCGAGGGGGCGCGCGCGCTGGTGGGCGACGTCGTGCGGGACCTGCTCGAGCACGTCGAGGCGCTGAGCGTGAACGACGCGAAGAGCGCCCTCCAGGAGCGGGTGCAGGCGCGCGGGCTGCCGGCGCCGACCTACCGGGTCGCGGAGGTGAAGGGCTCGCCGCACGAGCTCATCTTCGTCGTCGAGGTGGTCGTGGGGACGCAGGCGCTCGCCCGCGGCGAGGGCCGGAGCAAGCGTCTCGCGGAGCGGGCGGCCGCGGCGCAGGCGCTTCGTGTGGGCGCAGACCAGACGATCGAGGCGGAGTAGGGCGTCATGAAGCGCGGGGGCGAGTCGGCGGCGGCGAGGACCGCGTGGGCGGCCGCCGTGGTCGCCGCGACCGCCGTGGCGTGCGGCGCGCGCACGGGCCTCCTCGTGCCGGAGGAGGCGAGCACGGGGCCGGACGGCGGGAGCATCGCGCCCGACGCGGCCGAGGCGTGCGTGGGGACGGAGATCCCGCTCGCGACCAACGCGCCGGTCCTCTACTTCGTGCTCGACGCGTCGGGCAGCATGGCCGAGCAAGGGAAGTGGACGAACATGCTGGCGGCGATCGCGGAGCTGATCGACGCGGTCGGCGCGCAGGCGCGGTTCGGCGCGGCGGTCTTCCCCGAGCCGAACGCGGGGGCGTGCACGTCGGGGGTCGAGGTGATGTCGGTGCGGCTCGGGGACGCGACCGGGGCCGCGTCGAGCGCGTTCCTCGCGGCGACGGCGTTCACGCCGGTGGGCGGGACGCCGACGGCGGCGACCCTGAGGGCGCTCGTCCCGGAGCTCGCGGCCTTCCCGCAGGCGACGTACGCGATCCTCGCCACCGACGGCGGGCCGAACTGCAACGACCAGCTCTCGTGCGACGCCGACACGTGCACGTCGAACATGGACGGCGTGGCGGGCTGCCCGGTGGGCGGTCCGCCGAACTGCTGCGACCCGGCGGGAGGCGTGGGCGGCGTCGGGTGCCTCGACGGGCCGGACGCCGTGGACGCCGTGAAGGCCCTCGGCGTCGCCGGCGTCGAGACGTTCGTGATGGGGATCCCCGGGAGCGCGCCCTACGCGGCCGTCCTCGACCAGCTGGCGCTCGCGGGCGGCGGCGCGCGCGCCAGCGAGCCGTACTACTACCGGGTCGACACCGCAGACACGACGGCGCTCGCGGCGTCGCTCGCCCAGATCGCGGCGGCCGCGACCGCGAGCTGCACCGTCGTCCTCCAGCACGTGCCGGAGGACCCGGGGGACGTGAACGTGTACGTCGGGGGAGCGCTCGTCCCGCGCGACGGGCCGAACGGCTGGGTGCTCGCCGGCACGAAGCTGACCCTCGAGGGCTCCACCTGCCAGGCGCTCCGGTCCGGCACGGCGCTCACCATCCGCGTCACCGAGGGGTGCGCGACGGTGACGCAGTAGCGGACGGCGACCCGGCGGCGCCCGGCGGCGCCGCGTCCACGACGGGGGTCGTCCCGAGCAGCGCCAGGGGCGCCTCGTCGAAGTCGCGCAGCTTGGAGGCGCGGAGGGACGCGGTGAGCTTGTCCGTCTCGTCCTTCACGCGCGCCTTCCACAGCGTGTCGCGGATCTGCGCGGCCACCTGGTCGACGGGGCGCTTGGTCGCGACGATGGTGCCCTTGCGCCAGACGACCGCCCAGTTCTCCCCTTCCGGGACGGGCGCCGGCACGAGCTCGCCGTCGCGGACGCCCTGGACTGCCTTCACGAGCGCCGGGTCGACGCGCAGGCCCGGCTCGTTCGACGTCCCGTCCGGCGTGATGAACCCGAGGTTGCCGCCGCGCAGGTTGCTGCCCTTGTCGATGCTGTGGTCCCGCGCGAGGTCGCCGAAGCCCTTCGACGTGGGGTCCTTCTTCGCGGCGTCGAGTACGGCCTGCGCCTCGTCCCTGGTTTTGCAGAGGACGCGCCAGATCTGGTAGCGCTCCGGCGTGTCGTACCGGGAGCGGTTCGCGTCGTAGTACGCCTGGACGTCCTGCATCGAGATGGAGGACTCGGGGCCGAGGCGCGCGCGGATGGCGCGCACGACCGACTGCGAGCGGACGCGCTCGAGGGCGTAGGAGGTCGGGAGCTGGTCGCCGAGCTTCGCCGCCTCTGCGCCGAGGGACTCGAGAACCTCGGGGACGAGCACCTGCTCGAGGAATGCGCGCTTCACCGTCGCGGCGTCCTTGCCGAACGTCGCCCGCTGGAACGGCGGCACGTTGGCGAGGCGGTCCTCGAGCTCGCCCACCGTGATGACGCGCGTGGAGCCCAGGCGCACGACGACCCCGGCGCGGCGCGCGTCGTCGCCGGCGTCGTCGGCCCTCGTGTCGCCGTGGACGCCGAGCAGGCCCACTGCGATCAGGACGGCGGCGACGAGTCGGCGCATGGGCGTGCCTCCGAGTAGGACGCGACGCGCCCGGCGGTCAACCCCTCAGGCGGCCCGCTTGCGGGGGCGCGGGCGCTTCGAGCCCTCGGGCTCGACCACGCCGGCGCTGCGGAGCACCTCGTCGGCGACGCCGACGAAGCGGTAGCACTCGGGCCGGAAGCCGTACGCCTTGTGGAGGCGGCTCACCACCTCGACGATCGACTCCTCGGGCACGGTGTTCTTGCGCACCTTGGCCACCTTGCGGATGGAGCTCAGCGGCTCGCCGAGGGACAGGAGCTCGTTCACGCGCTGCAGGACGTCGAGCGGCTTGAGCTCGCGGGCGCCGCGCACCTTCCCGGACTCGAGCTCGCGCATCAGCCGCTGGCGGCGCTTCTCGGTACGGCCGTCGCGCTTGTGCGCGCCGTGCCCGCGGCCGCCGAGGATGTCGTTGAAGAGGCGCGCGACCCGGCGCTTCTCGATCGCCTCGGGGCTGCCGCGACGGTTCTGGGGCTTGTTCGTGGTCTTGGTCGTCTTCGCCACGCGAGCACCTCGCTTCAGTGCGACAACGAGGTCGACGATAGCCAGCGCACTCCGGCCTGTCAAAGGGGGGTTCGCGTCAGTGCCGGCACATGGTGATCGCGACGGTCGCGACCGCGACAATCAGCCAAATGGGCCAGGTTCTGGCCACGAACCCGCGGAAGTCGGCGCCCAGCGCGCCGAGGTCCGCGCGGACGGCGGCCTTCCTCCCGCCGAGCCGGGCGCGCTCGTGCACGATGGCCGCGCGCTCCTCGTCGTCCATGGCGTCGTGCCCGACGAGCCAGCCGTCGTGGTGCTCGAGCTCGTGGTCGACGGTCTCGTCGATCTCGGCGCGCCAGTCGTACGGGCCGTCCTCGTCCCACATCGCACGGAACGTCCGGTAGTAGAGCGCCACCTCGCCCGATCCGACGGGCGCCGCGGGGTCGCCCCCCGGCGGGACGTACGACCCGAGGAGAGGCTCGCCGCCGTCGTCGCACGCGGGCACGCGGTCGTCGACGACGAGGCGAACCGTGGACTCGCGGCCGCGCGCGATCCGCCGCCATGCCGACTGCGCCGCGGCGTCGAACGCGTCGAGATCCGGAAAGACTTGCGTGTTTGATTGCCCCGGAGCACCGGACGGCTCGAGCTCGCGATCGTAGGGCGCGTCGACGTCGTTGCGCGCGCCGCACGCGGGGCACGCCGCGGCGGCGCCCAGGCGGGGCGGGTAGTGCGCGGCGAGGAAGAGGTCTCCCACGGCGGCCCACGCCTCGTCGCTGCAGCGGGTGAGGGCCTCGGCGATGCGCCGCGCGTCGGTCACGGGCCCGAGCTTGACGACGCCCATCGCCCGGACGACACGGTCGGAGAGGACGAGGCGCCGGCGGCGGAGCGCGCGGTGGAGGGGAGCCGCCTCGGCCACGGTGACGTCGCGGAGGGTGATCTCGCGCGCGGTGACGCGATCGCCGACGGCGATGGGCGGGACCTCGTGGGGAACGGAGAGCTCCAGGGTCGCGTCGAGCTCCGGGTCGTCGAGCTCGGCGTCGATGAAGGGCCCGAGCGCGAGCGCCGCGCACGGGCGCACCGCGAGGGTCTCGCCGCAGTTGCGGCAGGGGATCTCGACGCGCTCCTCGGCGATCCATCCGAGGCGCGTCGCCACGGCGCGCAGCGTGTGGAAGTCGCGCAGCGGCAGCGAGCCGACGTCGAGGGGCGCCCCGTCGACGCGGAGGACCACGTCACCGCTCGCGAGGAGGGCGCCGAGCTCCGAGAAGAGCGGCGCGTCCTTCGCGCGCGTGCGCGAGGCGACGGCGCTCTTCGCCTCGACGGCGACGACGAGACCGCCCGGCAGATGGACGCGCTTCGGTGGACGCGCCGCTGCCACGCGTGCTCCTATAGCGCGCGTGACGGTCGCCGTCGTCACGGGCGCGGGCAGCGGGATCGGACGCGCGACCGCGCTGGCCCTCGCACGCCGCGGCGTCGACGTCGCGCTCGTCGGCAGGACGGAGCCGACGCTTCGCGAGACCGCGAGCGCGGTGACTGGCCTCGGCACGCGCGCGCTCGTGGTGGTGGCCGACGTGGCAGACGAGGTCGCGGTCCAAGCGGCGGCGGCGACCGTGCTGGGCGAGCTCGGGACGCCGCGGGTCGTCGTCAACAACGCGGGCATCGCCGGGCGCAAGGCGCGCATCGAGGACACGACGGCGGCCGAGTGGGACGCGGTGATGGGCGGGAACCTGCGGGGCGTGTTCCTCGTGACGCGCGCGTTCGTGCCCGCGATGCGGGCGGCCGGCGCGGGGCGGGTCGTGACGATCGGGAGCATCTCGTCGACGCTGGGGACGGCCGGGCTGGCGCCCTACTGCGCCTCGAAGTGGGGTGCGGTGGGGTTCTCCAAGTCGCTCGCCGAGGAGCTCCGCGGGTCGGGGCTGCAGGCGCTCGCGGTCCTGCCGGGATCGGTGGACACGCCGATGGTGAAGGTCGGGGGCTTCCCGCCGCAGATGTCGCCGGAAGCCGTCGCGGGGCTCGTCGTCTACGCCGCGCTCGACGCGCCCGACGCCATGAACGGCAGCGCCGTGGAGTGCTTCGGGTAGCGCGGGTCGCGGCGGTCGCCGCAGCGCGACGCGGGTCAGAGAGCGCTGAGGCGCATGCAGGCCGAGAGGCCGTCGGTCGAAGCCGAGGCCATGCCGCACTGGTACTTGCGCGGCGTGAGGCTGAAGAAGCACGACTGCTCGAAGCGATCGAACGTGCCCTTCTTCGCCAGCTCCTCGGCCCACCCGCTGCGGAACGCGTCGCGTTCGATCTTCGTCATCTCGAGCCCCTGCTGCTCGACGTACTCGTCGGCGTAGAGCGCGACGATGTGATCACGCAGATCGAGACACGCGAGCTCCTTCTGCTCCTGCGTCGCGAACCGCGGGACTGACGATGCGGCGGCGGGCTTGGCCGGGGTCGGCGTGCGCGAGGCGCACCCCACCAGGGCGACCAGAACGGTGAAACCGAGTACTGCTTGGCGGACCATCGACTGCTTCCACCTGCAATCAGTGTGCACCGCACGCGCGAGCGGCGCCACGACGCCCTGCGACGAACGCGCCTCAGGCTTGGCGGAGGCGCGCTTCCTTCTCCGCCGGGCGCGCGTTCCACAGCGACGACACGAGCAGCGCCGCCACGAACGCGGCGCTGGCCCACCACACGATCGCGCCAGCCCAGCCGTGCGTGCGCAGCATCCGACCCGTCACCACGTCGCCGGTGAACGCCCCCACGTGCCCGGTGAAGTCGACGAAGCCGGCGGCCGCGGCGGTGGCCCCCTTGCGCGCGAAGTCCTGCGCGGCGGTGCCGACGAGCAGGATCTGGGCGCCATAGAGGCAGTAGCCGACGAGCGCGAGGCAGACGACGGTGGGGACCGCGCCGAGGTCGACGACGACACGGTAGGCGAGCGTGAGCGCGGCGACCGCGACGAGCAGGATCGCGCACACCGGCGCGCGCCGCGACTGGAAGAACCGGTCGGTGATCCAGCCGGACGACAGGGCGCCCAGCGCTCCGGCCAGGGGGAAGACGGCCGCCTTGAGCGCGGACGCCCACGCGCTCGAGTGCTGCACCTCTTCGAGGTGCCCGGGCGCCCAGTCGAGGAACCCGTAGCGCACGGCGTCGAGGCCGAAGAGGCCGAAGGCGAGCACCCAGATGCGTGGATTGCCGAGCGTCGCCCGAAGCGCCACGGAGAGTGGCAACTTGTCCGGGGTGAGCGGCCCCTCGGTCGTCTCCGCCCGCGGGGGAGCCTCCCGCAGGCGGAGCACCGTGTGGGAGAAGGAGGCCGCCAGCAGGAACGCGGGGACGACGAACGCGACGCGCCAGCCGCCGACGACCGACAGGAGGCCCCCCACGACGCCGATGGTGATCGCCGACCCGAGGGTCAGGCTGGTGCCGAGGACCCCCATGGTGAAGCCGCGGCGCTCCACCGGGAACCAGCGAGCCGCGATCTTGACGCAGGGCGGCCAGCCCCCGGCCTGGAAGAAGCCGTTCGCGAACGCGAGGACGAGAAGGACGCCGAGGATCGAGCGGGTGGAGGCGACGCCGGAGGATCCGGCGAGCGCACCTCCGACGGCCGAACCGATCCACGAGGCGAAGGGTGCGAAGAGGGGGACCCCCTGGAGAAGGGGGGCCGCGGCGAGGAGAAGGGTCGCCGCCGCGGAGCCGAGCATGCCGACGGCGAGGATGCGCCGCGCGCCGTAGCGCTCCGTGAGCTGCCCGTTGACGAGCTGGCCGAGGGCATACCCGAGCTTGACGGCGCCGAACACGAGGCCGATCTCGACGGCCGTGAGACCGAGCGACGACTGCATCGTCGACCGCACCGGCCCGAGGTTCGCGCGACAGAGATAGAACGAGCCGTACGTCGTCCAGAGGACGAAGAGGGTGCGCGACCGCTCCCGAGCCAGCCCGTCGTGGGAGGAGGCCTTCGCCGCATCTGCCATCGCGCCGGGGGCGACGATAGCCGAAGGTCGGTCAGGGCGTCCGTGACGGAGGGGCGACGACTGGGCCGCCCCCTGGGTGGATCAAGAGGCGCTGCGCTCGACGGCCACGTAGCGCGACTGGTCACCGCGCCGCACGCGAAGGAGAAGGGGCTTGTCCGCGGCCGAGGCCTGCACCTTCGAGGACAGGTCGCCCGCGGAGCGCACGGACTGGTGATTCACCTCCTCGATGACGTCCCCCGGCCGAAGCTTGCCGTCGCACGGGCCGTCGGGACGGACGCTCTCGACGACGACCTTGCCGTTCTCGTCGTCCACGCCGACGCCCAGCGAGGGCGTGTGCGCGCCCTGCGGACCGGAGGACCCGACGTCGTCGGCGTCGGCGCGGTCCTGCTTGTCCTCGAGCGCCGACAGAGTGAGGGAGACGTCCCGCGTCTGCTTGTCGCTCAGGACGGCGAGCTTCACCTGCGTGCCGGGGTGGTGCGAGGCCACCATCCGCGGCAGGTCTTCGGAGTGCGCGACGGCGCGACCGTCGAGCGCGAGGACGACGTCGCCGGCCTTGATGCCCGCCTTCTCGGCGGGGCTTCCCGGCGCGACCTCCTCGACGAGGGCGCCCTTGGGCCGGTCGAGCCCGACGGCCTTCGCGAGGTCCTCGTCCATCCCCTGGATGACGACGCCGAGCTGCCCGCGCGACACGTGCCCCGTCGTCACGAGCTCCTGGTAGACGTCCTTCACGGCGTCGATGGGGATCGCGAAGCCGATGCCCTTGCCCTGCGGGTTGATCGCCGTGTTGATGCCGACGACCTGGCCGCGCAGGTTGAAGAGCGGCCCTCCGCTGTTGCCCGGATTGATGCTCGCGTCCGTCTGGATGAAGTCGTCGTAGGGACCGGCGCCGATGGTGCGCCCCTTGGCGCTCACGATGCCCATCGTGACCGTGTTGCCGAGGCCGAACGGGTTGCCGATGGCGACGACGTATTCGCCGACGCGGAGCGCCTCGCTGCCGCCGAGCGATACGGCCGGCAGGTCGTGCGGCGCTCCCTCGAGCTGGAGGACGGCGACGTCGAGGCGCCTGTCCTTGCCGACGACCTTGGCGCGATACTCGCGGTCGTCGGCGAGCCTCACCTTGACGACGTCCGCGCCGTCGACCACGTGGGCGTTCGTCACGACGCGGCCGCTCGGGTCGACGATGAACCCCGAGCCGAGCGCCTGCTGCTTCATGACGGCGTCGCCGCCCTCGCTGCCGCGGTGGCGCTGGGCGCCGTTGGGGACGCCGCCCTGGTTGAAGAACGGGAACAGCTCGCCGACGTCGGGCATGTCCATCCGCGGGACCTTCACCTGCTGGACGGTCGTGATGTTCACGACGGCAGGCTTCACGCGGGCCGCGAGCGTCGCGATGTCGGGTGTGCCGGGGAGCACGGGCGGCGTGGCGAACGGCGCGGCGGATTGGGGCGTCGTGTCCAGCGGAGCGGCCGCCGACGCGGAGCCCTGGCAGCCGGCGCCGAACGCGAGCAGGAGAACGGAGAGCGGAATCAGGTTTCTCGAGGTCATCTCGCCGTTAACAACAACGGCGAGCGCCCTGGATTCCCGGTCAGCCGTCGTCGGTCGCGTAGACGATGCGGCCCAGCTTCGCCTCGGCCTCGGGCGCGTCTTCTCGTTCGGCCTCGACCGCCGCGGCCTCCGTCTCGAGCTCGGCGAAGCGCCACCGCGTGGTGCCGTCGTCGACGATCTCGTTGACGCCGCCGAGGGACACGAGCTCGTGGTCCACGCGCTTGCCTTCCGGCTTCTCGCCGGCCGCCCGCTCCCACGCCTCGGCGACCCCGGCCTCGGTGACGGGCGCCCTGGCTCTTACGCGGTCGGTCACCTCGCGAAGCACCGCCATGCGCCCCTTCTCCTCGCGAACATGCCGTGCGCGGGCGGGGCGGAACAGCGCCCGCCCCACGGGGAGGAGAAAGAGGAGCGCCGACCCGACGAGCGGCACCAGCCCGAGCGCGATGGGCATCCCGGTCCCCACGACGTGGTACGGCACCTTGTCGAAGAGGTGGAAGGCGCGCTCGAGGGTCATCCCGTTCTCGATGCACCAGAGGCCCATGAGCATGTTGAACGCGTTGAGCGCGACGATGGCGACGTTGGCCCCCGCGGGGTTGCCCGTGAGCGGCGGGAGCGCGGGGACGCGCGTCCACGCGGGCCCTGGCTCGACGGCTCCCTCCGAGGCTGCCGTCCGCCGGAGCTCGGCGAACCGGTAGACGATGCCGCCCTCCTCGCTGACGTCGACGTCGCCCTCGTAGTCGAGCATCAGCCGAGCCATCAAGGGGTCGACCTTCTCGCGCGGCAGGCCGGTGACGCGCATCACGTCCGCGAGCCCGACGCGGCCCTTCCCCGCCCGGATCGCGCCGAGCACGAGGCGCTCGGTCTCGCGGGGATCGGGCGGAGGGACCGCGGGCCCGAAGAAGAAGCGATTCACCCGCTCGTACGCGGGGACCTTGGGTCCGTCGGATGCGCCGCGCCGTCGCGGGGCGCCCCAGCCCACGGGTGATGCGTACACCGAGAAAGGCGACCAGGGGTGGAAGGTCCAGAAGAGCGCGTCCCCGACGATGCGGAGGAACGCGTAGGCGAGGGCGCCCCCCGGCAGGCCGTCACGCCCGCGCGAGTTGGAGTCGTTCTGCCGGGCGAGGGTGAGCCCCACGAGGATCGCGACGAAGATGGCGGCGTAGGAGACGAGGACGATCGAGACCCAGGCGCGGACGGCGAAACGGAGGGCGCCGGTGAGCGCGCGGGCGAGCTTCCGGCCGGCGTTGCGCAGGGCGTCCGGGGTCTCCCACGGCTTGTTGAAGCCCGTTGGAAAGACGTGCACGAGGTCGCCGTCGTTCGTCACCCGCAGCTGACCGCGGTACTCGCTCGAGAGCCACTGGAGGCCCCGCTCGGCGTCACGGAGCGCGATGCCGGCGCGGGCCGAGGCATCGGCGACGGTCAAGGGCGCGGAGGGGTCGACCTTCGAACGAACGGCTTCGCCGGCCTTTTTCGCCTCCATGAAGGTGGGCGGGGGGGCGGGCGACGGGGGGGTGGGCGTGAGGGCCACTGGCCGCAAGGTAACCATTCTCGAGCGCGGCTCCAGCCCATGCCCAGCGGTGACCACCCCATGGCCGGCCCAGGCCGGCGCCGTGGCCCCCCTTCGCCGATTCCGCGCCGCCGCCCGGTCACGTGCAGCGGAAAGTCGACTACAGTAACCTCGTGCGACTGGGCCTTCTCGGACCCGCGAACGGGGACCTCGCCGCGCTGGCACGCGCAGCGGAGTTCCTGCTGAACGGGGCGAAGGTCACCCGGGCCATCTACCTCGGGGCCGACGAGGCCATCGAGGACACGGTGGCCCTGTGGGCCGAGTCCCTCGTCGGCCCCGACCCGAGCGACGAAGGCATCTGGGAGCGTGCCTTCGGCGTCGCGACCGGCGGCACCACCGAGCAGCTCGACACGTTCCTTCGCGCAGAGCGCGCGCGCTTGCGGCTCAAGTCGCTGGAACGCCTGCCCCCCGAGGAGCTTCGAACGGTCGAGATGTTCGGCGACCGCGTGGCCGTGCTGATTCACGACAAGGCGCTCCTCGACGAGGAGGACATCTTCTCGGCGTCCTTCCTCATCTACGGGAAAGGCGACGCAGCGCTCCTCAAGAAGATCGGGTCCCGCTGGTTCATGACACCCGGCCCGGTGGGCGGGCCCGCGTGCGGCGCGATCGTTCTCGACGACAGCGGCGACCAGGTCGTCGCCACCCTGTTCGACGCCGACGGGCGGGCGGCCTCCGAGCAGCACCTGTCGACGGGAGGGGCCGTGAAGATGAGCGTCCAGGGCTAAGCTGCCCGACGTGAACGTCGCCGTCTTCGGAGGGAGCTTCAACCCGCCGCACGTCGCGCACGCCATGGCGTGCCGCATCGTGGCCGCGCGCGATGACGTCGACCGGGTCCTCGTGGTGCCGGCGTTCCGTCACCCCTTCGCCAAGGAGCTGGCGCCGTACGCGGACCGCGTGGCCATGTGCCGCATCGCGACGAACGGCGTCGCCGACGTCGAGGTATCGACCCTGGAGGCCGACCTGGGCGGCGAGAGCCGGACCCTTCGGACGCTCGAGTGGCTCGTCGCCAACCATCCAGGGTGGAACCTCCGGCTCGTCATCGGCGCGGACATCCTCGCCGAGACGCACAAGTGGTTCGGCTTCGACGCAATCGTGCGTCTCGCGCCGCCTCTCGTGCTCGCTCGCGCCGGCGTCGACACCCCGGGCGCCGGTCCCCAGGTGCTCCCCGACGTATCGAGCACGCTCGTGCGAGATGCCGTCGCGCGCGGGGACTGGGACGGGCTGCGGCCGCTCCTGCCCCCAGGTGTTCTGGCCTACATCCGGGAGAACGGACTCTATGGCGCGAAAGCATGACGAGCCGTTGACGGTCTTCGTCTTCGGAGCCGGAAAGGTGGGCGCCGCGCTCGCACGCGGGCTTCGGGCCGCGGGAGCGAAGGTTCGACTGCAGCCGGCTCGGCGCGGTCTGCCTCGAGCAGTCGACGCCGATCTCGTCGTCCTCGCGGTGCGCGACCGCGAGCTCGAGACGCTGGTCTCCCGGCTACGCCCCCTCCTGGGACGTCGAAGCGCCGTGGTCCACGTGGCCGGAGCACTCGACGCCGCGATCCTCGCCCCGCTTCGCGAGGTCTGCGCGGGCGTGGGCCAGATGCATCCCATGCTCTCGTTCGCCTCCGCGAAGAGAGCGCCCGACCTGGCGCGGGGCAACATGCATGTACAGGGCGACCCCATCGCCGTCGCACGGGCTCGGCGGGTCGCGCGCATGCTGGGCATGTCGGCGCGGACCATCCGCAACCTCGACACGGTCGCCTACCACGCCGCGGCAGGCCTCGTGGCCAACGGCGCCGCCGCGCTCGCAGCCGTCGGGGCGCGGCTGCTCGTTGCCGCAGGCGTCCCCGAGAAGACTGCACCCGCCATGCTCGGCCCGTTGCTGCGGAGCGTGGCGGACAACGTCGAGACCCTCGGCTTCCCGGAAGCCCTCACCGGCCCCGTTCGCCGGGGCGACGAGAAGGGCGTGCGAAAGCACTTGAGCGTCCTGGCGGCGAAGCTCCCCGCGGCGGTACCCCTCTACGTGGCGGCGTCGAGGGCCCAGCTGCCCCTCGCGCGTGCCATCGGTGAGGCTCCTCCTGGATCCCTGGACGCGGTCGAGGTCGCGCTGGACGCAGCGCAGCGAGACCCGTGACGCGCCGGCGTTGACGCGCCCAGCGTGCATTCCTTGACGGCGCGCCAGGGCGCCGGCCAAAAGCCAGTGTTTTCCGCATCCTCCCGGGCGCGAGGGTGAGGCATGGTGATTGCGACGGTCGAGCTGCACTCGTCCTCGCCGTCAGGGTCGTGCCGGGGCATCGTTCGCCGGTCGGACGGCAATGTTCCAGCAAGGTCCGAAGGTCCGACGGTCGTCATTGCTCTGCAAATTCCGGCGCTTCGTCCCTTGACGGTGGTTCTTCGAAAGGTAGCCTTGATGACCCCCGTGGCTCACCCGCTCTCCTCGCCGCGCGCCTTTCCCGCGGCGCCTTCGACGAGCGCGACTGCCAACGGGTTCGCGGCGCTCGACGAGCGCGTCGCCGCAGGCACACCGGGGGTCGTCCTCGTCCGAGCTTCTTCCCCCGAGGCCGTGGAGGCGATCGGCGCTCACGTGGCTCGACGTGCTCGCGCAACGGGCTTCAACGCGATCGAGGCGCGAGCCACCCGCGCATCTCCCTTGTTCAGGGAAGTGGCCTCGCGGGTGGGGCTCACGGTCCTGCCGAACGACCCCGCCGAAGCAGCCGATGCGATCGCCCGTGCCGCGGGCCAGCGCCACGCGGTGATCGTTGCGGCGCTTCCTCCGCCCGGCGGGTGGGATCGCGCGGTCGCGTCGGCCATCTCCACGCTCTCGCCGTCGATCGCCGTGGTCCTGCTGGCGACCGGCGCGGAGCTGGCCGAAGATCTGCGCGCCGACGACTACGACGTCGGCACCGCGCTCGATGCCGGTGAGCTCGCCCGGTGGTGGGCCGCGCTGGCGGAGTCGGCCCAGGGAGACGTTTCGGGGGACGAGGTCGCGACGCTCGAGGCGTGGTGGGCCAACGCGCGGCAAGTGCCGATGGTGCGCGCCGCAGCCGATGGCGTCCTCACCCCGTCCGCCGAGCACCTCGCAAGGCTCCTCGCGCTCGCCTCCCGGGGCTGGCCGGTGGCCGACGTCGCGTTCCTCGGAGCGGAGGAAGGCGCGGCGGAAGCGCTCGCGCGAACGGGCGCCGCACGCCTCGACGGCGGATGGATCGCGCTGGAGCCCTCGTGGGACGCGCGGGCGCGCTCGTTGGCCGACGCGGCCGGCGACGGGCCGATCCGGTCGGTCGCTCGCGCGTTGACGACACGGTTCGATCACGATGCGTGGGCCCAGTCCCGCGCCGCAGAGCTCCTGGTGCGGGTCGACGCATGGTCCGACGCAGACCAGGCTCACGCACGCGCCATGACCCTCGCGCAGGATTCGCTCGTTCGCCGGGAGCTGGTCTCCCGCTGGATGACGGCCCTCTCGACCCTTCCGGCGGACGCCCAGCTCTTGCTCCGGGTCAGGGCGACGGAGCGCGCGCTGGCCATCGGCGAGGCGGAGGAGGGCTTCCGGTGGGCCCAGTCGGCGACGGCGCTCGCGCCACACGATGCGCAGATCAGCCTCCTCTTCGGACGCGCCGCCGTGGTGGCCGGCGACCTGGTGGCGGCGAAGGTGGCGCTCGAGCGCAGCCTCGAGTTCGCCGAGGATGCCGCGTCGCGCGGCGTGATCTCCGCAGAGCTCGCGGAGGTCGCGTACCTCGCGAGCGATCTCAAGACGGCGGAGCGTGAGGCGGCGCGCGCCCTTTCGCTCGCTGGCGCCGATTCGACCCGCCTGAAGGCGCGCAACGTCCTGGGAAAGCTCCTGCTCGCCGCTTCCTCGTGGGACGAAGCGGACGTCCACTTCGCCGAGGATGCGCTGAGCGCCGCAGCGGCCAGCCTCCGCATGGAAGAGCGCCGAGCCCGACTGAATCGCGGGATTGCGCTCCTGTCGAAGGGCCTGGTCGACGAAGCGCGCGCCGTGTTCGAAGCGGTTCTCGGCGAGGGTGAGCGCGCCGGCGATGCCCGGGCGTGCGCCTTCGCGCTCGACAACCTCTCCGTCGTGGCGACGCTCCGGCACGAGTATGCGCAGGCGCTGTCTCTCTCCGAGCGCACCCTGCGCCTGCGCCAGCGGCTCGGCGATCGCGTCGCGAGCGCCCGTCTGCTCGGCAACCTCGCCGAGCTTCGTCGCCGGCTCGGGCTCATCGACCACGCCGAGCACGCGGTGGCCTTCGGGCGTCGGACCCTCGGGCCGGGCATGCCACCCGCCGGCTCGGCGCAGTTCTCGCGGCGCGCCGCGCGCAACGCCCTCATGCGAGGCAACACGGTCGAGGCCCGGCGCGAGGTGATGCGCGCCCTGGCCGAGAGCGAAGCCGCCGGGATGAAGGACTGGGTCTGCGAGGCCTACTGCGTGGCGACACGCGTGGCGCTCGACGACGGCGACCTCCCGAGGGCGGCCGAGACCCTCGAGCGCGCCCGCTCTCTCGCCTCCACCGACGAGCTCCGCGCCGAGTCGGCGATCGTCGCGGCGCGCCTCGCGCGTGCGAGCGGCGAGCCCTGCGACGCTCTGGCGACGGAAGCTCTCTCCGCGGCACGGGTGAGCGGCGTCGAGGACCTGGTCATCGAGGCGCACTTCCTCCTCGCGGAGATCCACCGCGCCGCCGAGCGCGTCGAGAGCGCGCGCGCCCACGTCGACAGCGCGGTGACCCTTCGCGATCAGGTCGCGGCGAATCTCCCGAACGACGTGCGGGCCGCGTACCTGTCGCGACCGGACCTGCTCGCGCTCGCGCGGCTCCACGCCGCGCTCGCGGAGAGCACCTCCGCGATCGACGCGCCGCCCTCGTCGCCCATGTCGCGCACGAGTGCCCGCGCGTCATCGCTCCCGCGCGAGATCGTCGGGGACGACCCGGCCGTTCGCGGTCTCATGGCCGCGATCCGGAAGGTCGCGCGGTCGAGCAGCACGGTCCTCGTGCGAGGCGAGAGCGGGACGGGCAAGGAGCTGGTCGCCGAGGCCATCCACCACGCCAGCGAGCGCGCCAGCGGGCCGCTCGTGACCGTGAACTGCGCCGCGCTCGTGGAGACGCTCCTCCTCAGCGAGCTTTTCGGCCACGAGAAGGGCGCCTTCACGGGCGCCATCGCGCGGCGCAGGGGCCGGTTCGAGCTCGCCGAGGGCGGAACGCTCTTCCTCGACGAGATCGGAGACATCTCGGGCCGGACCCAGGTCGCGCTTCTCCGGGTGCTCCAGGAGCGCACGTTCGAGAGGGTCGGCGGGACCACGCCGATTCGCGCCAACGTGCGCGTCATCTGCGCGACGCATCGCGACCTGCGGTCGATGGTGGAGCGCGGGGAGTTCCGCGAGGACCTCTATTATCGCCTGCGCGGGATCACGCTCGAGGTCCCCGCCCTCCGCGCGCGGATGGGCGATCTGCCGCGAATCAGCGACCACCTGCTCGATCGCATCGCCTTGGAGCGCGGTGAACCGCGGAAGGAGCTCTCGCCGGACGCGCTCGAGCTCCTCGGGCGGCACCGCTGGCCGGGGAACGTCCGCGAGCTCGAGAACGCGCTGCGCGCCGCCTCTCTCTTCGCCGACGGCAACCTCATCACCGCCGGCACCTTGGCCGAGAACGTCGACGACCTCCGGAGTACGGTGCTCAACGCGAGCCGCCGCGTCCTCGGCCCAGCGAGCCTGGCCGGCCTGGCCGGCCAAGTGAGCTCCACGAGCCCCTCGCACGACGAGGCTTCCTCCGAGGCGCTGCCCGGGCCCGGGGACGAGGACGCCGAGATCGCGAGCGGCCCCCTCCCGAACGGAGAGGCCAGCGCCACCGCCGTGGCATATTCGCAGGTTCGCGGGGGTACGACTTCGCTTCCCGACATCAAGCGCCAGATCGAACGCGACTGCATCGCGCGCGCCCTGGCCGAGACGAAGGGCAACATCACGCGCGCCGCGACGCTCCTCGGCATGAAGCGGCCGCGCCTCTCGCAACTCGTGAAACAGTATGGCCTCGCGGCGGTATCATCGGAGGGCTCGTAAATGAGGCTCGTCAGCTTCGGAATTCTCGCGGTCTCGTTGTCGCTGTGCTGCGTCGGGTGCGCGATGCAAGCGGGCGATCCCGACCCTGCCGACGAGGTGCCGTCGGAGACGGCGTCCCCCGACCAGAAGGCCCCGGCGCAGGCTCCCACGACGAAGACCGCGACGCCCGGGAGCGGCTTGCACACGCCCTCGTCGGCGGCGACCACGCCCGTCGAATACGGCAGCCCGGATCCGTCGCCGTGGAACCCCCCGCAGATCCCGACGCACAACGGCAGCGGCAACGGGAACGGGAACGGGAGCGGCAACTAGCCGAGCCACGCTCCGGGCGCAGCCGGGACGTGCCACACTGCGGGTGTGGAGGACCTCCGCCCGAAGACCATCCTTTTCTGCGCGGTGCTCGCTCTCGCCATCGCGCTGAGCGTGCTGCTGCGCGGCCGCCGGGCGGTTCACTGGCTCTTCGCCGCGTTCGCGGTGGACGTTGCCCTCTGGTACGCGAGCCAATCGCTCGCCGGGTTCTTCCAGGCCGACGTCTGGGAGCGCATGACGGGCCTCCTGACTGTCCTGCTGCCCCTGGTCGCCATCCACCTTTTCCAGAACGTCATCCCGCTCGAGGTCGGGAGCACGAAGACCAGGCTGGCGCGCTTCGCCGCCGTCGTGGCCGTGCCGGTCCTGGCGGTGGCGGTCTCGCCGTACCACGACCGCGCGTTCGCGCTCGGCACCGTCTACACGTACGTCTTCGGCCTCCTCGCCGCCGCGCTCATCACGCTGGCGCGGCGCGGTCAACGCAACCCCTCGCGCGCCGTGCGCGACCGCGTGCGCTTCCTCGTCGTCGTCGGCGCCGCCGCGACGGCGTTCTCGATGGGGGACTTCCTCTCCTACCTCGGCGTTCACCTCCCGCCGATCGGCGCCGTCCTCTCGATCGTCTTCCTCTTCGTCCTCGCGGAGTCGCTCACGCGGCCTCGCCTCGCGGACATCTACGAGCTCGCCGGGCGCCTGCTCGTGTCGACCGCGCTCGCGTTCTGCCTCGCCGGGATCTTCTACCTGTTCGTCATGGTCATCGGCGGCTTCGACACGATGTACCTGAACGCCGTCCTCGCGGCGATCGTGTTCCTCGTCCTCTTCGAGCCGCTCCAGACCGAGGTCGAGACGCGCATCCACCAGTTCTTCTTCCGGGAGCGCTACGACCTCGAGACGAGCGTCGCCGACCTCCGCAAGCGCCTGGCGCACGTCCTCGAGATCGACGAGATGATCACGACGCTCATGCAAGGGCTCGAGCGTTCGCGGCGTGTCACGACGGCGGCGCTCTATCTCCGGGACCAGGACGGCGACGGGTTCGACCTCGTCGGGTCGATCGGGGCGGCCGTGCTGAAGCGCATCGAGTCGCTGGGCGTGCGGCCGCTGCTCGACCGGCTCGAACGCCAGCCCGCGCTGTCGCTCGAGGAGCTGTCGCGCGAGGCGAACCACGCGGACGCGGCGGTCCTCGCGGCCGTCCCCACGCTCGGGACGCTCCAGAGCGCCGTGGTGCTCGCGGTCCGCGGAGACGACGACGCCGGCGTCGGGCTCCTCTTCCTCGTCGACGACCGGGTGCGCGACGCCTTCACGCCGGAGGAGATCGCGCTGCTCGAGGCGGTCGCCTCGCAGATCGGCGTCGTCGTGGCGAACACCCGGGTCTACTCGCGCATGAAGGAGCGTGACCGCCTCGCGGCGCTCGGCTCGATGGCCGCCGGTCTCGCGCACGAGGTGAAGAACCCTCTCGGTGCCATCAAGGGCGCGGCGCAGCTGCTGGAGGAGGGCGGCACGGGCACGGCGGACGATCCGGCGGCCGGCGAGTTCGTCGGGATCATCCTCGAGGAGGTGAACCGGCTCGACCGCGTCGTCGGCAGCTTCCTCGACTACGCCCGGCCGCACGCGGGCAACCCGATCCCGCTCGACCTCAACGCCGCCGTCCGCCGCACCGTGCAGATCGTCTCCAGCCAGATCACCGACGGCGGCATCGACGTCCAGCTCGACCTCGGCGAGCCGCTCACGCGCGCCAAGATCGACCCGGAGAAGTTCCGCCAGGTGCTCATGAACCTCCTCCAGAACGCCATCCAGGCGATGGACGGGCAGGGCAAGATCACCGTGACGACGCAGATGCGGCGCTCGGCGCGCGCGCGCATGCCCTCGATGGACGGCGTCGCGCATGGCGCCCCGTCCTCGCGGCGCTCGCTCCCCGACGAGCCGGAGCACGTCGAGGTGATCGTCCGCGACACGGGGCCGGGCATCGCGCCGAAGGTGCTGCGCAACCTCTTCGTCCCGTTCTTCACGACCAAGACCGAGGGCACGGGCCTCGGCCTCGCGATCAGCCAGAGCATCGTCCAGAACGCCGGCGGCACCATCGAGGTGCACTCGCAGCCGGGCGCGGGGACGCGGTTCACCATCGTGCTCCCCGCGGCGGACGACGCGCTCGTCACGCCGACGCCGAGCGAGGCGCCCGTCCGGAGGAAGAGCGAGCCCCCCGGGGCAGCCGAGTCGAGGCGGTAGGCGCACGAGAGCGAGAGGGGGAAACAGGAAGGTCAGAAGATCAGAGGGCTGGGGGGGCGGCGGATGTGGCGGAAGTAGCTCGCGCCCGGGGGCGATGGTCGTGACCGTCCGGGGGGAGAGGGCGCGGACGTCAGCGAGCTCTCTCTGCCTACGGGGCACCGTCCTGGATGAGCCCCGCCATGAGCTGGTTGGACCGCGTCGTGGGCTGGGCGGGCGGCACGGCGTGTCCCCTGTGTCCGGGGATGGCGCGCTCGTGTCCGGTCGGGAAGCCCATGAGCGTGGTCATGAAGCGCGTCACCGGACACACAGGCCGCATGACCGGACACGCGGGCTGCTTGACCGGACACGAAGTGCTCTCGAGCGCATCCAATGGCGCGCTGATCGGACACGCGAACCGCGCGAGCGATGGCGTGAGACACCTGAGCGGACAGACAGAGCGTACGAACGGACAGGCGAACGCCATGCGTGGCCGCGCGAGGCATTCGTGTCCGGTCGAGGAGCTTGCCTGTCCGGGGAACGAGCCCTTTTCCGGGATCCATCCGCCTCATGACCGGATCCATCCGCTTCATGACCGGACACGCGCGGGTCATGACCGGACACACGGGCTTCATGACCGGACCGGCCGGCGGCTCGAGGCGACACGCCGGCCTCATGACCCGCCACGACCGCCTCGCGACCCGACCCGTGCGGCGCGCGAAGGCGGGAGCGCGCCCCGTGCCCCGACCCATCCGGCGTTCGACGCCGTCCGTCCGCCGCTAGCCGTAGCGCTTCTCGAAGAGGGCTCGGATTGCGGGCATCTCGCGCATCATGGCGAGCGAGTGCTCGGCGTGGCCGCGCGCGTAGCCGTTGCCGATGAAGAGGTCGACGTCCTTGCCGACGCCCTCGGCGCCAAGGGCGGCCTTCGTGAAGCTCGTGGACATCGCGAAGAAGTAGACGATGCCGCGGTCGCGGGTCGCCAGGATGGCGCCGAGCTCCGCGTCGGGCACGTTGACGCACGAGAAGGTGACGTCCGACTCGCGGCCGCCCGTCGCCTTCAGGACCGCGTCGCGCACGGCCACCGGGTCGCGCGCGTCGGCCGCGACGACGGCGTCGCAAAGCCCGAGCGCGCGAAGCTCCTCCGCCGCCCGCGGACTCGCCTCGAGCCCCACGATGAACGCACTCGCCCCGCCCTTCCCGCCCACGCTCGCGCTCGCCCCCGCCCCCCCTCCCGCCTCGACCCGCCGCCGCGCCTCGGCCACACAGAGGATGCCGCTCTTGCCGCCTGCGCCGAGCACCGTGACGACGACGCCCGGCTTCACGAGGCGCGCGACCTGGGGCGCTGCGCCCGCCACGTCGAGGACGGCCAGCGCGAGGCGTTCGGGGAGGTCCGGAGGTAGGCGCGCGTAGGCGCCGCTGCCGAAGAGCACCGCCTCGCCGTCGACGTCCATCTGCGCGCTGGCCGGCCGCACGGCGCGGACGCGGTCGATCCGCAGCGGCGTGAGCGACAGAGAGACGAGCGTGGCAACCTTGTCGCCCGGGGCGAGCGTCTCGCCGGGCGCGCCGGGCCCACTCTCCGCCGGCCTTCCCTCGGCCACCTGGACGACGCGCCCGAGGAGCATCCCGCCCGACCCCGTCACCGGGTTGTGCTGCTTTCCCCGTTCGGCCACGGTGCGTAGTACGATGGCCGTCGGGTCCCCCTGCTGCTCCATCTGCGTGAAGCTCGCGGCGTCGATGTTCAGCGTCTCCACCGAGAGGAGAACCTCGCCCCGGAAGAGCCTCGAGAAATCGTTGTCGACCCGAAGAGCCGGCTGCGGCAGCGCCCCTTTCGGCTCGAGCGCCCTGTGCGTCCCGTAGGCATCCCCCGCTTGAATCGTCGCTCGTTCGTTCATGGCGTACCTGGCCTACCCGGCCTACCCGGCCTCCGTGTCCTGCGTGGCCTCCACGGCGATGTGACCTCGACTTGACCGCTCTCTATCGCTCCCATTAACCTTTTTTTGCCAGCGTTTTCCTTATGGATCGAGACGCCCCCGTCGGAACCGACATGGCAGACCCGTCACCCAAGGCGCCGACGCCGCCCGCCGCCCCCCCGCGGACGGGTGCGCGCTCCTACGTCTTGCGGTTCATCAGCGGCAAGTACCAGGGCGGCGAGTTCCCCATCGCCGCCGAAAAGCAGATCCTCATCGGCCGTTCGAGCGATCTCGACATGGTCCTGGTCGAGGACATGGTGTCGCGCAAGCACGCGCGCATCGCCATGCAAGCCGACCAGATCTGGATCGAGGACCTCGGCTCGACCAACGGGACGTTCGTCAACGGCGAGAAGATCAAGCGGGCGCGCCTCAAGGAGGGCGACCGCGTCCTCATCGGGACGAGCATCCTGAAGCTCATCGCGGGCGACGCGCCGCGCGACGGGATGGACGCCAAGCGCGAGCTCGAGAACGTGGCGCAGGCGCGCCGCACGAGCCAGCAGCGCACGATGAGCGGCAGCATCGAGGAGGTCCCCCTGCCCGATCTCCTCCAGCTCTTCGGCACGTCGAAGAAGAGCGGCGTGCTCGTCATCCGCACGGAGGACGACGTCGGCCGCATCTACCTGAAGAAGGGCGCCATCGCGTACGCGATCATCAACGACCTCGACGACGTCCAGCCGCTCAAGAGCCTCTACCGCATGCTCACGTGGCAGAAGGGGCTCTTCGACCTCGACCCGCCCGAGGAGCGCGAGTTCCCGAACGAGATGAACTCCTCCGTCCAGGAGATCCTCATGGACGGGATGCGGCAGCTCGACGAGTTCAACCGCATCCGGGAGGACCTTCCCGATCTGGCGGCGCGCATCGCGATGAACACGCCCATCATCCCGCCGTTGCGCGACCTCAAGCCCGACGAGCTCGACGTCCTGCAGCTCGCGCACAACTACGGCGTCTTCGAGACGGTGCTCAACAAGAGCCTGGCGACGGACCTCGATACTGCCGAGATCGTGATGAAGCTGATCAAGGCCTCGTACCTGCGCGTGGAATGAGCGCGGGGGACGGGGGCGCCGGCGCGGCTCCGCCGAAGACGGTGCTCGTCACCGGCGCCTCGAGCGGCATCGGCGAGGCCGTGGCGCGGGCCTGGGGACGCCGCGGGGATACCGTGGTCCTCGCGGGCCGCGACGAGGCGGGGCTCGCGAGGGCGGCGCGGGAGGTCGAGGCGGCCGGAGGGCGCGCCGTCGTCAAGCGCGCCGACGTCACGCGCGAGGAGGACCGCGTGGCCCTCGTCGAGACGGCGCGCGCCGCGGGAGCGACGGGAGCGACGGGAGCAACCGGAGGCGGGGCCACGGCAGGCGGCGGGATCGACGTGCTGGTCAACAACGCGGGCCGCGGCTTCTACGGGAGCGTGGCGCGCATCGATCCGCGGGAGCTCGAGGCGCTCTTCGCGCTGAACGTGGTGGCGCCCCTCCGGCTCGCGCAGCTGGCGCTCGATCCGCTGACGCGGACGGGCGGGACGATCGTCATGATGTCGTCGGTCGCGGGGGTGGTCGCCTCTCCGCGGATGGGCGCCTACGCGGCGAGCAAGTTCGCGCTCGAGGCGCTGGCGATGTCGCTCCGCGCGGAGCTCGTGGGGACGGGCGTGCGGGTCCTGGTCGTTCGCCCCGGGCCCGTCGATACGCCGTTCCGCGCGCGCTCGGTCACGACCGACGGGCGTGCGGGCGTGCGCCCGCGGGGCGCGGCGGTGCAGTCCCCCGACGAGGTCGCCGAGCAGATCGCGCGAGCCGTCGAGGCAGAGCGCGCGGTGCTCGAGACGACGGGGTTCGTGCGAATGGCCTCGGCGGCGGCGCGCCACGCCCCGGCGGCGATGCGATGGATCAGCGCGCTCATGGCCTCGCGGGCCGGGCGAGACTGAGCCTCAGCGATTCGTGAGGCGGACCTCGACGGCCCGCGCATGGCCCTCGAGGCCCTCGAGGCGCGCGAACGCGCAGACGGCCCGGGCGTGCCGGGCGAGCGCCTCGGGCGTATACTCGATGATCGACGTGCGCGTGACGAAGTCGTAGACGCCGAGCGGGGAGCCGAAGCGCACGGCGCCGCCGGTCGGCAGGACGTGCGAGGGCCCCGCGACGTAGTCGCCGAGGGCCTCCGGGGTCGAGGGCCCGACGAACACGGCGCCGGCGCGCCGCACGCCTGCGAGGAGCGCGCGAGGCTCGACGACGTGCAGGGCGAGGTGCTCGGGGGCGATGCGGTCGGCCACGGCGGCCATGCGATCGCGCGAGGAGACGACGAACGCCGCGCCGTTCGCGAGGGCGGCGCGGGCAATCGACGCGCGCGGGAGGGTGGCGAGCTGCGCCTCGATCTCGCGCGTGACCGCCTGCGCCATGAGGCCGGAGACGCAGAGGAGCAAGGGATACGCGGCCTCGTCGTGCTCGGCCTGCGAGAGGAGGTCGGCCGCGACGAAGCGTGGATCGGCCTCGTCGTCGGCCAGCACGAGGATCTCGCTCGGCCCGGCGATGCCGTCGATGTCCACCGCGCCGTACACGAGGCGCTTCGCGCAGGCGACGTAGACGTTCCCGGGGCCCACGATCTTGTCGACGCGGGGGACGCTCTGGGTTCCGTAGGCCATCGCGCCGATGGCCTGGGCTCCGCCCGCGTCGACGATCGCCGAGACCCCGGCGAGGTGAGCGGCGGCCAGAACGCCGTCGTCGTTGTCGTCACCGGCGAGGGGGGTCGCCACGATCACGTCGGGGACGCCGGCCACCTTCGCGGGGATCGCCGCCATCAAGAGGCTCGACGGGTACCGCGCCTTCCCTCCCGGGGCGTAAACGCCCGCCCGGCCGACGGGCAGGACGCGCAGGCCGAGGTCGATGCCGTCGTCCCGGATGGCGACGCCACCCTCGAGCTGCCGCTCGTGGAAGGCGCGGATGCGAGCGGACGCCAGCTCGAGCCCTTCGCGCGCCGCGGCGGGCATCCGCGCGAGCGCCGCGGCCCCGGCCGCGTGAACGTCGCGAACGACGAGCGCGGGCGGACGCCGGCCGAACCGCTCGCCGTAGCGGAGGACGGCCTCGTCTCCCTCGGCGCGAACCGCCGCGAGGATCTCGCGAACCACGGCCTCGACCCGCGCGAAGTCCGTTTCTCCGCGAGCCTCCACGCGGGCCAGGGCGGCGTCGAAGCCCGCGGTCCCGTCCTGATGTACCGCCAGCATGGCGCGCACTCCGTAGCACGCGTACCGTTCGCGCGCCGATGACGCGGGCCGCGGTCGCCACGTTCGCCTTCGCCGGCCTCGGCGCCATCCTCGGTGCATGCAAAGGCGCCCCGCCTTGCACGGGGAATGCGTGCGTGGCGGCGTGTCCACGCGACGCGACGACGGACGCGAGCGGTCGATGCGCGTGCCTCGGTGGCACCCTCGCGCTCCTGGGGGCGTGCGTCCCGCCCCCGGTCGAGGAAGGGTATTGCATGACGCACCAGGGCGCCTCTCCCGGGGGAGGCTGCCGTGCGCCCGCCTGCACCGCGTCCGAAGCCGTCGACCTCGACGAAGGGTGCGTCGCCTTTGCGTCGCTGACGCATGGCGGGCCCAGCCGCTGCGAATCCGGCAAGGCGCTGCTCGTGGTGGACGAACATCGTGCCGCCTGCGTCCCCATCGGGGCCGCGTGTCCACGCGGCACGCAAGCGTCGAAGGCGGGGGAGTGCGTCTCCCCTCCGTCGTGCCCTCCCGGAACGCTGAACGAGGCCGGGGTGCCCGGCTGCCGGCCCATCGTCGCACCGGGCCGCCGCGGTCCCGTCGTGGACCTGGGGCGCTGGGTGGCGCGCGTCCTGGGCCGGGACGGAGGGGACGGGTCCGACGAGCTGTGCCGGCCCATCGCCGCGCGCCCGGTGACCTTCGGCCTTGCCCCCGGCGAGAGCCTCCAGCTCGAGCTGCGCGTCGCCGTTTCCGTGCCGGATCAAGATCTCTCCCGGGTGAGCGCCTCGGTCCGCCCCGTGAGCGTCAGCGCGGGCGGCAGCGCGAGCGCGGGCGGCAGCGCGAGCGCGAGCGCGGGCGCAGGCGCGGGGAAAACCCTGTCGACCGCCGCGATGATGGTGCTCGATCGAGCGCTGCAATCCCTCGTGGAACCGCTGCGTAGCCTGGGCGGGGAAGCCTCCGCGGGCGCCGCCGAGGTCGAGGTCCGATGCCGCGTCTCGAGCCTCTCGAGCCTCTAGAGAGTCCCCTTCCCCGTGAGAAACTTCATTCGAATCCGAAGGGATGGATGCTAGCGTGACTGGGCTTCAATTGCGGGCTCACTGCTCGCGCGCACGGTTCGAAGGCGCGGGCGGCCATGCCCCGTTCATGCGTGCGAGGCGACCACGTGGACAGTGATCTCGCGGATGCGGTCGAGGCTCTCAAGGCAGTCTTTGCAAAGCGCAAGCTGCCCTGTTCGTTTGGCAAGGCACCCCAGACGCTCGTGGACGACCTGCGCAAGCAGCTTCGGGTCGTCTCGCGCTACCGGAACTTCCTCCTCGCGGCCAACCCCGAGAAGGTGGAGACGGTCACGCCGGTGGAGAGGATCCGCCTCATCCCGGCCGAGGAGCTCGTCAAATCGCAGGACCTGGTGAAGACGCCCGGGGAGAACGGCGCCCCGCCGGCGGACTGGAAGGCCTCCTGGGTGGTCATCGGCGAGAGCTCCTTGCTGGGGGACCCCTACTTCCTCGACATCAGCAAGCCGGACCCCGAGGGAGACTGCCCCGTGTACACCGCGATGAGCGGTCAGGACCGGTGGGTCCCCACGCTCGCGGCCTCGAGCTTCGCGCAGTTCCTCCGTATCCTGTCGACCGCCATGGAGATCGCAGCCGGCTTCGGCGACGCGATCATGGACGACGAGGACGAGGACGCGTTCCGCGAGTCGCTCGGCCCGAAGGTGAAGATCATCGACGCCGCCGCGCTGCGCGCGGGCCACTGGACGTGAAGTGACCGAGACCGCCTACGCGCGATCGCGGTACCGCCCACCGGAGATCGAGCACCGGTACGGGCCCAACGTCCACCTCCTCGACGATCCGCTCGCCTGGACGCTCCTGGCCCGGGCGTGCGCGATCGAGACGAAGCAGCCCGACGTCGGCCGCCTCGTGAAGTTCCTCTACGAGAAGCTCGCCCAGGTGGTCGTCGCGGCCGAGATGCCCCGCGGGCGCCTGGACGTTCCGACGCGCATGGTGACGTCGTCCCCCCAGGCCGTCGTCCGCAGCACGGGCATCGCCCCCGGAACGCGCATCGTGACCGTGGGGATCGCGCGCGCCGGCACCATGCCCTCGCAGGTGGTCTACGACCTCTTGAACGAGATCCTCGATCCGGCCGGCGTGCGCCAGGACCACCTCTTCATGTCGCGCGCGACGGACGCAGACGGCAAGGTCGTCGGCGCCACCTGGCACGACGCGAAGATCGGCCGCGACGTCGAGGGCCGCATCGTCCTCTTCCCTGACCCCATGGGCGCGACGGGGTCGTCCCTGGTGAGCGCACTCGATCACTACGAGACTCGGCTCGAGGGGAAGCCCGCGCTCTGCATCACGATGCACCTCATCGTCACGCCCGAGTACGTGCGCAACGTGCTCCGGGCGCACCCGGACACCGTGATCTACGCCCTGCGCCTCGATCGCGGCCTCAGCGCCGAGCGGGTGCTCGCGAGCGTGCCGGGGACCCACTGGGACGAGGAGCGCGGCCTCGACGAGAAGCAGTACATCGTGCCCGGGGCGGGCGGGGTCGGCGAGATCCTGAACAACGCCTGGGTCTAGATCGCGGGCGCGATCGGGCGGCTCAGAGCGGGTTCCACACGGGTCGGCTCCCGCGAAGGCAGACGGCGACGGCCCGGCCGAGGATGGCGCTCCTCGGGACCCACCCGAAGAAGCGGCCGTCCAGGCTGTTGCCCCGGTTGTCTCCGAGCACCAGGTAGCTCTCGGGCGGCACCACCGTCGGGCCGAAGTCGGGGCCGTCACCATATCCGGCGGCCAGCCAGTGCTCGTGGGTGCCGAGCGTCTCGACGGCGCCGCCGTCCGGCTGGTCGCGAACGGGCGCCTCCGCCCCGTCGATGGAAACGCGGCCCGCCGAGACCTCCACCACGTCGCCCGGGGTTGCGACGACGCGCTTGAGAAGGACCTCGCCGTCCGCCGGCGACGTCAGGACCACCACGTCGCCCCTCGCCGGGCCGGTGCCGTCGACGACGAAGGCATGCGACCCCGGGATTCGAATGCCGTACGCCGCCTTGTTCACGCAGATCTGGTCGCCGACGAGGACCGTCGGCTCCATCGAACCGGTGGGGACGACGTAGTGATCGGCGAACGAGGCTCGCGCCACGAGGACGACCACCGAGGCTGCGAGGATGGAGACGAGGTCGCGGAGGAGGGAGCGAGAGCGTGCGGCCATCGCCAGGCGAACCGTCGAGAACGGAGGTTCATTCCCCCCCGACGCACACGGGCGGCGGCACGATGCGGCAGGTCTCGACGGACGCGCAGGGAGACCCCACCTCCCATGCGAGCCGGCAGCGTGATCAGCGACGATGGCGCGGGTTGTGACGATCCACCAGCGCGAGGTAGTCGGGCAAGGGCTGCTCTTCCTCGCCCCTGGCGCCCTGCGCGCTCGCTACGGCTGCTGGCAGGCGCTCGACCATCGCGGCCAGCTCGTCGGCCGCGGGTACGCGCCCCGCCGCCTTCCACTCGTCGAACGTGGCCGCGAACGCCTCGACGCGCTCCCCACGAAGGTGCCCGCGCTTCGCCAGGTCGAGGTAGCTGCGAGCGAGAGCGTCTCCGTCGAACCGGTGCTCCGTCACGAGCTCCACGGCCACCCGGAGGACGCCGTCGGGCCCGAGGCGACCGTCCTCGTGCAGCACGAACGCGGCCTGGAGGTAGTTGTAGAAGGGGACGACCCGGCGCCCGTAGGGACGAAAATCGTCGGGCGGCGTCTGCTGGTCGAGGTGGATGTAGATCCGCTCCACGACCTCGCCCTTCCGCAGCGTGTGCGCCGTCTCCATCGCTGCCTGCGCGACGTCCTCGTAGACGCGGCCTCTCTCGAGCACGCGCAAGAGAACGTCCTCGCCCACCTTGCCCGCGAGGAAGTCCGCATAGAGCGAGTAGACGTACGCGTCGGCCTCGGCGTCGTCGCCGAAGAGCGTCTCGGTCACGGTTCCCTCGGCCTCGTCGAGCTCGGCGACCTCGGCGCGCGACGCGAGCAGCGCCGGCAGCTTGTAGCCGAGCTGGTCGCGCACCGCGCGGAACCGCAGGCGAAGGAGGTTTTGGAGGTTGGGCTTCAGCGTGAAGCTCTGCCAGACGATGCCGTCGAGGCGGAGCTTGTCCTCCAGCCGCCGCCGCATCTGCTCGGGGGAGCCGGAGAGGATGTGGACCCGGACGCCGGCGCGGACCATCTCGCGCAAGAGGGTGGACGCACCCGGGTTCGTGCGCTTCTGGTCCGGCCGCTCGAGCGCGGTCTTCACGATGTCGCGGAGGCTGTCGAACTCCGTGCGAAGGTACGTCTTGTCGAGGTCCCAGCGAGCGATGTGCGTGGCCACCGGACGTCCCCAGTTACCACGTCGTCGCGTCGACCACCCGCCCGAGCTCGCGAAGCGTCACGAGGTTGCGCACGTTGTATCCGCACTCCAGGCCGGACGCGTCCATCACGCCGCCGCCGGAGGGGTGCACGGACAGGTGCACCCCGTCCGGGCCGACACCGTGGTCGAGGAGCGGGTCGAGCGACCACCGGAGGTCGATGAGCGGGAGGTGGCGCCGGCATGCGAGGCCCGCGACGTCTGCGCTGAGGACCGACGCCTGGACGGCAAACCGCTCGTTGCCTCCGCCGGTGGGCGTCGCTGCGCAGTCGGGCCACCCCTTTTCCCGCATGTGCTTCGGGATGGTGGTCAGGATCGGGACGACACCCCGGGCCTCGAGCGCGTCGACGATCGCCGCGAGCGCCCCGTCGAAGCCGCGGCGCAGGAGATCGACGGAGTCCGTCCGCCAGAGCGCGTCGTTGGCGCCGTAGAGGACCACGGCGTATGCGGGAGAGAGCGCCGCAACCATCTCGTCGAGGGGGCTCGCCTGCTGGAAACCACGTGGCGCGAGCGCCCAGGGAGCCCTCACCCCGATCTTCGCGGCCCGGAAGCCGACGAACGACTCGGAGGAGAACGCGTGCAGCGGCAGGAGCCGCTCGACGTCCGGGGCCATCTCCACGCGCCCGCCCCCCGTCGCAAATGGACGGAGGAAGTTCGCGTCGACCGTCAGACTGTCGCCGACGAGCCCGAAGACGTCGCGGTGCCTGCGCTGCGCCTGCCCTGCCCGGAACACGGCCCGCACGTGGGCTACGGTGGCCGCGTCGAGGGGAAGCGCGCCCTCGAGCATGCGGGCGGCGCCGATCGGGCGCGCCGCCCGATCGCAGTGCAGGGAGGGACCTTGCTCGCGGTCCGGGGTTCGCGACCACGCGTCGCCCGGGGCGCAGCGCGCGAGCGAGGCGAGGTCACGCGCGTCGTCCGCGGCGCGGAGCTTGAGAACGCTGGGTGCAGCGCACGCGGAGTAGGTCTCGGGGTCGCCGTCGATGCGCGCTGCCCTGTCCGGCACGGAAGGAGGCGAGTCGACGGCGACCGTCGGCGTACGCGGCACCGGGGCATGCGGGGCGGGCGGGGCGTCGGCGTGGCTGGCGCTACCCGCCGCGCTCAGAGCGACGGCGGCGAGGGCGAGGCAGAGGAGCGGCGTACGGCTGCGCATTCTGCGTGGCGACCGACTGCTTCGAACCACGCTGCATCAACCATGACACGCGCCTCAAGTTTTCGCCGGTGGCCGCGGTCGCCGCTTCAGCTTTCGCGGGGGGAGGAGCTCGGCCTCCGTGGGCACCTTCTTGGCGAGGAATATCGCCGCGTCCAGCTTGTAGAAGGTCCGGTTCCGGTAGAAGCGGAGGGCGTTGTCGTTGTTCTCGGCGACCTCGAGGACGAGGTGCGTGCACCCGCGCACGCGCGCCATGTGCTCCACCTGCTCCAGCATGAAGCCGCCCACGCCGCGACCCTGGTAGTCCGGGTGCACGGCCAGCTCCTCGACGAAGAGCGGCCGCATCTCGCGCTTCTCGAAGTACCGCTCGTTGATCCAGTTGTCGGCGCCGCTCGCCTCGTAGGCGCACTCGGCGTATCCGACGATGACGGTGTCCCCCCCCTCCCCGGTCGCCTCGAACAGCAGCTGCTCCACGTCCTCGAGGTCGTAGACCTCGAGGAAGCGGCGCTTGGTCCGCGGACGCTGGTACTCGACGGTCTCGCGGTTCACGTCGCGGAAGACGAGCTTGAGGAACTCCCATGCGCGATTGAGGTCCCGCCGGTGGATGCGGCGAACGCGCACCTCCGGCGACGGGTCCGCGGGCGGCGCCATGACGTGACGAAGCATATCAGGGGTGGGCCGGGGCGGCCGCGCACGCGGCGTCGACGCCGTGCGCGTCGCGATCGCAGGTGGCGAAGCCCAAGGTACGGCACGAGACGCGGACGCGAGCGCCGGCGGCGCAGAAGGTCAGCGCATCGCCGTCGCATCGCGTCGGCCCGCGATCGCACGCCCGGGGCGGCGCGACGACGCAGGCAGCGCCGTTCGCGAGGTGGTCGTCGCAGGTCAGCCCGGAAGCTGCGCAGTCGGTGACGAGCGCTTCTCCGGTCGGGCCGTGAGCCTGGCACGTGACGAGCGCGTCGTGCTCGCACCAGCGCGCGCCGACGGCGTCGCAGTGGCGATGGCCGTTCGTCTCGCACAGGACCGACGCCGTGCCGTCGGCGCCGCGGTGCTCCTCGCAACGCGCGCCGGGGCTGCAGGGAGTTCGCTCGACCGCTCCGTCGCGGCAGACGACCATGGCCCGGTCCCCCTCGCAGCGAACCTCCGGCGCCGCCGGAGGACACAGCGACGGCGAGAGGCATGCGCGCGCGAGGAGCCCCCCGGCCTGCCGGGAATCGCCGCACGTGGCACCGAAGGCGCTGCAGTCCGTCGCCGTGCTCTCGTTCGGGTCGTCCTCGGAGCACGTCACGAGGCGGTTCCCGTCACACTCCGTCCGTGCGTCGCGGTGTGCCCCGCAATACGCGGCCGCCCGGGAGTCCACCCCGCCATGCACGCACGCGCGCACCGCGTCGCAGTCACGAGCTCCTGCGACGCAGCCCCCGATCGCGTCCGCCTCGGGCGCCGGACGACCGACCCAGGAGTCGACGCACGCCCCCGGATCGTGCTCCCGCGCCGCGTCGTGCGCGTGGGCGCAGCTCGCGACCTTGGCACAGGTGCGCGCGAGCGCGTCGACGCGCGCGGAGGCGGCCGGGGCGTTCGCGGGAGGGCCTTCGTGACACGCGACCCCGAGGACCACGACCCCGCAGACCACGACGGACACCGGCCGCACGGCGGCAGCCTACCAGAGAGCGCGGCCTCAGACGGCGATCGCCCGGCGCAGCGTCTCGAGCGAGGTCATGAGGTCGTGCGCACCGGATCGAGATGCCAGCTCGAGTGCCTCGCGCAGGTAATCGCGTGCCTCCTGGCGACGGTCTCGCTCGTGCGCCACGTGCGCGAGCGCGCCGAGGACGGCGGCGCGGTCCTTCCCGCTGGGCCCCGCGACGTCCAGCGCCTCGCGGAGGACGCCCTCGGCGTCGTTCAGGTGTCCGCCACGCACGAGCGCTTCGCCGAGCTTTCGGCTGAAGATGAGGACCGCGCGCATCGGGTCGTCGAGCTCTCCGCGGAACAGCTCACGCCGCGCGAGCTCGAGCCCTCTTCGCAGCGCCATGATCGCCCCCTGGTGGTCCCCTCGCCCGCTCGCGAGGACGCTCACGCGCTCGAGGAGAAGGAGCGCCTGGAACGCCGTCCCCCCGTGGCACTCGTGGAGCGCCCGGACCTCGATGGGCAGCTCGCGCTCGTCGCAGATCTCGGCCGCCGACGCGTGGAGCTCCCGGCGAACCGCAGCGGGGATGGTGGCGAGCGTGACCTCGCGCAGGAGGGGGTGGGACGTGCGGATCGCCTTTTCGCCGACGATGATCATGCCCGCACGGCGCAGGAAGCCGAGGGCCTCGACGAGGTCGACCTCCCCGCCCAGCATGCGAGTCAGCACCTCGTCGTCCCCGTCGTCGCCCCACACGGCAGCTGCCTGGAGGACGCGGCGTGCGTCGGCGGGAAGGCGCTCGACCCGGACGGCGATGACGTCGGCCAACCCCGCCGGCGGATCCCCCGACTCCTCGCGCGTGTAGCGGAGAAGCTGCTCCAGATAGAGGGGGAGGATCGTCCGTGACGCGCTCAGCGAGGGCGTGCTCGGTCGCGTTGCCTGCACGATGACCTTCGCCACCTCGGTGGTCGGAAGCCCCGTGAGGACGCGCGCAGCGGAGACGTCGGACGGCCACCCGGGATCGAAGCCGGGCGTGTACGTGGCGATGAGGAGGGCCGGCACGAGCGGCGGATCGCTCAGCGTGTCGGTGAACGCGTTGCGGCTCGCGCCGTCGACGCAGTGCAGGTCGTCGACCATGAGCACGACGCGATGCCCCCGGGCTCGCTCGCTCGCGCGGACGAACGCCCAGCGGAGCGCCTCGGCTGCGGCGAACCGGCGCTCGTCCGGCGAGAGGGATGCCGCCCGGTCCGGCGACTCGTGCCCGAACACGTCCTCCAGCCCACGCCGCGCCTCGGGCGTCGCTGCGACCCACTCCCGGGACGCGCCACCCGTCTCGGGCAACGACGCCAGCCGCACGACCGCACGCTTGAGGGCCCAGTACCCGACCTCCGCCCACGCAGGATCGGGGCCGCACTGGACGACGACGTCCCCCGCGGCCGCAGCGACGTCGAGGAACTCGCGAACGAGCCGCGTCTTGCCGATGCCCACGTCGCCGACGACGCGCGCTCCCGTCAGCGAGCGGGCTTCGGCGCGGCGCGTCTCGAGCCACGCGAGGTCGTCCTGCCGGCCGATGAAGCGGAGCGCCCCTGGGCGCGTTCGCTCGCTGGCGGCAGCCTGCTCGACGGCCGAACCTTCGGCGGCGGGGGCAGGCTCGGTCCGGGGCGGCGGGTCGTTGCGGCGGGCCGGGATGGTCGTCAGCTGCGTGGACGTCGTCGCCGCACCGCATTCACCGCAGTACTTCTGCGACGCGGGGTTGATGGCGCCGCACGTCGGGCAGCGGATCGTGGCCGTCCCCGACGGCCGCGGGTTCGAGCGCTTCTCGATCGCGGCCATCGCGACCTCGAGGGCGCTCGAGAGATCGTCCGAGTCCGTGTAGCGGTCGTTCTGGTCCTTCGACAGGGCCTTGAACACGACCGCGACGAGCTGCTCCGGGATGTTTCGCTCCGGCGCCACCTCGCGCGGGTCGCGGGGAGGCTGCGTGAGGTGGGCGAGCACGACCTGCGTGGGCGACTCCGCCTCGAAGGGCAGGCGACCCGTCAGTAGCTGGTAGAGGATGACGCCGACCGCGTAGAGATCGCTGCGCGCGTCGAGCGGATCGCCTCGCGCCTGCTCGGGGCTCATGTACTCGGGCGTGCCGCACACGATCCCGGGGCTCGTGATGCTCGGTTGCTGCGTGTCGGCGCGGATCTTCGCCAGGCCGAAATCCACCACCTTGACGAAGTCCCCCCCCGAGCGGACGGGCTCGAGGATGATGTTCTCGGGCTTGAGGTCGCGGTGGATGATGCTCTCGTTGTGCGCCTCGGCGAGCGCGGCGAGCGCCTGCCGCAGCACGTCGACGATGCGCCGGAAGGGCAGCGGGCCCTCCTCGTAGGTCACCCGCGCGAGATCCTTTCCGCGCAGGAACTCCATGACGAGGTAGAGCAGCCCGTCCGGCGACTTGCCGAAGTCGATGATCCCGACGGAGTTGGGATGGTTCAGGCGGCTCGCCGCCCGCGCCTCCGTGATGAAGCGCGCCGCCGCGTTCTCCTCCCCGACGAGGTGCGGGTGGATGATCTTCACGGCCACGGTTCGACCGAGGTTGGTCTGTTCCGCGCGGTAGACGCGCCCCATGCCGCCGATGCCGACGAGCTCGAGGATGAGGTACCCGCCCGGCAGGCTCCGACCGATCAGAGGATCGTCCGGGTTTACGGCGACCTTCCCGATGGGGAAGCCGCACGACGGACAGAACTTGTGCGCGTCGTCGCAGGAGTTGCCGCACTGAGGACACGACCGCATGCAGGGATTCCCGAACGTTCCCCTCGGGTCTTCGAGGGTACCACGCGGGGCGGGCGGTGGATGCCCGGCCGCCGAGATTTCGCCCGTTTCCGGGCCGTGTCGTACGATGATCCGGTGGCGAAACGGATCGGCGAGCTCCTCGTCGAGGGCGGCATCTTGTCGCAATCGCAGCTCGAGCAAGCGCTCTTTGCGCAGCGCAAGGACGGGCGCAAGCTCGGGCAGCTCCTCGTCGAGCTGGGGCTCGTCAGCGAGGTGCAGGTCACGCAGACGCTGTCTCGCCAGCTCAGCGTGCCTTGGGTCTCCCTCTACCACGTGGACTTCTCGCGTTCGCTGCTGAACCTGGTCCCTCGCGAGATCGCCGAGCGCTACTGCCTCATCCCGATCTTCGTCCGGCGGGTGCGCAAGCAGGGCGAGACGCTCTACATCGCGATGGACGACCCGACGAACGACGTGGCGATCCAGGAGGTGACCCGCGGTGCCGCCCTTCCCGTGAAGCCCATGATCGCCTGCCCGACGGACATCCGCGCGGCGATCCGTGTGTACTACCTCGGCGAGCAACCCCCCCCGCCAGCGGCCCTCGCTCCGGTCCGGCCTCCCGCACCGTCGGTGCCCGATCTTGCAGCGGGGAAACCCACCCCGCCGCCCCTTCGGGCCCCACCTCCGCCGCCTCCCCCTGCGAGCGCCCCCGCCGCAGGAATGGCCGCGACGACCTCCGCGTCGCCGGCAGCGTCCGCCGCGGACGGTCGCCCCTCCGCCCCCGCCATCAAGATCGCGCCGGCGCCTCGCAGCGACAGCCCCGGGTCCTCGCCGGAGATCGAGGCGGAAGAGCGCGAGATCGTCGCTCCTCCGCGACGCGCGCGGGCGAAGATGATCTCGCTGACGCTGCTGGACGGCACGACCATCTCGCTACCCACACCGCCGAAGAAGGCTGCCACGGCCGAGTCGGCGGCGCCCGCAGAGCGCAAGGGGTCCCTCGGCGATGAGTTCAGCGACCAGCTCACGGCGCGGGACCTCGTGAGCGCCCTGCGCGCCGTGGCACACGGCGCCGATGCGAGCGAGATCCTCGGGGCCGAGCCGCGTTGGGAGGCCATCTTCTCGGCGCTCCTTTCCATCATGCTCCGCAAGGGCCTCATCGCGGACTGGGAGTTCGTCGAGGAGTTCCGCAAGATCTGAGCGCGGCTCGACGCGCGCGTCTTCGCGTCCTCGATCGACTCGATGATTCTAACGGGCGGCGCCTTCGATCCGCATCGCGGCGATCGTCGCGTCGTCGAGGCCCGCCTCTCCGAGAATGGCATCGGTGTGCTCGCCCTGCCGAGGGGGCGGCGCGTACGAGACGCCCTTCTCGGCGAGAGGCGTCCGCCACTGCGGGATGCGGCCCCACGGAGAGTCCATCTCGAAGAAGGTGCCCCGCGCGCGCAAGTGCTCGTCGTCCCGTAGCTCGATCGGCTCGAGGACGGGCTCGAGGCAGCAGTCGTGCTCGCGCCCGAAGGCCGCCCACTCGTCCCGCGTGCGCCCTGCGAAGACGGCCCGGAGCTTCGCGCGCAGGCCCTCCTGGTGCGGCCCCGGGAAGTGCGCCGCCGGCTCGGGCTCGAGCCCCGCCCCCGCGCAGAACGCCGTCCAGAACTTGGGCTCGAGCGCGCCGAGGGTGACGTACTTGCCGTCCTTCGTGGCGTACGCGCCGTAGAGCGCGAGCCCGCCCGTGAGCGGTTCGTCGCCTCGCGCCGGCGCGTGGCCGCCGAAGAGCTGCCCGAGGCTCGCGAGGGCGAAGCCCATCGACGACTCCACCATCGAGACGTCCACGACCTTGCCGCGGCCCGTGGTGGCCCGCTCGTGGAGCGCCGCCAGGATCCCGACGACGCTCCAGAGGCCTCCGCCGAAGTCCGCGAGCTGGAAGCCGGGCACCTGCGGCGGCCCTCCCGCCGGACCCTGCATCCCGAGGACGCCCGCGCGCGCGAGGTAGTTGATGTCGTGCCCCGCGCGGTTCGCCAGGGGGCCGTCCTGCCCGTAGCCCGTGAGCGCGCACACGACGAGGCGCGGATTGGCTGCTAGCAGGGTCGCGTGCGACAGGCCGAGCCGGTCGAGGACGCCCGGGCGGAACTGCTCGAAGACGACGTCGTAGCGAGGCACCATCCTCAACATCGCCGCGCGCGCGCTCGCCTTCTTCAGGTCGAGGCACGCGCTGCGCTTCCCGCGGTTGAGCGCGAGGAACGTCGCCGACGTGTCGCCGACGAGCGGCGGCGTCAGGCGGAGGTAGTCGCCGGCGCCGAGGTCCTCCACCTTGTCGACGCCGGCGCCGAGATCCGCCAGGACGAGCGACGCGAAAGGCCCCGGCAAGAGCCGCGTCAAGTCGAGGACGCGGACGCCGGCGAGCGGCCCCGTCACTGGAAGCTGAAGAGCTTCTGGAGCTTCATCGCGAGCATCTGGTTGCCGCTCACCTTGAGCTTGCCGGCGAAGAAGAGCTGCATCCCGTTGGCCTGCGGGTTCTCGACGAGCTTCTGGAAGTCCTCGTCGGTGATGCTGATGGTGCAGTCCGCGTCGCCCGTGCCCGACTTGCAAGCCGGGCCGCTCGCGCTCACGTCGATGTTCCACTCGCCGCCCGTCGGGCCGGTGATGTTCATCTGGTACTTCGCGCCGATCGTCCTCGCCTCCTCGGCGTTCTTCGTGAGGGCGGCGGGGAGCTGTTCGTTGAAGAGCTTCTGGATGTCGACGGCCATCGGTGATTCCTCCGGCGAGGGGGGCGGTTCGTGGGGGCGGAACGGTCGCGGAGTGAATCGCGATTCAGCGCCGTCGTCAAGCGCCGCACACGCGGTTTCGGCCGGCGGTCTTGGCCTTGTAGAGCCTCTCGTCGGCGAGTTGGAGCAGCGCTCCTTGCTCGCGCTGCGCGTCGGGGAGCTCGGCGAGGGAAGCGAAGCCGAGGCTCAGGGTCACGCGCACGACTCCGGCCTGCGACGTCGGAGCGGCGACCTCGATGCGCTCGACCGCGAGGCGGACGCGCTCGGCGAAGCGACCCACGTTCGCGTGCTCGATGCCGCGGACGATGAGGACGAACTCCTCGCCGCCGAAGCGCGCGAACACGTCCTCGACGCGCACGAGACGCTGGAGGAGCGCGGATACCTCTCGCAGGACGTCGTCTCCGACGAGATGCCCGTGGGTGTCGTTGACGCGCTTGAAGTGATCGAGGTCGAGCAGGACCAGGCCGAGGTGCGTCCTGTGGCGCCGCGCATAGGCGACCTCGCTCGCGAGCCGCTCGACGAGGTACCGGCGGTTGTACGCGCGGGTCAGCGGGTCGCGCACGGACGACTCGTAGATCTGCTGCTGGACGCGCTCGGCCTGCGCGTCGACGACCGCGAACGAGAGGACGATGGTCGGGCCGATGTTGATTCGATCGCCGCTCTTGAGCGAGGCCCGCTCGATCCGGCGGCCGTCGACGAAGGTCCCGTTCGTCGAGCCCATGTCCTCGATCGCGTAGCCGTCCTCGGTCGCGAAGACGCGCGCGTGCGCCCGGCTCGCGCCGGCGTCGTCGATGCGCACGTGCGAGTCGCGACCGCGACCGAGGACCATCTCGGCGGCGCCGGGGTCCATGCTGAAGACGCGCCCCGTGCTCGGGCCGCTGACGACGGTGACGACCGCGCGCGTGTGGAGGCGCGCCGGGCCCACCGGCGGGACCACGGCGATGGCGGCGTCGGTCGTCCGCGTGCTCGATTCCTCGTCCGTCCACTCCGCGAGGCTCGGCCGGTTCGACCGGGGCGCCGGCTCGTCGCCCGCCCCGCCCATCGTGGCGAGCTTCTGCGTCTTCTGATCGTCGCTCATGGGTAGCACTCGCTCTGCGGCGCGACGTACGCCGGGGCCGCGTCGACGTCGGCCGTGGTCACCTTGCCCGACGCGATGATCGACGAGTAGGTCGAGACGCTGCCCTTCGCGGTGCGCGCGCCGGACTGGGCGTCGTACGAGAAGAGGCCGAAGCGCGGGCAGTAGCCGTCGGCCCACTCGAAGTTGTCGACGAGCGCCCAGTGGACGTAGCCGAGCACCGGATCGCCGCGCTTCATGGCGAGGCCGAGCTGGTAGAGGTGCTCGAGGAGGAAGCGCGAGCGGTTCGCGTCCGCCGCGTCGGCGAGGCCGTTCTCGGTGACGAGCATCGGCAAGCCGTAGGCAGCCGTCTCGTCGAGCACCGTGCCCAGCCCCTCCGGGTAGATGTCCCAGCCAAAGTCCGTGATGGGCCGGCCATCGCCCATGTCGCGCTCGATCACGACCGCGTTCACCGGCGCGGGGATCTTCACCCCGCCGTGCGAAGCGGCGATGAGCGTGTCCGAGTAGTAGTTCACCCCCACGTAGTCGGCGCGCCCCACCAGCGTCGGGTCCCCCTGCACGTCGCCGGCGCTCGTGTACGCCCCGTCGTAGTCGGCGTCCCAGTTCCCCTTAACGATGGCGTTCAGGAACCACTGGTTCCAGAGGTAGTCGACGTGCGCCGTGGCGCTGACGTCGTCCGTGTCGGTCGGATCGAGGGGATGGAACGTGCGCTGGTGCTTGGCGACGGAGACCCACGCGGCGGTGCCGTCACCGTCGGCGTCCGCCGTGTCGGTCGCGTGGATCGCGTCGAAGCACTTCGCGTGGGCGCGCGCCTCGGTCTGCGCGACGGCGAGGGCGCGGCTCACGTTCAGGACGTCGCCCGGGGGGAAGGTCCCCTGCACGAAGCCGCCGAGCACGTACGGGAGCGGCTCGTTGATCGTCACCCACCAGTCGACCATCGACCCCCAGCGCGACGCCGCGAAGGTGCACCACGTCGTGAAGTCGTCGATCGTCTCGGGGCGCTCCCAGCCCTGCGGGTCGGCGGTCGTGGCGGGGGTCCCGTCGCTCAGCCAGTCGGGAAGCGAGAAGTGCACGAGCGTCACGACGGGCTTCACGTGCGCGGCCGTCAGCTTCTGCAGGAGCGCGTCGTAGGGGGCGACCCCCTGGGGGTCCGGTGTGCCCGAGGCGAAGGCCGCCTGCGTCGGAAAGACGCGACCCCACTCGATCGAGAAGCGATACGTGTTCTGCCCGCTCGAGACGAGCGCCGCGACGTCGTCGTCGAGGTGCGCGAGCGCGTCGGGCCCACCCACGTCGGGGCTGTCGCCGCTGGGGATCTTCCCGGACGCCACCCAGTGCGACCAGTCGGTGTGGACGTCGCCGGACTCGACCTGGAAGCCCGCGGTCGACGAGCCCCACATGAAGGTCGACGGGAAATCGACCTCGGACGGCGGACCCGAGGGGGCCGACGCATGGCAGGCGGCCCCGAGGGTGACGACCGCGAGCACGCCCCCCGGCGTCCGACGGCGAGACATCGATGCCATCCTACATGGAGCCTTTACGATGTGTCCTGCCGCCGCTAACAAGCCCCCCCGGGGCAAGACCGATGGGAATTCTCGACGGCAAGGTGGCGATCGTCACGGGCGCGGGCGGCGGCATCGGCCGTGCCCACGCGCTCCTTCTCGCGCGCGAGGGCGCGAAGGTCCTCGTCAACGACGTGGGCGGCGCCCGCGACGGGAGCGGCGCGGACGGCAGCCCCGCCGAGCGCGTCGTCGGCGAGATCGCCGCCGCGGGGGGCGTCGCCGTGCACAACGACGACAGCGTCGCGACCGCGACGGGGGCCGCAGGCATCGTCCGGGCGGCGCTCGACGCGTTCGGCCGGGTCGACGTCCTCGTCAACAACGCGGGCATCCTCCGCGACAAGAGCTTCCTCAAGATGGACGAGGCCATGTGGGACCCCGTCGTCGAGGTCCACCTGAAGGGCACGTTCCTCTGCTCGCAGGTCTTCGCCAAGCAGGTCGTCGCGCAGGGGGGCGGGGGCCGCATCGTCAACACGACGAGCGTGAGCGGCATGCTCGGCAACTTCGGGCAGGCGAACTACTCGGCGGCGAAGGCGGGCATCTACGGCCTCACGCGCACGATGTCGATCGAGCTCCAGAAGCACCGGATCACCGTCAACGCGATCGCCCCCATCGCCAAGACGCGCATGACGGAGGACCTGCCGATGTTCCAGGGCGTCGACACGCTCACGCCGGAGCACATCGCGCCCGCAGCGCTGTTCCTCGGCAGCGATCTCTGTGGCGACCGCACCGGGTACGTCCTCGCCATCGCGGGTGCGCGCGTCTACGCCTTCAAGGTGATCGAGACGCCCGGGCGCTTCAAGGAGACCGACCACGGCGTCTGGACTGCGCGGGAGATCGCCGACTCCTGGGACGGCATCGTCAAGGCCTGAGCCTCAGCAGCGCTTCAGGCGGTAGATCTCCACGTCCACGCCGGGGCTCCACAGCTCCGAGACACGCTCCTCGGGCCGAGGTATCTCGGCTGCGGCGACGAGCGACTCGTCGAGGTCCAGGACGCGCGCTTCGCGGAGGGGGTACGGCATGTGGTGCACCTGCCCGCGAAGCAACGTGCCCCGGCTCGTACGCGCGTAGAGGTAGTAGCGCTCGGCGAGGAAGTGCTCGAAGGTCCCTTCCCGCGCCGGCCCCAGGTCGTCGCCCGTCTCGTAGCGGACGCCGATCGCGGCGCGCGCCCCGCCCTCCCAGTTTCGCTCGGAGCGGTAGACGATGCGCCCATCGCCGTCGCGCTCGGTGTGCATCCGCGCGTGGTAGTAGGGCAAGTGGAAGAAGGCGCGTGCTCCGAGGACCGCGAGGGCGCTGGCCGCGTCGAGGCTGAAGAACCACACGCCGGGGCGTTCGCCGCGCAGGTGCACGTACGTCCGCACGTTCACTTCCTCGAACTGTCGCGCCGTGGGCACCGCCGGAAGGAAACGGCTCGGACGGACGTCGTGCATCTCGAAGGCGACGACCCCCACGTACGCTCGTCCTTCGAAGGTGTCGATCGCGAGCGGCTCCGGGACGAGCGCGCGCAGCCGGGCCACGGGGACTTCCCAGTGGAGGAAGAGGAGGCGGCGCCACTTCTGGGTCCCGGCGGGAGAGCCCTCCGGCTGCCTGCCCGGCTCGAGGCGATCCATGCGGGGAGACTGTATGCCGCCGGGCCTGCTCGCGGTACTTTGCGCCGCATGAAGAGCGCTCTCCTCGTCCTCGCGCTGGTCGCCTCCACGAGCATCTTCGGCTGCGACAGGAAGAGCGACGCGCCCGCTTCCTCCACGAGCACGCCCGCGGCCGCGGCAGCGACCGCCGGCTGCCCTGCGGGGTCCTCGCCCGACGGCGTGAACTGCAAGGCCAGCGGCCGGACGCGAGCCGCGACGGTCACGTGGAACGGCGTGTTCGGCGACTCGGCGCAGACGGTCTCGGTGAGGAACCTCTCGGGCGCGCCCCTCAAGAGCGGCACGATCGCGCTCTGGTTCTACGACCGGACGGGCAAGCGGCTCGACATCGCCGGGGCCAAGAAGTACGCGACCCCCGGTGACGGGTTCGGCACGACCTTCAAGCCGGGCGAGACCAAGAACGTCAACGTGCCTCTTTCGAAGTCGGGCGTCCCCGACGGAGCGGCCATGATCGAGGGCGAGGTGGTGAAGGCCATCGTCGTGAACCCCGACGGCTCGGACGGCCCCACGTGGCACAACGACGTTCTGAACTCCGACGACCGTACGATGGTCGCCGCGCCGAGCGCAGCGCCACCCGTCCTGACCGGCGGGACGGCTCCCCCGCCCCTGACGACCGCAGTGAGGCCCCTCGCGACGCGACCTCCGTCGATGGCGCCTCCCGTGGCGCCGAAGCACCGGTGACCGCCCGCGGGGCATCGTCCTGCGCGCTTTGCTACTCTCCACCGGCTGCACATGGCCCTTCCCCGCCCGGACCCGGAGCGCACGCGTCGAATCGTCGGCGGCATCATCTACGCGCTGATGATGCTCGGCGGCGCCGCCGCCCTCGTCCTCTTCTTCGTCGTCCTGCCGCTCGCGTCGCCCGACCCGGACACGGAGTTCACGGCCATGGGCATCGGCGCCCTCTGCGCGCTGCCCCCGCTCCTCGTCTACCTCTGGATCCCGCGCCTCATCGACCGCTTCGATCCCGAGCCGTGGTGGGCGCTCGCGCTTGTCCTCGGCTGGGGGGCGATCGCGGCATGCGGCGTGGCGGCCACCGTGAACACGGGCGTCGAGGCGGCGGCCATGGAGATCGGCGGCAAGGACTTCGCGCAGGTCGCGGGCGCCTGCATCTCCGCCCCCATCGTCGAGGAGGGCATGAAGGGGATGGCCGTCTTCGGCGTCTTCTACTTCCTGCGCCGCGAGTTCGACGGCGTCGTCGACGGCGTCATCTACGCGACCTTCGTCGCGCTCGGCTTCGCGGCGACCGAGAACATCATCTACTACGGCAACGCGGTGAAGGCGGACCCGAACGGCAACGTGCTCGCGGCGACGTTCGTGCTGCGCGGCGTGCTCGCGCCCTGGGGGCACCCGCTCTACACGTCGATGACCGGCATCGGCTTCGGCATCTCGCGCGAGACCAACCGCACGTGGCTCAAGTGGATGGCGCCCGTCTTCGGCTATTGCGGCGCGATGTTCCTGCACTGCATGTGGAACACGGCGTCGACGATCTCGAACTTCCTGTTCCTGATCATGCTGCCGCTGTGGCTCCTCTTCGTCGCTGCGTTCATCGGGATCCTCATCTGGCTCGTCGTCCGCAAGGGCCGGATCATCCGCATGCACCTGCAGGACGAGGTCCTCCTCGGAACGATCACGCGCGAAGAGCTCGAGCTCGTGTGCTCTCCGTGGAGCGGGCTTCGCGCGTCGTTCGGGTGGGGCGGCGCAGCGGGGCGCAAGTTCGTGCGGACCGCCGCCCGCCTGGGCCTCAGCAAGTGGCACGCGGGCCGCGCGATGAAGGGCCGGAAGAAGACGGTGAGCGCCGACTGGATCGTGCCCTTGCGGCAGGAGCTCGGGGAGCTTCGCATGGCGGTCGCTCGGTCGCTCGGCCGCGCAGTCCCCATGCCGCAGGCGTGGACGCCGGCGCAGTACGGGCAACCGCAAGGGCAGGCTCCGCAGCCACAGCGGCCGCAGGGCGTCCCGTACAACGGCTACCCCCCGCAGGGCTGGGGAAGGCGTTAGCCGCTCCGGAAACAATGCTAGCCTCGTCCGAACGATGCTCGATGCTCGTGAGCTGCTGAACGCCGCCGTCGACTACGTCCGCAAGAACCCCGACGAGCTCGTGAAGGCGGTCGTCAACGCTGCGGGCCTCCGGTTCGGCGTGCCGCTCGCGGCGCTCCGGTACCTCACGTCGCAGGCGAAGCTGCCGAAGAAGGCTCCCAAGGACATCGACATCGGGAGCGCCCCGCCGGCCATCCGCATCGCGCTCTCCGTCGACGCGATGGGGACGCCCGTCAGGGCGACCGCCGCGATCAAGGTCGACGAGATCGATTTCTCGCCTGCGTCGATGCGCATCGGCCTCAAGCTGAGCGACGTGAAGCTCACGCTCCTCGGCGAGAGCGACGCGCCGGTCGCCACGCTCATCAAGTCCGGCGCTCTCGACCTCTCGAAGCCCGGCAACCTCGTGAAGTTCCTGCCCAAGCGGCCCGGCGCAATCGTCGAGGCCGATGGCGACCGCATCGTCCTCGATCTCATGAAGGTACCCGCCGTGGCCGACAACTACCGGCTGCGCCGCCTCCTCGCGATCGTCACCCCGGTCATCAACGTGCGCGCCGTCGAGACCGACCGTGACCACGTCTACGTGGCGCTCAAGGCGAGCCCCCGCGGCCTCCCGCGTGCGCTCGCGGCGCTGCGCGGCCGCGCGTAGACGACTCAGTGCCAGAGGCGATCGTCGACGATCGTGTAGGCGGCCCGCGTGTCGTCGCGCGACACGAGCTCCGCAACGTACCGCGAAGCGCCGACGCGCAGCCGCGCCTCGCCCCCGGGTGGGACGACGTGACGTGACGACGGCGCGAGAAGCACCAGCGGGGAGGACGTGCCGCTCCCGAGGTTCACGCCGACGACGGCGCCGCCGAGGGTGTAGAGGCTCTCGGTGGCGACCCCGCATCGCGCGACCAGCCACTCGCGCTCGTCCGCGGTCCGGATGACGAGCGTCTGGCTGCACCCGGCGCGCGTCGACTCCTGCTCGAGCGTCGCCCGCACCTTGCGCCCGACGAGGGGTCGAAGGTCGATCGACGCGGGCAGCCGGTAGCCGAGGCTGACCTCGCGGGACGTCGAGCCCGGGGTTCCCAGGATGAGACGGTCCTCCTCGATGCGCTTCACGACGCCACGCGCCTCCGTGACGTGCTGCCGCCCGACCTGACGCCGCAGGACCGCGGGCGCGCCACCGGCCACGAAGAAGCGCATGGCCAGCGAGGGCCCATCCCACCCGTCGTCGAGAAAGAGCTCGATCGGGAAGACGTCGTCCCCCAGCCACCGGAGCTCGCCGGACGCGGAGAGCACGTCGCCGGGCACGGTCTCCTCGGAGGTATCGTCGGCCCAGGAGCGGTAGAGCGCGTTCATGCCCGGGGGCAATGCGACCTCCGTGCCCTGCAAAATTGCACTTGATGACGCGCACTTGCGCCGCGCGCAGGGACGGACGAGCGCGCCCGGCGATCCAAGGCGCGCCCGGCGTGGATCCAAACCTACCTTGCTCGTACGAGCGTGTTTTTCCGCTACGGACGGATGAGCGCCTTGCGACCCCCGCGGTCGAAGAGCTCGATGCCCACGATGGCGCGCCACTCCGGCACCCCGAAGCGCGCGTCGAGACCGGCGCCGATGCCGAGCTTCACGCGAAGCTGGGCGCCGTCGTCCGCCGTCCCCTCGACGCGCCCCGACAGGAGGCCCTCGACGCCCGTAGCGCTGCCGAAGAAGGACCGGAATGCCGTCTCGCCGAAGAGCTCCGGCCCCACGACGAGCGCCATCGCGCCCTCCTTCCCCAGGGGCAACCTCGGTCCCGCCGCCACGCCGAAGAGAAGCTCGCTCCCCTGCGGGCTGCCCGGCGTGGGCGCGTCGTCGAGCGGCCGCACGTGCACGCCCACGTGCCCCGCATACCCGAACATTCCGACGTTGCCGGCGAAGAGGAGACGCCCCATCGCACGGACCGTCCCGTCGGTCTCGTACTCGGCGCGGGTCTCGTTGGGGCTCGTGACGTAGAGCTGCGCGCTCGCGCCGAGGCGGAACGGACTGCGCGGACCGCCGAGGATGCGGGCATCGAGCCCGAGGCGCGCGTCGGCGATGGTGTCGGGCGCGGTCGAAGGGTTCACGCCCGACGGGGTGAACGGCTGCCCCGAGTTGGGCGCCGTGAAGCGGTAGTTGCCGATGGCGCCGCCCTGCCCGCTGACGTCGAGCGGCATCTCGAAACCGAGGTAGAGGCGGTACCGGTCGTACGTCGCTGCGAAGCCCACGTCCGCCATCGCCTCGTCGGACACGACCGCCAGCTGCTGCGATCCGTCGGTCGTCCGGATGCGGAGCGGGTCGTGGGCGTACCCGGCCGTGAGGCCCATCACGCCGCCGAGCCCCCCGTGCATGTCGAGGGTGTCCATCACGAACCATCCCGCGCCCGGGCCGGACCTGTACAGGCGATCGAGCGCGAACCCTTGCGCCGTCTGCTGCGCGCACGCGCGCGGCGGCCACGTCACGACGGCCGCCGCGGCGAGCGCGGCGAGGGCAACCGTGAGTCTCGTGCGCACCCTAGAACTCCGCATGGACCCTGCCCGTCACGATGTCGACCGGACCGCGGTCGGCGTTGAAGCCCGGGTTCCAGATGTGCTGGTAGTCGGCCGTGAGCCAGATCGCCTTGAGGAGGTTGAAGCTGTAGAAGACGTCGATGACCGTCTCGGCGGCCTGGCGCAGGCGACCGTCGCCAACGAAGCCGTCGACGCCGCCCATCGCGAGGTACTGCGCGTGGATCGACGAGATCCACGACGCGCCGATGCCCGCGCCGGCGACGTCGAAGGGCCGCTTCCACGGCGCCCCCTTCGCGAGGACGCCGAAGGACATGTCGCGGTCGGCCGAGTTGAAGGCGTCGACCTCGGTCTGGCCGTCCGAGTACATCGCGCGGAAGAACGCGCCGATGTCCTTCGTTGCGTACTGTTCGAGGTTCACGCCCACGCCGACCTTGGTGTTCGGCTTGCGCACCCAGCAGAGGTCCGGCGCCGTCACGTTGCCGGAGCCGTAGTTGTAGACGGTGACGGGGCAGGCGGCGGCGTTCTTGGTCGCATCGGCCTGGAAAGTGGCGATGGCGTCGGCGAAGCGGCCGGTCACCTCGTGGTTCCGGTAGCCGAGCAAGCGCACGGCGCCAGGCTGCCCGAAGAGGACGTGGTCGTGTTCGAGCTCGAGCGAGTCCGCGTACACCTGCGAGAGGTTCGGATCGATCGGCAGCGTGTTGGGGTGGAGCGGCGGCGCCATGCGCCCGAAGCGCAGCGCCCAGTCGTCCCAGTAGAGCTCCGCTGCGCCGCCGAGCGAGTATCCACGCGCGTCCGCGGCGAAGTCCCACGACGAGTGGGTCATGAAGGCCATGTTGAGGAAGCCCTTGCGCGGATCGCCGGCGACGTTGTTGCGGTCGAAGATGTCGAGCGTCGTGAAGGTGCCGGCCGTGAGGACGACGCGGCGGCTGTCGACGGTGGTCCCGAGCTGCATCGGGTCGGACTCCTTGACGACGGGGGAGCCGCCGAGATCGAAGTTCTGCCGGAGGTAGAACCGGGACCGGTAGAGCGACGGCACCTCCGTCCCCGTCTTCTGGAGCTCGAAGTTCTGGATCGACCCGCCCAGGCCGTTCAGGTTGGACAGACCGCGCTCGCTGATGACCTCGGGAACGAAGTACGCCTCACCGCCGTGCCAGAGTCGCGCACCGAAGAAGAGCGTGAAGGAGACCGTGAAGCTCTGCTCCGCGTCGGGCTTCAGCGACCGCATGCTCCCGTCGAGGTTCGTGTACGCCGCGGAGAACGGGAACTTCCAGCTCGAGATGTACGTGACCTGCCCGTATGCGTTCCAGCTCTCGCTCCGGATGTCGTGGAGATCGTGCTGCGTGAGGAGGTTCATCAGGTCGAAGGCCGCGTCGGCGTGGGGCCCGGGAGGACTGGCCTGCGCCCACGCCGGGAACGGCGCCATCCACGCCGCGCCGGCCAAGACCAACCCCACGGCGACCGGCCTCACCCGGTCTCGCGCACGGTCAAGGGCCCGCAGGGGCAACACGGGGACGACCGTCTACCAGCAGAAGGGCCCGGCTTCGAGCCTCATGTGATCGCGCGGGTGTGACCGGAAGGTGCACGCCGATTCACGCACGCCGCACTTGCGACCCCTGCGCCCCGGACCGCTCCGCGCAACCACGGCAGAGACCCGGCGGTTCGCTTCCTGCTTGGGTGGCGAGGAACCGGAGGTATGCGATGAGTCTCCAGCATTCGGCATCGGTGGCACTGGGCAAAGCTCTGCGGTCCGTCCATGCGGGCGACGCCAAGCTGGCCGCCCACCGCCTCGTCGCCGGAAGGCCCGCGTCACTCGAGGTGACGAGCCCGGCCTTCCTCGCAGGTGCCAGGCTGCCGTACTGGGCAACGAAGGACGGCGTCGGCGTCGCGCCGCGGCTCGAGTGGTCCGCCGTCCCGCAGCAGACGCGTTCGATCGCGATCGTGTGCGAGGACCCCGACGCGCCCTTTCCCCGCCCTTTCGTGCACTGGATGGTGTGGGACATCCCGCCGACGTCTCGCGTGATTGACCCCGCGGTGCGCGACATCCCGCGCCAGGGCAAGAACAGCTCGATGCGCCCGGGCTTCGCGCCCGCCGCGCCCCCGCCCGGGCACGGCATCCACCGCTACCACTTCCAGGTGTTCGCGCTCGACTGCCTGGTCGAGCTCGAGGCAGGCGCCGGGCGTTCCGCGCTCATCGACGCGATGCGGGGCCACGTGGTGGCATGGGGAGAGCTCATCGGCACGTGGCAGCGAGACTGAGTCAGCGCACGCGCAACCCATCGCAGACGATCGCGAAGATGCGCGCCCGGGCTTCGCCATGCCCGGGCGGCAGGCGCCCCATCGCCGTGTACGTCGCGGTGACGAGCGCCAGCACCTCGCCCGCCTCGACGTCGCGGCGAACGACGCCCGCCGCTTGCGCCCGCGCGAGCAGCGCCCCCAGCGCCACGCGCAGCTCGCCCTTCGCCCGCATCATCGCGCGGCCGAACTCGTCGCCCGCGCCCGAGAGCGCCTCCATGAGGTCCTTCTTCACGGAGCTACCTTCGACGATGTGCGCGAGGAAACCGAAGAACGCCGCCCCGGGGTCCTTCGCCCCGGCCTGCGCGCGTGCCTCCTCGGCCATGCTCGCCATCTTGCCGAGGACGATGGCCTGGAAGAGCGCCTCCTTCGTGGGGAAGTGCCGGTAGAGCGTCCCCACGCCGAGCCCCGCGCGACGCGCGATCTCGTCGATGGGAACGGCCAGCCCCTCGGCCGCGAACGTCGCCTGCGCGACCTCGAGGACCTTCTGGCGATTGCGCTCGGCGTCGGCGCGCAGGGACTTCTTCTTCGCAGCGGGGCTCATCGGGCAGCGGAGATCACCGGGCAAGAGTGGGACAAGGCGGCCGCCGGTTGACAACCGGAGGGGTGGTTCCGTATACAATGATAAACGGACTCACGGTTCCGATTGTAACGAAGGAGGGTCCCGATGTCCGAAGCTTCGCGCGAACCCCGCGTGCTCGAGCCTTCGCGGGAGTGCACCGCCGCCATGGATCTCGTGGAGCGGTATTTCGACATGTGGAATGCCGGCACGGGAGCGGTCGCCGACGAGGTCCTCGCCCCGACCTACGTGGACCACGAACACCCGAGCGTCGTCGGTCCTGCCGCGACCCGCTCTCTCGTCCCGCGCTTCCAGAAGGACGGCGGCGGGCACGTGGAGGCCGAGATCGTCGCGGCCGGCGAGGACTTCGTCGCCGCGCGCCGCACGATCCGCGTCCTGCGCGAGGGTGCGCCCGTCGAGATGCGCGCGGTCGTCCTCTTCCGCGTCGCGGAAGGCAAGCTCGCCGAGCAGTGGAGCTGGCCCGAGAACGACGACGGCCGCTAGGGGCGGTCCTCCGTCCGGAACGGCCCACGGCCTCCCCGGAGATCGGCGGCCTCAGACGTCGAGCGCCTCCGCCGCGTGGTCCCAGAAGGTGACCTGGCCTGCGTGCGTCGCCACGAAGCGCACGCCTCCGTCCTGCGAGACGACGATACCGACCGCCTCGGGCAGGCGCGAGCAAAGGCGGTACGTCGAGCGATGGCGCGTCCCGTCCGCCGCCAGCGGCTCGAGCACGGTGTCGACCGCCTCGAGGTCGAGGGCACGCGCGACGTGCTGCACGTCCGGGAGCTCGCCCGCGATCTCCGCGCCGAAGCCCAGGATCTCGAAGCGCTTCGTCATCACGACCGCGCCGTCGACCTCCGTGAGCGCGGCGATGAGCTGGCTCATCTCGAAGATCGCGTCCTGCTCGGCCGACAGCGCGTCGTCGCGCAGCGACGCGTAGGTGGGGCCGTCGACCTGGTCGACCCCGGCGCGGCCTCCTGCGCGCGCGATGTCCGCCATGAGCGTCTGGATGAGGCGCCGGTACCGGCGGCGTGCGTCGTCGTCTCGAAAGGCGTAGCGGAGACGCAGAGGGCCCCTCCCGCGCAGGATGTCCTCTGCCTGCTCCGTCGGGAGCACGAGCACCGTCCCACCGTGGTGCGCGGCGACCATCGCGGCGAGAAACCGCCGCACCATCGCCTGCGACACCATCCGCACGACGTCGGGGCCGAGGAGCGCCCATCGCTCGCCCTGCGCTTCCGCCCGTGCACGCGCCGCGGCGTGGATCTCCCGGAGCTCCGCCCGCGACGACTCGAAGCTCGCCGCCAGCCACTTCGACGCGAACGCGTCCATCCCGGGGCCGCCGACGACGCCGCCGCGCAGCTCCGCGAGGGTCGACGCGCCCCTCCCCACCGCGATGCGCCCCGGCCCGAGCACCCGCACGACGATCGCCGACGAGGGCGGCGAGGGAGCCGGGCCGCGCCCGCCCTGCGCGACCTGGATCCAGCCCGGCCCCGACTGGATGACCCCCCAGACGACGAACGCCCCCTCGTCGCCATGGGGACGCACCGCCACGAGGGCGCGCGCGTACTTCGCCGCCACCGCGAGCCGCCGCACCTCTTCGGGGGTGAACGCGACGGGCGCGTCGAACGCCAGCGTGTGGAGACCGTGGGGCGGCCCTTCGTCCGAGGAGAAGTCGTCGGGCCCCGCGATGACCAGGCGCACGCGCACCGGCCGGTCCTCGTCGCGAAGGAGGCTCGCCTGGTAGGCGACGGTGAGGATGCGCTCGAGTTGCCCGAGCTCGATCGGCATCGAGCCGCCCGTGGCGAGCTCCCACTCCTGGCGGACGTACGCAGCGAGCTGCGGCGGGTAGGCGTAGTCGACGGGCATGGTGGGTGGTCTGGCGCGGAATGTAGGCCGTCGGCGTGCGACACGCAGCGGATTGCTGAGAGGGCGTCCCAGTGGAGCGGGCTGAATCGCGTAGGCGCGTTGGCGTACACTCGCGCCCAGAAATGAACGCCCGGCCCAAGAAGGTTCACCCTCGCCGTGGCGGCGAACGCATCGCCGACCCGAAGGCCAAGGGCACGAAGACCGCCCAAGGCACGGCCACCACGAAGCTGCTCGTCGCCATGACGGGCAAGGCAAGCGCCGCGAAGGCCGCGGAAGGCGACGAGCCCGTGTTCGCCTACATCGCCAGCTTGCCGCAGCCTCAGCGCGAGATCCTCGAGCGCATCGATGCTCTGGCGGCCAGGACGTTGCCGGGGCTCAAGCGTGCGGTGAAGTGGGGGATGGCGTACTACGGCGTGGACGGCGGCTGGTGCTTCACGTCGGGCGCCTTCGTCGGCCATGTCAAGCTGATGTTCATACGCGGCACGGAGATCAAGCCGGAACCGCCTGTGACGCCAATCGGGATGGGCAAGGCCACACGCGGCGTCGAGCCGGCGTCCGTGGACGATCTCGACGAGCGCCAAGCAGCGTCGTGGATGAAACAAGCCGCCTCGATTCCGTTCCTCGGAGGAAAGAAGCCTGGCGCGACCCGGGCGCGGGTCGCCGCGCGCAAGAGCTGACCCGCGGTCGGCTGCCTGTGGACCCGGGGTGTCGTGGGTCCACAGGACCAACGTACAAGGCGGCACGAAGCGGGGCCGGAAGGCGGGATTTGTCGCCGAGGCCTCGCTTGCGAGGCCGAGCCGCTCAACCCCGCCACCCCGACAAAGGCCCGCCAAAGGCGGGCCGGTCGGGGAGGCGGGATTTGAACCCGCGACGACGAGCACCCAAAGCTCGTGCACTACCGGACTGTGCGACTCCCCGTACGACACCGATCTAGCACCAGGAAGATCGGCCGCCTACCGGAGCGCGACGCGGTGGGATTTCCGTGCGCTCGGCCCGAAATCCGTCGCGAGAGAGCGGCCCGATCTCTTGACGGTCGCGTCTTCGGAGCTATCTATAGATATATCTGAACGACGTATCGTACCGATGCGTCTACACAACACGACGGAATGACACATGCACGACAGACACCATTCCTGGGGCGCGTACTTCGGCCATCGCGGGGGGCCCTACGGGCGTCCCTTCCGGCCGGGTCGGTCCGACTTCTCGGAGATGTTCGGGGGGCCGCCTCCGCGCGCCGACCGCGGCGTCGTCCGCTACCTCGTCCTCGACGCGATCGCGCAGCGGCCGCGGCACGGTTACGAGATCATCCAGGCGATCGAGGAGCGCAGCGCCGGGACGTACCGGCCGAGCCCCGGCGTCGTCTACCCCACCTTGCAGATGCTCGAGGAGCTCGGGCACACCCGCGTCGAGGAGCTCGAGTCGCGCAAGGTCTACGCCATCACGGCGGACGGAAAGAAGGACCTGGCCGAGCACGCCGACGACGTGAGCGACTTCTACGATCACGCGGGCGAGGGCTCGTGGGAAGACTTCGCCGAGGAGCTGAGCGATCTCACGCGCCGCGTGGCCAGGATGTTCAAGGCGATCGGGCGCTCGGCGCGCCGCGGGCGCCTCACGCCCACCACCATCAAGAAGCTGCGCGTCGTGCTCGACGACGCCGTGACGAAGATCGAGGCGATCCTCGATCCCGTGGGCTGACGCCGGACGACGGGGCGCCCGCGCCCATCCCGTGACGCGGAGGCGCCGGAGCGCCGCGAGTCAGACGAAGCGCGAGATGCGCGAGGTCGGCTCGCGGCCCGAGAGGACGGCGTCGATCGCCGCGACGGTCTCGGCGAGGATGACCTCGTCGAGGCCTGCCGCGAGCGCGAAGTGGCGGAGGGCGCCGAGCTCCGCGGGCGAGAGGCCGCGGCTCACCTCTGCGACGAGCGCCGCGATCGAGAGGCCGAGGCGCGCGAAGCCCAGGCCCCGCAGCCGCAACCCGAGGGCCGTGCAGCGCGCCCCGGCGCCCTCCTTCGCCACGGAGGCCGCGGCCGTCCGCACCATGCGTTCCTCGGCGGCCGGCTCGAGAGGGACGCCCCAGAGGCCCGCGACGATGGCTCGCAGCGCGTCGCGTTCCGCGCCGTCGACGCCCTCGTCGACCGAAGCGACCGTGCAGGCGGTCTCGAGGAGCGCCGAAACGAGCTGGCGGCGCCGCCCTTCGTCGAGGGACTGCATCGCGGGCGAGGCGCGCCGCGCCTCGGCGATGGCATCGAGTACGGCGCCGCGGGCGCGCCCCGGCTCGTAGCCCTGGAGAGCGATCTTGAACTCGCCCATCGTGCGCTTCATCGCCTTCTCGAGACCGAGGGACGAGAGCTTCCCGAGGCCCTGCGCGAAGCCGGCGCGCCCGACGTACGCCTCCATCGTGACGCGCGTCGCGGCCGGCCCCTGCGCCTCGAACCGCGCGACGAAGCGCGTCCCGGCGTTCGGCCCCTCGACGTAGCGCTTCACCCAGGCGCCGCCCGGTCCCTCCTCGACGACGACGTCCTCGACCACGATCGTATCGAGGACGCGGGTCTGCTGGCGCACGCCGCGCCCACCGTCGGCGGAAGGCGTGAGCCACTGGAGGCGCATGCCCCGGTGGATCTTCCCGCGCACCGCGAGGTCGACGTCGAAGAAGAGGCTGCGCACGTCGCCGACGGAGCCGTCGAAGTCCACCCACGCGACCGCGGTGGGCGACGCGGGGGCAGGGGGCGGCGGTGCTCCGGGCGGCACGCGCGGATCATAGCAACGGCGTCACGGACCGCAGGCGCCGGAGAGATCCGAGATGTCGTTGGTGACGCAGAGGTCGGGGCAGAGCGTGGTCTCCGTGAAGACGCCTCCGCTGCAGGCGTAGAGGCCTTGCGCGTCGACGCCGCTCGCGAGCGCGGCGACCGAGCACCCGTTCCACCACGCGTAGTCGACGAGCGCGAGGCCACACACGGGTCCGTCGACGAAGCAGCCGCACGGAGGGCCCGACGGGAGCGGCGCCGGCGGCGCGGGCTCGGCGTGGACCCAGCACGAGGAGTCGTCGTCGAAGAAGGAGATGGCGGCGTTCCACGGGATGGTGGTGACCGTGGGATCGCCGTTCTGCTGGACGATCGTGACGGTCGCGGGGTCGGCGAAGCCGGCGATGACGGCGACGTGGCCGGGGCTCCCGGGGTAGACGACGAGATCGCCGGGGACCGGTGCGTAGCCCGTGGAGTCGCGGTAACCGGGCCCCCACACCGAGTACGCGGGCATCGCGGCGGCGTGGTCGCAGATGCTCGACGCGTCGTCGGTGACGACGTTGTCGAGGTTCGGGTGGTGCAGCGCGTCGCGCATGAAGCGGTTCGCGAGCTCGTCGCACTGGAAGAGGCCCGAGCTGCCCGTCGGCTGGCAATAGGCCGGCACGTTCATGAACGTCGCGCCAACTGCGCCGGTCGGGCACGCGCCGTCGTCGATCCAGAGGCCGCCGTCGGGAACCGACGCGGGCGGCGCGTCTGCTTCGAGGCTGGACGCGGCATCGAGGACGGGGGGCGGTGCTCCGTCGGAGCCTGCCTCCCTTGCGACCGACGCGTCGTGCGTCGCGCCGACCGGTCCATCGACGGCTACTCCCCCGTCGTCTCCCGCTCCCTGCTCGGAGCCGCTCGCGTCCTCGCCTCCGACGGCAACGGCCCCGTCCGCCGCCTCGTTCGACGCAGCGTCCTCGTCCTCGTGGGTCGCTGCCGCACGGCACGCGCCCAGCGCGACCGGCGCCGCGACGAGGGCGATGCCCACGGCGAACAGGGTGGCGCGCGTCCGCACGTCGGCGGACCGTGCACGCCGCAGGCCGCGCTTGCCGCGCGGGCCGTCTCAGCTGAACCCTGCGATGGGGTGCGGCGCGTACGGCGCCTCGAGCGACTTCACCTCGTCGTCCGAGAGCCGGACGGCGACCGCCTTCGCCGCGCTCTCGAGGTGATCCATCTTCGTCGCGCCGACGATGGGCGACGTCACGCGCGCCTCGTGGAGCAGCCAGGCGAGCGCGACCTCGGCGTGGGGCAGCTTGCGCGCCTTTGCCACGCCGTCGAGCGCGGCGAGCACGCCCGCGTCTGCGTCGGCCATCGATGCGTAGAGGACCTTGCCGAACCGGTCGGTCTCGGAGCGCTTCGTTGCGCTCGCCTCGGGTGCGCGGGCGAGCTTGCCGCGCGCCAGCGGGCTCCACGGGATCAGCCCGACGCCCTGATCGCGGCACAGCGGGTTCATGTCGCGCTCCTCCTCACGATAGAGGAGGTTGTAGTGGTTCTGCATCGAGACGAAGCGCGTCCAGCCGTTCTTCTCGGCGACGTGCTGCGCCTTGGCGAACTGCCACGCGTGCATCGACGACGCGCCGAGGTAGCGTGCCTTGCCCGCGCGCACGACGTCGTGGAGCGCCTCCATCGTCTCCTCGATGGGCGTCGCGTCGTCCCACCGGTGGATCTGGTAGAGGTCGACGAAGTCGGTGCCCAGGCGCTTCAGGCTCGCGTCGATCTCGTGGAGGATCGCCTTGCGAGAGAGCCCCGCGCCGAACGGGCCGGGGCGCATGCGGCTGAAGACCTTCGTCGCGATGACGACGTCCTCGCGGCGCGCGAGGTCGCGAAGCGCGCGCCCCGTGACCTCCTCGCTGGCGCCGAACGAGTAGACGTTCGCCGTGTCGAAGAAGTTGATCCCGAGCTCGAGCGCGCGCTTGTAGAAGGGGCGCGCCTCGTCCTCCTTCAGCGCCCACTCCCAGCGCGCGGGTTCGCCGGGGAGCTTCGCCGCGGGGTCGCCGTAGGTCATGCACCCGAGGCAGATGCGGGAGACGGTGAGTCCGGTTCCGCCGAGTCGCTGGAAGTCCATGAATGGATGGTCTTAGCAGCCGCCCCGCGACGTGGATCCGAGGAAAAGTGACGCGGCGAAGGCTCCGTGCCACCCGGAGCATTCGCCGCGTCTCCTTGCAAAGACTCCCTGTGTCTCGACTCAATTGCCGCGCGACGCGGCGAATACGCCGTGACGCAAGGAGTCTTCGCCGCGTCACTTTCCCGAATCGCCCTGCCGCACGGCGAAGATGCTTCGTGTCGAGGAGACGACTCCCTGCCGCATTCCCTCTTCGCCGGGTGGCACGGAGTAGACGCCGTGACGCTTTCCCGAAACGCTTTGCGTCGAGGAGTCTTCGCAACGTGGCACGGAGAAGACGCCGGGTGACCCGGAGTAGACCCCTCGCCGCTTTCCCGAGACTCCGGGTCGCTTTTCCTGTCGCTCGTGCGCCGCCGGCGGCTGTGGTACCTCCTGCGCGATGAAGGACGAAGCGAAGGGCCAGCTCGCGAAGATCCTGGGCGACTACGACGCCAAGCTCGCCGAGATCGCGCGCGTGGACGCGGAGAGCCGCGCGGCGCACGCCGCCTTCCCCGACCGCTTTGCCGTGCTCGCGCGCGAGACCATCCGTCCCGCGCTCGAGGAGATCGCGGTCATGCTCAACGCGCACGGTCACGAAGCCTCGGTGCGCGAGCAGGAGGAGTCGTCGACGGCGGGCGGCGGCGTCAAGTCCGCGGCGATCTTCCTCCGGGTCGTCCCGAAGCCCTTCGCCGGCGGGCGCGACGACGGCAACCCCGTCGCCATCGAGGTCGTGTTCTCGGCGAACCGCAGCGCGCGCAAGGTCGCCGTCTCGTCGTCCAACACGATGATCAACCACGGCGGCGCCGTCGGGAAGCGCGGCGAGTACGACATCGACGCACTGGCCGCGGACGCCGTGACGGCCCACGTCACCACGTCGCTGAGCGAAGCGTTCGGGGCGAAGCGGTAGCGCCTCGTCGAGCACGTGTCCCCGGATCGTCCGTCGGAGTCTCTCTCCTCTCTCGCCACCTCGGTGAAGGCCCACGCCGAGCGCGCCGAGTATTCACGGCACGGCGCGGGGCAGCTCTCGCTGAGCGCGCAGCGCGCGCCGACGGCCGGCGCCTGCGACGAAGGGTGGCAGCGCGTCGAAGGCATCGTCGCGGTCGCCGAGGCCTCGGCGCGGAGAGCCACGGCGGAGGCCTCCGAGCTACGGACGTGTGCTCCCCGCTCGCCGCTCACGCGCCTGGCGCTCGCGAGCGCGACGCGGGCCGAGGCTTCCGCTCGCGCGGCGCGGCGGATCGTCGAGGAGAGAAACCACGCGTACACGTTCCACACGGACTCAGGCTTCTCGTTCGGCGAGGGCTGGTACGTCGCGGCAGCCGCGCTGCTCGCGGGCGTCGCGATCCAGATCGAACCAGGCAAGCCGGCGACCGCGCAAGCCGAGCAGTTTCTCCACGACGCGGGCCTCCAAGCGTACCTCCAGCCCCATCGCTCGCGGCCGCGCGCGATGAAGCAGGCGACCGAGCTCGTGGCGCGCGCCTTCGCCGCCGACGCGGTGCTCGCTCGACGGCGGGTCCGCGCCGCGTTCCTCGGCGAGGCGCCGATCCCCGGCTCGATCGTCGCGTGGGCGGACGAGCGACTCGCCCGCGCGCCGGGCGGCAGGAAGGTCTTGCTCTGGATCCGCGACGGCGCGTTCGCCCCGCACCGCAACACGACGCACGCGGAGCTCCTCGAGCTCACCGCACGCGCGGGCCAGGCGGGCCTCGGGCCCGTCTGGATCGGCGACGCCGCGCGCGAGACCGAGCTTCCGCCCGGGGTGGTCGATCTGACCCGTTTCTGGAGGGACCCGCTCTTCGCGGGCACCGGCGGGCGGCGCGCGCAGCTCCAGCTCTTCGAGCACCTGCGGGCGGCGCACGGCGTCGTCGGGCAGATGGGGGTGACGACGGCCGGGATGGACGGCCCCGCGCTCCTGGGGCTTCCGACGCTGTACATCACCGATGCGCCGAACGTCCGGATGCGCGCGTGGGTCGGCACGGTCCCGGGCTACGAAGAGCTCGTGCGCGACGGCCGTCATCTCGAGCGGGTTCGCGGCACGCTCTCCGGCTGGGCGTAGGCGGCTCGGATATCCTCCGGGGTGCGTTCCGGAGGATCCGTCATGATCACGACCAACCTGAAGTGGAAGCTCGCCCTCTCGACCTTGGCCGGAGCCGGGGCGCTTCACCTCGTCCTCGCAGCGTGCGGCCAGCCGGGTTCGAACGTGGCCAGCTGCCAGACGGGCAACTGCGCGAGCAGCTCGTCGTCGGGAGGCGGAGGGCTCGCTCCCTCCGGGGCCGTCGTCGCCTTTGGCGGGAGCGCCGCGCCGGACGGCTGGCTCGTCTGCGACGGGTCGACGGTGAGCCGCACCCAGTACGCGTCGCTCTTCGCGGCCATCGGCGTGTCGCACGGATCGGGCGACGGCTCGACCACGTTCAACCTGCCGGACTACGAGGGCCGCTTCCTTCGAGGCGTCGACCACGGCACGGGGCGGGATCCCGACGCGAAGGCGCGAACCGCCCCGCATCCCGGCGGCAACGAGGGCGACGCCGTCGGCTCGCTGGAAGGCGCGGCGTTCGCGACGCACACGCACGGCGTGACCGACAAGGGCCACACGCACGGCGTGACGGACCCCGGGCACGCGCACGGCGTTTCCGACGGAGGGCACACGCACGGCCCCAACGCCGGCCAGTACTACGCGTACTACAACGGCTCGACCTGCGCGGGCGCCACCTTCGACCTGGGCTCGGGCACCGCGGCGTGCTTCGACGTCAACTCGGTCACGGCCCCCTCCGGCGCGAACATCTCCATCCAGGGTGCCCTGACCAACGTCTCGATCCAGGCGTCACCGACCGGCATCACGATCGATCCGAGCGGCACCTCCACGGAGACGCGGCCCGTCAACGCGGCCGTCGTGTGGATCATCAAGACGTGATCAGCCGTCCTTGTACCGGGCGCGGAGGATCTGGAAGTAGCGGCGCGCGATGCCGGACGCCTCGGCCGCGCGCACGACGTTGCCGCCGTGACGCGCGAGGACCTTCTCCACGTAGCGGCGCTCGAACTCGCGAACGACGACGTCGCGCGCGCGTGGCAGCGGCACGTCCTGGTCGAGGATCGCCGCGAGGATCTGCGCGAGACCGCCGTCCGCCGGTCGCGCGCCGGGCGGCGCGGCCGGCGGCGCGGCCCCCTGGGTACTCCTTCGTTCGAGGCGCTCCTCGAAGGCGCGGTCCCCGAGGGCGAGGATGCGCGCGACGGCGTTGTGGAGCTCGCGCACGTTGCCGGGCCAGGGGCAGTCCTCGAGGCGGGCCATGACGTCCCGGGGGACGGGCAGCGTCCCGCCGAGGGCCTCCCAGAAGTGCGACGCGAGGAGCGCGACGTCACCGAGCCGCCGGCGCAGGGGCGGGAGCTCGACGCGGCCCACGGCGAGGCGGAAGAAGAGGTCGTCGCGGAAGCGGCCCGCCTGCACCTCGTGATCGAGATCGCGCCGCGTGGCCGCGATGACGCGCACGTCGAACTTCCGCCAGGCGTTCGAGCCGACGCGCTGCACCTCGCCGCGCTCGAGGGCGCGCAGGAGCTTCGGCTGCATGGACGGGTCGAGGTCGCCGATCTCGTCGATGAGCAGCGTGCCGCCGTGCGCTTCCTCGAAGACGCCGGCGCGCGGCGCGACCGCGCCGGTGAACGAGCCGCGCTCGTGCCCGAAGAGCGTCGACTCGAGGAGCGATGGAGGGACCGACGTGCAGTCGAAGACGACGAAGGGGCCCGACGCGCGGAGGCTGCACTCGTGCAGGGCCTCGGCCAGCACCTCCTTGCCGGTGCCCGTCTCGCCCTCGATGAGCACGGGGATGTCGCTCTCGGCGAAGCGGAGGCAAAGGGGATAGAGGCGGCGCATGGCGTGACTCGCGCCGAGCAGCCGGCCGAAGGACGTCTCGGCGGGCTCCTCGACGGTCGACGGATCGCCGCGATCGACGATGAGGGTGGTCGCGCCGAGGCGGACGCGGTCGCCGCCGGAGACGTACGCCGCCTCGATGGGGACTCCGTTGACGAAGGTGCCGTTGGTGGAGCCGAGGTCCTCGACGCGCACCCCGCGCGCGCTCACCTCGAACGACGCATGCCGCCGCGACACGGTCGGATCGCCGAGGCGCAGCCGGCACGCCGGACCCTTGCCCGCCAGCACGCTTTCGCCCTGCAGTCCTTCGAGCTCGACGCGCGCGCCTGCGTCCGGCCCGTCGACGACCGAAAGGACGTAACTGCGCTCGGCGGTGCCCGGGGATCGCGACGGCCCGAGGGCCGTCGACGTGTCCCACCAGTCGCCGCCCGATCTGCCCGGCATCGATCGCTTCAGCATACCATCCGGCTCGCGGCGACCTCGTGGACGGGCGCACCTGAGCACCTGCGCACGCGCGCGCACGGGCCCCCACGGGCGTGAGAGCGTGCGTGCTAGCGTTGGAAGCGTGGTGCGGGCGCGCGCCGTTGCCGGATGCGTGGTCCTCCTCGGGGCCGCCGCGTCCCTACCCTACCTGGCGTGCCAGCTGGCCTTCCCGACGCGCCTCGCCGACGGCGGCGCCTGCACCGACGGATCGGATACCAGCAGCGATCCGCTGAACTGCGGGGCCTGCGGCGTCGCATGCGAGGGCGGCGAGAGCTGCTTCGCCGGGGTCTGCGACGGGATGCACGTCACGCAGGTGAGCGCGGGGCTTCACGCGTGCGCGCTCGTCAAGGGCGGGAGGGTCTTCTGCTGGGGCAGCAACCTGTTCGGCGAGACGGGCAGCCCGCCGACGACGCAGGCGTGCGGCGCGAGCGCGACGCCGTGCCTGACCACGCCGACCGAGGTGGCCGGCGTGGAGCACGCCGTCGCGGTTCGCGCGGGCTACTACAGCACGTGCGCGCTCGAGCAGGACGGGTCGGTCTGGTGCTGGGGGCAGAACCAGGCGGGCCAGCTCGGCAGCGCGACGGGCATGGGGACGGCCGGACCGCAGCCGACACCGTCGAAGGTCGGCCTGCCAGCAGGCGTGACGGCGAAGGCGATCGACGTGGGCTACCTGTTCGCGTGCGCGCTGGACACCGCAGGCGCGCTTCACTGCTGGGGCGACGATACGTACGGTGAGCTCGGGGCCGCGGTCGACGGGGGCGCGAGTGCGTCTCCGGTGCGCGTCGCCGCCACTGGCTCGAGCTTCGCGGCGGTGTCCACCGGGCTCGACCCGCACGCGTGCGCCCTTCTCCAAGGCAACGGACAGGTCGTGTGCTGGGGGGAGAATCACCTCGGCGCGCTCGGACACGATCCGGCGACCGATCCCACCTGCCCCCCGAGCGACGTGGCTTGCTCGGCCTCGCCGCGCGTCGTCGCAGGGCTGACGACGGCAAGCGTCGTGCGCGCAGCGAGTGGCCTCTCGTGCGCCTTGCTCGCGGACGGGGGTCTCTCCTGCTGGGGGGACGATGGGCTCGGGCAGTTCGGCGACGGGACGCCCGCCGGTTCGGGGGGCTCCGGTGACGCTGGCGATGCCGGGAACGGCGACGGTGGCGGTGGCGAGGTTGCAGACGGTGGCGAGGGAGCCGGCGATGGAGGAGGCAGCGCCGTCGTGCACTTCGCGCCCGTCGCCGCGGCCGACGGCAAGGCGTTCACCGCGTTCGACGCGCGCTACGACTTCGTGCTCGCACTCGACGCGAAGGCGCGCGTATGGGCGTGGGGATCGAGCTCGCGCGGGGCGCTCGGCAACGGGAACGTCGGTGGGGCCAGCTGCGTCAACGACGGCGCTCCGTGCATCGCGCTGCCTGCCGAGGTTCCCGCGTTCGGCGCCGCGACGGCCTCGGTGGTGCAGGTCTCCGCGGGGGACGAGTTCGGCGTGGCCCTCGAGAGCGACGGCACGGTGTGGGCCTGGGGCGCGAACGTCGACGGTCGACTCGGCCATGCACCGGGTGCAGCCGGCAGCGGCGACCTCTCGACGTGCGGCGCGCCCGCCCGCGACGAGGTCTGCAACCCCGTCCCGAGCCGCGTCGTCTTCCCGTGATTCAGAGCCCGAAGCGCGCCCAGAGCGGCTTGGTGCCGTCGTAGACGACGATGTTGCCGTCATCCTGGACCGCGAAGTACGCCCCCGGGTGCCCGTTGGTGCCCGTGGACCAGAGCGCCGTGCGGGCCGCCGTGTAGAGGACGAGGTTGCCGTCCGACTGCATCGAGAGGTAGTCGCCGGCATGTCCCTCGGTGTTCGACGCCCAGAGCGGCGAGGACCCTTCGTATTCGACGAGGTTGCCGTCGGTGCTCTGCACGACGAACTCGTACGCGCCGCCGCAGGACTTCAGGGAGGCGCCGTGCGCGAGCATGTCGCCCGCGCGGAGCGCGCCGCAGGACGCGGGCGGCGGGGACGGATTTCCGACCTGCGATCCCGCGATGCACTCGACGTGCATGAAGCCGAAGTGGGTCGGCGCGACGAGCGAGTCCTTGATCTCGACGGCCGCGCCGTCTGCGGTCACGAAGCGCGTTCCGAAGCCGCAATAGCCGGAGGTGACGGCCTGCTGCGCGACGCCCGCGTAGTGCGCGCAGGAGGGATCGGACGGGGAGGGCATCGTCCCCTGTCCCGGCTTCTCGACGCCCTCGGGGTCGTGGAAGGTGCGCGTCGACGGATCGTAGTTCGCGTAGACGTTGAAGTCCGGGCAGGAGGGAAGGACGACCGCAGACTGGACCTCGCCGTTGCTCTCGACGACGGTGCCGGGGCGGAACAAGCCCGAGGGCTGACCGTGCGCGAGGCTGAAGTCGTTGTCGGGAGGAGGGCAGACGTTCGCGGCCGACGCGTGGGAGCCCGATCCCTTGAGGCCGCCGAGCCCCACCCAGCCGCAGTGGTGTCCGTGGTCCCAGGCTCCGTAGTGGCTGTCTTCGATGAGGCCGTAGACGGAGTCCTGCGTGACCACCTGGGCGGAGATGCGAGACCCCGGCAAGAGGTAGCCGAGCACGTAGCCCCAGTTGTGCTCCCAGTCCCCGATGTAGGGCGCGTCGGCGAAGTCGTGCGCGGTCGACTCGTACTCGCCGCTCGAGAGCGCCTCGCTCCCCGTGCCCACGTCTTCACCGGGGGAAGCGGGTCCGCAGGCGACGGTGGCGGTGGTCGTCAGGGTAGCGAGGAGGACGGCAGCGAACGGGCGATGGGTCGTCATGACCGAGGCCCACTGCAGCCGGCGGACCGACGCGGCGAGGGACGCGAATCCCCAATCATTCTGCGCTGAGAGGGCGCCCGTCGCGCGCGATCTCGGCGATCCGTGGTGCGATCGCGGAGATCGCCTCGACCCCGCGCGTCGAACCGGCCGAAAGTCACCACGGAGCGACCCGGGGTTCAGAAGTGGCCTGCGAGCGACGCTCTCCCCGGTACGCCGAGGATGCCCAGCACGGCGGCGACGGGTGCCGGCGCTGGTTCGCGCGCCAGGTACAGCCACGCCGCGATCCCGAGCGCGACGACGCCGACGCCGAGCGAGACGTCCGCGGCGAGGAACTCGCCGTCGACGGCCTTCTTCTGCGGCGTGCTGCACCCGGTGTCGCAGTGGTCGCTGCTCCGCGCGGAGACGCCGAGGCCGCCGAGGACGGCAAACGTTGCGAGGGCCGCGCCGCCCACCCCGCCCGCGATCCAGACCGAAACCGGAACCGGACGAGAAGGCGCGGACGGGGAACGCGGAGCGGGTGCCGCGGCCGGAGGTGGGACGGCACCCGGAGCGGTGTCCTCGAGGGTCACGACGATGGGCCGGTCCTTCTCCCCCTCGCGGAGGACGACGTCGCGCGCCACATCTCGCCCGTGAGCGAGGCGAAAGACCAGGTGGTGCGGCCCCGGATCGAGCTCGATGGCGCGCGCCGCGAGCGGCGCCGCGGGTCCGCCGTCGATCCCCAGGGATGCCTCGACGTCGGAGCCGGCGGCATCCCGCACGGCAGTCACGATGGAGGGGATGGACCTCGTGGCGTCCTGCATCCACGTCTCGCAGTCCTTCACGATCTCCGCAGGGCACGCCTTCTGGGCGCACGCCGCGAACTTCTCGCGGGCAGCAATCGGGTGCCCTGCGCGCACGAGCTTCTGTCCTTGCACGGGGGCGTCGAGGCAGGTGTCGGCGGCGCTCGACCGACACGCCAGCAGGGCGAGTGCGACGAGGAGGGCGCGGAGGCCGCGCGCGGTCACTTGCAATCCCGCACGTAGTGCTTGATCCCCGCGCCGTCGACGTACGAACGCACACCGCAGGGATGCGGTCCCGTCGGTGCGCGCGCCGGAGACGCGGTCGCGGGCCGCAGCGCCGGGATCGTGATCGTGGCGGGGACGACGAGGCTCGCGTCGAGCGCGTCCTCCGGGGAGAGCGCCGGCGTGGACGCCACGGCGGGCGGCGAGCCCGTCAGGGGCGACGTCGATGCAGGAGGCGACGGAGGCGTCGACGCGGAGGGGGCTTCGGGGCCCGCCCGGCGCACGAGCAGCGCAAGTGAGATCGCGAGACCGACGCCCAACGCCGCCGCCCCCGTCAGCACCGCCCTCCGTACGAGCGGCGTGACCGTGGAGGGCTCCGTCGATCGTGCGACCGAGATTCCCGAAACCTGCGTCTTGGTCGCGACCGCGTCCGCGTCGACCGGCGACGCCGCCGGCGGGATCGACGTCGTGCTCCCGGACGCGCGCTCGATCTCCGCGACGATCGCCGCGCGCATCGCCAGGCGGTCCCCGGCGACTCCTGCGAGCCAGCTCGCCACCCGCGTCGCGCTCGCAGGCGCGATGCGGGTCTCGATCTCCAGGGCCATCGCGCGCGCCGTCGGGAAGCGGCGCTCGGGCGCGCGATCGAGGGCCCGCAGGACGATGGCGTCCATGCACGGGTCCACGCCTCCCGCGACGGCGCTCGGCGGCTCGACCTGCCGCTCGAGCACGTTGCGGATCACGATCCCCTCGTTGTCGCCGAAGAAGAGGCGCTGGCGCGTGAGCGTTTCCCAGAGGACGACGCCCGCCGCGTAGACGTCCGTGCGACGGTCGACCGTGTCGCCCGCCCGCAGCTGCTCGGGCGCCATGTACGCGAGCTTGCCCTTGAGCTGCCCCTCGCGCGTCGTCTGGATGCGTCCGACCGCCTTCGCGACGCCGAAGTCCAGGACGCGCGGCACGCCGTCGGCCCCTACGAGCACGTTCTGGGGGCTCACGTCGCGGTGGACGATGAGGAGCGCCTCGCCCGACTCACCCGTCGCTTCGTGCGCGGCGTCGAGCCCGTGGAGGAGGCCGCACGCAATGGCCGAGACGACCTCGCCCGGGATGGGGCGCTGGGCCGTGCTCACGGCGCGCAGGCACTGGGCGAGAGACTCGCCCGGCACGTAGTCCATGACGAGCAGGAGCTCGCCGCCCTCGGCCACGATGTCGACGGTCTGCACGACGTTCGGGTGGCGGATGCGGGCGGCGAGGCGGGCCTCGTCGACGAACATGGCGACGAAGTCCGGGTCGAGCGCAACCTGGGAGTGGAGGCGCTTGATGGCCACCGTCCGGGAGAAGCCGACCGGGCCCCTCAGCCTGCCGTAGTGGACGGTCGCCATTCCGCCCGACGCAATGACGCCGTGGAGTGTGTAGCGCCCGAAAACCAGCGGGCTCGACGCGGGCTGCATCCCGCGGAGCATTGTACCAGAGCGCATTTCGTCGGAGCCCGGCGGTCCTGGCCACGGGGCCGTGCGTGACGGTAGCCAGCTGGATCGCGTGCGCACGACGCTCCAGCCGGACGCAGGCCTCGTCGGCGCGCCGCGTGCTCTCTCGGCGTATCGCCATGCGCAGACCTCCCCTTTTCGTGCAGCACGTCGCGCTCTGCCCCGCCAGTACACGCATCGGCGCGGCGATCTTTCTCGCTGCCCTCTCGGCCTTCACCTCGGGGTGCATCGGCTCGGGGACGCTCCTCTCGTACTCGGGCACGGCGTCCCTGCAGACGGGGGGAGCCGCCGGCGCCATCGAGCCCACCCACGGGACCCTGAACATCCAGACCTGCAGCGCCGTGCGGCGATCGATCCGGCAGGAGCGGTATTCGTTCGCGTCGCTGCGCATCGGCGACGAGTGCACGATTCCCGGGACGTGGGTCCGTACGACGTTCATCGCGGAGACGGGGGGGACCTGCGTGCTGCGCACGAGCGGCGAGGCACGGACGATCCACGTGACCGACGCTCTCGCTCGTCTCGCCACCTTCGGCGCGCACGGTCGCTTCCCTCCCGAGCCGAACGAGGACCCGACCTACGTCGAGGTGCAGATCGGTGGCGACACCCTGGAGGGGCCGGAGGCCGGCGGCCACCTCGTCTACCGTTTCGTCGGCGCGCTCGCGAGCGAGGCCGACGCCGAGCAGGCATGCGTCGCGGAGCTTCCTCCGGCCTGAGGGACCGGCGTCCGGTCTTGAAGGGCGAATGGCGCCCGGGCGCCGCTTCGTCCAGTGCCGGCGCATCATTCCAGGCAGTCTCGTTGCTCGCTGAACAACCGGGCTGCCAGGCGGTCGATTTCGTGCGGTTTCCGCTGGCTCGGAGGCACGGATGCGTTCATCCATCGACTCAGGTCTCGCGCGGGAGCGCGAGGGGAGGTCGCCGTGCGGAGCGTGTCCCCCAGGCTCTTTGTCCTGGTTGGTCTCATCGCCTTTTCGGGGGTGGCGGTCGGCTGTGGCTCGACCGCGAGCACGAACCCCTGGGAGCAGGCGGGCGACGACGGCGAAGGCGGCGCGGGCTCGACGAGTAGCGGCGGCTCGAGCAGCGGTTCGAACGGAGGATCGAGCAGCGGCGCCGGCTCCTCCTCGGGCGGCAACGCGGACACCGACGGCGGCGGCGGCAGCGGCGGCAACGTCGATGCAGGGAGCAGCGGCGGCCAGGACGCCGGCGCGGCCGACACCGGCGGCGGCAGCAAGGACTCGGGCACCCCGACGGTCGACAGCGGCGCCCCGCCCGACTCCGGCTCGGTCACCTCCGACGACGGCTTCTCGGCCTCGCGCACGGCGTGCATCAACAAGATCAACGCGCTGCGCGCCACGAACACGGCCGTCAAGCTCCAGCCCTACACGCTCGAGAACACCGACACGACGAACACCTGCGTCGACACGCAGGCGACCACCGATCAGAGCAAGAACTCCGCTCACTGGTCGTTCATCAACAACTCGCCGTCGTGCACGTGGGGCAGCCCGAGCGGGTACGCACAGGACGAGTGCGAGGAAGGCTACGGCACGGCCCCCGCGGGGATCGAGCAGTGCCTGCAGGACATGTGGGACGAGAGCCTCAAGCCGAACTGCGCAGGCTGCGTCGGATGCACGACGTTCGGCGGGAACTGCCCCAACTGCGACTACTCGGGCACGAAAGGCTACGAGTGCGGGCACTACGTCAACATGAGTGCGCCGTACTTCACGCAGGTTGCGTGCGGCTTTGCGGGCGCGGCGCCATCGAGCAGCAGCGGCTGGGCAGTGCAGAACTTCGAGTGACGGGCGCACGCGCCCGAACGTGACGCCGCTCCGAGCTCGCATCGCTGCACGGCGAGCACCCTGGCGCTACATCGCGCCGTGGTGCATCGGGCGGAGATCGCCATCGAACATCCACATGCCGAAGAGGTGGAGGCCGACGTTGACCGTGACGGCCGACTCGGTGCCGTAGAAGGCGCGCACCGAGGCGGGGATGTCGATGTACGTCGCCTCGCCGAAGACGCCGACCTGGAGGCCGCTCGTGCGGCCGCCGACGACGACGCGTTCGAAGCCGAGCGTCTCGAAGACCCAGGGCGAGCTGACGCCCCCGCCGAACGCGGGCGATTCCTCTCGCTGATCGAGCTCGCTCCTGTGCCAGAGGATGGTGCGGCGGTCGGGGTTGCGCGTCGCGAGCTCGAAGAGCGCCCCCTGCGACGTCAGCTGGTTCCCCTGCGCGTCGCGATCGGGAACGTCGATGGCCCAGTCGAGGAGACCGTCGAGTCGCCAGCCATCGACCGCTCCCCACGCATACGCACTCGCGCTCCCCTGGTACGCGTCTGGCTCTCCGTGACCCTGGTTGACCAGGCGCTCGCCCGACGTCTGCACCTCGATCCACCCGCCGAACGTATGACGCACGCGCGCCGCGAACGACTGCGGTGGTGCGACGTGGGGGTACCACCGGCTGTCCTGGGGCGTGAGCTCCTTGGCGCTGAAGACGGACCACTCGAGCCACGTGCTGTCGATGCGGAGCGCGGCGCCGAGGACCGGGAAGGTCTCGTGAGGGTTCTCGCCCTTGTGGTGCTTGCGCGGGACGGTCGGGCCCGGGCTGCTCGCGCGGTGCATGAATATGGGCGGCCCGATGGTCGCGCTGCCCTGGCCCCCGAAGAGCGAGAGGTCGTACCGGCCCTCTTGCACCATCGAGGTGGGGTGCCAGCCGTCGGTGCCAGCGAGCGGGTGGAACGCTACGACCGCCTGATGGAGGAACTGGTGCGCGTGCTGCGCGTCCCAGAGCCCCTCGCCCGACTGGCCGATCTCGGGGTAGCCGGCGCCGCCGACGGTTGCCGGCTCGAAGTCGAGCATGAGGAGGGCCTCGACCCAGCCGTGCGCGTCGCGGGCGTACCCCATCGCCCAGTCGTCGGTGAGCAGAGGATAGGTCGCCCCTCCGCTGAAGCTCTTCACGTTCGCGTTCGCGATGCGATAGGCCGGGAGGCCGGTGTTCTGGAGCTGGCCGAAACCGTTGAGCATGAAATGGAAACCCCCGGGCATGCCGGGGGTGCCCGGGACGAGCGTCTCGCGCGGCGTGGCGTAAGGGAGCTGCGCGGCGTCGTCGCCTGCAGTCTGCGCCGCGGCGGGGGTTGCGACGACGGAGGCCGCGACCGCACCGATTGCTCCGAGGGCCGCTCCCGCGCGTCGTCGCAGCCGGCGTCCCATGCGAGACACCCAGGCTCGCACGCGAGGAGGCTCGCTGCGAGCCCTGGTGTCGCCGGAGAGGCGGCTGGGCGCGCCTCTGCCGCGCGTGCATACTCGACCCCGACCTCCGCGCCTCATGCCCCGCGAAGCCCGCAGCCCCGCCGTATTGCCCGCCTTCGCGACGACGTTCTCGATCGTGCACGAGGCCGACGCCGCGGACGAGCCCGAACCGCTCTTCCCGACGGTACTTCTTCCGGCCCGCCTCCGGTCGGCGGCTCGGCGCCGACGCGCCGAGTTCCTCGCAGGGCGCTTCTGTGCCCAGGAGGCGCTACGCGCCGCCGGCTTCGCCGACGGCGCCGCCACGCTCGACGCTTTGCCGGGGGGAGGGCCCTTCTGGCCGCCCGGTGTGGTCGGTGCCATCACGCACACCCGGACCTTCGCGTCCGCGGCCGTCGCACGCGCGGACGACGCGCTATCGCTCGGCATCGACGCAGAGCTACTCGTCCCGCACGACCAGGCCGCCGAGGTGCGGTCCTCGATCGCCCTCCCCGGCGAGCTGGAGGCGGCCGCCGCCGTTGCAACGTCGCTCGAGGAAGCACTGACGCTCGTCTTCTCCGCGAAGGAGTCCGTCTACAAGTGCCTTCATCCGCTCGTCGGGCGCTACTTCGACTACCTCGACGCGGCCGTAGCCCTCGCCGCGGACGGATCGTTCGAGGCCACGCTGCACGTCGATCTCGCGCCGGCGTTTCCCGAGGGCACGCGTCTCCGCGGGAAGTTCGCGGTCGAGCCGCCGCACGTTCACACGGGGATCGCGCTCGTCAGAGCCCCTGCTCGGGGCGGAGCGGGCCGCCCTTGAGGAGGCGACGCACCCCGAGGAACGCGCGGCCGAGCGGGGACTTCACGCGGTCGCGCAGCGCAGACTCGCCGAACGGGTGCGGCCTCGCGGAGGGGACCTTGCGCAGGAGCTGGTTGAGCGCTGACACGCAGAGACGTCGGCGCGTCGCGTCGGTGTAGTAGCTGATGTTGAACGACAGCGAGAAGCCGTCGCCGGGCGTGACCCAGTGCGACTCGGTGTGCGTGAGGTGCGGCGTGGTCGCCGGCCAGTAGACGCCATCGCCGGGGCCGAGCTCCATCTCGATTGCCTTCTTCTCGAGCCCGTCGCGGTACTTGATGATTCCCTCGGTCTTCCAGCAGAGAAACTGCTCGGCGAGGTGCGCGGGGAGGACGTCCGGGTCGTGCGAGTTCCAGAGGTTGAGGCGCTTCTTGCCGCGGACCTGGAAGAAGAAGACCGGGTGCTGATCGATGTGGTACGGCGTGAACGCTGGCGGCGCCGAAAGGAAGATGGCGAGGTCGGGGCCGTACATCCCCGGGTCCTCGGCGCCGAGGTGCTCGTCGATCTCCGCGAGGAGGCGCTTGCAGAGGCCGGCGTACGCAGGGTCCTCGTTGAGCTGGTAGATGGCGAGCCAGGACGCGGCGTCGTCGATGCGATCGAACACCTGGTCGATCGACAGCCCGGCGGCATGGGAGTCCTCGGTGAGAAAAAGGTCCTTCACGCCGCCCTGCTTCGCGGGCTTGAACTTGACGTGCCCCCTCGGGTGCAGCCGCTTGGCGACGCCACGCAAGCTCGCGACGTCGAGCAGCGGCTCGCGATCGAGGTTGTGGCGGAAGCGCGTGATCTTCGTGGGGTGGAAGTCCCGGATGCTCTTCCAGTCGATGGCGGTCCGGAGCGGCGCGGACGCCTGCGCGGTGTCGATGCTGTGGGTGGCCACGAGCATCACCTTAGTTGGGGGCAAGTCCGGTGCAAACGTGCTCGGGCCGATTCCGGCGGCGTCACGCGCCGGACAACGCGAGAAGCCAGCTCGAGAGGCGGCTCATCATGACCTCGCGATCGGCGCGGTAGCGGAACGTGTGATCGGCCTTGGAGTAGTACTCGACCGCGATCTGGCCGCCCCACTTCTTCCGCCGCAGCCAGTCCCAGAACTGGCCCTTGTACGCGTACGTCGTCTGCTGCGAGTACACGAAGAGGAGGCGCGCCCCCCGGTCGACGAGCGTCGCCAGGTCCTCCTCGAACTTCTCGCGCGTCGGGTACTCGCGGTTGTAGATCTCGTCGACCCATCCAACGGCTTGGCGGTCGAGGTCGAGGCCGAAGAGGCGCGGGAAACGGCGCCGGAGGGCACGCCGCCAGCGCGGAGGCTCCACCCAGCGGTAGATCTTGGCGTGCGCCAGGGACGTCGGCGTGGCGTACGCATAACCGTCGAGGAAGGCCGCCCCGACGACGCGCGGGTCACGCACTGCGACCACGTGTGAGTTGTCCGTACCCGAACACCACGAGACGAGCGCGAAGTGGGTCGCTCCGTCGGCAGTGAGCATCGCGAGCGCGTCCTGGAGGTCCAGGACGGAGCGCTCGACGTCGCCGAGGAGGTCCTTGCGGGGCGCGCTGTCGCCCAGGCCCGAGCAGTCGTAGCGGAGGGACGTCACGCCGTGCTCGGCGAGGCCGCGCGCGAGCTCGACCCACGCGCGCGACGGACCCACCCGGTGGTTGAGGCCGACGTTGGACATGACCACCACGGGTGCGCCGCGGCGGGCCGCGTCGGGCTCGGTGACAATCCCCACGAGGATCCCCTCGGGGCCGAAGGTGACGACGCGCTCCCTCATCCGGCATCCGCCGAGAGCGCGCCGCCGATGGCGTCGAGGACGCGCTTCGAAAGGAGGTTGCCGCTTCCAGTGCGCCCCTCTTCGGGGACGAACTCGTGCGTGAAGCGCTTCACGTGTTCCTGCAACCGCGCGGCGAGCGCGCGCGTCTCGCCCGTCTGCCGGCCGACGTACATGTGGACGCGCGTCGCGGCGGGGAGCTGCTCCTCGAGCAGATCGATGGCGGCGGTCGCTTCGTACTGCGCGCGCGGCAAGGGGTAGCCGTAGAGCTCCGAGGGTGGGTCATCCGGAGGCGGAAAGAAGAGGAGCTGCGAGGCGTACGTGTCCTCGGTGACGCGCAGCTCCCCGAGGTACGTCTTGCCGCGAACGACCGGGTCCCAGAGCACGAGATGCCGTGGCTTGTCGGCGGACAACACGGAAGCACGCCAGGCGAGCGTCGCGCCGAGGCGATACCCGACGAGGGAGGTGCGCCGCACGCCCGAGAGCCGCCGGAGCTCCTCCGAGGCCGTCACGATGTCCTTCTGCCATTGTTCGAGCGTCCCCTCCTCGATCGATCCCTGGGAATCGCCGACCCCAAAGTAGTCGAACCGCAGGACGTGAATGCCGTGCCCCGCGAGGAGGACGGCGAGGCGGCGCTGCGCCCAGTGCGTCAGCATGTATTCCTGGGGCCCCGCCGGGCACAAGACGACCGCCTGCTCGCGGAGGGTGCCGTTCGACGGCGAGTGGTAGACGCCGAAGAGCCGCCTGGGGTCCTCGCCGAAGAATAACGGGGTGGGCATGCCGGGGGGGTTCAGGAGCGCATCAGCCGACCGAGGAGGCGCTGGGTCAGGGACTTCTTCTCCGGCGCGGGCGGCTTCTGCGAAGGCGGTGGCTGGGTCGCGGAATCGGGCAGCTGAGCGGCGACCTGACTCAGGTCGTTCCTCAGGATGATACGCGGATTCAGGCGGACGCCAGTAGTCTGCGCGAGCCGGGAGGTCATCTGAAGGCAAAGGAGCGAGTGGCCTCCGAGGTCGAAGAAGTTGTCGTGCGCACCGACGCGCCCGACGCCCAGAAGTTCCTGCCAGAGCGCTGCGAGCATCTTCTCGGTCGGCGTGGAGGGGGCGACGTAGCCCTCGCCGCTTCGCTCGGCTCCCATCGGGCTGGGAAGGGCGCGCCGGTCCACCTTGCCGTTCGGCGTGAGCGGGAGCCGCTCGAGGGCGACGACGTGCTGCGGAATCATGTACTCGGGCAGGGTCGACTTCAGCGAACGCCGGAGCGCCTTCTCCTCCACCTCGCCGCCCCCCTTCGCCACGACGTATCCGACGAGGCGGACGTCACCGGGGCGCAGCTCCCGCAAGACGACGACGGCCTGGTCGACGCCCACCTGGTGGGCAAGGGCCGCCTCGATCTCGCCGAGCTCGATGCGGTAGCCGCGAAGCTTGACCTGGTTGTCGTTGCGGCGGAGGTACTCGAGCTCGCCACGGCCACGCAGACGCACTACGTCCCCCGTGCGATAGGCCCTGCCGGGGCGGAACGGGTTGGCCACGAAGCGCTCCGCGGTGAGCTCTGGCCGGCCGTGGTATCCGAGGGCCACCCCGTCGCCTCCGATCCAGAGCTCCCCCGCCGCACCCCATGGCGCGAGCTCGCCGTTCGCATCGACGACGTGCACCGAGGTGTTGCCGATGGGCCGCCCGATGAGGATCTCCTGGAGCGGCTTCTCGAGCTTCCAGCGCGTGGACCAGACCGTGGTCTCCGTCGGGCCGTAGAGGTTCCAGACCTCGCCGCCCATCTCGAGCAGGTGCTCGGCGAGCTCGCGGGGGAACGCCTCGCCACCGCACAGGATCTTGAAGCCGGCACCGCCGCGGAAGCCCGCCCCGAGGAGGAGCCTCCACGTGGAAGGCGTCGCCTGCATGACTGTGATCCCGTGCTCCTCGATGGCCTCATCGAGGAGGTCGCCGTCGGCCGCCATGTCGTGGGTCGCGATGACGACCTGCGCGCCTACCGTGAGGGGGACGTAGAGCTCCATGACGGCGATGTCGAAGGAGAGCGTCGTGACGGCGAGGAGACGGTCCTGCGAGCGGATTCCCGGCTCGCGGGCCATCGTCGTCGCGAAGTTCACGAGCGCCCGGTGCGGCACCATCACTCCCTTGGGCTTGCCGGTGGACCCGGAGGTATAGATGACGTACGCGGGTGACTCGGCAGGGGAGCTCGCAGGGCGGGGCAAGCGCCCGGCGTCGAGGGACGCGATGCGATCGCGCTCCTGATCCAGATCGAGGACGCTTACCCCATCACCTTTCGGCGCGTCGTCGCGGGTGCGGTCGTGGACGACGAGCACGGAGAGCGCGGAGTCCTTCACCATGAACTCGAGTCGTTCCGCGGGGAACGCCGGGTCGAGCGGGACGTATGCGGCACCCGTCTTCTGCACCGCGAGTGCCGTCACGAGCAGATCGACACAGCGTTCGACGCAGATGCCGACGAGCCCCCCCGGCCTCACGTCGAGGGCGCGCAACGCATTCGCGATGCGGTTCGCGCGTGCGTCGAGCTCCGCGTAGGTGACGCGCTCACCGCCGCTGACGACGGCCACGGCTTCAGGGGTCCGGTCGACCTGAGCCTGCACGAGTTCGAAGAGCCACGCGTCGGCGGGGAAGTCGAGCGCCGTGTCGGACACGGCGGCGAGCGCGCGCTTCTCTTCCGGCGGCAGGAGCGGAAGGTGCGCCACGTCGACCTCGGGGTCCGCAGCAACGGCGCCGAGGAGCTCGCGGAACTCCGCGAGCCACCGCGCGGCCGTGTCGCGGTGGAGGATGTCCGTCGCGAAATCGAGGCCGCCCACCATGCCCCCGCCGACCTGCTTCACCCAGAGACTCACGTCCGTCGGGCTCGCCGGCGGGTGTACGTGGATCTGCTCGTAGGCGAGGTCCCCGATGCTCGACTTGCGATTGCGGACGTCCTGGAACGTGAAGAAGGCGGAGTAGAGCGGCGTTCGGCTCATGTCGCGCTCGACGCCCAGCTTCTGTACGAGGAGCTCGAACGGCATGTCCTGGTGGCCGAACGCCTCGACGCAGGTCTCGCGCACGCGCGTCAACAGATCGAGGAAACGTTCGCCGCCCTCGACCGTGGTACGCAGTGCGAGCGCGTTGACGAAGTACCCGAGGAGGTTCTCGACCTCGGGCCGGCTGCGCCCGCGCACCGGAGTGCCCACGACGACGTCCGGCTGGCCGGTGAGCCGGTAGAGGTGCACGTAGAACGCCGCGAGGAGGACCATGTAGAGGGTGGCGCCGCAGCTGCGGCCTACCTCGGTGAGCTGCTCCACGAGATCCTGCGGGAGGTCGAAGGGCTCGGTCGCGCCGGCGAAGGTCATCGTCGGTGGACGGGGCGCGTCGAGCGGGAGATCGAGAAGCGGCAGCTCACCCGCGAGATGGTTCGTCCAGAACGCGGTCTGTCGCGCGAGCTCGGGTCCCGACAGCCAGTCACGATGCCAGATGGCGTAGTCGGAGTACGAGATAGGCAACGGCGGGAGCGGAGAGTCCTCGCCGCGGGCGTACGCGGCGTAGAGGCGATCGAGCTCCGCGAGGAAAACGTCGAACGACCAGCCGTCCCAGATCGTGTGGTGCGGCATGAAGAAGAGCGCGCTCTCGTCGGGGCCGAGGAGGAAGAGGGATGCGCGGGCCAGTGGACCGGCGGAGAGGTCGAATGGCTCGGCGGCGGCCTCGTGGAGGAGCGCCAGGAGGGCCTCCTCGCGCTCGGACGGGCTGCGATCGCTCAGGTCGATCGGCGTGAGATCGAACTTGGTCTCGCCGCCGATGGTCTGGCGGAGCTCGCCTTCGTCCCAGCCTAGCGTCGTCCGCAGGGTGTCGTGGCGCGCGGCGATCGTGTCGAGCGCGCGCCCGAGGGCGCCGCGATCGAGCTTGCCGCGGAGGCGGAAGCAAGACGGCAGGTTGTAGACCGACTTCCCCGGGTTCATCTCCTCCATGAACCAGAGTCGCTGCTGCATGGGCGAGAGGGGGACGGGCTGGCCCGGCTTCGCGCGCGGGATGACGTCGGCATGCGTCGCGCCGCCGGCGGTGCGGGCTTCGTCGAGGACCCTGGCGAGCGCACGCAGCGTGGGCGCCTCGAAGAGGCGGCGCATCGAGAGCTCGACCCGCGTCTCTTGCGCGACGCGCGCCATGACCTGCGCGGCCAGCAGCGAGTGTCCGCCGAGCTGGAAGAAGTCGGCGGTCGCCGAGATGCGGTCGATGCCGAGGACGGCCTGCCAGACGCGCTCGAGGAGGCGCTCGCTGGGCGTCGCCGGCGCAACGTACTCGGTGCCGGCCGCGGACGAGGAGGCGACGGGGGCCGGGAGCTTTTTCTTGTCGACCTTCCCGTTCGGCGTGAGCGGGAACGCAGTCATCTCGACGAAGTGCTGCGGCACCATGTAATCGGGCACGCTGCGCCTGAGGTGCTCGACGAACACCCGGCTGGCCGGCATCGCGCCGCGCGGCACGACGTACGCGACGAGGCGCTGATCACCCGCGCGGTCCTCGCGCACGAGGACGACGACCTCGCGCACGTCCGGGTGGCGGCCGAGGACGTTCTCGATCTCGCCAAGCTCGATCCGGTAGCCGCGAAGCTTCACCTGCCCGTCGCTGCGGCCGAGGCACTCCAGCGTCCCGTCCGGCAGGAACCGGGCGAGGTCGCCCGTCCGGTACATGCGGCCCTCGCCGAAGGGGTTTGCGACGAAGCGGTCGGCGGTGAGCTCGGGCCGATCGAGGTAGCCCAGCGTGACGCCGGCCCCTGCGATGCAGAGCTCCCCCGTGACGCCGACGGGGACGTCGCGCAGACGCGCGTCGACGACGTGAACCTGGGTGTTCGCGATGGGCCGCCCGATGCGGATCGTCGCATCCTCGAGGCCGACGCGGTGGCACGTCGACCAGACGGTGGTCTCCGTCGGGCCGTACATGTTCCAGAGTTCGAGGCCCGTCGCCAGTAGCTCGTGCGCGAGGGCGCGCGGCAGAGCCTCACCGCCGCATAGGGCCTTGAAGGACGAGCCGAAACGCTCGCCGGCGGCGAGCAGCAGACGCCAGGTGGCCGGCGTCGCCTGGAGGACGTTGACCTGATGCTTCGCGAGGAGCGCCCGGAGCGCACCGCCGTCCATCGCCTGCGTCGACGTCGCGAGGACGACCCTGGCACCCACGTAGAGCGGGAGGAGGAGCTCGAGGACGGCGATGTCGAACGAAAGCGTCGTTACGGCGAGGATGCGATCGCCCTCGAGAAGGCCCGGCGTCTCGGCCGTGGAGCGCAAGAAGTTCACCACTGCGCGGTGGGGGATCACCACCCCCTTGGGCTTGCCCGTCGAGCCCGACGTGTAGATGACGTAGGCAGGGTCCTCGGGCCGGGCATCGCGATCGGGCGCAGGCTGCAGCGCGATGGCTTCCGCGGGTAGGTCCTCGAGAAAGAGGCGTGGCAGCGACGGTGCAGGTAGCTCGTTCTCGAGCGCGCGCTCGCTGACGACCAGGGAGAGCTTCGCGTCGTCGGCCATGAAGGCGAGGCGGTCCCGAGGAAATGCGGGGTCGAGGGGAACGTAGGCCGCGCCGGCGCGGAGGACCCCGAGGACGGCCACCACGAGGGACGACGAGCGCTCGAGCGAAATGCCGACGAGACTCCCCCGGGAGATCCCGCGCTCGCGCAGTGCGGCGGCGAGGCTCGCGGACCGCGTCTCGATCTCGCCGTAGGAGAGGCTCCCGTCCGATGCTTCGACGGCGGTCCGCGCAGGGCTCCGCACCCATTGCGCGCGGAGGAGCTCGGGCACCGTCGACGGCTGCGGGTGGGCGCGCGTCGAGGATGCGTTCCATCGTTCGAGATCGGCGCGGTCCGCAGGGGCGAGGACGTCGAGGTGGCCGACGGGAGAATCCGGCGCGGCGATCGCCCCCTGGAGCAGGACCTCGAACGATGCCAGCCAGCGCTCGATCGTCGGCCGGTCGAAGAGGTCTGTATTGAACTGCGTCTCGAGCGTGACCGTGCCGTGCTTCTCCGCCGCGTTGACGAAGAGGTCGAAGGTCTCGAACGCGCGCGGGGTGGTCTCCACTTCGGCGACGAGCCCCGTGAAGCGGAGGCTGTCGCCGGTCGTCGCCTGGTCCACGTTGAAGGCGACGTTGATGAGCGGAAGGCGGCTCGCGTCCCGCTTGACGGCGAGCTTCTGCACGAGCGCGCCGAAGGTGAGGGCCTGGTGTTCGTACGCGTCGATCATCGCGCGGCGCACGCTAGCCAGGAGCTCCGAGAAGCTCATCTCCGGCGCAACGGCCGTCCGGAACGGGAGCATGTTGACGCAGTGACCGACCAGAGTCGGATGGTGGGTCGCCGCCTGCCCGGCGGCCGGGATGCCGACCACGACGTCGTTTGCACCCGTCAGACGGTGGACCAGGCCCTCGAAGACGGCGAGGAGAGTGACGAAGAAGCTCGCGCCGCGCTTCGCGCCGAGCTCCTTGGCGCGCGCGACGATCGTCGCGTCGAGGACGTGATCGACGCGGTCGCTCGCGTACGTCTTCAGGGGCGGGCGCGGCCGGTTGCCCGGTAGGTCCACCACGGGTATCTCGCCGGCGAAGCGGTCGAGCCACCAGCGCTCGGAGGCGCGATGCTCGTCGCTCGCGGCGCGCTGCCTCTCCTCGTCCGCGTACCGCGTGAAGCGCGGGCGCTCCGGGAGCGTCGGGGCGGCGCCGGAGGCCGCCTGCGAGTAGAGGTCCGCGAGATCGTGCAGGAGGACGGCCATCGACCATCCGTCACAAACGGCGTGGTGTGCCGAGAGCAGGAGAACGTGGTTCTCCGCCGACAGGGCGAGGAGGTGTGCGCGAACGAGCGGCGCCTTCGCGAGGTCGAAAGGCTCGGTGACCTGGCGCAGGCGGGCTGCATCGACGCGCGCGGTGCGATCCGCCTCCGAAAGCTCGGAGAGGTCGTCGAAGCCCAGGTGCGCGTTCGGCTGCTCCACGCAGAGCGACGTGCCATCGGCGCTGAAGGACGTGTGAAGTGCCTCGTGGGCGGCGACGAGCGCGGCGTACGCAGCCTCGAGCGCGGCGCGATCGAGTCTTCCGCCGAACCGCACGGAGATCGATTCGTTGAACGCGCAGGACGCGTCCGATCCGAGTCGCGAGGCCGTCCATACCTCGCGCTGCGATTCGGTGGATGCCGCAGTCCGCAGCAGAGCGGGTGTGGCGAACGGATCGAAATCGACGGAGGTGAGGCTGATTCTCGTCGTACCGCGGGTCGAGGGCGTGGCGTCGGAGCTCACGGGTCAGGACACCTGGAGGTATTTGCCGGGAGCATCGGGGTTGGGGACGAACCAGGCAGGATTGCCTGCTGCGTCCCGGCCGAGACGCGCTCCGGGAACTGGGGGCATGTCGGCGTCGAACGGGCGAGGACCGGCGGTCGCGCCGCCTGCCAAGAAGTCCCCAGCTTGCATCTCCCGCACCGCGGCCTTGAAGGCCTCGACGATCAGCGCGACCTCGGCGGGGCCGTGTGCGACGGTGAGGAAGCAAGGAAACCCGTCCCAGATGTGGATGCCGCGGTCCCGCAGGTAGCAGAACAGGAGCTCGCCGTAGGGCTGCGGCTCGGTGAAGAACGTCTTCCATAGCGAGGCGAACGCGCGGATCTCGAGGGGTGCGCCGACGCTCGCAAAGAACTCGTTCAGCTCGGAAGCGAGGCTTGCGGTCGCTTCGTTCACGCGCTCCTGGAGGGAGGGACCCTCGGTCTTCATCGTGCGGAGGGCTGCGCGTGCGGCGGCCATCGCGAGCGGGTGGCGCACGAAGGTGCCCGCAAAGTACGTGACGCCCGCCGTGGGCGCCGACGCGTCCCCGTATTGCCAGGTGCCGCCGTCGAGCGCATCCATCCACGGGTTGCGGCCCGCGATGACGCCGATGGGCATTCCTGCACCGACGATCTTGCCGTACGTCGCGAGGTCGGCGTCGACCCCGAAGTACGCCTGCGCGCCACCCGGGTGGACGCGGAACCCCGTGATGACCTCGTCGAATATGAGCGCGGCACCCGCGCCCTTCGTGATGCGGCGGACCTCGTGGAGGAACTCCTTCGGCCTGAAGTCGGGGCGGCGGCTCTGGACGGGCTCGACCAGGACCGCGGCGATCTCGTCGGCGCGCGCGCGGATCACCTCGAGCGCCTCCGGGGCGCCGTATTCGAGAACGAGGATGTTGTGGACGGCCTCGGGGAGGATGCCGGGCGCGGCGGGCACCGAGCGCATCGTCTTCGTGTCGCGGACGATCACTTCGTCGAAGATGCCGTGGTACGAGCCGGAGAACGCGACTGCGAGACTGCGACCGGTGACGGTGCGCGCGATTCGGAGCGCGCCCATGACGGCCTCCGACCCCGTGTTGCAGAAGGCGGCGCGATCCATGCGCGTGAGCTCGCACACGAGGTCGGCGCACTCGCCTGCGAGCGGCGTCTGGGGACCGATCTCGAACCCGCGGTCGATCTGCTCGTGGAGCGCGTCGGCCACGATCTGCGCCGAGTATCCGAAGAAGTTGGAGCCGAAACCGTTCAGGGCGTCGATGTACTCGTTGCCGTCCAGATCCCAGAGGCGGCACCCCTTCGCCTTCGACGTGACGATCGGGTAGACGAGCTCCTTGATGCGCGGCTTGAAGCCGGACACGACGCGCGGATCGGCGTGGCGGGCGCGGTGCTGCTGCGTGTGAGCCTTGGACGACCTCGTCTTTGCGCAATAGCGCTCGACGAGTTGATCGAGGCGACCTTGCTGCCTGGGCGAAAGTGCCTCGCTCTGCTTGTGGATGCGCGCGATGGCCCCGAACGCCTTCTTGGGGTCGTATTCCACCGGGCGCTTCGGTTCGTCGGACCGGAGCGGCGAGGGAGCCGGGACCGCGGCGGGAACGGGCGGAGGCTGCATTCCGACGACGATCTGTTGAAGCAACGTGAGCTGGGCCATCTGAAGTTGGAGAAGCTGCTGGGTGACCGCGACGGACAGCGGGCCTGGCGCGGGTTCCGTCGCCGTCTGCAAAGCCGATGCGAGCGGAGCGGCCCCGGCGGAGGCGACCGGCGCAGCGGCGGCGGGAGCCGGCGCAGACGTGGCGAAATGGACTGGGTCGGCCGGGAGGCGCTCGTCGAGGTACTGCGCGAGCGCGGCGAACGTGGGGAGCTCCTCCATGAGCTGACGGAAAGTGACAGGCACCTTGAACGTCTGCTTCAGACGGAGGGCGAGCTGTGTGACGAGAAGCGAGTCGACCCCGAGCTCGACGAAGTTCGCGGTCGCACTCGACTCGCGGAAGTCGTTGCCGCTCGTCTCTTCGAAGACGTCCTTGAGCTGCTGGATCAGCCGATCGCGACGGGGAACGCTCGGGGGCACCATGTGACGGACCTCGTGTTCGGTAGGCGGCGGGGCGGGTGCGCCGGAAGGCTGCAGGCCGTTGGCGGCGGGCTCATGGCGGACGCCAGTAGGAATGGGGAGCGCGTCGAGCCAGTGCCGGTCGCGTTCGAACGAGTAGCCCGGAAGCGGGACGCGCCGGCGGCGTTCCCCCCGGAAGAATCCGGAAAAATCGACGCCCACGCCGGCAACCCAGAGGCGACCGACAGCCTCGAGGAGCGTCGTCCATTCGGCGTCGTCGGCGCTGCGGTCGGAGAGGCATGCGATCGCCGTCGGGCGGGGGCGCTTGTCGCCGGGCGCGCGCTGAAGAGCGAGCGTCGTGAGCGCCTTGCGGGGCCCCACCTCGAGCAGGATGCGCGCGGGGTCTTCGGCGAGAGTCGCGAGGGTCTCCGCGAAGCGCACGGTGCGGCGCAGGTGAGTCGCCCAGTATTCGACGTCGGTCGCCTGCGCGTCGGTGAGCCACGTGCCCGTCGCCGTGGAAACGATGCGGCGCGTCGGGGACGAGAGGCGCACGCTCCGGACGGTCTCCGCAAAGAGCCCGACGGCCGGGTCCATGCTGCGCGAATGGAAGGCGTGGGAGGTCTCGAGGAGCTTCGAGGCGATGCCGCGGGCCGCGAGTTCTTCGGCGAAGTGCTGGACGTCGGGGGTGGGACCCGCGACGACGCAGAGACCAGGCGCGTTGTCGCCCGCGAGATCGAGCTCCGGCGGGAGGTACCCGGCGACGCGGACGGCACCGTCGCGCACGCTGAGCATCGAGCCGGAGGGCATGCTCTGCATCAGCCGGCCGCGGGCAGAGACGAGCGTGAGGGCGCTCTCGAGATCGAAGACGCCCGCGATGCACGCCGCAACGAACTCGCCGACGCTGTGCCCCGCGAGGACGTCCGGCTCGATGCCCCAGCCGAGCAGGGTGCGCGCGAGCGCGTACTCGACCGCAAAGAGCGCCGTCTGCGTGACCTCGGTGCGTTTCAGTTCGGCGCGCGCGTCCTCGGTCCGCTCGGGCGGGGCGTAGATGACGTCGCGCACGTCGCGCCCGAGCTTGGGCCGCAGGATCTCGGCGCACTGGTCGAGTGTGAGGCGGAACTGGGCATCCCCCTCGTGGAGGTTGCGTCCCATCCCCACGTACTGCGAACCCTGCCCCGGGAAGAGGAAGGCCACGTGGGGCGCGACGGGGGAAGCGCGTCCGCGCGATCCCTGATCGGCGCGCCGAAGGCGGTCCGCCGCTTCGGCGGGGGAACGGGCCACGACTGCGCGGCGCTCGGCGAAGCGTGCGCGCCCGAGTGCCAGGGTGTACGCCGCGTCGGCGAGGGCGATGCCGGGGTGTGCCTCGAGATGCACCGCGAGTTCGGTCACCGAGCGTTCGACGGAAGCGGGGGTCCTCGCAGAGAGGAGGAGCAGCTGCGGTCCGATGGATGCGCCCGTGGCCTCTGCCTGGGGCGCCTCCTCGAGGACGACGTGTGCGTTGGTGCCGCCGACGCCGAACGAGCTCACGCCGGCCCTGCGTGGCGTCGCCCCACGCTTCCAGGGCGTGCGCTCGCTCACGACGTGGAACGGGCTGCCGTCGAGCGGGAGCTTTGGGTTGGGGCGACGGTAGTGGAGCGAAGCGGGCAGCTCCTCGTGCGCGAGCGCCAGAACGACCTTCACCACACCGGCGACGCCCGCGGCGGCGGTGAGGTGCCCGACGTTGCTCTTGATCGAGCCGATGCCGCAGAAGTCGCGGTCGTCCGTGCCACGGCGAAAGGCGCGCGCAAGCGCCTCGAGCTCGATGGGATCGCCGAGAGGCGTGGCCGTGCCGTGCGCTTCGACGTAGTGGACGTCCCGCGGAGAGATCCTGGCATCGGCCTGGGCCATCGCCACGACGGCCGCCTGGCCTTCGACGCTCGGTGCCGTAAAGCTCGCCTTTCGTCCGCCGTCGTTGTTGATTCCGACCCCACGGATGACCGCACGGATCGTGTCGCCGTCGGCGACTGCGCGGTCGAGTGGCTTGAGGACGACCAATGCGGCGCCATCGCTGAAGACCGTGCCGGTCGCGTCGGCGTCGAAGGAGCGGGTCCGGCCGTCGCGCGAGAGCATCCCCCCCTCCTGGTAGAGGTGGCCGCTCTTCTGAGGGACCGTGAGCGACGCGCCACCGGCAATCGCAACCTCGCAGAGGCCGGCGCGAAGTTGCTGGACGGCGGTGGCGATGGCGACCAGGGACGTCGAGCAAGCGGTGTGGATGCTGAGCGCGGGACCGGTGAGATCGAGCTTGTTGGCGACGCGCGTCGCGACGTAGTCCTTCTCGCTGGCGACCATCGTCGTGAAGTCGCCGATGCGCGCGATCGCATCGGGGCGGCCCGAGACGAGGCGCGCGAAGTAGGTGTTGTTGTGAGTGCCCGCATAGACGCCTACGACCGCGTCGCTCGCGCCGGGCGCGTACCCAGCGTTCTCGAGGGCGTTCCACGCGAGCTCGAGAAGGATGCGCTGCTGCGGATCGAGGGCGGCCGCCTCGGCGGGAGTCACTCCGAAGAACGCGGCGTCGAAGCGGTCCGCATCGGCGAGCACTCCGCGCACGCCCACGTACGAGGGGTCGGTACGCTCGGCCGAGGGGACGTGCGCGAGCTCCTCTGCCGTGAAGGTCACGACGCTGTCGACTCCGTCGCGAAGGTTGTTCCAGAGCGCGTCGATCGACGCCGCACCGGGGAAACGGCCCGCCATGCCGATGATCGCGACGGGCGCGTGTCCTGCGCCCGCGCCGCGCGGGGGAGCGCGGCGGACGGCGTGCGCGACGAACGCCGAGGGATCGCGCAGGTAGGCCGCCTGCGCCTCGATGGTGGGGTGCTCGAAGAAGCGGACGACGGGGAGCTCGGCGCCGAGAGCGCGCTGCGTCTCGGAGACAGCGCGGATCGCGAGGAGGGAGTTGCCCCCGAGGTCGAAGAAACCGTCGCGCACGCCGACTCCGTCGATTGCGAGCAGCTCGCTCCAGATCTCGGCGAGGCGCTGCTCCGTCGGTGTCGACGGAGGGACGTACTCGACGGCGAGCACGGGGCGAGCGCGCGTCGGCGAGGGGAGGGCACGTTTGTCGACCTTGCCGCTCGGCGTCCGCGGGAGCGCCGCGAGGGGGACGAACGCGGACGGCACCATGGAGTCGGGGAGGTGCGCGCGCGAGAACTCACGCAGGGCGGAGAGATCCGCCCCAGGCTCGAGGACGAGGTATGCGACCAGACGCCTGTCGCCTGGGCGCGACTCGTGGACGGCGACCGCTGCCTCGCGGACGAGCGGATGGGAGGAGAATGCAACCTCTACCTCGCCCAGCTCGACGCGGTGACCGCGCACCTTCACCTGACCATCGAGGCGCCCGAGAAACTGGAGAGCGCCGTCCGGAAGCTCCTTCACGAGGTCGCCGGTCCGATAGAAGCGCCCCGCTCCGCGCTCGACGAAGCGCTCCGCGGTGAGCTCGGGACGGTGGAGGTAGCCGCGCGCGAGAGCCACTCCGCCGATGTAGAGCTCCCCCTCTGCGCCGGGCGGCACGTTGCGGCCATCGTCCCCGACGATCGCGAGCTCCACGCCGGGCAGCGCCGTGCCGATGGACGGTAGGCCGGGCCAGCTCGCGGGATCGCCGTCGAGGCGCAGCGACGTGACGACGTGCGTTTCGGACGGTCCGTAGTGGTTGAACAGGCGCGTGCGCGGCAATCGCGTGAAGAACTCGCGCACGGCGCGGGTGATCTGGAGCTGCTCGCCGGCCGTGATGACCTCGCGCAGGCAGCCGGGGAGCTTGCCGTGTGCGACGGCGATGTCGGCGAGGCTTTGAAGGGCTATGAAGGGGAGGAAGATGCGCTCGATGCCCTCGCTCTCGACGAGCGCGATCAGCTTCAGCATCTCGAGGCGCATCTCCTCGCGAACCAGGACGAGGCGCCCACCGCTGCACCACGTGGAGAACATCTCCTGGAAGTGCACGTCGAAGCTCAGCGGCGCGAACTGGAGGGTCGCGGCACCGGCGCCCGCTGCCGAGTCGCCGAGCTGCCACTCGATCAGGTTGTCTAGCGCCCGGTGCACCATGCCGACGCCCTTGGGCTTCCCGGTGGAGCCCGACGTGTAGATCGCATACGCGAGGCCGTCTGGGGCATGACGCCGCGGCAGGCGCGAGGCGTCTCCCGCGAGCAGCACAGGCGCGTTGCGGTGGAGCTCGACCTCGGGGACCCGGGTCCCCACGAGCGTGACGCCCTGCTGCCGGAGGAGGATCGACGCGCGTGAGTCGTCGAGCATGAAGGCGATGCGCTCGGCCGGATAGTTTGCGTCGAGGGGGAGGTAGCACGCGCCCGCCTTGAGCACCGCGACGAGCGCGATCGCGAGCTCGGGAGAGCGCTCGCCGCAAATGGCCACCACGCCGTCGGTCTGGACGCCCTGCGCGAGCAGGTGGCGCGCGAGTCGGTTCGCGCGCTCGTCGAGCTCCCGGTACGAGAGCGTGCGTTCTTCGAAGGTGACTGCGCCATGGGCGGGCGAATCGTCGACCTGGCGCTCGAAGCGTTCGAGGAAGGACCGAGGAGTCACGGCGGGCTCCCGGCGACACGCCGGTCGCGGAGCGAGTTCTCGAAGAACGAGCGGAGGCGGTCCGCGTAGGCAGCGCCCCCCTCTTCGGCGTACTTGCCGTGGACCGCCCCGGGGACCACGACGAACGCCTTCGGCTCGCGAGCCGCGTCGAAGAGCGGGCGCGAGACCGACGGGGGGACCGTCACGTCGCGCTCCCCGCTGAACATCAGCAAGGGGCGCGGGGCGAATTCGGCGATGATGCGCGTGGGCACCTCGTCGTCGAGTTGCATGCCGTGGGCCCGCATACCGAGGACCGCCGGCTGGACGGCGAGAAAGCCGTGGCGGCGATATTCCCAGCGCGCAAGGTCGATGTAGCTCGGAGGCGCACCGGCGAGGACCATCGCGCGGATGCGCTCGTCGCCAGCCGCGACCTGCACGAGGGGGATGGTTCCGAGGGAGAAGCCGTAGCCGCCGATGACGTCGCTGGGCCGGCGGGCCTGGAGCCAATCGATTCCGCGTCGGAGCGCGTCGCGCTCGGGCGCGTCCCAGGCGACCGTCCCGGTGCTCTCGCCGTGCCCGGGCCAGTCGAAGGCGAGGACCGAAAACCCGTCCCGGGAGAGGATCTCGAGCTCGCGTACCACCTCGGTCCGATTGCCGCCCGAGCCGTGGACCAGCACGACCGCCGCCAAGCGCGTGCCGGGGACGAACCACCCGCGGATGATGCCGTCGCCACTCGGCCAGGAAACGTCCTCGAGCGCGGGGAGGTGCCCGCGCTCGGCCGTCGAGTCCACATGCGCCGGGAGCGACTCGAACCCCGCGTATTCGCGCCAGAAGGACCGCCCCGCGATACCCAGCGGGTAGAGCAGCAAGAGGGCGCCCGCGACCCCGGCGGCCCGACGCTTTGCTGGCGAGGTCTTCATACCGCCCCACCACGTACGATCGGCCGACGGAGCACGCAATGCGTTCCCGTCATTTCCGTGTTCCAGAGGCGCGGAGATCGGGCCGCAGCCGGGGGCCGCCATGGTGCCCGATCCTAGCAAAGGCGGGTTCGCCCGGAGGTCAACCGCCTCGGGTGCCTGCCCGCCTGGCGCCGTGGCCGCCGATACACAATACTCGGCCGGTCATGGGCATTCTGCACTTCGAGGACCGCTGGCTGGAGGACTTCGACCACAAGCCGTTTCGCTTCGGACACGAGCTCGCGAGCCACGATGCACTCCAGCTCGATTCGCTGCGCGAGGTCATCCTGTCCCTGCCGCGCGATCGCGTCTTCGCAAGTCGAGCCGATCTCGAGATCGACACGGACTTCGACCGCGCCCACGTCGAGCACAAGATCGAGCGGACGCTCGAGGAGACTCTCGCCGACATGGCGACGACCAACTCGTACGTGATGGTCCGGCAGCCCGATTCCCACCCCCGCCTGCGGCCCATCCTCGAACGATTCACGGTCGAGCTCCGCGAACAGATTCGCCAGCGCGGTGGCGCCCGCACCAACGTCGGCGGCGTGTTCCACGACCCGATGCTCTACCTCTTCATCTCGTCGCCTCACAGCGTGACGCCATTCCACGTCGACAGGTACAGCACCCTCTTGCTCCAGCTCACGGGGGAGAAGGACGTGATGATCTGGAACCGCGACGACCGGGACGCGGTCACGGAACAGGAGCTCGAGTCGCTCTTCGGGCGGCCGTATGTGAAGAACCCTAGCTACAAGGGCGCCGGGACCAACGAGCCGCCAGCGACGCATCTGCGCCGCGGCGAGGGCGTGCATATTCCGTTCACCTCTCCCCACTGGGTGAAGAACGGGCCTGCCGTTTCAGTCTCCGTCTCGTTCATCTGCAAGACCGAGGCTTCTCTGCGCGACGCGAACGCGTACCGCTTCAACTACCACGCGCGGCGTCTCCTCTCGCGGCTGCCCCGGCCCATCCCCAAGCCCGCGCTCGATCCGGTCGGCGCCTCCCGCCTCGTCGACGCGACCAAGGCGCGCGTCATCCGGTCGATGGCGGGAATCCGGCGGCGCCTGAGCGCGTGATCCTGCCGGCGCGGCGAAAGCCCCGCGACGGCGGCGGCGACCTTCACTCCTCGGGGCCCAAAACGCTCAGGAGCAACTGGAGCGCCGGCGGATCGAGCTGGATGAACTTGAGGCCCACGTCGAACTTCGCAGGCGCGCCGGCCGGCAAGGGGTCGATCCAAACGACCTCCGCGGTGTACGTCACGGGCTCGACGTCCTGGAGGAAGAACTCCATCTTCAAAAGGTCGCCGATCCGCATCGCCTCGTCGCTGAAGATGCGGACGCCGCCGAGGCTGACGTCCACCGGCTCGCGCTGCCGCGCGAGGAACTTCATCCCCGCGGGACGGCAGTAGAGGGCCGTCTGGATCCGTCGGTACTTGCGTCGTTCCTGGCCACCCGTGTTCGTCACGAACGTCTCCCCCTCTCTCACGTGCGGCGCAGACGGCGCACGCTCGGGCGGCTCGAATGGGGCCCGTCGAGCAGCGCGGTGACGTACTTGTCGAGGCGCTCGCGGCTGAAAGGCTTCTTCAGATACGCGTTCGCGCCCACGTGCTCGGCTTGCGCCATGTCCTCGGGCGAATGACGCTCGCTCATCACGAGGATCGGCACCCACTCGGTCGTCGGGTTGCCGCGAACGTACTCGACGAGGTCCAGCCCGGATTCGCGCGGTAGGGAGATGTCGCAGCAGATGATGTCGGGACGGAACGACGCCAGAGCGGCGACGGCCGCCCTATAGTCGACCGCCGTCTCGACCTCGAAGCCGGCGAGGCGAAGATAACCGGCGATCATGTCGCGTTCGGGAGGGTTGTCCTCGACGACCAAAGCGGTTCGCTTGCGCATGACTCAGCTCGCGCCTCGACCGGTCAGCACGACGGGCACGGTCTTCGCGATGAGCTCGAGGTCCCGCTGCAGGCTCCAGTGATCGATGTACTGCATGTCGAGGTACATCCATTCTTCGAACGAGATCTCGTTGCGGCCGCTCACCTGCCAGACGCACGTCAGGCCGGGGCGCACGGAAAGGCGCCGGCGCTGCCAGGCCTCGTATTTCGCGACCTCCGAGGGGATGGGCGGGCGCGGCCCGACGAGCGACATCTCGCCCCGCAGGACGTTGAGGAGCTGCGGGAGCTCGTCGATGCTGAACTTGCGAATGATCCGACCAATCCCGGTGATGCGCGGATCGATCTTCATCTTGAAGACCGGGCCGGTCTGCTCGTTCTGCGCGAGCAGGCGCGCCTTCAGCTCCTCGGCGTTGATGACCATGGAGCGAAACTTCAGCATGTGGAACTGGCGGCCGTGCTGGCCGACGCGCACCTGCTTGAAGAGGACCGGCCCGCGCGAGGTGAGCTTCACGAGCAAGGCGACGCCGGCGAGGATCGGAGAGAGGAGCGCGAGCGCGACACCCGACACCGCGATGTCGATCGCGCGCTTGAGGGCACGCTGTACCGGCTTGGCGCGCACGGTCAGGTAGTGGATGTAGCCGTCGGCAGTCGCGCTCTTGTGCTGCGGCTGAGCGCGCGAGAAGCGGAAGCCGGCTGCGGGGAGGGCGAACGGGATTCCGAAGCGCTCGCAGGTACCGATGACTCGCTGCATCTCGGCATGGTGCGCGTCCCGCTGGCCGGCGATGTAGACCTCGTCGACCACGTGCTCCTTGAGCATCGCCTCGACGTCGTCGGCCGTGCCGAGGACCGCGGCCGGCAGCCGGTCGTGCAGCGCTTCCTGCCCGAAGCGGAGGAAGCCGACGACGTTGCGACCGTCGTTTGCGTCGCGCATCTCGAGGCCCGTGTGGCGGCCGAGCGGGCCGATGCCGACGATGAGGACGGGGCGCTCCGGAACCTCTCGCGAGCGAAGCCAGCTCGTCGTCAACCGGATCCAGAGGACGAGCGACGCCGCTATCCACGCGAACCGACGGAGGTCGCTTCCGGCAGCATACTGCGGCACCAGCGGGCGGAGGAGCGCGAGGATGCCGATCATCCCTGCGAGGCTCACGAGGGTGAGGGCGATGTCACTGCCGACGGCACGCCCGTTCCAGACGTCGTAGTGGTGGAGGAGACGGCTCTGGAGCGTCCAGAGGAGCACGCTGGTGAGCGCGAGCCCCGGGGCAACCATCCAATGGAGGAGACCGTCGCCCCACGAGGCCGCGACGGCGGCGGCCGTCAAGGCCGCGCAGTCCGCCAGGAGGTTGATCTTCTGGGCCTTCTCGTTCGTCATCTTGCGCAGTGAGGTCAGCATCGAGGGATGGGGCGCGATTGCATGAGGTAGCATGTGGCCGCATGAGAGCAAACGGCTTCTGCTCCTCGCGCAAAGGTTCACTATACCGTTACGGATTGGAAACGACGTCTGGTTCGTGAGGGCCGCCCGAGAAGGCGAGGCTACCGCGGACTCGCGTCGATTTTCCTCCGCCGGCACGATGGTTTACCGAAGGGGAACCGTTCCCTCCCCGGGCTCTCTGAAAGGAATCGACTCGGGAAGAGCAGTTCTCGCGCCAGCAACGAGGGCCCTCGAAGGCGACGCCTTCTCGGAGCTCGGCGCGGTTTTTCAGGTCACGCCGAGGCGCACCGCGCGGCGAGACGCGCCCCAGGCGCGCGCACGTGTGGCGCGGGCGGCGATGTGCCCGCTGACCGTCGGCGCTGCATAGGCAGCGCCCGCCACGAACCGGAACAGCGGCCCGAAGCTCATGGCAGACGAGACGCCGACGAAGTAGAGCCCGGGGAACGTCGACTCGAAGACCCGCGAGAGCGCCGGGGCGCGTTCGACGCGACGAACGCGCGCGCGGATGTCGGGCGCCAGGAAGCCGAGGCGGTCCACGTCGACCTCGTAACCCGTTCCGGACACGACGTGATCGACCTCGAGGGGCCGCACCGGCCCGCTGCCTTCGGACACTTGGAGGACGATCCGCTCGCCTGCCATGGCGGCGGCAGAGACCTTCGCCCGGAGGCGGTGAGGAACCTTGCCCTCGAAACGCTCCTGGAGCCACCAGGGCCCGGATGGCCCGAGGTACTTCCGCGTGAACGGTACGCGCTTCGAGTCGGGCAGGTGGTGGAGGAGCCAGGGAAACTTCTCGAGCACCCAGGACTTGGGGGCGACGCCGAGAACCGAGACGGGACGCCGGACGCGATCGACCAGCGTCCGGTTCCTGGGATCGAACTTGCTGTGGAACTCGATCTCGCTTGCACGCACGAGGAGGGTCGGCCGGGCGCCCGCTTCGAGGAGCATCGTCGCGGCCTCGAGCGCCGACGCGCCGCCGCCCAGGACCGCGACGTCCTTCCCGGCGAAGCCGGAGAACTCGCGGTGGACCGACGAGTGGGTTACCACTTCGCGAGGCAGGCGAGCGAGCGCCTCGGGCACCAGAGCGTAGTTGGAGAGCCCGGTCGCCAAGACGACGCGGCGAGCACACAGCGCGTCGCCATTTGCGAGAGTCAGCTCGAAGCGCCCCTCGTGGCCGTGGACGTCGGTGACGTCCACCGGCTCGACGCCCGGCACGAGCTCGCGCTGGACCCAGAGGCCATAGGCGGCGAACGACGCCATCGAGCAAGGTTCGACGTCCTCGAGGCCATTCGCACGGCAATACTCGGGGAACGTGTAGTGCGCGCGCGGGACGTAGACGTTCGTCCCGAAGGCGAAAGACTTGAGGTTGATGCTCTCGGGCATGGCGAGCCAGAAGCTCATCGGCGGTCCGAAGATGCGGAAGTCGATGCCTCGTTCCGCCAGGTGCGCCGCGACCGAGAGGCCGTAGGGGCCCGCGCCGATGATCGCCACTTCCGTCGTACGCTCGCTCATGACTACGGAACCCTTTCAGCGCTCGAACCCGATCATTCGCACGAAGGCTCGGGGATGGCGGACGCACGCGTAGATCTGCCCGGCGACCTCGGCGTAATACGGGCGCGGGTCGTCCGTAGCGGCCACGGAATCCACGACCGTCCTCGACGGGTCCCGGGCCCAGGCGCGCCACTCGTTCACCTCGTGGTCGCTCATCGTGCCGAAGAATCTCTGCGCTCCGACGAGCATGCGGAGCCCGATGCTGTTGCAAAAGACGTGACGCGAAGCCTCGCCCGGCGGCGCCGAAGCCACGAGACGCTGGACGGCCGCGGCATCACCGACCGCGGCGGCATACGCAAGCCGAGGCAGATCGAGCCCGCGCGCCACGTCGAGAGCGAGCTGGTGGTAGAAGCGCGGGTTCATGTCGATGAGGAGCAGTCGCCCGGCGTCCTGCACGAATTCGAGCTCGAAGACCCCGTAATAGCCGACGCGGTCGAGGAAGAGTGCCACGCGCTCGCGCACTTCGGGGCGGAGCGGGGCAGTCTCGAAGCAGAGGCCGATACCGACGCGACGTGGACGCTGGAGTACCTTGACGGACCCAAGCATCGCCACGTGCTGCCCGGTGCGATCGCGGAAACCGGTGACCGAGTAGATCGACTTCGCGGCGTCGGGGTAGAACCGCTGCAGCATCGGCCTCCCGAGATCGGGGCGATCGCTCGCGATGGGCTCGTCGTAGCGGCACTGGGCGTGGAACCTCTCGTACGCCGCACGGAGCGCCGCCGGATCGGAGGGACCGATCGCACCCTTGGGATGGCGGCGAAGGAACGACTGCGTGCGCGGCTTGATGAAGAGAGGCTCCCGAACCTCGGCGGCCACGGCTTCGACCTCCCCGTACGTCGCGGGGAACCATGTGTCGGGCGTCTCGAGGCCGGACGCGCGCGCCGTCTCGTAGAGGCGCTTCTTGTCGAGCGCGTCGAACGTGACGGCAAAGTCCGGCTGGTAGAGCGTGAAGTAGCGCGCGAGCTCGTCGCGGTGGGCCGCCATTTCGAAGACGACCTCGTCGCTCGTCGGGTAGAGGACATGCGGGCCTTCACGCTCGCCGAAGCGAAGGAGCCACTCGACGAAGGGGGCCGACCTGGACGGCGGCGGGCAGCGCGCCACGCGCGTCGCATACCGGGACCAGAAGGCGGGCGCGCTCGTGGCGGAGTCGGCCACGACGACGGGAATGCCCGCGCGACCCAGTGACCTGACGGCGGCGAGCGTTCCCGAGAAGGTTGCGTCGCAAAGCAGAATGGGCCGCAAAGGACTCAACGCCGGGATAGCACCAAAGGCGGGCTGGGCGGAGACGGCGTCGCTTGGGAGGTCGTCCGGAGCGGCGTGCCTTGTGCAGGAAGGAGGTGTGCCTACACTCGAGGTGACTTGCATGCGCGCTGTCCCGATCATCCTTTGTGCCGTGGCCCTCGCGGCATGCCGGGACGCCGGCGGAGAGGTCGTGCAACCCGCGAAGCAGGTGAAATCCGCCTCCGCGCTCGCGATGCGCCTTCGGGGCGACAAGCACTTCCTCGTCGGCCTCGGCAACGATCTCGATAACGATCACGACAAGGACGGGGCGTTCCGCCTCGGGCCGACGCTCGATTTGCACTATGCATATCTCGTCGGCCTTCCCGGGCAGGGCGGCTGGACGGAGTGGAACCCCGATGGGTCCTTCGTCGACATGATCGTCGAAAGCTCCAACGCGCACGGCGTGACGCCCATGTTCACCCTCTACGCCATGGCGAGCTGGGGTGAGGACAAGGAGATCGCCGCGCTCACGCACGACGACTTCATGAGGCCTTACTGGGCGGGCGCCAAGGAGCTCTTCCAGCACCTCGGGAAGAGCCCGAAGCCCAGCGTCGTGCACCTCGAGCCCGACTTCTGGGGCTTTGCCCAGCACGCGTCGTCGGACGGCACGCGCGCGGCGCACGTGACGTCGCTGGTGCCCGAGTGCAAGGGCCTGTCGGACGACGTACGCGGCGTCGCTGGCTGCCTCGTTCGCCTCGCGCACACGTACGCGCCACGCACGGCAATAGGCTTTCACGCGTCGCAGTGGGCGGGGACGCCCGCGTCGATCGTCCGCTTCTTCCGGTCGATCGGTGCCGAGCAGACCGACTTCATCGCCACCGACATGCTCGATCGCGACGCGGGCTGCTGGGAGGCGCGCACGGACCCTCTCTGCAAAGACAAGGACCGCGGCGCTTACTGGGACGAGACGAACCGAGCCAGCCCGAACTTCCACGAGGCGCTCGCGTGGGCCAAGTCGATCCACGACGGCCTCGGGTTGCCCATCCTCTGGTGGCAGGTCCCGCTCGGCGTTCCGAGCGCGACCCCGGGCGGCACGTCGTTCCACTACCGCGACAACCGCGTGCACTATTTCTTCGATCACGTGCAAGAGTTCGTCGACGCGGGCGGTATCGGCATGGCATTCGGCACCGGGGCCGAGCGCCAGACGACCATCGACACCGACGGTGGCCAGTTCAAGGCGGCGGTCACGCGATACTTCGCGAGCCCGGTTTTTCTGCCGTGAAGAAGGTCATTCTGATCTCGATCCTGCTGGCGACCATCGCCATCCCGACCAAGGTGGCCGGCGAGCCCAATCCGCGGCTCGCTCTTCGCAAGGCACTCCTCTATTCGGTGCTGTTCAACGTCGTCTACTGGCTGCTCTTGCTCGTCGTTTACCCGCGGCTCGATTGACGCTCAATCGACCCGTGGGTGACGGCGCCGGACGCGACGCATTTCAACGTGCGGTCCTGCGCGACCTCCGCCGAGGTCGCGCCCGGACCGGCATAGCTAGGTGAAGCATGGCCAACTATACTTCCACGCCCTGGATCACCCCGACCGTGAGCACGCCTCCTCCTCCTCCTCAGTCGGACTCGTCGCTGATCAAGCACGAGGGGGCCCGGCCGAACGCGCTCGACGATCTGAACTCCCAGCTGCTCTGGCTCGCCACGCAGAGGCGGCCGTGGCGCACACTCGCCGTCGTCGGCGGGTCGGAGGGAGTGCCCACCATGGAGGTCGCGAACATGCTATCGCGCCTCGCGTGGTGGTACCGGGGACAACCGTCCAGCGTGGCGGACTTCCGCGACCTCAGCTTGCGGCTCGTCGAGTACCAGCTCGGCGACCTGGCGCTTCAGCTCGAACGTGGGGCGGGGAGCGTCATGATCGCGCTCCGGTCGATGACCGAAAACCCCACGGTGGTGCCGGTCGCGCGGGCGGTAGACGCGGTGATCCTCTGCGTGCAGCTCGGCGCGACGGACATCAAATCCTCGCGGAAGACCGTCGACGCCATCGGCCGGGATCGCTTCCTCGGGACGATCGTGATCGACAAGGACGGCAAGCCGAAGAAGTGAGCCCCCACGTGGACGAGGGGCCGCGTTGACGAAATACGCACGGTCCCTCGCCTGGGTGGTCGTGTGCGCGGCGCTCGCCCTGTTCGTCTTCGAATCGGCCCGCTTCTGCAGCAAATCGGTCTACTTCGTCGACGATCCGTTCATCTCGATGCGCTACGCGGCGAACCTCGCCGAACACGGCGAGCTCTCGTTCAACCCCGGCGAGCGCGTCGAGGGCTACTCGAACCTCCTCCACGTCGTCCTCCAGGCGCTCACCTTCGTGGTCCAGGGGCGGGTGCCCGGCGCCGTCGATGCGGGGGACGAGGGCACATGCGTCGTATTCGGCGCGGCCGCTCTGGAGCTCCTCGTGCTCGCGCGGCTGGCTCTCCGCGCCGGAGGGCACGAGGTCGAGTCCGCCTCCTGGTACTACGCATGGATCCTGACGGCCGCCTCGTGGCCGTTCGCGTTCTGGGCCACGGCCGGGCTCGAGACGCCCATCGAGGGCCTCCTCTATGCGGCCGTCTTGCTCTGGACGACGCGCCTCGCGCGGGACGTGCGCGCCCGCTCCCACGTCGTTTGCCTCGCCGGATTGCTCGTGGGGGTCACACTCCTTCGCTTCGAGGGCGTCGTCGTCGCGCTCGCGGCTACCGCGGCGCTCGTCGTCCATCTGGGGCGGGCCGGCCGTGCCCGCCGTGCGGTCGCCCTCGCCGCGGGCGTCGTTCTTCCATCGGCGGCGTACCACGTCTGGCGCATCGCCTATTTCGGGCACCTGATGCCGAACACGTTCGTCGCGAAGGCGACGGGCGGGTCGACCCTCCTTCGAGTCGTCGCGGGGGCGAGCTACGCGGGCCAGTGGTTGGCATTCGCGTGCGGGCTGGTCGGGCTCGTCGCTCTGGCGGTCGCGGCCCACGTCGGGCGCGATCGCATACGGACGGGTCTGGCGCGCGGACTCGACGATCCCACCGTCGTCGTGGCGTCCGCGATCGTGGCGACGAAGATCCTCCTCGTCGTCTGGGGCGGCGGCGACTGGATGCCCGGCTGGCGCATGCTCCTGCCGGTCACGCCACTGGCCCTCTACCTCGTGTTCCGGGCGACCTTCTCGCTCCTCGCGTTGCGGGTCGATCTGCGCGTCGCGGGCCTACCTGCGGTCCTGCTCGGCCTCGGGCTCGTCGTGTGCGGGCGCCCGAACCAGGCAGACTTTCCCGAACGCTCGGCGGTTGCGGAAGACACCGGTCACCTCAAGAAGCTACCTCGTGGATACCTCGTCATGGGCGACCTCCTCGAGCGCGGCTTCGGCGGCGGCGCAGGCGAGGTCGCTGTCGGCGAGGCTGGGCTCATCCCGTTCGAGGCGCGCCACGTGCGCTTCATGGACTTCTTCGGGCTGGTCGACGAGGACATGGCGCGCCAGCCGGGAGGCATGCATCACAAGGTGCACGTCGCGCACGTCCTCGAGCGCGCCCCGCTGGCGGTCGTGTTTGCGCATCTCGACGTGAAGCCACCGTACGGCCCGTACCAGTACGAGTCGGAGCTCCTCCCCAGCCCCGCCTTCCGCGCCCGATACCGACGCGTCGAGCTCGGTGACGAGATGGCCCTTCTCGGCTGGGCCCTCTACCTGCGCCGCGACGTCGCCCCCGAGCAGCACGGGCTCGCCTGGTCGCCGGAGGATCCTCTCGCCGAACGTGCAGCGAAGGCGACCCGCTGACGGCCGAAGCTCAAGGCGCGTAGAGCGAAGCGACCGCGTCTGCCCAGAGGCGATTGATGGCCTTCACGCCGTCGTCGGTAGGGTGGATCCCGTCGCGCAGTTGTTCCGGGTGTGCCCGGAACCACCCATAGAGGTCGGGCCCCGCGGGCAAGTCGTTCTTCGTCGCGAGGTCGGTGATGGCGTCGTTGAACTTGGCGAGGGTCTCGTGACCGCCGTCCGAGCTGTAAGGAATTCGCGCCACGATGGGGATATGGCCCGCGGCCTTCACCTTCGAGACGATGGTCGATAGCTGCTGGACGAAGTGCGCCGTGTCGGGGACGTTCCCCGCGGCGTCGTTCGTCCCGAAGCCGATCGCCCAGAAGCGCATGTCCGGGTTGAGCGCGAGCCACTCGTCGACGTGCTGAACGGCGTCATCGAGCCTGGCACCGCCAACGCCGCCGTCGACCATGGCCGGAAAGAAGCGGGGGTGCCTCTCGTGCACGAGCGCCGCGAAGGACGGCTGGTGCGACGGCGTCGTCCGGTTGAAAGCCATCGCGGTGATGCTGTCGCCGAAGAAGAACCACGAATCCGTGACGCCACCCGAGACGTCGAAGACCTCGATCTCGTCGAGCTGCACTCCGTTGGGGCTCCTGGCAGGCGGTTCCGTCACGACCATCTTCACCCACCGCTGGCCGGCGAAATCGATCGCGTGGGCCTGCGCGTGCACAGTGCAATGCGGGTTGGTCGCGGCGACGTTCCAGGTGCCGTTCCGTCCGTCGGTCGAATCGGCCGACGTCTCGATGCGGTACGCTCCGGGCGCGCCGTACTCCGTGTCCGTGTAGTTGTAGTTCCCGCCCGAGCTCCACGAGACGAGGACGCGCCGCGGCCCCGCGCCGAGGTCGATCGCCACCCATGCCGGCTGCGATGGCGTCGGCGTCCCAGCATTCCAGGTCCCTTCGAACGCGTTGTAGACGCCGTCGACGACGGCCTCGGGCCGCGCGAACTTCACGAGACTCGAACCGACCACGGGTTTGCCGCGAGAGACGAGCGGGTTTGCCGTCACCTTCGGGCCCTGCGGTGCAGCCGCCGCCTGCGGCGCGGCGGCGTGCGGAGGGGTCGTCTCGGGCGACGCCGGCGGGGGAACGGCGTCGCAACCGGCGATCGCCCCTGCCGCCAGCACGAGAAGCGCTGCACGTCTCACGTCTTCACCGCCCTGCGCCGCGAAGGCCATGCTCCGGTCGTGAGCGCCAGCTTGCCGGAGACCGAGAGCGCGGCCGCGACGAGGAAGACCGAGGCCCACGTCCCCAGGGCGAGATCGCCATAGCAGTGGGCGAGGTAGATGACGAGCATGAGAGTGCAGGAAAGCGCGGCAGCGCGATCGATCCTTCGTGTGGCCATCTTGTACGAGCGCGCTGCGAAAAACGCACCCACCACGACGAACATCCAGAGGAGCGTGAACCCGACGAGACCGCCGTAGGCCCACAGGCCGAGGATCGAGTTGTGCGGGACGAATTTCTCGAGCTTGTAGAACTGGGTGACGTCCGACAGCTTCGCCTGCTCGACGTACGGGTGGCCGTAGCCGATGCCGAAGATCGGACTCGACTTGAGCGTGTAGACGAGGTCGAAGTTCTCCCAGTCGCGCCACGCCGTCGACGCGTCGCTCTTCGAGTCGACGATCGACCGGAGCAGCGCGGCGCCTTTGAAGATGCCGCCTTGCTTGCTCCAGCCGACGACCAGGTAGAGGAGGAAGGCCGGGATGCCCATGACGGTCCAGCGAACGATGCGCCGCTTCACCTTCGTCATCGGCATGACGAAGAAGAGGACGAGGAGCGCGAGGGCGATCTCGACCCAGACAAGGCGCCGGTTGTTGGCGATCATGCCCATCGTCAGGATGGGGAGGACGATCGAGCAGAGGGCGAGGTGCTTTCGCGTCGGGAGCTCGAGGAAGAGAGCGACGCACAGGCAGAACGCGCCCGCGAAGAGCATCGAGTCGGGGTGCGACGTCGCGGTCGGCATGTGATCGATGTCGTTCGGGGTCACGAAGTGCCGGATCCCCCACGCGGCAGCGGCGCGGACGCACGCCGCGAGGATGATGGCCTTGCCCACGGCCGCCTGGTCACGGGGCCCGCGGAACGCGTAGTGGAACAGGAAGAAGAGGAGCGGCAGGTAGACGATGCGCTGGACCTGCCAGAGCGAGTTGGGGAAATCCATCCCGCCACGGAGCACGCCCCAGACCTCGATGAGCAAGGCTCCGCAGATGGTGACGATGCCGAAGAAGCGCAGCGGGCTCGCCGTCTCGACGAAACCCGCGCGATCGAGCGGAGACGCAGTGATGCGCCGGTACACGGCGAGACCGAAGAAGAAGACGAGGAGCAGGTCGATCCCCGAAAAGAAGAGGGCGTGCACGGGAACGGTGAGGTTCCAGTGGCCGAGCAGGAGCGCGCCCGCGAGGTAGAGCGGCGACTTCCACAGGCCGGACGCCGTATCGTCGCCGGGATTCTCGAGCGTGAGCCCGAGGAACAAGACGACGAGCACCGGGTACCGCATGGGCACCTTCGCCAGGAGATAAAGGAACGCGATGGCGACCACCGGCGCGAGGGCCACCGCGACGTTGCCGTCGCTCACGAGGATGGCGGCCACCGTGAGGATCGCCATCCCAAGCGCGATGAGAACCGCCGAAGCGGGCGTGGACCGGGTGCGGACGGGCTTCCGCGACGGCTCGTCGGCCGGCACCGTCACGGGCTTGCCTCGGAGGGCGCGGTGCGCGCGGTAGATGCTGCGGTCGCGAGCGGCGAGGCCGACGCGGTCGTAGCTGCGACGTGCGTGCGCGCGACGGCCGAGGCCTTCGACGCGCGTGAGAGCCGCTTCCGCAAGACGGCGCATGGCTTCTCGACGAAGCGGTAGATCGCCCACGCGAGGGCGATCGACAGGGCCAGCGCGAGGGCGCCCTGGAGCACGGGGAGGACGTGAACGTGCGCATGAACACCGAACAGGATGACGTGGTGCACGAGGTACAGCGAATACGAGAGGACGCCGAGGAAGCTCGCGAGCCGCGTGTTGAGCGGGCGGAACACGAGCCACGTGGGCCACCGGACGGCCGTCACGAAGAGGGGCGTGAGCGCGAGCCCCTGGAGGCTGTAGCGGGTCGTCTCGCGGAAGCTCCCGTCCCGGTAGAGGAAGGTGAATAGCAGGACGCCGATCGAGGCGGGCAGCAGACCCCACTTCCACACGCGCTCGGAGAAACGCGACGGGCCGTCCATCACCGGGTTGCCGTAGACCGCGAGGGCGCAACCGAACAAGATCGAGTCGATGCGGGTGTCGCTGCCGACGTACGTGCGGTCGGCGCCGACGTGGAGGCCGTGCACGAGGAACATGCGCCACACGAGCACCGCGGCGCACAGACCGTAGAGGATGGTCGCGCGGCGCCCGGCAGTGCGCACGAAGCGGCCGAGCAGCACGAAGACGAGCGGGAAGAAGAGGTAGAAGTGCTCCTCGACGGCGAGCGACCAGTACACGCCCGTCCCGGCCGGTTGCCCGCCGTAACCGCGGAAGATGATCCAGTAGTTGGCGGAGTGGAGCGCCTGGGCGAGGACGGCAAAGGGCGAGAAGCCGCCCGGGATGAGACCGACTGCGGCCGCGGCAATGGCGAGCGCGAGGGTCAGGTAGAACGGCGGCAGGATGCGCAGGACCCTTCGCAGGTAGAACTGCTTGAAGCTGACCGTCCCGAGGCCCTCCCACTCCATGCGCATCAGCGTGGTGATGAGGTACCCGCTGAGGAAGAAGAAGACGGTGACCCCGAAACCGCCGGGGACCTTGTCCTCGAGCCCGGCATGCGCGGCGAAGACGAGGAGGAACGAGACTGCCCGGAGGCCGTCGAGCGACGGGATGTGAAATGCCGTCCCTTTCGACTCCTTCACGTTCGTGCGGGTGGTTACCACGGGGTTTCACTCCAGTCGATGCAAGCTCCGTGAACGACGGATGCGCTCCGGTGCCCTTGACCGTCCGCGCCCCGTGCGACACCTTCGGGCGGAGTGAGACTCCGCGCGACCACGATCGCTTCCACGCTCCTCGGCCTCGCGGCGGTCCCCGTCGCGTGTGCCAGCGGGTACCTCCTCTTGCTCACGGTGCGGTCGGGGCGCGCCGAACCGCCACACTGCGAGGCCCCGCAGACGCGCTTTTGCTTCGTCGTCCCGGCCCACGACGAGGCCGCGGGCATCGCCACGACGGTGGAGAGCCTTCGCGCGGTCGACTACCCCCCCGACCTCTTCGGTGTGATCGTCGTGGCAGACAACTGCACCGACGAGACCGCCCGCCGCGCCGAGGCCGCTGGTGCCCGGGTCATCGAGCGCTTCGACGCGAAGCTCCGGGGCAAGGGATACGCCCTCGCTCGCGCCTTCGAGCAGGTCCTCGCGGAGGGCGAGGCGGACGCGGTCGTCGTGATCGACGCGGATACGGTGGTGTCCCCCAACCTCCTGTCCGCTTTTGATGCGCGCCTTCAGGCGGGGGCACGCGCCGCGCAGGCGGACTACGCCGTGCGCAACCCCGACGAGGGCTGGCGGACGCGGCTCATGGCCATCGCGTTCGGGATGTTCCACGTCGTGCGATCGGCGGGTCGCGAGAACCTCGGCGTCTCGTGCGGCCTCCGCGGCAACGGGATGTGCTTCGCCACCGACCTCCTCCGCGAGGTGCCTCACGACGCGTTCTCCGTCGTCGAGGATGTCGAGTACGGCGTCCGCCTGGGGCTCGCCGGGCACCGCGTCCACTACGCGGGGGAAGCCCACGTGTACGGCGAGATGGTCTCCTCCGAGAAGGCGTCGCGTTCCCAGCGCACGCGCTGGGAGGGCGGGCGCTTCGACCTGGCGAAGAAGCACGCGCCGGAACTGCTCGGGCGGGCGCTTTTCGAGCGGAACCGCGTGCTCGCCGACCTGGCGATGGACCTCCTCGTTCCGCCCCTCTCCGTACTCGTGGCGGCCACCGCAGCGGGCATCGTCGCGTCGAGCGCGCTCGCCGTCGTGACCCGACGCCCCAACGTCGCTCTCGTGCTGTTCGGCGCAAGTGGGCTCTCGATCGCCGCGTACGTCGCGCGTGGCTGGCAGCTCTCCGGCACCGGGGTGCGCGGCCTCGCGACGCTCTGCTATGCGCCGGTCTACGTGGCGTGGAAGGCCAGCCTCGGCTTGCGACGGACGACGAGGGCTCCCGGTGAGTGGGTTCGCACGGCGCGCCGGGAAGAAGCCAACGGCGCGGGCGGAGGAGCGGCGCCTCAGGACGACGGAGTCGTCCCCTCGTAGGTGAGACCCACGCCGGTCGGCTTGCCGGGGCGCTGCGGTGAGGCCGCGTAGTCCCGCTCCATCTCCCGGATGGTTTCCCACGAGCCGACCGCGTGGCGGAGGCCCGTGTGGTAGCGCACGGCCTGGATGGCCTTGTGCGTGTAGATCGCCGGGTCGTGGATCCCGACTCGCTGAAGCGTGTTGCCCAGCCACCGCAGCGCGGACTCGGCCACGTGCGCCCGCGTGTCACCCGGACAGGCGATCGAGACGAGCGCCCGATTGAGCCGGCTGCCGTCGACGTAGTTGCGGAGGGGATGCAATAAAGGGCTCTTGCCGTGCTTCTCCCATATCCGGAGAGCGTACTTGCCGTACTCGAACTGGCGGCTCGCCCATTTCTCGTACGAGCCGACGTCGGAGTGGTGGATCGCCCATGCTTCGGGCGCGAAGACGAACTTCGCTCCGGCGCGTTCGAGGCGGATGCCGAGCTCGCGATCCTCGTCGAGGCGCAGCGACGGGTCGAAGCCACCCTCGGCGACGTAGAGCGCGCGCGGGAAAGACACGTTCTGCGTCACGAAGGCCGTCGCCGTCGCGGGCTGCTCGCCCCTCTCGAGGCGTGCGTGGAGCAACATGAGGTGATGCTCGACGACCGCCGTGAACAGCGGCTTGCTACGAAACGCATCCTCGGGCACGACCTTGCCGACGACGACGACGTCGCCAGGCACGGACCGCGACGCGGCGAGGTGCGCCTCGACGAACCCGGGGCACACCTCCATGTCGTCATCGATGACGATGACGTGGGGCGCGACCGTCTTCAGGATGCCGTTGTGCCGCGCGACGGATTGCCCGGCGTTCTTCTGTACGAGAAAGCGCAGCGGCAGCCGGCCGCTCGCGACCCATCGCTCGAGCACCGTCTGGGTGTCGTCCATGCTGCCGTCGACGACGACGATGACCTCCCACTCCTCCCGGGGGAGCGTCTGCTTCTCGAGAGCTCCGAGCAGGTGCTCGAGTGGACGGGCGCGGTTGTACGTCGCGAGGACGACCGCTATGCGCGTGCTTGCCTGGGTCGCAGCGGAGATCATCTCTTGCATTGACCTTAGCGCGGAACGCTTGACCCGCCCGTACCGGGCCCCCACACTGCCAATGGTTTTCGAATGGTAAATGCCGATGACGAGCTCGAGAGCGACGGGGCAAAACTCATCGACCTACGGGTCGTGGGCAACGTCCTCAACTATGGATTGGGTTCGATCCGGAGGCGGAAGGGACTCTTCGTCGGCCTCGCGATCCTGATCATCGCGGCGACCGTGTCGTCCCTGTACCTCTTGCCGAAGACGTACCACGTCGAGGCAAAACTCCTCATTCAGCACAACCAGGCTCTCGCGCTGAAGAACGAGAACACGAACGACGCGCCCACGCACGCCGCCGTCGAGACGATCATGCGTCGCGACAACCTCATCGCGATCATCCACCAGACCGATCTCCTTCACAACTGGTACAACCGTCGCGCCCCGCTCGCGCACCTGAAGGACGTCGTCTACCACGCGATCGCGCGGCCCGAGACCGAGGCCGAAGAGACCGAGTGGATGGCGGATCTGCTCGAGAAGAAGATGACGGCCTGGACCACCGACGGCGTGGTCGGCGTGGCGATCGACTGGCCAGACCAGACGATGGCGCTGCGGCTGGTCGAGGCCGCCGAGCAGAACTACCTCGAGGCGCGGCACGCGACCGAGATCACCGCCATCGGCGAGCAGATCGGCATTCTCCAGAACCACGCCGAGGCGATGCGCAAGGACGTGGACGCCGCGGTCGACGTCATCGAGAAGGTCCGTGCGCAGCGAAACGCGAAGCTCGCGGCCGGCCCGGTGACGGCGGCTCCTTCTCCGATTCCGGCGCCCTCGGGCGGCCCGACCACCGTCATGACCCACAGGTCCAGCGAGCCCGACCCCGAGCTCGCGCAGCTGAAGGTGACCATCGAGGCGAAGCAGCGCGCCATCGCGGATCTCGAGGAGTTCCGCCGCCGGCACCTGTCCGAGCTCCAGTCCCAGCTCGCCGAGAAGAGCGCGACGTACACCGAGAACCATCCGGTCATCATCGACCTCAAGCAGACGATCGCGGCGAGTTCGGTCGAATCACCGCAGGTGAAGTCGCTGCGGGCGGAGGTCGCGCAGCTCGAAGCGCAGTTCAAGGAAAAGAGCGCGTCCGCGGCTGCCGAGCAGCGCGTCGTGCCGGTGCTCGCTTCGGGTGGCGGACCGGTCGCCGCGCCGCCTCCGCTGCCGGGCAACATCATCCGCATCGAGCAGGAGTCCGACGACGAGCGCGACCCGGCGATGATGTACGCGCGCACGCAGTTGAAGGACGCGATGGAGAAGTACTCGCAGCTCCGCGCGCAGATCGAGTCGGCGCAGATCGACTTCGACACGGCCGAAGCGGCCTTCAAGTACCGCTACAGCGTCGTACAACCGCCGCTCTACCCGAAGCACCCCTCGAAGCCGAAGGCCGCCGTCGTGGTCGTGGCCGGCATCCTCGGCGGGATCTTCGTCGGCATCTTCGCCGCGGTCGTGGCCGACGTCCGTCGCGGGCGGTTCGTCGAGCGGTGGGAGGTCGAGCGCACGCTGGACCTGCCGACCCTCGGCGAGGTTACCCTTGCGATGCTGGAGGAGCACAAGGTCGAGTGACCCGCCCTCCCCGCCTCACCGGCGGCGGAGCAGGTCGCGAAGCACGATGAGCGCGAACTCCGGGTCACGCAGGAGGTACCGCCGCCACATGCGCCGCGGCTCCTGCGCCAGCCGGTAGAGCCACTCGAGGCCGTTGTCGCTCATCCAGCGCGGCGCGCGCCGCACGGTGCCGGCGATGAAGTCGACCGCGGCGCCGACCCCGAGGAACACCGCGGGGCGCAGCTGGGGCGCCACCTCGGCGATGAAGAGCTCCTGCTTCGGCGCACCGAGGCACACGAGGACGAGGTCCGGGCGCGTCTCGCGGATGCGCGCCACCACCCCCGCGCGGCCCTCGGCGGGTGCGCTCATGTCGAGCATCGGCGCGTCGGTCCCGGCGATCACGATCGCGGGGAAGCGCTCGACGAGCTTCTCGGCCGCCTTCGCGGCGACGCCGGGGCCCCCGCCCAGCAGGTACACGCGCCACCCTCGGCGCGCCGCACGCTCCATGAGCGGCATCACGAGGTCCGATCCGGAGATCTTGGCCGGTAGCGGCGAGCCGAGCAGACGCGCTCCCCAGAGGATGGGCATCCCGTCGGCCAGCGAGAGGGTCGCCGCGTCGTAGGCGTCCCGGAAGCGCGCGTCATGGTCGACCATCACGACGTGGTCGACGTTCGGCGTGAAGACGGCTCCGCCTCGCTTGTCGGCAACGAGCGAAGCGATCGCGTCGAGGGCCTGGTCGAAGGTGAGCGCGTCGACGGCGACGCGCCCGAGGCGGACGCGACGACGCGCGGAACCTGCGGCGGGAGGGTGCTCGGAAGGGGGTTCGGTCACGAGGTTCATCGTTTCAGAAGCGCGCTTTCACGGGGCGTACCGTCAACCCGAGGAAGAAGATCACCTGGTGCAAGCTCGGCGACTCGATCGGGGAGTTCGGGGCGCAGCTCGCCCCGGTGAGGGCCGTGTTGGGCGTTCCCGGTGGGGGCGTGGCGCACGCGTTCTGCTCCTGGTAGAGCGCGCGGATGCCGCCGTCGAGGGATACGACCTCGCTGAACTTGTAGGACGTGTCCGCCTCGGCGGTCGCGATCTGCATCGACGTGGAGGTACCCTGCTGCGTGGACTCCGCGGCCGACGCCAGGAGCGCGAACCGGAGTCGACGACGCTCCCAGCTGCCCTCGATCGTGCCGCGTATTTGCTCGTCGACGAGGCCGTTGAGGCGGTTGATGAACGGGGCCAGGCGCGCGTCGACGCGAAGCTGCGTCTTGCCGTGCCCCATCGACCAGTACTCGTCGAACTCGCCCTCGGCGATCGCGTTGCTCGCGAAGACGTAGGGCGCCGTTTCGTCCCCGCGCGTCCGCGCCGCGTACCAGCCTCCCCCGAGCATCGTCTCGGTATGCCGGCTGTACATGTGCCGCCAGTGCTCCTCGAGGGACCCGAGCAAGTCCTCCGTGCCGAGGCTGAACGTCGTGTTCGACGCATCGAGCACGGTCGCGAGCTCGTTGTGCGCGTCGACCTTGTCGATCGCGCGCCCCTCGCCATACGGCCCTTGCTGGAAGGGCAGGATCTGCTGCGCGGCCGTCGTCACGCCGCCCTGGAGCTGGTAGCCGACGTGATCGTCGATCGTCCAGCGCCGGAGCAAGGCGGTGGACCCGATCGAGGTGTCGGACGACGCGTAGCGGATCTCCTGCGCCTGCGCAGCCACCTGCTGGCCGGGCGTCACCGGCGGGGGCTGGCCCGGAATGATCGTCGGCTGCACGACGGGCGTCAGCGCCGAGAGGGATTCGAAGCTCAGGTCCCCGTACGACGCGTATTCCTTGGCGTTCAGGCGGACGCGGTGCACCTTCCACTCGCCGCGCGCGATCGCGCTGTCGAGGACCGCGCTCTGTCGGCCGTTGCCGTTGTAGTCGAGCAGCGTGTAGCGCGGTAGGTCGGCCAGCGTGTACGCGTGGTTGGCCGTCTTCCACTCGGCCCGCACGTCGCCGAGGGTGTCGAAGTCGAGCGCGAGAGGCGCGCCCGTGACCTGGTCCGGGGTCCGCGCGCGAAGCTCGGTCCGGTCGCTGATGGTGAAGACCCCGTCCGCGAAGATGGGGAGCGCAGGGAGCATCGACTACTCGACGACGACCACGTCGCCGGGCCGCAGGCGGAACGTCGACGTGGGCACGCCGTGCGTCAGCTCGTCCCACGTGAACCGGATGCGGCGCGGAACCGGCGCCTCGCGGAGCACGAAGATCTGGTCCTTGCTCGCGTTCTCCGTGAGGCCACCCCCGGCGGCGAGCGCCTGGAGCACCCCCGCGTTGCGCTCGAGGGAAAGGGTGCCCGGGTGCTGTACCTCGCCGAGGACCGATACCGTCGTCGGCTGGAACTCGTCGACCGTCACCGTCACGTTCGGCGAGTTGATGAAGTTCTTGAGGCCGGCCTCGACCTCCTTGGCGACCGTGCCCGGCGTCTTGCCGACGACGACGACGTCGCCGAGGAAGGGAATGGCGAGCTTGCCGTCGCTGCGCACCTTTGCGCGCGTCGACATCGCCTCCTGCCCGAAGACGCGGACGTTGAGCACGTCGCCGACGACGATGGCGTAGTCGGACGAGCCGACCTCGTCGCGCGGGAGCTGCGTGGACCAGACGTACGGTCCGGTGCTCCCGCACCCGATGGAGGCGAGGGCGACGGCGAAGAGGAGGAGGAGAAGTCGCATGGGAGAGCTCAGGAGAAGCAAATCCTCGGCCCGAGCACAAGAAGAGTCGTAACCCGACCCATCCAGTCGTCACCCGGTGTCCCCCGGGTGCCGAGTGTGCGACGCTCCCCGAACGCCGTCAGGCGTGGGCCGGCTTGCGCATCGCCTCGCGCACGGTCGAGAGCATCTCGCGCGGGCGCAGCGCGCCGACGGCGATGGCGAGCCCGATGTAGAGCACGGCGTCGACGAGGACGCGCAGGGCGCCCCCCGCGCCGAGCCTGTGGCCCAGCAGCAGGTGCACGCCGACGACGACGGCGTAGACGGCGAGGCCGCGTGCCACGGTGCTGACGCTGCGCCGATCGAATGCCCCGGGCCCGATGGTGATCCCCATGCAGAGGGTGACGCAGATCTCCGTGCCGAGCGCGGCGGCCGCGCACCCGGTGCCGCCCCCGCCCTCGCCCAGCATCGGAACGGAGTAGCGCACGAAGAGGAGGTTCAGCCCCGCGTTGACGACGAGACCGGCAATCGAGATCCACGCGACGGTCCAGGCGCGCTCGAGCATGACGAGGGTCATCGCGTAGATGATCGCTGCGTAGGTGAGGACGACCATCGTCGCGAGGACCCGCAGCGCGGTGACGGCGCCGGCGTAGGGCGCACCGAAGATCAGGTGGATCCAGAAGTCGGCGCCCAGGTTGATCACCAGGGAGACGGGCATCGCCAGGGAGAGAATGAGCTCCATCGAGCGGCAGACGTGGTCGAAAAGCTCCTTGCGCGAGCGATCGGCCGCGCGCGCCAGCATCGGCGTGAGCACCCAGCCGATGATCGGCGTGATGAGGAGGGTCAGCTGCGTGAGCTGGGCAGCCGCACCGTAGAGGCCGACCTCCTTGCTGCCCGCAGTGAACTCGAGGAGCGACACGTCGAGCTTGCCGTAGGCAGTCGTCGCGATGCCCGCGACGTAGTACGGCAGGCTGCTGAGGAGCATCCGCTTGGTCGCGCCCCAGTCGACGCGGAAGACGAGCCCGAGGTGCTCCTTCGCCAGCCAGGTGAGGACGACGACCTCGATGGCCTCGGACGCCAGGAAGGACGCGCCGTAGGGCCAGAAGCCGACGTTGGTCGCGATCGCGAGGAGGATGCCCACGGCCCAGACGACCTTCGTCACCACCGACAGGATGCTCTGGCCGCGGACACGCCCCTTGGCGTGGAGCATCGCTCCCAGTGTGCCGTTCGCGGTCACCGCGAACTGCGTCAGCGCGTAGAGGATGACCAGCGCGATCACGTCCCCCGACCGGTGGCCGCCGAGCAGGACCGCCACGATGATCCCGAGCAGCCCCGCGGTCATCGCGATGCGGACGAGGAACGACCCGCCGTAGAACTCGTTGGCGATCGCCGGGCGGACCGCGACCTCCTTGCGGATGTACTGCTCCATGCCGAGGCCGAGCACCACGAACAGCGTCGTCGTGAAGGCGTCCGCCCAGTTGAGCGTGCCGAAGTCCGTCGGGCCGAGGTGCCGAGGCAGCACGAACACGCGGATCGCGAGCCCGATGCTCCACGTGAAGACGAGCGCACCACCGAGCGTGAAGGCGTTCTTGATCGCGAGGAAAACCGCGCTGCGGGCGTCCACGTCGGGGGCGCTCGTGTTCAGCAAGGCGGCGGCCTCTTCGTTCTGCTGCGGCACGTCCGCGGTCCCCCGCGTCAGGCTCGCGCCCGGTCCGGGAGGCACGCGCGCTGCCGATCGTCGGTGTTGGCGCGAATGTACGCGAGCGCTTCGTCGGACAGAGGCATTGTCGGGTACGACTTGACCGCCGTCGTCGAGGTCCACGAAAAGGTGATCGAGTAGCGGTCGGTCGTCCGCGGAGGCTGGGCGCGGTGGAACACCTTGCAGGTGTCGGCCATGACCGCCGAGTGGGACCGCGCGAGGCATTCCACCCACTCGGACCGAGGGAGGGCGCTCGCCATTTCTCCGTCGGTGACGAAGCCCGAGGAGTACCGCAAGCGCCCGGCAGTCTTGATGGTCACCGGGCGGGAGAGGAACTGGAACGGGCCCCCGCCGGGAGCGACGTCGTTCAGGTAGAGGATGATCTTGAACATCCGCCGGTCCTCGGCGTCGATGTGCCACTGGCGCACGTCGGTGAGCTTGCCGTCGGCGATCTCGCGGCGAAGGTCGCCGCCGTGATAGCGGATCGGCAGCCCCACGTAGTTCTCGACGAAATCGAGCAGGCGCTTGCCGAGCCCCCACATGTAGATCTCGGGGTGCTCCATCAGCCGGCCCATGGGCAGGCGCGGCGCATTCTGGCCGTTCACCGGCTGCGCGCGGAGCTCGCCCGCCAGCACGTCGCACGCGGCGAGCATCTCGCGCGTGCCGGGCAGGCCCATGTCCTCGACCGGCATGATGTACGCGCCCTGCGTACGCAACGCTTGCAGAAGCGGCAGATCGTCGGCGTGAATCTGCGGCAAGTGGAGCGAGTGCTCCTCGAGAGCCGTCAGGTACCCATAGCCGAGGACGGCACGGACGCCGGGAAGGCGAAACAGTTCTCGCTTCAACTTGTTGGCGGCGCGACCGAGGACGTCGCTCTTCGCCATGTAGCCCATGAGCATCGAAGCACGCGTCTCCGCGAGTGGCAGCAGAGCGCGGAATCTAGTCGCGGGCAGGGTACCGAGCAAGGCGGGCACCGAACGAGCCGGCCGGGCACCGCGAGCAACACGGACAGGGGCAACACGGGCAACACTGCTCTCGTGGGGCGAACGCGCATGTGGGCTCGTCTGCAGCATGTCGATGCGATGCGCCGGGATCCGCGGCGCCCTCCCGTGCGAGCGAGGCGAACGGCTCGATCCCCGGCGTGCCTGCAAGTACCGCGCTACGGCGAAGTCGACTAGAGTCTGGAACGTGTTCTACCGGCCTGGACACACGCGCGCCCGGCGATGGTTTCCCGGCGCGGCCACGGTCACCGGACCCCTTCTCGCCACCGCCACCGCCCTCGCGGCCGTCTCCACCGGCTGCGACGACGCGGGCACGGCCCCGGGCCTTGCCGACGCCACGGCAGGCGCGGCCGACGCCGGCGACGAGGCCGGCGAGCTCCTCTCTCCCCCGCCCTTCGCACGGACGCAGACCGAGAGCGAGCTCGCCCCCCAGCGGCAGGCGTGCGCCTTCGGCCCGGGCGCGTGGCCCGGCGAGACGATCGGCACCGAGTACCCCGTGGGATCGGACATCCCCATCGACCACATCATCGTGATCATGCAGGAGAATCGCTCCTTCGATCACTACCTCGGACGGCTCGTCGCACAGGGCTACTACGCACCAGGCGACTTCACGACGGGTGGAGACGCGGGCGCGGGCGACGCGGGCCCTGGGGACGTGGGCGCCGGGCCGACAGGCGACGCGGCCACGGGCTCGGGCTTCGCGCACTCCGACCAGCTCGACGGGCCGCCTGCGGGATGGTCGAACCGCGACGCGGACGGCGGCTTGGTCGTACCGCACCCGGACGACGAGCACTGCTTCGGCGCGGACCACAGCTGGGGGGCGGAGCACGACGACTACGACGACGGCAAGCTCGATCACTTCGTCCTGCAGAACGAGCCCGACGGCGAGCGCACGTTCTTCTACGAGGACGACACGGTCATCCCCTTCTACTACGGGCTCGCGAGCACGTTCGCCGTCGGCGACCGCACGTTCTGCTCCGTCCTCAGCTCCACGTGGCCGAACCGCTTCTTCCTCATGGCGGGAACGTCGTTCGGCATCGGCGACAACTCGTTCGCGACGCTCGACACGCCGGATCACCCCGCGGCCCAGATCTTCTCCCTCCTCGAGGAGGGCGGCCACACGTGGAAGGACTACACGGACGGCCCGCACATGGTGCAGTTCTTCCCCTACTTCGGGTGGACGAAGGACGCGCTCTCGAAATTCGACGACGTGCAGTGCGGGCTGATGGCGGACATCGCCAACGACACCCTGCCCGACGTCGCGTTCGTGATGGGCGACGAGGTGGACGAGGACTCCGACGAGGGACCTTCGGATCTGCCAGGCATAGGCGGGCAGCTCGTCGAGCAGATCGTCCGCAACCTCTGGGCGTCACCCGCGTGGAAGCACACGGCGGTCTTCATCACGTACGACGAGAACGGGGGGATGGCGGACCACGTCGCGCCCGCCCCGGCGTGCGCTCCGGACGCCTACTCGCCGCATGACGAGAACGGAGACCCGCTCACGCCCGGCGCCTTCGATCAGACGGGGTTCCGCGTCCCGTTCCTCGTCGTGTCACCGTACGCGCGCGCACACTTCGTGTCGCACGTGGTCCACGACCACACGTCCATCCTGCGCTTCATCGAGGCGCGGTTCGGCCTGCCCGCGCTCACGGCGCGCGACGCGAACGCCGCACCGCCGCTCGAGATGTTCGACTTCCAGGACCCGCCATTCCTGACGCCCCCCACGATCACGGCGCACACGCCCGTCGACCCGGCGGTTCTGGCCTCGTGTGGCCAGAAGCTCGCGCCGCTTTCGTGCACGCACTGACGCGCGCGGGGAGCCGGGGGGCGAGCAACCCTCGCCCCGGGCCGGCCTCCACTCGACTACTGCGCGGGGCGGACGTTCTCCGCCTGCAGGCCCTTGGGGCCCTGCTTCACCTCGAACTCGACCTTCTGCCCCTCCTGGAGGGAGCGGAAGCCCTGCACCTGGATGGCGGTCTGGTGGCAGAACACGTCTGCGCCCCCGTCATCCTGGGTGATGAAGCCGAAACCCTTCGCGTCGTTGAACCACTTCACGGTGCCTTTGGCCATGTCACTGCTCTTCTTTCCAACGTCGAGGGGAGCACTTTGCCGCCCCCGGCCGGAGCCACTTTCGCTCCGGCTGGCCCACGCTGGTAGCGGAATACGGCCTCCGTGGCAATGCGGGACTTGGTTCCGGCCCCCGGGAGCCGTAGTAGCCTGCCGCCCTTCATGAGGACGTCACTCGGCCCCGGGGAGCTGGATCGGCTCGCGGCGCCCCTTCGCGCGGCCAACGCAGCGTTCATGGCGGCGTACCCCGGCGAGCGCCCCGACCGGCAGCCCGTACACACGTTCTACGGCGGCGCCCAGCTCTACGAGGCCGACGCGGCGCGAAAGCTCGGCCAGCTGGCGGTGCGGTCCCTCGAGGAGCACGCTCCCGACGGCGCCGACCTCGGAAGCGCGTTCGGCTTGCCTGCAGCCCTCGCCACCGCCGTGCGAGCGCGGGTCGCCGCCAAGCTCGCGACCGAGCCGGTCGAAGACCAGCGCATCGACTTCGAGGACGGATACGGCGCCCGCCCGGACTCCGAGGAGGACGGGCACACGGCGGCGTGCGCGAAGGCCGTCGCTCAGGGCTTGGCCGCGCGGAGCCTCCCGCCGTTCCTCGGCATCCGCATCAAGTCGATGATCGAGGAGACTCGCGCCCGGGCGGTCCGCACGCTCGATCTATTCCTCACGACGCTTCTCGAGGCGACCGGCGGGGCGCTCCCCTCGGGCTTCGTCGTGATGCTCCCCAAGCCGCAGATCCCGGCGCACGTGGCGGCGCTCGCGGACGCGCTGGACCTCCTCGAGCCGAGGCTGGGCCTCGCGGCCGGCACGCTGCGGATGGAGATCATGATCGAGCAGGCGCAGGCCGTGATCGACCGCGAGGGCCGCGTCGCCGTGCCGGGCCTCGTGCGCGCCGCGCGCGGGCGGTGCATCGCGGCCCACTTCGGGACGTACGACTACACGGCGAGCCTCGGCATCACCGCGGCCCACCAGCACATGACGCACCCGGCGTGCGACTTCGCGAAGCACTGCATTCAGGCGTCGCTCGCGGGGACGGGCATCTGGCTGAGCGACGGCGCCACGAGCGTCATGCCGGTGGGGGACCGCGCGACGGTGCACGCCGCGTGGCGACTCCAGGCGGAGCACGTGCGCCACTCGCTCGCGGGCGGCTTCTACCAGGGGTGGGATCTGCACCCGGCGCAGCTCGTCGCGCGGTACGTCGCGAACTACGCGTTCTACCTCGAGGCCCTGCCGGCGGCGACGGCGCGCCTCTCGAACTTCGTCGCCAAAGCCGCGCAGGCGACGCTCGTCGGCGAGGTCTTCGACGACGCGGCGACCGGGCAGGCCCTCCTCAACTTCTTCCTGCGCGGGCTCGGATGCGGCGCGGTGACCGAGGCCGAGGTGCTCGCGACGGGGCTCACGCTCGACGAGCTGCGATCGCGTTCGTTCCTGAAGATCCTCGCGGGGCGGCGCGCCGCCGCGTCCCTGGGCACGAACGCGGGCGCGACTCCGAGCGCACGCGCCGGCGCGAAGCCATGATCGAGCAGGGCCTCCGCGAGCTCCTCGACGTCCTGCTCCGCTGGGTGCACGTCATCGCGGGCATCATGTGGGTCGGCAACTCGCTCCTCTTCAACTGGCTCGACCGCAACCTCGTCCGCGACGACGGCGCGGGCGAGCGCCACCTCGGGCGCATCTGGCTCCTCCACTCCGGCGGCTTCTACGACGTGGAGAAGAAGTTCCTCGCGCCGAACGAGATGCCCAAGGTCCTCCACTGGTTCAAGTGGCAGGCCTACACGACGTGGATGACGGGTTTCCTCCTGCTCGTCCTCCTCTACTGGACCGGCGGCTCGGCGCTCATGACGGATCCGAGCGTCGCGCACCTCACGCCGGCGCAGGGGGCGCACGTCGGCGTGGCCGTCGTCGTCGGTGCGTGGATCGTCTACGACGGCCTCTGGCGGCTCCTCGGACGCTACGAGGGCGTGGCGACGGCGATCTCGCTCGCGATCGTCGCGGGCGCCATCTGGGGGCTGACGCATCTGCTGAGCGGGCGGGCAGCGTTCATCCACGTCGGCGCGATGCTCGGGACGTGCATGGCGGGCAACGTCGCGATGCACATCGTGCCGTCGCAGCGAAAGCTCGTGGCGGCGACACGCGAGGGGCGCGTGCAGAATCCAGAGGACAGCAAGCACGCGAAGCAGCGCTCCATCCACAACAACTACATGACGTTCCCGCTCATCTTCACGATGCTGAGCAACCACTTCAGCATCGTGTACGGGAACGCGTACGCGTGGCTGCTCCTCGGCGTCCTCTTCGTGGGCGGGGCGCTCGTGCGCCACTGGCTCAACGTGCGCTTCACGTTCCACGCGTGGCTCCCGGCGCTCGTGGGGACGGTCGTCGTCAGCGTCGGCATCGTCGCCGTCTTCGTCGCGCGACCGGCCGACGGGCGCATCGCGAACCTGCCGGCGGGGCCGCCCGTCGCGTTCTCGTCGGTGCAGTTCGTCCTGCACGAACGGTGCACGCCGTGCCACTCCGACCACCCGGCGCTCATCTCCAACCCGCCCGCCCCGGCCGGCGTGCGCTTCGACACGCCCGACGAGGTGTCGACGTGGAAGGAGCGCATCCGCGCGCGCGCCGTCGTGACGCGGTCGATGCCGCTCAACAACCGCACGGGGATGACCGACGAGGAGCGCGACACGCTCGCGCAGTGGTTCATCCAGGGTGCGCCGACGAAGTGAGTGTGCGAAGGCTCGGCTCCGCCGGCGCGACCCCGCGCCCGCGAATCAGGGCTTCCAGCCGCGGCACTCGTAGCGCACGCCGTCGCTGAGATCCTGGTTGTCGTCGAGGAAGCCGTAGAACGCGCCCTCGTGGTCGACGGCGATGGCCTCGTTGCTCGCGGTGGCCTGGGCGTCGAGCGCCTCGGTGGCGCCCGTCGCCTCGTCGACGATGTAGGTCTGCGATCCGCCGTAGACGTTGGTCGTCACGAGGAGGACGTCCTCGGCCGGACCGCCAGGGGCGCCGAACGTGCAGTCGCTGAGGATGCCGTCGCGGTTCGACCAGCGGTCGAGGGCGAGCTTGATGGGCGGACGCTGGGGGTCGATCGCGATGCGGCCGGAAGCGTCGCGCACGACGCACGCGAGGGACGTATCGGTCTTGCTGGCCGCGTAGCCGGCGCAGCGCGCGTGCGCCGCGGCGCTGCGCAGGCAGAGGCCCTCCCAGTTCTTGCCGCAGTTGACGCCGTGGAGATCGGCGCACGAGGCGGGCGGCGGCCCGATGGGGTAGCTGTCACTCGACCGGCGAAGTCCCCCCTTGCCGTCCGGGACGAACACCCGCACCGCGCCCGACGACGTGAGCGTGTAGAGGCGCGCGACCGAGGCGTCGGCCAGCCACGCCATCCCCTCGAGATCGTCGGACGCGCCGGCATCGAGCGGCAAGGCGAGCGCCCGGGTGCCTGCGGCCTTGCTCCACGCCATCGCCGCCCCGTTGCGACCCGAGTCGGCGACGACGAGGATCTCGCGCTTGCCGGGGAGGAGCTCCACCTCGGCCGCCGCGGAGGCCTCGGGGAGCTTCCACGGCGACGGAAACGTCGTGTCGCGCGTGCACGCCACGGCGCGGGGAAGACGAGGCGACCCCGGCGAAGAGGCCGACGGAGGCGGGAGCGACGGCGTCGCGGGCGCAGGGTGAATGGGCGGGCTCGTGGAGGTCTCGGCGGGACGGGCGCTGGTCGCGCCGGGGGCCGGTCCACGCTCGGAGCGCTCGCACGCGGCGAGAAGGCCGGAGGACGCGAGGACCGCGAGGGCGAGGAGAAGGCGCACGCGGGATCCCGTCAGCTCCCGCGGTACGTGGAGTAGCCGAAGGGGCTCACGAGGAGCGGCACGTGGTAGTGGCGCCCGACGTCCCCCACGACGAACTCGACGACGACCGTGCGCCAGAACGCCTCGACGCCGCGCGCCGCGAAGTAGGCCCCGGCGTCGAAGGACACGCGGTAGGCGCCCGGGCGGAGCGCGCCCGGCGCGAGGAGCGTCCGCAGGCGGCCGTCGGCGTCGGTCGCCCCCTGCCCTTCGCGAGTCCACTCGCCGGGCGAGGTCTGGCGGTCGAGCGTGACGGCGACGCCGGCAGCGGGCTGCCCCGTTGCCGTGTCGAGGACGTGCGTCGTGATGGGGCTCGTCATCGGCGGACCAGCTTCTCGAGCCGGAGCTCGGTGATCTTCCGCTGCTCGTCGGCGGCCCGAACGACCTCGCCGGCGCGGTCTCCCTCGAGGCGCTGCCGGGCGAGCCCCAGCATTTCGTCGGCCGTCTTGCCCGTCGCGCAGACGAGGTACACGAAGCCGTGCTTCGCCTCGTAGGCGCGGTTCACCTCCGCGAGCGCGTCGAGCGTGCCCTGCGCGGCATCGGCGACGCGCGCCTGCTCCTGCGACGTCCAGCCGCGTGCGTCGCGCTTCTTCTCGCCGATGCGCGGGTGCGCCGCGAACGCCTCGAGCCAGTCCTTCTCGCCGAGCCCCTCGGCGGCCCGCAGCGCGGCGGCCTTCGCAGACGCGAGATCGCGGAAGGGGCGCGCCTCGACCATTCGCTGCACCCACGCCGTCGACACGCAGCATGCGCCGAGCTCGCGGCGCGCTTCGTCCGGGGAGAGCGCGTCGAGCCGCGCGATGCCCCACGCCTCGCGGGCAGCGGCGCTCGGCGTCCCGAAGAGACGCAGGCGGCTCACGCCCCCGTCGGGCCAGATGGAGAGCCGCACGAAGCGCGCGGCGTCGTGGGCCGCGAGGTCGTCGTCGAAGACGTGGCGCGTGTGCGCGAGGAGCGGCACGCGCGGCAGGACCTCGCGCCAGGGCCCCTCGCCGGTGCTGCCGACGGCGAGCGACGCGCTGCCGGGGGCGTTGCCGCGGAAGCGCCACGTGTCGATCTCGGCGCGCCGGAGGGTGCCCTCGGCGGCGAGCTGCACGACGACCCACTCGGGGCCCTCGCGGCGCGTGCGCTTCGTCTCCCAGCCGTCGCTCATGTCGTGCGCGCGGCCGGGCATGACGAGCGCGTGGCGCGGCCCGAAGAAGGTGTCGCTCGCCGAGACGACGACGCCGCCGTTCTCCACCGCGGCGAGGTCGACGTCCTGCTCGGTGCCCGCGCGCCCGAGCCAGCGCGGCTCGGGGAGCGCCTCGCCGTGGACGCGCAGGCGTGCGACGCCGCCGTCCGGAAAGATGCGGAGGCGCACGTGCGTGACGCGCCACCCGCGTGGCACGGCGAAGGCGTTTCGCGTGTCGCCCTGGAGAGGCGTCCGGCCGAGGAGCTCGTGCCACGCCGCCTGCTCCACCTCCTCGAGCGTCGCCTGGGCGCGGGCGCTGCACCCCTCGAGCGAGAACGACTCCGGGTAGTTGCCCTTGAAGTGGCTCGTGTCGACGACGACCCCGCGCACCAGGCCCGGCACGCCGAGGCGGACGATGCACCAGTCGTGTCCCGGCGTGCGGCGGCGGCGCGTCTCCCAGCCGTCCATCCACTTGCCGCGGTCGGTGTACCGACCCGGCACGAAGACCGCGGCGTCCGCCTTCAGCAGGTTGTCGCGCTCCGCGAAGAACTCGTCGTTGGCCCAGAGCGCCGCCCCGCCGAGCCGCTCGGCGGCCAGATCGACGAGCTCGGTGAAGTCCGACGTCATGCCTCTCCTCGCCGCAGCAGACGCCCCGACGGCGCGCCCACGTGGGCGCCGGCAGCGTACACCTTCCGGCCACGCAGGTACGTCGCGTGGACGACGCCCGAGAGCGTCCGCCGCGCGTACGGCGTCGACTTGTGCCGCTGGTGGAGCGCCGCCGCGTCGACGGCGCTCTCGCCGTCCGGGTCCCAGACGACGAGGTCGGCGTCCTTGCCCGGCGCGATGCTCCCCTTGCGCCCGAGGCCCACGAGGCGCGCGGGCGCGGCGGACATCCACTCGGCGATCCGCGCGAGGCCCACCCCGCGCGCGCTCGCCTCCGTCCACGTCGCACGCAGGCCCAGCTCGAGGGACGCGATGCCGCCCCACGCCCGCTGGAAGTCGCCGCTCTCGGCGCACTTGAGCGACGACGGCGACGGCGAGTGGTCGGTCACGACCTGCGCGATGACGCCGTCGGCGAGCGCTTGCCAGAGGCGCTCGCGGTTGTGGCGCTCGCGGATCGGCGGCGCGCACTTGTACTCGGTGGCGCCGTCGGGCACGTCCTCGGCGGCGAAGACGAGGTAGTGCGGGCACGTCTCGGCCGAGATGGGCGCCCCGGCGTCGCGCGCGAGGCGGAGCGCGGCGACGGCGTCGGCGGACGAGAGGTGGACGACGTGGGCGCGCGCACCGGTCGCGTGAACGAGGCGAACGACGAGGTCGACGGCGGCGTTCTCGGCCTCGCGGGGGCGCGCCTCGAGCCAGTGCACGTAGCGCGTCAGCTCGTCGTCGGGGACGGTGCCCTGCCGGCGGAGCGCGGCGTCGATGGGGCCCGCGAGCTCGGCGTGCACGAGGAGCGGCGTGCCTTCGTCGGCGAGGATGGGCATCGCCGTCCGGAGCTCTTCCTCGCCCACGTGGCCGAAGTCGGGGACGCCCGAGTCGACGAGGAAGCACTTGAATGCGAGGCAGCCGGCCCGCGCGAGCTCGCGGAGCTGCCCGGCGTTGCCCGGGACGACGCCTCCCGTGAGGCCCACGTCGACGAAGATCTTCCCCTCGGTCGCCGCGGACTTCGCCTCGAAGGCCGCGCGCGACGTCGTCGGAGGCGACGCGTTGAGGGGCATGTCGACGATCGTCGTGACGCCGCCCGCGGCCGCGGCGCGCGTCGCCGTCGCGAAGCCCTCCCACTCGGTGCGCCCCGGTTCGTTCACGTGAACGTGCGTGTCGACGAGCCCCGGAAGGACGACGAGGTCGCCCGCGTCGTCGACGGGAACGCCCGGCGCAACGGCGTCGAACGCGTCGACCCGCTCGATGACGCCCCCGCGAACGTGGACGCTCGCCGGCCGGACCCCGTCTCCCAGGACGACGCGCTTCGAGCGGACGACCAGATCCACGTCGCCAACCCTAGCGCACCTCGATACGATCCCGGCAGCGATGCTCCTCCGCCTCCCGACCGTACGCGCCAAGCTCACCGCGCTGGTGGCGCTGTCGGCCGTGGTGATGCTCGCCGCGCTGCCGGTCCTCTCGTGGCTGCTCCACCGGCAGCTCGTGGACGAGGTCGACGACCGCGTGACCGGGGCGGAGCGCGCGTTCCAGACGGAGCTCGACGACGACCTCGCCGACCTCACGCTCGCGTCGCGGATCCTCTCGGCGGACGGGGCGACGGCGCGCGCCATCCAGCGGCACGACGCCGCGCGAGCCCGGCAGCTCGCGCAGGTGTTCATCGACGTCTACCCGAACATCGACGTCCTGCTCGTCGACGAGAGCGGCAAGGTGCTCGCACAGGTCGGGTGCCAGCACCCGCCGGACGAGGTGGGCGGGATCGTCGAGCTCGCCGACCTGCCGAAGGGCAAGGAGTTCCGCGGCGTCGTCGAGCACGGCTGCGAGGCGACGTCGTCGGGCGCGCCCCCCGCGTACGTCATCGGGCAGCCGATCGCGGGCGTGGGCGGCGTCGTCGTTTGCGAGCCGGTCGACGCCGACTACCTCAAGAACTCGAGCGCGAAGCTCGGCCTGGAGCTGGCGCTCGCCGTCATCGACCCGGGCAACGGCCACGCGCTCGTCGGGCAGACGCAGGACTTCCCCGACGGCGCCCTCGGCGCGGCGCGCGAGCCCACGACGACCATCATCGACGTCGGCGCGCGCTCGTGGGCCGTTCAGCGCTTCGAGCCTCGCCAGCTCCAGGGGCGCATCGGCCGCATCGGAATGCTCGCAGCGCTCGACGTGACCGACATCCACCGCATCGTGCAGCGCAACCTCGCCTACGCGATGGCCGTCCTGCTCGTGGCTGCCGTCATCTCCATCGCCTTCGGGTGGCGCGTCGCCTCGGTCATGTCGGGCGCGCTCCGCCGCGTGAACACGGCGCTCAAGCGCGTCGAGCAGCTCGACTACGTCCACGTCTTCGGCGTCGAGACGGGCGACGAGCTCGAGGACCTCGCGAACGGCTTCAACACGATGGTCGACGGCCTGAAGGAGCGCGACAAGCTGCGGACGACCTTCGGCAAGTACATGACGTCGGCCGTCATGGAGCACCTGCTCGCGGGCAAGGTGGCGCTCGGCGGCGAGTCGCTCGAGGTGACCATCCTCTTCACCGACATCCGCAGCTTCACGACGCTCAGCGAGAAGATGGACCCGCAGCAGCTCGTGGGCCTGCTCAACGAGTACTTCACCGAGATGGTCGGCATCGTGATGGACGAGGGCGGCGTCGTCGACAAGTACATCGGCGACGCGATCATGGCGGTCTTCGGCGCGCCGGTGCCGAAGAAGGAGGACGCCCGGAACGCGATCCGCGCCGCCGTGAAGATGCGCCGGGCGCTCGCCGCGCTGAACGAGCGCCTCGCCGCGCGGGGCATTCCGACGCTGCGAACGGGCATCGGAATCCACACGGGCGAGGTCGTCGCCGGCAACATCGGCAGCGAGAAGCGCATGGAGTACACGGTCATCGGCGACGCGGTGAACCTCGCCTCGCGCCTCGAGACCAGCACGAAGGACCTCGGCGTCAGCGTGCTCGTGAGCGAGGACACCTACCAGCTCACGAAGGACATGGTCGAAGCGCGCCCCGTGAAGGAGATCACCGTCAAGGGCCGCGCGGCACCCGTCATGACGTACGAGGTCCTCGGCATCCGCGGCGAGCCCCTCCTCGACCACACCGACAGCGCCAAGAAGCCCGCCGCCGCCACCGCCGCGAGCTGAACGCGCTGGGCCCTATTCACGAGCGAGAGGGGGAAACAGGAAGGTCAGAAGATCAGAAGGCGAGAGGGTGGGGTGGGTCCACGCGACACGCAATCGAGAACGGCGCGCGCCAGCCCCCTCTCTACCTTCTGATCTTCTGATCTTCTTGTTTCCCCCTCTCGTCTCCTCTCCTCTCCTAGCGCTGCTGCTTCTTGGCCTCGAGGTCGTCGAGGGTCTTGGGCCAGTCGCCGTGCATGAGGCGCGAGAGGGAGCGGTCGGCGAGGAGCTTGCCCCCGAGCTGGCACCGCGCGCAGTAGTTCATCTCGTTGTCGGCGTAGGCGATGCGCTGGATGGGCGCGCCGCACGCGGGGCACGGCTTCTTGTAGCGGCCGTGCACGGCCATCCCCTCGCGGAAGCCCGTGACGTTCTCGGGGAACGCGTCGCCGGTCTCCTTCGCGAGGCGATCCTTCCAGTCGAGGAGCGTGTCGATCGCCGCGCGGTGGAGCGTCGCGACCTCGTCGTCGGTCATCTTGGCGGTGAGCCGGACGGGCGACATGCGGGCCCGCCAGAGGATCTCGTCGGAGTACGCGTTGCCGATGCCGCTGAAGAGGTGCGGATCGGTGAGCGAGCGCTTCACCGTGTGGTTCTCGCGGCGGAGCGCCTCGCCGAACTGCTTCGCGGTCGACGTGAGCGGCTCGAGGCCGCCGGGATCGAGCGCGGCGAGGCCCGCAGCGCCGCGGACGAGGTGGAGCGACGCGCGCTTCTTCGTCGACGCCTCGGTGAGGATGAGCGTCCCGGCGGGGAAGTCGAAGGCGGCGAGGCCGATCTTGCCGGGAACCTTGGCGCCGCGCTCCTTCCAGCGAAGGCGCCCGGCCACCATGAGGTGGATGACCAGGTGAAGGTCGCCCTCGAGGTCGAAGACGACGCGCTTGCCCAGGCGGTGGACGCCCTGGACGCGCTTTCCCTCGGCGGCGCGGATGGGCGGGTCGAACGACCGCACGAGGAACGGGCTCGCGACGCGCACGTGCTCGAGCGGCTCGCCGAGGACGCGGCGCCGCACGTGCTCGACGTAGAGCTCGACGTCGGGAAGCTCGGGCACGAGGCTGGGGATGATAGCGCGGGGGTCTTCCCTCGGAGAGGAGGCGTCTGGCCGGGCGAGCCGAGGGCTTGGCTCGCGACGGACGGCGCCGGGATGGGCGGGCCCAGCCCTGGTCGTCGGCGGACCGACGCCGGTCCGGGCGAGACAGGCCCTGGTCCTCGGCGGACGGACGCTGGGCCGGGCGAGACCAGCCCTGGTCCTCGGCGGACGGACGCCGGTCCGGGCAAGACCAGCCCTGGTCCTCGGCGGACGGACGCCGGTCCGGGCGAGATCACGCCTTGGCCGGCCGGCAACGACCGGAGATCGCGCAGTTGGCGAGCTTCACGCGAGGGCGAGTCGACCGGAAGGCGGAACGCGCGTGGGGGACGCGCCTACTTGCACCCCTGGACGTTCGACGACGTCGTGTCCGTCACGCAGAGCACCCCCGCGAGGTTCAGCTTGCACGTGATGAAGTTCGGCGACGTGGCGCCGCAGGCCGGCGCATCGGTGAAGCCCGCGGTCCCCGTGCAGTTGCTCTTCAGCAGGCCGCCGCAGCCGAAGTTCGGTGTGAACTGCGTCTCGAGGATGCCGTCGCAGTTCCAGTCCCCCTTCGTGACCTGGGTGGGAGTGTACGTCTGGAAGTCCGGCTCGTTCAGGTACGCCCGAGGATCGTCGTCGTCGCAGTCGGTGCCGCCACAGACGCCGCCCTTGGCGTTGTCGTGGTCCTGGTCCTGGTCGCAGCTCGGCGCGTCGGGCGCGGCCTCGAAGACGTACTCGTCGATCGCGTCTCCGACGCCAACGTCGGAGAGCCCCGAATCGCCCGAGGAGCTGCCGGACGAGTCGTCGCCGCCCGACGAGGTGCCGTCGTCTCCGCTCCCCTCGCTCGCCGTGCCGTCGCCGCCGCCGGCGCCGTCGCCCTTGCCTCCGCTCGACGACGCGCCGTCGTGCTGCGTGGCGTCCGGACCGCCCTCCCCTCCCGCGCCGCCCTCGCCGTTGTCGTACTGCACGCTCGGGAACGTGCAGGCGGCGAAGAGCCCGACGATGCCCAGCGTGACGCCCCGCGCGATCCATCGACGACGCATCAGAACCTCCACGCGGCCGTGGCGCCGCCGAGGGTGGGCGTGACGACGAGCGTCGCTTGCTTGGTGGGCCCGCTGCTCGTCGCGAGAAGGACGATGCCGCTCACGAGGCCGACGCCGCCGACGATGGTGAAGACGGTGGCGGCGGTGCTGGCTGTGTGGCCACCGTTGACCGTGCCCTCCAGGCTGGGGTCGCAACCCGTATGGAGCGGGCACTGGCTCTGGAGCTTGCTCTCGTCGTTCGCGCGGATGCCGATGCTGACGCCCGCCGCGATGGCCGACGCGGCGCCGACGCCGATGGCGATCCACGCGGCCGTGCGCTTGGCGGCGCGGGCCCGCTCGGCCGAGTCGTCCGGCGCGACCGGCGGCGTGGCGGGGAGCGGCGTCCCGACCTCGGGCTCCACCGGCCTGTCCGGGGTGACGACGACGCGCAGGGCGACGCGCTTCGCGTCCCCCGCGGCGAGGTCCACGGCCTTCTGCGCCGGCTCCTTCACACGCGGGCCGCCCACCTGGACGACGTGCCGCCCGGGATCCCGCTCGAGCGCCGTGCCGACGAGGCTCGACGAGAGCGTCTCGCCGTCGAGCTTCACCTCGACGCCGCCCGGAGCCGCCGCGTCGCCGCTCGGGCCGACCGCGTTCACGTCGATCGTCAGCGTCGCGAGCTTGGGCGCGAGGCGCGCCGCGGCGTCGTCGGCGTCCTTCTGCCAGCCGTCGTATTTCTTGTCGTTGTCGGTGAGGAGCGCGCGTTTGAGGTCGAGCCACGCTCGGCGCGACGACGCGTAGTGCCCGAGCGACTCCTCGCACTCGGCGAGGTTGCGCACGCTGCCGAGCCCGTCGGGGTAGAGGGCGACGGCCTTGCGGAAGAGCGGCACGGCGCCGGCGCAGTCGCCGTGCGAGCGGAGCTCGCGCCCGCGCGTGAAGAGGTCCTTGGCGTCGGACACGGGGTCCGCGTGCGCGACGCGCGGCGCGAAGGTCGCGGCGGCCAGGACTGCGGCGAGCGTGAAGGCGAAGCGAGGGCTCAGGGGACCTCTCATGGTAGCTAACCGGATCGGGATAGTCGAGCGAGGGGCCTCAGAGTACCTCGCTCCGGTCGATCTTCTTGGTGGGGCTCGACGGGCTGGGAGAAGACTGCACGGGCGAAGGCGCGGGAGACGGGGCGATCGCCGGAGGGGGCGCGGGCGGCGGGACGACAGGCCCTGCGGGGCTCGCTGGGTTCGCTTGCACCGGCGACGGGCCGAGAACGACGGGCGGCTCTCCGGCGGAGCGAGGCCCGGGTGTGGGCGGGTGGGCCTGCGCACGCGGGAGGGCCGACACGGCGATGGCAGGCGCGCCGGGCTCGGCGCTCGCAGCGTTCGGGGACGGCGGCGGGCTGGATGCGACGTTCGACGCCGCGCTCGGGGGGACGACGGCGTCGGCGCGCGAGGCGCCGGGCGACGGCGACAGGGCGCGCCAGACGATGCCCGCGCCGACGAGGGACACGAGGGTAAGGCCCGCGGCGACGGCCGCGACCCGCGTCCGGGCGCTTCGCCGGAGGCGGTCCACCTCGGGATCGACCTCGGTGAACACCGGGGCGGAGGAGCTCGACGGGCTCGACGCGGCGTCCGGCATCGACGGCGGACGCGGAGGCGGGTTGGTCGGCGACTCGGCGGGCACCTCGACGTCGGCTGCCCTCGCGAACGCGGCCGCGAGCTCGGCGGCGCTCTCGAAGCGGACGCCGATGGCGGGTGCGAGCGCTCGGCGGAAGAAGGAGTCGAGCGCCACCGGCATGTCGGGGCTCGTCTGGCGCAGCGGCACGATGCGCCCGGCGCAGAGGTTCTCGAGGAGCTGGTCGGTGTCGGAGCCCTTCACCGGGAGCTCGCCGGTGAGCGCCTCGTACGCGATCGTCGCCAGCGACCAGAGGTCACACCGCTGATCGAGCTTGCTCGACGCGCGCGCCTGCTCGGGGCTCATGTAGCTCGGCGTCCCAAACACGAGGCCCTTGGCCGTCGAGAAGGCGGGGGGCGCGCGGTGCGCGTGGACGACGCGCGCGATGCCGAAGTCGAGCAGCTTCACGAGGAGGCGTCCGTCCTCGTCGCGCGAGAGGAAGACGTTCGCGGGCTTGAGGTCCCGGTGGAGCACGCCCTCGGCGTGCGCGTGCGTGAGGGCGCGCGCCACCTGCGTGATGATCTTCACGACGACCGGCAGGGGCACCGTGCCGTCGCGCGCGAGCACCCCCTCGAGCGTCTCGCCCTCGAGGAGCTCCATGACGAGGTAGGCGCGGTCTTCTTCCTCGCCGTGATCGGTCACCCGCACGATGTGGCGGGTCTTGCGCGAGAGGCGCGCGGCGACCTGCGCCTCGAAGAGGAAGCGCGCCGCGGCGGTGCTGGCGTCCTCGACTTCCTCTTCGTCCACGGGGGCCTGGGAGAGCACCTTGAGGGCAACCTGCTCGCCCAGCGTCTGGTGGTGCGCGACCCAGACCTCCCCCATCGACCCTCGTCCAAGCAGGCGGACGAGCTCGTATTTCCCGGCTACGACGCGGCCGACGTCCATATCCATTCTTGCGGCCCAGGCCCATCGTAGCGCCCCGGCCCGGCTTTCGCGCTACATTGAGGCATGGCCCTCGGCTCAGGCCCTCGTCGCAAGACCACGTCGGTCCGGCCGGCCGGCCGTCTGGACGATCCGAAGTCCTTCGCTGCCGTCGTGGGCGAGGCCGTGCGGCGGTCCCGCCAGGCCCACGGGTGGACGCAGGCTCAGCTCGCAGAGCATGCCGGGTTCTCGCCGAACTACATTGCGCGCCTCGAGCGTGGCGAGCTTGGGCCTTCCCTGTTCGTCGCCAACCAGCTCTGCGAGGCGCTCGGCATCGACGTCGACGCGCTGACGCAGCCGGCGGCGGGCGGGCTCCGGACGACGCGACGACGCGTCGCCGGCTGATCGCGCGTCGCCAGCGCGGTCGCCCGAGCGGCGAGCGGTCGCGCGCGTTCACGCGAAGCGCACGACGTCCGCGTCCGCGTCGTCGCCTGCGTACAGCCGATCGACGAGCGCGGCGCGTCGGTCGAGCACGGCGCGCTGGTTGACGTACCCCTTGTCGGTGATCTCGCCGGCTTCGATGCTGGGCGGCTCTGCGAGGACCATTGCGCGGGCGATGCGCGTGCTCGTGCCCGAACCCGCGCGCGACGCGTTGAACGCCCTGACGCGCTCGCGGAGGCGCTCGCGAACGTCTCCGGCGCCGGGCGCGGGGAAGACGAGCAGGCCCACGTCGTCGCGGTCGTGGCCGGCGACCACGGCGTCGGCCACGAGCGGAGCGCACGCAGCGACGACGGCCACGCGGAGCTCGCCGACGTGCACCCAGGTGCCGCTCGCGAGCTTGAAGTTCTCGGCGATGCGGCCGCCGAAGACGACGCCCCGCTCGGGCGCCGCGTCGTCCTCGAGCGTGCCGGCGTCGCCGGTCGGGTAGAACCCGCGTTCGTCGATCGCCACGGGCTCGATCGCCCCGCCGGGCCCCCACGCGCCGGGGGTGACGCAGGGGCCTCGCACGCGCATCTCGAGCTTCTTGCCGACCGGCACGAACGCGAGCTCGCACCCCGGCGCAGGCAGACCGATGACGCCTGCACGCGCGATGGGGAAGTGCACCTGCGTCACGAGCGGCGCCGTCTCGGTCGCGCCCCACGCGCTCACCATGGTCACCCTGGCCCCCCGGCGGAACCGCTCGCTCGCCGCCTCGAGGCGCACCCAGGTCGATTGCGGCAGCGCGGCGGCGGCATAGAAGAGGAGGTCGAGCTCCGCGAAGAAGCGCTCCGCGAGCGCGTCGTCCGCCTCGAGCGCGGAGGCGAGGAGATCGAAGCCGCGCGGCACGTTGAAGTAGAGGGTCGGCGAGATCGCGCGCAGGTTGCGGACGGTCTCGTCGAAGAGTCCAGGCGCGGGCTTGCCGCCGTCGACGTAGAGCGTGCCGCCGTGCCAGAGCACCATGAAGAAGTTGTGGTTGCCGCCGAAGGTGTGGCTCCAGGGAAGCCAGTCGACGACGACGGGTGGCCGCTGCCGGTCGGCCAGGAACGGCCAGGTCTGCGCGATCGCCTGCTGGTTCGAGCAGAGCATGCGCTGCGTGTTGACGACGCCCTTGGGCGCGCCGGTCGAGCCGGAGGTGAAGAGCACCTTCGCGACCGTGTCGGGTCCGATCGACGCGAACGCGTCGTCGACGGATCGCGTGGGAGCCGTGCGGAGCGCGTCTTCGACGGTCGTCGGAGCGCGCGAGCCCTGCCCCGTGCCCGACGAAGCGAAGACGGCTTCCGCGTTGCGCGAGACGAGGCAAGGCACGCCGAGATCGAGCGCCGCGAGCGCGCGCCCGTACGCCACGCCGTCGTCCGCGTAGACGGCGCCCGGCCGGAGGATGGCGGCGAGCGCGCGGAGCTTCGCAGGGTCCTTCGCGACGAGCGAGTACGCCGTCGACACGGGGGCCACCGGGACGCCGACGTGCATCGCCGCGAGGGAGAGGAGGGCGTGGTCGATGCCGTTGCCGGAGAGGACGAGGAGAGGCCGCGTGCGGTCGAGCCCCCGATCGAGGAGTGACTGCCCGAGCGAGCGCGCTGCCGCGAGCGCCTCCGCGTAGGTCACCGTTCGCCAGTCGCCCCGGGCGCCTGAGCGCTCGGCGAGAAAGACGCGCTCCGGCGCCTCCGTAGCCCAGCGCGCGAGGACGTCGCCGACCGAGCGCGCGTAGGCGGCGAGGGGTACCGGCGACCGGAGGACGAAGCCGCCACCGCCCCCGCCGCCGTCGCGGCCGCGGCCGCGCGAGAGAGGCTCGCGAAGGACGCGTGGGGGGGCGAAGCGCGGTGCGGGACGCGGCGGCACGGCGCCATTCTTCCACGAGGCGCTTCTCTTGGGCTGCGTGCGGTCTCGCTGCGGTCGTGGCTCCCTGCCGGGCCCTACGGCATCTGCAAGTGACCGGTCCGCTTGCCTGGGCACCGGCTGGAGTCCCGCGCGAGCTCCGGCTAGCTTCGTTTCCCGGGGGGGGGCTATGGGGTGCTTCGAGGCGACGGGCATGGTGAAGCCGCTGCGCGACGGCCAGGGCGCCGTCACGCTGTGGTTTCCTGGTGGCGACATCGTCGCCGCGCGGGTCACGGGTCACGTGGGCGCGGACCTCGTCGGAAGGACGTTCGCCGAGATCGACCGCTACGCCGCGACGGACGTTCATCCAGGGCGAGGCTTCATCGACCTGTCGGCCATGACCACGTTCGACTGGGAGGCGCGCCTCGCGTTCCTCCGCTGGAACGTCGCGAACCGCCTGAAGGCGACGCGCGTCGACCTGCTCGTCGAGTCGTGGATCGTACGGCTCGCGCTCGGGGCGCTCGCGACCATCCTCGGCGACCGCATGGTGGCGCACGAAGATCGCACGTCGTTCGAGGCAGCATACGCCGCGGCCCTCGACGGGCTGCGCGACGCGAGGTCGAGCGCCCACGCGTGAGTGGGCGGGCGTGGCCTCGTGCGTGCCGGGCGCGTCGTGCGCGCCGGGCGCGCCGGGCGCGGTCCGTCGGCCGCCCGAACGGGCGACGCGATCCGCGAGTCGTCGCGCCGGGCCACTGGCACAGGTTGCCCGCAGGATCCGCGGGGATACGCGTGGCACGCGCCGTGAAATAGCGGTGGCCATGACCGCCCCCGCTCGAAGCGCCTTCCTTCCCCTCGCCGCTCTCCTCGCCTCTGCGACCATCCTCGGGTGCAGCGGCGCTCCCGACGGGCGCACGGGACCCGACGTCGTGCAGCAGCCGGTGGGGCCGTCGTCCCCGACCGATCCTTCGTCCCCGACCTCGCACCCCACCGACGACGTCGCCTGCGTCACGAGCGTCGCGGACTACTGCTCGCTGACGAACTGCTCCGCCACGTGGAGCGAGGCCGACGACGCGTGCATGAACGCGAGCTCCGGCAACGTCCAGTACTCGACGACGTGCACCGACGCTTACTACGCGCTCGCGCAGGCCAGCACCGTCAGCTACTACGCGTCCTCGACGCAGGCGCTCTACGCGGTCGTCGACTCCGCAGGCCGCTGCGTCGCGGGCCCGGCCGACTTCGTCGCGCCCGCTCCGTCGGCGTGCCCCCTCGTGACGTGCGGGATGTTCAGCTGCGGAGGCCCGCCCGACGGTGGCCCCGACGGCGCGATGCCGTAAGCTGCCCCCGTGCGCGTTCCGTTCCTCGTGGCTCTGGTCCTCGCCGGCGCGGCCTGCTCTGCCCATCCTCCCGTGGACATGTCGAGCGCTGGTGACGCCGGCGCAGACGTCGACGTCGACGCCGAGGTGGTCCTGCTCCCGGACCCGGACGGTGGCGTCGTCGACTGGACCGGCTGGGCGGGGATGTTCGTCCAGGACTACTGCGTCCAGTGCCACAACCCCGCCGCGCCGTGCAGCGGCAGCGGGTGCCATCCCACGAACGGCGAGCTCCCGGACTTCCGCCTGCGCGCCTCGGTCGTGAGCTTCTCTCCCACCATCCGGTGCGGCGTCGCCGTGACGCAGGATCCTTCGTGGGACTGCGGCTCGACCGTGCCGATGCAGTTCCCCGTGGAGCAGGGTGGCAACCCGCTGCCGACCGACGACCAGCGCGCGCTCCTCGTCGGCTGGATCGACGCCGGCTGTCCCTGACGGGTGTGCGGCAGTCGCGCCGCCGACGCTTCCCGCCGGCGGCTTCTTCCGTTACGCCATGAGCATGGCAAAAGCCCAGCCCAAGCCGACGACATCGACCCTCGAGGCGCACGCCGACGAGATCCGCCGCGAGCTCGCCGTGCCGCGGCAGAGCGACGTGTTCCGCTGCGCGGTCGAGGCGGGCTACCTCGCCGCGCTGGCCGACGGCGAGGTCGACGCGACCGAACGGGCGACGATCGTGCGCGCCGTCGAGATCCTCTCGGTGGGCGCGGTGGTCGAGTGGGAGACCGAGGCGCTCCTCGACGAGTGCATCGAGCGCGCGAAGAAGGACGGCGCCGACAAGCGCGCCAAGGCGCTCGGCGAGGAGCTGAAGAAGCTCGGTCAGGCCGAGGCGGGCCTGCTCTTCGCGGCGCTCGTCGCGCGCGCGTCCAAGGGCATCGACAAGCGCGAAGCCGACGCGCTCAAGAACGTCGCGACCGCAGCGGGTGTGAGCGCCGACGCACTCCGCGGCATCGTGAAGCGCGCGACGTCGCTCGGCGAGTGATCGGCGCCTTGCCGGCGAAGCGACTCAGCCGCGGCCGGGTCGCAGACCGTGCTTCTGGAGAAGGTGGATGAGGTGCGATCGGTCCATCGACGCCACGCGCGCGGCCTTGGACACGTTGCCCTCGGCGCGCTCGAGCAGCTCCGGCAGGTAGCGCGCCTCGAACGCGGAGAGGACGGCGTCGCGGGCGTCGCCGTAGGTCGCTTCGTTCGATGACTCCGCGGTCGCGCCGTTCCCTGCACCGTGGGGCGCGCGAACCGGGGATGGGCTCTCGCCCGTGGCGAGCGCCGCCTCGACGAGGTTCCGCAGCTCGCGCACGTTGCCCGGGAAGTGGTGCGCCGCGAGCGCCTCGAGGAAGCCCGCGGGAAGCGCCTTCTCCGGCACGTCGGTCACGCCGGCCTCGCGCAGGAAGTGCTCCACCAGCGGGCGCACGTCGCCGCGCCGGTCGCGCAGCGGCGGGAGCTCCACGAGTACGACGGCGACCCGGTAGTAGAGGTCCAGGCGGAACGCCGACGCGTTCACCTCGGCGCGGAGATCGCGGTGCGTCGCGCTCACGACCCGCACGTCGATCGGCACGTCCGCGCGCGCCCCGAGCCGCCGCACGCGCCTTCGCTCGAGCGCCCCGAGGAGCTGCGGCTGCACGTCCCGCGGGAGCTCGCCGATCTCGTCGAGGAACACCGTTCCCCCCTGTGCGCGCTCGAACGCGCCCTCGTGCGCGCGATCCGCTCCGGTGAACGCGCCGCGCTCGTGGCCGAAGAGCTCACTCGCGACGAGGGTGGGAACGAGGGCGGCGCAATCGACGACCTCGAACGGCTGCGCGCTCCGCGGGCTCGCGTCGTGGAGCGCTCGCGCGGCGAGCTCCTTGCCCGTCCCAGACTCGCCCACGAGGAGCACCGAGGCGTTCGACCCCGCGACCTTCGCGAGCTTCGCCATCGCGCGCCGCATCGGCAGCGACGTGCCGAGCAGGCCCCCGAGCGACGTCTCCTCGTGAAGCGCGACGAGCGCCCTCGAGCCATCGTCGATCTCGACCGTCGTCGCCCCGAGAAGGAGTCGCGTCGCCGGCGGGACGACGGCGTCGGCCACGCGGAGCGCGCCGACGAAGACGCCGTTGGTCGACCCCATGTCGCGGACACGGATGCCCTGCGTCGAGGCGGTGACCTCGACGTGGTAGCGCGACACCATCCGGTCGGCGACGACGAGGCCGCAGTCCGCGGCCGCGCCGATGGTCATGCGGTCGTCCTCGGACGTCACGCTCTTGCCGGCGTCCGGGCCGTCGACGACGCGCACGCGCAGCGTGCGGACCGGCCACTCCGGAAGTGCGGCGCGCGTGGTTCCCACGTCAGAAAGATACCGACAGCGACCCGAGGCGCGCCGTCTCTTTCGCCGTGTCGTGACCGTCGTGCGTGAGCAGGAACGCGACGACGGTCACCGCGCCGAGCACGCCCGCCGCCACGAACGACACGGTCGAGACCGTACTCCACGTCTTCGCCTCGTCCGCCGCGCCGTGGACCGAAGTCTGGCACTGGCCGTTCGGGCATCCCGGGCGCGCGTCGTTCGCCTTGCCGATGGCCACGACCCCCGCGACGCTGCCCACCGCGGTCGCGGCCCCCGTCAGGCCCAGCGCGAGCCAGAACGGCGCGCGATTGCCTCCACGGGCCTCGTGGCCCGCCGCCGAAACGGAGCCGGTCGGGACGGGCGCCGCCGGCCCGGTCGCCGCGGGCGCAGCTGCGACGCTCACGACGACCGTCACCGCCTGCCCTTCCGCGAGAGTGACCTTCCGCGTCGCGCCACTCCACGCCACCGTGTGCTCGCCCGGATCGAGGAGCAGCGGCACGTCGATGCTCTGGACCGGTTTGCCGTCCACCGTTACCGCCGGCGGGGCGCCCTCGTGCTCGAACACGACGCGCGGGATGCGCTCGCCGAGGGCTGCCGCGATCCCGGCTGCCTCGGCGCGGGCGTTGTTCGCGCGCGCGCTCTCGCCGGCGCGGGGGCCGATGCGGGCGACGGAGAGGAGCGTGTCGCGCGCCTCGAGCAGGCGCCCGAGGAGCATGTACCCGCGCCCGAGCTCGAGCCCGGTGATGGGCGTGGGGTAGGTGCGGTGCGCGAGCTCGAGCTGCTCGAGCGACGCGGCGAGCTTGCCCGCCTGGCGGAGGTCCATCCCTGCGGCGTACTCGGTCGTCGCGCGCTTCACGTCGTCGTCGCCGGCGGCGCGCGCCGCGGGGGCCGCGAGGAAGGCCGAGACGAAGAGGACGGCCGCGACCGACGCGGCTGCGCGCGTCATTGGATGCCGCCCCAGTCGTGCCCCGGGGGCGCCGCGGGACCGTGCGGGGCGTGGGCCGGCACGCGCGGCGGTCGACGGCCCGGGCCCTGCGAGGCCGAGGGAGCCGACGCGGTCGACGCGGCCGACGCGGTCGATGCGGGCGGCGCCACCGACGTCGAGGGCAGGGGGGGCGCGGACGCGACCGCCGGCGCAGGCGGCGTGGACGTTACCGGCAAAGGCGACGAAGACGCCGGCGCGAACGGCCCGTTCACCGATGGAGATGCCGGCGAGGACGCGCGGGCTGCGTCGAAGGGGTTGCCCGATCGCGTCACGACCAGGCCGCCGGCGGCCGCGACGGCGAGCGCCCCCACCGATGCCCACGCCCACACGGACATGCGGCCCCGCGATCGGCGCGAGACGCCTGGCTCCGGCTCGTGCGTCACCGAGACCACCGACCGATCCTCGCCGTTCTCGGCGGGCACCGTGACCGCTCCCACCGTCCCCACGTTCACCGAGATCGGCCCCGCCGTCGACGCCGGCGCGATCGCCGGCGTCGCTTCGCGCGAGACAGGCTCCTCTCGCGCCGCCGCCGCGCGCTTCCACGCGTCGAGCTGCCGCGTGCGCTCCGCGATGCGGTCCCCGAGCTTGCCCGCGCAGAGGCGCTCGATCGTCACCGCGTTCGCGTTCATACCGAGGGCATCCAGCGCCTCCTCGATCGCGTCGCGCATGGCGCGCGCCGTCGGGAAGCGGGCATCGGGGGTTCGCTCGAGCGCGCGGTGCACGAGGGCGCGCACGGGCTCGGGGACGCTCGACGGCAGCCGCTCGACCGGCTCGGTGCCCGTGAGGAGCGCCCGGAAGACGGCGGCGTCGTTCGGGCCGTCGAACGGCGTTCGCCCCGAGACGAGCTCGTAGAGCACCGCGCCCGCGCCCCAGACGTCGGCGCGGCGGTCGATGGCGCCTCCCTCCGACTGCTCGGGCGCCATGTAGCGCGCCTTGCCCTTGGCGAAGCCCGCGCTGGTCTCGGCCGCGAAGCGGTCGCGCGCCTTGGCGACGCCGAAGTCGATGAGCTTCACGACGCCGCTGTCGCTGAGGAGCACGTTCTGCGGCGACACGTCCCGGTGGACGACGTGGAGCGGCCGACCCTCGGCGTCCGTGAGCTCGTGGGCCGCGTGCAGCGCCGCGCAGAGATCACTCGTCACGCGCAGCGCGACCGGCAACGGCACGAGCTCGCCGTCGCGCACCAGCGTCCGGCGCAGGCGGCTCAGCGACTCGCCCGCCACGTACTCCATGACGATGTACGCGTGTCCGCGCGCCTCCCCCACGTCGAGGAGGCGCGCCACGTTCGCGTGATCGACCCGGCACGCGATGCGCGCCTCGTCGAGGAACATCGCCTGGAACGCCGGATCGAGCGACAGCTCGGGAAGGATCGTCTTCACGGCGACCACGGTCTCGAGGCCGTGCTTCATCCTCTGCCGCGCGACCCATACGTTCGCCATCCCCCCGTGCGCCACGAGCCCGAGGAGCTCGTAGGCATCGAGGCGTGCGCCCGGTTCGAGCGCGCCTTCGGGGGCGTCGGGCGGCATCTCCCAGCTCGAAATGCTACATTCAGCGGGATTCCCCAGCAATCGTGCGACCCTCGCCCTTCGCGAAGAATCCGCGTGCCGGGGCTGCTGCCGCTCTCGTGGCGGCGGCATGCCTGGGGGTCGCCGTCGGCGTGACGGCGTGCGGGCAGATCCTGGGGATCTCAGGGTGGGTCGACGTGGGCGCAGCGGACGCGGCTACCGACGGGCAGGCGGCAACCGACGGCGGAGCGCTCACCGACGCGTCGGGCGGCAACGAGGGGCCTCCGGGTGCCGAAGGGTCGTGCCAGTCGCCGGTCGAGGGAGGCATGGCGGGGGTCCTCATCGAGGGCCCGGGCGCGAGCCCGTACTGCATCGACTCGACCGAGACGACGATGGCGCTCTACCAGCGGTTCCTCGACGATCCGACCATCAACCCCCCGCAGGGCGCTCCCTCCGAGTGCGCGTGGAACGACGCGTACGGCTTCGAGTACGACAACCCCTACGGCGCGGGCTTCGACGCCTCTGCCTACCCGGTCACCGCGGTCAACTGGTGCGACGCATGGGGCTTCTGCCGCTACTGGGGCAAGCGCCTCTGCGGCAACCGGACCGACGGCGGAGCTGTCGACCCCGCGGTCGCAAACAAGCCGGAGAGCGAGTGGTACTACGCGTGCGCGGGGCCCGACGGCAACGAGTACCCGTACGGCACGACGTACCAGGCCGACCTGTGCCGCACCGGCCTCTCGCCAAGCGCTGGTCCCGGCGTCGTGCCGACCCAGACGTGCGTCGGCAGCGTCCCTGGTCTCTTCGACATGAGCGGCAACCTCGCCGAGTGGGAAAACTCGTGCTCCCCGTCCGACGCGGGCGATCCGCGCCTCGACGGGTGCCTCACGCGCGGCGGGACGTTCTTCTTCCCGGGCGACTCCGTCACGTGCGACTTGATCAACGGCGGCGCCGTCAACCCGCGCTGGGGCGGCCAAGGTGGGTCGGACGGGGTGACCATCCGCTGCTGCTGGGACCCCTGAGCGGCGCCACGGCTCGGCGCGGCGGTCAGACCCTGCGCGGCCTGTCGGCTCGACCCCACACGCTGCCGGGTGCGCCCGACAGCGCGCCGCCGCGAGACGAGGAAAGTCCGCCGGTTGTCGTCCGGTACGCGCGTTGCTGAAAGACCCCTCATGCGCTCCTCCTTCGCACTCACGCTGGGCACCGCCGCAGTCCTCGCCGTGTCGCTCGCCCTCGGGTGCGGGAGCGGCAGCTCCGGGTCGGCAGGTGCCAGCGGCGGGGACGGCGGCGGTGCGAGCAGCAGCGGCGGAGTGCATGGCGACGGAGGCGCCAGCAGCAGCGGTGGGTCGAGCAGCGGAGCAAGCAGCAGCGGCAGCGCGTCGAGCAGCGGGTCGTCGAGCAGCGGGGGATCGAGCAGCGGCGGCACGAGCAGCAGCGGTGGAAGCAGCAGCGGCGGCGCGGACGGCGGCGGCAGCAGCGGCGTCGGCGGCCAGACGATGAACTACTTCCTCGGCCTGAACGGCTTCATCGACGACCCGACGAACCTCCTCTCCGCCATCGGCAACGTGCGCGAGTACCACGACTGGCAGTGGTGCGAGGGCAACGGCGACCCGAGCTACCCCGGCTACCCGGACAACCTGAACAGCTACTCGCTCTTCGGCGGCTCGTGGGACTTCGACACGTACTACGGGGCCCTGAAGACCGCGGGGGTGTGGGCCGCGCCGGTCATCCAGGGAGGCATTCCGTGGCTGAACAACGGCGCCGTTCCGCCGGTCGCCGCAGGCGCCAGCGTCACCGACCCCACGTCCTACGTCGCGCACGCCGACCAGATGTTCCAGTACGCCGCGCGGTACGGCGCGACGACCGTCCCGACGTCGGAGCTCAAGGTCGCGACGGGCCAGACGGTCGCCTCGGGGATGAACGTCCTCCAGACGCTCGAGGACTTCAACGAGGAGGACGCGTGGTGGGTGAACTCCGACGGCTCGCCCGTGTTCTCGCCGGCCGCGTACGCCGCGATGGCGAGCGCCGACTACGACGGCGATCAGGGGCGCCTCGGGACCACCTTCGGCGTGAAGCAGGCGGACCCGAAGATGCGGATGGTGATGGGCGGCCTCTCGGGCAAGTACCCGACGTCGGCGTGGCCCGCGAGCATCACGAGCTACCTCGACGGCGTGCGCACCTGGGCGCAGACCAACCGCGGAGGGAGCTTCCCGGCGGACGTCCTCAACGTGCACCACTACTCGTTCGGGCCGAACAACGCGGCCATCAGCCCCGAGGACGACGGGGTCGAGGCCGCGATGAAGCAGGTCGTCGCCTACCGTGACCAGAACCTCCCCGGCAAGGAGGTGTGGATCACCGAGTTCGGGTACGACACCGACGCGAGCTCGGACCTGCACGCGCCGGCAATCGGCTCGAGCTCCGCGGAGATCGTCCAGGGCCAGTGGCTGGTGCGCACGTACCTCGCGCTCCTCGCCGCGAAGATGGACCGCGCGTTCATGTACATCCTGCGCGACGACTGCTCGACGCCTCCGTGCAGCACGCAGTTCTCGACGGCGGGCCTCACGACGGTGAAGGGCCAGTGGACGCCCAAGCCCGCGTACTACTTCCTCGCGACGCTCGAGGGCCGCCTCGGGTCGATGGTCTGGGAGGGCGAGCCCGCGACGGGGAACGCGAGCGTGCTCGAGGCGACGTTCGCAGACACGGCCACGAAGGGCGGCGCGTACGTCCTCTGGGCGCCGACCAGCACCGGCACGACCGTGAAAGGCTTCTCGCTCGACGTGGGAAGCGCCACGAAGGTGACCCAGGTCGCCCTCGCCGATCAGCAGCTCACCGGCACCGCGACGTCGCTGACGCCGGCGAGCGGGAAGGTCAGCATCGACGTGAGTGAAACCCCCGTCCTCGTCCTCGTGGACGTGAAGCCGTGAAGAGGATGACCATGCGCCCCACCATCGTCGCCGCGTTCGTCCCCGCCTGCCTCCTCCTCCTCGCCTGCTCGTCTTCGCCGTCGGGCGGCGAATCGACCGCGACGGACGGCGGCAACTCCGCCGACGGCTCGCACTCGGGTTCCCCCGTCGACGGAGGAGCCGGGAGCGATGCTCCCGCGACGGGCTCCGAGGGCGGCGGTGGTGGCGGCGACGGCGCGACGGTCACCGACGCCGGCGCCCCTGCCGACTCGGGAATCGTCAACCCGATGGGCCTGACCAAGGTGCTCACCGGCGAGTACGCGACCCACCTGCTCATCAAGGGGACCATCTACACGCTGTCGGCGACCTCCTACCAGGGCGTGAAGGGCGCGAGCCTTCCGCCCGTCCCGATCGACGTCCCCGCGGGCACCACGTTCATCGACGGGCAGTCGGGGCTGCACCAGAGCGTGGGCGCCGACTCGACGGGCCACGTCTGGATGTGGGGCGACGACGTCTTCGGCGACGGCGGCGTCGACGGCACCGGCTCGGGCGTGCTGCCCTTCCAGATCGCGAAGGACGCCAGCGGCAACGACTTCGGCGGCGTCGTGTCCGTGACGGCCGGCGACGAGGCCGACGGCGCCGTGAAGAGCGACGGCACGGTCTGGATCTGGGGACAGGTGGCGGGCGGCCTCGCAGGCGACGGCAAGACCACGGGCGGCGTCCTCCTCTCACCGACCCAGGTCCCCATCCCCCTTCCGAGCGGCGTGAAGGCGAAGAAGCTCCTCCTCGGCGGCATCGGCCTCGTCCTCGCGAGCGACGGCAGCGTCTGGGCCTGGGGCGGGAACGGCACCCCCACCGCGACCGGCACGGGCGACGACAAGAACTACCTCGCGCCGCTGAAGCTCACGGCCCTCCCGGCCGACATCGTCGACGTCGCGCTGGGGGGCAGCTTCGCCTACGCCCTCACGAGCGGCGGTGACCTCTACGGCTGGGGGTACTACGGCCTGAACCTCGGCCTCGGCGACTGGCAGGCGAGCCAGCCGAGCTGCTACGGGCCGACCACGCCCGTGCTTCTCACGTCGGCTCCCGCGGGGCAGACGCCCGCCCTGCCGCTCCCGCACAAGGTCTCCCAGGTCGTCACCGACTCCATCACGACGCACGTCATCCTGACGGACGGAACGCTCTGGGGCTGGGGCGACGACTCGCAGGGGGAGGTCGGCGACGGCCAGCAGCTCGACTACTGGAACACGACGGAGCCCTTCGCGTGGGACTGGGGCCAGTGCGAGCTCCCCGTCCAGAAGCCCGTGCAGATCGCGAAGAACGTGACGTCGCCGTGGGTCGCGATGTGGGGCAACGACCCCGCGGTCTTCTACACGTTCGCGATGACCGCCGACGGAACGCTCTACTCGTGGGGCCGCAACAAGACCGGCAACCTCGGCAACGGCGTCGTCGCTCCGAACACGCAGCAGGCGGCGCAGTACCCCGACAGCTGGAACGTGCTCGTCCCGACGCCGGTCGCGCCGCTCTCGTTGAAGCAGGTGACGCCCACCGAGGCGCCGTACTGCGCGAAGTACGAGGACGCGGGGTTCTGCCTGTGCCCCAACGGGACGCAGCAGGGCTGCTGAGGTCCGCCCGAGGAGCCTCACGCGCCGGGCATCGCGAAGGCGGGCGACCTCCGTTCGCGTTTGCGGGGCACGCCCGGCAGGACTCGAACCTGCGACCGGCGGCTTAGAAGGCCGCTGCTCTATCCAGCTGAGCTACGGGCGCGTGCCTTCGCGCTATAGCATGCGCCCGATGGGTCCCCCTCCTTCGCCGCCCGCGCCGGCGGCCGCCGATCCGCTCGCGCGCGCGCTCGCCGAGGCCCTCGCCGGCAAGCGACGCGCGCTCGACGACCTTCTCCTCCGCGGCTCGCGCCTTCCGGGGACGCGCATGAACGACGACCTCGCCGAGGCGTTCGCCCAGGCGTGCCGCTCGCACGGCGCGAAGGCCGATGCGCTCGCGCTCGCGATGGCGCGCCTCTCCCCCGACGAGGCTCCCGGCGCGACGGCCCGCGAGTTCCTCCCCGCGTGCGGCGTCCTCGCGCTCGGCGCGCGCGCAGCGGCCGATGCGCGCGTTCGTCCGGAGCACCTCGCCGCGCTCCACGCGCTCGCCGACGATCTCCGCTTCCGCGTCCGCGACGCGGTCGTCGCGTCGCTCGCCCGCATCGGCGCGGAGGCGGGCGACGCGCTCACGCAGGACGTCGCGTCGTGGATGGACGGCTACTTCCACGCCGCCGCGGTCCTGCGCGCGCTCGCCCACGAGAGCTGGCTCCACGCCCTGCACGATCCGTCCGGCCCCTGCGCGCGCCTCGACGACGCCTTCCGCCTCGCGCGCGACGCGCCACGCGCCGCCGCCCGCTGGCCCGGCCACAAGGCGCTCGTCTCCGCGCTGTCGGAGGCGCCCGTGACGCTCGCCGTGCGCCTCGGCGTGCCGGTCTTCGACGTCGTCGCCGGCTGGGCCGCCACCGAGGACCCGCCGATGCGCGAGGTCGTCGCGTCGTTCGTGCACGCACGCAAGCTCGCCGGGCGCTTCGCGAGCGAGGCCGCGCGCGTCGGCGCCGCGCTCTTGGCGAGCAAGGCCCCGGCCCGCAACCCCGACCACGATCACGGCCCCTCGCGCGACAGGAGCAAGGCGCGACGCCGCGGACAGCGGTGATCTGGCGGCCTCGGTGGCGCGCAGGCCACGTATCCGGGCGCGATCGGCGGACGGCGAGGCGCAGCTGGCGTATCGTGCGCGAGCCTATGGCGTGTTGCGGGCCGCCTCACACGATTGACCGTCGCGACGGTCCGACATGCCGACGCGATTGTCCGTTACCATGCCACCGTCACCGACATTCTGGACGGCATTGTCGCCCATGGTGCGCTACCAACGGCCAATCACGCCTCTGCTGGCGTTGATGTGGACGGCGCAACCGCCAGTTCGTGCGCCGTTGTCCTTCGCAAAAGCCATGGGCGACACGATGATGCCGCGTTGGGCGACTAGATCTCGGGCGCATCGCGGGACAACGGCGCGTCCTGGCGCCACCAGGAAGAGTCGTGCGCCAATCGGCCGGCATCGTGCGACAATGACGACGGTCCCGTGCCATTCATCCCCAGCTCGGACGTCACTCGCCACATCAGCGCCGCCAAGAGCGCCCTCCGCTTCACCAACAAGGAGCTCGGAGAAGCCCTCGGCATCTCCGAGCGCACCATCGTGCGCTGGTGGTCCAACCACGCGCACCCGAGCGCCAACGAGGTCGCGAGGCTCGCGGCGCGGGTCCATCCGATCGACGCCTCGCTCGCCGCCGCACTCGCCGCCGAGGCAGGCACCACGCTCGCGCAGCTCGGCCTCGCCCCCCCCGCCGAGGAGACGACGCCCGCCGTCGCCGCTTTGCCGCCCTCCACGCCGCCGCGGCCATTCCCTCCCGCCACGCTCCTCGTCGAGGCCGTCGTCGGCACGGCCGCGAACGCGATGCAGGTCGCGCCGTCTGCCGTGCGGGGCGCGGTCCTCGCCGCGTTCGCCTGCGCCCGCGGCCTGGGGCTCACGATCGAGGAAGTAGAGAGCGCCCTCACGGAGCCCACAGCGGGGCTGGCCCCCGCTGCGGGCGCTGCCGGCGCTGCGCCGTCTGCATCCGGGGTCTTGCCGCCGAAGCCGTCGACGCTCTAGACCGATCGTGCGAACCGTGACCCGAAGGTGAGCGGCCCGGGGGGCAGCGCGATGGAACTCGTCTTCATTCTGATGGTCACCGCCGCGGTGGGCGGGCTGTTCCTTTGCATGGTCTACGTCTCGATCCGTAGGGCGGCCCCGTCGCTTCGCGACGCGCTCGAGGACGCGGGGGCGGAGCGCATCCGCACCGAGGGCGACTCGGTGCACGCGCTCCTGCGCGGAAGGCCGATCCATTGCGTGCGCCTCGCGCAGGATCTGACTTCGCCGGTGAGGATCGAGGCCTCGACGCCCGCACCTGCCGGGTCCCCCGCGCTCACGATGTCGCTGCGACCCCAGGGGCCCGCCGATGCCGATCGCGTGAAGCGCGGAGAGGCGATCGACGTGGTCGTCGGCGACCGGGTATTCGACGCGGAGTTTCTCGTCGAGGCGGCGCCGGCCGAGACGGCGAAGGCGGTGCTCGCGCACGACGTGCGCGACTCGCTGAAGGAGCTCGCGCCGTGCGAGCTCGACGTCGACGGGGAGCGCATCGTCGTTCGCAAGGCAGGTGTCGAGCCCGACGGAGCCGAACCCGCGATGATGGCTCACCTGCTCCTCGAAGTGGCCGATCGGCTCGCGGCCGCGGGTGGCGCGCTCGAGCGGGCGAGGCTCGGCGCGCTGGGCGAAGGGCAGGCGTACCGCGGGCCTACCGCCGAGAGCAGCGCGCAGGCGCTCGGAGTCATGGAGGGCGCCGCGGAGATCGCTCGCCTGAAGGACATCTTCCGGCGGAGGCGGTCGCGCCGGCGCGTGCGGATCGCGCTCCCGCTCGCGGTTCTCGCCGTTGGGCTCGTGCTGGCGCTCGCCCGACTGTGGCGGCGCTGAGCCGCACGACGCGGACGCCTGCTCACCCCGCGGGAGGCGGGGGCGCGATGCTGCGCGGCGGGACGGTCACCCGGGCCGCGTCGTCGACGATCTTCGTTGCGGCGGCGGCGCGCGCGCTCTTCTGCTGGAGGGTCGCGTGGTCGACGACGGCGTGGCCCTCGAGCAAGTCGAGCCACTCGAGGTCCAGCGTGCCGCCGCTCGGCAGGATGAAGACGCCGAAGAGGTGCGCCTGGCGACGCACCTCCTGCACGAGCGGTCGCGGGACGTGCAGGGCGGCGTGCGTGATGAGGTGGATGACCGGGTCGCGCTGGTCGCGGGTGCGCAGGAGGGCGATCTCGGTCGCGAGCTGCGCGAAGACACGCGCCGGGTTGCGCCCGCGCTCGCCCTTGAAGCCGAGCAGCCACGCCGCCGGGAGCTGCGTCCGCTCGCGCGCACGCTGGACGTCGTAGAGGCGCGAGTCGAAGAAGCGCATCCACACCTCTTCGCCCGCGAGCTGGAGCTTCTTGCCGAGCGCGATGGCCAGGCCGCGGGCGAAGACCTCGCGCTCGCCGCGCATCGACGCCGACGCGTCGATGACGAGGTAGTGCAGGCGCCGCGCCTCGTCCGGCGCCTGCTCGCGCGTGTAGAAGAGGAGCTCCCCGTCGATCATGCGGCGCGCGAGCTCTTCCTCGTCCCACGCGAGCTCGGTGAGGACCATCGAGTCGATCGACCCCTTGCGGCCGACGCCCGCGTAGCCGTGCACGGCGTGCGTGCCGGCGGCGTGCGCGCGGTGCGTCTCGAGGACGCTCGGGAGGAGCTCGAGCGAGAAGTTCACGATGTCGTTCGCGGCGGGGCTCGAGAGCGCGGCGAGGAGGTCGACGTGCGAGAGCGCGCCCGCAGCGGTGGACTCGGGGCCGAGCATGCCGAGGAGGCGCAGCGTGTCGAGATCGAGGGCGTCGGCGAGCGTGAGGACGTGCAGGCGCGCGCGCTGGAGGGCGTCGAGGGCGGCCGCCTCGTAGGCGCGTGGGACGGCGGCGAAGAGGCGCGGCAGCTGCGGGTCGAGGTCGCGCACGAGCTCAGGATCGAGCGGCAGGGTCTCGGGCCAGGGCGGCCGCTGCGGCGCGCGCTGGACGACCGACGCGAGCACGCGCGCCAGGACGACGACGACGAGGTCGTCGCTCAGCTTCATCGTGCGCGCGCGCTCGGCGGCCTGGCTCTGCGCGATCTCGCCGACGATCTCGCGGTACGAAGCGGCCGCTTCGGGCAGCTTCGGCACGCGTCCGAAGGCCTGCTCGGCGCCGGTGCGCGCGCCGAGCTCGATCTGCTCGCGGGGTGCGGCGTAGAGGAGGCCGACGTCGTGCACCACGAAGAGCGGCAGGCGCACGCCGAGGCGCGCGAGGTCGCGCCACCAGCGCACCGCGCGCACGACGAGCATCGGCGAGGTCGCCCGCACCGACGACAGGAGCAGCCCGCCGAGCGGGCCGACGATCGCGGGGTCCCGCTCGAGCTGCGGGCCTATCGGCAACGGAACGCTACTTCCAGGTGTCGGGCGTCACGCCCATGTTGTCGGTGCCCTTGCCGTTGATCGAGTTGATGTCCGGCTTCATCCCCGCCTGCTTCACGCAGTGCCACTCGCCCACCTGATCGGAGTCGTCGAGCGCGTACTGGCCATCGAGCTCGCCGAACTTCTCGCCCATCTTGTAGACGAAGATGCCCGTGCCCTTCGAGTCGGCGCTCGGCCCGACCGCCCCGTACTTGTGCTCCTTCCACGTGAAGTGGAGAACGTTGCCCTCGACGGTGCCGCTCAGCTCTCCCCAGTGGCTCCCGTCGGTGCGCTTCCAGCGCCCGACGATGCTGCCGTCCTGCTCGATCATGTGCAGGTAGCCGTAGACGGGGTTGTAGTAGACGCCGGGCCACTCCTCGCCCTGGGGCATGTCGCCGGCCTTCACATGCGCGAACTTGGCGCCGCCGCCGCCGCTGCACGCGGCGAGCGAGAGCGTTGCGACCGAGAGAGCCACGACGACGATGCCGAGCCAGCCCCAGTGACGAGCGTTCATGGCCCGTGACCATACCAAACGAGCGGCCGCGGGCGCGCCGCGGATCCACGCGGGAGGCCGGCGGCCCGGCGAGCCACCCATGAAGCACGAACGGATCATTCCGTCCGGAGCGCCGGAGCGGGGATGCAGTGACGATTGCGCTGGAGCGAGCTGCACGGAAAGAGGACCGGTTCCGCGAGCTTGTCCGGGAGGGGCCGAAGACGGCCTCGCGGAGCCCGATGCCCGCCGCACTCCCGCCCGAGGGGGTGCCGGGCACGGCCCGTCCCTTGCGCTGGGACCCATGCGGAGGGCGTGGCCATGCGAGCATCGACGTTCGGAATCCTCGGTTCGATCGGCTTGAGTCTCTGCGTCGCGGCAGGCGACGTGGGGTGCGCGGTGAAGTCGTCGTCCCACGTGCTGGGTGGCGGCAGCAGCGAGGCGGCTTCCCCCGTGAAGCCGATCCTGGACTCGGTGCCGGCGACGGCGCTGACGACGCAGCGCTACGGCATCGCCTCCTGGAAGGTGTTCCTCGGGCGGTCGCAGATGGTCTACGAGGGGTACGACGCGAACGGCAAGCCCGTGTCGGGTTACCAGATGGCGTGGTTCAAGGCGGCGAGCGGCGCGACGTCGCACCTGCGGGTCATGCCGCTCGACGGAAGCGGGTCGGCGATGCGCCTCTACGGCGCGACGACGAGCGGCACGTTCTCGAGCACGCAGAAGCAGTTCTTCCTCCACGTTGCGTACGACTTCCAGGAGTACATGGCGTCGAAGGGCGTGGTGACCGGGGCATCCGCAAAGGTCGGCGTGCAGCCGGTGAAGGACTTCGTCGTCCACGAGCCCGGAGGCGGCGTGGCGTACGAGCCCGCGCAGCGCGCCTTCGGCGTCGCGCCGGGCCTCGCGCCGACGGGCGTGGAGCGATCCGGTCTCGCCCCGACGCTCGGGCACGCGCCGGTCCCCTTCGGGCCGGCCTCCGGCTTCGGCGTGCGCGAGGACTGGAGCTGGATCGGCGTCGGGTCCTTCGTGCTGGCGGGAGCCGCCGGGGTCGCCGCCGCGGCGAGCTTGCCCGTCACGGCCGCCGTGATCGGCGTCGCCGCCGCCGGGGCGGGCATCTACGCGTACGTGACGGAGAACCCGAACACGCCAGCGGAGGCGCCCGTCTGCCAGGTATCGCCGACGCAGACCGGCGACCTCCAGTCCACGCAGACCGGGGAGAACCCGTCGCAGCAGACGTTCGACCAGCAATGGAACCAGGACATGGATTCGCTCAACGCGAACCAGTCCTGCCCGTCGTGCTCGAACGGGAGCGGCGACCTCGACGTGAACCCGCAGAACGGCGACGTGCAGAACGGGAGCGACCCGAACGATCCGGGCGGCGCGCAGACCCAGAACGGCGGCGCGACCGGCGACCAGAACGATCCGGGCGCCAGCGGCGACCAGGGCACGCCCACGCAGGGCAGCAGCAGCGGCTCGAGCAGCGGCGGCGGCGACGGCGCGCAGGATCAGGCCACCCAGGACCAGGGCACGCAGGACCAGGGGACCCAGGATCAAGGCACGCAGGACCAGGGCAGCCAGGACCAGGGACAGGACCAGGCCGCGCAGGATCAGGGACAGGACCAGGGCCAGGACCAGGCCTCGCAGGATCAGGGTTCGCAGGACGCGTCGCAGGATCAGGGGCAGGACGCGCTTCATCCGCTCCACCACCGCCGACGCCACCACCGCCACCATCACCACACGCCGAAGACGGCGTGGGGCCGCGTCTACGCGTTCTTCGCGAGCCAGCCGCAGCCCTGACCGGAGTCGTCCCCGGGGCCGCGCACCGCGCGCGGCCCGGCCCGGACCTCGAGCCCGGTCACGCGGTCGCGTCGTCCCCCCCGCCGCCCTCGTCATCCTCGAGGGCGGCGCCGTGGCATTTCTTGAACTTCTGGCCGCTGCCGCAGGGGCACGGGTCGTTGCGCCCGACCTTGGGGCCCTCGCGGCGAGCCGGCTGGACCTGCACGCGCGGCTGCTGCCGCTGTGCGGGACGCGGCGCGGGCGCGGGCTCCTCGTCGCCGCCGGCCACCTCGCCGCCGTGGCGCATCTGCATGGCGCTCGCCTGCGCCGCGTGCCTCTCGGCGTCTTCGCGCTCCATCCGCTCGATGTCGGTCTCCTTGCGCACCTGCACCTTGAAGAGCTTCGTGCAGACGTTGCTGCTCGTCGCCGCCATCATCGTGAGGAAGACGTCGTAGCCCTCCTTCTTGTACTCCTGCTTCGGGTCGAGCTGCCCGTAGCCGCGCAGGCCGATGCCGTCGCGCAGGTGCTCCATGTTCGTGAGGTGGTCGACCCACTGCCGGTCGATCTCCTCGAGGTAGAAGTGGCGGAAGACGCGGAGCAGGAGCTCCGTGCCCATCTCCTTCTCCTTGTCTGCCAGCACCGCCACGCCGGCGTCGTAGAGGGCTCTGGCGATCTGCTCGGGGTCGTGAAGGTGATCGACCTCGGGCGGCTTGGCCGCGAAGTGCTCGATGAAGCCGCTCTTGATGCCCTTCCAGTCCCAGTCCTCGGGCGTCTTCTTCGGCGGGCAGCACTCCTCGACGATCGAGCCGACGATGGTGTCGACCAGGTCGAGCAGCTGCTCGTGCTGCTCGGTGAGGCTCTGCGGGATCTCCGAGAGGAGGCGCTCGTAGACCTTCTTCGGCTTCTTGCCGTCGTCGTCCCGGTACTCGAAGCGGTAGCCCCAGAACTGGTAGATGTCCTGCTGGAGCGACGGCATCGAGTAGATCTCCTCGATCTCCTCGGGCGTCTTCGGCGGCGCCTTGCCCTCGATGCCGATCGGCGTGCCGTGGTGGACGACCATGTCGACGATCGCGGGCTTGACGTCCGCGGCGATGCGCTCGTCGAGCTTGATGTTGCGGAACTCGCCCGTGGGCTTGCCGTCGTCGTCGATCTTCTCGGGTTTGTAGATGCCGAGGAGCAGCTGCTGGCGGAGCTTGTAGACCGTCTTGCGCTGCTCGTTCATCACGTCGTCGTACTCGAGCAGGTGCGCGCGGACGTCGAAGTTGCGCTCCTCGACCTTGCCTTGCGCGTCCCGGATGCTGCGGGTGACCCACGGGTGGACGATGGGCTCGTTGTCGGGCATGCCCATGCGCTCCATCAGCGACTTGACCTTGTCGCCGGCGAAGATGCGCATGAGATCGTCCTCGAGCGACAGGTAGAACCGGCTCGAGCCCGGGTCGCCCTGGCGGCCGGCGCGCCCGCGGAGCTGGTTGTCGATGCGGCGTGACTCGTGCCGCTCCGTCCCGAGGATGTGCAGCCCCCCGAGCGCGCGCACCTCGTCGCCCTCGGCCTTGCAGGCGGCGGAGTGCTTGTCGACCAGCTCCGCGAACCCCTCGGGTTCCTTGTCGGCGTCGCGCCCGCTCTCGCGGAAGTCGAGCTTCGCGATCATCTCCGGGTTGCCGCCGAGCAGGATGTCCGTTCCGCGGCCGGCCATGTTCGTGCTGACCGTGATCGCGCCCTTGCGGCCCGCCTGCGCGACGACGAAGGCCTCGCGCTCGTGGTGCTTCGCGTTGAGGACGGCGTGCGGGATCTTGCGCTTCTTCAGCAGGCTCGCGATCGCGTTGCTCTTCTCGACGCTCGTCGTACCGACGAGGACAGGCTGCCCCTTCTCGTGGCACTCGAGGAGCTCGGCGACGACGGCCGTGAACTTCTCGCGCTCGGTCTTGTAGACGACGTCCTGGTTGTCCGCGCGGATCATCGGCTTGTTCGTCGGGATGACTACGACGCCGAGCTTGTAGGTCTCGTGGAACTCGGTCGCCTCCGTCTCGGCGGTGCCGGTCATTCCCGAGAGCTTCTTGTAGAGGCGGAAGAGGTTCTGGAACGTGATCGTCGCCATCGTGCGCGTCTCCTCCTGGATGCGCACGTTCTCCTTCGCCTCGACGGCCTGGTGCAGGCCGTCGCTCCAGCGCCGGCCGGGCAGCACGCGCCCCGTGAACTCGTCGATGATGAGGACCTTGCCGTCGTCGGCGACGAGGTAGTTCACGTCGCGCTTGTAGAGCGCGTGGGCCCGCAGGCACTGGTTCAGGATGTGGAGCGACTCGAGGTTGATCGGGTCGTACAGGTTCCCGATGCCCATGAGCTTCTGCGCGTCGTCGACGCCCTCGTCGGTGAGCGTCACCGAGTGAGCCTTCTCGTCGACGACGTAGTGCTCGTCCTTGCGGAGGCGCGGAATCACCTCGTTGATCTGGCGGTATTTGTGGCTCGACGGCTCGCCCTGGCCGCTGATGATGAGCGGCGTGCGCGCCTCGTCGATGAGGATGGAGTCGACCTCGTCGACGATGGCGTAGTTGAGCGCGCGCTGCGCGTAGTCGAGCGCGCTGAACTTCATGTTGTCGCGCAGATAGTCGAAGCCGAACTCGTTGTTCTGGCCGTAGGTGATGTCGGCCCGGTACGCGAGCTTCTTCTCGTGCTCGCCCTGCGAGTGGACGACGCAGCCCGTGGTCATGCCGAGGAAGTTGTAGAGCCGGCCCATCCACTCGCCGTCGCGCTTGGCGAGGTAGTCGTTGACGGTGACGACGTGGACGCCCTTGCCCTCGAGCGCGTTGAGGTAGCAGGGGAGCGTGGCGACGAGCGTCTTGCCCTCGCCCGTACGCATCTCGGCGATGGTTCCGTTGTGCAAGATGATCCCGCCGATGAGCTGCACGTCGTAGTGGCGCATCTTGAGGATGCGCTTGCCGGCTTCGCGGCAGACCGCGAAGGCCTCGGGCAGGATGTCGTCGAGCGTTGCGCCGTTGTCGAGCTTCTGCTTGAGCTCGGGCGTCTTGCCCTGAAGCTCCGCGTCGGTGAGGGCCGCGATGCTCTTCTCGAGGGCGTTGATGGCCTCGATCTTCGGCCGGAGGCGCCGGATTTCGCGTTCGTGGGAGGTTCCGAAGACTTTCTTGAGCGCCCAGGAGAGCATCAGGTTCCTTGGTGGGACGGCCGCGCGTGCGGGGCCGCCCTTGCGGGACGGGGCAAAATAGTGCCGCAGGCGGAGAAGCGCCAGCCTCGGGAAGCCATTCCTCGGGGGCCCGTGCACGGCGGGCCGTTCGGGGGTAAATCGGCGACTCATGAGCCGAATCCTCCGTCACCCGCTGTGCACGATCCTCGTCGCCGCGGCGCCGCTCGCCGGCTGCTACGTCGAGTCGGTTCCTCCTCCTCCTCCGCCGCCGCCGCCCGTGGTGCAGATGGCTCCTCCCCCGCCGCCGCCCGCCGTCCAACCCGCGCCGCCTGCCCCGCCCGCGCCCGCCCCGCCGCCCGAGGTCATGGTGGAGCAGCCTCCCGCCCCGCCCCCGCCGCTGGTGGAAGGCCCCCCGCCGGCTCCGCCCGTGGGATGGGGCGACGCCCTCTGGATCGGCGGCGAGTACCGGTGGGACGGGCGCTCCTACGTCTGGGATCGAGGCCACTACGAGCACAGGCCGCGCGCCGGCGCGCGCTGGGCACCGGGCCGCTGGGAGCTGCGAGGCCGCGGCAAGGTGTGGGTCGGCGCGCACTGGGAGTGACCCGCGGCTCCGGGGGTCGCCGCAGCACCCCACGCGGCGGTCTAGACCCACTGCGCGTGGAGCGCCATCGTCCCCGGCGGGCGCTGCCCGGGCGCCTCCTGGACGAAGACCTTCTGGCAGAAGAGCGAGCACACGCTCGCCGTGAGGCCGCGGATGGCGTGACGGAAGTAGTGCGAGTCCGTCAGCGACGAGCGCGCGATCTCGAGGCGAGCGTCCTTCGGGCCCATGCGCGTGACCTGGAGCACGCCGCCGCGGTACGCGCGGTCCCAGAAGCGCTGGAGGTGCGGCATCACGGTCCACGGCGTCACGCCCGCCCCGTTTGCCATGCGAAGCACCGTCCCGAGGAGCGTGCCCTGTACCCGCGCGAAGGTCGCAGCGCCGAGCTTCGCGACCGCGTCGCCGGAGAGGCGGAGCGAGTCGCCCGCGCGGTAGTGCGCCAGGCCCGTCTCGAGCGGCAGCCAGACGCCCGCGACGACCTGGAGGATGGTGTCGCGGTGCTCGTCGTCGAGCCCGCGGCAGTACGCCTCGTAGTACCCCGCGTCGCGAAGGCTCGCGATGGAGCTCAGGAGCAGCGTGCTGCGGACCGCGCGGGTCGCCGTGGCGTTCGCCGGGAAAGCCAGGACGACGTCCGCCATCGCCCGTCCAGCGTAGCGCGCATCACTCGATCGTTCCGCTGACAGTCACCGTGTTCTCGATGCGGAAGGTCCCGGCGCTGCCGCCCGCGCCGTACCCGTAGACGCGCACCTCGACGGCGCCGGTGCCGCCGACGCCGCTCAGCGTGACCGTGGGCGTCGCGGTCCCCGCGAACGACGTCGTGTGCCCGGCGAAGGCATCGGCGCTCGTGGCGACGTCGCCGTTCTTCGGGCCCGTCGCCGATGCGCTCACGTCGAGGGCGAGCGACCCGAGGGTGACCGTGCACCCGGACGCCGGGGTGACCGTGAACGTGTAGTACTTCGTCGCGTCGGCCGAGCCCGCGGTGGGCCAACCGCTCGCGTTGATCGAGCCGCTGCCCGAGACCGCGTCGAGCCCCGAGGCGCGCGTGAGGGCGCCGCTCGTGACGCTGGTGGCGACCTTCGTCGCGGGAGCGCTCGCCTCGCTCCCCGATTGCGAGGAGAGATCGAACGTGACGAGGACGCCCGTCGTCCCGTGACCGGGGCAGGTGCTCGACCCGCCGTCGCTGCCCGGACCCGTCTCCGCCGCGCCCCCGTCGCTCGCGCTTCCTGCGTCGTCGGTCGATCCGCCGTCCGCCGCGCCGGCCTCGCCGGCCCCCGTCCCTTCGTCCGGTGCCTGGGCGCCGTCGGGAGTCCCGCCCGCGTCCGCATGGCTCGAGCCGGCGTCGCTGCCGTCGCCCGCTGCGCCGCCGTCCGCCGGGCTCCCCGCGTCATACGCCGGCGTCGTCCCGTCGTCCGTCGCCGAGTCGACGCCCGTGGCGCACGATGCGAGCCCCACCGCGCCGAGAAGGAGAAATCGATGCATTCGCAAAACCCGCATCCTAGCAGCGGCGCCAGGAACGCAAGTGACGGCCGCGCGAAATCGAGCGCTCTTTCCTGACTGCTGACTGCTGACTGCTGACTGCTGACTGCTGGGCGCTCGCCGCCGCGTGAGCTCAGAGCCAGCCGTTCTCGCGGTACCAGGCGATGGCCTTCGGCACGCCCTCGCTCCAGGGGACCTTCGGCTGCCACCCGAGCTCCCGCCGCGTCGCCTCGGACGAGCACACCCAGTCCTGGACGAGCATGTTCGCCTTCTCACGCGTCAGCATGACCGGCTTGTTGGTCAGGCGGCCGTAGGCCTCGACGCCGCGCGCGACCGTCATCAGCAGGGGAAGCGGGAGCGGGGCGCGGAATGCGCGCTTGCCGAGCGCGCGCTCGAAGTCGGCGAACATCGTCTGCATGTCGATGGCGCCGCAGCCGTCGTCGACGAAGTACGTGCGGCCGCTCGGTACGTCGGCGTCGATGGCGCGTACGCACGCCTCGGCGCAGTCGCTCGCGTAGACGAAGATGGTCTTGCTGCGCCCGCCGTTGATGACCGGGAAGAGCCCGCGGCTCACGGACTTGAAGGCGTCGAGGATCTCGACGTCACGCGGGCCGTAGATGGCGGCGGGGCGGAGGATGACGACGTCCATGTCGTCCTTCGCGGAGAGGACGACCTTCTCGGCGGCGAGCTTGCTGCGCCCGTACCCCGTGACCGGGCTCTCCTGATCGAGGGGCACGGGGCCGCCGTCGAACGAGGGGCCGCACGCCTCGAGGCTCGAGACGTGGACGAAGCGCTTCAGCGTCTTGCCGCCGTTCGCGCGGCGCGCCGCCTCGACGAGGTTCGACGTCCCGCCGACGTTCACGGCGAAGAACTCGTCGAGCCCGCGCGCCTTGACGATGCCCGCGCAGTGCACGATCGCGTCGACGCCGTCGACCGCCTCGCGCACGCGGTCCACCTGCTCGACGCTCCCCTCGAAGAGCTCGACGCCCTTCAGCGACTCGAGGTGCTTCCTGTTCGACGTCTTGCGCACGAGCGCCCGCACGGCGTCGCCCCGCGCCGAGAGCGCCTCGGCGACGTGCCCCCCCAGGAAACCGCTCGCGCCCGTGACGAGAACCTTCATCGCGTCACCCCGCTCCGTTGGTCAGCGCCTTCTCGTAGACGCGGTACGTCTTGTAGGCCTTCGCGCCCATCATGGTGATGCCGGCGTTGACGCGGCCGTTGTCCTCGAGCGTCCAGCCGAGCTCCCCCTCCTTGATGCCGAGGCTCTTCGCGCCGTCGTTCATCTCGGCGTACATGAACGCGCTGAGCGGCGCGTACTTGCGCATGTTGCGGTACTTCTTGCGGATGCCGAGGAGGATGAGGCGCGCGCTCCGCGGGCCGCGCACCTTGAGCCGCCAGAGGAGCTTGGGGAGGCCCAGCGGCAGGAGGCGCCCGTGCATGTCGCGAACGAGCTCGTTGAGGTTCGGGATGGCGAGGGCGACCGCCGCGGGCTCGCCGTCGAGCGAGCAGATGCACGTGATCTCGGGCATGAGCAGCAGCTTGAAGTCCGCCGCCATCTTCTTCACTTCGTTGCGCGTGAAGGGGACGAAGCCCCAGTTGTCGCTCCACGCGTCGTTGAACACGTCGACGAGGAGCTCGACGTCCTTGTCGAGGTTCTTCATCGAGGCGCGCCGGAACGTGAGCTCGGGCAGCGCGAGCATCTCCTCGCGCGCGCGCTTCACGCGCGTGTTGAGCTCCCCCACGTTGTACCGCCACGCGTAGACGTCCTTGGCCTTGGCGTAGCCCGCCTTCTCGATGAGGGAGCTCTGGTAGCGGCGGTGGTGGGGCATCATCACGTACGGAGGCGTGTCGAACCCCTCGACGAGGCACCCCATCTCCTCGTTCACGTTCAGAGAGAGAGGGCCGCGGATGCGCTTCATCCCCTTGCCGCGAAGCCAGCTCTCCGCTCGGGCGAGCAGCGCGCGCGAGACCTCTTCGTCGTCGATCGTGTCGAGGAAACCGAAGAAGCCGACGTCGTCCTTGTAGCGGCCCAGGTGCTCGCGGTCGATCGTCGCCGTGCACCGGCCGACGGGGAAGCCGTTGCGGTACGCGCAGAAGACCGCGCCTTCGCCGTGCTCGAAGAAGGGGTTCTTCTTCGGGTTGAGGCGATCCTTCAGCTCCATGTCGAGCGGGCGGACGTAGTTCGGGTCGCCGCGGTAGATGTAGTCCACGACGTTCAGAAAGTCGTGGAGCGCGCCTCCCATCGGGAGCTGCCGGATGTCGACCATGCTGGGACGACAGCCGTAGTCGAACCGCTCTACTTCTTCAACGCCGCGTAGAAGAAGGCGTCCCCCCGCTTCAGGCGGAGGAGCACCGTTCCGCTGCGGGCGGCGTCGGCGACCTGCTGCGACGTCGGGTTCGCGGTGCCGTTGGCCTCGACGATGACGTCGCCCACGCGCAGCCCCTCCCGGTCGGCGACGGAGGCCGGCTGGACCTGCGTGACGATGGGCAGCGCCCGCGAGGGAAGCCCCATCTGCGCGGCCTGGGAGGGTGCGAGATCGCGCACGATGAGGCCGAGGCCCTGGTGCGGCTGGTACGGCTGCTGGGCGGGCGTCGGCTCGACGGGCCGTTCCGGGCGCTCGGCGAGCGTCACCGACGCGCCGTAGTGCTGGCCGCTGCGGACGATCTCGAGCTGGACGGGCTGACCCACCGGCTGCGCGATCGTCTCTCGCACGAGGTCATGCCCGTCGTGGACCGGATGCCCCGCCACGCCCGAGACGACGTCCCCCGGGCGGATGTTGGCGCGGAACGCCGGACCGTCGCTGGCGACGTTGTTGATCAGCGCGCCCGCCCCCGGCGACAGGTGCATGGCCGCCGCCAGCTCGGGCGAGAGGTCCTGCACCCCGACGCCGAGCCACGCGCGCTGGACCTTGCCCGACTTGAGGATCTGCTGCGCGACGCGCTGGGCCATGTTGCTCGGCACGGCGAAGCCGATGCCCTGCCCCTTGCCGACGATCATCGTGTTGATGCCGAGGACCTCGCCCTGCAGGTTGCACAGCGGACCGCCCGAGTTGCCCGGGTTGATGCTCGCGTCGGTCTGCAGGTAGTCCTCGATGGCGTTCATCCCGATGCCGCCGCGGCCCTTGGCCGAGAGGACGCCCGCCGTGACGGTGTACTCGAGGCCGAAGGGCGACCCGATGGCGACGGTCCACTCCCCGACGCGCGCGGCGTCGGAGTCCGCGAAGTGCGCGGGCGTGAGCCCCGTCGCGTCGATCTTGATGACGGCGAGGTCGGTCGCCGGGTCGCGGCCGATGAGGCGCGCCGGCATGGTCCGCCCGTCGCGGAGCCGCACGTTGATGGTGAGCGCCTCCTCGACGACGTGGTTGTTCGTGAGGATCGCCCCGTCCGGCGTGAAGACCACGCCGGAGCCCATGCCGCGGGCGATCGGCTCCTCGCCACCGCCGTTGTGCCCGAAGAAGTGCGCGAGGACGTCGGCCTTCTCGTCGCGCGCGGTGATGTCGATCTGGACGACGCTCGGGCTCACACGCTCGGCGACCGCGACGAACCCCTCGGAGAGGCGACGCGCTTCGGCGGTCGAGGCCTGCACCTGCGCGGGGGTGGGCACGGCGGGAGGCGGAGCGGCGCGGGGAACCGGGGGCGCTTGCGCGAAGGCGGAGGATGCGAACGCGGACGACCCGAGGACCAGCGAGAGAGCGGCGGCGCGGAAGAAGAAGCGCATACCGTTGAGGGTAATCCCACGGTACCGGCGGGCAAGCCGCGCGGCGCCGACTCAGGCGGGCTTCACGACGACGCGTGACCAGGGCCGCGCCCCGGTGGCGAGGGCGGCGGCGTGGAGCTCGGTACCGGGCGCGGACAGGTCGGTGATCTCGACGTGCGGGGCACCTTGCCCCTGCGCGAGGCGGCACCCGAGCGAGACGAGGCCCGCGACGAAGGGGTGCACCGGCAGCGCCGGATCGACGGCGAAGCGGCCGAGGAGGGCGCGTCGCATCGGGACGAAGGGCGGCTCGAGCGCGTGCACCGTGAAGGTCGCGCACGCGCGGACGGCGCCGTCGTCGTCGAGCGCCACGAGCGTCGACGGATCGCGCCCCGTAGCGGGCGCGTTCGCGAGGTGGCTCGCGATGGCGCCGACGAGCGTCGCGTCGACGGCCCGCGGGCGATCGAAGCGCGGATCGCCGTCGCTCCGGCGACGCGCGGCGAGCGTGGCCTCGAGCAGCGTGACGGGGAGGGCATCCTGCGGGACGGCCGCCCGCGTGCGCGCGGGCAGAGAGCGGAGCCCGGCCGCGGTGTCGATGCGTGCGGAGTAGGACACGGGGCGGTAGCCGACGCGGAGGTAGAAGGTCTGCGCGGGGTTGGGCTCGAGTACCTCCGCGGCGAGCACGCAGGGCGCGCCGCGCGACAGGGTGCGCGAGCAGCCCGCGAGGGCATCGAGGAGCGCGCGCCCCGCGCCGAGATTGCGGAGCCGTTCGCCGACGATGAGCGAGCGCACCTCGCACGTGTACGGTGCCTCGACGCCGTGACGGTCGAACCAGCCCTCGACCTGGCCGCAGGGCATGCCCTCGAGATCCGCGAGGAGGTGCACGTGGCGGCCGAGGACGGGGTGCCCGGAGCGGACGCGCGCGTCGTCGTCGAGGCGACGCGCGAGCTGGGCGTACACGCGGGGATCGCGCGACCCGGGATAGCCGCCCCACGCCTCGTGGGCGTCCCAGAGCTCGCGCCAGAGCGCAGCCACGGCGGGCCCTTCCCCGGGCGTCGCGGCGCGGACACGGACGCGCGCGGCGCGCGTCACCGCGGCCATGGTTCCCCCGCCTCCTCCGGAACGTCGAGGCGTACCTCCTCGAGCACGAGCCCGTGGGCCGGCGCCGTCGTTCCCGCGTGGCGTCGCTCCTTCGACGCGAGAGCGCGCGCGATGGCCCCCTCCTCGAGCCGCCCCCGCGCGACGTCGACGAGCGTGCCCGCGAGGATGCGCACCATGTTGTGGAGGAAGGCGTCGCCCTCGACGACGATTCCGAGGACGCGGGCGTCGGTCTCCTCGTCGACGTCGACGCGCGTCAGCGTGCGCACCGTCACGAACCGCTCGTCGGCAGACGAACGGAACGCGGCGAAGTCGTGCGTGCCGACGGCGAGGCGCGCCTCGCGGCGCATCACCGCGGGGTCGACGCCCGCGATGCGCCACGCGCGTGTGCGCCACTTCGGATCGCGGACCGCGTCGACCAGCACACGGTAACGATACCGCTTGCCGCGGGAAGCGAAGCGGGGCGCGAAACCGGGCGGGACCGCGCGTGCGGAGCGGATGGCGACGTCGTCGGGAAGGTGCTGGTTCAGCCCGAGTGTCCAGCCGCGCGCGGGGATCTCCTTCTCGGTGTCGAACGCGACGAGCTGGCCCTCCGCGTGGACGCCTGCGTCGGTGCGGCTCGTGCCCCGGGGCCGGCTCGCACGCGGGTCCATCGCGAGAAGCGCGCCGTGCAGCGTGCTCTCGACGGTGCGAACGCCGTCCTGCGCGGCCCAGCCGTGGAACGCGGTCCCGTCGTAGGCGACCTGGACGAGCACTCCATGCGTCACGGAGAGCGTCACGGAGGGCGTCACGGAGGACGCTCGCGGTCAGTCGCCGGCCGCTTCGGGGCCGGCCTCGCCGCCGCCGGAGCTCGACGTCTCGGCCGCTGCCTCGGGCCCCGGTGCCGAATCGGGGACGGGCGTCGCCGTGTCGGCGGTGCCGGTGTCCTGCGTCGCCTCGGCGTCCCCCTCGCCGCCCTCGCCCGTGAGCTCGACGCTCGTCGTCGGTGGGGCCGAAGCGCAGACGAGCTGGGCGCAGATCCCGGAGAGGCAGTCCTCGGACTTGAGGCACGGGTCTCCGATGGGAGCGCGCGTCTCGGCGCACGCGACCGCAAAGCCGACCACCGCCGCGAGGAGCGGTACTGCGAACGCGAGGACACCCAGCGCTCTACGGCCGCGCGGGAACGCCGTCTGGGCCATGGAATCCAACCTATCACCGGCGCGACGAGGCGGCCGAATTTAGTCGGTCCCGCCGTCCTCTCCAGCCTCGCCAGCCTCGCTAGCCTCGCCGTCACCTTGCCCGCCGTCGCCCGTGGACGGTGGGACCAGCAAGCATGACCCGGCGTCGTCGCAGACGGGCGTCGTGCCGTTCGTGCATGCGCTCGTCCCGGCGACGACCGCGACCCCGGCGGCGATGGTGACGAGAGCGAGAAGCGGCAGCACGCCGGTCGCCTTCATTGGCCCCAGCCTACCCGACCTTCGGAGCGGCGTGGTCGGCGATCCACGCTGGGCGCGCTCACTGGCCCATCGGCACGAACGCCATCGGCACGGTGGCGACGACGCACCCGCCGTGCGGCGCGGGGTAGCTCGCGCTCCGGAAGATGTTCGCCGCGCACCCGGCGACGGACGAGGAGCCCATGTCGTTGGCGGCGACGTTCGCCGAGCAGACGCTCCCGTTGGAGGCGACCTTCACCGCGATGGTGACGTGCCCGCGGAGGCTCGAATCGCTCGCGAGGGCGCTGTTGTAGCAGCGGCGCGCCTGGGCCGCGCGCACCTGGAGGGCCTGCCCGAGCTCGGGCGGGGACGTGCCCGTGCACGTGGCCTCGCATCCGCCGCCGGCGGCGACGTAGACGACCTTGGTGCCGCCGGGCCCCGCCTCGGGCTTCTCCTCGACGGGGGGAGGGGGCGGGATGTCGTCGAGCTTGGGGTTGGGGGGCGGCGTCAGCGACGCGAGGGTGCTGGGCACCGTGGGCACGGGCGTGACGGGCGCCTCGGCGCCGCCGTGGCTGCGCCAGTAGAAGAGGCCCCCCACCCCGAGGAGGAGGACGACGGCGACGATCGCGTACTTGGCGTTGCCGCCCGACTGGGGAACTCCGGCGGGGGGACGGCTCGTTTGAGGGCTCATTCGGAAGTGGTCCCCGGAAGGTCCGCGCGGGGCTGCGCGAGTATAGCGGGTTTGTAGAACGTGAGCGCCGTGTCGCCGTAGCGTCGGGTCTGCGTCGTGTCGAGGCCGTCGAGCACCGGCACCACCGAGCGCGCGGCGTGCTCGAGCACTACGAGCCCACCCGCGGCGACCAGGCCCGCCGCGACGACGGCTGCGACGGCACGCGGAGCGTCGCCCGTGTCGACGAGGGCCCAAGGCGGATCGGCGAAGACGACGTCGAAGGGCAGCCCGCCGGGAAGCCGGCGAGGGACCTCGCGCGCGTCGCAGGCGAGGACACGGGCCGATCCCTCGAGGCCGAGCGCCGTGACGTTCGCGCGCGCCGCCGCGAGCGCCTCGCGGGACGACTCGACGAGGACGGCCTCGGACGCGCCACGCGAGAGCGCCTCGAGCGCGAGGGCTCCGGTGCCCGCGTAGAGATCGAGCACGCGCGCGCCCGGCACGGCGCCCATCGACCCGAGGATGCCGAAGAGCGCCTCGCGCACCCGGTCCGAGGTGGGCCGGGTCGCCGACCCGCGTGGAGCCCGCAGGGCGCGCGACCGGAGGGTGCCTCCCGTGATGCGCATCGTCCTAGTGGTAGCTCAAGCCCGGAGCCTGATACGCTGTTCGTCGATGATGCGCGCCAGCCTTCGGGGCGGCCTCGGTGTGGCCCTCCTCGCCGTTCTGGCGCTCGGTACGGCCACCCGCACGGCCCGCGCCGAGCCCCCCAACGCCAAGGCAACTCCCGTCTACGTCCTCTCGCTCTGGACGGACGACTCGGACGACCAGGCGGACGCCCTCACGCAGACGCTCCGGTCGCGCGTTCGCCAGGCGCAGGGCTGGTCCCTGCTCGAGACGCCGCAGTCCTTCGAGACGCTCTCCATCGCGCTCAAGTGCCCGACCAAGCCCGACCCGCCCTGCCTCCAGCGCATCGGCGATCAGCTCCACGCCGACCACTTCGTGTGGGGGACGATGGCCCGCAAGAAGGGCGCGGGCGAGGTGAGCGCGGACGTGCACATGTGGTCGCGCGGCAAGGGCGACAACGAGGCGACCGAGGTCTACTCGGACAACCTGAAGGACGCGAGCGACGAGTCGCTGCGCCAGATCGCGGCGCAGGTCTTCGCCAAGGTCACCGGCGGCACGGTGGCCGGTACCCTCGTCGTCCACGCGGGGTCGGGCGGCGGAACGGTGCTCGTCGACGGGACCGAGAAGGCGACGCTCACGAACGGCGTCGCGCGGGTGGACCTCCCGGGCGGATCGCACACGGTCACCGTGCGGGTGCCGGGCTTCGATGCGAGCACGCAGCAGGCAACGGTCCCGGCGGGGCAGGAGCAGGACGCGACGTTCTCGCTCGCGCAGGCGACGGCTGCCCCCGAGCCCGTGGCTCACGGCACGTTCCCGACGCGCAAGGTGATCGCCTACAGCGCGATCGTCGTCGGCGCGGGGCTCCTCGTGGGGACCGGCGTCGAGACGGCGGCGTGGATCAACGACAGCAACACGAGCAAGTCGGATCGCACGAACGTGCCGCCGTCGATCAGCGACGTCTGCGCGTCCGAGGTCAATTCGTTCGCCGTCGACGCCTGCAAGCGAAGCAAGGACGCGGTCACCGTGTCGACGCTCGGCTGGGTCTTCGGCGGCGCGGGCCTCGCACTCGTCGGGACGGGCATCGTGCTCCTCGCGACGGGCCACGATTCGGGCGACGCGGGGCACGACGCGGGCACGACGGCGCGGTCGAACAAGCCGCAGGTGGACGTCCTCCCCATGGTCGGGACGCGCTCGGGCGTCGTCGACCTTCGCGTCACGTTCTGAGCACGTCGCCCAGCGTGTAGCGGCCGGCGGCGCGACCGGCGATCCAGCGCGCCGCCCGGAGGGCGCCGTGGGCGAAGACGTCGCGGCTCGTCGCCCGGTGCGCGAGCTCGAGGCGCTCTCCCCCGCCCAGCAGGTGCACCACGTGGTCCCCCACGACGTCGCCGCCCCGGACCGCGTGGATGCCGATCTCCTCGGCCGCGCGCACACCCGGCTTGCCCTCGCGTCCGTGCACGAGACGGCTGCCGGCACGTGCGCTCTTCACCGCTCCTGCGAGGCGCAGGGCCGTGCCGCTCGGCGCGTCCACCTTCGCGCGGTGGTGCGTCTCCACGATCTCGACGTCCCATGCGGCGAGCGCCGACGCCGCGCGCTCGACGAGCTCCGCAAGCACGTGCACGCCGATGCTCATGTTCGGCTCCCAGAGGACCGGGATGCGCGCCGAAGCCCGGTCGAGCGCGTCGCGGGCGTCCGCCTCGAGGCCCGTCGTCCCCGAGACCACGGCCACCCCGGACGCCGCAGCGACCGGCGCGAGCGCGAGCGTCCCGGCGGGCGACGAGAAGTCCACGACGACGTCGGCGCGCGCGTGCTCGAGCGCCGCGAGGCCGTCGACCACGCAGACGCCCGTGGCTCCCACCCCGGCGAGCTCGCCGGCGTCCCTCCCGACGTCCGTCGCACCGATCGCGCAGGCCACCTCGACGCCCTGCTCGTGCGCGATCCGGATCACCGCGCGGCCCATGCGGCCGCTCGCGCCCACGACCGCGAGGCGCATCTAGCGCTCGCCCCGCGAGGACGTGGCGTACGCGTCGAGCGCGGCCACGATGGCCTTGCGCGTGGCGTCCGTGCAGGGCGCGATCGGCGAGCGGACGACGTCCTTCAGCATCCCCCGCGACGCCATGGCGGCCTTCACGGGCGCCGGGCTCGCCTCGAGGAACATCGCCTCGTGCACGGGCAGGAGCGCGAGGTGCGCCCGGCGCGCCTGCTCGGCGGGCCCCTCGAGCGCGAGACGCGTCGCACGCGCGACCTCGGCGGGGAGCACGTTCGACGTGACGCTGATGACCCCGCGCGCACCCACGGCGCACATGGGGAGCGTGAGCGCGTCGTCGCCGCAGAGGATCGTCATGCGCGAGCCCATCGTCTGCGCGATCTTCTGCGCGCGAAGGACGTTGCCCGTCGCCTCCTTCGTCGCGACGACGTTGGGGGCGGCCTCGGCGATGCGGGCGAGCGTCTCGGGCAGCAGGTCGGCCGACGAGCGGGCCGGGACGTTGTAGGCGACGACGGGCACCGACACGCTCCTCGCGACCTCGACGAAGTGGCGGTAGAGGCCCTCCTGCGTGGGGCGGTTGTAGTACGGCACGACGATCATGACGGCGTCGGCGCCCGCGCGCTCCGCTTTCTGCGAAGCCGCCACGGCCTCGCGCGTCGAGTTCGACCCCGTCCCCGCGACGACCTGGATGCGCTTCTTCGCCCGCGCGATCGCGCGCTCGATGACCGCCTGCTCCTCCTCGTGGGTCAGCGTCGGGCTCTCGCCCGTCGTCCCGCACGGGACGATACCCGCCACGCCGCCGGCGACCTGCGCCTCGACGAGCGCGTCGAACGCGTCCCAGTCGATGGGCTCTCCGGCCCCCTCGCGGAAGGGCGTGACGACCGCCGTGTACGTGCCCTCGAACTTCATGCGCGCACGGTAGCGCCGGGCGCCCGGTCGGTCACGTTTCGAAGGGGGATCGGAGCTCGGCGCCGTGCATCGCGCCGAGGAAGTTGTCGCGCGCGCGGACGTCGTCGAGCCAGGCGTCGTCGTCGCCTTCGACGCGGCCCGTCTCGAGCAGGTGCCCGAGGTGCCGCAGGCGGTGGACGTGCGAGCGGATGCGCGCCTCCGCGTAGCGCGAGGCGGTCCCGGTCTTCAGGATGAACGGCCAGTCGCTCGACTGGAGCAGGAGCAGCTCGCGGATGGCCTGATCGAGCGCCTCGCCGACGCGCCCGTCGGCCCGCCCGTGCTTCTCGACCAGCGCCTTCACGTACCGCGTCGCGTGGTGGACGTGCCGCCAGACGTGCGCCGCCTCGGGCCCGACCCAGACCTCGCCGTGGCCGCCTGCGCCCCAGGTGCTCGCGCTGGGCGTCGCCTCCACGCACACCGGGTGGCGATCGAGGTACTCGCGCAGCGTGACGGGCTCCACCGACCCGCCCGTCTCGTGCATGCGGCGGAAGACGGCCTCGAGGAACGCGGGCCCCTCGAACCACCAGTGGCCGAACAGCTCCGCGTCGTACGGCGCGACGACGATCGGCGGCACGGGCATCGTCGACGCGAGGTGGCGCACCTGCGCCTCCCGGTGCTGGACGAAGTGCGCCGCGTGCTCGGCGGCCTTCTCGGCGGCGACGCCGGGCTGGTAGGGCTCCTTCTCGACGTTCTTGCCCGTGATGCGGAAGTACTTGAGCCCCGTCATGAGGCGAGAGCCGTCGCCGGCGACCTCGCCGCCGAGGTCCGCCGTGGGCAAGTCGAACCCGATGTCGCGGTAGAAGTCGCGGTAGTACGCGTCGCCCGGGTAGCCCTCGTCGCGCGACCACACCTGCTTGCTCGATTCGGCGTCGCGCCCGAAGAACGCGACGCCGGCGGGGCTCGCGATGGGCGCGTGCACGCCGTGGGGAGGGCGCGGGCGCGCGTTGACGATGCCGTGGGTGTCGAGGACCGTGAAGCGGATGCCGGCGCGGGCGATCTCGTCGTCGAAGCTCGGGTGGTAGGCGCACTCGGCGAGCCACGCGCCCGTCGGCCGGCGCCCGACGAGCTTCTCGAAGCCGCGCACGCCGAGCTCGAGCTGCGGGCGGATGCCCTCGCGCGCCGGGATCATGCCGGGGAGGAAGCAGTGGGTCGCCGAGCACGTGAGGAGCTCGACCCGGCCCGCGTCCCAGTGGCGCACGAGGCCCGCCACGACGTCGCCGCCGTGCCGGTCCCACACGCGCCGCATCCGGCCGAGGTGCTCCTTGTAGAACGTGGCGACCGGGGCGAGCTTCGCGTCACCCCAGAGGCGCTTCTGCTCGCGGGCGCTCATCGCCTCGAGCCGCGCCAGGTGCTCGTGGAAGCGCTGCCGGAGGAGCTCGTCCTTCATCATCGCCGCCAGCGGCGGCGTGACGCTCATCGTCACGGCGAAGGGAATCCCCTGCTCGGCGAGCCGGTCGAACGCGTCGAGGAGCGGCAGGTAGCACTCGAAGATCGCCTCGTAGAGCCAGCGCTCTTCGAGGTGCCGCGCGTGCTCCGGGTGCCGCACGAACGGCAGGTGCGCGTGGAGGACGAAGGCGAGATATCCGGAGGGCATGGGGAAAGGAGGATAGGGCGGAATGCGGGCGCGGGCGCGGGCGCGGGCGCGGGCGCGGGCGCGGGCGCGGGCGCGGGCGCGGGCGCGGAGAAAGACGAACACGGGAAGAAGGGAACGGGAACGGGAACGCGGAATGGGGGCTGGGATCGAGGGAACTCGGGCTCTCCGGGTCGTGCGTGGGCGATCGAGGCTCGTCGACGCGGCGTCGAGCGTCGTGGACGCGCCCTGGAGGCTCGTTGGCGCGCTATCGAGGCTCGTGGACGCGGCCTCGAGGCTCGTGACCGCACGATCGAGCGTCGTGGGTGCGGGATCGAAGCTCCTTCACGGCCGCTTCGGCTCCCGCGGGCCGCGCTGGAGACACCATGCCCCAGCCAGGAAGCTCGATTGCCCGACCACGAGCCTCCAGCGCGCGCCAACGAACCTCGATCCCCCGCCGACGAGCCTCGAGCCTGCGTGCACGACGCTCCCCACTGCAGCCACGAGCCTCGCATGCCCGTCCACGACGCTCGATCGCGCTCCCTGCGCGCTCCGCCGGGGCGCGCTGTCCCGCCGCCCCCGCCCGCCAGCCCAACACCCCGCCCCGCGTGGCCCCCCCACCCCCGCCTCCTCCTTTACAATCGTCTCCCCGCCCGTATACTCCCGCGCCCCACACAACCCCGCCGCGTCCGGCTCGGCCGCGGCAACCCAAGAGGGATCGACCATGTACGCGGTGTTCAAGACGGGCGGTAAGCAGTATCGGGTCGCGCAGGGCGACCAGCTCCGGGTCGAGAAGCTCCCCGGAAGCGTCGGCGACGCGGTGACCTTCGATCAGGTGCTCCTCGTCGGCGGCGAAGCGCTCAAGCTCGGCAAGCCCCTCGTGGGCGGCGCCAAGGTCGAGGCGAAGATCGTCGGCCAGGGCCTCGGCAAGAAGCTCATCGTCTTCAAGTTCCGCCGCCGCAAGAACTACCGGCGCAAGACGGGGCACCGCCAGCCCTTCACCGCCCTCGAGATCGTCAACATCGTCGGCTAGGCCGCGCGCCCACCGGCCCACCAGCTAACGAGAGAGAGAAGAAGCAGCCATGGCTCACAAGAAAGGTGCAGGCAGCACGCGCAACGGGCGGAGCTCGAACTCCCAGCGGCGCGGCACGAAGGTCTACGGCGGCGAGCGCGTCAGCGCGGGTTCCATCCTGGTCCGCCAGGTCGGCTCGTCGATCCACGCGGGCAAGAACGTCGGCGTCGGCTCGGACTACTCGCTCTTCGCCCTCGTCGACGGCGTCGTGAAGTACGAGTGGCGGACGCGCTCGCAGCGCAAGGTCTCGGTCTACCCCGAGGCGAACTAATCCCGTCGTGGGAGCGAAGCTCCTCGCCGTCGATCTCGACGGCACGCTCCTCGACTCCAGCGGAAGGCCCCACGAAGGGGACGTCCGGGCCCTGCGCGCCGCGCTCGCGGAAGGCGTGCGCGTGAGCATCGTCACGGGCCGGCTCTATTCGGGTACGCGCCCGACGGCCGAGAGGGTGGGCCTCCGCGGGGTGCTGGGCTGCGCGGACGGGAGCCACGTGGTCCGCGCGCACGACCACGCGACGCTCCTTCATCATGGGGTGTCCGGCGACGACGCGAGGCGAATGCGCGCCGCGTTCGCGCGGCAGGAGGTGGCCACGTTCGTCTTCGCGGACGACGCCATCGGCCACGACGCGCTCGGGGCGCCGTTCGTCGACTACGTATCGACGTGGTCGCCCGACGTGCGGCCCGCGACCGACGTCTTCCGGCACGAGCTATGGGACACGGCGGCCGGCGTGACCGCGGTCGTGGCCGTGGGGAGCGAGGCGCAGGTGCGCGGCGTGGTGGGGGACCTCCACGAGGGCATGCGCGACGCGGTCATGGCGGTGGCCTTCCCGCTGCGCAAGGGCGCCCACGCCGGCCGGTGGGGGACGATCGTCCGCTCCGCCCGCGGCACGAAGGGCACGGCCCTGGCGTGGATCGCGCGGCACGAAGGCATCGGCATCGAGGACACGGTGTGCGTCGGCGACTGGGTGAATGACGTCCCGATGTTCGAGGTGGCGGGGCGCTCGTTCGCGATGGGGCAGGCCCCGCCCGAGGTGAAAGCGAAGGCGACCGACGTCCTCGACGAGACCGCGGAGACGGGCGGCGGCGTCGCGCGGGTGGTCGCCAGGGCCTTCGGCATCCGCCCCGGCTGACGCGGCGGCGGACTGAAACGGTGTTCCGGGTTGCCCTCGGACGCCGAGGGCCGTATGACCATGATAGTGACTTTCAACAGCGTGCTCGTCCCGATCGCCGCCGTCCTCGCGGCGTCCGCGTGCGCGCTCGCGGCGGGGTGTGCCCCGGCAGCCTCTCCCGACGCGCCTGCCATCGCGAAGGTCGAGACCCACCGCTGCGGCTCCTGCCACGCGCCGCCCGAGCCGAAGACACGGACGAGGGCCACGCTCGAGGACGCGTTCAGCCGCCATCGTCACCGCGTTCATCTCTCGCAGGACGAGTGGCAAGCGATGCTCGACTACCTGGCCGCCCCGACCGGCTCCACCGCCTCCCAGAAGTGACCGGGCCCCGGGCCTGGTACCGTCGTCGGTGGTGAGCGGCCCACGCCAGGCCGGGTTGCGGCTCCAGATCGTCCTCGCGCTCGCGGGGCTGATGCTGCTCGCCTTCGTGCCCCTCTTCTTCGCGGTGGCGAGCCTGACCCGGGCGACCGTGGCGGGGGCGCGCGAGGCATCGGCGCGTGCCCTCGGCAGGGCCATCGCGACGCACGTCGCGGACGCGCGCGCGACCCACGCACCGCGGGCCCTCGAGCGCGCCATCGAGGCCCACGCCGGCTGGGACGACGTCGACGCCATCTGCGTCTTCGCTCGCGACGGGGCGCGCCTCGCCTGCGCGGGCGCGCCAGGAGATGCTGCGGCCATCGCGGGCCCCGCTGCGGGGATCGCGGAGACCACGGTCGTCGTCCACGGGCCGCGCGGCCGGGTGCTCGAGGTTCGTTCGCCCGCCGACGACGTCGTCGTCGTGTCGCGCATGCGGCTCGACGACGCGGGCAGCGAGGGTGCGGCGCTCGTGCGCCTCGTCGCGCTCTACATGCTCACCTTCGCGCTGGCCCTGCTCGTGTTCGCGTACTTCGCGCTCACCCGCCTCATCGTGCGGCCCGTCGAGCAGCTCGTGGACGCGGCCGACCGCGTCGCCAGCGGGGCTCGTACGCTGCGCCTCCCCCGCGCCGGGGCGCGCGAGCTCATCGAGCTCGGCACGAGTGTCCAGTCGATGACGGCCAAGCTCATGGCCGAGGAGGCGAAGCTCCTCCTCAAGGTCGACGAGCTCACCGAGACGACGACGCGGCTCACGCAGGCCCAGGCGCAGCTCGTACGCAGCGAGCGCATGGCGAGCGTGGGACGCCTCGCGGCGGGCGTGGCCCACGAGATCGGCAATCCCATCGCCGCCATCATGGGGATGGAGGACCTCCTGCTGGCGGGGGACCTCGCGCCCGACGAGCAGCGCGACTTCCTCGAGCGGATGCGCAAGGAGACGGAGCGCATCCACGTCGTCCTGCGGGACCTGCTCGACTTCGCGCGGCCCGAGGAGAAGGCCGCGTCGAGCGGCGCGCCCTCCCCACCGGCCGACGTGACGTCGGTCGTCGCCGACGTCGCCGCGCTCGTGCGTACGCAGAAGAGCTTCCGCGACGTGCGCCTCGAGCTCGCCGTCGAGGGATCGCCTTCGGTGACGCTTCCCGCGGCTCGACTCACGCAGGTCGTCCTGAACCTCGTCCTCAACGCGGGGGCAGCGCTGGCGGCAGCGAAGCGCGCGGCCGGCCACGTGACCGTGCGCGCCCACAGCACGGGCGATCGCGTGCGCATCGAGGTGGAGGACGACGGCCCGGGAGTCGACGCAGCCGTGAAGGACCGCCTCTTCGAACCGTTCGTGACCACGAGGGAGGTCGGCGAGGGGACGGGGTTGGGCCTGGCCGTCTGCCGCGGCCTCGTCGAGTCGGTCGGTGGAGAGATCGCGCTCGACGGAAGTCACACGCCGGGGGCTCGCTTCGTCGTGACGCTTCCGGCGGCGTGAGGCTCGGGCTCCGGCGCTCAGGTCCCCTCGACCGCGCTCACCCACGGGGTGAGCGGCACGACCTCGAGCCGCTCGGCCGCGATGGCGTCGAGGATCGCCGGGAGCGCCTTGACCGCGGCCGGCTCGCGGTCGCCCTTCTCGGGGGCGTCGTGGAGAGCGATGATCGCGCGGTCCTCGAGGTCCCGCCGGACGCGCGCGATGACGTCGTCGACGTGCGCGGACGCGACACCGTCGTGTCCCGATACCGTCCAGCCCACCACGGTCAGATCGAGGTCGTCGGCCACCCGCGCGATGATGGGGTTCGTGTGGCCGATGGGCGGGCGGAAGATGACGGGACGCTCGCCCGTGAGCCGTTCGAGCACGTCGATGCCACGCACGAGGTCGTCGCGGACGCGGCGCTCGCGGCGGAGCGCGAAGAAGCGGTCGTGCGCATAGGAGTGGAGCCCGACGGCGTGCCCCGCGTCGAGGATGGCCTTCACCACCTCCGGGTGCTCTTCGGCCTTGCGCGCCACGACGAAGAACGTCGCCTTCGCGCCGTGCTTCGCCAGCGTCGCGAGGATCCGGGGCGTCCACTTGGGGTGAGGCCCGTCGTCGAAGGTGAGCGCCACGCCTCGCGCGCCGCGTGGGCCCCGTACGACCGCGTCCGCAAAGACGCGCCACCGGAGGATGAACACGCCCCCGAAGACGAGCGACGCGTAGACCGCCGTGACGATCGCCGACCACAGGAAGGGAACGGGCCCGACGAGCACGGCGCGCCCCACCATGACCAGAACGCCGAGCGTCGCGGCGTAGAGGACCACCCGGCCCGGAGGCATCTCAGCGCTTCGCGCGCTTGGCGGCAGGCGAGGCCTCTTCGGCCTCGGCGTCGTCGTCTTCCGCGACCCGCGGCCCCGCCTTGCCGTTCGCCTTGCCGTCGGCCACGCGCTTCTTCGCGCCGCCCGCAGCGCCCTTTTCGTCCGCCTTCTCGCTGCCGCCGGTGTTGTCCAGCTCGAAGAAGCCGCCGAGCACCGCCGCCAGGATCGGGAGCGACAGCGCGGGATAGGCCGAAACCGCCGCGTTCTGCAGTTCTGCCGGAGAGATGCCCGGCGCGAGCGCCGCGACGTCGGGCGTGATGTGCACCCACTGGCGGAGCGCGAACATGAGACCCGCGCCGAGGAGCGCGCCGAAGAACGCCTTCAGGCCCGCCTCGATCTTGGCGCCCGAGGCCCAGATGGGTTTGCCCGCGACGAGCCCCGTGAGCACGCCCGTCAGCGCGGCCGCGACGTACGCGAAGATGGCGCCGCCCGTATCCGCCCCGAAGAGCGCCTGGTGGAGGCCCCCGACCAGGCCGAACGCCACGAGGGCCCCCACGACGAGCCCGAGCACCAGGCCGAGGAAGAGCCGACGGATCATGCCGCTCACAGCGTGGCCATGACGCGGACCGCCGTCAACGACGACGTCGTGGGCCGTTTCATGCGGTCGCCTGGGCCTGCCCGGCGAGGCGTTGCGCGAGGCGGGTACGGCGATCCTCCCGGCGCCGCTGCGAGAGCGCGAGCTCGAGCGCACGCGGATCGCACACGACGACCACGAGGCGCTTGCCGCGGGTCACGGCCGTGTAGAGCAGGTTCTTCGAGAGCATCACGAAGTGCGTGGTGAGGAGGGGAACGACGACCGCCGGGTACTCGCTGCCCTGGGACTTGTGGACGGTGCACGCGTACGCGAGGACGAGATCGTCGAGGTCGCTCCCCTCGAACGCGACCTCGCGATCGTCGAAACGGACGGACATCGCGCTCTCTTCCGGATCGATGCTCGTGACGAACCCGACGTCGCCGTTGAAGACGTTGCGGTCGTAGTCGTTCCGCAGCTGCATGACCTTGTCGCCCACGCGGAAGGTGCGCGCCCCACGGACGAGCGCGTCGCCGCGCGGGTTGAGCGCGGCCTGGAGGGCCTCGTTGAGGGCGATGGCGCCGGCGGGGCCGCGGTTCATCGGGGTGAGGACCTGGATGTCGCGCACGGGGTCGAGCCCGAAGCGCGCAGGGATGCGGCTCGTCACGAGCTCGATGAGCGTCTCGCGCGCCTTGTCGGGATCGCGTCGCTCGACGACGAAGAAGTCCGCCTGCGCCCCGGAGGGGGCGCTCACCGGGGGCTGCCCCTCGTTGATGCGGTGCGCGTTCGTGACGATGAGGCTTCGGGCCGCCTGCCGGAAGATGGTGCGCAGGCGCACGGAGGGGACGACGCCGCACGCGAGGACGTCCCGGAGGACGGCGCCCGGACCGACGCTCGGGAGCTGGTCGACGTCTCCGACGAGGATGAGGCGCGTCCCGGGGGAGATGGCTTGCATGAGCGAGTCTGCGGTGGGGAGATCGAGCATCGACGCCTCGTCGACGATCACCGCGCCTCCCTCGAGCGGTCGCCCCCTGTCTCGCTTGAACGTCATCGTCTTGGGCTCGAACTCGAGCAGCCGGTGCAGGGTCGTCGCCTCCGCACCGGTCGCCTCGCTCATGCGCTTCGCGGCCCGCCCCGTGGGCGCCGCGAGGCGAACGACGACCTTCGCCCGGGAGAGCACCGCGAGGATGGCGCGTACGATGGTCGTCTTTCCCACGCCCGGCCCGCCCGTCACGACGAGCACGGATCGCCGCGCGGACTCCTCGACCGCGGCGCGCTGCTCGGGGGCGAGCTCGACGCCGGCCCGCGCCTCGAACGCAGCGAGCGCGTTCGCCACGCCGTCGAGGGGGGCCGCGGGCGCACGCGCGATCGCCGCGAGACGCCCGGCGAGGCGCACCTCCGCGGCGTGCATCTCGGCGCCGAAGACGACGCGCTCGCCGTCGCGCGACTCGACGACGGCGCGCCCCCGCAGCGTCAGCCGGCGGACCGCGTCGTCGAGGCGCTCCCCCACGGCCGCGTCGTCGGCCTCGAGGCCGAGGCCGAGGCCGAGCATCTGGGCAGAGCGCGCGCGAAGCTCCTCCTCCAGCGTCCAGACGTGCCCCGCGTCGGTGAGGTCGTGGAGCACCTGGAGGACCCCCGCCTCCATCCGCTCCGGCGAGTCGGGCGCGATGCCGATGGATGCGGCGATGCGGTCCGCCGTCTTGAAGCCGACGCCGTTCACGTCGAGCGCGAGGCGGTAGGGGTCGCGCGACACGACGTTCATCGCGGCGCTGCCGTAGCGACGGACGATGCGGGCGGCGAGAGCCGGGCTCGCCCCGTGCGCCTGGAGGAACACCATCACGTCGCGGACGGCGCGCTGGTCCCGCCACGCCTTCACGAGCGCGGTGCGGCGCTTGGCGCCGAGCCCCTCGACCTCGGTGAGGCGGTGCGGCTCCTCGTCGAGCACCTTCAGCGCCGCGAGGCCGAAGGTCGCGACGATGCGCCCCGCCATCTTCGGCCCCACGCCCTTGATGAGGCCCGACGCGAGGTACTTCTCGAGCCCGGCGAGGGTGTCCTGCGCGAGCTCGACGAGCGACTCGGCCCGCAGCTGCTCGCCGTGCTTCTTGTCGACCTCGATGCGGCCACGCACGCGGATGCGCGCGCCGGGCGGCATCGGCGGGAACGTGCCCACCACGGCGAGACGGTCCGCGCGCCCCGCGATCGCCACCTTGAGCACGCGGAAGCTCGACTCGGCGCTCTCGAACGTGACGCGCTCGACCACCCCTTCGACGACCGTCTCGGAGCGCACGGCGAAACGCACGCTACCATAGGGGCCCCGGATGTCTTCCCTCGTCTCCTACGCGCTCGTCTCGTTCGGGTCGGTCTTCTCGATCGTGGACCCGTTCGCCGCGGTGCCCGTCTTTCTGGCCCTCACGGGCGGCCAGTCGCGGCCCGCCCAGGCGCGTACGGCGCTGACAGCCACCGTCACGTGCTTCGCCGTCCTCGCGACGTTCGGCGTCGCCGGGACCTTCATCTTCTCCTTCTTCGGCATCACGCTGCCCGCGTTCAAGATCGCCGGCGGCATCCTGCTCTTCGGCGTCGGCCTCGAGATGATGCGCGCCCGCCGGAGCGACACGAAGTCGACGACCGAGGAGGAGCAGGAGGCCGGGACGAAGGACGACGTCGGCGTCATCCCGATGGGGCTTCCTCTCCTCTCCGGGCCCGGCGCGATCGCCACGGTCATGGTCCTCGTCGGCAAGGCGAAGGACGTCCCGCAGCGCATCGTCCTCTTCGGCGTCATCGGCGCGGTCAGCGTGCTGACGCTCCTCACGCTGCGCTCGGCGGGCGTGGTCGCGCGCGTCCTCGGCAAGACCGGCATCAACCTCATCGGGCGCATCATGGGCCTCATGCTCGCCGCCATCGCGATGCAGTTCGTCCTCGACGGCCTGCACGAGGCTTTCCCCTCGGTCCTCGGGGCGAGGTAGAGTGTTCTCTCGTCTCGTAGCGCCGCGCGCCTAGCCGGTGGTCCACGCGTCGATGAGGCGCCGGGCGATGCTGACGGGGGGCGGGATGGGGGGCAAGGCATCGCGCCGGAACCATGCGGCGTCGGCGATCTCCTTCGGCTCGCACCGGATGTCGCCACCCGCCCACTGGGCGGTGAAGCCGACCATGAGCGAGTGCGGAAACGGCCAGGGTTGGCTGCCGAAGTAGAGGGCGTCCTTCACCTCGATGCCCACCTCTTCGCGGATCTCGCGCACCACGGTCTGCTCCAGGGTCTCGCCGACCTCCACGAACCCCGCGAGCGTGCTGTAGAACGGCAACGGGAACCGCGCCCCGCGCGCGAGGAGGGCCTCCTCTCCGCGCCGGACGAGCACGATCACCGCCGGCGCGATGCGCGGATAGGCCATCAGCCCGCACGACGGGCACTTCATGCACCGCTCGCCTGCCACGCGCTCCGTCGGCGTGGCGCATCGCCCGCAGAACCGGTGCGTCGCCTGCCACTCCACGATCTGCGTTGCCGTCCCCGCGGCCATGAACTGCGCCTCGCCCAGGGCTCCCCACGCCTCGCGCAGGCCCATGACGGTGAACGGCTCGGGGAGGGCCAGCTCCGTCGGCAGAACCATCGCAACTCCCGCGCCGAACGCGTCCCCGGTCCCCGGATCGAGCCCGAGCGCCTTCACGTCGGCCGCATCGAGCAGGGACGCCCCCGCCCCCTCCCGCCGGACGACGACCCCCTTCGGATGCACCAGGTAGACGGACAAAAGGAAAAACCCCGAGGACCGTGTAGGTCCCCGGGGCTCTCTTGGCCAGAGCTGCCAAAGGGCAGTCCCGGCCGTCAGCGGTCAGGAATCAAAAATCTCCGTGGCCGTGGCCTGCGTGGCCGCCGCCTGCCGCCTTCTCCTCCTTGGGACGCTCGGCGACCAGGCACTCGGTCGTGAGCATCAGGCCGGCGACGCTGCCGGCGTTCTGGAGCGCCGTGCGCACGACCTTCACGGGGTCGATGACGCCCATGCCGAGCAGCTCACCGTACGTGTCGGTCGCAGCGTTGTACCCGAAGTCGCCCTTGCCCTCGCGGACCTTGTTGACGACGATCGAGCCCTCGAGGCCCGCGTTCTGCGAGATCATGCGGAGCGGCTCCTCGAGCGCGCGACGGATGATCTGGACTCCCGCCTTCTGCTCGTCGGCGACCTTCAGCCCGTCGAGAGCGGCCTGCCCGCGCAGCAGCGCGACGCCGCCGCCCGGGACGATGCCCTCCTCGACCGCCGCACGCGTCGCGTGCAGCGCGTCTTCGACGCGGGCCTTCTTCTCCTTCATCTCGGTCTCCGTCGCGGCGCCGACCTTGACGACCGCCACGCCGCCCACGAGCTTCGCGAGGCGCTCCTGGAGCTTCTCGCGGTCGTAGTCGCTGGTCGTCGTCTCGATCTGCTTGCGGATCTCCTCGATGCGGCCCTTGATCTTGCCCTTGTCACCGGCGCCGTCGACGAGGGTCGTGTTGTCCTTGTCGAGCGTGACGCGCTTGGCGCGGCCGAGATCGCTGATCGTGACGTTCTCGAGCTTGAGCCCGAGCTCCTCGGCGATGACCTGACCGCCGGTGAGCGTCGCGATGTCCTTGAGCATCTCCTTGCGGCGATCGCCGAAGCCCGGCGCCTTGGCCGCCGCGCAGTGCAGCGTGCCGCGGAGCTTGTTGACGACGAGCGTCGCCAGGGCCTCGCCCTCGATGTCCTCGGCGATGATGAGCAGCGGCTTCTGGCTGCGCGCGATCGCCTCGAGCACCGGGAGAAGATCCTTCATGTTGCTGATCTTCTTCTCGCTGATGAGGATGTACGCCTCCTCGAGCACGGCCTCCATGCGCTCCGGATCCGTGACGAAGTACGGGCTCAGGTAGCCGCGGTCGAACTGCATGCCCTCGACCACGTCGAGCGTCGTCTCGGCCGTCTTGCTCTCCTCGACGGTGATGACGCCTTCCTTGCCGACCTTCTGCATCGCCTCGGCGAGCTTCGTGCCGATTTCCTTGTCCCCGTTGGCGCTGATCGTGCCGACGTGCTCGATCTCCTTCGGGTCCTTGGTGGTCTTGGCCATCTTCTTGAGGGCCTCGACGACGGTCTCGACGGCCTTGTCGATGCCGCGCTTGATCTCCATGGGGTTGTGGCCCGCCGCGACGAGCTTGCTGCCCTCGCGGTAGATCGCCTGCGCGAGGACCGTCGCCGTCGTGGTGCCGTCACCGGCCACGTCGCTGGTCTTGCTCGCGACCTCGCGCACCATCTGCGCGCCCATGTTCTCGAAGCGGTTCTCGAGCTCGATCTCCTTCGCGACCGTGACGCCGTCCTTCGTCACCGTCGGAGAGCCGAAGCTCTTCTCGATGACGACGTTCCGGCCCTTGGGGCCGAGCGTCACTTTGACGGCGTCCGCCAGCGCGTTGACGCCCGCGAGGATCAGGTTCCGTGCGTTCTCGGTGTAGACGATTTCCTTGGCAGCCATATCTATCTCTCCCTCTTCACTTCTCGAGCACGCCGAGGATGTCGTCTTCGCGAAGAATCAGCCGCTCTTCGCCGTCGACCTTGACCTCGGTTCCGCTGTACTTGCCGAACAGGATCCGGTCCCCGACCTTGACGTCGAGCTTCCGGACCGTCCCGTCCTCGAGGATCTTGCCGTTGCCGATGGCGAGCACTTCGCCCTCGACCGGCTTCTCCTTCGCGGTGTCCGGGATGATGATCCCGCCCTTGGTTTTCTCTTCTTCCTTCAGGCGCTTGACGATGACGCGGTCATGCAGCGGTCGAATGTTTGCCATGTCTCATCCCTCGTTCGGGTCGATTGCTGGCACTCCTTGAACGTGAGTGCCAGCGGTCGGCGCGCAACCTAACGCCCCACGCGGCGGCGTCAAGGGTCGGCGCCTCGAGAGACAAGTCTCGGAAACGATTGTCCGTTGAGGCTCCTCGATGGGTACTGAGCACCCGATGAGCACTCTCGCCTCGGGTCTGCCAGGCCTGAACCGAGGGCCGTGCAAACGACGCGTCACGAAATTGCGAAGGAGGCGGGAATCCCTTAGCAAATAGGAGAAGGAACGATGAACATCCTGCCGGCGAGCTCGGTGTCGGGGTTCTTTCACGAAGTGGTCGAGGACGCCATGAAGGCGCGCCGCGTCGAAGCTACCGACGGGGCGACCCGGTACCTCGTCGGGCTTCTCACGGACTACGCCCATCCGGGAGAGGACGCGGGCAACGCCCTCGAGCGGCCCCTCACCCTCCAGCTCGACGAGGCCCTGCACGAGCTCGATCCCGGCGAGCGCTTCCAGCGACTTCGCGTCCTCGGCGACGGCGTCCTCTATGGATGCGGGTTCTTCGGCGACCACTTCGAGGCACGCGGCGTCGACGCGAAGTACCTCCACGGCCTCGGGACGCGGGCCTACGGAGCCGCGAGCTCGATCCTGCGCAGCGGGCAGGACGACGCGGGGCCGGATCTCTTCCAGGAGCTCGCGTCGCGCTTCGCCGTGTTCGTCGACGTCGTCGCCGAGGTGGCCGATGCGACGATCGCGATGAGCGGCGCGAGCTCGAAGGGGCTGCTCCGCGTGTACGAGCGCTGGCTGAAGACGGGGAGCGAGCGCCTCGCCACGGCGCTCACCTCGCAGGGGATGGTGCCCACGAGGGGCACCAAGGGCGTCCTCCAGTGACGCACCGCCGCCTCGAGGGGAACGGGGCGGGCCTGGTTCGCGAGCGGGCCCTCGCCGCGAAGGTGCAGGCGGCCCTCGAGCGGGTCTACCGGCTCGATCGCGTCGCCGACGTGGGCGACTTCGTGAAGGAGGCTGCCCACGGCCATCGCGAGGCGCTCCTCCTGCACGAGGCGGACGACGGAACCCTCGAGGTGCAGCTGCTCTTGCCCATGCTCGACGAGGAAGCCGACCTCGACGCGCTCTGCCAGATCATCGAGGGCGTCAGCCACTTCGTCTACGTCGTCGAGCGTGCCCGCACCAACCGCGAGGCCACGCACCTCGAGCTCGAGGTCCAGGCCGAGGTCGACAAGTGGGTCGTGCTCGCGGCCGCCATGCGAGAGCGCTTCGACGAGGACCAGAGCGCCGCGCTCCGGGCGAAGCTCTACGAGCGCGTCTCGTACGAGCACGACGCCACGACGGAGATCGGCGAGCGGTACCGGGTGGCCAACGAGGCGGCCCACCGCTTCGTACGCAGGCTCGAGCGCGACTACCTGGGCAGGGCGCGCTTCGGCGAGATGCGCGCGGAGCTCCACAGGTTTTTCCACCTCGGGCAGGAAGAGAAGCTTCGCCTCGGCCGCGCAGCGTGACTCAACCGCGAGCCTGCTAGCATCGGGGCATGGCGGGCTGGAGCACGGTTCGTGGGTCGCTCGCAGCACTCTTCCTGACCGTCCCCGCGGGCGGCGCGGCGCTCGCCGCGTGCAGCGGCTCGAGCAGCGGAGGTGGAGGCGGAGACGCGTCGGCGGATGCTCCGCTGCAAGCCGACTGCTCGAGCGCCGGTACCTCGTGCAGCGGCACCGACACCGGCGCGCCAGGCAAGGACGCGAGCGGCAAGGACGGCTCGAGCAGCGACGCCGGCTCGACCGCCGACGCGACCGATGCCGCCCAAGGCGACGTCGACGCAACGGCGCCCGACGCCCACGACGCAGCCTCCCTCTTCCCCTCCGACGGCGGCGACTGCGGCGTCGGCCCGACGGGCGAGCCGACGGAGCTCCGGTGCACCGGCCTCTACTCCGACTGGGACGCGAAGACCGTCGCGCAGGGCAACACCACGTACGACCCCGGGCTTCACCTCTGGAGCGACGGCGCGGACAAGACGCGGTGGATCTCCCTGCCCCCCGGCACGAAGATCGACACCACCGACATGGACGAGTGGACGTTCCCCGTTGGGACACGCATCTGGAAGGAGTTTCGCCTGCCGCTCGGCGATGCGGGCACCGAGACGCGCATCGAGACACGCCTCCTCTGGAAGCTGTCGACGACCCAGTGGTACCGGACGACGTACCGCTGGTCGGCCGATGGCGAGTCGAGCACGGTCGAGGAGATCGACGGCGAGCTCGACGCGGGCGGCACGGGCTACGAGGTGCCGAGCGTCGCCGAGTGCAACGACTGCCACGACGGGCGCCTCGACGGCGTCCTCGGCTTCGAGGCGGTCGCCCTCTCGAGCGCCGGCGCGACGCCCGTGACGATGCAGACGCTCGCCGCCGACGGTCTCATCACGGCCGCGCCTTCGTCCCCCATCGTCATCCCCGGCGACGCCGTCGAGTCCGCGGCCCTCGCGTACCTCCACACGAACTGCGGCATCGCGTGCCACAACCCGAACGGCGCCGCGTCGTTCACCCAGTTCTACATGCGGCTCGACGTGGGCACGCTCACCAGCGTGCAGACGACGAACGCGTACACGACGGGCTGGGGCGTCATGACGACGAACTTCACCATCCCGGGAGAGCCCGCGAGCTACCGCATCCACGCGTGCGATCTCGCCGAGAGCTGCGCCTACTACCGCCCCGACCACCGCGACGGCCTGAACGGCACGCAGCCCGGCACGCAGATGCCTCCCATCGACACGCACGTCATCGACTCGACCGGCGTCGCGGCGATCGCCGCCTGGATCACGCAAGGCTGCGCGGACGCCGGCGGCGAGTGAGCGTAGCCTGGAGCCCGGAGCCCCCCGATTGGCCCTGCGTCTCGACAAGGAAGTCCGCAACCGCGTCGCCCGCCTCGAGCTGCCGTTCAACGCGCTGGGCATCGACCGCTACGGGATCTCGCGCAAGCACCTGCGCATCTCCCTGACCGCCCTCTCCGCGCTCTACCGCTACTACTTCAGCGTCGAGACGCGCGGCATCGGGCACGTCCCCGCCTCGGGGCGCGCCATGATCGTCGGCAACCACTCCGGCGGCATCGCGATCGACGGGGCCATGGTCATCGCCTCGTGCCTGCTCGAGATGAACCCGCCGCGGCTCGCGCAGGGGATGGTCGAGAAGTTCCTCAACCGCATCCCGTTCATGAGCCTCTGGGCGTCGCGCACGGGGCAGTTCACCGGGCTGCCCGAGCACGCCGAGCGCCTCCTCGAGGAGGACCGCCTGCTCATGGTCTTCCCGGAGGGCGCCCGCGGTACGGCGAAGCTCTACAAGGAGCGCTACTCGCTCGTCGACTTCGGCAGCGGCTTCGTGCGCCTGGCGCTGAAGACGCGCTCTCCCATCGTGCCGGTCGCGATCCTCGGCGGGGGCGAGGCGTTTCCGACGATCGCCAACGGCTACAAGCTCGGGCGCCTCTTCGGCGTCCCCTACGTGCCGATCGTCGCGTACGGCGTCCCGGTGCCGCTGCCGGCGAAGATCGAGATCGAGTACGGCCCGCCGCTCGTCTTCGAGGGGACGGGCAACGAGGACGACTCGATCGTCTTCGGCTACGTCGACAAGGTGAAGGAGACGATCGCGGGGATGCTGGCCGCAGGCGCGAAGAGACGGAAGGGCGAGCCGCAGCAGCTGCGCGGAGGGACGCCGTGAGGGTCCTCGTCCCGGGGGCGTCGGGCGCCATCGCGCGCAAGCTCGTCGTCCGCTTGAAGGGCGAGGGGCACGAGGTGGTCGGCATCGACCGTCGCCCCTGGCCCGACCCGCCCGTGGAGTTCCACGAGGTGGACGTCCGCAAGCGCGCCGCCGAGGACGTCTTCCGCAAGGTGCGCCCCCAGGCCGTCGTCCACATGGCCACGGTGACCTCGCTCGTCGTCCCCGGCGAGGAGCGCTACCAGATCAACCTCGGCGGGACGCGCGCCGTCTTCGATCACGCGCGCGCCTACGGCGTCGAGCACTGCATCTTCGTCGGCCGCCACACGTTCTACGGCGCGGGGCCCGACTCGCCGCTCTTCCACGTCGAGGACGAGCCGCCCCTGGCGCTCAACCGCTTCCCGGAGCTCGCGGACCTCGTCGCGGCCGATCTCTACGCGGCGACCGCCCTCTGGCGCTTCCCCGAGCTCGCGACGAGCGTCCTGCGCTTCTGCTACTCGCTCGGCCCGACGGGGCACGGGACCCTCGGGAGCTTCATCCGCGGGAGCCGCGTCCCGATGGTCCTCGGGTTCGACCCGCTCTTCCAGTTCCTGCACGAGGACGACATGGTCGAGGCCATCGTACGGACCATCGAGACGCGTCCGAAGGGCGTGTTCAACGTCGCCGGCCCCCAGCCGCTCCCGCTCTCGCGCATCGTCGTGGAGGCGGGCCGGACGCCGGTTCCCCTGCCCGAGTTCGTCCTGCGAGGGCTCATCGGGCGCTTCGGGTTCCCGTCGCTGCCGCCCGGGGCCCTCACGCACATCAAGTACCCCGTCGTCGTCGACGCGAGCGCCTTCCGCAAGGTGACGGGCTTCGCGCACCACCACGACGAGATCGACACCATCGCGAGCTTCCGCCACGCGTTCCCGCGGCCTCACCGCGAAGCGCTGCACTGAAGCCGTCGATCAAAGCCCCATGAGCTTCGCGACGTAGTACCGCATGGTCTCCGTGGTGCCCCCGCCGATGCGGAAGAGGCGCTGGTCGCGCCACGCGCGGGCGATGTGGAACTCCTCGATGTAGCCCCAGCCGCCGTGGAACTGGAGGCACTGGTCGGCGATCTCGGTCATCACGTCGCCCACGAAGACCTTCGCGAGCGAGATCGTCTTCACGGTGTCGAGCGCGACGTTGTCCTTCTTGACGTACTTGTCCTCGTTGTACTGCTCGGCGCCCTTGTAGGTGAGGGCTCGCGCGGCCTCGAGCTTCGCCGTGAGGTCGACGAACTTGTGCTGCCAGTACTCGCGCTTGATGATCGGCTTGCCGAACGCCTTGCGGTCGCGCCCGTACGCGATCGCCTCGTCGAGCATGTACCCCCCGCCGGCGCACGCGCTCGTGCAGGCGATGATGCGTTCGCTCTGGAAGTTCTGCATGAGGTACATGAACCCCATGTTCTCCTCGCCGAGGCGGTAGCGCTTCGGGATGCGCATGTCCTCGAAGTGGAGCTCGGCGGTGTCGCTCGAGTGGTTGCCGATCTTCTTGAGCTTCCTCGCGACGTGGAAGCCCTTGGTCTTCGTGGGGACGAGGAAGAAGCTGCAGCCGTGCGCGCCCGAGGCGGGGTCGGTCTTGGCCAGGAGCGTGACGAAGTCGGCGCGCGTGCCGTTCGTGATGAAGGTCTTCGCGCCGTTGATGACGTAGTCGTCGCCGTCCTTCTTGGCGGTCGTCTGGATGCCCGCCACGTCGCTGCCGGCGTTGGGCTCGCTGACGCCGAGGGCTGCGACCTTCTCGCCGCGGATGGCAGGGGCGAGGAACTCTTCCTTCTGCTCCTTGGTCCCGAGGTCGTTGATGACGGGCGTCGCCATGTCGGCCTGGACGAGGAGGCCCATCGAAACGCCGCTCATCAGGCAGCGCGGGAGCTCCTCGCTCTTGGCGACGCTGAACCAGTAGTCGCCGCCGGAGCCGCCGACGTCCTCCGGGTAGTGCGCGCCGAGGATGCCCAGCTCGCCCGCGCGCTTGAAGACCCAGTTCGGGAAGACCTCGTCCTTCTCCCACTCGTCGACGTGGGGCGCGAGCTCACGCTCGCAGAAGCTCCGGACTGTGGCGCGGAACTGCTGGTGCTGCTCGGTGAACGGGCTGGGCATGACGGGTCTCCTTGCTCCGCCGTCGCGCGGGGAGCACGACGACCCCGCGCCTTCGCGGGTAGACGTTTCGTACACGAAACATCCATTGACGCAAGCGACACCGCGCCTCGAGCGGCTCAGGAGACCGAGCGAGACCCAGGCAAGACAGTCAAATCATCACCGAAGCGGGACAGCCGGCAGTCGTCGTGAACTCGGCTTCCCCTTCGGCCCCCGCGCCGTGGCCCCCCACGCCCGCGGGCAAGATCATCGCTGTGTGGTTCCAGGAGGCAGGGTCCCCATCGCGCCCAAGTACACGACGGGGTCTGCACGGTACACGCCGACGACTACGCCGCCAGTCACCCTCGAAGAGGGGACGCCGACGCACGCGTCTGGAACCTCACAACTACACGCTCTGCAACGCTTTCTTTGCGCACTCACCTCTCGCGCCGGGTACCGGCCGATACGACCAGCCGACCCGCTTCGCGGTGGGAGCCCGCCCGTGCAGAGCGAGTGACGCGCGATGCACTCCGAAGGAGCGCGACGCGCGCTGGGACGAAGCGGGGAGTTACTTCTTCTTCCCCTTCTTCGCGCCCTTCTTTGCCTTCTTCGCGCCCTTCTTGGCACCTTTCTTCGCAGCCATGGTCGTCGATCCTTTCTTGTTTTTACTGCTTTGCTTCGGTTTGGCTTTTGCTGCTTTCGCCGGCTTGGCCTTCTTGACGGGTCGCTTGCTCTTCGAGCGCGCGGACGCCGCAGCCTTCGCCGGCCCGCCCACCCCGTTGCCGACGGGGCGAGGGACTGCTTCTCGTTGGGTCGCTCGCTTCTCGAGGACGTGGACGATCTTCTCGTCGAGCTTCTCGAAGTCGAACGGCTTGTCGATGTACTCGTCCGCTCCGAAGAGCGGGCTGGTGGTCTCGTTGAGGCTCTCGCCGATGCCGGTGAGCATGAGCACACCGGTGTGAGCGAGCGACGCGTGCTGGCGGATCTTGCGACAGACCTCCCAGCCGCTCATGCCCGGCATCATCACGTCGAGCACGACGAGATCGGGCAGGTGCTGCTGGGCGAGCGCCCACGCCTGGTCTCCATCGGAGGCCTCGAGGACTTCGAGCTTCGGTTCGTCGATCGACCGCAGGTGGCGTGAGACGAGTTCCAACATCGTCGGCTCGTCATCAGCGACCAGTACGACCGGCGCTGCATGCGCGTTCACGATCGTGATGATCGAAGAACTTGCACGCGTTGGCAAGTTCTCTCTTGCATCACGCGTGCGATCTTCTCCATGGAGGGTCTCAATGGACCCAGGTGACTCGTGCTCTCGCTCGCGGTCAGAGCTGGGCTCGGAGCCGGCGCCATGGGCCCGGCTCTACTCGTCGACGAAGGCGGTCGGCACGTTCGACGTCGACTCGACGAGCTCCTTCGAGGCGGTCACGTACTTCACCATGGTGGGCATGTGGCCCTTCGTCAGCTTCAGCTTGTTCTGCATCATCCCCTTGGTGGGATCGAGCTGCTTGCGGATCACGTCCTTCCACCGCGCGTAGCTCGCGACGATGACGAAGGCGGCCTTGTCGGCCTCTTCGCGCGTGACGAGCCGGCAGTCGCGGCAGGTCCCCTGGTTCACGTCGAGCCACATGGCGGTGTCCGCCGGGATGCCGATGGAGGGTTCCGCCGTCACGACCATGGCTACGGGCCCATGAGTCCAGTCGCGGCCTGCCTGCCTGTAGCCGGCGTTCGCGTTGATCGCGTCCTTGTACGCGACGCACCATTCGGCGGACGGGAAGCGGAGGGGGGTGGCCATGGCGCGCGACCGTAGTCGAGCGGGGTGGCTCGCGCCAGATGGCCCCGTGTCCTTATACTGAGGGGAGGAACGCCGATGCCGACCGACGTCCCCGATCCGCCTCGCCCGGCCTCGCATGGCCGCGGCCCCGGCCCCCGCATTCACCAGCGCGGCGACAGGCGCCTCGACGCCGTGCTCGACTTCGTCGCGTTCACCGCGCGGCCGATGCCGCTCGTCACCCTCCTCGACGAGGCGCCGCGGCGCATCGCCGTCATCCTCGGGGCCGACGTCTGCTCGCTCTACGTCGTCGAGGGCGACCGCAGCGAGCTCGTGATGCGCGGCAACGTCGGCTTCTCGCACGCTGCCATCGGCCAGGTCCGCCTGAAGGTGGGCGAGGGCATCACGGGCGAGGCCGTCGAGTACATGAGGCCCATCTCGACGAGCACCGCCGAGCAGTACGCCTCGTACAAGCACTTCGAGGAGCTCGGCGAGGAGCGGTTCCCGGCGTTCCTCGCCGTCCCCATCCGCGGCAAGAGCGGGCCGCTCGGTGCGCTGGTCGTCCAGAAGAAGGGTCCCCCCTTCGAAGACCGCGACGTCGAGCTCCTCTCGGCCCTCGGGGGCCTCATCGCGGCGGGCATCCGCACGGCGGAGCTGGTGGACGAGGCGAAGGAGAAGCGGTCGCGGCGCGCCGGCGGCGGGACGAGAAAGGTGACCCTCACGGGAAGGCCGGTGATGGTGGGCCGTGCGCTCGGGGCGGTCGCGGCCCTTCGCCGTCCACCCGCGCGGCCGAGCGAACGCTTCGCGGGGGCTGCCCACAAGGCGAAGCGCGAGCGCGACGACGACGCGGACGTGCGCCTCCTCAAAGGAGCCTTCGACGTGGCGGACAAGGCCATCCGCGGCCTGGGCGAGCGGTCGCGAGCCATCGGCCTGGGGCGGGACGCAGCCTTCCTCGGGACGTACCTGGAGATCCTCGAGGACGCTCGCTTCCGCGAGCGGGTGTCCGATCTCGCCTCGACCGGCGTGGGGCTGGCGCAGGCGCTCTCGCAGGTGGCCCGGGAGGTGACGAGGACGGCCGTGTCGCTGACGCGCGACCCGTACCTCGAGGAGCGCGCCCGGGACATCGAGGATCTCTGCGACGCCCTGACGATGCTGGCGGACAACGACAAGAGGTCCGCCTTGCCGAGCAAGGCGCTGCTCGTGGGCGACACGCTGACGGTCTTCGACCTGCTGGTGAGCGCCCGCTCCCAGCCGGCGGGCATCGCCCTGAGCGAGCGGGCCAGCGGGCCCAGGCTGCGCGTCCTGCTCAAGCTCCTGAACGTCCCGGCGGTCGTGGAGGTGCAGGGCCTCTTCCGCTGGGCGTCGGACGGAGACATCGCCCTACTCGACGGCGACCACGGCCTGCTCGTCATCAACCCCAGCAAGGGAGAGATGGCGAGCCTGCGCGAGTACCGTCGCTCTGGACGTGAGAGCTGAGCGAGACGCCCGGACCCAAGCGCGCGCGGCGGGCTCGTGTCACGATGGGGTGCTCAACGTGACCGCCTCGCCGACGCCGCCCACACCCAAGGGTCATCCGGTCTCCGATCACGTCGACGCCGACGGGGACCGCATCAGCATCACGGACGTGAACGGGACCATCGCCCGGTTCGACATGTCCTACGCGCCGCCTTCCGCCGGCGAGAGGACGAAGTTCGGTCCCCCTGGGCGGACACGCATCCCCTCGGCCATCTACCTCGTCGTCGCCGTCGTGTTCGCGTGCGTCACGGCGTACGCCTACAACGCGCCCAGCTCGTCGAAGCTCTTCGTCTGGGCCGTCGAGGGGGACCGCATCCGGCCGCTGTCGGTGAGCGTCATCGCGGTCGTCCTCGTGGTGAGCGCCCTGGCGACGGTCATCCGCACCCACATGCGGGGCGTCATCGTCACCGACGACTGGATCGAGGCGAGGTACCTGCTGCCCCTGGGCATCCCGCGGGCGAAGCGGTGGGGATGGCCTCAGATCACGCGCCTCGTCATCGACGGGGAGCGCACCGGCCTCGACCTCTACGACGGGAGCTTCGAGCGCCTGCCGGAGGTCGCCGACGGAAAGAGCCTGGTGCAGCTCCTGATGCACCACGCCGTCCGGCTGAAGATCGACGTCACCGCCCTCGAGCGCGTCCCCACTCGTCGGTGACCGCCTTCCGCAGGGACGCGTCGGCGAGAAACTCGATCGCCGTGCGCGCGAGGGCCTTGGCGGCGACGAGCGCCGTGCGGCCGGCGTCGTCCGTACCGGCGGCCTGCGCGAACCGGTGCTCGTGGCAGAGGGCGGCCCCCTCGGGGACGATGGCGAGCCAGGGATGGATGGCGGGGACGACGTGCGAGACGTCGCCCATGTCGGTGCTCCCTGCGCCGATGCTCGGGTCGCGCTCCCTGGGGGAGCGGCCGAGCGCCTGGAGGTGACGGCCGAAGCCGTGCGCGAGGGCCATGTTGTTGACCATGTCGCGGTAGCCGTGGCGGACGGCGATCGTGACCTTCACGTCGCTGGCCATGGCGGCGGCACGCGCACACCGCTCGACGATGCCGCGGACGCGCTCGAGCTCCGGGGTGTCGAGCGCCCGGACGCTGAACTCGCACGCGGCGCGCTCGGGGATGATGTTCACGGCCTGGCCCCCGTCGGTCACGTAGCCGTGGACGCGGACGCCGTCGCGGAAGTGGACGCGCTGGCCGTCGACGAGGCGAAAGGTGTCGAGGCACGCCGTGAGGGCGCTCGTGCCGGCGTGCGGCGCGATGGCTGCGTGCGAGGGGACCCCCTCGAAGTGGAAGGTGAGCCAGAGCGACGCGAGCGCGGTGTGCGCGAGGAGATCGCGGTCGAAGGGGTGGAACATCATCGCCGCGTCCACGCCCGCGAAGGTGCCCGCCTCGATCATCGCGATCTTGCCGCCCCCTCCCTCCTCGGCGGGCGTCCCGAGCAGGATCACTTCGCCCCCGACCTTCTTCGCGGCCTCGGCCGCAGCCACGAAGGCACCGACGGCGCTTGTCGCGATGAGGTTGTGGCCGCAGGCATGCCCGACCCCGGGGAGCGCGTCGTACTCGGCCAGGATGGCGACCCGTGGGCTGCCGCTGCCGGCGGAGGCGCGGAACGCGGTGGGCATGCCGGCGACTCCACGCTCGACCGAGTGGCCGCGCGAGGCGACGAAGTCCGAGAGCCAGGCGCATGCCTTGTGCTCCTCGAACCGGAGCTCGGGGTTCTCGTGGATGCGGCGGGAGAGCGCGATGAGCTCGTCCGCATGCGCGTCCACGGCCGAGTCGATCGAGGCGGCGAGATCGGGCGCGAGCGACATGGCGGCGGAGCATGCGCTACCCTCCGGCGCGGACGAAAGTGAAATCCTCGGCTTCCCTGGCGGCCTTCACGCTCGCCGTTGCCGCCCTCGTGGGGGGGTGTCGCGACGAGGCCCCTCCTCCTTCTCCACCCCCGGGGGCGAGCGCGCGGCCCTCCATCTCGTCGCCCTCGCCGGAGCCCGCTGCCTCGTTTGCCGGCACGCCCTCCCCTTCCGGAACGGGATCGACCGCGGTAGCCGCCGTCCCGTTCACGCATCCGGAGAAGGTCACCGGCGAGGACCACGCGATGGGCACCCACCTCGCCTACGCCAGCTTCACGACGCCCCAGGTCGACGCGGCGCGCCTGCACGCCCTCTACGACGCGGCGACCGCCGAGATCCGCCGCATCGAGAAGCTGATGACGACGTGGGATCCCGACAGCGAGGTCTCGCGCATCAACGCCGCGGCCGGCAAGCAGGCGGTCGCCGTCGGTCCCGAGACGTTCGAGGTGATCCGCGAGGCGCTCCACACCAGCGAGATCAGCGGGGGGTGCTTCGACATCACCTTCGAGACGCTCCACGGGCTCTGGAAGTTCGACCAGGACCTCGACCCGCACCCCCCGGCGGCCGCGGACGTGAAGGCCCGCCTCAAGTACGTCGGCTACCGGCACGTGAAGCTCGACGCGGCCGCGCACACCGTGATGCTCGACGAGCCCCACGTCCGCATCGGCCTCGGTGGCATCGCGAAGGGGTACGCGGTCGACCGGGCAGCCAAGGTGCTCCTCGACGCCGGCCTCACGAGCTTCTACGTCCAGGCCGGCGGCGATCTCTACACGCGCGGCGTCAAGCCGGACGGGACACCGTGGCAAGCCGGCATCCGCGATCCGCGCGGCCCCGAGGGCGACTACTTCGCGCTGATGTCGGTGACCGACCACGCGTTCAGCACGGCCGGCGACTACGAGCGCTCCTACGTCGTCGGCGGCAAGCGCTACCACCACATCATCGACCCGCGCACGGGCTACCCCGCCACGGCGTCGCGGAGCGTCACCATCTGGGCGCCGACGGCGTTCCTCGCGGACGCCATCGACGACGCGGTCTTCATCCTCGGGCCCGAGAAAGGGCTCGCCCTCGCCGACTCGATCGACGGGGTGGGCGCGGTCATCGTCGACGCGCACGACAAGGTGTGGACGAGCAAGCGCCTCCAGGGCCTCGTGAGGGCGGTCCATCCGCCGCGGGACGGGATCTGAGGGAGCTGCCCGCGATGTTCGCCGCACCGCGCGCGCCGGCGGAGTCTCAGCCCCGGGCGACGAGGACGCGCGCTGCCGTCTCGAGATCGGCGGCGTTCCTCACCTCGTAGACCGCCGTGCACTTCGCGGCGTACGCCGACATCGCGCTGTCTCCCTGCGCCCACTGGCCGCGGGGCTCCGGGCAGAGCCAGTAGAGCGCCTTGCTCCGCGCGCGGATGCGGTCGAGGACCTCGGGCGCAGCCTCGTGGTAGTTCGTGCGCCCGTCGCCGAGGATGACGACGGTCGTCCGCCGATCGAGCTCGCGCAGGTGGGCCGCTTCGAACGTCCGGAGCACGCGCCCGTAGTTCGAGTTGTCGCCGGAGCGCACGACGCCGCCTCCCCATGCGTGCGCGATCGCTACGCGCACGGGCTGGCGCGCGAAGAGGTCCGTCGTCTCCCCGAGGTCGCTGACGAAGACGAAGCTGCGCGTCTTCGAGAAGAGCTCCTGCGCGGCATACGTGAACTCGAGGAGGAAGGCCGCGGCGGCGCGGACCGAGTCGCTCACGTCGCAGAGGAGGACGAGCTTCGGGCGATCGCGGCGAGGACGGCGGCGAGCGGGCGAGAAGGGAACACCCCCGGTGCGGAGGGAGCGACGGATGGTCCGGTGGGGATCGATCCGTCCCTTGCGAGCACGACGCGCGCGCACGCGGGCGCCTCCGCGAAGGCGCTCGGCGAAGCGGCGGACCGCCCGGCGAACCTCCTCGATCTCGGAATCGGTGAGGGAGGTGAAGGGGGTGGTCGATGCAGTGCGTTCGCCGCGCTGGCGCTCGAGGTCGGCCACGCGCGCTTCGTAGGTCCTGCGCACGTGCCCGCGAACGTCGTCTTCGGCGCCGTCGAGCTCCTTCGCGAGCGCATCGGCGAGCGTGTCTCCGCGCCCCGCACCGAGCGTGTCGCGGAGGAGTGAGCGCAGCTGCCCCAGCGTTCGCCGGGCCGCCGAGGCGCCCAGCTGCCCGAGGAGGCGATGTGTCTGGAAGCCGAGCTGGAGGCCGCTGTCCGCGTCGAGCCGGCGGGCGAGGCCTGCCAGCGAGAGGAGGCGATCGAGATCCGCCCCGCGACCGAGGAGAGACTCGAAGGCGGAGGCCGCGGCGGCGCCGTCCGCGGTCGCGGCGCCGAGCTGACCGAGGAGATCGCGAGCCGCGTCGAGCTCCGCCTCGGTGAAGCCCTGTGCGGCGAGGCGCTCCCAGAGGGAGCCGGCGTGCAACGCGCCGCGGTCGAGCGGGTGGAAGAACGCGTCGACGACCCGGTCGAAGCGCGGGCGATCCCGGACGCGGTCGAGGACCACCGCCGCGAGGGCGTCCCGCAAGGGTCCCTCGTCGTCGAGCCCGATGGCGGCAATCGCGCGCACGGCGTCGACGGCCTGCGCGGTGGAGACGGTGAAGCCCTCGCGGCGGAGGGCCCAGAGGAGCTCGTCGAGGAGGGTGAGGAGGCCGCGCTTCACGGAGCGGGCGCCGGCTCGGCGAGCAGGGTCCGAACGGTGGACTCGAGGCGGGCGTCTTCGGACGGGTCGTACCCGATGGCCACGTCGCGGACGACGCCTCGCTTGTCGATGACGACCAGCGTGGGCAGGCTCCCGACGCCGTACGAGCGCGTCGTCTGGCCGTGACGATCGACGCCGACGACGTAGTGCATCCCCATGCGTTGCGTGAAGACGGCGACCTCCTGGGACTCCTCGGTCGAGACGCCCAGGACGCTGAGCCCCTGCGCGCCGAAGCGGGCCTGGAGGGAGTCGAGCTTCGGAATGACGACGCGGCACGGACCACACCAGGTTGCCCAGAAGTCGAGCAAGACGACGCGCCCTCGCATGGCCCCGATGGACGAAGGAAAGGTGCCGCGAACCGCCTCGATGTCCTTGAGCGCCGGTGCGAAGCTGCCGACGAGGTCCATCCGCATCATGTCGTCCTGGGAGGGGAACGGCGCGAGGGTGACGCGCGCGGTCTGCTCCTGGCCGGAACGCGAGAGCTCGATCGGCACGACGTCCCCGACCGAGAGGCGGCTGACCGCATGCACGACGTCGGCGCCTTGCGATACGGCGTTGCCGCTCACCCGGAGAATGCGGTCACCCTCGTGGATGCCTGCCTTGTCGGCCGGCGAGCCCCGCACGACGTGCCCCACGCGGACACCCGCCGCCTGACCGTCCGCCGGGCCCATCATGATGCCGAGCCACGGTCGGGCATCGAGCGCCTGGGCCGAGGCGACTTCTGGATCGAGGACGGAGGCGACAGCGACGCAGGAGACCAGCAGCCCTACGCCGAGACAGGTGGTCGCGAGAGGACGGCCGCGCATCGTCCCTTTACCATGTGGGCTCCGCGCGCCGGACACAAGCGGGCCGATCGCCTCCACGCACCTCGTGCGCACAAAACGCCGTGGCGCGCCCTCGTTGAAGACGAGGTGCGCGCCACTCAAGGTCGACCGGGCCGACCAAATCTACGGGGAGATGCGTCGAGTCGAAGGAACGCGAGCGAGAGCGAGAGCGCAGCCCAGAGAAGAAGAGGGAAAGAGAAGAAGAGAAGAAGAGAAGAAAAACGAGAAGCGAAGAAGAGGAAGGAGCTTGGAGAAGAAAGCGAGGAAGGTCGAGCCAGCCGGGCCCCGTGGAAGGGGATGAATAAGGAGGGGCCGGGCGGGCTGCCAACGGCAGTAGAAGAAGAGCGATCGCCCAGCCGCAGCCCACGGCCGGTCGAACGCGGGATGGCCCTAGAGCAGCGAGTATGCCGTGGGTCATTCAACGGCCAACAGGCGGATCTTCCAAAGGTTTGTCGCTTCTGAGGCAGCCGGGCGCCGGACCGGGTCCGGCATCGATGTCGTGGTGCCACCGCCAGTACGAAAGAGTTGCGTACCCGCGGAGCCTCCGCCCGGTCGCCCCTTCTATCCCCGCGGAAGCGGCTCACATTCCCCGTCCGTCAGGAGGGCTTTGGCCGTTGACAGTGGACGAGGCGCGAGTATCGTCCGGCCCCCTCGCGCTGGACGGCGAGACGAGCGCCCATAGCTCAGCTGGATAGAGCACTGGTCTACGGAACCAGGTGTCGGAAGTTCGAATCTTCCTGGGCGCGCTTCGCGACGGCGAGGGTCAGCAGCAGTCCTCGCACGAGGGGTAGTCCATGCTCAGCCCGAGGGGGGGGAGCGGGAGGCAGACGCCCGCGGTGGTCCCCGTCGAGCCGAGCGTCACGTACGACTCGCTGCCCGAATAGATGCACGCGACGCCGTTGCTGCAGCTCGCGACGCCGTAGTTGCGGCCAACCAGGTCGCCGCTGCTGCCACCCGGGCCAACCGAGACGCCCGGCGCGGTCGAGGGGAACTTCCCGTTGAAGTTGAAGGCGCCGTCCTGCGGGTACGGGCCGCCCACGTAGACGGACGCCGCCATGTCGCCGGTGTTGGTGAAGGTCGTTGCGACCTGCCCGCAGGCCGGTCCGACCGTCACGGTGCCGCTCGACCAGGAGAGGTTTGCACCGTGGTAGGCGACGGAAACGGGGACGCTGTACGAAGGCCCTCCCGGTTCGTTCGTCGAGAAGAGCAGCGTGTCGCCAGCGCTGGTTCCACCCTGAGCCCCGGCCGGGAGACTGGGCGTCAGGGTGATGGTGGCGCTGCTCCCGGGTGCGACGGAGGCCGGAGCCACCGTTGCCGTGAACAGGCCCGCCTTGCTGGCCACGTTCGCGATCGTGAGCGCGGCCGTGCCGGTGTTCTGCACGACGAGAGTGCCGCCAGTGACGTTGCCACCGCAGACCCCGGAGAGAGGGATTGCGGAGGTCGAAGGAAAGGACGCCACCGGAAGGGCGCCTGTCGCCGTGAGGTCGAGCGTGGGAGGAACGTTGCACACCGGGTCCGACGACGTGACGGCGAGGGTCCCGGTCACGTTGCCGCTCTTCTGCGCGGTGAACGTCGCGTTCCCGTCGACCGTGCCTCCGCTCGCTGCGGCCTTGTCGCTCCCCGAGATGGAGGCGCCGAAGCCACCTCCCGTCACCTTCGTCGAGACCGTAGCGTCGGCATTGCCCGAATTGGTCACGACGAAGGGCAAGCTCGCGGGCGTCGTGCCCACCGAACCGAACGCCGTGCTGGCCATCGTCGGCGTGAGGATCGCACCGGACGCCGATTGCTTGATGGAGACGACCACGGGCGTCGCCCCCGGGATGTCCGTCGTGATCGTCAGGGCGTCGTCGTATGCATCGGCCGTGATGTCACCAGGGACCGGGATCGCCGCCGGGCTCACGTTGATCGCGACGCTCGCGTTGCTGGCCACGGAACCGCTCGACGTGTCGATCGCGTACGGCGAGGACGCCCCTTTTCCAAGGGCGGCCGTGAAGTGAGCGGTCGCGGAGTACGTGCTCTTGATGGTGACCTGCTGCGCGGCGGCGGCCTTGCCACACGAAGTCGTGCCGAAATCGAGCGGGTTCGGCCCGATGCTCAGCGGGACCGCCGTACCCGTTCCGCTGAGCGGTATCGCCGTCAGCGTGGATGCGCACAGGGCGCTCGTGGTCTGGATGGCGGCCGTCGCAGTCTTCGCGCCCGCGCCGGTTGGGGTGAACGAAACGCCCGCGGCGAGGAGCGTGGCGCCCGGAGCGATCGTCGCCGAAGCCGGCGCACCTGTGTACGAGAGCGTGAACTCGCTGTCGGTCGGAGCGCCGAACGTCACGTCGACCGGAGCGTTTCCCGTGTTCTCGAGCGAGAAGGGCAGCGAGCCGGTCGATCCGACGGAGACGGTGCCGACGCCGACCGTGGAGGGCGTCAGGACGAGGGTCCCGCCCTGAGCTGTGAGCTGGAGGGGGACCTTCACCGAGGTGAACCCGGGCACGTTCGTGGTGATGGTGAGCGTGCCCGTGATCGCGGTGCCCGCAGTCGACGTCGCGGGGACCGCCGCCGCTCCGATGGTCAGGGACCCGCCTGCGCCGGGAGCAAGCGTCCCCGAGCTCGCGCCCTGGATGGCGAAGATGGAGTCGACCGCCGCGGACCACGTGACCGAAACGGGCCCCGTGTTCTCGAACGAGTAGGTCTTCGTGGCGGGCTTTCCGCCGCAGTCCGTCTTCCCGAGGTCGACCGCTGTCGTCGGAAGGTTGATCTCACCGGCGGCGTCGGAGCCCCCGTCGTCGCCCTTCGCGATTCCCGAGTCCTCACCCGGGAGGGCGCCCCCGTCGCGCTGAGCTCCTCCGCTGGTGTTGCCGAAGCAGCCGGCGAGGTAGAGACCCAGGATCGTCGAAGCTGCGACCAGGACTCGGTGCGGTTTCATTCGATCGAAGTCGACGTTTAGCACCCGACGCCGCGTCGGCATGTCGCCCGACCTGACGACGGCGGACCGCCCTGCTTAGGCGGGCGGCCGCCGGTCGATGGGAACCGTGGCTACAAGCAGATCTTGTTCGACCCGCAGCCGTTGCAGCAGTTGATCGTCCCGCAGAAAGACCCCGTCGGGGCACACTGCGGACTCGAGTCCTGCTTGCCGCTGTCGAGGGTGCCGGAGCTGGAGCCTCCCGAGCCGGATCCAGAACCGGAGCCGGAACCGGAACTGCTCGACGCGTCGGCCGCGTCCGACGCACTCCCGGAGTCGGTGCTCCCGTCCTCTCCGGAATCGGTGGAACCGTCGCCACCCCCCGAGCTGCTGGAGGCTGCATCGGTGGAGCCGCTGTCGCCACCCGAGCTCGAGCCGGAGCTGGAGTCCCCGAGCGCCCCGTCGTCACCCACGCTCGACTCGGATGCCGAATCGGCGGCGCCGTCGTCGCCGCCCGAGCTGGAGGTGGGCTCACACTGCCCTCCGACGCAGTCGGTGCCCGACGAACACGCATGCGCGCAGGACCCGCAATTGTTCGGGTCATCCTGAAGGTTGGCGCAGTAGACTTGGACCCCGAGCGAACAGGCCGTCTCGCCTTGGGGGCACGAACCGTCCGGCCCCACCGGCGTGTCGGTCGCGGGGTTCACGTCCTGGGGCGAAGGACCGTCATCGTCGGGGGCGGTGGAGTCGAGGGGGGGCGCCGTCGAGTCGACGACGCGACCATCATCGTGTGCCCCCGATGAGTCGCCGGCCGAGGGCCCACCGTCCGCAGTGTCCCCACCGGAGCTGGACCCGCATCCCTCGACGGTCGCCGTGGCCAGGACGCCGGCAAGCGAAAAGACCCAAGCTACGCGCACCCACGATGCGCTGCGTTCGAGCGCTGTCATCGGCCTGTTCCCTCCCAATGGATTGCGCCCGCAGGACACCAACGATGAAAGTATGACGTGCGCTCGAGGGACGCAAGAAGTCGGCGGCCCCTCCCGGCGACTTCTTGCGCTGGGGCTCGCTTCGGATTGGTTACCGCAGGCAGTCGCCCCTACCCGCTGGACTATTCATTGGCAGCACACCGTCGTGGCGTTCGTGCCCGTCGCGGCGCCCGTGGGGTTGCCGCCGCTGGGAGTGCACACGGAGTTACTCAACGTCGGTTGCGTGCCGAGCTCGATGCCGTACTGCGCGGTCGCGAGCGGCCCGAGATCGTGGCAGCTCGTGGGGACGGCCAGCGAGCCTGCGCTCGCGCAGGTCGTACTCGTGGGCGAGTAGTCCACGGTTCCCCCGGAGCACGTAGCCCCGCTCGCGGCCCCGCAGGCACACGGGGAGCACGACCGCGTATCGGAAACGCCGCCGTAGACCGTGTGCTTGGTCTGGTACGTCCCGGTCGGGCACGCGAGATCGCCCGCGCGATAGACGCACACGTGGAAGGGGCTCCCGGTGTCCGGCGCGCACGCCTCTCCGGCTCCGCAGGAGGTTTCGGGACCGGCACAACCGAGATCGCTGAGCGACCACGTGGTGGGTTGCAGCGTGGGGACTTCCTGAGACGGTGCACACCCGGCTCCCGAGGGGTCGGACTCGACGGAGACGTAGACGCTCGCGCCGGTGGCGCAGTTGCTCGTGACGGGGGTGCAGTTGCCCGTGGCCTCTCCGGTCGCACACGTGTTCCCCGAGCAGCTCGAATTCGTCCAGAAGCTGAGCGTGGGCGCAGCGCACGAGACCGAGCCTGTGCACGAGCACGAGGAACAGACGGCGGGCGGCGCTACCAATCCGGCGTTGGCCGTGAGCACCGCGCTTGCGCCCGGTGGGCAGCTCGGAGGTGACCCCGCCCCTTCGTAGAAGGCTATCGGGCCGGCCCAGCCCTGGGGAGGGGCTGCCGTACACGTCTCGCCAGTGGCGCACACCGCGGAATCCTGAGGGGGTGCGTCGACGCTCGCGTCGCTCGCGTCGCTCGCGTCGACGATGCTGGCGTCGCTGGCGCCGCCTTCCGACACGTCGTTCGTGGCATCCGCCGGGCCTTCACCGAGCGCGTCGCCAGGGCTTGGTCGATCCGTGGGAGCGTCGGCGGAGGTCCCGCCGTCCGCCGACCGATCGACCAGGACGTCGTCCTGGGCATCCAGGCCCGAGTCGCTCCCGTTGGCCAGGAACGGGCTGCCGCACGCGGACGCGAGGGCCCCGGTCAGCGGGACGACCGCGGCTCCGAGCAGTAGCGTCAGGAGAGTGCGCGACGTGCAGCGCGTACGGACCACCCGCGGCACTCTACCACCGGAGACCGAAGCGGCGCGGAGGCGATCTCATTTTTCAGAGCCGATCACGACGCCGGAGATCCGCCCACTCGAGACCTTGATCTCGACGGTCGCCTGGTCACGGTTTCTCATCTTCTCGCAGAAGAAGGTGCCTTCGACCGACCTTGGACCGGCGCCGCCTTCGCCGGGAACGTCGCTGGAGATCGTGAGCCTGCAGGGCCCCGTGTAGATCGACGTCCCGAGCTGGACGTTCCCGATCCCTCCAACCTCCTGCCCGACGTCCGGCGGGCTTCCACTCTGGAAACTGAAAGTCTGACGCTCCGGTCCGCCGAGGGGCTTGTCGTTCGACTGGCTCCAGGTGAACCGGATGTACTGTGGGTCGCGCCTGCCCACGTGAGTTCCGGTGAGCACCAGATGTGCCGTCGCTGCGCCTGAGACGTCCAGCGAGGTCGTACCCGGTGTGGTTCCACCCGGCGGGGGCTCGCCAGGCGAGGGAGACAGGGAAGCCGTCGACCGCGCGCTGCCGTGGCTCGCGGCGTCCTGGGCCGCGGCATCGGAACCGGCAGCGGCGGGGGAGCTCCCCGAGCTACCACCACGACATGCCGCGGCGAGGAGTGCCGTTGCAGCAACGGGAACGAGCACTGTGCGTGAGTAGGCCACGGGAGTGGCTCTTATACCGAAAGGCAGGAACCGGACGCGCCACAAAGAAAAAGGGGCGACCTCCTTCGAGGTCGCCCCTTTCCGTTGCGAGGCCGAGGGTTGCTCCCTTTCAGGAGCTCAACTCGGCCAGCTGCTGGGACTCAGTGCAGCATCGAGTTCGGAGACTGGCAGCTGGAGCGCGTGTCGACGAACCAGTCTGCGATCTCGTTTGCTCCGTTGGTACCGCCGGCGCAACCGCCCTGGCTCGGCCACCGGAAGAACTCGCCCGTCGCTGCGCCGAAGCCGCCGCAGAAGCGGGTGTTCGTGATTCCCACCTGGCCGAGGGCCAGGCCGGTCATCGTGAGGATGGAGGGAGTTCCGATCCCGGCAAGGGGGATGCCGAGCTCGAGCTCATCCGTACCAGGGTCGTAACCGACGTTCACGGTGAACGGCGACGCCGACCAGGTGAGGGTGGAGTTGCTCCAGGCGAAGGTGCCCGGAGTAACCGTGCCCGTCCCGTTCCACAGAATCGCGAACTGGACACCAGCCGCGGAGGGAATGAGGCGGTTGCCACTGCAGGTCCAGTCGGACGGATCCAGCTGCGGAAGGTCCGACGTGGCGCCGGCTGCGGAGCCGGAGCCGAGATAGAACACGATGTCGTTCGAGGTGATCGAGCTCCAGGTGTTCGGTGCGGCATACGCCTTTTCGATGGCCCCGCTCGGGTTCACGCCGATGTAGGCGTTGGTCGCGTCGTACGTGAAGAGCGTATCGACCGGAGGAGTCTCCGTGGCCGTGCCCCAAGCCGCGTTGCACGCCGCCGTCTGGTTGAATGCCGGCACCTGCTCGTTCGCAGTCGTCCAGTCACTCAGGTTGCCGTCGACGGTGATCGTGTGGGTGTAGGGCGCGATGCTGTACAGCTGCGTGCCCGACGTCGCGTTGAAGCCCTGGTTGCACACGAGCGTGTTGATCGTCGTCGTGCCGTTGACGGTGATCGTCCCGCTCGTGGTCGTGCCCGCGCCACCCGAGCTGAAGCAGGTGGTGTGCGAGTCCGGTGCGGTCGATACGCAGCCGCCGCCGGTGGCTGCTTGACAGAGCGGCGTGTTGCCGTCGGTCGAGTAGCAGACGCAGGCGTTGGGTGTCGGGCCGCCGGCAGCGGTGTCCGTCGTGGACGTGCTGAGCGCGACGGTCGTGGTGGTGCCACAGGCCGCGTTCTGACCCGCCAGCGCCTTCGTGGCGTTGAGGGTGAACGTGATGTTCGCCGGGGCGGACTCCTGGAGCCCGGGCGCGCACCCGAGGACCTGGAGGTTCGTACCGGAGAGCGTGACCGGGATGGGATTCGCGGCGCCGCCGGCGGTCTGCGTGGAACCGTTACCGCAGGTGCCGTTGCTGCAGCTGGGGGCGTTGCCGTTGGTCGAGTAGCAGATCGACGCACCGGGGGTAACGCTGCTGACGTACGCGTTGAAGCCGTTCTCCCAGGTGGTGACCGGCGTGCAGGTCGTCGACGCGCCCGACGTGCAGCCCGTCACGGACGTCCCAGTGAACTGGTTGGTCGTGATGAGCGGTACGGCCGCGGCGAGGTTGAACGTCTGCGTGCGAACGTCGGACAGCTGCTGGAGCACGCCGTCGTTCTGACCGCAGGCTACCGCGCTGATGGTCCAGGTGGACCCCGTCGTGGGGGCAACCGGCTCGCTACCCGAGGCGGGCGGGAACCAGTTGGACACGACGGGCTTCCCCGCGGCTTGCGTGACCGAGTTGACCGCCACGACGTTCGGCGAGCCGCAGGTCACGCTGTTGCCGACGGCCCAGTAGATGCCCATTGCCGTCGCCGGCGCGGGCAGGTCGAAGTTCGACGTGGACGACAGGTTGACGGTCGCTCCTGCCGCGATCGTCGCCACGCCGTCCAGATCGCCGATGTTCTGAGGCGTCTGGATGCCTGCGTTGCTCGTGAAATCCGGCTTCGCAAGCTTGAACGCGTACGTGACGGGCGAGGAGGCGGGAGAGGTGGTCTCCGTCGCGTTGCAGGCGACGGCGACGACGACTTCACCGTCGGTCTGGAGGAGGCCGGGGCCGGTCGGAGAGCCGACCGCGCCGCCCTGCGGACCTGGCGAGATGGTCTGCGTTTCCGTGCCCGAGCCCGGAATGCCGGCGGTGGCACAGTTGCCGGTGCTCGCCGCAATCCAGCCTTGGCCGGCCGTCTTGCTCCAGCACCAGATACCCGCGGTGGTCGCGCACGCGCCCGCCGTGCAGGTCGGCGTCGCGGGAGCAGTACCGCCACCCGCACCGAAGGCGACGCAGAGCTGCGAGCCGCCCGGGGTCGGGTCGTTGTTCGTGATCGTCGCCGTGTCCTGAACGCTGCTCGGCGAGGTCTTCTGACCGGAGACGCCCGGTGCGACGGCCTGGCCAGCGGCGGAGAACGTGACGTTCGTCGCCGTAGGAGCGGAGAACACGAACTTGTTCGGCGCGTTGGTGCTCGCCGACGGATTTGCGCAGGGGATGATCGAGAGCACGTTCTTGCCGGACGCAGCGCTCACGCCCGCGCCGGAACCGAGCGCGGTCGCCGGAGTGGCGAACGTTGCGGCGGTGCTACCCGTGCCGCAGGCGCCGGCGGTGGCGCCGCACGTGGCGGTCCCCGTGGCGTCGAAGCAGAAGTAGTCCGGAGCCTGATTGCCGCCGTTGGCCGAGTTCTTCGGCTCGGCAACGGTGCAAGTTCCGAAGGGCAGGACCCCGCCCTGGATGCCATCGCCAGCCGTGCCCGTGCAGGTCAGCGGCTCGGTGATGTCGGCGAAGAACTGGTTGTTCGGAGCCCCGCACGTGGCGCCGCCGCCTGCGTAGGGGTAACCGGGGGTCGTAGCCGTGCTCGGAATCTGCATGGCCGCGATGGGTTGGCCCGTCGAGCCCCACGCCCAGCCGGGCAGGTGCTCGGCGCTCGGCGTATCGCACTGCGTGTACACGTACGAGGGCGCGTACTGCAGCGTGACGGTGGAGGAGGCCTCTTCGGAGCTGTTGAGACCTGCCGGCGCGCACGCGGTGACCTTGACGGTCGTCGTGGCGCTCGCCGTGTTGCCGATCACGAGGCTGCCGCCGCGGGTTGCGGGGACAGCGGTGCTCGGTGCGGTGCAGGTTCCGGCGGTCGCGCCGCAAACCGGGTCACCGGTGAGCGAGGCACACAGCCAGTCGCCCGCGCCGGTGTTCGGCTGATCGTTCACGCCCGTGGTGGGGACCGTTCCGCCGGCCGCGGGGTTCCAGATGGAGGGCTCGAAGTTGTACGTGCCACTCGCCAGGAGCGTCGGCGAGTTGAGCTGGATCGTGTAGGCGAAGGTCCCGAACGACGCGCCGTTCGACTGGGCGTAGCCCTGCTTGCAGGCGACCGCCTGGACGGTGGTGTTCTTGACGAGCGCCACGGGATCGGTCCCGACACCGTCGAAGGTGGTCGGGTTGACGAGCGCCGTGCCGGTGATGCAGGTCGGCCCAGTGCCGCCGGTGTTGTACCGGATGGTCACGGGGTTGTTGCTGCTCACGGTAGCCGTGCTGATCGTCGGCTTGAGACCGCCCGTGACCCACGGGATGTTCGTCCCGGGCGCCGGGTTGATCATCGTCGGGTCGGCGACGACGAGCTGGTACTGCTGCGGCACGACGTTGCTGACCGCACCCGCCGCGTCACATGCGATGGCGTTGAGCGTGACCTTGCCGGTGGCCGGGTCGGTGACGCTGCCGTTGATCGAGACCTCGGTGGCCCCGTTGTAGGTCGCCGCTCCGCCGGAGCAGGCGCCGTTCGTGCACGTCGGCGCGTTGCCGTCGAGCGTGTAGCAGATGGTCGCGCCCGCCGAGGAGGTGAGCGAGACGAGGAAGTCGTTGTTCTCGACCGTCGACGTCGGATTCGGAACCGGGTCCGCGACCGGGCCGGCTTCGCCGGCGACGACCGTGTAGACCGCCTTGACCGGCGTCGAGTACACGAAGTTGCCCGGAGCCGCGGCGATCGCCCACACGGTGGTGGCGCCGAGGGTCGAGATGTCGATCGGGCCTGCGTAGCCGCTGCCCGTACACCCCGTGGTCCCGGTACCCGGGCACGACGGCACCGTGCCGTTCGTCGAGTAGAACATCAACGTCCCTGCCGGAGCTCCGGACGGGGGGTTGATCGTCACCGTGCCGGAGCCCGTGAAGGACGTCCCGTCAGGCGGGGTGAACGTCGGCGAGCCCACCTGAGCGGGCGCGACGAAGTTGTCCGGCACGTTCGTGTCGGCCACGTTCGAGTCGACCACGAAGGTGTCGGCCACGTTCGAGTCCGCGACGTTCGTGTCCTTCCCAGCGTCCAGCGGGCTGCTGTCAGTCCCCGAGTCCTGACCGGAACTGCCGGATCCACTATTTCCACCACCGCAGCCCACCATCGTGCTGCCTCCCGCTAGCGCCGTGGCCAGCGTGAAGGCGGCAAGGACGGTCAAGCCGCTCCTCCCGTTACCCCCAAGTCTACGCGTCATCTCACGTACTCCTTCCTGGTTTGTCGAAACAAGTTCCACTCTCCCGCGAGCGCAGCGTCGTCAACGAAGCCGACTAAGCGCCATCGCGAACGATCTCTAGATTTGCCGCGGGTGTCAAGCCTCAGCCTGCGCCCAATTTCGGCGCGACGATGTCCCCCGATTGGGGGCTCCGACGACGTCGACGTTCATGCAGCAAATCCTCAGCGAGCCACTCCCCTCCCTTTTCTGCCTCCTTACCCCTCCTCGTTCTCACTCTCTGGCTCCGACTCCGGCCCCGGCCCCCGCCCCCGCCCCCGATCGCAGGGCATTGCCGCGCGCCCAATGAAAGCCGAGTCTGCGCGAGGGCACGGATACTCGCACGCCGCGTCGAGCGCGACAACCCGGAAGCCGAGTCACTCGCCCGGACTCGTTCAGGCTGGCTTCGGGCTGGTATGGCGCCGCCAAGGACGTCGAAAATGCGCCTGGCCGCGCGGGTGCTACTCTTGCCGGTTGATGTCCAGCACGCGCCCGCGAACCCACCGCGCGTCCGCCCGGGTACCGCTTCTCGATCCCAACCCCAGCCCCAGCAGCGTGCGCGTCGTGCGCGTGGCCGTCGCGCTCGGCGTGGCCGCCGCGGCGGCGTGGACGGGGGGATGCGGTTCGTCGACGGGCGGCTACGCGCCCTCGATGGATGGTGGTTCGCCCGACGCGGGGGTCGACGCCACCACGCCGGGCGACGGCGGCGGCAGCAGCGATGCGTCGGAGGAGACGCCGAGCTTCGGAAATGACACCGGCACTGCCGGGAGCGACGTGAAGGCGATCACGATCATGCCGAACCCCGCCACGCTGGTGGCGCAGGACGGCACCTCGGCGACCATCCAGTTCCAGGTCGTCGCCCAATACGCGAACGGGACGACCGGGCCCCTGAATGGCGCGCCCAACTGGTCGGCGAGTGCGCCTGCGATCGGGCACATCGACGCGACGGGGACGTTCACCGCGAAGGGCAACCTCGGGGGCGCGGTCGCGGTGACGGCTGCCTACGGGAGCCTGACCGCGACGGCGCCCCTCTCGGTATCACTCCTCTACGTGGAGAACCCGGCACACCTCTCCACGGCGGTGCAGTCGTCGCTCCAGGGCGCGACCACGCCGGACCCCACCGTGAAGTGGGCCTACCCGTACGACGGGACGACGTTCCCGCGCGGCATCAACGAGTCGACGCTCATGTGGATCGGTGGCGCGGTCACGGACGACTACTACGTGCACGTGAAGTCGCCGACGTTCGAGCTCCAGAGCTTCGCCACGGCGCCGATCCAGCAGTGGGACTTCACGACCTCCGGGTGGGCCCAGTTCCTCGACTCGACGAGCGGCACGGCCGAGATCCAGGTGGCGCGGTGGGACGGAACGCAGGCCACCACGATCGTCGACGAGCACGTCTCCGTGGCCAACGGCTCGATCCGGGGGACCGTGTACTACGCGGCGTACTACCTGAACGGGGCGACGGAGATTGGAAAGGTCCTGCGCATCAAGCCAGGCGCCACGAGTTACGACGACTTCCTCGACGCAGGGACGACGTGCACGTCGTGCCATACGGTCTCGGCCAACGGCAGCACCATGGTGCTCAACTGGGGAAACTGGCCGCCCGAGACGTCGCAGACGTGGGACCTCCAGAGCGGCAACGCGCAGCCCGTGTTCTCGGGGTTCGTGAACGGGAACGCGGACGCCGGGGCTTCGGAGTGGGCAGTCGCCGCGCTGTCGGCGAACGGAGCCGCGCTGATCGAGAACTTCGCCCCCCTGCGCGGCCCCATCGGTGCCCAGACCGGGGCGCTCGATCCGTTCGACGGAGGTGTGCTCGCGGGCTCCGGGATCACGCAACCGATGTGGATGCCGGCCTTCTCGCCGGACGACCGACTGATCGCGTACGTCGAACCGACGACTTCGGACCTTCGCGCGATGGACTGGGATCCCGCCAGCCAGTCCGCATCGAACGATCGGCTCGTCGTCGCGTCGGCGAGCAACTCCGCGGCGCCACAGATCCAGTACCCGACGATCTCGCCGGACCACATGTGGATCGTGTACCAGCGAGGCCCGGCGCTCGGATCGCTCGGCGTGCCGGGGGATCTCTACGTCGCGAGCGTCACGAACCCTGGCGCCGAGATCCAGCTCGCCGCACTCGACGGCGCCTCGTATCCGTTCGCGGCCGGAAGCAGGGATCGCGATCTCGACTACGAGCCCACGTTCGCTCCCGTCGCGGCGGGCGGTTACTTCTGGCTCGCCTTCCACTCGCGCCGAACCTACGGGACGAAGGTCACCGGACCGCCGTACCTCCAGCCGGGCGCCGGCGTGAAGCAGCTGTGGGTGGCCGCATTCGACCAGGCGCCCGCAGCGGGGGTCGATCCCAGCCACCCCGCGTTCTATCTCGGCGGTCAGAGCACCAGCGCGCTCAACACGCGCGGGTACTTCGCGCTCGCCCCCTGCGCTCCCGACGGGCAATCCTGCCAGACCGGGACGGACTGCTGCGGCGGTTACTGCGATGGAGTGCCCGACGGGGGCACCTCCGACGGAGGGCTGGTCTGCGGCCAGGCAAGCGGCGGGTGCTCGCAGGACGGCGACAAGTGCACGAAGGCGGCCGACTGCTGCAACGTAGCCACAGGCACGGTGTGCATCAACGACGTCTGCTCGGAGCCCCCGCCTTCCCAGTAGCTCGGTTCACGACCCGCCGACCATCACGAGCTCGAGGACCGACAGCCTGGGGTAGTTGGCGTCGAGGAAGGCGTTGCCCTTCGCCAGCGCGATGCTCGCGTTGGGCCCCTGCCCCTGGGGCTCGCCCTCTCCGTAGCCGTCGTAGAGAGCGGCCATGACGTCCATGCCGGTCACCACCTCGCCGAACGGTGCGTAGCCTGCCGCGTCGAGATCGCGGTTGTCCCGCAGGTTGACGAGCACCTCGGTGGAGCGCCTGTTCGACGAGCTCTCCGGCGCGAAGCTGACGAAGCCCCGCAGGTTGTGCTGGATCACCGGGTCGTCCGGAATGGGCGCCTTCCTCCAGGCGCGATTCACGAGCGGGTCGCCGCTGATGCCGAACTCGACGAGAAAGTTCGTGAGCACGCGATGGAAGCGCGTGTCGTCGAAGAAGTGACGCTTCGCGAGATCGTAGAAGCGGTCGGCCGCGTTCGGCGCCCAGTCGCGATGGACCTCGACGACGAAGTCGCCGGCGCTCGTGCGGACGGTCGCCTTGTACGTGGGGGGCGCGGTCTCGGCTCCCTTGCTGGGCTCGAGGAGATCCGGGTAACGCCTGGACGCGAGGGGCGCAGCGGGTCGCGCGGCGGATGCGCTCGCGCCAGGCCGTGCGCTCGCCGATGGCGTGGCCGAAGGAGAAGCGGAGGGCGACGTGCCATCGCCCGAAGTGGCGCTGCTGCGCCCACAGGCCGCGAGGCACGGGGCCGCGAACGACAGGAAACCGACCAGCGCGGTACGGGAGAGCACCGTGCACGAGCTCGCGAGGCGTCGAACCATGGGGGACCGCTTCTCCCACGGCTCCGCGGCGCGCGCAAATCAGCCGAGGCCTCCGGGGCTGCCGCGCCCGTGGCCGATGCTACCCTCGCGTGCGCCAGCCGATGCACGCCCTGCCCTCTGCTGACGCACTGGAAGGATGGATGCGGGCTGCGCTCGAGGAAGCGCGTACCGCCGCGACCCTCGGCGAGGTCCCCGTGGGATGCGTCATCGTCGACGCCTCCGGACGCACGATCGGCACGGGGCACAACCTGCGCGAATCGATGGCCGATCCGACGGCGCACGCCGAGATCCTCGCGCTCCAGGCGGCGGCGGCCCGGGTGCTCAGCTGGCGACTCGACGAGGCTACGGCGATCGTGACGCTCGAGCCGTGCCCGATGTGCGCGGGAGCGCTCGTGCACGCACGGGTCGGCCGCGTCGTGTACGGGTGCGCGGATCCAAAGGCCGGCGCGGTGGACACGATGTTCGGGATCGGACGCGACCTGCGGTTGAACCATCGTTTCGAGGTGGTCGGCGGGGTTCTACGGGACGAGTGCGCGGCCCTCCTGAAGGGGTTCTTCTCCGGCCTGCGCTCGAGGGCGACGTGATCCACATCGTCAACCCGATGTGGAACGCGTTCGGCGGGAGCGAGCAGCGCGTCGGAATGCTCTACTCGACGCTGCGCGCGCGCGGCGCAGTCGACGTCTGGAGCGAGTTGGCTCCCGACCGTCGATGGACGGCGAAGATCCCCGTCCGCCGGATCGACGCGAACCAGCAGCCTCTCGGTGGAACCCTGGTCGTCGTAGGCGTGTACTTCCGCCTGGGCCCGTGGCTGGCCACGGCTCATCCGAGGCGCGTGATCCTCGTCGTCAACACGCTCACGCCCGGCGTTCACGCGGTTGCGCTCGACCTCGCGGCGCGCACGGGACGGAAGGTGGAGATTGTCTATGCGTCGGAGGCGCTGCGGGTGAAGGTCGGTTTGCCCGGACACGTCGAGCCCTCGCCCATCGACACGCGCAGGTTCACGCGGCCGAGACGACCTCGGGGGGAAGCGTCCTTCGTGGTGGGTCGCCTCAGCAGGGACGTGCCCGAGAAGCACGACCCGGTCGAGGACCCGAAGCTCTATGCGGAGCTCGTTCGTCAGGGGTGCACCGTGCGCATCATGGGCGGCACCCACCTCTCGAAGCTGGGCTGTCCCCCCGAGGTGGAGCTGCTCCGCGAAGGGGTGCGCGACGCCGCTGACTTCCTGCACGACCTCGACTGTTTCGTCTACCGGACGCACCCGGCCTGGTTCGAAACGTTCGGCCGCGTGATCGTCGAAGCGATGGCCGCGGGTCTCCCGGTCGTCGCACACGCGAGCGGCGGGTACCTCGCCATGGTTCGTCACGGCGAGACGGGTCTCGTCTTCCGCACGACGGACGAAGCCGTAAGGCACATCCTTCGCCTTCGCGACGAGGTCGGCCTGGCGGCGCAGCTGGGCGACGCTGCGATGCGGGAGGTGGAGCGAACCTACGGCCAGGGCTACTGGGAGCGTCTCACGGACTTCTACTTCGGGGAGCACGCGGCGCCGGCACCGTGAACGTCACCGTGACCGCCACCGCGGCAGTGGCCGTTCAACGCCTCGCCTCGCGTCTTCATCAGTCGATCGAATGCTGCCCCGAGCAGCGCATCGTCGACCTGCACTCCGCCGATCTCGTGTCCCCGCAGCGAGGCACACAGGTTCGCGGCACGAGCGGGGCCCCCGAAGTGGCTCATGTACGTCGCCACCAGGTGCCCGCTTCCTCGGACCATGTCGGCGACGACCGGGGGGCTCGGAAGCGCCACCGAGCCGAGGAGCGGAAGGGGCATTGCCTGCGCGAGCCGCGTGAGGAACGCCGTCCCCACGGCGAGCTTGCTCACGCCCTCCGTGCTCGCGCGCACGATGGATTCGCACGCGTGAACGTAGAACTCCAGGAAGGGGCTGCCCCTCGTGAAGACCGTGACCGCGTTGTTGACCCGATCGGAGCGCGTGAGGCCGCCCTTGCCGACGGAGATCCAGACCTCGCGGCAGAACGCGTACCCTTCAGGCGCGTCCACCACGAACCTCGAGGGGTCGAAGACGACGATGTCGGCGTCCACCCAGATCACCCGTTCGTGACGTTCGAGGAGCCGGCGCGCAGCGAGCAGACGCGCCAGGTCGCTCATGCGGACCGGCTCGCCGCCCACCTTGTCGCGGTACCACGCGGGTACCGGATCGAAGAAGGCGTCGTCCAGCCGGTCGTAGGCATGCCCGTGCTGCTGCGCCCAGGCCCGGACGCTCTGCAACGACTGCTCGATCCACCCGGGAACGTCGGAGCTCCGATAGGACTGGCAGACGACGGTCGTCACGTCGGCAATTCAGGAGTGAGTGGGGCGAGCCGGTACCGCGCGTCCGCAGGTCATGACTCGCTCTTCTTCGTCTTGTCCACGCGGATGACGACGCTGGGGTGGCGGGCAACGGTCGTGGCAGCGTCCTCCCAGCCGTAGCGGTAGGTCCCGATGTGCCAGAGCCTGATGCTGGTGTCGATCATGGGCTTGTACCCGGCGCGGCGCGCGCGCTCGGAGAACGACCAGTCCTCGCTCAGGTACCAGAAGCCGTGCTCCTCGTCCCGGATCACCATGGGCAGGAAGTAGGGAACTGCGGGCGTGTTGAAGGTCTCGTTGCACCGCGGAAGGTCGAACACGCGCGCGACGTCCTCGTAGACGCGGCGATGCGTGAGGAGAAAGCCCGTGGCGAGGTGGCGCGCCTCGACGAGCCCGCCGGCGACGCCGAACGTCAGCTCCGGCGTTCCCTTGGGCATGGACGACGAGAACCCCGGCGCCCCGCGTCGCGCATACACGCCCCCCACCAGCGGGAGCTCGTGCGCGCGTAGCTTGTCGACGTCCGCCGGCTCGAAGCCCACGTCGGCGTCGATCCAGAGAAGCTCCTCGACCTTCTCGTCGTCGAGGGCCTTGGTCGCGAGCTGGCTCCGCACCCGGTCGATCGCCGCGCCGCCGCCGATCCTCTCCACGCGGTATCCGAGCCGCTCGAGGCCGCGGAGGCCCTGATCGCAGAGCGGCTCGATGTAGTGGTGGAACGGAACGAGGACGACGCAGCGCGAACGATCGATCACGGCCTAGTCGGAGCAGCAGCCGGAGAAGTCCACGTCGATCTCGAGCACCGGAAGCGGGATGCACACGTTCCCCGAGACATCGAAGACGACGTCGTAGGTCTGATCCTCGGAGCACTGTTCCTCCGAGTAGATGTTCTCACTGACGCCGCTGCCGGCGCCCAGGTCGACTCCGGACCCCGAGAAGATGCCGTCGAAGCTGATGCCCGAGTAGTCGTACGGGTAGGGCTCCTCGGCGGTGATGAACGCGTCCTGGTCGCCCGTATTGGTGACCGTGTAGCTCTGGTTGAAGCACGAGCTGAAGTCCACGGGGTTCGGTGACGCGCTCAGGTTGACGCCGTGGATGGTGACGGTGACGGGTACCGAGTGCGTCGGGTTCCCGAGCTCGTTCGTCGTGAACGTGATGGTGTCGCCGTACGTTCCGGCGGCGTCGGTTCCGATGACCGGTGGCCGCGCCTGGATCACGATGGTCCCCGTGTCGCCGGGTGCGATGCTCACGCCTGCGGAGCTCGAGACGATCTGCGCGTACCCCGTCGTCGAGTTGACGCCCGAGAACGTGAGCGGCGAGGAGCCGGAGTTCGTGATGGTGAGCGTCTGCTGGTTGCCCGTAGCACCGCAGGTCGTTCGGAGGCGGAAGGGGCCACCCGAAACGAGCGCGTCGGGCGACTCTCCCGTTCCGGTGAGGGTGAGGGGCGCGGTGGGCGCACACAAGATCGCCGTCGTCGAAACCGTGAGGGTGGTCGTTCCGGCGCCGTTGGCCGGCGTGAAGCTCGCGGTACCGGGCACGCTTCCGCCGTTGGCGGCGGCGGTGGGTGTCCCCGTGAGGGTGGCACCCCACGCGCCGCCTCCGGTCGCGACGGTCACAGGGGCGGCGACGTTGCCCGTGTTCACGATGCTGAACGGCTCGGTGGCCGTCGTACCGACGGGAACGCCCCCGAAGTTCGTCGTCGTCATCTTGGTCGTGAGGATCACGCCCTGCGCGGTCTCGAGCAGCGTGACGGTGGCCGGCGGTACCCCGGGCGCATTGGTGCTGACCGTCAGCGTGTCGCCGTACCCGTTCGGAGCCACGCTGGCCGGCACCGTGATCGTGTTGGGTGTGATCTGGAGGACCGCCTGCCCGTTCGCGGGGATCGAGCCGGAGCCCGGCGACACCGAGTACGCGGTGCCGCCCTGGAGCGTCGCGTTGTAGGTGATGGCGAAGGCGTTGCCGTTGGAGACGGTGACGGAGAGCGGCGTTCCGGCCGAACCGCAATTCACCAGGCCGAAGTCGAGAGGGCTGGGCCCGACGGTGACGACCGCGCTCGTCCCCTCTCCCGAGAGCTGGACGCTGTTGGCCGCCGACGCGCACGTCGTGCCCGTGGTCTGGATGGCAGCCGTCGCCGACTTCTGCCCGGTCGACGTCGGGCTGAAGTTGGCCTGCGCACCGGGGAGCACCGCGTTCGGCGCGATCGTCGCCGCGCCGGGGGCACCGGTGTACGTGACGGAGAACTCCGCGTCGCTGGGTGCTCCGAAGGAGACGCCGACGGGAGCGTTGCCCACGTTGGTGATCGTGACGGGAAGCGCGCCTGCGGAGCCGCCGACCGTGGCCTGGCCGAAGCCGACGGTCGCGGGCGAGATCGTGAGCGAGCCGCCCTGGGGTGTCACCGAGAGCGGAACCTGCACGGAGGTGAACCCGGGGATGTTCGTCGTCACCGTCGCCGACCCGGTGATGGCGGTGCCTGCCGTCGCGGACGCGGGCACCGTCGCGCTCAGCGTGAGCGACGCATCGGCGCCAGGCTGGATGGTCCCGCTCGCGTTGCCGCCGACGATGGCGAACGCCGAGCCCGCAATGGTGACGGAGTAGGTCACCGGAATGGGGCCCGTGTTCTTCACGTCGAAGCTCTTCGTGCCCGCGGCGCCGCCGCACCCGACGAGGCCGAAGTCGACGGACGTGGGGAGGCTCCCGGTCGCCGCGGCGTCGGACCCGGTGTCGGCCGTGGCGTCCTGCGTGGGCGCGCCGGTGTCCGTGTTCCCGCCGCCGTCGAACCCGGGCGAGCTGGAGTCGAAGGTGAACGTCCCCGCGTCCTGACCGCCGGCTCCGCCGCTGCTGTTACTGAAACAGCCGGGGAGGAGGATGACGCCGCCAGGGACCAGGGCGGACAGGAGCACCAAGAGCTTCGGATTTCGCATCAGGAATCTCCCCACGAAAGGGTGCCTACGAGGGCACGCTACATCAGCCTGGCAGGATACACATGGCGGAGGGCCCGACGCTAGACTCAGCTGTCTTATCGGTCGGCGCTGCCCTTCACCCGGGAAATCATTGCGGATCTGGGACGATGACGGCTGTACCGGCCGCGCCGCCTGTACCGCCAGCGTCGGCGTCCTCGGGGTTTCCTTCGAGCCTCGATCGCTGGACGACCGGAGGACGCGGCGGAGGGCGCTCGCCTCCGTGCCAGAAGGTGATCGTCTCGCCGAGCCCCTCGGCGAGCTCCGCGTCGGTCACGAGGCCGCGCTTGTTCGCCGCGGTCATCAGGCCCCTGAGGAGGCGCTGCCAGCTCTCGGGGAGCTGCGGCAGATCGCGCATGGTTCCGTAGCGGAGCGGGGCAGGCAGGAGCGACGAGAGAAAGAGGCTCTCGGAGAGCGTGAGCTCCGCCGGCGTGCGACCGAAGTAGTACTCGGCCGCGTTCGTGACGCCATACACCGCGGGGCCGAACTCGATCACGTTGAGGTAGAGCTCGATGATCTCGTCCTTCGAGAAGGTCTGCTCGAGGTAGTCGGTGAGAACGACCTCCTCGAGCTTCCGGGCGAGCGTCTTGTCGCGCGACAAGAAGAGGTTCTTCGCGAGCTGCATCGTCACGGTGCTGGCGCCGCGCACGAAGCGCCGGGCCTTCAGGTTGGCGACGATCGAGGACCGGATCGCCGAGCGGTTGAAGCCGCGGTGGTTCCGGAAGCCGCCGTCCTCGGTCGTCATCACCGCGACCTGCATGTACGGGCTGATGCGATCGAGGGACGTCCAGTTGGGCGACCCGGGGCCCGTGGCCTGCTGGGTCGTCGAGCCGTCGGGCAGGTAGATCCGGTGCATGAAGGGCTGCTTGAAGCGGTCCCGCGCCAGATTCGCGGGGACCTCGGTGATGCGGCACTGGTCCTGGACGTCGTACTCGAGCTCGAGGTCGTCGAGCGATCGCGTGTCGAAGGCGAAGCGGCCGCGCGCGCCGAAGCTCCCCGCCATGCGCGTCCCCTGGAGGGCCGGAAGGAGCGCGGTCGGAACGCTGTCGAGCAAGGACTGGCAGGACGCCGACGGAAGGTCGAAGCGGAAACGCGCCGCGACGTGATCGGGCTTCTGATCGAGGACGCCGCTGCCGTCGAGGTGCAACGTCCCCATGGTCGCGGCGAAGTCGTCCACGCGAATCTCGCCCGCGTCGGTGAGGGCTCCTCGCGCGCGAAGATCCAGATCGATTCCGCGCACGATCTCGGTGGCGAGCCTGGGCGCGTCGAGCGAGAGGCCGCGCGTCCCGAGCTCGGCGTCGAACGTGACCGCGCTCCCGTCGCCCGCCAGCGACACGTGCGCCGTCCCCGTGATCGTGGCCCGCGACACGTCGGCCAGGCCCGCGGCGCCTTCGTGGACCCCGAGGATGGAGAGGGCGACCGGGCCGCCCTCGAGCATCGCCGTCACGTCGGAGCCGTCCGTGGGCAGGAGGATGCGCGTCGACAGCGAAGGCCCGGACGCGCGACGGTCGCTCGAGAAGCGCAGCTCGAGGGCCGATGGGGTGCGGGTGAGCGAAAGGGGCCCGGGCCCGATGGTGAGAGCGACGCGCGCGGCGTCCTCGGGGCGCGCGATCTTCCACGTCATCGCGTCGACGCCCGCTTCGGCTCCGACGGGCAGCCGCTCGGCGAGCACGTTCGCCAGGGCCGCGGCTCGATGACGCACGTCGTGGAGATCGGGGATGCGGAGGAAGGGGGCCGACGGGTCGTCGGCGGCCGCACCGGCGGGAGGCTGGCCCGGAGTCGACTTCGTCCGGTGCGTGGCTCGCGCCACGAGCACCGGGGCCGGAGGTTGCGGGATCGCGGGCGGAGGCGTCGTGACCGCTGCCGAGCTCTCGTCCGGGCGCGAAGGAGGAGCCAGTTCGACTGCAACGGAGCCGGCGTGTGCGCGCACGAGCGACCCTGTGGCGTCGAGCTCGATGGATACGTCGGCGGCGTCCACGCTCTCGTGCTCGCCGTGCACGCTCGCCGTGCCGACGGACACCCGCGTGCCGGCGTCGTCGCGGGACAGACCGACGCCGAGGAGCTCGGCGCGCCGACGTGTTGGTTCGCTCGCGTCGTTCCAGCGAACGGCGAGGGAGTCCGCCGTGATGGGCAGGTGGCTCCGGGCGCCCGTGCCGCCATCGCCTCCGCCCGCGTCCGAGCCGCGCCAGTCCCGCAGCCTCTGACGGAGCTCGGCGGCTTCGCCGGCGAGGGTGATTTCTCCTCCGTGCACGTCGACCCCGCGGGGCCGGAGACCCGCCGAGAGGGAGACACGAACCTTCTCCAGGTGCCCCGAGACGCCTTCGACCCCTTCCGGGCGCACGGTAACGTCGTCCAGTCGGACGGCAAACCAGCCGGGGCGGACCGAGCCCACCGACACGGAGAGATGGCGGCGCGCCGCTTCTGCCACGATGCGCGACCGGACGAGCGGCCCGAACGCCACCATCCCGAGAACGAGCGCCAGGAGCACCCCGGCGAGTACCAGGACCCTTCGGCGGCCGAAACGCATGCGTAGCCGGCCGAGGTGGAGGCGCATCGGGCAGCCCGAAGACTAACGCGCCAGCCCGTCGAGCCGCATCCCGTCGCGCGGGATCGGCCGGGAGCAGCGGGAGGGCGGCGAGGCGCTGGGCTCTCCCGAGGTGCGGGTCATGCCCTCGAGGCCGACGGAACAGGGCCTTTCGAGCAAGGGGGCATGGCCTTGCGCGAGACGACCCGCGCCGTTTGCCGGAAGGGCCGCGGCTCTTGCCTCGGACGAACGGCGCTCTCGGGGAGGACGGGGGGGTCGTTCCGGGGCGAGCGCTGCCATCTTCCCTCGGCAGGGGATTCGGCCTTGCGGGCAACGACGCATGCCGTCCGGGCGGAGGGACTCCCTCCTCATGAGGAGGGAAAGGTGTCTTCCGCGGGAACGAGCGAGGCCCTTGCGTGAGAGGGCATGGAGCCTTCCGGCGGACAGGCGAGCCCCTCCCGGGCGGCCATGGGTCTCCTTGCCATCAAGGCCGGACCTGGTCGCGAGCGAGGCAGCACGTGGACGGGACGGACCGCGGTAGGCCTTCGGGCCGACGATGCGGTCGCCCTCGCGGAGAGGGAGCCTCCTTGCATCGCATCGTTGCTCCCTTCTCTTTGAAGCACGACAGGGAACGACCTGGAGCACCACAGGAATCGACCGCTGGAGGCGCGGGAACCCGGGCCAAAGGCATCGGCCGATGCAGCGCTGACTCGTGTCGCACCATCCCAAACACGACCGAGGCCCTCCGGCTCAAGAGCGGCCCCGCGCACGGAATGTCACTCTTCTCCTCTACAAGCACGCCCGTCCTCGCCCTGGATGCCAGGCCTCAGCCGCTCAGAGCGCACGCGCGATGAGGCGAACGAACGGGGAGACCCATGGGCAGAGACGCCCCCATGCGCCGCCATCCCCCGCCTCGACGCAACGTACGAGGCCGGCGCAATCGCGGGAGTCTCACGTCCAGACCCCCCTTGAAGGCCGCCCTCGATCGCGAGAGCTGCGTGGATCGCCTTGAACGCCGCCATCGCCTCACCGGCAAGACATCGCGGCCAGCTCGGAGCACGCCGCGAGTCCGGCTCGCGAGGCCTACGCGGCCCTCGAAGGACAAAAAAAAAGAGCCCGCCTAGGCGGGCTCTTTAGGGAAAAATCCCGGCAGCGTCCTACTCTCCCACACGGCTTCCCGTGCAGTACCATCGGCTCCGAGGAGCTTAACTTCCGAGTTCGGGATGGGATCGGGTGTGGCCTCCTCGAGATCACCACCGGAAACTTTTGGATCGTTCGTCCTTGGGTTCGCACCCGTTCGAAGGGGGCGGGATTCGCGATCCGAATCCCGCGCGCGACTTTCGAAGTTTGCCTTAGAGACATGACCAAGCCGCACGGCCTATTAGTACCGGTTAGCTCCGCAGATTACTCTGCGTCCACACCCGGCCTATCAACCTCGTAGTCTACGAGGGGCCTTTAGGGGTCTTGCGACCCGGGACACCTTGTCTTGAGGCCGGCTTCCCGCTTAGATGCTTTCAGCGGTTATCCGTTCCGTACATAGCTACCCGGCGATGCCACTGGCGTGACAACCGGATCACTAGAGGTACGTCCAACCAGGTCCTCTCGTACTATGGTCAGCTCCTCTCAAGTGTCCTACGCCCACGGCAGATAGGGACCAAACTGTCTCACGACGTTTTAAACCCAGCTCGCGT
>DASXDU010000033.1:0-286574 GCA_036490515.1 Polyangiaceae bacterium
TGCACACCCACCCCGCGCGCGCTGTCGGCGAGATCCTCCCGCATCGTTGGAAGCCGCTCGCGACGGCACCCTGAACGCCCATCCATACCGCTGCTCACGCGTCAACGCGGCTGAACGGCGTCGATGGTCGGACGGTTACACCGCCACGGCGGTCGAGCCGCGAAAGGCGCGGACGAGGCGCTCCCGCGGGACGCCCGCGTTCCAGTACTCGCCCTCCACGAGCGCGGTCGCCTGCTGGAGGGCCTCCTCGCCCGGGTCGAGCACGATGCGCGCGTCGGTCATGCCCACGAGCTTGGTGCTTCTCGCGGCGTCCGCACAGGCATAGCCGACGCCGCCCGCGACGGATCAGCGCCGCCCGTGCTAGAGCGCCGGGCCATGAAGAACTTCTGGATCCCGGTCGCGCTGGTCGTGGGGTTCGGCCCGGCGCTCGTCGCGTGCCAGGGCGCGCAGTCCGACTCGAGCGGCGGCGCCGCCGAGGCCTCCGCGCCCGCCGCGTCGTCCGCGCCCGCGGCGTCGGCTGCGCCCGAGCCCTCGGGGATCCCCGCCCCCCCGGACGTCGCGGCGCCCCCGCCCGACGCGCAGAAGACCGCGTCGGGCCTCGCGTCGAAGGTGCTCACGCCCGGCACGGGCAAGGAACACCCGACGGCGACGGACAAGGTGAAGGTGCACTACACGGGCTGGACGATCGCCGGGCGCATGTTCGACAGCTCCGTGCAGCGCGGAGAGCCCATCACGTTCCCGCTCAACGGCGTCATCCCGGGGTGGACCGAGGGCGTGCAGCTCATGGTGGTCGGCGAGAAGCGGCGCTTCTGGATCCCGTCGATGCTCGCGTACGGCGATCACCCGCGCATGGGCCAGCCCGGCGGCCCGCTCACGTTCGACATCGAGCTCCTCGACATCGTCCCGGGCCCCAAGCCGCCGCCCGTCCCCGAGGACGTGAAGGCCGCGCCTCCGACCGCGAAGAAGACCGCGTCGGGCCTCGCCTACCGCGTGCTCACGCCGGGCACCGGCAAGGACCACCCGACGGCGTCGAGCAACGTGATCGTGAACTACTCGGGCTGGACCCCGGACGGGAAGATGTTCGACAGCTCGGTGACGCGCGGACAGCCTGCGCGCTTCGGGCTGGGCGGCGTCATCAAGGGCTGGACCGAGGGCGTGCAGCTGATGACCAAGGGCGAGAAGATGCGCTTCTGGATCCCCGCGGCGCTGGCGTACGGCGACAAGGCAATGCGGCCGGGAGCGCCCTCGGGGCCGCTCGTCTTCGACATCGAGCTCGTCGACTTCCACTGAGAGACGCTCACGCCCACGGGCGGCGGCCCGATCGGGCGGCGGGTGGGGCCCACCAAAGGGTCTCCCCGCGACGGCGCTTCGCTTCGCGAAGCTTGCGCGGGATAGACCCTGGTCCCCCCGACCCCGCCGCCCGATCGGGCCGCCGCCCGTGGGCTCTCGCTCGGTTTGGGGGGTGGCTCGGTGGGCGGGTTTGGTAGGCGCGAGGGGAAGAGGGGGTGGGAGAGCGGCTGAGGCTCTGGCCGGGACGGCCGGGGCTTTGGCTTTGGCGGCCAAGGCTTTGGCAGTGACAGCCGAGGCTCTGGCCACGGCGGCCAAGGCTTTGGCAGTGACAGCCGAGGCTCTGGCCATGGCGGCCAAGGCTTTGGCCGTGACGGCCGAGGCTCTGGCCGTGACCGCCAAGGCTCCGGCCTCGATGGCCAAGCCTCCGGCAACGGCGGCCAAAGCTCCGGCCGTGACAGCCGAGGCTTCGGCCACGCCGGCCAAGGCCCCGGCCGCGGGCGTGCGCCCCCCATCGCGGGCGTGAGCACTCCGCGCGCCCAGTGTGGGTGCGAGGGCGACCATTTTGGCGATACCGCGCCCGCCGCCACTCGTATTCTCCCCCGGATGCGACGCGTCTTCGTTCTTCCCGGCGTGCTCGGCGCGCTGGCCCTCGCCGTGCTCCTCGTTTCTGCGTGCGACAAGAAGGACGACGCCACCCCCGTCGCGCCCTCCGCGAGCGCGCTCGTGGCCTCGTCGGCCGCGCCCACGGCCGCGAGCTGGCACTACGGCATCGACCCGAAGAGCACCGCGCACGTCGACATGCCGGGCCTGAACGAGCACATCACCGGTGACACCACGGCCGCCTTCGGGGCGCTCGAGGTCACGCCCAGCGATCTCGCCCAGTCGCGCGGCCTCGTGAAGATCGACCTCTCCACGTTCGCGACCCACACCTTCGGCAACCAGAAGGACGCCGATCAGACCACCCACGCGCGCACCTGGCTCGAGGCGGTGGTCGACGGCAAGACGAACGAGGACATGCGCTGGGCCGAGTACGCGATCCGATCCATCGACGGCCTGAGCGCGACCGATGTCGCGAAGGTGGCGCCGGTGAAGGACGGCGCCGAGGACGTGCGGACCGTGACGATGACCGTGCACGGCGAGCTCCGGATCCACGGGCACAAGGTCCAGAAAGACGACGCCGTGGAGGTGTCGTTCCGGTATCCTTCGGGGGCGAGCGCAGACTCGAAGCCCACGAAGATCCAGGTGAAGTCGAAGCAGCCCCTCCACGTGGTCCTCAAGGAGTTCGACGTGGCTCCGCGCGACCCCACGGGCAAGGCGCTCGCCTGGACGACCCAGCTTCTGTCGAAGGTGGCCGAGACGGCCGACGTGAGCTTCGATCTCGGGGCCACCCCCGCTTCGTGAAACCGAGGAGAACCATCATCATGCGTACCGACCTGTCGTTCGAGAACATCGCCGCCGTGCTCGCCGCCCTCGGGGCGAGCGCTCTCGTCGCGTGCGGCGGCGCCACGCCCGCCCCCGTGCAGGCCACCGAGGTGGCACCCTCGACCACGACGGCGCCGCAGGGCGCGGCGTCGTGCTCGGCGGCCGGATGCGGAGCCAAGGCGGCGACGCCGGCGGCGACCACGATGGCGCCGTCGACCACGACGGCCACCGCGCCGGCGACCGACGCGGCCTCGGGCACGACGCCCACGGCGACCGCCACGCCCGTGGCGACGACCGCCCCCGCGACAACCGCCGCGCCGGCGACGACGACCGCGTCGACGACGCCGCCCAAGAAGGCGACGCAGAGGGCGGCCGCCCGGCCGGGGAAGAAGCCCGCCGCCGGCGAGTCGGCCTGCGGCGCCGGCACGTGCGCGGCGTCCCCGAAGCAGAAGATCTTGTGAACGGGGTCGGCCTCGGCCTGCGCTGGGAGTTCGTCGACGAGCTCGAGGCGCGCGTCGGGGAGGGGCAGGCGCCGGACGTGGACTTTCTCGAGATCTCGCCCGAGAACTACGTCGGGCGAGGCGGACGGGTGAATGCGTCCCTCGACACGCTCGCGGGGCGCTATCCGCTCCTCACGCACGGCCTGACGCTGTCCGTCGGCGGAGTCGACCCGCTCGACGAGCGGTACCTGCGCGACGTTGCGGCCTTCGTGCGCGACGTGGGCTCGCCCTGGCACTCGGACCACCTCTGCTTCGGCGCGGTCGACGGGCGCGCCCTGCACGATCTCCTGCCCGTCCCCTTCAAGCAGTCGGTCGTGGGGCGCGTGGCCGACCGCATCCGCCGCGCGCAGGACGCGCTCGGCGTCCCGCTCGCCGTCGAGAACGTGAGCTACTACTGGCATCCCGGGAGGGCCGAGATGGGCGAGGCCGAGTTCCTCGCGCGCGTCTGCGAGGCCGCCGGCTGCGGGCTGATGCTCGACGTGAACAACGCGTACGTGAACGCGACGAACTTCGGGCTCGACGTGGACGCGTGGATGCGGACGGCGCCGCTCGAGCGCGTGGTGCAGATCCACGTGGCGGGGCACGAGTGGTTCGAGGTCGACGCGCGCGGTCTCGGCGCGCCCGCCGCTGCGCACGCCGAGGGGGCGATGATCGTGGACACGCACGGCGCGGACGTGCCCGATCCGGTGCTGGCGCTCCTCGGGCGGGTCCTCGTGCGAACGGGGCGCGTTCCGGTCGTGCTCGAGCGGGACCGCAACGTGCCGGCCCTCGACCGGCTCCTCGAGGAGGTCGGGAGGATTCGCGCCGTCGTGTCAGCGAGCGCCGAGCAGGACGCCCCGCACGCCCAGGTCGGCGAGTAGGCGCGCGACGTCCGCGAGGACGACGGGGACGGCCGTCGCGTGCGCCGCGCAGGCCGCGGTCACGGCTTCGCCGAGAGCGGCGCCGGCGAGCAGGCGGTCGACGACGTCGGCGGCCAGGGGCGTGAGCTCGAGCCAGCGCACCGCGTGCGCTGCGTCGCGGGTGCCGAGGAGCTGGACCGGGCGGGCCGCCGGCTCGCGCGTCTCGTCGTCGCCGAGCTCGTGGACGGCCCACGCGAGCCGCAGGAGCCGGGTGGAGGCGTGGAAGGCGAGCGGGCGGTCGAGCGCGAGGTCCTCGGCAGGGGAGCCGTCGCGCGCGGCGGGCGAGGCCCCGACGGCGAACCCGGCGAGCTCGAAGGCGGCGAGGTCGGGCAGATACGGAAGTACTTCCGCATCGGCGCGCCAGCGCGGCTCGGCCCAGGCGAAGAACTCGCGCGGTACGTCGCGCAGGTAGTGCGTCCGCGGGGCGACCGTGTCGACGAACGCGGCCAGGTCCCGGTCGAACCGGGCCGGCGGCGTCGCGGCGTTCATGCGCGCGCGCGTCCGCGGGAGCATCTGCAGGACCACGGCGGAGAGCCCGTTGCGGACGAGGCTCCGGTAGACGCCGAGGCGGGGCGGCGCGGCGAGGATCGCGCGGGCGTCCTCCTCGGCGACCCCGTGCTCGGCGAGCCACGACGCCAGGTCCGTCGCGATCCTCTCGCCGGCGTCGACCTTCAAGCACGTGTCCGCGATCACCCGCTCGAGCGCCGCGAGCGCCTCGTCACTCATCGAGCGCGAACTTGAAGTGCGTCGCAGTGCCCTCGGCCACGTTCACCGTCGACGTCTTCGTACGCCCGTTCGGCGGCACGCAGTCCACGCGGTGGGAGCCGGCCGGGAGCTCGAACGCGGTGAGCGGCGTCACGCCGCGCTGCTGGCCGTCCACCGACACCGAGCACCACCCGGGGGTCGCGACGATGGAGAGGCGCCCGTTCCCCTTGCCGGGCGCGCGCGAGGCCACGGGCAGCTGGTCGACCGGGAAGGTGGGCACCTCGCTCGATTCGTCGGCGCTCGGAACGCCGGACGACGCCGGCTTCGTCGTGTCCGCGACCGCGGTGACCGCGGTCGTCGTGGCGGCGCTCGAGGTGACGACGGGCCCGGCGGTGGCCTTCAGCGGCGCGGAGCCCGATCGCGTGAACGCCGCGGCGATGCCGACGATGATGAGGACTACGACGGCGCCCGCGCCGCCCGCGGCCAGCGCGAGGTCGCGCTGCGACATCCCGCCGACGAACTTCTCGGCGCCCTGGACCCACACCTTCACCACCTCGCCGGCCTTCTTCGCCGGCGGGCGCGTCGAGACCTGCATGGCGAGCGGCGACGGGTGCCCCGCGGGGAGGGTCGTCGCGGGGGGCGCCGGCTTCTCGCTCTTGCGCATGACGGGCAGCGCGTTGGTCGCGTCCGGGTCGGAGGAGCGCTCGACGCCGTACTGCGAGGGGAGCTTCTGCTCGGACTTCTCGAGCTCCGGCAGCATGGCCGTGAGGCGCTCGGCGATGACGTCGACCGAGGCGAGGCGGTTGGCCTTGTCGGTCACCATGCATTCGCGGACGAGGGCGCGCAGCGGCTCGGGGAGGGCGGGCGCGACCTCGTCGACGCTCTTGGGCTGCTTGGTGGCGATCGTGACGATGAGGGCGTTGAAGTTCGGCGCCTCGAACGCGCGCTGGCCCGTGAGCGCTTCGAAGAGCATGCCGCCGAAGGCGAAGACGTCGGTGCGGCCGTCGATGCCGGCGGCGCCCATCGCCTGCTCGGGGCTCATGTAGAGCGGGGAGCCGAGCACGGTGCCGACGACCGTGAGGGCCGTGTTGGCCTCTTCCTCGAGGATCTTGCTGACGCCGAAGTCGAGGATCTTCGGGACGACGCGCCCGTCGCGGTCCTTGTGCAGGAAGACGTTGGTCGGCTTGAGGTCGCGGTGGATGACGCCGCTGCGGTGCGCCGCTGCCAGCGCCACCGCCACGTCCCGCATGATCGAGCAGAAGTCGCCGATGCTCATCGGCGGCTGCTGCCGGCGGACGGCGACGTCGAGCGAGACGCCGGTCAGCAGCTCCATCACGAGAAACAGCGAGGCGTCCTCGGCCTGGCCGACGTCGATGACCTCGATGATGTTCGGGTGGTTGATGCGGGCGCTGACCTTGGCCTCGAGCAGGAAGCGCCTGGCGGCCTCGGGGGTCCGGGCCACCTGCGGGAGCATGAACTTGATGGCGAACTCGCGCTCGGTGAACACGTTGGTCGCAGACCATACGGTCGCCATCCCACCCATCCCGAGCAGGCGGTTGAGGCGGTACTTCCCCGCGATCGTCTGGCCAGCCTCCATCCCGGTCCCCGGTCTCCCTACACGAGCTTGCGCGTACTAGCTGATCGTCAGTCCTCCGTCGATCACAAGCGTATGGCCGGTCAAGAAACTTGCAGCGTCACTGGCGAGGTAGAGCGCCCCGCCCGCGATCTCGTCCGGGACGCCGTAGCGCCCGAGAGGGGTCCGCGAGACGACGCGCTGGAGAAGCTCGTCGTTGGAGAGGATGGCGCTGGCCAGGCGGGTGTCGATGAAGCCGGGCGCGATGGCGTTGACGCGGATGCGTGAGGGCCCGAGCTCGGTCGCCAGCGTCTTGGTCATCGAGATGATCGCCGCCTTCGTCGCGGCGTAGACACCCTGGAGGGGGCTGCCCACGAGGCCGGCCACGCTCGCGACGTTGACGATGGACGCCGGCGCTTCGCGCGCGATGGCGAGGCGCGCCACGTCCCGCGCGAGCCAGAAGTAGCCCTTGAGGTTCGTCTCGAACGTCTTGTCCCACGCCGGGCCGTCGATGTTCAGCATCGGGCCGAAGTACGGGTTCGTCCCGGCGTTGTTCACGAGGACGTCGATGTGGCCGAAGCGCGCGACCGCTTCCTTCACGAGGCGGGCGCACTCGTCTTCTTTTCCTGCGTGCGCGGCCACTCCGAGCACGCGGTCGGCCCCGTGCTCCTTCGCGATCGACTCTGCGACCGCCGCGACGCCCTCGGGTTTGCGCGCGGCGAGGACGACGCGTGCGCCGTGCGCGGCGAAGGTCCGGACGATCGCCTCGCCGATGCCGCGGCTGCCGCCCGTGACGAGGCACACCTTGCCCTCGAGGGTGATGCGGGCAACCATCGGCCGGATCAGTAACACACAGCGGCAAGCCCTGGCTCACGCAACGTACGCGCCCATGCGCCGGAACCTGCGGTAGCGGTCCTCGGCCAGGGCGTCGGGCGACAGGGCGCCGAGGTCGCGCAGGGCGTCGCCGATGGCGGCGTCCACGAAGCGTGCGGCCGCGTCGGGATCCTGGTGCGCGCCGCCCGCCGGCTCGTCGACGACGCGATCGACGACGCCGAGGCGCAGGAGATCGGGCGCCGTCATCTTCATGCGGCTCGCCGCCTCGTCGGCCTTGGTCCCGTCCTTCCACAGGATGGATGCGCAGCCTTCGGGCGAGATGACGCTGTAGGTCCCGTACTCGAGGACGAGCACGCGGTTCGCGACGCCGAGCGCGAGCGCGCCGCCGCTGCCGCCCTCGCCGATGATCGTCGCGACGATGGGCACGCGCGCGCGCGCCATCGCGGCGAGGCAGGCGCCGATCGCCTCGCTCTGGCCGCGCTCCTCGGCGCCCATGCCCGGGTAGGCGCCAGGAGTGTCGATGAGCGTCACGATGGGGAGGCCGAACCGGCTCGCCATCTCGTAGAGGCGCAGCGCCTTGCGGTACCCCTCGGGGTGCGGCATCCCGAAGTTGCGCTTCACGTTGTCCTTGGCGCCGCGACCCTTCTGGTGGCCGAGGATCATGACCGAGCGGCCCCGGATGCGCGCCAGGCCCGCGACGATCGACGCGTCGTCACCGAAGGTGCGGTCCCCGTGGAGCTCGACGAAGTCCCCGCAGATGCGCTCGACGTAGTCGAGCGTGTAGGGACGGTTGGGGTGCCGCGAGAGCTGCACCTTCTGCCAGGGCGAGAGGACCGCGAAGAGCTCGCGCGCGAGCTTGGCGGCCTTGTCCTCGAGGCGGCGCAGCTCCGGCTCCAGCGCGCGATCGCTCTTGGCGAGCTCGCGGAGCTCTCGAACGCGGCTGACGAGCTCGACGACGGGCTTCTCGAACGGCAGGACGTACGCTGCGGCGGCCATGCGGGACGGAGGGCACGGACGCTAGCACAGGCCGGCCGCGGGCTCCGGGGGTCGACCTCAGCGCGCGAGGAACACCGTGCCGTCGCACTGCGTCCCCACGAGGGACCCGTTCGCGCCGAGCACCACGGGCCGCAAGCACTGGCGGGGACTCGCCGGCGGTAGCGTCCAGTCGACGGCGCCGCTCGCGAGGTCGAGCGCCGTCACCGCGCCGGCCGTGACGATGACCCGGCCCGCGACGTCGACGAAGATGCCGTAGTGCGTCGTCAGGTCCGCGGGATCGTAGGTCAGCGTCTCGTCGAGGGGGGTCGACCAGCGGACGGCGCCCGCCCCGTCGATCGCGGTGACGATCAGGTGCGACTTGATGAGGCCCGGCGATGCGATCTCGTTCGCGAGCAGCGCGACCTGCGTCCCGTCCGCCGCGAGCGCCAGCCCCGTGGCGTTGTACGTCTGCGCGGGCAAGGGGACGGCGCGGAGCTCGTTTCCCAGCGGGTCGAGCGTCGTCACCGACGCGTCGCTGTCGCCCAGGGTCGCGTTCAGCCCCACGACGTTGCCGTCGGCGTCGACGCCGAAGTTCCGCAGCGAGCCCCCGATCCAGGCCCTCGAGCCGTCGGATGCATACCCGTAGAGCTCACTGCCGTCGCCGCCGACGACGATCGCGTCGCTCGCCTCGACGGCGATGACGCCGTCGTCGAACGACCCGCCCCCGACGCCGTTCCCCGCCCAGAGCAGCAGGCCCGAAGGAGCGAGGTGCTCGACGGTTCCGCCCTGGAGACCGGCGAGGAAGAAGGTCCCGTCGGCGGCGATCGCGAACGCATCGAACGCGAAGCCCCCCGGCGGCGCGCTCCCGTCCAGCTGGTCCGGCGCGACGTCGAGGCGCTCGGCGACGGCGCCGGTCGCGTCGAAGGCGTAGAGCTCCCCGGCGAGCGCCCACAGCGTCCCGTCGGCGCCGATGGACAGCCCCGAGCCCTGCGTCGGCAGGTCCGTCGTCCATGCGACCGAGCCGTCCGGGTCGAGGGCGGTGAGGCGATTCGGTCCACCGGCGGCGTTGGTGGGGCTGGCGTTGACGAGGACGTAGGACCGGCCCGACGCGTCGACCACGACCTGCGCGGGCAGGTAGTCCTCCGGGTTGGAGATGACGAAAGGCTGCGCGGTCCATGCGACCGACGGCGCGGCGGGGGCGAGCGCGGCCGCCTGGTTCGCGCGGGTGGAACAGAAGCCGAGGGTCGGCGTGGGCGCGCCTGCCTGGAGGGCGGCAGGACATTTCACCATGAGGAGGCCCGGGGTTCCCCCGCTTCCGCTCCCGCCGCCGCTGCTCGTACCACCGCTCCCGTCGCCGGCCGCGCCGCCCGGCAAAAGGGCCGTGCGCGCGCCGCACGCCACGACGAGCGCCACCGAGCCGACCCACGCCGCCTTCATGCGCCCCAAGTCTCGCGTCAGCCGACCTTCGCCACCGCGCTCGGCTTCTCGCGTACGACGTTGAACCGCCGCATGGGCTTCTCTTTCCCCTTGAGCGAGCGCGCCTCGATCTCCTCGCACTCGAAGCGCGTACCGAGGCGCGCCAGGGTCGCCTCGCTGAGCACGATCTGCCCCGCCGCCGCCGTCGCGCAGAGCCGCGCGCTCGTGTTCGCCGTGTCTCCGATGACCGTGTAGGAGAGCGCCTTGGAGCTGCCGACGTAGCCCACGACGCCGGGGCCGGTGTGGATGCCGATGCCGACGGCGAGGGGCGGCTTGTTGTCCGCCATCCGCTGCCGGTTGAAGCGCCCGAGGACCTCCATCTGGTCGAGCGCGCACTGGACGCAACGAATGGCGTCGTCGCGATGCCCGACGGGCGCTCCCCAGAACGCCATGATCCCGTCGCCCATGAACTTGTCGAGCGTCCCCTCGTACTTGAACAGGGTCTCCACCATCGGCTCGAAGTACTCGTTGAGCATCTCGACGATCGTCTCGGCCGCCGTGCCCTCGCTCATCGCGGTGAAGCCGCGGATGTCGCTGTTGAAGATCGTGAGCTCGGGGACGAGCTGGCCGCCCTTCTTCACCTCGAGCTTGCCGCTGATCATCTGCTCGGCCACGTTCGGCGCGACCAGGCGCATGAAGCGATCGCGGACCACGATCTCCTGCTCGATCTTCTTCGCGAGCAACGTGTTCTCGATGAACATCGCCGCCTGGCTCGCCACCGACGCGATGACCTCGAGGTCCTTGGGCTGAAACTGCGCGAGCGACTCGCTGTCGAGCCAGAGCACGCCGAGGACGTCCTTGTCGTTGTCGTGGAGCAGCGGCACGACCATGGCGCTCGAGATCCGGTTCAGGATCATCGATTTGCCCTTGGAGGCGGCGAAGTCCATCGACGCGTCGTGCGTGAGGACGCCCGCCCTCTCCTTGATGACGTGGTTCAGGATCGTGCTGCTCACCTGGATGGGCGCCTCGCTCCCGTCGCGGCGGCGCGCGGCGCGCGGGTGGAGCGTCCCGTCGCTCTCGCGGAGGAGGATGACGCCGCGGTCGGCCTTGGTGAACTTGAAGAGCGCGAGGAGGATCTTGTCGAGGAGCCTGTCGAGATCGCGCTCGAGGCCGATGTCGCGCGTCAGCTCCCACGTGATCCGCAGGCGCTCGTAGTCGACCCGCAGCTGCGCGGCGTCGTGACCGACGGCTTCGAACGGGAGGAAGCCCTTGGTCTGGGCGGCGATCTGGGTGCCGATGGAGCGCGCGGCGTCGAGCACGTCGACGCGGGTCCCGCTGATGCTCGGCGGCCGATTGAGCGGGGCCTGGGGGACCGGGGGCGGCGGGGCGGGGAGCGACGAAGGATACGAGTACGCCGGCGGCCGCATGGCCCCCGGCTGCGGAGCGGCGGCCTGCTGCTGCGGGATGGAGCCCGGCTGTGCGGACCAGCCCGCGGCTGCGCCGTGCTGGACCGCGCCCGGACCGACCGGGGGCGGCGGCGGAGCGACGCCCGATCCGTCGTCGTACCGGGCTCGCGTCGAGCCGAGCGCGATCTCGTCGCCGTGCTTGAGCGCCGTCTCGCCGCGCACGCGCTCGCCGTTGACGTAGGTGCCGTTCAGGCTCCCGAGGTCGCGCAGGATGAAGTGCCCGTCGCGGTGCTCGAGGATGCAGTGCTCCTTCGAGACGATCTTGTCGAGGAGCTGGATCGTGTTGTTGGGGTGGCGCCCCAGGCTGTTGATCGGGCGGAGCTCGATCGCCTGCTGTCCTTCGGCGGTCGCGAGGATCAGCCTAGCCATGCGCGCACCTGATGGTAGCAAGCGCCGCCGCGCTCGGACAGATCCACCAGAGCCGCCTCCGCCGCAGCCACAAATGCTAAGACTTTGTGGGCATCCCCGAGCGCGCGCATGCCGAAGACGCCCAAGCCGAGGACCCGCCGAGCGCAGGCCAAATCCCACGGGGTGGCGCGCGCGGCGCACGGCGCGAAGGCGCCTGGCGAGCCGCGGGCGCCGCGACGAGCGCTCGCCGCGGGGATGGCGGAGCTGCACCGGGGCCGGCAGATCTACGCCGTGACGCCCGCCCAGGCGGTCATCCACACCGACCCGTCGAGCCTGCCGGAGGCCCCCCGCGAGAGCCACGGCCTCTTCGAGCTCGTGCCCACGGTGGCGCGGCGGGCGCTGGAGCTGGGGCTCTCCGCGCGCGAGCCGAGCTTCCACGTCTTCGTGGCCGCCGCGCCCGAGGTGATGATCGAGGACGACATCGTCCGGTACGCCACGCGGTTCGCGAGGTCGCGCCCCACGCCGAACGACATCGCCTACGTCCACGACTTCGATCACCCGGAGGCGCCGCGGCCGCTCCTCTTGCCCGCGGGCAAGGGGCCCGTCCTCGTCGGCGCCATGGAGTCGCTCATCGCGCGGCTGCAGGAGGAGATCCCCGCCGTGGTCGAGGGCGACGAGTTCAAGCGCGCCCACGCGCAGCTCGCGCAGGAGCTCGAGGCGCGCAACCGGGCCGTCATCCACCAGCTCGAGTCGCTGGCGAAGACCTTTGGCTTCGGAGTGCGCGCGGTGCAGGGAGGGGTGCAGACGTTCCCGATCCTCCACGGCAAGCCCGTGAGCGCCGAGCAGTTCGACGTGCTGGACGACTCGACGAAGCGCTCGCTGACCGACAGCGAGGCGAAGCTCACGAAGGAGGTCGAGAAGGCCGCGCAGCTCGTGCGCGCCCAGAGCGCGGGCTTCGAGGCCGCCCGCGAGGAAGCGTTCTCGAAGGCTTCCGCCGGCGTCATCGACGAGGCGGTGAAGGTGCTCTCCGCCGACCTCGCGGCCCTCGGGCCGGACGTGCGGCAGTGGCTCGATCGCGTTCGCCTCGCGCTCGCCGAGGACTGGGACGATCTCGTCGACATCGACGAGGAGAACGAGCAGGAGCAACGCTCGCGCGAGGAGCGCGACGACCCGGAGCTCGCCACGCGTCTCAACCGGTTCCGGGTGAACCTCCTCGTGTCCAGCGAGGAAGGCTCGCCGGCGCCCGTCGTGTACGACACGAACCCGACGTACCCGAACCTCTTCGGGCACCTCGAACGGCGGGCGCGGTTCGGGGCGCTGCTCACGGACTTCACGCGCATCCGTGCGGGCTCGCTCCACAAGGCGAGCGGCGGCATCCTCGTCGTCCGCGCGGCGGACTTGCTCACGGACCCGATCATCTGGGAGCGCATCAAGCGGGTCCTTCGCGAGCAGCGCATCGGCGCCGAGGATCCCCTGGGCCCCCTCGGCCTCTACGCCACCTCGCTCCGTCCGGTGCCCGTTCCGATCCGCGTTCGCGTGGTGCTCGTCGGCCCCCCGGAGCTCTACGCGACGCTCCTCGACGCCGACCCGGACTTCGCCTCGCTCTTCCGCGTGAAGGTCGAGGTCGATCACATCATCCCGCGCAGCCCGAGGAGCCTCGCCGCCCTCGACGCGTACCTCATGGCGATGGCCGGGGAGCGGGAGTGGGGTCGCTTCGACGTGACCGCCCGCGCGCAGCTGCTCGATCTCGCGACGCGCCTGTCGGGCGACCGAGAGAAGATCGCGCTCATCCTCTCGCCGCTCGAGGAGACCATGGCCTTCGCGAGCGCGCTTGCTGCCGCCAAGGCGACGCACGAGGAGGAGGAGCCGCCCTCTGCGGGCGACGACGGCGCGGCCGATGCTCCCGTGCGCCCGTTCCGCGCCTCGATCGCGCCGCCTTCGATCAGCGTCGTGACGGGGGAGGACATCCAGGCGGCGTGGAGCGAGCGCCGCGAGCGCGCCGGGAGCGCGGAGCGGCACATCCGCGAGATCACGCTCCGGGGCGAAGTGGCGCTCGAGACGTCGGGCCTTCGCGTGGGCGTCCTCAACGGGCTCTCGGTCTTCAGCGCAGGCGACGTCGAGTTCGGGCAGCCGATGCGCATCACCGCGGTCGTCGGCATCGGGCGCGAGGGGCTCGTCGACGTGGAGCGCGAGGCCCAGCTCGGCGGGAGCATCCACACGAAGGGGGTCGCGATCCTTCGCGGCTACCTGTCGCGAATGTTCGGGCAGGAGCGGCCGCTCTCCATCCGCGCGCAGCTCGCGTTCGAGCAGAGCTACGGCGAGATCGACGGCGACAGCGCGAGCTCGAGCGAGCTGTTCGCGGTGCTGAGCGCGCTCGCGGACGTGGGCATCGACCAGGGAGTGGCGGTCACGGGGAGCGTCAACCAGCTCGGCGAGATGCAGGCCATCGGGGGCGTTTGCGCCAAGATCGAGGGGTTCTTCGACCTGTGCCGTGCGCGCGGCCTCACCGGGGCCCAGGGCGTGATGATCCCGCGCCCGAACCTCCCTCATCTCGTGCTCCGCGACGACGTGGCCGAGGCGATCGCGCGGGGCGAGTTTCATCTCTACGCCATCGAGCGTGCGTCGCAGGGCATCGAGGTACTGACCGGCCTCGCGGCGGGAGAGCGCGATTCGAGCGGGCGCTTTCCGGCCTCGAGCGTGTTCGGCCGCGTCGAGCGGCGCGTCATAGAGATCGCCGAGAAGCTGCGCGAGGCCGAGGGCCACGTCGCTGTGGAGGCCGCGGAGGTGCTGGAGGAGGCATCCGCTGGCGACGGAATCGACGGCAGCACCGTCCGTCGTCGCTGACGGCGCGGCGCAGTAGCGGCCATTCCGTCGTGACGTCGTGCCGTCGTGTCAGGGTGCGACGCCCTGATCGTCACGCCTCGCACGGGGGCGCGAATTGAACTGGAAGCGCGCGCACGATCCGTGTGGCATGGAGCATGCGGGAGGGGGCGCCGAGGCGCGGCAGATGAAGCGCAGCGTGATCATCGTGGCGGTCGTGGCGCTCGCGGCAGGTGCGGCCGCCGGGTGCGGCATGTCCCCGCCCGAGGGCACGAGCACGCCAGGACCGGCCCCCTCCCACGACGGCGGCGCGCCCGAAGCTGGCGGGGAGGGGGGGGAGGTCGATGGTCCGGGGGAAGGCGGGCCCCCATCGCTCGCGAACCTGTCGCTCGTCGCCGGCGAACCCGGGGGTCTGGGAAATATCGATGCGACCGGCGCCGCCGCGCGTTTCACGCAGCCCTGGTACCTCGGCGACGACGCGCACGGGCACCTCTTCCTCTCGGACGGCGCCGCGATCCGGCGCTTCGACGAGGCCAGCGGCGCGGTCGTGACGATCGCCGGTACGGCCTTCAGCACGGGCAACCCGGGCGGGTTCGTCGACGGCGTGGGGCCCGCTGCGAAGTTCGATTCGCCGAGCGGCGTGGCGTGCGACCTGGGAGGCACCGTCTACGTGGCCGACTCCGGCAACTCCGCGCTCCGAGCCGTCGACGCGAGCACCGGTGCGGTGACCACGATCCTGCGCCTGTCGGACGTGGTCGCCGCCGGCGGTCCCGACCACTTCACCCCGGTGGGCCTCGCCTACGACGGCCAGTCGTCGCTCTACGCCGCCGATTTCGGGTACGTCGCGTCCGGCGGGCGGCCTGCGGGCGAGACAGGCGGCGCGATCTATCGCGTCACGGTCACGGGGAGCGTGACGCTGCTCGCCGGATCGCCGGACGCGGCGCCGGGGTTCGCCGACGGTACCGGGACGGCGGCTCGCTTCGGCCACCTCCGCGGCGTCGCCTTCGACGGCGCGAGCGCGCTCTACGTCGCCGACGGTTGCTCGGTCCGCAAGGTGGACGTCGGCTCGGGGGCCGTGACCACGCTCGCGCCGACGGCGTGTCTCCAGCTTCTCTACGGTCTCGCCTACGACGGGGTGGGCACGCTCTACGCCGCGGACGGCGCGTCCGTCATCCGCGCCGTCTCCACGTCGACCGGCGCGGTCTCCACGGCCGCGGGCGAGGCCGGCACGTACGGCGCGGTCGACGGCGTGGGGACCGCGGCCACGTTCGCCGCGCCCACCGGCATCGCGTTCGGTGCGGACGGCGTGCTGCGCATCGCCGACACGGGGAACTTCATGCTGCGCGGGCTCACGCTCTCCTCGTCATCGGTGACGAGCCTCGCCGGCGCGCCTTCGGCGATGGAGACGGTGGACGGCACGGGCACGGAGGCACGCTTCGCAGCGCCGCAAGGGGTGGCCTCCGACGGGGCGGGGCACGTGTACGTCGTCGACTGGAGTGACGACACGGTGCGGCGGGTCGACGTCGCGACGAGGGCCGTGACGACGCTGGCCGGCACGCCCGGGACGTCGGGCGCCGGCGACGGCACGGGCGCGGCGGCGCGGTTCTACCAGCCGACGTGGATCGCCTACGACGGAAAGGACCGGCTCTACGTCTCCGACAGCGGCAACTTCGCGGTCCGCGCCATCGACGTGGCGAGCGGCATCGTGAGCACGGTCGCGGGCGGCGGGTTCGTCCCCGAGGGCCTCGTCGTGGACAAGACCGGGGCGCTCTACGTCGTCGACTCCGCCTACTCGAGCATCCGCCGCGTCGACGTCGTCGCCGGCACCACTACCCTCGTGGCCGGGAGCGGCGGGCACGGCTGCGGCAGCTCCGACGGCGTAGGGACGTCGGCCACCTTCTGCGGGCCGGTCGGGCTGGCGTACGACGGCGACGCGGCCCTCTTCGTCTCCGACAACGAGACCATCCGGCGCCTGGACCTCGCCACCATGACCGTGACGACCCTCGCGGGCGCCCCCGGGGTCATCGGCAGCGTGGACGGCGTGGGCCCTTCGGCGCGCTTCGATCAGCCCGGCGCGATGGCGTACGACGGCGCGGGGGGCCTCTACGTGGCGGACAGCTTCAACGCGACCGTGCGACGCGTGGACGTCGCCACGGGAGCGGTGACCACGCCCCTCGGGCGCGCGGGTGAGTTCGGGGTCGTCCTCGGCCCGCTCGCGTCGGCGCGCCTCAACGGTCCCGAGGGCCTGGCCATGGACCCGGACGGGTCGCTGTTCGTCGCGGACATCGACGAGAACGTCCTTCTCGTGGCGCGCTGATCGCAGGACGGCTACACCGAACGCGTGGCCGACTGGACGCACCTGCTCCGCCCCGAGCTGGGCGACCTCGCGGCCTATGCGCCGGCCGAGCCCCCCGGCGTCCGCGTTCGGCTCGACGCGAACGAGGCCCCGCCGCTGCGTTCGCCTGCGGTCGAGCGTGCCGTCGCGCGAGCCGTCGAGCGCGTCGCTCTGGAGCGGTATCCGGACGCTCGTGCGCGCGAGCTCAAGGGCCGCATCGCGGAGCGGACCGGCGCGCGGCCGGAGGACCTCCTGGTCGGGACGGGATCGGACGAGGTCATCTCGCTGCTGTTGACGGCCCTCGCGCGGCCGCGCGAGGACGCGCCGCAGGCCGTGGTCCTGTCGCCCACCCCGACCTTCGTCATGTACCGCGTGACCGCCAAGGGTCACGGGCTCAAACCGATCGAGGTTCCGCTCGATGCGAGCTGGGACCTCGACGCCGGCGGGATGAAGCGCGCCATCGAGATGACGCGCCCGGGCGTCGTCTTCGTGGCGAGCCCGAACAACCCCACCGGAAACCGCATGAGCGCGGACCGCCTGAAGGCGCTCCTGGCCGCGGCAGGCGACGCGCTCGTGGTCCTCGACGAGGCCTACGTCGACTACGCGGGCCCGTCGCTGCGTACGTGGCGCGCCGAGCATCCCCGGCTCGCAGTGCTCCGGACGCTGAGCAAGGTAGGTCTCGCGGGGCTCCGTCTCGGGTGGCTCGAGGCCGACGAGGCCCTCGTTCGCGAGGTCGACAAGGTGCGGCAGCCGTTCAACGTGAGCGCGCCGAGCCAGGCTGCGGCGGCCGCGGTGCTCGGCGAAGCCTGGGACGACGTGGGGGCGCACGTCGCCGCCGTCGTGACGGAACGCCGGCGCGTCGAGGATGCCCTCCGCGCATCCGGCCACGACGTCGTGCCCAGCGAGGCGAACTTCGTGTGGATGGCCACGTCGCGTCCCGCGGTAGAGGTGCACGCCGCGCTCCTCGCCCGGGGAATTCTCGTACGGAGCTTCCACGCCGCGGGTGGGAGGCTGTCGACGCGGCTTCGCGTCACGATCGGCACGCGCGACGAGAACGACGCCTTCCTCGAGGCGCTCCACGCGGTGACCGCGTCATGAAGCGTGCGGTCACCGCGCTCGTGTGCGCTGCGTCCGCATGCGTCGCCTGCGTCCATCCGGGCAGCGTCGAGCGCGCGTACGGCGGGGACGTGGTCGAGGGGCGGTTCGTCTCGCCGGCCGCGTACGCCGCCTTCCTCCGTGGAGCGCTCGCCGAGGCCGAGGGGCACGGCGACGACGCGGTGGACGCCTACGTCCAGGCAGCGCACGACGATCCCGCGAGCCCGGAGCCGTGGGCGCGGATCGCACACGTGTCGTGCGGATCGGGGGGAGGCGCGGGCGCGCCGGCCGCCGCCGCAGACGCCGTGGCTCGCGGCGAAGCGGCAGCGCGACGGGCGGTCGCGCTCGACGACACGTATGCGCCGGCGTGGGTCGCGGTCGCGGAGTGCGCGGCTGCACGTGGGGACGCATCGGGGGAACGAGCTGCGGCCGACCGCGCCCTTCGGCTCGATCCGCGCGGCGACGACGCCACGGTCCTCCTGGCGAGGAGCGAGACGGGCGAGGCCTCGCCGTCCGAGCGCGAAGCGCTGGTGGCGCTCACCGTCACGGCGCACGACCCGCGTGTCGCCTGGGGGGCACTTGCGCGCTGGGCGGAGGCGCACGGCGACGTCGCCCTCTGGACGCGCGCCCTCGTCGAGCTCGCGCGCGTCGCGCCCGATCGGCGCACTTTCGTCGCGTCGGCCGCAGAGCAGCTCGCGGGGGAGGGGTACCTCGTCGAAGCACGCGCGGTCGCCGCCGCAGCGCTCGATGCGGACCGTCGGCCGCTCGCCCCGACGTACGCGCTCGCCCCGCGGCTCGCGATCGACGAGGCGATCGCTCGCGACGACGGGGACTCCGTGCGCCGGCGCGCGGTCCGCGGGCACGTGTCCCTCGAGGAGGCCGCCGGGCGCGCTCTCCTCGCCGGACGCCGAGACCTTGCGCGGGACCTCGCCTCGGAGCTCGCCGCGGCCGATCCGGGAGCCACAGGTGCCCGTCTCGTCCTCGCGGCTGCAGGCGGTGGCGACCTCCGGGCCGTGGCCAACCCTCGGCCGGGAGACGCGCCCGCCTCGGCCGCGGCGCTCGTCGCCTTCGGAGTCGCGCTTCTCCAGGCGGCCCCCGCATCCGCACCCGAGGACATCGCGGCTCTTCCGCACGAGGCGGTGGTGCCCGGCGACGACCCCGTCGTGCGTCCGGCCGTCGAGCTCGTGTCTCGCAAGGCGGCGCCTCCGGAGCTTCTACCGCCCGATGGGCGCGTCGAGCTCGCCGCTCTGACGGGCACGCCCGCGCCGTCCTCGGAGCAGGGCCTCGACGCCCGGCACCGTTACCTGGCGCTCGCCCTGACGCACCCCGGCGATCCCGCGACCCGTACGCTCGCTGCGCGTCTGCACGGCGTCGCGTCCGTCGACCCCGTCGTCGCCGCGGCGGACGCGCTTCAGCTGCTCGGGACGGACGCGATCGTGGCGCATGATGCGCCGAGGCTCCTGCTCGCGCGCAATCCTGCCGATCCGCTCCTCGCGGCGGTGGCGCTCCGGCTGGCGGAGAAGGTGGGCGACCGCGACGTGGCGCGGCGCGCGCGCGAGACGCTCACCGCGATGGGCCTCCCGCGCCGCGCGGTCGAGTGAGCCCGCCGGCGCCCTCGATGGCTCGGGCGCTCGTCAGCCTTTGACGAACGACGCTGCAGCCGTGAGCGCGACCCCGAGCGAACGGGTCGGCGCGAGCCCGAGCGCGAGGACGAGCACCGCGCTGAGGAGCAGGGCCGCCGACACGTATCCCGATCGCATCGGCACGGCGACCGGCGCTCCCGCGGCAGGCTCGCGCATGTACATGTAGACGAGCACGCGCAGGTAGTAGTACGCGCCGATGACGCTGTTCACGAAGGCGACGATGGCCAGCCAGTACAGGCCGCCGTCGATGGCCGCCTTGAAGACGAACCACTTGCCGAAGAAGCCTGCGGTGGGCGGGATGCCCGCGAGCGACAGGAGGAACAGCGCGAACGCGAGCGCCGCGGCGGGGTGGCGCTTCCCCAGGCCCGACAGGTCGTCGTACGAGACGGCCTCGCGCCCGCGGCTGCCGCACAGGATGAGCGCCCCGAATGCCCCGGCGGTCGAGACCGTGTACGTGAGCAGGTAGAAGAGGACGCTCGCGCTCCCCTCCGAGGCGTCGCGCATCATCGACGTCACCCCGACGAGCACGTACCCGGCGTGCGCGATGCTCGAGTACGCGAGCATGCGCTTCACCGACTCCTGGCGGCCGGCCACGAGGTTCGCGTACGTCATGGTGAGCACGGCCAGCGTCGCGACCACGGGCGGCCAGCCGCTCGCCCACGACGTCCACGTCACGTCGCCCATCGACAGCACCAGGACGCGGAGCAGCATCGCGAAGGCGCCGGCCTTCACCGCCACCGCCATGAACGTCGTGGCGGGCGTCGGCGCACCCTCGTACGCGTCGGGCGTCCACGCATGGAACGGGACCGCGCTCACCTTGAAGACGACGCCGACGAGCACGAGAACCGCTCCGACGACGAGCAGCGGGTTGTGCGCCGCGCCGGTGCGCGCCGCGGCGCCGATCCCGGCGAGGTCGATGTGGCCCGTCGCGCCGTAGAGGAGCGCGAAGCCGTAGAGGAGGATCGCCGCGGCGAACGCGCCGAGCAGGAAGTACTTGAGCGCGCCCTCGGCCGACCGCGGGCTCGAGCGGCGGAACGCCGTCAGCGAGTACGCCCCGATGCTCATCGTCTCGAGTCCCAGGAACAGCGTCAGCGCGCTCCCCGACGCTGCGAGCATCATCGCGCCGAACGTCCCGAAGAGGAGGAGCGAGTAGAACTCGCCGCGCTCGAGCTGGTGCTCGGGGAGGTACCCGCCCGCGAGCAGCGCCGAGAGGCCGCCCCCCAGGCAGAGCACCGCCGTGAAGAACAGCGTGAAGTGGTCGATGAGGAGCCAGGGCGCGAGGGTCGCGGCCTCGGGGAGCTGGTCGAGCCCGAACATCCACACGGCGCCGGCGAAGGTCGCCCCGGCGAAGAGGACGATGGCGGCGCCGAGCGCGAGCCCGGCCGGGCGTCGCGAGAACGCCTCGACGAGCATGAGGAGGAGCGCCCCGATGCCGACGACGAGGAACGGTGAAAGCGCGAGAACGATCGGCATGACGGCTCAGTGCCCCTTGGGTGCGTCGGGCCGGCGCGGCACGAGCTTGATGGGGCCGTCGTAGAACTGGGGGCCCGGGTTGGCGTCGACGCGCGCCTGGAAGTCTTCCTGCACGCGCTGCGCGGCTCCCTTGATCTGGGAGAGGAACACGTTGGGGAAAAAGCCGATGACGAAGATCATCATCGCGAGGGGGGCGAGGCAGACGAGCTCCCGCGCGTTGACGTCGGGCAGGCGCCTGTTCTCCTTGTGACGCACGGGGCCGAAGAACATCTTCTGGACGACCATCAGCATGTAGATGGCGCCGAGGACGACGCCGATCGCCGCGCCCATCGCCTGCACCCCGGCGAAGCGCCCGAGGTGGACCGACGTCGCCGTGCCCGTGATGACCATGAACTCGCCGACGAAGCCGTTCGTGCCCGGGAGGCCGACGCTCGCGAGCGTCGCCACGACGAAGAGCGTGGCGTACACGGGCATCGGCTTGGCGAGGCCGCCGAAGTCCTCGATGTGACGCGTGTGGCGCCGGTCGTAGATGACGCCGAAGAGGAGGAAGAGCATCCCCGTCGAGACGCCGTGGTTGACCATCTGGAGGATGCCGCCCTCGATCGACGCGGACGTCATCGCGAAGAGCCCCAGCATGACGTACCCGAGGTGCGCGACCGACGAGTACGCGATGAGGCGCTTCACGTCCTCCTGCTTCCACGCGCAGAGGGCGCCGTAGAGGATGCCGCCGAGGACGGCCACCCCCGCGAGGTTCGCGGCGAACTCGGCGCTCGCCTCGGGGAAGAGGCCGATCGAGTAGCGCAGGTACCCGTACGTCCCCATCTTCAGCATGACGGCGGCCAGGATGATCGAACCCGCCGTGGGTGCTTCGGTGTGCGCGTCGGGCAGCCACGTGTGCACCGGGAACATCGGCACCTTGATCACGAAGGCCAGCGTGAACGCGCCCCAGAGCCAGATCTGCACGTGGCGCGGGATCATCAGGCGCTGGAGCTCGAAGTAGTCGAAGCTCGGCACGCCGCCGTTCGCCTTGGCGTACGAGTACGCGATGTAGAGGATCGCGCCGAGCATCAGCACCGACCCGAACATCGTGTAGAGGAAGAACTTCACCGCGCTCTTGATGCGGTTCGTCCCGCCCCAGACGCCGATCATGACGTACATGGGGACGAGCATCAGCTCCCAGAACACGTAGAAGAGGAAGAGGTCGAGCGCGAGGAACGAGCCGAGCATCCCCCCCTCGAGCAGGAGCAGCGCGAAGCACCAGTCCTTGATGCGCGTCTGCACCGGGCCGAACGACGCCCACGCGGCGATCGGCGTGATGAACACGGTGAGCAGCACGAGCCAGAGCGACACGCCGTCGACGGCCACGTGGTAGTGGATGCCGAACTGCGGCAACCAGAGCACGTCCTCGTTGAAGTGGTACGCGCGGCCCATCGGCACGCGCAGGAGCGGCAGGGCGAGGACGAACGTCGCCAGCATCAGCAGGAGCGTGCCCCAGCGCAACGTCGCGTGGGACTGACGCGGCACGAAGAGCACCGCGATCGCGCCGAGGAGCGGCGTCCAGACGATCCAGCTGAGGAGGTGCCCCGTCTCGCTCGGGCGCACGGCCTCGGCGGCCGCGGCCTCGGGCCACATCCGGACGAGGAAGAGCGCGAGCAGCCCCGCCATGACGGCGATGGGACCGCGGACGGACCAGCCGTGCTTCCTGGGTACGAGCGCCGCGACGACCGCCGCGGCGACCACCGGGAGGGCGTCGTCGACGAACACGGCCGCCACGGCGGCGGCGAACGCCAGCACGAGCAGCCACGCGAGCCGGCCGGGCTGGAATGCGACGGGCGGGTCCTGCTTCAGCGAGGAGGTGTGCGCGTCCATGTCTGCCTCAGAGCGACGACGTCGGCTCGGCGGGCCCGACGGGGCGCGCCACGTGGATGGTCTTGGTCCGTACGAACCCGAAAGCGTTCTGCACCTCGAGGTTCACCGTCTGCGACTGCCCCGGGGTGACGTGCACCTTGACGGTCGTCTCGCCGCCGAAGCCGGGCTTCTCGGGCTTGCCGTCGCCGTCGGCGTCCCACCGGTACGCGTATCCGACGCCCGGCGCCGCCGTCAGGACGTAGTCGTCGTTGCCGGCGTCGACCACCGTGGCGTTCGGGTGCGGCACGGCGAAGAACCACCCGACGACGGCGAGGCCGAGCACCATCATCGCCGCGTAGACGTGAACGACGCCGTTCTGGAACGCCCGCAGCACGGTCCCCGCGGCGGCCACGACGAGGGCCGTGAGCCGCGCGAGGATTCCGTCGACGAAGCCGCGGTCGACCGCGGCGGCAGTCTCGGCGAGCGAGTCGAGCGCCGCGATCGCCGTCCCTTCGTAGAGCTCGTCCACGCGCCACTTGTCGAGGACCAGCTTGTAGAGGCCCGGCGCGGCCTGCGCGAGCGCGCGCGCGGGCTCGCCCTTGCGGGCGACGTACATCCACCACGCGAGCCCCGTCCCGACGGCGAACGCCAGGATGCCGCCGAGCGCGAGCGGCCACTCCATGTGCTCCGCCCACTCGAGGTTGTGGCCGCCGGCCACGACGACCGCGTGCTCGGTGGCCGCCTTGAAGACCGGCTCGAGCCAGTGATCCATCGGCCGGTTCTTCAGGATCCCGAAGCCCGGGTTGAGGACGCCCGCGAAGAGGGAGAAGGCCGCGAGGATGATGAGCGGTACGGTCATCTGCCACGGCGACTCGTGCGGCGCGTACCCGGGCGTTGCCAGGTCCTCGTGGTGCTCGTGCTTGGCGGGGACGTCGTCGTCGTCCTCGCTCTCCGTGTCGTGCGCTGCGCCGAGGGACGCGGCGAGCATCGCAGGCGCCGGCGCGAGCTCCTGCTTGGAGAGGAGCGACGGGCGGCCGACCGTCCAGCCCTTGAAGTCCCCCCAGAACATCAGGAAGTAGAGGCGGCACATGTAGAAGGCCGTCATGCACGCCGCGATCACCGCGACCGCGTAGAGCGCTTGCCCGAGCCACATCGGCGGCGCGTACGTCTTCAGGTGCTTGAGCATCCCGATGCCGTCCTCGGGGTTCACCGTGCGGTTGACGAACGCCTTGTAGAGGATCTCGTCCTTCGAGAAGAACCCGCTCGTGAACGGCAGCCCGATGATGGCCGCCGTCGCGGCGGCGAACGTCCAGTGCGTGAGCGGCATCCACCGGCGCAGACCGCCCATGTAGCGGAGGTCCTGCGACTTCACGTCGTCGTGGATGCGCGCGTGCATCGCGTGGATGACCGAGCCCGCGCAGAGGAAGAGGCACGCCTTGAAGAACGCGTGCGTGAACACGTGGAAGAAGCCCGCCGTGAACGCGCCCACGCCGACGCCCAGGAACATGAACCCGAGCTGGCTCACCGTGGAGTAGGCGAGCACCTTCTTGATGTCCGTCTGCACGAGTGCGATCGTCGCCGCCAGGAGCGCCGTCGACGCGCCGATGATGGCGATGACCATCATCGTGAAGGGCGAGAGGACGAAGACGAACGAGAGGCGGCAGATGAGGTAGATGCCCGCCGTGACCATCGTCGCCGCGTGGATGAGCGCCGAGACCGGCGTGGGGCCGGCCATCGCGTCGGGGAGCCACACGTAGAGCGGGATCTGCGCGCTCTTGCCGGTGCAGCCGAGGAGCAGGGCCAGCCCGACGGCGGTCGCGCCGCTGATCGTGAAGGGCTGGTGCGGCTGGAGGAAGTGGAGGAACCCCTCGTAGCGCCCGCCGCCGAGCGGCCAGACGTGCACGCGGAACGCCTCGCCGGGGTGCACGAGGCTCGTCGCGCCGTTGGCGATGCCGTTCCAGTCGAGCGAGCCCGTGTACTGGACGAGCAGGAACATCGCGCAGAGCAGGCCGAAGTCCCCCACGCGGTTCGCGATGAACGCCTTCTTGCCGGCGGCCGCGTTCGCCTCGTTCTGGTACCAGAAGCCGATGAGGAGGTACGAGCAGAGGCCCACGCCCTCCCACCCGACGAAGAGGAGCGGCAGGTTGTCCCCGAGGATGAGGACGAGCATCGAGAAGATGAAGAGGTTCAGGTACGCGAAGAAGCGCGCGAACCCCTCGTCCTCGGCCATGTACGCGGTCGCGTAGAGGTGGATGAGGAAGCCGACGCCCGTGACGATGAGCATCATCACGCCGCTCAGCGCGTCGATGCTGAACTTCACCTCGATCGGGATGACTGCGCCCGCGTTGCCGCCGGTCGTGTGCATCCACTCCCAGGCAGTCCACGCGAGCTTCACGTGGGCGCCGCGGTCCTGCTCGGCGATCTGCGAGAGCGCGTCGAACGCGAGCACCGCCGCGACGAAGCTGACGCCCACGGAGGTGAGCGCCATCACGCGCACCGCCGACTTGCCGAGGCGCTTGCCCCAGACGCCGTTCACGAACGCGCCGAGGAGCGGCATCCCCAGGATGACCGCGATGAGCAGGAAGTCGTTCGCGGGAAACACGGAGAGCATTCCCATGCCTCAGTTCTTCAAGAGGTCCGCTTCGTCGGACCGGACGGTGCGGCGCAGGCGGTACATCGCGAGGACGATCGCGAGCCCGACCGCGACCTCGGCCGCCTCGGCGGCGATGATGAAGAAGACGAACACCTGCCCGGTGTGGCTCTGCCCCTCGGCGACCTGCGCCGCCCCGTGGGCGAGGCGCGAGCGGTTGAACGCCACGAGCGCCAGGTTCGCCGCGTTGAGCATCACCTCGATGCTCATCAGCGTGGAGAGGACGTTGCGCCGGACGAGGAACCCGACGCCGCCGACCAGGAACAGGACGGCGCTGAGAAGGACGTAGTGCTCTGCGGGGATCACGGCGCGCTCTCCTTCGCGTCGGGGGACTCCCCGAGGTGGATCTCGTGGTGGAACACGCCCGCTGCCCCCTCGTGGTGGAGGTCCTCGGACACCCCGCCGGGGTGGAACGTCCTGCCCGCCTCGAGCTCCGCCTTCGACAGCGTCTTGGTCCCCTGGCGGCCCTTCGCGACCGCCACGGCGCCGATGACGGCGACCATCAGCAGGGCGCTCGACAGCTCGAAGGGGACGAGGGCGTCGGTGAAGAGCACCCGCCCGATGGCGTCGATGCCGCCGAAGCTCGCGTCCGGGTCGGGCATCGGCATCGTGTGGTGCGTGCGCATCTGCTGGGCGACGACCGCCCAGATCGCCGCGAGCCCGGTGAGCCCGAAGAGCCCTCCGCCGAAGACGCGCGCCGCCAGGCCGCGCCGGTCGCTCGGCGTCGACGCGCTCGGCCCGAGCAGCATGATGACGAAGAGGAAGAGGACGACGATCGCGCCCGCGTAGACGATGAGCTGGATGGCCGCGAGGAACTGCGCGTGGAGCGCCAGGAAGAGGCCCGCCACGCTCAGGATGAGGAGGAGGAGGCCCATCGCTCCGCGAATGGGGTTCTTCGAGAGCACCACGCCGAGCGCCCCTGCGAGGGCCAGCAGGGCGCAGACGTAGAAGTACGCGGTCCCCAGGCCGGTCATCGCCAGGGCTCCACGGTGAGGCTCGCGTCGGCGCGCTTGCGTTCGCCGCGCACGTACTGCTCGAGCTCCGGTCGGAACTTCTGGATGAACGCGAGCGCCGGCATGGCCGTCCCCTCTCCGAACGCGCAGATGGTGTTGCCCATGATGCCGTTCGCGATGTCGTGCAGGCTGTCGAGCTCGGCCTTCGAGGCCGCCCCGTCGAGGATCTTCGTCGTCACCCGGAGCAGCCACGCGCTGCCCTCGCGGCACGGGGTGCACTGCCCGCACGACTCGTGGCGGTAGAACTGCATCAGGTTCTGGAAGCACCAGACCGGGTCGGTCCCCTCGGCCATGACCGTGACGCAGCACGTGCCGAGCATCGTCCCGCAGAGGCGCATCGTCTCGACGCCGAGCGGCACGTCGAAGACGCTCTTGCCGTGGTACGGGTGGAGCGGCGACTTCGGGTCCGTCGCGTTCACCGTCTCCTGCGGCCGCAGGATGGGCGTCGACGACCCGCCGGGGATGACGCAGAGGACCGCGCGGTCGCCGAGGACGCCGCCGCCGACGTCGTGAATGAGCTCGTTGATCGTCGGGCCGACCGCCAGCTCGACGATCGCGCCCTTCTTCACGTGCCCGTTGACGCCGTAGAGGCGCACGCCGCCGTCGCCGATGGCGTGCAACGCCGACAGCTTGCTGAACTCCTCGCAGCCCATCCCGAAGGCGGTGGGCACCGCCGCGATCGTCTCGAGGTTGTTCACCGTCGTCGGGCAACCGAACGCCCCGGCGTTGGCGGGGAACGGGGGCTTCATCCGCGGCTCGCCGCGGCGCCCCTCGAGCGAGTTGAGCATCGAGGTCTCCTCGCCGCAGATGTACGCGCCGGCGCCGGAGTGGACGTACACCTCGACGGGGTAGCTGCCGCCGAAGGGCGTCGCGCCGAGGTAGCCCTTGAGCTTCGCCTCCTTGATCGCGCCCTCGAGCCGCGCCTTCGACAGGTGCAGCTCGTCGCGCACGTAGATGTACGCGACGTGCGCCCCCATGCCGTAGCAGGCGATGATGCACCCCTCGACGCACGCGTGGGGGTTCTCCTCCATGAGCGTCCGGTCCTTGTGCGTCCCGGGCTCGCCCTCGTCGGCGTTCACGACCAGGTAGTGCGGCTTGGCACCCGGTGCGTCGGTCGCCTTCGGCATGAAGCTCCACTTCACGCCCATGGGGAAGCCCGCGCCGCCGCGGCCCCGGATGTTCGCCTTCTTCGCCTCGTCGACGACCTGCTCGCGGGTCATCGTCTTCAGCACGCGCCGGGCGACCTCGTAGCCGCCGAGCTCGCGCTCGTACGCCGCCAGCGTCCAGCCCTCGGGCTTGCCGTAGGTGCGCGTCAGGTAGTCGGTGCGCTTGAGCATTCGCCTTTGCCTCAGCTCTCCTGCAGCTCTTTGAGGATCTCGTCGACGCGCTCGCGCGTGAGGTTCTCGTAGTAGTCCTTGTCGACCTGCATCATCGGCGCGGTGCCGCAGCTCGCGAGGCACTCGGCCGTGCGGAGCGTCACCTTGCCGTCGGCCGTCGTCTCGCCGCACTTGATGCCGAGGCGCTTCTCGCAGTGCTCGATGACCTCGTACGCGCCGCGCAGCGCGCAGGGCAGGGTGCGGCAGACCCACACCTGGTGCTTGCCGACCGGGTGCTGGTTGTAGAGCGTGTAGAAGGTGACGACGCCCTTCACGTGCGCGGGCGAGAGGTCGAGCCGGCGCGAGACGAACTCGACGACCTCGTCGGAGACGTGCCCCTCCTGCTCCTGGCAGAGGTGCAGGAGCGGCAGCGTCGCGGCCATCTTCGTGGGGTACCGATCGAGGATCTCCTGCAGCTTGCGCTCTCGGTCGGGGCTCAAAGCGAAGGGCATCGCGGGCGGTCCTCGGGTGCCAGGGGCGGGTCGCCGGCGCGCCGCGAGGGGGTGCGCCGGGTCGGACTCCGGGACGCCGCCGGCGCGGAGGGTTTGCAAACCCGCGCGATGACGCCAGAAGCCGGCTGAAACAGGCGCGGAAACTAGTGGCGAGCGTGCACGGGTGTCAAGTCGTGCCTACCCGGGGAGCAATTCGCTTGAGGGCCGCGATCGCACGTGGGTATGCTCCCGGCCGGCGAGGTGCGGTTTGTTCTGTCCGAACTGTGGCACCAAGAATGCGGACACTGCGGCGCAGTGTACCAAGTGTAACTTTCACCTGAAGAGCGCCGCGGCCCCGAAGTTCAAGGGCACGATGCTCATGATGAACCAGGCGCAGGTCCCTGGGACGTCGCCCACGCCGGCCGCCGGCGCGCCGCCTCTGCCTCCGGGCGCTCCGCGTCCAGCGGGCGCGAGCTCGGGCCCGCCCAGCAAGCTGAAGGGAACCATGGTCGGCGTGGCCCCGCCCATGGCGGGCGGTGCGCCCTCGCCCGTCGCCGTTCCGGCTCCATCGCAGACTCCCGCGCCTCCCCCGATGCCGGGTGGGCAGGGCGGGCCGGGCGGGTTCGGGGCTCCTCCGGGAGCGCCGATGCCTGGGCCTGCCTCCATGGGCTCGCCGATGGGCGGGCCGATGGGTGCACCCCCGATGGGTGCGCCTCCGATGGGTGGCCCCCCCATGGGCGGGCCGCCGATGGCCGGAGCGCCAGCACCGGCGCCGGCCATGGCTGGCTCCCCGGGGCCGATGCCCCCGACGAACCCGATGACCGATCCCTCCGCGGCCTACAACCCGCCGCCCGCCCACGCCCCCGTCAACCCGCTCGGCGGGACGATGGCGGCCGACGCGAGCGCGTTCGCAGCCGCGTTCCCGATGGGCGCACCCCCCCCTCCCGGTGGCGGGTTCGGCGCGCCTCCCAACGCAGGGATGGGTGGTGGCCCTCCCCCCTACGGAGCTCCGGGCGATCCCTACGGCGGTCCGCCCCCGGGGGGCGCGCCCGGGTTTGGCCCGCCCGGCTTCGGTCAGCCTCCGCAGCAGGGCTACGGCGGCCCCCCGCAGGACTACGGCCAGCCCCCGCAGCAGTTCGCGCCCGCGGCGAGCGCCTACGGCGCGGCTCCCGGCTACGGCGGCGCGCCCATGGGGCAGCCCCCGCAGGGCATGGCACCCTACGGGCAGCCCGGCGCGATGCCGATGCCCGGTCCCATGGCCGGCACGCTCCAGTCGGCGGGCACCGGCTCGCAGCCCACGCGCCGCAACGCGCTCATGACGTGGCTCGTCCCGGGCCTCGTCATCTTCGGCGGCGGCATCGTCAGCAGCATCCTCGCGATGCTCATCACGCCGTCGCTCTCGATCCTCGGCTCGCTCTTCGCCCTCGCCGGCGTCGTCATGTACCTCCTCTCGGCCATCAAGATGGCCAACGAGATCAAGTCGGTCACGAAGAACAACGCCTTCGCGTGGTGGCCGATCTTCATCCCCATCTACAGCTACTACTGGCTCTGGTTCCTCGTGCCCGCCGAGGTGAAGCGCGCCAAGCAGATGATGGGCGTGCAGGCGCCGCCGCGGAGCATCGTCCTCTACGTGTTCCTCTGGCACTACGCGCTCGCGTCGGACCTCAACGACATGGCGCGGTGAGGCGTCTGGACGGCCCGGCTCGTGCCGGGTCGTTCACACGTTGAAGCGGAAGTGCATCACGGGGGCGGACCCCGAGGATTCACCGGAGGTCGAGAAAAAGGCTCCGGAACGCGTCGCGAGGTCGCCCGAGGTCGCCCAAGCGGAGAGGGCCCGGGGCAATGATGGGGCAATCGACGCGGTCGAGGACGCGCTGGCGAGGGCGCTCAGCGAGGCATCCGCAGCGGGTCGGTTCGACGTCGTGGCGCAGCTCGCACGCGAACTGGAAGCGCGGCGGACGGCGCGCGCCGGAGTGCCGACCCTCGCCGAGGCGCGGGCGCGGAGGACGAAGTAGGCTGAAAGGACTGCGGCCCGCCGGGTGGTGCCGGCGAGCCGCGGGACGAATGGCGTTGGAGGCGCCAGCGTCATGGCGAAGGTTGCCAGCAAAGCAGAGGATGGCAAGGGGAAGCTCGCGCAGCGGCGCGCCGAGTGGGCGAGCGGACGCCTTGAGGCGACGCCGGAGGAGCGAGAGGCCGCCGCTCTGGAGCTGCAGCGCCAATACGAGGCCAACGCGCCGGGCGAAAGCGAACCGCGCGCCGCCGACCTCAAGCTGGCGCACGACCTCCTCGGCGAGGTCTACGAGTGCATCCATGCCTTGCGGGTCAACCATGGCGCCGACTCGGCCGGCGAGCGGGTCCACCGTGCGTGGTCCGCGATCCATGGCGCGAGCGACGAAGCCCACGTCGCCTTGGCGCTCGACGTGCGCGCGCTCTGGCGCCTGCGGCGGTTCGCGCTGAAGACGTTGGGCGCGAGTCACCTGCCGAATGCCATCGAGGTGCTGCGCCGTGATCAGCGGTGCGAAGGATGGCGCGACGCGCAGGTCACGCGCGCGGTCCGAGCGGTGCACTTCGACGTCGCCGTCGCGGAGATCCTGCGTGAGCTGCCGCAGCCCTACCGGCGGTTCGTCTCTGCGAAGTACATCGAAGCGCTGCGGCGGGGTCGGTCGAAGCGCAAGAAGTGACCAGCCTACCCGAGCTGTAGGCTCGCGGCCGCGTCGGCGGTGGTGGTGTGGGCGGCATGGGACGCACGACGAGTGCCAGGCCAGCCTCACTGCTCTACATGCCGGCGACGCCGGCCCCGCCGCCGACCGACGAGCTGGGGCGGCTGCGGGCGGACCTGCAGGCGGGCATCCTCGCGGAGGACTGGGACGCCGTCCGTCGGTGCGAGGAGCGGCTGCGGGAGCTGCTCGGCGAGGAGGGCGCCGACGCTGAGGCTCGCACGCGCACGGCTCGTCTGCGGAGGTCGTGTCGCGTCCACGGGACCAAGCGCACCGCTGAGCAACTCGGGTACTCGAGGCAGGCCGTCCTCGCCGTCGCGGCGGAGACGCAGTCGGTCGACGCCGTCCTCTACGAGATCCTCGCCCGCGTGCCCAGGCTCGACGACCTCGACGCCGAGGCGGAGCGGCGCGCGGATCGAAAGGCGCAGCGCGACGCCATCCGCGACGAGCGCGTCGACGCGCACGAGGAGCGGACCGGGCGGAGCAAGAACGGCGGAGGTCACGGGTGAGCAAGCGCGCCATCCGCCCCCGGCCCGTCGTGGTCGTCGCGCCCCTCGCGGTCTCGACGGAGACCTGCCTGCAACTGGGCGGCATCATGCCCCACAAGCTGCGGGCGCTGCTCACGGCGCATCCGGACATCCCGCGCTCGCAGGTCGGCCACACGCTCATCGTCGAGCCTGAGCACTTCCGTGAGCTGCTCGCGCGGCTGCGCGTCGAGGCCGACGACGACGCGGCGGACGTCGACGACGAGCCGGGCGATGACGTGCCGACAACTCCGGAAGCCGTCATGCGGCGGCTCGGAAGGGAGCGTGTCGCGTGACGGCTGTTCATCGCCGCGCCGCTCGACGCGAGGAGCAGCTCGCCGGCGTGCTCGAGACCGAGCGCGTGACGCACCGCCGGCGCTACCAGAGCGCGCCCGACGTGGCGCCCATCGTTTTGCCCAGCGGTCTCGTGGTGCAGGCGGAATCGAAGAGCCGCAAGACGCTGCCCAAGTGGCTCGTCAATGCCGTCAATCAAACCGAGAAGTATTCGCCAGGTGCCATCCCGCTCGTGGCGCTATTCGCGTTCGGCGAGCGCGACGGGCTCGCGGTCGTCCGACTCTCCGACCTGCCGCAGCTCCTCGGGCTTCGTGATGCCGCGCTCGGCGAGCAGCTGCCCCTCGCGCGGAGGCTGCCGTGATGGCCGTTCCGCTCGTTCCCGAGGACCTCGACGCGATGGACGCCGCGGCGAACGAAGTCGAGGCGCAAGGTGCGGTCGAGGGCCGCGTCCCGCCGCACGATCTCGAGGCCGAGGGCGCGGTGCTCTCGGCGGTGATGGTGGACCCGAGCGCGCTCGCGAAGGTGAGCGAGTTCCTGCGGCCGGAGCACTTTTTCGCCGAGGCTCACCGTCGCATCTTCGAGGCCTGCCTTGGGCTCGCTGCCGACGATCGCCCCGTCGACGTCGTGCAGGTCGCAACGTGGCTCCGCGACCACGACCGGCTCGCCCAGGTCGGCGGGATGGCGTACCTCACCGAGGTCCTCAACGCGGCGCCGGCCGTGGCGAACGTCACGGCGTACGGCAAGACCATCCACGAGAAGTGGCGCGTCTGGCAGCTGATCCTGACCTGCCAGCGCGTCACCTCGCAGGGCTACGCGGGCTACGGGGACGCCGATGCGTTCGTGTCCGGAGCGCTCGCGCAGATGGCGCCTCTCGCCCGCGGCCCCGGCGAGGATCGCGTCCCGTCCGGCCCCGCGGACGTCGTGCGCAGGTGGGCCGGCGAGGGGCCCGTCGTCCACGCCCCGACGGGGCTGCCTACCCTCGACGAGGCGACCGGTGGGGGCTTCGGCGTGCCGCGCCGGGTCGTCGTCATCGGTGCGCCGAGCAGCGGCAAGACGGCCCTCGTGACTACCTTCGGGAGGCGGTACGCGACCGCCGGGGCCTACTTCGTGGGCATCCACGCCATCGACGAGGACGACGACGACCTCACGGTGCGCCTCGCGCAGATGGCGGGCTACACGATCGCGCAGTGCGAGGGCCGCGCTGCGGAGCTGCTCGCCGAGATCGCCACGGCCCTCTCAAGGCTGCCGGTCGCCTTCTACGACATGAGGTGGACGATCGAAGAGGCGACCGCCGACCTCGCGCGGCGCGCGCAGCGGATGGGCGCCGCCGCCGTCTACATCGCCGACAGCGCGCAGACGGTGCGGTCGCGTGGCGCGCTGGAAGCCAAGTCACCGCGTGAGGTCGTCGACGCCAACATGCGCGCCATCCGTCAGGCCACGAGCGCGCACCGGCTTCTGTCGCTCGTCACGAGCGAGGCGAACCGGCGCTCCTACCAGAGCGAGGACGCGGCGGAGCAGGCGAACGACCTCGCTGCCGGGGCGGAGTCACGCGCCATCGAGTTCAGCGCCCAGACGCTCATCATGCTCCGGACGCCCAAGGGCCATCCGGACCACGTCCACGCCACCGTCCCCAAGAACAGACGCGGGCGGGCGGGATTCGAGTTTTACCTGCGGTTGGACCGCGACCGCCACGCGCTCACCGAGTGCGCCGACCCCAGCGCGGACCCCGACGAGGCGAAGCATCGAGCGGATGCAGGACGCGCGAAGAACCGCAGGGCCGTCGAGGCCGACGCCCACGAGCTCGCGAGCCTCGTCCGACTCAACCCGGGGATGGGCGAGAGGGCCTTGCGCGCTGCGCTGAAGGTTGCCGGCCATCGGTGGGGCGTAGTGAGGCTCGACGCCGCGAGGACTGCCCTTGAGGGGGGCGTGCACGGCGTCCGCCTCGTGAACAAGGGCAGCCCCAAGCGCCCCGCCTATCAGCTCGAGCAGACCGAGCAGGGGGGTAACGAATGAATGTGTCGCGTGTGTCCGACACGGTGTCCGACACGGTCGAATGTGTCGTGCTCGCGTCCCTTAAGGGGAGCGACACGACACACGAGATGCCGAGGGTATGGGACGGGGTTCGCGACACGCTGAGGGCAGCCAAGGCCGTCGAGGCGCCCGGACCCGGAACGCAGCCGGACTACAGCAGCAACGGAAGTGCAGAAGAGCTGGAAGACGGTCTCGACGAATGGCGCGAGCGTCTTCGGGGCGTCTGCCGCGGCTGCGGACTGCGCGCCTTGGATCGGGAGGGCAGGTGCGCCCGGTGCGGCTGGCAGCGGACTGATGGTCCGGTGCACGGCAGCCTTTTCGCCGTGCGAGTAGCGGTCGCCTTCACGCATTGCCCCACGACTCGCCCCCCAAGACTTCGAGCGCGCGGTCCCATCGGTCATGCGCGCTCGTGGGCGGGCATGGTGCCCGCGCGCCACTGCCCCCTCGCCGCGGTGGTCCCTCGGCGGGGTGGGCGGGCGCACTGCCACGACGTTCGCGCGTGGCGCGCTTTCGCCACGTGATGGAGACCCCATGCCCTGCCCCCGTCCTCGTCCCTCCCGATGCATCCACGGTCGACGCCCGGCGTGGCGTTGCCGTCGCCCTGGATGCTCCGGCAGCGCCTCGGGGCTGACGGGGCTGCGCGAGGGCCGCATCCTGACCGCCTTCGCCAATGGGGCGAACGTCGTGCAGGCGGCGCGAGCGGCGCGCATCCCGCCCAACACGCTCTACGTCTGGCTGCATCGCGGTCGTGCGGGAGATGCCCGGTTCGCGAGCCTCGTGACAGCGCGTGGGCGCGTCCTCGTGGCGTCCGCGCCGCCGTTCGTGCCCCATCCCCGGCACCCTCAAAGGTGCGCACGAACCAGCCGAAAACAACGGGTCTCGTGCGACCTGGGGTGTGCATGATGGCGGCTCGTCCCAAGCTCACCGAGGAGGTGCGGGCGAAGCTCGTGGAGCTCGTCGCCAGCGGGGCGCACGCTGCGGACGCCGCCCGCGAGCTCGGGTTCCACGCGAGCGCCGTCTACTGGCACGCGAAGCGCAACGCCGCGTTCGCCGAGGCCCTCGCCGATGCGCACCTGCGGGGCGCCGCCGTCCGCGAGGCGCGAGCCGCTGCGACGAAGCCCCCCAAGCCCAAGCCGCCGGCCCTCGTGCTCGTCCCCCCCCCAGCCGCCGAGCCCGCGCCCCCGCCTCCGTCCCCCGTCAACGCCGCCGAGGCGAAGGCAGCCCGGCGTAGGGCGTCCCACGCAGCGAATGAGCGCGCCCGCCGAGCCGCAAGGCCCCCGAAGCCGCCCGCGGAGCCCAAGGCCCCGGCTGCGCCGCGTGACACCCGTCCTCCCGTTCGCGCCCGCGTCGTCGAGGACGCGCTCGCCGCAGCTGCCGCCGCTGCCATGGAGCTGGTCGACGATCACGCGCGGCTCGACCTCCCCGCTGCGTGGGGCGAGTTCCGGCGCCTCGTCTGCCCGTTGCCCGATGCGCAGCGTCGCGCCGTCGTGCTCGCGCTCGTCGAGGACGAGGGACGCCGCATCCGGCACGACCGCGGCGCCGACGTGTCGGCCCCTGTCGACCTGCACCGAGACGCCCGCGCATCCCGCGCACGAGGAGACGCCTGACCCATGCGCCGGATCGCCTTCGCCCTTCTTTTCGCAGTCGCCCTCGCCGGGCTGCTCGCGTTCGCGGCGCCTGCGGCCCTCGGCCAGGGCAGCGGCTACTTCCCCGGCCCCTTGCTGCCCGCCGGCTCGGTCAACCTCGGCGCGCAGGCGGTCTCCGTCGGCGGAGCGACGCCGGCGACGGTGCTGAGCGACCCTCTCGCGCCGTCGACCGCCTACACGTACGCCGGTCAGCTCGTGTGCGCGGCGCCGACCGCCACCGGCGACGCGGGCGCCGGCTCGACGTGGTCGGCCTCGGTGAGCTTCTCGGCGGAGCGCGTCTCGACGGGCGCCGCCACGATCGTCGGCTCGTCGACCGTCTCGAGCGTCAGGACGGCAGGCGGCGGCGCGGTCGCGACCGGCGCGAGCGTCACGACGTCGGGCAACGCGGTGCTGGTGCAGTGGGGCGCCAGCGTCGGCACGAGCTACTCGTGCACGGTCCTCCTGCAGCGAACGGAGGCCCCGTGAGCCTACGCGTCGTCAAAGACCGGCTCCGCCCCGAGTCGCCGCGACTGAAGGACACGCCCGCGGCAACGGCGCGCGATCCGTCCGTGGGACGGTCGGCCGACGGCCGCTTCGCCACGGGCAACGGAGCCGCGAACGGTCGCGCGGCGAAGGCGCTCATCCGGGAGAGCCTCGGGTCCGAGGGTGCCGAGCCGGAGGTCGTGCGCCAGGCGCTCACCATGTATCGCGCCCTGCTCCGTGACCTGCCCTCGGATGGTCCCAGCGTCCGGCAGCTCGTCGCTGCGCGGTGCCGTCACGCCGTCATGGCGACGCGCTACGCCAACGAGGCGGCGAAGGCCGGCCTCGCGACGCCCGCCGGGATCAAGCTCGCCGAGCAGAGCCGCGCCCATGACCTCGCAGCGCAGCGACTCGCGGTGACGAGCTACGACCTGGCGGTCCGCGGTGCGGCACTTGAGGGCGACCGCCGCGCAGTGGACCGCCTTCCCCCCGGCTTCGAGAACGTGGAGGACGCGTGAGCCGGCGGGCCCGCATCCCGTTCGTCCGCTTCGTCGTCGAGGTGCTCCACCTCGAGTTGACGGTCGCGTGGCGCGTGCTGCTGGCGGTCTGCATCGACGGCATGCAGCCCCGTGAGCTCGAAGCGGAGGAGCGGGAGGTCGCGCGCGGGCTCTTCGGCGACGTCGACGAGATCGACCCGCGCCTTCGCCGGGTCCTGATCTGGCGGTTGGGTAGGGCTTCTGGAAAAACAACTCTCGCCGCGGCGCTCTGCATCTACGCGGCGTGGACGTGCGCGCTCCCCCGCGACGGCCACGGGCACGTCCCCTGCGCCTTCGCGGTGTCGCCCACGATGCGGGTGGCGAAGATCATGGTCACGGTCGCCCGTGAGCTCGTGCGCGGGACGGAGCTTGAGCGCTTCGTGGTCGACGACACGACCGAGGGCTTCGGGCTCCGCCGCCCCGATCGCCGGCTCGTCGAGGTCCGCTGCGTGGCGGCAAGCAAGGGCGGCGCGAACCTGCGCGGGCGCGACGTCATTGTCCTCGTGCTCGACGAGTCGGAGTTCTTCGCGAGCAACGCGGATGACACGGGGGAGGGCTACAGCGTGACGGACCGCGACCAGATCGCCGCGGTGATGCCGCGCCTGCTCGGCTTCGTGCTCTGCATCTCGACGCCCTGGCCGACTGAGAACGCGACGGCCGAGTTCTTCGACCGGAACCACAGACACCCGGTCGATGCGGTGGCGGCGCTCGGGCCCTCGATGTTCATGCGACCTACTGAGCAACTCGCGCAGGACATCGAGCGGGAGCGGTCGCGCGACTCTGAGAACGCGGCGCGTGAATACGAGTGCGCGGCTGGGACACGCGGAGGCTCCCGCCTGTTCGACGGGCCCAGCATCGACGCGGCGATCGACGAGGGCCGCCCCCTCGTCGTGACGGCGCCGCCCGACGCTATCGCGGGCTGCGGCGGGGACCTCGGGCTCGAGCGCGATTCGTCGGCGATCGCCGTCGTCGCGCGCAGCGCCGAAGACTACTCGCTCTGCGAGTTCGACGAGGTGCGCCCGGGGCGCGAAACCGCGCTGGCCCCCTCGTTCGTCGTCCGCCAACGGTTCGCACCGCTCATGCGGCGCCACGGCGTCGAGGTCGTGACCATGGACGGCCACTACCGCCAGTCCGCAATCGAGCACCTTGAGGCCGAGCAGCTCCGCTTCGATAGGGCGCCCGAGGGCAGCGGCGGCAAGTACGACGTCTACATGCACCTCCGCGCGATCCTGCGCGAAGGGCGCGTCCGCATCCCCGCGGCGGCGCGGCTCGTCATGCAGCTGCGCCAGGTGACGCAGACGCCCCTGCCGCTGAAGGGCGTACGCATCTCGTCGCCTCGCCGCGCCGGTTCCGGTCACGGCGACATCGTCTCCGCCTTCGCGCTGGCGTGTTGGGCGGCGCGAGAGGACGGCACTCCCGAATGGGTGAGGGCGATGGACGCGTTGCGGGAAGGCAACGGCGCCGTCGGCACGAAGCCGCCCCTCAGCGCCAACCGCCTCTCGGGCTCGAGTTGGAAAATCTGGGGCAACCCCCCGAAGTTCAACTCCACGCAGACCGCAACCGTCGACGGCCGCGGCATCGCCACGCGCTTCAGCGCGTCGGCGGCCGTCGACCGCGACTTCGTCAGGACAGTCGAGGAGTGGAGGACGGCCCATGCCCGGTGATGCCCGCTACCAGCCCGATGCAGTTGCGTTCGATCCGAAGATGCTGGGCCGCAAAGGCACCGGCTTCGGGGGCGACCCCGAGGCGCCTGTGCTCGAGGCGGTGGACCTCGGCGACCACTTCGAGATCGTCGGCCACCAGTGGGGCGGCACCTGCGTCGCGCACGTCACGCGCGGGCAGCCGACCCGCTTCCTGCTGCTGTCCGCCGGCGAACCGGGATTCGTCGAAGCCGTCGCGCGATGGCGCAAAGAGAATGCTGTTTGAAAGCAAGGAGAGAGAGACACCATGCGAACCCACCATGCCGACGGGCCCAACTTTTCCGCCGCAGCGGCGCTGATTGAGCAGCTGCCTGGCCCGCAGCCGCGCAAGCGCGACGTCTGGCGCGACACCGCGAAAGCCATGGGCGGCTACGTGGCCGAGCCCACGACGGCGCCCGCGCCCGTCGTGCCCGAGGTCGCGCTCCACCGGGTCGAGCTCGTCGACATCGACGCCGTGAAGGCAATCGATCCGCTGCTGGGACACGGCTCCGTCGTGCGACTCGCTGCGCCGTGGACCGAACCCGTCAGCCTCGGGCAGGGCGGCCGCGAGCTACTGCGGCTCGTCCCCGCCGATGCGGGACAGCCCGCGGGCGATCTGCCGTGGGACGTCTACGCGATGCTGGTCGAGCAGTTCGGCGCGGAGCCGATGGCGCCCGCTGGCGAGTGGGACGCAGAGGCGGAGGCGCGCGCCGGCGCCGCCCTCGTCGTCCTTCCGACGCACGACCTCGCGCAGTGGCGAGGCGAGGAGCGCGCGCGGCGCACCATGATCGCCGACGAGCTGCGCGGCTCCTTCCTCGTGTCGGCCGAGGCCGCGGCCCGCATCGCCGGCGCGGAGCCGCCGAGCAAGTCCCTCTGGACCGGTCAAGCGGCGGCGCGCCTCGCCGAAGCGAAGCGTGAACGCGAGGAGGTGGCCCGCGTCGCTGCGTCCACGGCGGCCGCCGTGCGCGTCGAGGCTGCGCGCGATCGTACCGTCGGGGAGCTTCACCTCGTCGCGGTAGCGGTGCGCCGCGAGCGTCTCGGCGTTCCGTTCCCCTCCGAGCCATGGGCGGGGGCGCGCGTTCTCTGGCGCAGCGATGAGGAGGATGTCTACGGCTTCCGCGCCGTGCCCGCGATGCACGCGGCCGCCTTCGACGCCGACGGCGTGAGGCTTCTCGACGCGACCGAAATCGTGCCGCGCGACGCCGCGGAGGCCCTCGACGCCGACAATGCCGCGATCGAGTTTCTGCGGGCGCGCCGTTCGGAGTGCGAGGACCTCGACTTCGGCGCCGTCGACAAGCACTTCCACGCCGCGCCCCCGCTCGCCGAGGGCCTCGCGCGCGCGTTCGCGCCGGTGATCCTCAGCGGCCGCCCCTCGTCGGCCTGGCGCTTCGACTGGCTGTGCGAGTTGCTCGTGCGATGCGGCGACTTCATGTTGCGGCCCGACGTCGGGTGCCGCCTTCTGCTCGGAGAGCTCGACGTCGCGTTCCGGAAGTCGCATCCGCCGGTGCGGGTGCCCGCGCCGGGCGCCCTGCGCTTCGACTTCGAGCAGCGAGTCGTCGGCCCCCGAACCCACAAGGAGGTGGCGGCGTTCGTGGAGGAGGAGCTGCCGTCGAGGACGATGCTGGGCGTCGTCGGCACTCGACTCGTGCAGGCGACGACGCGGGGCGAGTTCGTCGCGCGGGGCGAGCCGCTCGAGCCGCCGCCGAGCGAGACGCAGACGCAGACGAAAACGACGACGACGACGACGAAGCACAAGGGAGGATGACCATGTTCACCAAGGAAGACTTGCGAGTGAGGGACGGGGAGACCGTCGGCGACTCGGCGCGCCGGCTGGGCTGGCGCATGGATCAAGGCGAGACGTGGGAGGCGTTTCTGGCGCGCCTCGAGAAGGAGGGGCGCATCTCCCGCAGCGACGCGGCTGACGACGAGCCGGACGCGGGAAAGGCGCTCCGAGCATCCGATGCTCGGAAGCTCGACGCGTGGCGCGGCAAGCGCGACGCGAAGGCAGGCGCGGAGGGTGGGGACGACGAGGGCGGAGACGACGACGACGACGACCGCGAGGGAGACGAGGACGACGCCGCGCGCGCCCACGCGATGATGGTGGCAAAAAAAGTCGGCGCATGGAAGGAGCCGCGCAAGGACCGAGCTCGCCGCGACGCTCCGAGCACCGCCGTGCCCGCGGCGGCAGGGTCGCTCGGCGAGCCCGACGCCGCAGCGTCGCGACGCGACATGATTGCTCGCAAGACCGGAGGTCGCTGAGCCATGAGCGCCTTCACGTGGGACCAATCCGGAAACTACCCCGCCGGCTCGCAGCCATGGAGCGGAACGCCCAAGCGCGTGCCGCCGGCGCAGACCTACTTGACGCCCCAACTGAAGCCGCCGGCCCAGAACCTCAACGACATGTTCGCGACCATCGCGGCGAACATCGCGACGCTGGACGCCAACCAGCCTTACCTCACGCTCTTCAACGTCTACTCGGGCGAGGTGGGCACCCTCATCGCGCCCGAAACGGCCCCGTGGTACACGGGGGCCGTCCCCGCCTCGTTCACGCAGATCGCCAGCAGCACTCTGGCCCTCTCTGCGATGTCGATCGGAGGCCCGACGCCGACGGTGCAGGCGGGCGACGTGCTCGAGGTGACGGCAACCGGGTCTCTCGACGTGAGCTCCGACGCGATCACGACGGAGACGGGACTCTGCGGAGTCGCCGTGGAGCTCTACCAGGGTGGTACGGGCGAGCTCGGAACCCTTCAGGACTTCGGCGCCGCGCGGGTCGGAGGCGTCAGCTACGACGTCTCCGGCGCATTCGCCATGACCACCCTCTTCACGGCGTTCTCAGCCTTCACGCTGCCGAGTAGCTCTCTCAGCGTGGGGCTCGCGTCGATGCTGCGAAAGGCGGCGGTGGGGACGTTGACGCTGAATCTCTGGGGCCTGCTTCAGTACACGATCAAGCACTACCGGCCGCTGGTGAGTCTCTGATGGAGACCCTCCTCGGCATCCCGTTCGACCACGAGGTCGCGTTGACGGACGGGTCGCCCGACGTCCAGTTCTCGCAGGACGTCTCTCCGGCGGGCTTCGTGCCCGGCGTCATCGTCGGGACCAAGCTCCTCTTCTCGTCGCAGCCAGCGACCATCTACACGGTAGCCAGCGTGGCGGGAGATGGTCGCTCCGCCGTGCTGACCGGCAACTACGTCGGCGCCAGCACGACGAGCGCTTCCGCGGTTCTCTACGGCGTCTTGCCTTCCGGCGGTTTGGTCATCGGGACGGCGCCGATGTCGACCGGCGCGAAGTCCGTCGACGTCACGCTCAGCACGCCCCTCGCGTCCTCGTGGGCCCTCGGCGACCCCGGGGGTTCCCTGCGCCTCGTGTTCGATTCGCAGCCGGGGAACTTCTACCAGACCACGCCCATCCCGAACCTCTCGGCGGCCGCCGGCGACGTCGTCACGTTCATCATCAGCCCGCCGTACTCGGGTCCGAATGCGAGCGGCGCACGGGTCCTGCAGCCCGACTTCCTGGTCCCCGGGGGCGAGGATGTGTCGCCACCATGAACGAAGAGGCTTGGGGACGTCGCCTCGATGCGCTGGAGGAGAGCCTCGCGCGCATCACGGAAGGATGCGACGGCTGGGTGCGAGGCAACGGCGAGCCGATGCCCGCCGACGAGGCCGAGTTCGCGAAGCGCATGGACATCTTCAACGCCGCGGCGCGCGACCTGCCAGCGGTCCCCGAAGGTGCGATGGAGGTCCCGCTCACCACGCGGCGACGGCTCGAGATCGCGTGGCGCGCGGTGGAGCCCATCGACCCCGCGCGCTTCCCCGAAGGTGAGCCGCGGCGGCGGTTCGTCGAGACGCGCGCGAAGCTCCTGCAAGGCATCGCGTACGCGGAGCTCGGCCTCACGCCGGCGGTGCGAGGGTAGCGATGGGGACGTCGTCGCCCGACCGTCGTCTCTGCGAGCTGCTCGGCCTCGGCCTCGTCGTCGCCGATGTGCCGCTTCTCTCCCGCTGGACCACGTGCGTGCACGAGGCCTCTCACGCGGTGGCAGCGATCTATGCCTGCATCGAGTGGGAGGCCATCACGGTCGACGCCGACGAGAGCGGCGCCGGCGGACGGATCAAGTACCCTGACGCTCCTCCATCCCGGCGGCGCATCCTCGCCTCGCTCGCTCTGACCACGCTGGTGACCGTCGCGGCCGCGGTCGGAGAGGAACTGCTCCTCGGCGGCGTGGACGCCGACGGCGTCCGGCAGGACCTGCGCACCGTCTTCGCCCGGTGGGGTTGCATGCGGCCCGACGAGGCGTCCGCGGACGAGCCCCACGTGCGCGAGGTACGGGCGCAGGTCGACGCTGCGCGGGGCATGCTCCTCCGCCACGAATCCTCCGTACTCGCCATCGCCAGGGCACTGCAATCGTCCGGCAGCCTTACTCGCGCGCAGTGCCTTGAGCTGCTCGAGGAGGCGGGCCACCCCGTTGCGACGCTCCGGCCGGGCACCTTGCAACTCACCGAGGCGCGCGGGCCGGACGACGAGGAGGCGCGCGTCCGTGTCGTCCGTGAGTCGATGCGGCTCGAAGAGCGAGAGTGCGAGGCGAAAACCGCCCGCCTTGAAGCCGCCATCGAAGCCGTGACGGCCGCTCCGTTCCACGACGATGCCCACTGGAACGCCGCGACGGCGGAGTATCTCGAGGCGCTTGCTGCGGCGGAGCCCACGCCGTGAACTACCTCGCACCTCGTGACGCGAGGGCGCAGCGCGCGGCGGAGCGCTGGGCGGAGACGGACCCCGCGCGCCTTCACGGCGTCGCGCTCGAAGTCGTGCAACGCGCGGCCGTTGCCGAGGCGTCAACGCTTCTCCGCGACCTGACGCCGGAGGAGCTCGCGAGCGTGTGCGCCGCCGCTGTTGATGCCGAAGAGCAACGGCAGGCCGAGGAGGTGAGGCGGAGCGAGGCGGAAGAGGAGCGGCTCGCGTACCTCGCGCGCACCGCGGAGCGACTCCGGCTCACGCGGGATGGCTGATGACTAGCCTCACTTCTTCTGGAGCACTCTGCGCAAGAGCTGAACCTCCCGTTCGACATAGACGGCCGCGAGCAACTCGGCCGTCACGCCGGCTGTCTCGGCCTTCGACTGCACTTCTTTCGCGCGGGCTACAGCTTTCTCATCCCACGCCGTGTCGTCCTCCTGATTCTGCTGCTCCTGCGCTTGCTGAAGGTTTCCAATCGCTCTCTGCGCCCGGGGGTCATCGCCGATCATGGACTGCCCGTATGCCCGTCACGATCGGGACGCAAGCCCCCCCGGCGGGTCAACCGGTAGCACTTGCGCGTTACGCGAATCTGCCGTAATTTGAACGTATGGCGATCGAGCGCAGGTACAAGCTGACGGCGATGCTCTCCGACGAGGAGGCGCGGATGCTTTCGGAGGTGGCTGAACGTGGCGGGGTTACGGCATCGGCTTGGATCCGTCAGGCGATCCGGCAAGCATTCGAGGAGTCGAGCGCCGCGTCGCTGACGCTGGGCGGGAAGATCCTCGAGGCTCTTCGTGGTGGGGCCGCCGAGGGTGCGAACGCCCTCGCCGCGCGTCTGGCGCAGGTCGGGACGTGGCAGAATCCGAGGGAGCCGATCTTCAGCAAGACGCTTCAGACCCTCCAAACGCAGGGGCTCATCGAAGTGCGCGGAAGCAAGTTCAAGTTGACGGCTCGCGGAAGAAGAACCGAAGGGTCCCGTCTGCAGGGAGGCAAGTAGCCAATGCACGAGAAGAGTGAGGCGGAGTTCGACTGGGCAACTCTGAAGCAGATCGCTCGCGTGTTCGAAGCCCACCGAGGAGCCAAGGGTCCCCTTTGGCAAGGCCTGATGCAACAGGCCACATACGCCGGCCTGCTTGCTTCAGCCATTGCGCGACGTGAAGTCGAGGACCTTGAGCGTCGGGACCGGCTCGATGGACTCGGCCAGTGCTTCCTCGCTGTGGCTCTCGCGCAGGTTGGGGAAAACGAGAAGGAGCGGCAAGAGGCGTGGCACGAGCTTGAGGAGCTCCTCGGCGAGGAGAGCCGGTGGTGGGTGGCCTTCGGACAGGAGGTGGGCGATGGCGCGTGAAGCGACGGGAGAGCTGCGGCCGCTGGCGGACGGCTTCGCCGCGCGCATCACCATCCAAGGACGCCAACGGCGCGACTTCGTCCTGACGGGCTGCGCGACGGAGCCGGAGGCAGCCGAGAGGTGCCGCGCGATGGCGGAGATGGCGGCGCGCCTCCGGCGCATCGGCCGCGTGGACATCATCGAGATGTATCTGGAGCAGGCGGCCAAGGCGCGCGGCCGCTCGTGGGACGCGGTCAAGGCCGCGGTCGACATCGAGGCGACGGGGCAGGGCAGGAGCGCGAAGCTCACCGAGCGGGTCACGTTCGCCGCGTGGGCGAAGCGCTGGACGAGCGGGGACCTCGCCCGCAAGTACCCCGACCGCGTGCGCGAGAAGCGCTCGGCCGACCGCGACGAGCAGCACCTCGCGCACGTGCTCCCGCACCTCGATGGCGTGTTCGTCGACGAGTTCACCCTCGAACACGCCGAGGCGGTCATGGCCTCGCTGCCGGAGCACCTCTCGCCGGGCACGCGCCGGCAAGTCGCGCAGGTGATGGCGCGCCTGATGAAGCTCGCCGTCTACCCCGGGCGCGTCCGCAAGGACAACCCGTTCCCGGCGGGCTGGCTCCCCCGCCTCGGTGACCCGAAGGCGAAGGAGTGCCTCTACCCCGACGAGGACGCGCGCCTCATGCGCGGCGTGTCCGTGGTCGCCGGGACGCCCGACCTCCCCGTCCTGCGACGGCTGGCGTACGGCTTCCTCGCCCGCGAGGGGATGCGCACCGACGAGATGGCGTCCCTCCGCTGGCGCGACGTCGACCTCGGGAGGGGGCGCGTCAACCTCGACTCGAACAAGACGGACGACCCACGGGACTGGACGCTTCGTCCCGACGTCGTGGCGGCCCTCACGCGCTGGAAGGCGCGCCAGCCCTGCACCGAGCCCGGTGACCACGTGTTCGCGGACAACGGCGTCCCCCTGAACGTGAAGCACCTCGCCGCCCAGCTCCGGCGGGACCTGCAGACGGTCGGCGTGACCCGGCCGCAGCTCTTCGAGCGCAGCAAGGTCCGGATGCCGCTCCGGGCCCACGACCTGCGGGCCACGTTCGTCACGATCGCGCTGGCGCAGGACCGCACCGAGACGTGGATCAGCGACCGGACGGGCCACAAGTCGCACAAGATGATCAACGCGTACCGGCGCAAGGCGCGCGGCTGGGACCTCGGCGACTTGGGGTCCATGACGGACCTCGTCCCTGAGCTTCGGTCCGGGGGCGGGGCTGCTCCTCCCGCGGCGCCTCCCGCCCGGTCAATTCCCCGCGGATTGCCCCACGAATCACCGTCGCAGGCAAATTCTCAGACGTTGAAGCGGAAGTGCATGACGTCGCCGTCGCGGACGACGTACTCCTTGCCCTCGATGGCGAGCTTTCCCGTTTCGCGCGCCTTCGCTTCGCCGCCGAGCTTCACGTAGTCCTCCCACCAGATGACCTCGGCCTTGATGAAGCCCTTCTCGAAGTCGGTATGGATGACGCTCGCGGCCTGCGGCGCCTTCCAGCCGCGCTTGATGGTCCAGGCGCGCACCTCGGGCTTGCCGGCCGTGAGGAACGTGATGAGGCCGAGGAGCTCGAAGCCCGTGCGGATGACCTTGTGGAGCCCCGGCTCGGTGAGCCCGGCGCTCGCGAGGAACTCGGGGCGGTCGGCGGGCTCGAGCTCGGCGATCTGCGCCTCGAGCGCCGCGGCGATGGCGACGATGGGCGCGCCCTCGGCGTCGGCGAGGGCCTTCAGCGCCTTGTAGTGCCTGTTGCCCTCGAGGTTCGCGAGGGAGCCCTCGTCGACGTTGGCGATGAAGAAGGTGGGCTTGGCCGTGAGAAGGTGCATCTCGCGGAGGATGGCGGGCGCGTCGGCCACGTCGGGGAGCTTGAAGGAGCGGGCGGGCTTGCCCTCGTCGAGGTGCTTCGCGAGCGCGTCGCACAGGTCGGCCGCGACCTTGTCGAGCGGGTTGTTCGCCTTGAGCATCTTCTTCGACTTGTCGCCGCGCTTCTGCACGGTGTCGAGGTCGCGCAGGCAGAGCTCCGTCGTGACCGTCGCGATGTCGGCCACGGGGTCGACCTTGTTCTCGACGTGGACGACGTTCGGGTCCTCGAAGCAGCGCGCGACCTGCACGACGGCGTCGACCTCGCGGATGTGCGCGAGAAACTGGTTGCCCAGGCCCTCGCCCTTGTGCGCCCCGCGAACGAGCCCTGCGATGTCGACGAAGTCGATGGTCGCCGGGACGATGCGGTCCGAGTGGACGACGCCGTCGAGGGCCTGGAGGCGCGGATCGGGGACGGGGACGACGCCCACGTTCGGCTCGATCGTGCAGAACGGGTAGTTGGCCGCCTCGGCCTTGGCCGTGGAGAGGGCGTTGAACAGCGTCGACTTGCCGACGTTGGGAAGGCCGACGATTCCGATGGATAGACCCATGGCAGGGGCGGCCACTTAACACGAGTCGGCGTGCGGCTCCACCTGCGGCGTGGCCACGGCTCCCCCTGCGGCGTGGCGCCCCATGGAGCTAGGCTCCCCGCGTGAAGCGGTGGTGGCCCCACGCCCTGTTCCTCCTGGTCGGCGGGATCGTCGGCTGGCTCGCCATGCCCGGGCCCCGCAACGACGCCGTCCTCCTCGCCGCCGCCACCCTCGACGGCCACGCGCTCCCCCTCACGGACGCCGATGCCTGCCTCGCCACCGCCCGCGACGCCGCGCGCGCCTGGCTCGAGCAGCCGCTCACCCTCGTCGTCGCCGGCACCCGCGTCGAGAAGACCCGCGCCCAGCTCGGGGTCCGCGTCGACGACGCGCACCTCAGGAGCCTCGTCGACGAGCTTCTCCAGGGCCGCAGCCCCCTTCGCAAGAACCACCACGGTCCGGCGCCCCTCGCGCTCGACGTGCCCTACGTCCTCGACGCGCCGTCCACGCTCGCGGCGCTCCTCCAGGCGAAGGACGAGCTCGACGTGCCCCCCGAGGACGCGCGCTACGACTTCAAGACGAAGGAGCTCTCCCCCGACACGCCGGGCCGCCGCATCGACGCGTGGACGACGATGGCGCGCATCGACGCCGCGCTCGCGAAGGGGGCCGCCACGGTCGACGCCGCGGTCGAGGAGGTCCCCGCGCAGCGCACCGCCGCGCAGCTCGCGGGCGCGTCGACCGACGCCGTCCTCGGCTGGTTCGAGACGAAGTACGCGCGCGACCAGAAGCACGAGGCGCGCACGTTCAACCTGCGCCTCGCCGCCTCGAAGCTCGACGGCACCGTGCTGCTGCCCGGCGAGACGTTCGACTTCAACCAGGTCGTCGGCGCGCGCAGCGAGGCGAACGGCTACAAGGTGGCCCCCGTCATCGCGCAGGGGGAGCTCGTCGACGGCATCGGCGGCGGCACCTGCCAGGTCGCCGGGACGCTCCACGCCGCGGCCTTCTTCGCGGGGCTCGACATCCCCGACCGGCGCCCGCACACGCGACCGAGCTTCTACATCAAGATGGGCCTCGACGCGGCCGTCGCCTACCCGACGGTCACGCTCAAGCTCTCGAACCCCATGCCGTTCCCGGTCGTCCTCCACGAGACCGTCGAGAAGGGGACGGTCCGCGCCGAGATCCTCGGGCCGAAGAGGACGCGCGACGTCACGTTCGGCCGCCGCATCGACGAGGTGATCCAGTTCCCCGAGAAGGACGTCGACGACGCGCACCTGCCCAAGGGCGCGCGTGAGCTCAAGCAGCGCGGCATCCCGGGGTTTCGCGTCACGCGCTGGCGCATCGTGCGCGACGGGCCCTTCGCCGTGCGCGAGCACCACCAGGACACCTACCCGCCGACGGCGCAGATCTGGCGCGTCGGGACGGGGCCGGACGACCCGAAGTTCGAGGCGAACGACGACGGGCATCCCGAGTACGTCGCGGACGAGTTTCTCTTCATCTCGCAGGGGCCGAGCGTGAAGGCGCCGCACGGGGGCGACATGGTGGAGTCGAGGATCGCGGGGAAGACCGGGAACTACGGGTGGACGGTGAGGGAAGGGTTCGCCAAGGAGATCCATGGGACGCGGGCGAAGGAGGAGAAGGAGAAGGGGAAGGAGGGGGAGGGGAAGGACGGGGTGGACTGAAGGGGGAGCGGAGGGGTGGGGGCCGGGAGACGGGGAGATCGAGCACGGGGTTCGAAGTACGGGCACGTGGCACGAGGACGAGAGAGGACGAGCACGGGGGGTCGAGCACGTGCACGGGGACGAGGACGGGGACGAGCACGTCCAGCCGGGGCTCCTTGGGGCGTAGCCGACGGTCATCCCGTGGGAGGCGGCGGTCCTTGGGGCGTATCCCGCGGGCATTGGGCGGGAGGACGGCGTCCTTGGGTCGTATGCCGTCGGGATCGAGGCGTACGCCGGCGTCCTTGGGTCGTATGCCGCCGGGATCGGGTCGTACGCCGGCGTCCTTGGGTCGTATGCCGGCGGGATCGGGTCGTATGACGGCGTCCTTGGGTCGTATACCGGCGGGATCGGGTCGTATGACGGCGTCCTTGGGTCGTATGCCGCCGGGATCGAGGCGTATGACGGCGTCCTTGGGTCGTATGCCGCTGGGATCGGGGCGTACGCCGGCGTCCTTGGGTCGTATGCCGTCGGGATCGAGGCGTAAGCGGGCGTCCTTGGGTCGTATGCTTCGGGCGTCCCGTGGGACGACGGCGTCCTCGGGGCCTTTGCCTCGCTCGTCCCATGCAAGGCTTCGCGTCTCGGGGGCGATGCCTGCGTTCTCGTGCCCGAGGAGGACTGCTTCGATGCGGATGGCTGGCTACTCGGGTGGGGCGACGTAGCGCAGGAAGGGGACGCGGCGCAGGAAGCGCAGGAGGCCGTGCTCGTTCATCCAGAGGGCGTACGCCACGTAGGTGGGGTCTCTCGAGAGGTGGCGCTCCTCGGTCTTGGCCCGCAGGAAGTACACGACGTTGACGCCCAGGAGGGCGAGGCTGCTCTTGATCGCGTCCACCCACCCGTGGTGGGGCACGAAGGGGAGCGTGATGAGCCACCACGAGAGGTTCTTCGCGACGTACGCGGGGTGCTTCGTGAAGCGGTAGGGGCCGTTCGTGAGGATGCCGCGGTGCGTGAGGTTCGAGAAGCGGAGGCCGAACGCGAACGTCGCGAGGACGTAGATGCCCTCGAGGGCCAGGATCGCGCCGGCCCAGGCCCAGCGGAGGGCGTCGTGGCCGGCGAACCAGGCCTCGAAGCCGACGCCGTCGTAGCGGAGGTAGAGCGGGCTCGAGATGCGGCCCCAGAAGGGCATGTAGCACTCGAGGGCGACGACCCAGCCCAGCATCGTGGGCTCCGCGCTGCGGACGTGCGTGTCGAGGATGCGGAGCGAGAGGACGTAGCCGACCGTCGCGTACATGACGTCGAGCGCGAAGATCGTCTCGTCGACGAAGTGGTACGCGCGGAGGTTCGAGGCGTGGGCGCCCGCGAGGTCGAAGCCGAGGACGCCGCCGATCTGGCCCTGCGTGTAGACGACGAAGAGCGGCAGGTAGAACGCCTTCACGAGCCACGAGCGCGCGTGGCCGGCGAGGTCGGCGCGGCGCGCGTCCTCGGGGTGGAGGAGAAGGACGCGGCCGAGCTGCCAGTACGCGTCGCGAGGGTCGAGCATCTGGCCGTCGACGAGGGCGACGTAGAGGACGGCGAACGCGCCGAGGGCGAGGCCGAAGCGGCGGAGGACCTCCCAGAAGGGGCGATACCAGTCGCCGTACTCGGGGAAGACCCAGTAGGCGAGGGCGATGGGCGCGAGCGTGCCTGCGAGGCCGAGGAGCTTCGTGAGGCACCGGCGCACGTCGACGTCCGGGGCGCGGTCCCAGTCGAGCCCCGTCGAGGCGCGGCGATGCACGCGAAGGACGAGAACGTCGAGGGCCAGGATGGGAAGGATGCCGGCGACGCACGCGACGACGACGGCGCGGGGGCCGGTCGCGTGCTCCGCGCGCAGGACGAAGAGCGTGCCCAGGGCGACGAGGGCACCGAGGAGGTTGACGGAGAAGGACGTGACCGACGTCGGCGGGGCCGACGGGCGCGTCATCCGCCGCTGGTGCCCGGGCTGCGCGCTCCGCTCGAGGATCCGCCGCCACTGGCGCCGTCATCCACGGTGCTCGGGGGGTCGCCGACCCCGAACGGAGGCGCCTCGATGCTGCTCCGGGTGCCCACGGTGCGTGCACGGTCGACGAGCGTCGGCTCTGCGGGGCGTGCCGCGGCTCCGGCGCCGAGGAGCACGACGAGAACACCCGCCAGGATGCCTGCCGCCACGCCGGGAAGGCCCGCTTCCGCCGAACGGACCCCGAGGCGCGCGAGAACACGGCCCTTCGCGCCGGGTGCGGGCCGGTCCGACCCGGCGGACCGCACGAGCGCGTCGGCGAACGCGCGCGTCGAGCCGGTCGAGCGAGCGCGGTTCATGGCGCGTCGCCCTCCTTCGCGAGCTCTCTGCGGAGCTCCTCAGCCTTCGTCGCGAAGAGCTCGCGCGCGCGCCGCAGACGGGATGCGACCGTGCCGGGCGGGATCGACAGGAGGCGCGCGATCGCGGCCATCGTCGTCTCCTCGAGCTCGGCGAGCACGAAGACGGCGCGGAGCTCGCAGGGAAGCTCGTCGAGGACGCGGTCGAGGAGCGCCCGGAGCTCGCGCCGGGCGAGCTCGTGCTCCGCGTCGGGCGCGGGGTGCGCCCTCTCGTCGAGCCACGCGGCGTCGACGGCCTCGGCGCGCCGGTCGCCGTGACGGCGGTAGTCCGAGGCGACTCGCAGGGCGGTTCCGAAGAGGAACGAGCGCTCGACGGCGGGCTCGAGGACGTCGATGCGCTGGGCGAACACGAGAAAGACGTTCTGCGCCGCGTCCTCGACGTGGGCCTCGTCGACCCCCATGCGCAGGAGGAACCGCCAGATGGGCTCGTGGTACGCGTCGACCACGGCCCGAACGCGCGCGTCCGCGGGCGAGCGCGCGACGGCGAGGGGAACGGCGGTGGCGGCGGTCATCGGTGGCGCATCCCCATCCACTGAGTGGAGCCGGGCGCGCCGTTTGATCACGCCCCCGTCAGGGGACGCTGGGGCAATGCTGCGGGGTGCCGGGGGCGCTCAGGCAGAAGTAGAGGGGGCCGCCGTCGACGCCCTTCTGGTTGCCGGGGCAGCAGAGAAGGCCGGGGGCGCAGGGGCGGGGAGGGGCGGCGTCCACGGCGGCGCCGATGCCGGTCTGGCACGCGTCGCCTGCGACGAGCGAGCCCGAGTCGGGGACCTCGACGTCCTCGTTGCCCGCGTCGAAGGCGATGAAGCCGTCGAACGCGAAGGCGTCCTTCGCCGGGCCGGTGTCCTCGGCCTGCGGGCTGTCCTCGGGGGCGTCGCCCGCCGCCGTGTCCGCGTGGCCCGCGTCTTCCGGGCCGCCCTTGTTGCCGCTGCTGCACGCGACGATCACGGCCGACGCCAGCAGAAACCCGACGAGCTTCATGCCCGCTCGCCTTACCACCGATCCGGCCCTGGTGCCCGGCGCGCCGCGCTCACGGTTGCGCGCGCGCAAACTCCATGGCGCGGTCGCGCACGGGGGCGTAGCGCAGCGTGGCCAGATCGAGCGCGTAGTTCTGGTAGAGCTTCCACGGCGCGACGGAGCCCTGCTTGGGCAGGCGCTCGAGGGCGCGCAGGACGTACCCGGACGAGAAGTCGATGAGCGGCGCCTCGGTGACCGACGGGTCGTTCCGGCGCGGGCAGCAGACGGCGTAGCCCTTCGCGTCCATGAAGTTGAGCAGGCGGCACACGTACTCGCTCGTGAGGTCGCACTTGAGCGTCCACGACGCGTTCGTGTAGCCGATGGCGAGCGCCATGTTCGGCACGTCGCTGCACATCATGCCCTTGTAGGTCATCGTCCTGGCCGGGTCGACGCGGCGCCCGTCGACCTCGAGCTCCATGCCGCCGAGGAAGCGGAGCTTCAGGCCCGTCGCGGTGACGACGAGGTCCGCCGGGAGCTCGGCGCCCGAACGAAGGCGGATGCCCGTCTCGGTGAACGTGTCGACGTGGTCGGTGACGACCGACGCGCGGCCTTCGCGGAGGGACGTGAAGAGGTCCCCGTCCGGGACGAGGCAGAGGCGCTGGTCCCACGGCCTGTACGACGGCGTGAAGTGCGCGACGTCGACGTCCCGCCCCACGGCGCGCTTCACCTGGCCGACGAGGAACTTCTTCGCGCGGTCGGGGAAGCGGCGGCAGTAGGCGTAGAAGCCCATGCCGAAGAGGACGTTCTTCCAGCGCGTGAGGGCGTACGCGCGCTCGACGGGGATGCGCGCGCGCATCCAGTCGGCGATCTTGTCGCGCTCGGGGAGCGACACGACGTACGTGGGCGAGCGCTGGAGCATCGTCACGTGCGCCGCCTTCTTCGCGAGCTCGGGGACGAGCGTCACGGCCGTCGCGCCGCTCCCGATGACGACGACGCGCTTGCCGGCGTAGTCGACGTCGGCCGTCCACTTCTGCGGGTGGACGACGCGCCCCCGGAAGCGCTCGCGCCCGGGGAACTCGGGCGTGTAGCCCTCCTCGTAGTCGTAGTAGCCGGCGCACACGAAGAGGAAGGAGCACGTGAGCGTGTGCGTCTCGCCGCCCACGTTCGCTTCGACCGTCCAGCGGGCGTCGCGCGTCGACCAGCGGGCGCGCTCGACGCGATGGCCGTAGCGGATGTGGCGGTCGATGCCGTGCATGCGCGCCGTGTCCTCGATGTACGAGAGGATGGCCGGACCGTCGGCGATGGCCTTGGGGTGCGTCCACGGCCGGAAGCGGTAGCCGAGCGTGTACATGTCCGAGTCCGAGCGGATGCCCGGGTAGCGAAAGAGGTCCCACGTGCCGCCGAGGCGCTCGCGGCCCTCGAGGAGGGCGAAGGTCTTGCCGGGGCAGCGCTCCTTGAGGTGGTACGCCGCGCCGACGCCCGAGAGGCCCGCGCCGACGATGACCACGTCGAGATGGTTCGGCTCCACGCGGGACGAGCATGGCACGGGTCCTCGTGCGTCGCCCGGGTGCGTCATCCAGCGGCGATGAAAGATCACGCGGAGAGTGACCGGCAGCGTTCGATTCCGGCATGGCGCCCGGTCCCGGTGGCGTCGCGCGTTGCTTTTCTCGTGGCGGAAGCGGGGGGCGATCGGCCATGTGAAGGGGTCCCGTGAGGAGGGATCCATGAACTGGCTTCGCATCACGTGCTCGGTCCTCGGCTCGTCGCTCCTACTCGCCGCGTGGAGCTGCGGCAGCACGTCGTCCAACGGTGGCTTCCCGCAGCCGGGCCCCGACGGCAGCACGAGCTCGAGCAGCGGCGGCACGACCGGCGCCGACGGAAGCACGTCGAGCGGCGACGACGGCCCGGCCTACGGCAACCTCGGCGACGCCTCGCCGCCCGTCTACGACGCGAGCGGCGGCTGCAAGAACCTCCAGTGCCAGATCCACAGCTGCGGCGGGGGCGACGGCGCGGCCCCTCCGGCCGACGGCGGCACGGTCGACTCGGGGCCCAACACCACCATCACGGGCACCGTCTACGACCCGGCGGGCAGAAACCCGCTCTACAACGTGGTCGTCTACGTCCCGAACGCGCAGGGCGGGACGCTCGACGCCATCCCCATCGGCATCAACGCGAACTCGTGCTCGTGCGGCGCGCTCTTCTCGGGGGAGCCCATCGCCTACGCCATCACCGACACCGCGGGGAAGTTCACGCTCACCAACGTCCCCGACGGGGCGAACATCCCGCTCGTCGTCCAGATCGGCAAGTGGCGCAAGGAGATCACCGTCCCGTCGGTCGCGCAGTGCGCGAACACCGACGCGGGAAAGATCACGCTGCCGAAGAACCTCACCGACGGCCAGTACGCGAGCATGCCCAACATCGCCATCTCCACGGGCGGCGCCGACACGCTCGAGTGCCTGCTGACGCGCGTCGGCGTCGACGAGGCGGCCTTCACAGGCGACCCGACCGGGCCCGGCATCCACATCTTCCACGGCGCCGGCGGCAACTCTGCCAGCGGATCGCAGGCCGCTCCCACGTCGCTCTGGGACAGCCAGGCCGACCTGATGCGCTACGACATCATGATGCTCTCCTGCGAGGGCGATCCGACGGCGGGCGCCACGGCGACGACGGCGACGTACCTCGCGCCCTACATCAGCGCCGGCGGCCGCGTCTTCGCGGAGCACTACCACTACGCCTTCTTCACGAACTACTCGGGCAAGGCCCCGGCGGCGTTCCCGGAGTTCGCGAACGTGGCGAACTGGGAGAACCTGGGGCTCACGGGCAACGACGAGCCCTACACGAAGGACATCACCGGCGTCATCGAGACGACGCTCCCGAGCGGGACCCCGTTCCCCGAGGGCGCCGCGCTCAAGGCGTGGCTCGGCAACGTGGGCGCGCTCAACGCGTCGGGCGAGATCGTCGTCCCCGTGGCCAACGCGCGCGCCACGGCCACGGTCGCGGCGACCAACCTCGCGACGCCGTGGGTGCAGACCGATCCGTCGGTCACCCCCCCGAGCAGCCAGTACTTCTCGTGGGACATGCCGTTCGACGCGGGCCTCGACGACGCCGGCACGCCCGAGTACTGCGGGCGCGTCGTCTACAGCGACATGCACGTCTCGGGTTCGGCCGCCGACTACCAGGGCGGCTCGACGGTGGTGCCCACGGGCTGCGACGCGACCGCCGCGCTGACGCCCGACGAGGACGCGATCGAGTTCATCCTCTTCGACCTCTCGTCGTGCATCACGCCCGTCGGGTTCACGCCGCAGCCTCCGCCGCCGGAGGGCGGCGTGGCGAACTGACGTCGCGCTCCCTCGCGAGCGAAATTCGCTCCCTCGCGAGGCGAAAGGCGAGGGCCGCCCGCCGCCCACCCGGGACACGGCCCCCTGCGCGCCTCACTGGACGCGCGTCGTGCCGGTGGTGACCGTGCTGCCGCCGATCCACTGGAAGTGGTCGAGCAGGACGCTCGAGTCGAGGAGCCCGTCGCCTGCGTCCCAGATCATGAGGTCGAGCGTGAACTGCTCGCCCGGCTGGACGGAGGCCTGCGTCTGCAGCCAGCCCGTCGCGCCGCCGAGCGTCGCGTTCACGTTGCCGTCCTCGCACTGCGTCTGGTCGCTGAAGCCGAACCCCGTGCCGGTGAGCTCGGAGATCCCGGCGCTGCAGCTCGACATCGAGAGGGGCGGATCGGGCTGCGGGCCGTTCGAGCGCAGGCAGCCGAGGGGCGCGCCGGAGGTGCAGCGGTTGAAGAAGTCGATGTTGACCGCGACGGGGTTGTGGTTCGAGTCGAACGAGATGTTGTCGGAGCCCGCGGAGCTCGCGAGGTACGCGACGAACGCGTCGTTGAAGTTCGAGCAGACGTAGTTGGGCCACTCGCTCGAGTAGAAGTCGAAGTCGAACTGGAAACCGGTGGCGTCCTCTGGGGCCTTGAGGACCAGCTTGATGTCGATCATGTCGTTGACGCGGTTGTCCTGCGGGCAGCCCTGCGCGGCCTGCGGGAAGCCGGGCGGCGCCTGGCCGGTCGGGTACTGATCGCCGTCGCGCGGGCCGCCGCCGCTCGCCACGAACTCGGAGTTCTCGCCGTCGTCGAGGCCGTCGGGCGCGTCGTAGTTGCCGGCGTACCCGGTGCTGAGGACGCCGATGCGCGCGCCCTCGCGCGGCTGGATGGCGTTGCCGAACTGGGGGACGAGGCCCGACTGGCCCGCCGCGGGCGGCGAGGTCGAGCCGAAGGCGCGCGAGTAGGTGGCGGTGACGAGGCCGTAGCCGGCGCTCGCCGCGGTCGTACAGATGCCGATGGCCTTCGCGAACGACGCGCCGTTCGTGTCGTCGATGGCGAGGCCCGAGTCGCACGGGGCCGAGACGTCGACGGGGCCCGTCGTACCGGGGGCGCCGCCGCCGGAGCTCGAGCCGCCGCTGCTGCTGCCGAAGGTGCCCGTCGTGCTGCCGTTGGTGTCGCCCGTGGGCTCGCTGCCGCCGGAGCTCGCGGCGCCGCCGCTGCTGGAGCCGCTCCCGTTGTGGAAGCCGGTGCCGCCGGTCGGGACGGCGCACGCGGTGGCGACGGCGGCGAGGACGATCGAGACGGCGGTGCAGCGCGCGAGGTTCATGAATGGTGCTCTCGCAAGTCGCGTTCCGCGCACGCGCTTCGACGCGACCCCGATCGCGCGGACAGGGGAGGGGAGCGCCTTTCGCGGCGTTCCTTCGCGCCGTACGACGACGGTGCAATCGTCCCGTCGCACGGTGGGGGTCTGCGCGTGCGCCCGACGACCCGCGGGGCCTCGGGCGATCCACGCGCGGGCACTCGCCCCGGCGCAACCGGCGTACGGCCGCGGTGCAGCCGCCGGGCGTGCGCGTGCGGCCGCCCGATGCGCTACCTGCCGCCGCCCGACGCGCTGCCTGCCGCCGCCCGACGCGCTACTTGCGGCCGCGCGACTTGAGCCGCTGGAAGTACCGCTTCGCGATGCCCGCGGCGCTCGCTGCCTTGCTCACGCTGCCGTCGTGCTGCGCGAGGGCGCGCTCGACGTAGCGCCGCTCGAACTCGTCGACCAGGCGCTGCCGGGCCTCGATGAGCGAGAGGTTCATCGCGAGCACCTCCTCGAGGTAGTCGTCTGCGCCCGGCTGCGTGTCGTCGTCGGAGGGCTCGCTCGCGGCCGTGGCGCGCGGGGCGCCCTCCATCAGGTCGCCGAGCGCGAGGCGGCGCGCGACGGTGTTGCGGAGCTCGCGGATGTTGCCGGGCCAGGGATAGTCCTGCCAGCGCATGAGGAGATCGCCGGTGAGGGCGGCCTCGTCGCCGCCGAGCGACTTCCAGAAGTGGCGCGCGAGCACCTGCACGTCGCCGGTCCGTCGTCGCAGGGGCGGGAGCTCGATGCGGGCGACCGCGAGGCGGTGGAAGAGATCGTCGCGGAAGCGCCCGGCCTGCACCTCGCGGTCGAGATCGCGCCGCGTCGCGGCCAGGACGCGCACGTCCACCTTGATGGGCCGGTCGCCGCCGACGCGGCGTACCTCGCTCCGCTCGATCGCCCGCAGGAGCTTCGGCTGGAGCGCCAGCTCGAGGTCGCCGATCTCGTCGATGAGCAGCGTCCCGCCGTGGGCCTGCTCGAAGACGCCCTTGCGCATCGCCACCGCGCCCGTGAAGGCGCCGCGCTCGTGCCCGAAGAGCTCCGACTCGACGAGGTTCGCCGGGACCGCGGTGCAGTCGAAGACGACGAAGGGCCCCGTGGCGCGCGGCCCCTGATCGTGGAGCGACTCGGCCAGCACCTCCTTGCCCGTGCCCGTCTCGCCCTCGATGACGACCGTGACGCTCGCGGCCGCGAGCCGCTCGCACAGCGGATAGAGGCGCCGCATCTCGGTGCTCGCGCCGACGACGCTGCCGAAGCCGGTGCGTACGGGGACGCTGGTGCGCGCCGCGATGGGCGCGTCGCCGATGCGGATGGCCGTCGAGCCCAGGCGGACGATCTCGCCGCCGCGGAGGAACGCGTCGACGACCGCGACGCCGTCGACGAACGTGCCGTTGGTCGACCCGACGTCGGTCACGCGCACGCGGCGGCCGGCCGGCTCGAGCGCGACGTGTCTCCGTGACACCTCGCGGTCGCGCAGGCGAAGCTCGCACGCGGGGCTCGAGCCGACGAGCACGCGCGACGGGTGCGAGCCCGCGAGCGTGAAGGTCGTCCCCTGGTCGGGGCCCTCGACGACGGTCAGCACGAAGTCCGTCGAGGCGTCGGTCGTCTGGAAGCGCGGTCGGTCGAGCGTCTTCAGCTCGTTGGGGTCCCCCGGAGGGTTGGACCGCATGGCGTCAGGGTAACACGCGAGGGGGTCGGCTCAGGCCGGGACCCAGTAGGGCGTCTCGTGGTGCATGCTCCCCCCTAGAGCAAGGAGGCTGCCACCGGCCCGTCGCGACGAACCATCGAGAAAATGGCTCGATCGTCGGGAGCGGGGGGGTGACCTGGCAGGTCACCGTGACCTCGGCGATCACCGCTCGCGGCTGCTCCAGGAGTCGCCCGCGCACGGCCCGGGGCCGTCCGATGGGATGAGTCGCCTGGGGCGTGGTAAATTGAGGGTCGGCTGCTCGTGCATCCCGCGTCCGCACGTACCCCTGCGAGCGTTCCCGACCTCGTCGGCCGCTACGAAATCCTGCTGCCCATCGCGAGCGGCGGCATGGCCACCGTGTACCTGGCGCGCGCGGTCGGGGCGGGCGGCTTCTCCACCGAGGTCGCGCTCAAGCTCACCCACGCGCACCTGCGCACGAGCACGGAGTTCACCAACGACCTCGTCGAGGAGGCCAAGCTCGCCTCCCGCATCCGTCACCGCAACGTCGTCGCCATCATCGACGTGGGCGACGACCCGCAGGGCGTCTACCTCGCCATGGAGTACGTCGAGGGCGACACGCTCGCGGGCATCTTCCGCGCGAAGCCCCGCATCCCGCAGGCCCTCGGCGTGCGCGTCCTGCTCGACTCGCTGGCGGGCCTCCACGCCGCGCACGAGCTCCGCGACGAAGGCGGGCAGCTCATCGGCCTCGTCCACCGCGACTTCACGCCGCAGAACATCCTCGTGGGCATCGACGGCGTCGCGCGCCTGGCCGACTTCGGCATCGCCAAGGCGGCGACGCGCCTGGGGCACACGCGCACGGGCATCGTGAAGGGCAAGATCCCCTACATGGCCCCGGAGCAGGCGCACGGCGTCGTGCTCGACCGCCGCTGCGACGTCTGGGCGGCCGGCATCGTCGCGTGGGAGCTCTTCGCCGAGCGCCGCCTCTACCGCAACGAGGACGACGTCTCGACCTTGCTTCGCGTGGCGACCGAGCGGCCGCCGCTCCTGCGCACCGTCGTGCCCGACCTGCCCGAGCCCATCGAGGCGGCCGTCGCGCACGCGCTGACGATGGACGCGAACGCGCGCACGCCGACGGCGCAGGCGTTCGCGAAGGAGCTGTGGGCGGCCTGCCGGGACACCGCGGGCATCGCCGAGATCGACGAGGTCGCCGGCTGGATGGAGTCGGTCATCCTGCCGCGCGTGTCGGGCCGCCGCATGCAGGCGGCGATGGCGAAGCTCGAGCGCGAGTCGGTGCAGGTGACGCGCGTCGAGCGGTCGTCGCCGTCGGGCTCGCAGAGCGTGGCCTTCGTGCAGCCGGCCGGGCCGTCGGCGGTGCAGACGGCGTACCTCGATCGCCCGCCGATGCCCACCGAGGCGCTGCCGACGATCGCGTCCGAGCACGAGACCAAGGCCTTCACCGACGGGGTGTCGGTCGTGGCGCGCGCCAAGACGGGTCGCTCGCTGCGCGCGTCGCCCCGCTCGCTCGTCGCGGTCGGCGTGGCGGCCCTCCTCGCGGTCGTCGGGTTCACCGCGTGGCACTTCACGGGCTCCCACTCCGACCCGTCGCGGTCCGCCTCGCCGCCCGGAGCCGCCGCGGCGCTCGCGCCCGGCCCGTCGTCCGTCCCGCTGGCGCCCACGGGCAGCGCCGCCGCCCCCTCGCCCATCGCCGCCCCGCGCTCGATGCGCCTTCGCCTCCACGGCAACGCCGAGATCGCGTTCGTGCGCGTCAACGACCGTCCCATCGCCATCGGCGCCCCCGCCAGCACCGTCAACGTCCGCTTCACGACCGGCGACGACACGTCGTCGCTCGCCATCGACGCCACCGCGCTCGACGGCCGGCGCTCGAGCGTCGTCGTCCCCGCCGGTATCAGCGACGTGACCCTCGACTTCCACGGCCCCGTGCCCGCGCAGGCCCCCGTCCGCACGGTGCCCGTTCGCGTGACGAACGCTCCGGCGGCCGCGCCGCTGGCGCCGAGCCCGTACTGAGCCGCGGCGGATGCGAGGGGCGCCCCTGCGAACCCGCCTGGCCGTCCTGGCCTTCACGGCGGCGTCGTCGTCGCTCGCGGCGTGGCCGGTACGCGCCGACGACACGAAGACCGAGGCCGCCAAGAGCTTCCACATCGGGTCCGAGGCGTACGCGAAGCGCGACTACAAGACGGCGGCCGACGCGTTCGAGGAGGCGTACCGCATCGCGCCGAAGGCGGCGGCCGCGTACAACGCGGGGCTCTCGCGCGAAGGGGCGGGGGAGCGCTGCAAGGCAGCGGACGACTACACCCAGGCGCTCGAGGCGACCGACCTCGGCGCGGCGGAGCGCGCGGACTCGACGGGGCGCCTGCGGGCGATCGAGCGCGAGGTGGGGCGGGTGTCGCTGTCGGCGCCGCCGGGGACGAAGCTCACGCTCGACGACGTCGCGCTGCCCGGGTCGTCGGCGGATCTCCACGTCGAGGCGGGCCGGCACGAGCTGCGCGTGGCGTACGGGGACGGACGCGCCGAGACGCGAACCATCACGGCGCGGCCGAGCGTGACGGTGACGATGAAGCTCGGCGACACGTCGAGCGAGGCGCCGCCGCCCACCGAGACACCGATCGACACGTCGAGCGACACGGAGCGCGAGTCGCCCCGGCCGTCGCACGCAGAGCGGGGCGAGAGGCCGTCGCCGCCGTCCGGGCCCGATCGCACCGCGACGTGGGCCCTCTTCGGCGGCGCGGGGGCTGCCGCGGGCATCGCGCTCGTCACGTTCGGCATCGGCATCACCGCCCGCAACGAGTTCGTGAAGGACGGCGACAAGAACCCGTCGCTCCGCAACCAGGCGCTCGCCTTGCGGACGACGTCGTGGGTCGCGTGGGGGCTGGCGGGCGGCCTCGCTGCGACCGGCCTCGTCCTCTACTTCGCTACCCCGGGCGATACGTCCGCGAGCACGGGCGGTTCGAGCGCCTCCCTCGCCCTCGACGCGCGCGGCGTCACGCTCCGCGTCGGGTTCTGACGCGACGAAACGTCACGCGTGCCCGGTCCGCGCTACGATTGGCTCATGGTGCGCTGGGCCGCCGTCGTCGCCCCCGTGCTCCTGGTCGCGCTCGGCGCCTGCTACGACGTCCCCGAGCTCGATCGTGCGGACGGCGGCGACGCCAGCATCACGTCGAGCTCGGGCGCCAGCAGCGGCAGCACCGGCAGCAGCGGCGGCGACGACGAGGGTGGAAGCTCGGGGGGCTCGAGCAGCGGCGGCGGGTCCAGCTCCGACGCCACGACGGGCGACGCGGGGCCGTGCAACACCATTCTCTGCCCGTGCACGAGCAACTCCGACTGCGCCAGCGGCATCTGCGGCACGTCCGACATCGTCGGCACGGAGGTCGCGAGCGCCGGCAATGGCGGCTTCTGCACCCAGCCCTGCTGCACCTCCGTCGACTGCACCGATTCGCCCGCGAGCGTTTGCTTCGGGAGCGGCCGCGGGGGCAACTACTGCGTCAATCCCGGCTGGCTCCAGCGCGCCGCGCCCGGGCCGAAGCTCGGCGGCGCCGCCTGCAACGCCAGCACCGACTGCCGATCGGGCCTCTGTACGAACGGCAACCTGTGCGGCGACACCTGCTGCTCGTTCCCGGGCTACAGCGTGGGCGTCTCGCAGTGCGCGTCCGGCGCCCAGTGCTCGCTCGGGACGTTCCCCGGCGCCAGCAGCACGGACCGCCACTTCTCCGCGTTCTGCGGTAAGCCGGGCGGCTCGAGCCCCTTCGGCGCGACGTGCAACTCGGACAACGAGTGCGCGGGGGGCCTATGTTACTACCCGCCGGAGGGCAACTGCACCCAGCCGTGCAGCGCTCCGTCCGACTGCCCGGGCGGTTACGCGTGCCTGCTCGACCAGGAGGGCACCGACATCTACTTCGGGTGCTTCCCGTCGAGCGCGTCCGCCCCCGAGGGGACCGCGTGCGGTTCGAACAGCGAGTGCCTCGGCCAGTGGTGCAACGGCAACAGCAAGTGCACCAACGTCTGCGTCTCGGACCTGACGTGCATCTCCGGATGGCACTGCCGCCCGCAGCCCTTCACCTGGGGCGAGCCCCCGGAGCCCTACCAGGTCCTCGCCTGCGAGTAGTGATCCGCCTCACGCGCCCCGCGCGCTCGGTCACGCGCCCCATTCGCCCGCGAGCTGCACGGTGCGGGCGTTGACCGCGACGCGCTCGAGGAAGCTCCTTCGCCGCTCCGGATCGGCGATCTTCTCCGCGTTCGCGAGCAGCCGGTCGCGCGCCACGCGGATGGCGTCGCGCGCCGCGCCCTCGTCCTTCGCCGCGTGGAGCGCCTCGGCGTGGACGAGGCGCACGGTGGCCTCGCCGCCGAAGCTCGCGTTCGGCGCGAGCCTCTTCAGGGCCACGTCCGCCGCCTCGACCGCCTCGGGCACCTTGCCCTGCGCGAGGAGCGCCCGCGCGAGCGCCGCCGACGCGAGCGCGCGCACCTCGTGCTCGCGATCCCCGGCCGCCACGAGCGCCGCGCGCGACGCTCGCTCGGCCGCGGGGTGGTTGCGCGCCATCGTGAGGATCTCCGCCATGTAGGCGTACGAACATGCGGCGAGGATCGCCTCGCCCGATGCCTTCGTCGCCTCGATGGCCCGCTCCTCGACGGCGCGGGCCTCCTGGAGGGCGCCCCGGTGCGCGAGCACGAGGCCGAGGTTCTGCCGCGCCGTCGCCGCGGCCGACGCGAGGTTCATCCGCTCGGCCGTGACGAGGGCCTCGCGAAGGGCCGTCTCGGCCTCGGCGTAGGCGCCGAGCATCCCGAGCGCGTAGCCGGCATTGCTTCGCTGGACGCACGCGGTCCGCGCGTCGCCCGCCTGCTCGAAGCACGCGGAGGAGGCGCTCGTGTGATCGAGGTACGTCGAGAGGTCGCCCGTGACGAGGGCCCGCGTCGCGCGCGCCTGGTGGACGCGCCCCTGCGCGCTCCGGTCCTGCGGGTCCACCGCGGCCTCGTCGATGCCCGCGAAGAGGCGGTCGGCGAGCGCGTCGCTCCCCGCGAAGACGAGCGACACCGCGGCACGCGCGCGCGCGACCACGCGGGCCGACCGGGCGCCTTCGCCCACGCCGTCGTCCGCGAGATCCGCGACGAGCGCGTCGAGCCCCCCGCTCCGTCCGAGGCGCACGTGGACCGCGACGAGCTGGCTCACGGCCTCGTACCAGGCGGCCGACCCGCGCGGGAGAAGCGCCACGCCTTCTTCGAAGCGGCGCGCGGCGTCGTCGAGCTGCCCGAGCCAGCGGTGCCCCTCCGCGGCGAGGACCTTCAGCGCCCCGAGCTTCTCGCCCTCCGCCCCGCACGCCGCGGCCTCGCCGGCGCGCGCGACGGCCGCGGCGAAGTCGTTGCCGCCGAGCGCCTGCACCGCCGCGCGCTCGTACCACGCGACGGCGCGCGCCTTCTCTCCGCCCCGCTCGAACTGCTGCGCGACGGCGACGGCGTCCGCCTCGCCCGCACGTTCGAGCCACGCCCCGGCGAGCACGTGGCCACGGGCGCGGTCGGCCGCAGGGAGCATCTGGTAGGCCGCCTCGCGCACGGTCCCGTGCCGGAACACGTACTCGTCGGGGAAGCGACCGGGCTCCCGCGCCGCGACGAGCTCGCGGCGGACGAGCTCCTCGAGCTGCGTGCCCACGTGCCGTTCCCCGAGCGACGCGTCGAGGAGAGCGGCGACGCCGGCCTTCCAGAACGTGGCGCCGTACACGCTCGCGGCGCGCAGGACCTGCCTCGCCTCGGGTGCGAGCGCGGCGAGGCGGGCCTCCACCATCGCGAGCACCGTCGGCGGCAGGTCCTCGTGCCCCTCGGCCACCGAGCGCACGAGCTCCTCGAGGTAGAACGCGTTGCCCGCGGCGCGCTCCACGAGCGCCGCCACCACCGGGTCGGTCGCCTTGGCCCCGAGCACCTGCCGCACGAGCTTCTCGCTCGCCCCGCGCGAGAGCTCGCCCAGGCGAAGCTCGGTCATCGGGTGCCCCGCCCACAGGTTCGGGAAGAGGCTGTGCACCTCGGGCTGCGCGAGGGCGACGAGGACGAGCGCGCGCCCGCGGAGGTTGCGGAGCGCACTGTCGAGGAAGCTCACCGTCGACGCGTCGCCCCAGTGCAGGTCCTCGAGCACGAGGAGCACCGGCTGCGTCGCGCACTCGGCTGCGAGAAACATCTCCCACGCCCGGCGCATCTGGTCGCCCATGAGCACCGGATCGCGGCGCGCGGCGTAGAGCTCGGGGCTCTTGGCCTCGGGGAAGCGGATGCCGGTCATCTCGCCGAGGAACTCGCTGCACCGCGCGAGGTCCGTGCCCGCGAGGTGCCTGGCCAGGCGCGCGCCAAGCTTCGCCTGGCGCGTGCGGAGCGTCTCGGTCTCGACGACGCCCGCGGCGGCGCGCACGATCTGCGCGAGCATCCCGAGGGCCGAGCCGGCGCTCATCGGGTCGCCTCGTGTCACCCACACCTCGGCGCCGTCGTCGCGCTCGCGCACGCGCTGCACGAGCTCGCGGCCGAGGCGCGATTTGCCGACCCCCGAGGGCCCCGTGACGAGCACGGCGTGCGCGACCTTCTCCTCGACGCATTCGCGAACGACCGCCTCGAGGGTGGTCATCTCGCGGTCGCGTCCGACGAAGGGCGTGACGCGTCCGAGCAGCGTCCGGGGGGCCTCGGCATCGGCCGTCGCGCGCTCGCGACGGAGGCCGAGGTGCGCCTCGTCGCCGACGATCTCGAAGCGCGCGTCGAGCAGGCCCGCCGTCGTGGAGTCGATGGCCACCGGACGGAGGCGGCGCGTCGCGTCCACCTTGAGGGGCCGGCTCCGCAGCATCTCCGCGGCTCGCTCGATGACCTCCCCGAGCGCGCCCGGCCCGCCCGCGGCCGCGCGGCCCGTCGCGAGGGCCACCGGCTCGTCGAGCACCTCGCGGATCGCCAGCGCACAGCGCGCGGCTTGCCTCGCCTGGTCCCGCGCACTCCCGCGCCCCGAGAGGCCCGCCACGATGGTCCCGTCCGCCAGCGGCTCGACGCGCGCCCCGAACGGCGTCGCCGCCTGCTGCGCGCGCGCCACGGCTGCAGCTCGCGCCGCCTCGGGCGCGGCCAGGGCCACCACGCCGCTCACGTGCCGCTGCTCGACCCCGGTGATTGCCGCCGCGATGGCGTCGGCCGCCCGGGCGAGCTCCGTGCGCTCCATTCGACGGTCTCCTCGCGACGGATGGTACGATGTCCAGCGGCCGGATGGTCACGTCCGAGAAGATGCGTCGCATCGCCCGCGTGGCACTGCGCACCGTGGCCGTTCTCTACCTGTGCGGGCTCTGGCTCGACGCGGTCGGGTGCTCCGCGCCCTCGCGCGTCCTGCCGAACGCGGTCGACTACTTCATGCAGGTGGCCGCGCTCTTCCCCGAGGTCGCCGGTGGGGCCATCGACTACCGCGCGGAGGGCTGGGTCTGCGCCGACGCACGCTGGCAGGAGCTCGACACGCGCCCGTACTTCCCGCTCGACCCCGACAGCAAGGAGAACCGCTTCCAGCGCGCGCTCAACTTCTACCGCGAGGACACGGTCGTCCACCGCGCGCTCGACGACTATCTCGTCGCGCGCCACGACGCGGCCGTCGCCGACGACGGCATCCCGCGCGACAAGCCCATCGGAGGCGTCCGCTTCATCCGCGTGCGCATCCCCATCCCTCCGCCGGGCGCGCCGGAGAAGCCCTTCGCGCGGTCCGCGCTCGACGCCGTCCCCAGGGCCGACAAGGAGCTCCTCTACCGGACCCCGCACGCCCGGATCGTCGAGCGCTGCGGCGCCGGCGCCGCCGAGCCCACGGAGCACGAGTGACGCCGAGGGTCTTCACCCGCTTCGCGGCGTGGATCGACGCGCCGCAGCCGGCTTTGCGCCTCGAGCTCGTGCGCGTCTTCGCGCCGCTCGCGGTCCTCGGCTTCATGTCGGGGCGGCTCGTCCACGCGGGCGAATGGCTCGGGCAGGCCGGCTTCCGCGTCCCGGACATGGGCGGCGATCCTCGCCAGCCGCTCTTCATCCCCGCCATCCCGACGCCCGCCGCATGGGCCGTCGTCACGCTCATGGTCGTCGCGGGCATCTGTACCTCGATGGGTGTGCGCGCGCGCTTCAGCGCCTTCGTCTTCGCGATGACGCTCGCCTTCGTGAGCCTCTCCGACCGCCTCGCCGCCTTCACCGTCAGCAAGATCTCCCCGGTCATCATGCTCGCCGTCGCGCTCGGCCCGGCCGCGTCGCGCATCGGCTTCGACGCCTGGCTGCGCGTCCGGCGCGGCGAGCCGCCCGGCCCCTACGCGCGCCCCCTCGGGAGCATCCGCTTTCTCCAGGTGTTCCTGCCCGTCTTCTACTGCGCCTCGGGCCTCGCGAAGATGGGGGGCGACTGGATGGTCGTCCCGCGCGTTCTCTACAGCCACCTCCACGACAGCTACCAGACGCCTATCTCGTTCTTCCTCGCGACCCACATGCCCGTCTGGGCGTGGACCCCGATGCAGGTGACCGTGCTCGCCTTCGAGGCCCTCTCGCCGCTCTGGCTCGGCTGGCGCCGCACGCGCACCCTCGGGATGCTCTACGGCGTGGGCATGCACGTCATGATCGGCCTGATGTTCGGCCCCGTCATCTGGTTCGCGCTCCTCATGATCTCGCTCCTCGTCGGGTGCTATCTGCCCGACGGGTGGGTCGCGCGCCTCGACGCGCGACTCACCGGCGGTTGAAGCGCCCTACCACTTCTTGAGCCACTGCATCAGGCGGCTGAGCGCCGTCTTCTTGTGGTGGTGATGGCGGTGGTGGCGGTGGTGGCCGTGGTGCGTGCGCATGTAGCCTTCGTCCTCGCCGGAGTCCTGGAAGCTGTCCTGGCCCTGGTCCTGCTGGCTCTCCTGGTAGCCCTGGTCCTGCTGCTGGTCTTGCTGCTGGTCCTGCGTGCCGTCGCCGGCGTCGTCGTCCTGCGTTCCGTCGCCGGCGTCGTCCTGGGAGCCGTTGCCCGCGTCGTCCTGCGAGCCGCTGCCGGAGTCGTCGCCGTTCGAGGCGCCGGCGTCCTGGCCGCCGCTGCTCGACTTGCTGCTGCCCGACGAGCTGCCCGACGGCACCGAGGGCGTCCCCGAAGACGACCCCGACGACGAGGAGGACGACGACGTGGTGCTCGTGACGCACTCGCCCTTCTCGCACTCGAGCGAGCAGCACTCTCCGAACTTCTGGCAGGAGGCGCCGTCGCCCTTGCACACGGCGCCGGTGCCGCCGCACACGCCGCTCTCGCAGTCGCTGTTGCAGCACTCGCCGTTCGACGAGCACGTCTTGCCGTCCGCGTAGCAGCTCGGGGTCGGCGAGCTGCTCGGCGCGCTGCCGCTCGAGGAGCTTGCCCCGGAGCTCGTCTCCGAGCCGTCGTCCGGGGGCAGACAGACGCCCGCGCAGGCGAGGCTGCAGCAGTCCGACCAGGTCCCGCAGGTCGAGCCGACCTGCATGCAGGCCCCCCCGGCCCCGCCGTCGCCCTCCGTCTCCCACGGGTTCTCCTGCGCGGTCCCGGCGCAGCCGACGACGATGCCACCCAGTGTCCCCAGCACGATCACGGTTGCGAGTTTCATGGGGAGGGCACATCGCAACTGCCGTACCGCGGCCGCTTGAAACCACAACCTGCCGGAACCACATCGTTTTGGTCCGATGCAGCCCCTCGCACGGCCCGCGGATCGGGCTGCCGGGATCGATCCGGTGGGTGCGCGTCGAACCGTAAAGTGAGCGCGGAACCGGACAGCCAGGCGGTATTTCCGCGAAGGGCACACGCCGGCCGCCCGCGCCCGGACGCAGCTCGCGCGTGCGCGGACGCTGGCCCTGCGTGCGCGGATGCGGGGCGCGCCATCGTTCGCGCACCCCGTGCGATCGATCCCACCGGTCGCGCCATCGTTCGCGCACGCCGTGCGATCGATCCCACCGGTCGCGCCATCGTTCGCACACGCCGTGCGATCGATCGCACCGGTCGCGCGATCGTTCGCGCACCCGGCACGATGGATGACACCGTCGGTGCCATCGATCCGCGGGGGACCGCGCGCACTCCGGGGGCATCGCGGGGCCGTTCGGCGGCCGCTGGCCACGTGCGCGCGCCCGGCCGAGGGGGTCCCTCGCCGGGGTGCGAACCTCGGTGCTTCCGCGGGGTTGCCCGCGCTCAGTTCTCCAGCCAGCCCTCGACCTCGTCGTGGAGACGGCGCCAGCCGCTCCGGTCGGGAGCGCGCAAGCCCCGCGCCAGCGCGCAGCGCGCCGTCGTCGGCCCGTGCGTCGACTCAGTCGGCCTGCTGGTAGAGCGTGACCCCGCGGTGCACGGCCTCGTTGTTCACGTCGGGCGGGTGCCACTCGACGCGTGCGAGGACGAGGAGCGCGCCGAAGGTCTGCGTCGTGGTGGAGAACATCGGGTAGGTCGTGGGGTCGTCGAGGATCATGACGGCCCAGGACGTCATCGCGGAGGTGACGTCGGCCTGCTGCATGAGCACCCATCCGGCGGGCGTCGGCGGGTTGTCGGCGACGCTCGGCGTGACGATGCAGCACTGGATGTCGGCCGCGCCCGGGCAGTACCCCGGATAGGAGGAGTGGTCGCCGAGCGCGGCGCAGTCGGTGGTCGTCATGCACGTGCCCGGGGCGCCGAAGGGGAAGCACCCGTCGCTCGATCCGTCGCCGCCGTCGTCCGCGCCGCCGTCGCCCGCGAGGGGTCCGTCCGGGGAGGCGTCTTGGCCGGGAGGCGTCGTGGCGTCGCCCGGGGGCGTGGTCGCGTCGCCCGCCCGGCCGTCGGCGAGGGAGCCGCCGTCGTGTCCGCCGCCCGCGCCGCCGTCGGGACCGATCGCGCCGGGCGCGTCGGCGCTCGCGTCTCCGGTCTCGCCGCCGCCGCCCGGACTCGCCGAGGAGCACCCGCCCAGGACGAGGACGAGGGCCACGGTGCACGCGATCGCGCGACGCATCGGCGGGTCATCGTAGCCGCGTTTGGCGCTGCGTCGAAGTGCGAGTCCGAGCGGCTCCCCTGACGCGGCGAGCGACGCTCCCGGGACTGCCACGCGGGCCGCCCTGCCGGCGAGGCGCGCTACGATGCGCCCATGAAGCTTTCTTCCACGTGCCTCCTTGCGTGCGCCGCGCTCGCCCTCTCGACGTCCGCGTGCTCCACCCACTACGTCCCGCGCGACCGCGGGCGCATCGCGATCGTCATGGACCCCTCGCTGGCCCTCGCCCGGGACGGCAAGACCTACCACCTCGGGATCTTCGGCGGCGACGTCGACGAGGCGGTCGCCGGCAACCCGCGCGCCGAGGCCGAGGCATCCACCTACCAGACCGACCAGACCGTCGGCAGCGCGCTCTCGTTCGCGGGGCTCGCTGCCGTCATCGCGGGCGCGGTGGTCTTCGGTGGGGAGTACGCGCCGAACCAGAACCCGAACGCCTTGCCGCCCTCCGCGGGCCTCCTCCTCGGCGGCGTCATCGCCAGCATGGTCGGCCTCGGCTTCACGCTCGCCGCGCAGCCGCATCTCTGGGACGCCATCAACATCTACAACGACGATCCGCCCGGCGGTCCGCGCGCGCCGGTGTCGATCCCGCTGCCCTGAGGGGGCGCGCCGGCCGGGCCCAGCGCACGGGCGCTGCGGGCCGCGTGCTACACGTAGTCCGGTGGACTCGGAGCGCGAAGGGACGCTGCCGCACGGGCCGATGAGCGGCAAGTCCGTCGCTCTCTGCGTGACGGGGAGCATCGCGGCGTACAAGGCCGTCGAGGTGGCGCGCCTGCTCGGCAAGGCGGGGGCGAAGGTCCTGCCGGTGATGACGGCGTCGGCGGCGCGGTTCCTCGGCCCGGTGACCCTGGCGGGCATCACGGGCGAAGCGGTGGCGACGGACATGTGGGACGCGTCCTTCGCGGGCGAGATGCACGTGCGCCTCGCGGAGCGGGCGGATCTGGTCGCGATCGTGCCGGCGACGGCGGACGTGCTCGCGCGGCTCGCGCACGGGCGGGCCGACGATCTCGTGACGGCGCTGGCGCTCTACGCGCGCGGGCCGGTGCTCGCGGCGCCGGCGATGCACCCGCGGATGTGGGATCACCCGGCGACGCAGCGAAACGTGGCGGAGCTCGCGGCGCAGAAGCGCGTGACGCTGGTCGGGCCGGTGAACGGCGAGGTCGCGTCGGGCGAGTCGGGGCTCGGGCGCATGGCCGACCCGGAGGCCATCGTCGCGACCATCGTGAGCGCGCTCTCGAGGCGCGACCTCGTGGGGCTGCGCATCGTCGTGACGGCCGGGCCCACGATCGAGGACGTCGACCCGGTGCGCTTCCTCGGCAACCGGTCGAGCGGCAAGATGGGCTTCGCGGTCGCCGAGCGGGCCGCGGCGCGCGGCGCGGAGGTGACGCTGGTCGCGGGTCCGGTGCACCTGGCGACGCCCCCCGGCGTGCGGCGCGTGGACGTTCGGGGTGCGGTGACGATGCGCCACGCGCTGTGGTCGGCGATGGGCCTCGACCTCGCGCGGGCGGATGCGCTCGTGATGGCGGCGGCGGTGGCGGACCATCGACCTGCCGAGACGAGCGCGAGCAAGATCAAGAAGAGCGACGACCGCATCACGCTGGAGCTCGTGAAGAACCCGGACCTGCTGGCCGAGGTCGGGGCGGCGCGGGCAGGCAGGCGGCCGGTGCTCGTGGGCTTCGCGGTGGAGACGGAGCGGGGCGAGGCGCTCGTGGCGTACGCGCGGCGCAAGCTCGCCGAGAAGCGGGTGGACGTGGTCGTGGCCAACGAGGCGAGCGACTCGTTCGGGCGCGAGGACAACAGCGCGACGCTGGTGACGGCCGAGGGCGCGAAGGCGCTGCCCACGATGAGCAAGGCCGCGCTCGCCGACGTGGTGCTCGACCAGGTGCGCGCGTCACTCCAGGGGAAGTAGCTCGCGCACGGCGCGCACGACGGCATCGGGCCTGCAAGCACGCGGAAGGACGTGCGTCGCGCCGGCGCGTTCGAGGGCCGCGGCGCGGGCGACGGTGGGCGCGCCGACGACGAGGACGGGCAGGGACGCGGTCGGCCGGTGCCGGCGGAGCGCCGCGAGGGCAGCCGTGGTGTCGAAGTGCGCCGCGGTCGCGGGCAAGACGAGGAGCGACGCGCCGTCGCGGGCCGCGGCGAGGAGGGCGTCGTAGGGTCCGGCGCACGCGTCGACGACGAGCCCCGTGAGGCGGAGCGCGCGCGCGGCGACGCCGGCGGTGACGACGCGGCGCGTGGGGGGCGCGACGAAGGGCGGGACCGGGCGGCCCTCGCGCTCGCAGAAGGCGCGGACGTCGGCGACGCGGACGCGGAAGTGGTTGCCGGGCGAGCGGATGGCTGCGAGGCGGCCGGCGCGGATCCACGTCATGATCGTGCGCGGGTTGACCTCCCAGAAGCGCGCGAGCTGCGACAGGCGCAGGAGCGGTTGCCCGGCCACGCGGCGAGCGCCTACTTGCCCGAGAGCCAGGAGGCCAGATCGGCGGTCGGGTCGAGCGCCACGAGCACCGCGTCGACCGAGATCGCCGAGACGCGCGTCCCTTGCGGCGCCACGTGCACGCCGTCGAGCGCGCGCCAGACCACGACGCGCACCGCCTGCGACGGACGCAGGGCCGGCTCGTTCGACTGCAGCGACGCCTCGGTCGCGAGCCGCGCGCTCACCTCGTAGGCGGGCACGCCGATGCGCGTCTTCTCGTCCGGCGGGTCCATCTCCTCGCCCGAGAGCGACTGCGTCGGCCACGCGTCCATCTCCTCCGTGGGCGCGGCGATCGGCGTGAGATCCGCGGGGCGCGTCTCGCGATCGGGATACGGCGGTGCGTCGTGCGGCGCGACGGCCTGCACGGCCGCGGGCGTCGTCTCGTCGGCGCCGGCGAGGTTGCGCAGGGCCGGGGTGGTGTCGGGCGGGTGCGGCCTCGGGATGTCCGCGGTCGCCATCGACTGCGTCACCTCGTCCGGGGGACGCCCGATCGTGATCTCGGGCCTCGATCGGCGCCCCGAACGACGCGCCTCCGAGCCGCGCGCTGCTCCCGCGAACGGTGAGACGGGTCGCCCGGCGGGCACACGCGGGGGCACTCCGCCGGGCTTCGGCGGAGGCGTCGGCGCCCTCGGCGGTGCGCCGGGAGACGCCGGCGGGAGAGGGCGCATCGCGTTGGGGGGGGCCGGTGCATGCGTGAAGGACGGCACGGGCACGGGAGGCGTCGGCGGGGCCGAGCTCACGGACGCGGGCGGAGGCGAGGGCGCAGGCAGGGGCGGGGCCGGAGGGACGGGCGGAGCCGTGCCGGCGGGAAACGGCAGCGGCGTGATCGCGGGGGCGAAGGGCTGCATCTGCTGAGGAAAGGGCGTCGCAGCCGGCGCGAACGGGGCGGCCTGCGAGGGGAAGGGCGCGGTCTGCACGGCGGGAGCGGGCGGCGCCGTTGGAGGCGGAGGAGGCTGCGGCGGGGCCGTGAGGGGGGCCGGAGGAGGGGGCGGAGGTGCGCTCATCGGCGGGCCGATGACGGACGCGAGGTCCGCGGCGGCCTTCGCGAGCTCGAGCGCGCGGTCGTCCGACTGCGACTCGGACGCGGCCTCCGCCGCGCGGCGCAGCCACTTCAACGCGTCGCCGTGGTCGCCGCGTGCGTACATCGCCTCGGCCGTCGACAGGGCCCACGCGACGTCCTCGGTGTCGTCCTTCTTCGCCGGCGGGATCGGACCCGAGCCCGCGCTCGTCTGCGCCATCTCCCGTGAGCCTCGCGCAGGCGAGCCTCGCGAGCAAGCGCAGTTCGCTCGTCCGGCGTCGATCGCTCAGCGCGCGGGCGCGCTCCCGGTCGCATTTCCCGGCGCGCCGCTCGCATTCCCGGGCGCACCGCCGGGTGCCCTCGCCACTTCTTCCAGCGACACGGTCCTCGGCAACCTGCCTTCCGCGCGCTCGGGACGACCCCCGCCACGGCCTCCGTGCGCCGCCGCGACGGCTTTCAGCCAGGCGCCGCAGTCGAATCCCACCCCCGCGCCCCGCTGCACGACGACGGACCAGTCGCCGCCGGAGCGGTCGTCCGGTGTGGCCACGAACGCGAGGACGTCGGGCCGAGCGGTGAGCCGGCCGGCGAGCGTGCGGAGCATCGCCACGTCGTCGCCCGGTCGCGTGAGGACGACGGTGGTGGTGCCACCGGGCGCGGGCGGGTGCGCCCCGAGCACGTTCTGCGCGAGGAGCTCGACGAGCTCGCCCCGCGCGACCGAGAGCGCGTCGGTGCGCGACTTGAGCTCGCCCCGGAGCTTCGCGACGGCGCCGCCGACGTCGAGGACGCCGCACGTGAACTCGCGCGCGAGTCCGTCGAGGACCGCTTCCTTCTTGCGGGCGTCGTCGATGACGCGCTTGCCGGCGTGGAACGTGACGCGCCAACCCCCCTTGTACTTCTCGAGGCCGACGACGCGCACGACGCCGATCTGGCCGGTGCGCGTGCAGTGCGTGCCGCCGCACGGCGAGAGGTCGAAGCCCTCGATGTCGATGACGCGCACGCCGCGGTCGACCTTCGGCGGGCGGCGGAGCTTCATGCCCGCGAGCTCCTCGGGCGTCGGGAAGAGCGAGCGGACGGGCACGTCGGAGGTGACGACGGCGTTCACGAGGTCCTCGGCGCGGGCGACGCCGCGGTCGTCGAGCGCGCCCTCGACGTCGATGGTGCACGCGGTGGCGCCGAGGCGCGACGAGACGGTGTCGGCGCGCGCGACGTCGAGGAGGGCCCGCGAGAGGGCGTGCTGGCCGGTGTGCTGCGCCATGTGGTCGCGGCGTCGCGCGGCGTCGAGGGTGCCGGTGACGTCGCCGGCGCCGGGAAGCACGCCGCCCGCGAGGACGTGGTGGATGACGCCGTCGTCGTCGATCTGGACGTCCTCGACCTGCCACGTGACGCCGCCCGCCTCGAGCGTCCCGGCGTCGGCGAGCTGGCCGCCCGCCTCGGGATAGAAGAGCGTCCGGTCGAGGACGAGTGTGCGCTTGCCCGCGAGCTCGCCGTGCGTCGCGGCGGCCTCGAACGACGTGGCGAACGGGTCTGCCCAGTAGAGCTTCTCGGTCGGCATGGTCGGGACGGAGTGCTACCTTGCGCGCCGATGCAGGTCACGGTCAACGGCACCGCGCGCGTCGTTCCGGATGGGCTCACGGTGCGCGGTCTGGTCGAGCACCTCGGCCTGACCGAAGGGCCGGTCGCCGTCGAGGTGAACCGCGCGGTCGTCCCGCGCGCCGAGCACGCCGCGCACCGCGTCGCCGAGGGCGACGTCGTCGAGGTGGTTCACTTCGTCGGCGGCGGCTGAAGCGCTGCGGGCGGTGCGCCCGGCGCTGCGGGCGGCGCTTGCGCAGCACGCGCCTTCGCCCAGGCGACGACGGGGTCGAGCGCGGGCTTGCGGAAGACGGGCCAGGCGGCGTCGGGGCCCGCGGCGAGGTCGCTCGACGCGGTGGCCGTGTAGAGCGCGATCGGGAGGAGCGGTGCGCGGGCGCGGAGGCTCGCCGCGAGGTCCACGCCGGAGCCGTCGGGGAGCTCCACGTCCACGATCGCGCACGCGATGCCCGCCAGATCGGCGGCCGCGGCGCCCGCGGCGGTCGACTCGGCCCGGACGTCGAAGCCCTCGTCCGCGAGGCGCCGCGACAGGGCGTGGCGAACCACGGGCGAGTCGTCGACGAGGAGGACGGTGGGCATCGGGCCGCGATCCCCCACCACCCATGCTACCGCAACGCCCGTCCCCACGCAGCGTTCTGCTATGGTCGCGCCGCTCCTCCCATGTTCGCACCGCCTCAGCCCCAGCCCCAGCCGCCGTTCGCGCGCGAGCACGTCCGCGCCCTCTACGACCGACCGCTCTTCGCGCTCCTCGACGACGCGCGCGCCGTCCACAGGGAGCACCACCCCGAGCATCAGGTCCAGCTCTGCACGCTCCTCAGCGTCAAGACGGGCGGCTGCCCCGAGGACTGCGCGTACTGCCCGCAGTCGAGCCACCACGCGACGGACGTGGGCCCCGAGAAGATGCTCGACGTCGACGAGGTGCTCGCGGCGGCGCGGCGCGCCAAGGACAACGGTTCGACGCGCTTCTGCATGGGCGCGGCGTGGCGCGAGGTGAAGGATGGGCCCGCGTTCGAGCGTGTCCTCACGATGGTTCGCGGCGTGAAAGGCATGGGCCTCGAGGCCTGCGTCACGCTCGGGATGCTCACGGGGTCGCAGGCGGCCCGCCTCAAGGACGCGGGGCTCGACGCGTACAACCACAACCTCGACACGAGCCGCGAGAACTACCGCTCCATCATCTCGACGCGCACCTTCGACGATCGGCTGCGCACGCTGGAGAACGTCCGCTCCGCCGGCATCACGGTGTGCTCGGGCGGGATCATCGGCATGGGCGAGAGCGTCGACGACCGCTGCGAGATGCTCCGGACGCTCGCCAACCTGACGCCGCAGCCCGAGAGCGTGCCGATCAACGCGCTCGTCCGCGTCGCGGGCACGCCCCTCGAGCACCTGCCCCCGGTCGATCCGCTCGACCTCGTGCGCATGGTCGCATGCGCGCGCCTGCTCATGCCGCATGCGCGCGTGCGCCTCAGCGCCGGCCGGACGGAGCTCACGCGCGAGGCGCAGCTCCTCGCCATGTACGCGGGCGCGAACTCGATCTTCTACGGTGACCGCCTGCTGACCACGCCCAACCCGGGGGCGGACGAGGACCGCGCGCTCCTCGACGACGCGGGCCTGCAGGCGATGCCGGCCGAGTAGCGCTCACGCCTGCGCGCGGCGGGCGAGGACGGTGATCGTGAAGGTGCGGACGACGCGCCCGGCGCGCCGGACGTCGACGGTGCGCGCACGAAGAGGGACGAACGCGGCGGGACGCGGAGCATCGGCGAAGCGGCCGTCGTCGACCCAGAGGAGGAGATCGTCGCGCTCCCAGCGGCGGCGCGGCAGCCACGTGTCGAAGTCGTCGGGGACCGGGGTGTCGCAGCCGACGGGGAGCGCGCCGCGCAGGGCCGCCTCGAGCTGCGCGCAGACGACCCAGTGGGGGCCGACGACGGCGAGCGTCGGGGGCTCGGGTCCGGAGGTGGCCGTCTCGGCGGCAGCCTCGTGGCGGACGGCGTCGGCGACCGCCGGCCAGCCGTAAAGCTCGTTGCTGATGTCGAGGTGCGCGTCGGACGACGCGGGCGCGAGGAGGATCGCGGAGGGGACGAGGACCCACGCGTGGACGGCGGCCACGGCGAACGCGGCCGTGGCACAGGAGGCGACGTAGAGCCTGCGCGACGGCGCGAAAGTGGAGCGTGCAGCGGCCATCGCGAGCGCGAGGAGGGGGGGCGCCAGCCAGTGGGGCTCGGCGACGCGGCTCCAGAGGCAGAGCGGCAGCAGGCCGGCCAGGGGGACGACGAAGGCGGCGGTGAGCAGGCGGCCGACGGCGTCGGCGCGGGGCGCGCGCCACGCGGCGCGGATCGCGAGAACCGCGAGGACGGCGACGACGGGCGAGAGGTAGACGAGCTGGCCGGCGACGACGGCGCCCAGGTTGCGGAGCGAGAGGCCGGCCGCGGCCTGCGTGTCGACGAGCCGGTGATGGAGCATGGGCCAGCCGGCGCGGACCTCGAAGGCGACCACGGGCTCGAAGACGGCGGCGCCCGCGGCGAGGCCCGCCCACGGGGCGAGCGTGCGGCGGTGCGCGGCGGCCGGCGCAGAGGCGTACGCGATCGCGAGGGCGGCGAAGAGGGCGAGGCCGGTGACCTTGCTGGCCGAGGCGACGCCTGCGAGGACGCCGGCGGCCGCGAACGCTGCGCTCGCGCGGGCGCGGCCAGCTGGCGAGCGGAGGCCGAGGGCGGCGAGACCCAGCGCGCCGGTCCAGGCGCATGCGAGCAGAAGGTCGGGCGTGAGCGCGAAGAGACCGACGGCGATCTCCGGCACGAGGGCGGCGACGAGGGCGACGAGGAGCGACCTGCGGGCGTCGGCGCCGCACGCGCGGCAGGCGGCGGCGAGGAGCCAGGGGAACCCCGTCGCGAGGATCGACGTGACGAGGTGCGCGCCGGCAGGAGAGGGCGCGGTGCCGCCGCCGATGGCGCGAGCGACGGCGCCGACGAGGCCGGGGTGGTCGACGTACGCAGGGGTCGGGTGGAGCGCATAACTCGCGTAGAGCGCCTCGGAGTCGCCGAAGCCGACGTGCGCGGAGGCGTAGAGGCGGACGGCCAGGAGGACGACGCTCGTCGCGGCGAGGGCGACGAGCGGTGCGCGCGCCGCGCGGTCCATCCGTCAGGCCGCCCGCGCGCCTGCGCCGAGCCAGGGCGAGAGCATGCGCGCGACGGTCGCCGACGGCGCATGCCGCGGGCCGAGGAGGGCCTCGAGCTCGGCGCACGCGTCGAGGAGCGCGGGGCGCCGATCGATCGTGTCGGAGAGCGCGCGCGCGAGCCGGTCGGCGCGGACGTCGCGCTGGAGGAGCTCGGGAAACGCGCCGCGCCCGAGCAAGACGTTGGGAAGCGCGTAGTGTGGCGTTCGCACGAGGGCGCGCGCGGTGAGCTCCGTCGCGAGCCCCACACGATAGGCGACGACGGGGACGGCGCGGGCGAGGGCGGCCTCGAGCGAGGCGGTGCCCGACGCGCAGAGGGTCGCGTCGAACGCGCCGAGGACGGGGCAGGCGCCCTCGTGGGGATCGACGTCGAAGGCGGGGACGTGGCGCGCGGCGCACACGGCACGCAGCCACGCGCGCGACGCGGCGTCGAGGCTGGCCGCGACGAGCACGCGGGCGTCGACGCTCGCCCGATCGGAGCGCACGAGCTCGTAGGCGTCGAGCATGGGCAAGAGGAGGCGCTGAACCTCGTGCGGGCGGCTTCCCGGGAGGATGCCGACCGCCCACGCGGACGCCGTGAGATCGAGGGCAGCGCGGGCCTCGGTGCGCGCGAGGCGGCGCGTCTCGAAGGCCGGGTGGCCGACGTAGTGCGCGTCGACGCCGGCGCCGCGCCAGAGGGGCTCCTCGAAGGGGAGGACCACGGCCATACGGTCGACGGAGCGGCGGAGCGACGCTACGCGGCCGCTGCGCCAGGCCCAGACCTGCGGGGCGCCGTACCAGAGGACGCGAACGCCGGCGCGCCTGAGGACGGGCGCGAGGAGCGAGTTGAACTCGCTGTAGTTGACGAGCAGGGCGGCGCGGGGTCGGCGGGCGCGCACCGCGGACCGGATGCGCTTCCACGCGCGGACGACGCTGCCTGCGCGCATGGCGGCCTCGCCGACCCCGAGGGCCGTCGAGGCGCGCATGTCCCCCACGAGCTCGAGGCCCGCGTCCTCGAGCGCCGCCCCGCCGAGCCCGAAGGCGTGGACGCCGTCGAGCCGGCGCAGGACCGCGGCGGCCGCGCGATCGCCCGACGCCTCGCCGGCGACGACGAGGAGCGCGCTCACGCCGTATCCCCCTCGCCGCGCAGTGCGTGCACGATGGCGTCGCCGTCGCGCGCGACGCGGAACGCGCCGATGCCGCCCACGGCGGCGAGATCCTCGACGGTCTCCACGGCGCCGTGCGCGGCGTCCTTCAGGCAGTGGCCCGGCAGCACCACCTGCTCGTCCACCTCGCGCCGCTTCGCCTCGGACTTGCGCCACGCCATGAGGCGCTGCTCCCGCTCGCGCTGCGCGCGCTGCTCGGCAGCCCCCCTGCGTGGCCGCTCGAAGAGCGCACGCTCGGTCTCCGGCACGTCGCCGGGTGCCGCGTTCACGGCGCGCGCCAGCTCGTCGACGAGCGCCCGCGCTGCGGCCGACGCCGTCGAGACTCCGCGCATCTTCGCGATCTCGGCGCCCGTCTTGGGCCGCGCGCGCGCGATGGCCACGAGCGTGTCGCCGGGCATCACTCGGTGCGGGGGAACGTCCCTCCGCTCCGCCTCGCGCTCGCGCAGCTCGGCGAGCGGCCGCAGCGCGGCGCGCTCGCCGGCGGACAGGCGGTCCACGCCCTTCACGCGCGCGTACGGCGGCACTACGCGCGGCTCGCGCGCGGCCGTCGCCGCGGTCTCGATGCGGTAGCGCGTCTCCTCGAGGACCTCGGCCCCGATGCCGCGCGCCGTGACCTCGGCCCAGAGCGCGGCCTCGAGCTGCGCGAGGTGCGCCACGTCCGCCGCGAGGTACGCGAGCATCTCGCCTTCGAGCGGCCGGATGCGCCAGTCGTCCTGCTGGCGGTCCTTCGTGATGTGGAGGGCGAGCTCGGACTCGAGCAGCGAGGCGAGCCCCGTGGCCGCGCGGCCGAGCATGCGCGCGGCGACGGCCGTGTCGTGTACGTTGCCGAGGAAGACGCCGGCCTCGGCGAGGAGCCGCGCGTCGAACGCGACGTCGTGGACGATCTTCACGGGCCCCTCGGCGCCCAGGAGGGGCGCGAGGCCCGCGACCGGGAGGGCGAGCGCGTCGACGACGACGATCGTCGTGTCCGCGTCGGCGGCCCCCGCGGGGGGACTTCCGATCGTCGCGGCAATGCCGCGCCACGCGAGCTGCACCGTGCAGATGTGAGCGCGGTACGTGAACATGCCGCTCGCCTCGAGATCGACGGCCAGGCGCTCGGCGTGGCGCGCCTCGTCGAGGAGGGGCGGAAGGTCGACCTGTCGCTCGACGAGTTGCATCAGCGTCGCCGGCGCCTCGCCCGCCGCATGAACGCGGCTCCGAGGAGCGCGGCCCCCGCCACGGGCGCCCACGCTGCGCGTGAAGGAGCGTCGGCCACGTCGCACGCCTTCGAAGGCTTGGACGCGCACTCGGACGAGAACCCGTGCCGCGGCGTGGGATCGCAGGCGTCCTCGTACACGATGCCGCTCCCGTCGTACGTGGCCGACGGGTCGACCGCGCGCTGCCCGCCCGGCAAGTAGATGGAGCAGATGCCCGACACGTCGTCGTCGGTCAGCTCACGCATGTACGTGGAGCCCTGCGTGTAGTGCGCGAACATGGTGGCGCGGTCCTCGCCGGAGTGCGCCATCCCGAGGAAGTGCCCACACTCGTGCGTGATGATACTGTCGAAGTCGTAGCCATCCTGGGGGATCGGGTCCGTCGTCGAGAGCGGGACGGTCGCGTTGATCTCCATGTCTGCGTCGTAGATCTCACCGGTGTCGGGATCGTAGGTCACGGTCGTGAGGCCGAGCGTGTTGTTCGCGTCGTCGTGCGGCCACGTGTCGTCGTGGAAGATGATGACGTGCTGGTTGCCCTGGTCCTGGTTGTACTGGACCTCGTCGCAGGCGACAGGGCCGAGGTCGCGCACGTCGATGCTGACGCGCGAGCTGCCGGTGCCGGCGTCGTCGGTGGGCGCGCCGACGGGGCACATCGTGCTCGTCCACTTGGTGAAGGCGGCGGCGAACATGGCCGAGGCTGTGGCGTAGGGCACCTGCGCGCTCGCGTTCTGCTGGATGTCGTAGCCGACGCACGCGTTGCGCCACCAGATGGGGATCGGGTTGGCCGGAGGGTCGAGCGAGGCGCAGTACGACGCGAAGTCGTCGGGCACGCACGAGTCGGGGGAGGGGGAAAAGTCCGGCGGCAGGGGGCAGGCCATGGTGCGGCAATAGGCCGCCGCGTCGGACGATGCGGCGATGCACAGCGCGCACGTCGCCGCGGCGAGCCCGCCGCCGCCCAGCGCTCGCCTAGGGCGCATGGGTGCGAGCCCAGGCCGACGTCACGTCGCGGGCGACGTCGTCGATGCCGCGGCCGTGCACCACGTCGGCGGCGAGCTGCGGGGGTGCGGGCGAGGCGTGCAGGCGGGGCGCGACGAGCGCTCCTGCTGCCGTGCTGCGGACCAGGTGCGGGGGCGCGCTGCCGCCGGCGACGAGGGGGAACTGACCCTGGCCGCGCGCCGTGACGAGGTAGGTGCCGGACACTCCCGGGTGGAGGAAGAAGAGCGACTGCTGGCCGCGAACGAGCACCGCCTCTCCGTCGACGAGCTGCCCCAACTTGCCCACGACGCCGCCCATCGTGCGGACCCAGGGCTCCGCGCCTGCCGCAAGCTCGCCCGCGACGGCACGGTCGACGTGCACGCGCGTGTACGTGTAGATGCGGCCGTTCTCCCAGACCGAGCGGCTCTCGACCGGCGTCGCCATCACGGCCGCGGTCGACTCGCGGAGCAGGCCGTCCCACGTGACGGCGATCGACACGGACGCGCGCGCGTCGCCTGCCACGAGCAGGACCAGCAGCGCCCAGGCGCCGACGAGCCAGCGCGACATGCTGCGAACGATAGCAGGCTTCTCCACGTGCGCCGCCGGGTCACCAGCGGACGAGCGCGCACCCCCAGTGCACGCCGGCGCCGAGCGCGAGGAGCATGCACAGGTCGCCGTGCTTCAGCCGGCCGCCGCGCATCTGCTCGTCGATGAGGATGGGGAGCGTCCCGGCGCTCGTGTTCCCGAACCGCTCGATGTTCGAGGGCAGCTTCTCGGGCGGCACGCCCAGCTGCTGGCGCACGTAGTCGTTGATGCGCGCGTTCGCCTGGTGTGCGAGAAACCAGTCGATGGACTCCATCGGCGTCTTGGTCTCGGCACAGAGGGCGCGCGCCGTCTCGGGGAGCTTGGTGACCGCGAACTTGAAGAGCTCGCGGCCGTCCATCGTCGGGATGTACTTCTGGTCGTCGAAGTCCGTGTGCTTCCAGTAGGGGCGCGTCCGGAAGCCGCCGCCCTCGACGTAGAGGAGCTTCGCGGCGCCGCCGTCGGTGTGGAGCTTCATCGCCTTGAGCCCCGCGTCGCGGTCTGTCGCCCGGAAGAGGAGCGCTCCGGCGCCGTCACCGAAGAGGATGGCCAGGGCGCGGTGCTTGTTCGCGCGCTCGCGCTGCTCCTTCGTCACGGTCTTGCCGCTCGCGGGGTCGAGCGCGTCCCAGTCCTCCCAGGGCATGAAGCCGGCGTGCGCCTCGGCGCCGACGAAGAGGATGGTGCGCGCCGCGCCGCTCTTCACGAGGCCGTCGACGATCTGGAGACCGAAGAGCATCGCCGCGCATTGCTGGCGGATGTCGAGGGCGGGGACGCCGCGCAGCCCGAGCTTGTGCGCGAGCAGCGCGCCCGAGCCGGGGAAGACGTACTCGGGCGTCATCGTCGCGAAGACGACGTAGTCGATCTCCGACGGGTCGATGCGCGCCGCCTCGATGGCGCGTTTGCTCGCCTCGACCGCGAAGTCGCTGCAGCCGCTGCCCTCGGGGGCGAAGTGGCGCTGGCGGATGCCCGAGCGCTGGAAGATCCACTCGTCGCTCGTGTCCATCACGCGCGACAGGTCCTCGTTGGTCACCGGGCGGCCGGGAACGTGGTGCCCCGTGCCGATGATCTCGAATCCAAGCATGGCGGCGCGGAGCCTAGCACGCGCCCATCGCACCGAGATCGCTCACTCTTCCGAGTGCTTGCTCCACGGATAGACGAGCGGCATCCACGTCGACTGCAGGCCGAGGCGCGCGCGCTTCACCTGCTCCCAGTCGGCGACGCGCTGGCCGAGCCACTGGCAGAAGAACGCGAACGCGATGCCCGCGAAGATGTCGATGAAGTAGTGCCAGCGGAGGAACATCGTCGCGATGACGATCTGCGTGGTCAGGAACGCGATGACGGGCCACCAGTACTTGAAGGGGAAGAGCTTGCGGTGGCGGAAGCAGAAGATGGTGAAGAACGTGGGCGACCCGGTGTGGAGGCTCGGGAAGATGTCCTTCTGCGCCCCCCCTACCTCGACCGTCTCACGGACGAGCCGCCAGAAGGTGCCGCCCGTGAGCTCGTGGCCGAACTGCCCCTTGAGGTACCAGTACGGGCCGTACCCGGGGACGAGCATGTAGATGATGTGCGACCCCAGGAACATGAGGAGGACGCCCGTCGCGAAGCGGTTGGTGAGGTGCGTGTCCTTCTCCGCGAAGACCATCGGCAAGACGTGCACGCAGAGGATGAGGAAGTAGAGGAAGTAGAAGAACGCGAACCACTCGGTGGTCGAGGGCGTCACCCAGCGGTCCATCGCGACGCTCGGCTCGAAGCCGAACACCTTCATGTCGAAGGCGTAGATGCGCGCGTCGTCGGACCACGGGCTCACCGCCGGCAGGAGCTCGCGCAGCACGAAGAAGGTGTCGAGGAGCGTCGCGATGATGCCGACGCGGTAGACCATCGAAGACGCGGCGCCGCCCCAGCGCAGGATGTTGCCGCGCACGAGGGCGAGGACGAAGAGGAACGCGGTGAAGTTGCAGACGACGTGGACGACGCAGTCCTCGCGGTGCGGGCCGCGTCCGATGGCGAGAGCCGTGAGGAGCAGCACGAAGTACGCGACGGCGATCCAGTCCTGCGAGGCCCAGTTGCGCACCCACGAGGAGGCGGCCGAGGCGATCGATTCGACGGTGAAGACGTGCTGCGCCGCGCCCGCGAGACGGGACGGTCTTCCAGCACTCTCAGGGGTCGTATGCGGCCCCCCTGCGTCCATCATTGCCATGCGCCGGACTCTGCTCCCGTCGGGCTCTAGGCCCACAACTAACCACGGGAGATGGCGACGGACAATTCCAGATGAGTGCGAAAATCGAGTTGCAGGGGGCGAACGCGGCTACGCAGTCTGCGGACTCTTCTTGGAGGCCGTGGTGCCGCCGCCGCCGGAGCTGCCGTGCGCGCCGGCCCCGCGCGACGCCTTTCCGCCGGTGCCATCGCCGTTCCGCGACAACCCGAGGACGTGCAGCGGCTCGGCCGAGCGGCGCATCGTCACGACGTCGCCGATGGTGACCTCGTGCATGATGTGGTCCCCGTCGAGGAAGACGCGCGCGTGGCGCATCTTGCTCTTGATGGTGAGCGACTCGCCCTCGTCGACCAGCCCGAGGGTGAGCGCCAGCGCACCGCCGCCCTGGTAGGGCTCGCGCACCACGAACTGGAGCTTCTTCGATCCGAGGCCGAGCACCTTCCCTCCGGCGCTCTTCTGCGCGGCCGTGGAGCCTGCGGCGGGCCCCACCCACATGCCGCTCGACTTCTGCTCCTCGCTCGCGAGCGTCTTCTCGCGATCGCTCAGCACCCGCAGGATGTACCGCGACGTCGCCGCGGGGCATTCGTGGCAGAAGAGCGCCTCGTTGAGCACGCGGTCGTGCAGCACGCGGCCGTTCAGCTCGACTCGCATCCGCGTGAGCTCCGCGCCTCTGAGCTTGCCCGACAGCGCCGACTCGAGCGCCGCCCGCGCGTGGCCCTTGCGCGCCGCGCAGAAGAACCCCACCGAGTGGCTCGGCGCGCTGTTGATGCCGAGGAGCGGCGTCTCCGCGCCGATTCCGTGCGACGCCGCGAGGAGCGTCCCGTCGCCGCCGACGGTCACCACCAGATCGCACGGCCCCTCGACACGAAACCCGTGCGGGCGGTCGCTCCACATCGTCTCGGCGCGAAGCGCGAGCAGGGCGGCCCGCACCTCCTCGACGGTCTCCGCGTGATCGTCGTGCCCCGGCCGCATGCGACGCACCGTCTCGTCGCCCGCCTCGAGCAGCCGTACGATCCGTGCGTCCTTCTCGTCCTCGACCCACTTGTGCCAGGAAGATCGCTTGAGGACGACGCAGACGCGCGGCTTCACGGGCTGCCCTCCTCGGCGAGGCGGCGCAGCGCGAGCTCGGTCTTCGCGTCCGGGATGGCGCCGATCCGGCAGTGCGCGAGCGCCTCGTCGAGCGGCAGCGGGACGATTGCTGCCGCGCGCTCGAGCGCCGAGCCGTCCTCCGTCGGGCGCGTGCGGGCAGCCGGGGCGACGTCGACGGCGAAGAAGAGGTGTCGCTCGCCGATCATGCCGGGCGAGGGGAACGTCCAGGGTCCGAGGGGGCGCATCTGCGCGGGGGTGGCCGCGAAGCCGAGCTCCTCGCCGAGCTCCCGGGCGGCGGCCGTCGCCGGGTCCTCGCCGGGCTCGACGAGGCCCGCGGGCAGCTCCCAGAGGCTGCCGTCGTGCACGGGCGGGACGGGCCGCAGCGCGCAGGGCGGACGCACCGCGGACCGGAGGTAGACGTGTCGCACGCCTGCCTCGACGTAGCAGGCGGCGATGACCACCGCGTCGAGCGCCTTGCGGGCGGCGACGTCGTAGGGGAAGGGCGCGCTCTCGGAGCCGTCCGGGTAGCGGGCGACGAGATCCAGCCGCCGCACGTCGAGGAAGCCGCCCGTCGCGCGCGCCGTGTCGCCGCGGTCGCGCGTGACGACGAGGCGAATGGCGGGCGTGGCGGGGAGCGGCCGCAAGCGGAGCGAAGCTTAGTCGACCTCGGGCGCGGTGGCGCCTTTCGCGCACGCGCGCCCTCGCGGCTGCGTACCCGATACGTGAGCCGCGTGCCTACATGAACACCGACTCGACGGGGCAGGCCGATTGCCGCAGTCTTGAAGTGTGCGAACCCCCGCAGGGCTTGCCCTCGGCCTCGGCGTTGCGCTCGCAGCCTGTGGCTTGAACACGAACGGGCTCGAGTCCGGCGCCGGCGACGGGGGCCTCGGAGCCGACGCCACGTACGACGGAGCATCGGCCGAGGGGGGAGGCGAAGGATCGTCCCCGGACGCCGGCGGCGACCACGCTTCTCCGACGGACGCGGCGCACGACGCCACGAACCCGGCGGACGCCCCCAGCGACGCCGTCACGGCGACGGACGCTCCGGCCGAAGTGAACCCGCCGCAGGAAGCCGCCACCCCGTGCGCCGGCACGACACAGAGCTGCGGCGCGCCGGGCAGCTGCGTCGACTGCACCGTTTCCGCGGCGGGCGACCAGTGCGTGCAGGGCGCCTGCGGGTGCAACGCGGCGGGCGACTGCCCGACGGGCATGGCGTGCACGGCTCACGCATGCTCGACCTCGTGCGCGGGCGGCGCGCCGTGCAACGGCGGCTGCTGCGACTCGGCCACCTCGACGTGCGTGGACGGAACGGCCGACAACGCCGCGTGCGGCAAGGGCGGCGGCGCGTGCGTGGCCTGCAGCGGCGGCACCCCCACGTGCACGGCGAGCGCCTGCACGAACGCGTGCGGCTCGGGCGGCGACGGGACGTGCGGCGGCGCCTTCTGCTGCGGCAACGGCACGTGCGTCGGGCCCACGGACGGTGCCTGCGGCGCGAACGGTGCCGCGTGCGTCGACTGCAAGAGCGCGAGCGACGGCCCCCACTGCCTGCCGGGCGGCACCTGCGGGTGCATGATGTCGAGTGACTGCACCGGAACCAACCTGTGCTCCAACGGCAAGTGCGGGCCCCCTGCTGCGTGCGGCGGGGTCACCTTCGCCACGTGCGCGACGGGCCTCTGCTGCGCGGGCACCACGTGCGCCGCCGACTGCTCGAAGTCCAGCGAGGGCCACGTTTGTCAGCTCGGCTTCTGCTCGTGCAACGCGGACGGTGATTGTCCGAACGGGCACCAGTGCCAGTTTCCGATGCACCAGTGCAACTGAGCGCGACGCAGCGCGGCTGACGGCCGCGGCCCGGACGGGGTCACTGCCGCCACCCCTCCACGCGCCTCTTTCCCTCGGCCCCGAGCGGCGCGAAACTCGGGCGCCCTGTTCCCGCGCGACGAACCGCCCCAGTCCCTTTCTCCGTTCGAGATCCTCCAGCGCCTCGGCGCGGGCGGCGTGGGCGAGGTGTTCCTCGCGCGCTCGAAGGCCGGCAAGCTCGTCGCCATCAAGACGATCGCGGACGCCCGGCGCGACGGCCACGAGGGCGAGACCGCGGACGCGTTCGCGCGCGAGGCGTCCGTCTGCGTGCGCCTCCGCCACGCGTGCATCGTCCAGGTCCGCGCGTTCCTCGAGGAGCCCAACTTCGCGGCGCTCGTCTTCGAGTACGTCCCGGGCGTCGCGCTGGCTCGTGTCCTGCGCCTCTGCCAGTCGACGGGCGTTCGCCTCCCCGATCTCGCCGCGTGGCACATCGCCGAGCGCGTACTCACGGCGCTCGCGTACGCGCACGCCTTCCGCGACGAGACCGGCAAGGAGACCCCCATCGTCCACCGAGACGTTTCGCCGTCCAACGTGCTCCTCGACTGGAGCGGCGGCGTGAAGATCGCCGACTTCGGCATCGCCAAGGTCCTCGGCGCATCGTCGGGCACGCGCGTCGGCATCGTGAAGGGCACGCTCGGCTGCATGGCGCCCGAGCAGGCCCGTGGCGAGGCCGTCGACGAGCGGGCGGACGTCTATGCGGCGGCGCTCCTCGCGTGGCGGCTCGCGACGGGGCGCGTCCCCTTCGGGCGTCAGCAGAAGGACGAGTACGAGCTTCTCCGCGCGATGCGCAACCCGCGCATCCCGCCGCTCGCGTCGCTGCGCCCCGATCTGCCCGAGCCCCTCCTCGACGCCGTCGCCCGCGCCCTCGAGCCCGAGCGCGAGCGGCGCACGATCACGGCGGCTGCCTTCGCCGAAGTGGTTCGCGCGTACATGGACGTGGGGGCGGGCTGGACCGAGCTCGCCTCGCTCCTCGAGCGCTGCAAGCCGGCGCTCGAACGCACGGTGAAGAGGGCGCCGGCGCAGCAGGGGCCGCCCGAGGTGCTCGAAGCGACCGAGGCCGACTCGTCCGGCGCGCGCGCGGCGCACACGCTGCGCTACGAAGAGGTGGCGCTCGCGTTCGACGAGGAGCCGCCGGCCGACGGCCCCACCATCGAGGCACACGCGCTCCCGAGCGATCCGGCGATCCTCGCGGCGATGCCCCTCGCCCCCGAGGCCCCCGAGGAGTCGCCCGTACCGCCCCCTGCGACGGCCGCGGCGCTGGCGCCGGCGGATACCGCGCTGCCCTCCGGTCCACCTGCCACGGTCCCGCCCGCGGGCCGATCGCGTCAGCCTCGCCAGCCGCGCCGGCCACGACGAATCGGCCCGGTCGCGGCGGCCGCCATCGCCTTCGTGGCGGCGGGCATCGTGGCGGTGTTCCTGGCCAGCTTCGTGAGGTGAGCCGCAGCCCGCGCGCAAGCAGCGCACTTGCTGAACGCGCACACGCTTCGTAGGGCAGCGCGGCGCGTCCCCCCCTCGGGGGACACGGCGAGTCGCCGGGAATGGATGGCCCGGAGCGTGCGTAGCTCTCGAGGGGACGGATGCGCCTTTCCTTTTGCTACACTTCGAGAGACCGAGGGAACTTCGTCGCCCGCCGCACGTCACAGCCCAAGGACGGATGAGCACCCACCACCCGGGGATCCAGCAGATTCGCCGTCTCGCGGCCAGGGCCGAGCGGCGCATCCGGCTCGGCCGCGTGCTCCATGTGGGTGCATCGGCGCTCTGTGTCGCCCTGCTCGTCGCGATTGTCGACGTGGCGCTCCGCAAGCTGGGCATCGTCGGCGAGAAGCCGGCCCGCCTCGTCCTCGTCCTCGCGGGCGTCGGGGTCGTCGCGGCGTGCATCGCGGCGTGGGCGTGGCGCCTGCCCGCCCGCGCGGGCGCACGCGCCCTCGACCGCCACCACGATCTCCACGACCGGCTCGCGAGCGCCCTGGCATTCGACGATGGCGCCGACGCCACGCGCACGCCCTTCATGGACGCCGCCATCGAGGACGCGGTGCAGGCCTCCGCCGGCGCGAAGCCCTCCGCTGCGGTTCGCGTTCCGGTGCCGCCGCACCTCGGCGCCGCCGCCGTCCTCGCGGGCCTGCTCACCGGGGTCCTCTTCTTCGAGGTCCGCCACCACGTGCCCGTCGCACACGCGAAGACGATCGACCCCGTCGAGATGGCGCCCGACGATCTCGACGACGTGAAGGACTTCCTGCAGAAGCTCCAGCAGAAGGACCAGAGCGACGACACCAAGGCCGCGATCGAGGAGTTCAACAAGCTCGTCGACGACATCGCCAACAAGCGTCTCGACCGCACGGAGGCGTTCCGGCGCATGGAGTCTCTCGAGCAGAAGCTTCTCACCGGCAGCGAGGCCGACAAGAAGTCGCTCGAGGAGCAGCTCGACAAGATCGGCGAGGAGCTGAAGAAGGCGGAGCTGACGAAGCCCGCCGGCGACGCGCTCTCGGACAACAAGCTCGATCAGGCGCGCGACGCGCTCCACGACCTCGCGAAGAAGATGCGCGAGCAGGGCGGCCAGATCGACAAGGCGAAGATCGAGCAGATGCGCGAAGCGCTCCGAAAGAGCGCGGCCGACGTCGAGAAGCGTCAGGCGGCCATCGAGCAGCGCCGCCAGGAGCTCGCCGACGAGATCCTCAAGCGCAAGCAGCAGGCGAAGGACGGCGGCGCGAACGACGAGGAGCAGAGCCTCCTCCAGAAGAAGGAGCGCGAGCTCGAGCGCCTCGACCGCGAGTCCGAGGAGCAGAAGAACAACCAGCGGCAGCTCGATCGCCTCGACCGCGACCTCCAGCAGGCGGCCGAGGACCTCATGAAGGAGATGGGCCTCAGCGCGAACGACCTCGATCAGGGCGCCGAGGACATCAACCACATGCAGCAGCAGGAGATGACGCAGGAGGAGAAGGAAGAGCTCCGCCAGAAGCTGCAGGAGATGAAGGAGCTGATGCGCCAGCAGGGGCAGGGCGGCAAGGGCCAGATCCTGCGCCTGAAGCGCTTCGGTCGTATGGCGCGTGGCCAGGGCGGGCAGGGCGGCCAGCAGGGCCAGGGCGGGCAACAGGGCGACGGCCAGGACGGGCAGGACGGCCAGGGCCAGCAGGGCCAGAACGGTCAGGGCGGGCAGAACGGACAGAACGGACAAGGCCAGAACGGCCAGGGGCAGAACGGGCAGGGCGGTCAGGGGCAGCAGGGCGGCCAGAACGGCCAGGGGGGCCAGGGCGGGCAGGGCGGCGAGACGTGGATCGTCGGCCCGAACGGCGAGAAGCTCCTCATGTTGTCGAAGGGCACGGGCGGTGGCGGGTCGATGCAAGGGTCCGGACAGAACGGGCAGGGCGGCCAGGGGCAGGGCCAGCCGGGCCGGGGCTGGGGCGAGGGCCACGACCCGAACATGCAGGGCGGCGCGACGAACCCGAAGATGGGGACCGAGGACACGCAGGTGCAGGGCGGCGACACGGGCCAGGGCGGCTCGCGCAGCCAGGTCATCCTCGGCGCGGCGGAGCGGGGCTTCGCGTCGCGCGGCTACAAGAAGGTCTACACCGAGTACCACCAGGTCGCCGAGGAGTCGCTCGCGAAGGACGACATCCCAGGCGGCTACCGCTTCTACGTGAAGCGCTACTTCCAGCTCATCAGGCCACGCGAAGACAAGTGAAGGAGCTGTCATGACGGACACGGACGCAGTGCGCGAGCAGGTCACCACCTTTCGCAAGCGCATCGAGGCGCTGCGCGCGGAGATCGCCAAGTCGATCGTCGGCAACCGCGAGGTCGTCGACGGCGTCATCTCGTGCATGCTCGGCGGCGGTCACGCGCTGCTCGAGGGCGTCCCGGGCCTCGGCAAGACGATGCTCGTGCGCACGCTCGCCGAGACGCTCTCGCTCACCTTCTCGCGCATCCAGTTCACGCCGGACCTCATGCCGGCCGACATCCTCGGCACGACCGTCATCGACGAGACGCAGGCCGGCGGGAAGGTCTTCGACTTCCGGAAGGGGCCCGTCTTCGCCAACATCGTCCTCGCCGACGAGGTGAACCGCGCGACGCCGAAGACGCAGAGCGCTCTCCTCGAGGCGATGCAGGAGCACCGCGTCTCGGTCGGCAAGCGCACGCACGTCCTCGACGAGCCGTTCGTCGTCCTCGCCACCCAGAACCCGCTCGAGATGGAGGGCACCTACCCCTTGCCCGAGGCGCAGCTCGACCGCTTCTTCTTCAAGCTCCACGTGCCGTTCCCCGGCCGTGACGAGCTCCACCAGATCCTCGACCTGACGACCGGCAACGGCGTGCAGAAACGCGAGGCAGTCCTCGATCGCCCTGCCATCCTCGAGATGCAGCAGCTCGTCCGGCAGGTCCCCGTCGCGCGCCACGTGCAGGACTACGCCATCCGCGTCCTCCAGGCGACGCACCCCGACGGCCCCGACGCGCCCGACCTCACGAAGCGCTTCGTCCGCTACGGGAGCTCCCCGCGCGGCGCGCAGGCCATCCTCCTCGCCGCGAAGATCCGCGCGCTCTTCGACGGCCGCTTCGCCGCGAGCGTCGACGACGTGCGCCAGGTCGCGCACCCCGCGCTCCGGCACCGCGTGCTGCTCAACTTCGAGGGTGAGGCCGAGGGCATCAAGACCGATCAGGTCATCGACCAGATCCTCAAGGCCGTGCCCGAGGGCAAGGTGGAGAAGGCCGCGTCCGCGACCAACTGACCCCCATGGGCCTCCTCGACGCGCTCCCCTGGCGCCGCGCCAAGAGCGTCGCGTCCGCGAAGGACGACGACCTCTTCGACGACGACTTCCAGCGCAAGCTCGAGTACCTCGCGCTCGTCTCGCGGCGCGTCTTCGCCGGGCGCCTGCGCGCCGAGCGGCGCACGAAGAAGAGCGGCAGCGGCGTCGAGTTCGCCGACCACCGCGACTACCAGCCCGGCGACGACTTTCGCACGCTCGACTGGAACGTCTACCAGCGCTTCGAGAAGCTCCTCGTCCGCCTCTACGAGGAGGAGGAGGACCTCGCCATCTACTTCATCCTCGACACGAGCTCCTCGATGGGGTTCGGCGACGGCAAGAAGCTCCGCTACGGGAAGAAGGTCTGCGCCGCGCTCGCGTACGTCGGCCTCGCGAACCTCGACCGCGTGAGCATGGCCACGACGAGCGATCACGTGATGGACCGCATGCCCGAGACGCGCGGCAAGGCGCGCATCTTCAAGGCGTTCCGGTTTCTGCGAGCCGTCCGCGCCGAGGGGACGACCGACCTCGGCGACGCGCTCAAGACGTTCGTCGCGCAGCACAAGCGCCGCGGCCTCGCCGTGCTCGTGAGCGATCTCTACGACCCGCGCGGCTTCGAGAAGGGGATCAACGTCCTCCGGTACAACAAGTTCGACCCGTTCGTCGTGCACGTCGTCGACCCGAACGAGGCGAAGCCGAAGCTCCACGGCGACGTCCTCGTCTACGACTGCGAGACCGGCGACGAGCGCGAGGTGACCGTCACGGCCAACGTCCTCAAGCGCTTCGGCGAGGCGTACGGCGCGTACCGCGCGGACGTCGAGCGCTACTGCGCGACCCACCAGGTGCCCTACGTCACGGCCGACGTCGACGTCCCCTTCGACGAGCTCATTCTGCGCGTCTTCCGGCGCGGCGGGTTCCTGCGATGACGGCGCGCCCCGATCGCCGCCCGTGGAGCGGCCGTTGATCTTCGCCGGCCTCCCGCTCGCCCAGCTCGTCGCCATCTTCGGCGCCGTGGGCTTCGGCGTCCTCGTCCTCTACATCCTCAAGCTCCGCCGGCGCGTCGTCGCCGTGCCGTTCTCGCCGCTCTGGGAGCGCATCCTCCGCGACAAGGAGGCGACGAGCCTCTTCTCGAAGCTCAAGCGCCTCCTCTCGCTTCTCCTCCAGCTCGCGCTCCTCGCGCTCCTCGTCCTCGCGCTCGGCGATCCGCGGGCCGCCGAGAGCCTCCTCAAGGGGCGCACGATCGTCGTCCTCGTTGACGCGAGCGCGTCGATGCAGGCCACCGACGTCTCGCCGAGCCGCCTCGAGAAGGCCAAGGACGCCGTCCGGGCGGTCGTCCGCAAGATGAACGGCGCCGACCGCATGCTCGTCGCGCAGATGGACGCGATGGTCACGCCGCTCGGGCCGATGACGAGCGACACCTCCGCGCTCGACCGCGAGCTCGACGCCGTCCACGCCACCGACACGCGCGCCGACTACCCGCGCGCGCTTCGCTTCGCCAGCGACGTCCTCCGCGGCGTCGACCGCGGCGAGATCCTCGTCGTCTCCGACGGCGAGCTCGGGGCGGCGAGCGACGCGTCCGGCGCCGTGCACCTCGGTGACGCGAAGCTCTCGTTCGAGAAGGTCGGCTCGAGCGACCGCAACGTCGGCATCACGCAGTTCGCCGTGCGCCGCTACCCTCTCGACAAGAGCCGCTACGAGGTGATGATCGAGCTCACGAACACGGGCCCCCAGGAGGAGGACGTCGAGCTCCAGCTCCTCGGCGACGGCGCGCTCGTCGACGTGACCAAGCTCCGCCTCCAGCCCGGCAAGTCCCTCCCGCGCTTCTACCCGCAGCTCTCCGGCGCGAGCCGCACGCTCGAGGCGAAGATCGCCCTCGCCGACGGGAGCCACGACGCGCTGCCCGCCGACGATCACGCGTACGCGCTCCTGCCCGAGCGTCGCCGCGCGAAGGTGCTCGTCGTCTCGCCCGGCAACACCTACCTCGAGGCGGCGCTCCTCCTCGACGAGTACCTCGACGTGACCGACGTGCAGCCGCGCGGCTACCCGGAGGCCGTGAAGAAGGGCACGTGGGACACCATCGTCTTCGACGGCGCGACGCCGCCCGAGATGCCCAAGGCCAACGCCCTCTACATCGATCCGCGCGGCCCCGGCTCGCCGGTGAAGGTCGGCGACGAGCTCAAGGCGCCCGGCTTCGACAAGGTGGACCGCAAGCACCCGGCCGTGCGCTTCCTCGCCCTCGACGACGTGAACGTCGCGCAGGGCCACAAGCTCGTCCCCGAGCCCGGCGACAAGGTGCTCGGCGCGTCCGACGGCGGCGCCTCGCCCCTGCTCGTCGCGGGCACGCGCCAGGGCTTCCGCTTCGTCGCGATGGGGTTCGACGTGCGCGACAGCGATCTCCCGCTCCGCACCGCGTGGCCGCTCTTCGTCATCGACTGCATCAACTGGTTCACCGACGAGGACTCGCAGTACCTCTCGGCGTTCCGCACGGGCGAAGTGTGGCGCGTACCGGTCGCGGGCGGCGTCACCTCGGCGAGCCTGAAGATGCCCGACGGCAGCACGCTCCCCGTGCCCGTCCACGAGGGACGCGCCGTCCTGCTCGGCGAGAAGGCCGGCTTCTACGAGCTCACGGCCGGCGACCAGACGACCGCCTTCGCCGCCAACCTGCTCGACACGGCCGAGAGCACCATCGGGCCGAAGGACGCGCCCGAGGTCGACGGCAAGCCGCCCGGCGAGTTCGCGGCCTCGCACGGCGGCATGCCGCGCGACGTCTGGATCTCGCTCCTGCTCGCCGTGGCCGCGCTCACGGCCCTCGAGTGGTTCACCTACCACCGGAGGATGACGGTATGACGCGGGGGACTCCGTGAAGCCCGTGGCACCGCTCGTCCGCAAGCTCCTCTGGGGCGCGCTCCTCGCCGCCCTCGGCGCGGTCGGCCTCTGGGTCTACCTCCGCTACGTCTGGTACGCGGGGCCGACGATCGCCTGGAGCCGCCGCGGCCAGGACTACGAGCTCCTCGCGCCGCGCATGCTCGGCATCGCGCTGCTGGCGCCGTACTTCCTCTGGATGATGGGGCGCTCGCTCGCCGACCTCCCGCTCGCGCAGCGCATCCTCTCGGTGCTCCTGCGCGTCGCGTTCGTCGCGGTCCTCGCCCTCGGCCTCGCGCGCCTCGCGCACACGGCGACGACGCAGAAGGTCTGCACAGTGTACGTCGTCGACGTCTCCGACAGCGTGCCCGATCTCGCGCTCGAGGACGCCCGCGCCGAGGTGCAGAAGGCGCTCGACGCGCGCCCGAAGGACGACCTCGTCCGCCTCGTGACCTTCGCCAAGCGCCCGCGCGTCGTGCCCCTCTCCGACGAGGAGAAGAAGGCGCCCGTCATCGAGCGCCACGGCCCCGGGCTCGGCGGCGCGACCGACATCGCGAGCGCGCTCCAGCTCGCGTACGGCCTCTTCCCCGAGGGTTACCTCCGGCGCGCGGTCGTCCTCTCCGACGGCGTGCAGACCGACGGGGACCTCCTCGCCGAGGCGAACCGCGCGCGATCCTACGGCGTGAAGCTCTTCACGGTGCCGTACAGGCGCCCGGTCCCCGGCGAGGTCGCCGTCCGCGAGCTCCGCGTCCCCGACAAGATCCACGAGGGCGAGACCTTCGACGTGCACGCGCAGGTCTTCTCGAGCGTCGCGCAGAAGGTGAAGCTCGTCCTGAAGCAGGGCGACGTCGTCAACGGGCTCGACGGCGTGAAGGACGTCGACCTCCAGCCCGGCGACAACGACGTCACGTTCAAGAGCAAGGCCGCGGTCCCGGGCGAGGTGACGTACTCGCTCGACGTGAGCGGCGCCGCCGAGGACCGCTTCAAGGAGAACAACCGCGCGACCGCCGTGGCGGCCGTCCTCGGCAAGCCCGTCGTCCTCTACGTCGACGGGAACCCCGCCCGGGCGAGCTACCTCGCGAGCGCCCTCTCCGCGCAGCAGCTCAACGTCGACACGAGCGACCCGCTCCCGACGTCGCTCCGCGAGGCCGAGCGCTACGACTTCATCGTCCTCTCCGACATGCCCGCCGAGCGCGTCTCGCTCACGCAGCAGGAGACGCTCGAGGCGTACGTGCGCGACCTCGGCGGCGGCTTCCTCTTCGCGGGCGGGGAGAACGGCTACGGCCTCGGCGGCTGGTACCACACGACCGTCGAGCGGATCCTGCCGGTCCGCATGGACGCCGAGAAGCGGCGCGACGAGCCCGAGGTCGCCATGGCCCTCGTCATCGATCGCTCGGGCTCGATGACGGGCCTGCCCCTCGAGATGGCCAAGCAGGCCGCCAAGGCGACCGCCGACACCCTCGCCGGCGACGATCTCCTCGAGGTCATCGTCTTCGACTCGGTGCCGACGCGCATCGTCCGCATGACGCCCGCCAAGCACCGCGCCCGCATCCAGAACGACATCTCGCGCATCCAGGCGGGGGGCGGCACCGAGATCTTCCCGGCCCTCGACGCCGCCTACCAGGCCCTCACGTCCGTCCGGGCGAAGAAGAAGCACGTCATCCTCCTCACCGACGGGCAGGCGCCCCAGGGCGGGATCCGCGATCTCGTGCAGGCGATGAGCGCGGAGAACATCACCGTGTCGTCGGTCGGCCTCGGCGGCGGCATCGACGAGACGCTGCTCCGCATGATCTCGGACACGGGCGGCGGGCGCTTCTACAAGGTCGCCGACCCCCAGTCGCTCCCTCGCATCTTCACGCGCGAGACCGAGATGGTGAGCCGCTCGGCCGCCGTCGAGGAGTACTTCCAGCCGAAGGTCGTCTCGCCCGCGGACTTCCTCCGCGGCGTCGACGTCGCGAGCGCGCCGTTCCTCCACGGGTACGTCGCGACGAAGATGAAGCCCCCGCCCGCGCAGGAGATCCTCGAGAGCGAGCTCGGCGAGCCGATCCTCGCGCGCTGGCACGTGGGGCTCGGGTGGACGCTCGCCTGGACCAGCGACGTGAAGAACCTCTGGGCGGTCGAGTGGCTCCGCTGGCCGGGGTTCAGCCAGTTCTGGGGGCAGCTCGTGCGCGAGCACATGCGCCAGAAGAAGCGCCAGGTGTTCGACATGCGCGCCGAGATCGACCCGGCCACGGGGCACGTGCACGCCGTGCTCGACGCCATCGGCGGCGACGACCGCTTCGAGAACGAGCTCGACGCGAACCTCACCATCACGGGCCCGCAGCCCGGCGGCGAGACGAAGAAGGAGCCGATGCCGCAGACGGCCCCGGGGCGCTACGAGGCCGACTTCCCGCTCGACCGCTACGGGTCGTTCCTCATGCACGCGTCGCTCGAGAAGACGATCGACGACGGGCACGGCAACCTCAAGGCCGCCACCGTCGCCGAGAGCTTCGGCCACGTGACCAACCCGTACCCCCGCGAGTACCTCGCCCTCGCCCCCGACGTGCCGACCCTCCTCCACGCCGCGCAGGCCACCGGCGGCACGCTCGATCCCACCCCCGCCGCGGTGTTCGACCCCGCCGGCGAGGTGATCCGCTTCCACGAGGACCTCTGGCCCCGCTTCGTGGGCGCCGCGATCGCGCTTTTCCTGCTCGATCTGCTCGTCCGCCGCATCCGCATCTTCGACCGGAAGAAGACGGCCAAGCAGAAAATCACTACCGCTCGGGCCGCTGCCTGAGGTACCCAGCGGAACGGTCCGCCGTACACGGCATCAGACGTGTAGGGACCCTTCCACCCGCGAGCCGCCGCCTTGACGACGACCGAGCCCAACGACCTCGAGCCGATTCGCCGCCGGGACGACCTGCTCGTCCCGTTCACGGAGGCATGCAAACCCCGCGCGGCGTGGCGCATCGGCCCCGAGGCGGAGAAGGGGAGCGTCCTCGGGGCTCAGCACATGCCCGTCCCCTACGAGGGGGAGCGCAGCATCGCGCGCTTCCTCGCGATGCTCGCGGCCGACCACGGGTGGACGCCCGAGCGCGAGCACGAAGGGGCGCCCGTCATCGCGCTCCTGCGCAAGGGCGCCTCGGTCACGCTCGAGCCGGGCGGCCAGCTCGAGCTCTCGGGCGCGCAGTCCGAGACGATCCACGAGGTCTGCGCCGAGATGCGCGATCACCTGCGGGAGATCGGTCCGCTCTCGCGCGAGCTCGGCATCCGGTGGCTGTCGCTCGGGTTCCACCCGTTCGCGCGCCGCGAGGACTACCAGTGGGTCCCGAAGCAGCGCTACGGCGTCATGCGCGAGTACCTGCCGACGCGCGGCGGTCACGCGCTCGACATGATGCTCCGCACGTCCACCGTCCAGGTGAACCTCGACTACGACAGCGAGCCGGACGCCATGCGCAAGATGCGCGTGGCCCTCGCCCTCGCGCCGGCGACGACCGCGATGTTCGCCAACAGCCCGTGGAAGGAGGGCGTGCCGCACGGCGGCCTCACGTACCGTGGGCGCGTCTGGCTCGACGTCGACCCCGATCGCAGCGGCCTCCTGCCCGCCCTTTGGAAGAAGGACGCGCGCTTCGACGACTACGTCGAGTGGGCGCTCGACGTGCCGATGTTTCTCTTCAAGCGCGAGGGCCTCGCCGTCAAGAACACCGGGCAGACGTTCCGGAGCTTCATGAAGGACGGCTTCGAGGGCCACCACCCGAACATGGAGGACTGGAAGACGCACCTCAACACGCTCTTCCCCGAGGTGCGCCTCAAGAAGACGATCGAGATCCGCGGCGCCGACGCGCAGCCGAGCGACATGAAGTGCGCGCTCCCCGCGATCTGGACGGCGATCCTCTACGACGAGAAGGCGCTCGCCGACGCCGAGGCGCTCGTCGAGGGCTGGACGCACGACGAGCTGGCCGAGCTGCGCACGCGCGCCTGGAAGGACGGCCTCCGCGCGACCTTCCGCGGCAAGCCGCTCGCCGAGGTGGCGCAGGCCATGGTCACGATGGCCGAGGGCGGCCTCGAGCGCCGCCAGCGCCTGAACGCGAAGGGCAAGGACGAGCGCGTCCACCTCGCGCGTCTGAAGGCGCTCGTCGCGAGCGCCAAGACCCCGGCCGACGTGCTCCTCGAGGGAATCGAGAAGGAGCCCGACCTCGCGACCGCCATCGCCGAGCGGAGCGCCCTGAAGTGGGAGTGACCCGCGCCGCTCGAGAGGCGGAGAGTGGGGAAACAGGAAGGTCAGAAGATCAGAAGGTTGGGGGGGATGGCGTCCAGAAGCGCCTCGTGGCCCCGGCGTCCGGGGACGCAGGAAGGGGAAGAGTAGCCCCCTTTGAGGCGCCGCGGCCGCCCGAGAAACCCCGCACCACCTGACGCCCAGCCCCCCCCACCTTCTGATCTTCTGACCTTCCTGTTTCTCTATCTCTCGCTCTCGGCGCGCTCGGCGGTTGCCACGGGGGTGAGGGCGGCTTCCACGTCGCCGAGGGTGAGGCCCGTCTCGCGGGCGCGGCGGAAGGCGGCCAGGAGCGCGGGGCGCACGGCGCGCGGCGAGAGGTCGAGCGCCTCGGCGGCGGCGCACACGACGGTGTCGACACGGCGCCGGTTGGCGTCGGAGGCCTGCGCCGCGTGCGCGGGCGCCACGACGCCCATCGCCTCGAGGTTCGAGCCCACGGCGGCGGCGATTTCCGCCGCGAGGGCCGCGTCCACGCGGTGAACGAGCTGCGCCAGCTCGCGCGCCTGGAACGGCGCGAGCTCGAAGCCGCGCGACACCCAGCGGTTGACCGTGCGCCGCGAGACGCCGAGCTTCTCCCCGAGCTGCCCCTGGGTGAGCAGGAGCGCATCGCCGACGCGCGTGAGGAAGTTGGCGTGGACCCAGGGCGAGGAGGGCATGTGGCGCGCGCTCCGTGTCTCAGAGCACGCCATGCCGAGAGACACGTCAAGCACGAAGTGAGACGAGCATGGCGAAGATGGCGCATGTCATCGCGTACAGGGAGACGACATGGGGGTGCAGGCCGACGAGCACGAGCTGGAAGGCGCCGAGCAACGCGAGGAAGGAGACATCCGGTCGGTGCCTGTCGTCCCGAGCACGGCATGCCGGGAGACGTCGACGCGATGCTGGGAGACGAGCACGCGATGCAAGGAGACGAGCGCACGATGCAAGGAGACGAGCACGCGATGCAGAGAGACGAAGACGCAATGCTGCGAGACGAGCGCACGATGCCGGGAGACGCGCCGCGCGAGGGCGTGAGGCGGGCGCGCTTCGCTCGTCTCACTCGCCCTTCGCCGCCGCGATGAACGCCTTCACCTTGCCGAGATCCTTCACGCCCGGGGCGCTCTCCACGCCGCTCGCGACGTCGAGGCACCACGGGTTCACGCGGCGCACGGCCTCGGCGACGTTGTCCGGCGTGAGCCCGCCCGCGAGCACGAGCTTGCGCGCCTTCGCGAGCGCGCGCACGAGCCCCCACTCGAACGCGTGCCCGGTTCCCCCGAGCGCGCCGCGCACCTTCGCGTCGACGAGCACGTACTCGCCCGGCATCCCCGCCGCGACCCCCACGTCCTCCTCGCCGCCGATGCGCACCGCCTTGTACGCGTGGGGCAGGAGCGCCTCGACCACCGCGGGCGGCTCGTCGCCCGACAGCTGCAGGCACCCGACGCCGGTTCGCGCCACCACGGCGCGCGCCTCTGCGACGCCGAGGTCGGCCACCACCGCCACGACCAGCGTGCGCGTTCCCACCGCCGCCGCGATCGCCTTCGCCGTTGCCTCGTCCACGCGCCGCACCGACGACGGTACGAGGTTCACCCCGAGCGCGTCGACGCCGAGCGCGGCGCACGCCTCCGCCTGCGCGATCGACGTCACACCGCAGACCTTCACGCGCGCCATGGACGCGCCGGAGCATAGCCGCACGACGGTCGGACGCTGCGCCCCCGTGCGAAGGTGCGCGGCGCGCGCCGGCTACCCGTCGATCTTCAGGAGCTCGCGCACCTTGGCGATGACCTGGGGCGCCTGGATGGGCTTCGTGATGTAGGCGTTCGCGCCGAGCTGCAGGGCGCGCTGGCGGTCCTCGCTCGAGCCCTCGGTCGTGATGATGATGACCGGGACGTCCTTGTGCGTCGGGTCGCTGCGGACGCGCTTCACGAGCTTGAGGCCGTCCATGATGGGCATGTTGATGTCGGTGATGATGATGTCGAACTTGCCGCCCGCGAGCTTGCGCAGGCCGTCCACGCCGTCGTCGGCCTCGGTCACCTTGAGGTTCTTGACGCGTGAAAGGGCGAGGACGAGGAGCTGCCGCATCATCGGCGAGTCCTCGACGACCAGGCAGCTGTACGTGGCGGCGCTCATGCGATGAGAGGTCCGGGGCTCTTTCGTTCTATGCGAGGTGGCGGCGTCTCGACAAATGATTGCGGGGGTCGGGGCTCGTTCAGACGGCAGTTCAGGCGAGCAGGGCGCGCATGGCCTCGGGTGTGGGGAGGCGTCCGTCCCCCGAGGAGTACGCGCAGGCCGCCACGAGGCTCCCCCCGGCGTGCGCGCCGAGCAGCTTGAACAGCTCGCGGTCGACCGTGACGAACTGCGGCTTCTGCGCGAGGAGCGTGAAGACGACGATGGCCCCGACCGCGCGGTCCTCGACGTGGAGCGGGACGACCGCCGCCGGAGAGCTCGTCACGTCGCCCGCCGCGACGTGCGCGACGCCCGTGAGGAACGCGCGCTCGACCACGTTCGCGACGGCGTCGTTCCCCGCGCCGTCCTTGACGAGGACGTCCTTCAGCGTCTCGAGGGCCACGCCCTCCGACGCGATGGGCACGAGGCGCCTGCCGTCCTCGCTCGCGAAGTAGACCGCCATCGACCGCGCGCCGACGAGCTGCTGGAGGAGCTCCTTCACGTGACGCACGACGGAGCGAAAGCGCAGCGTGAGGTGGAGCTGGAACGACGCGACGTAGAGGTTGGCGAAGCTCTCGAGCTCCCCTTCCACCTGCGCGAAGCGGTTGGAGATCTGCCCGGTGATCTCCTCCTGCTCGGAGACGGTCGAGAGCAGGCGCGCCTTGTCCTTCTCGAGGTGGTCGATCTTCTGGAGGAGGTCGCGGATGGCGCGGTCGCTGGCGAGCTGCGTCTTGAGCTCCGCGTTCTCGGCCTCGAGCTTGTGGATCTGCTCGCGCAGCCGCCGGTTCTCTTGCACGAGCTCGTCCGAGAGCTCGGCCCCACGCTTGAAGAACGAGTGGAGAAAGGCGTCCCTCTTCTCCTTCAGCTCCGCGGCGACGGCGTCGGCGGGCCGGTCGCTCTTGCGCCCCCCGCGAGCCTTCTTGTCGCTCATGAAAGGCGAGGGTACCAGATTGCGAAGAGCAGGAAGGCGGGGCATGGCGTCCAGAAGCGCCTCGTGGCCTCGGCGTCCGGGGACGCATGAAGGGGCCGAGAGCCCCCCTCGAGGCGCCTCGGCCACCCGAGAAACCCCGCGCCACCCGACGCCATACCCCCATCTTCTGATCTTCTGACCTTCCTGTTTCTCTATCTCTGGCTCTCCGCGAGCTGACCGAGCCACTGGGCGAGCTCGCCGGTGACGACGCGGGGGGCGCGGCGGAGGGCGGCGAGATCGCGGCTGCCGGTGAGGAGCATGACGGCGCGGAGCTCGGCCTCGACGCCGTCGAGGAAGGCGAGGGCGCCTGCGCGGCCACCCGACGCGAGGGCGCGCAGGACCGGGCGAGCGATGCCCGCGGCCGACGCCCCGAGCGCGATCGCGCGCGCGACGTCGAGGCCCGTGGCGACGCCGCCGGTCGCGACGAGCGTGTCGAACTTCAGCGGCGCGAGCAGGCCCACCGCGGCTGCCGTGGGGATGCCCCAGTCCCACAGGGCCTCGCCGAGCGCGCGCGCGCCCGCGTCGCCCGCGGCCTCGGCGCGCTTCGTCTCGACCCCGACCCACGACGTGCCCCCGCCGCCCGAAACGTCGACGTGCCTCACCCCGACGTCGCGCAGCCGCCGCCCGACCGCCGGCCCGATGCCGCAGCCCGTCTCTTTCACGACGACGGGCACCCCGACGTCGCGCACGAGGCGCGCGATCGTGTCGACTCCGTGCCCGAAGTCGCGGTCGCCCCCCGGCTGCACGAGCTCCATCGCGGGGTTCAGGTGCACGCACAGCGCGTCGGCCCCCACCTCGTCGACGAGGACGCGCACCTCGCTGGTCGTCATCGCGCGCGCCTGCACGACGCCGACGTTGCCCAGAAGGAGCACCGACGGCGCGGCCTGCCGCACGCGGTACGTCTCCCCCGTCCCCGGCCGCACGTGCATCGCGCGCTGGCTCCCCAGGCCGAACGCGTAGCCGCGCTCCTCGGCGATCCCCGCGAGCTCGCGGTTGATGCGCCCCGCCTGCTCGGTTCCCCCGGTCATCGCCGCGATGAGGAGCGGCGCGCGCAGCGTCTTGCCCAGGAGCGCCACCGACGTATCGACGTCCGCGACCGCCAGGTCGGGCAGCGCGTCGTGCACGAGCCTCACGTGCTCGAGGAGCGTGGTCCTGCCGCGGAACCCCACGTCCTCCTCGGCGCAGAGCGCCAGGTGATCCGCCTTCCGATCGCCAATCGAGCCCGCCACGCCGCGCAGCCTAGCGCCCCCGGCGGCGCCCGTGTCGAGGCGGGCGCGAGTTGCTTCAAAGAAACGTGAAAGCGCGCGGAGTTGCCTCGGATTCGGAGTGTGAGGCGATTGACGCCGCGGGCGTCGACCCCTAGGCTCCGCGGCGACGATGACGCGCGCGTCCTCACCCGCCATGGGGTCCCGGTCCGTGCTACGCGAAGCGATACGCGGGGCCCCCTCCCGGCGTTTCCCAGGCGAGCGAGGAGAGCCGGTCCGGTCGATGGCCATCGAAGACGCGTTCCTATCCTTCGTGGCGCGCGTGCGGGGCGAGGTCGACGCGTGGCTCGCGCCGTGGCTCGACGCGAAGGTCGTCCATGCCGGCGAGCGCGGCGCCGACGTGGCGGCCGTGGCCGACGCGCTGCGTTCGCTCGTGAAGAGGGGAGGCAAGCGCCTGCGGCCGGCCCTCCTCGGAGCGGCCTTCGAGGGATGCGGCGGCGGGAGCTCGGCGTCGGTCGCGGCGGCGGGCGGCGCGCTCGAGCTCTTCCAGGCCTACCTCCTCGTGCACGACGACTGGATGGACGGCGACGACGTGCGCCGCGGCGGCCCGAGCGTGCCCGCGATGCTGCGCGCGCGCATGGCGGGCGACGGCGACGCGATGAGCGTCCTGGCCGGGGACCTCGCGTCCGCGTGGGCGAACGAGGCGCTCCTCGAGGGGACGCTCCCGGCCGATCGCGTGCTCGCCGCGTCGAGGGAGCTCGCGCGCGTCGAGCAGGACGTCATCGCCGGGCAGGCGCTCGACGTGCGATCCACGGCGCGCACGGCGGCCGACGTCGAGGCGGTGCACGCGCTCAAGACGGCGAGCTACACGACGCGCGCGCCCGTCGTCATGGGAGCACGCCTCGCGGGCGCGGGGGACGTGCAGGCTGCGGTCCTGGCGGCGTACGCCCGCCCGCTCGGCGTGGCGTTCCAGCTTCGCGACGATCTCCTCGGCGTCTTCGGCGACGCGCGCGCCACGGGCAAGCCGTCGGGCAGCGATCTCGCGGCCGGCAAGCGCACGGCCGTGGTGGTCGAGGCCGAGAAGGACGCATCGGCCGCGGCGGCGCTGGCGGGCGTGCTCGGCACGAAGGGTGCGAGCGCGCAGGACCAGGCGGCCGCCGTTGCCGCGATGGATGCATGCGGGGCGCGGTCGCGCGTCGAGGCGCGGATCGCGGAGCTCGCGGGCGAGGCGCGCGCGGCGCTCGAGCGGGCGGAGCTCACCGCGGGCGGCCGCGCGCTGCTCGAGGGCGCGGTGGTCGTGCTGACGGAGCGGGTGGCCTGATGAGCGGCGTCGCCTGCGGCAAGGTGATCCTCCTCGGCGAGCACGCCGTCGTCTACGGCGAGCCGGCTGTCGCCGTCGGCATCGACCGCGGCGCGCGCGCGACGGCGAAGCCGCGCGAGAAGGGCCCGAGCACGCTCCTCGTCCGCGGCTGGAACGTCACCGTCCGCGACAACGAGGAGGAGCACGATCTCGCGCGCGCCTTCCGCGCCATCCTCGACGCCGCGCGCGACGACGATCCCACGCTCCCCCCCTTCGCCGTCGAGGTCGAAGCCGATCTGCCGCCCGGCGGGGGCCTCGGCTGCTCCGCCGCGATGGGCGTCGCCATCGCCCGCGCCGTCGAGCCAGGCCTCGGCGACGACCGCCTCCAGGAGCGCGCGATGGCCTGGGAGCGCGTCTTCCACGGCAACCCGAGCGGCGTCGACGCCGCCGTCGCGGCGCGCGGCGGGTGCGTCTACTTCCGCAAGGGCGAGGCGCTCGAGCGGGTGCGCGTGCGCGGCGGGCTGCACCTCTGCGTCGGCAACACGGGTATCGCCTCGAGCACCAAGTCGATGGTCGACGCCGTCGCTCGCCTCCGCGCACGCCGGCCCGAGATCGTCGCGAAGTCCTTCCAGGGGGTGCGTGCCCTCGTCAACAACGCGCGCCTCGCCATCGAGGCGGGCGACCGCTTCGCGCTCGGGCGGCTGATGGACCTGAACCAGATGCTCCTCGGGGGCCTCTTCGTGTCGTCGCCCGAGATCGAGCGGATGTGCGGCCTCGCGCGCGACGTGGGGGCTCTCGGCGCGAAGCTCACGGGCGCGGGCGGCGGCGGGAGCGTCGTGGCGCTCGTGCCGTCGTCGTCGGTGAGCGATGCGGTGCTCGCGGCGTGGCTCGCCGATGGCTTCACGGGCTTTGCGGCGAGCGTCGCGCCCGAGGCGCGCGCGTCGGTCGGGTCGCAGGAGGCGACGCCGTGAGCGCCGCGCAGAGTATCCACGCGGCGGGCGACGAGGCCGTCGCGATCGCGCACCCCAACGTCGCGCTCTCGAAGTACTGGGGAAAGCGCGAGGGCGAGGGGAACGTCCCCGCGGTGCCGAGCCTCTCGGTCACGCTCGCGGGCCTCACGACGCGCACGCGCGTCCGCTGGGACGCCGCGCTCGCCGAGCACCGCTTCGCCCTCGACGGCACGCCGCGCACGCGCGCCGAGGCGCCGAGGGTGTTCGCGCTGCTCGACGAGGTGCGCGCCGGGGCGCACGCCGACGTCGACTCGCACAACGACTTTCCGACGGCGAGCGGCCTCGCGTCGAGCGCGTCGGGCTTCGCGGCGCTCGCGGTGGCGGCCGCCGGTGGGGCCGGCGCGTGGGACCTCGCGCGCCTCGCCGACGTCGCGCGACGCGGCTCGGCGAGCGCCGCGCGGAGCCTCTTCGGCGGCTTCGTCGAGATGGACGGGACGAGCGTGCGCCCCGTCGCCGCCGTCGACCACATGCCGCTCGCCGTCCTCGTGTGCGTGACCACGCAGGCGCCCAAGGCCGTCGGCTCGACCGACGGGATGCGCCGCACGCTCGCGAAGAGCCCCTACGCGGCCGCGTGGCTCGACGCCGCGCCGCGCCTCCACGCCGAGCTCCGCGCGGCCCTCCTCGCGAGGGACTTCCCGCGCGTCGGCGAGCTCGCCGAGGCGAGCGCCCTCGCGATGCACGCGAGCGCGATCGCGGCGGGCGTCGTCTACTGGAACGGCGCGACGATCGACGCGCTCGCCGCGGTGCACGCACTCCGCGCGAAGGGGACGGCGGCGTACGCGACGATCGACGCCGGGCCGCACGTGAAGGTGCTCGTCCAGCCGGCGGACGTCCCCGCGGTGCGCGCGGCGATGGGCGGCGTGCCGGGCGTGCTGCGCATCCTCGAGGCGGGCCCCGGCGAGGGCGCGCACCTGGAGGTCGCATCGTGACCGTCGCGAGCGTGAAGGTCATCGCCCCGGGCAAGCTCGTTCTCACGGGCGCCTACGCCGTCCTCGAGGGCGCGCCCGCCATCGTCGTCGCCGTCGACCGCCACGCCGTCGCCGGCACGTCCGCTCCCGACGACGTCGACGTCCGCGCCCTCCACGACGAGGCGGGGCGCAAGCTCGGTCTCGGGTCGAGCGCCGCCTCGATGGTGGCCTCGCAGGGCGCGCGCGCCGTCGCCCGCGGGGAGGACCTCGCTGATCCGCTCGTCCGCACGAACCTCTTCCGCGCCGTCCGCGACGCGCACGCCCATTCGCAGAAGGGAGGCAGCGGTGTCGACGTCGCGGCGGCCGTCCACGGGGGCGCGCTTCGCTACTCCATCGGGGGCAGCGACGCCGCCTCCTCGCCGCCCGGCTCCAGCGACACGACGCACGCGCAGGTGCGCTCCGTCGAGCTCCCGCCCGGCCTCGTCCTCCGCGCCTTCTGGAGCGGCACGAGCGCCCGCACGAGCGATCTCCGCGCCCGCGTCGATGCCCTCCTCGCCCGCAACGGGCTCGCGCTCGCGCGCCTCCGCCTCCTCGCCGCCGTCGCCTCGTCCGCCGTCGACGCCGGCGACGCGCGCGCCTTCGTCCTCGCGGCGCGCGACACCGGCGCGGCCCTCGAGGCCCTCGGCCACGCCGCCGACGCGCCCATCGTCCTTCCCGCCTTCGCCGACCTCGCCGCGCGCGCGGCCGCCGAGGACGGCGCGTTCCTCCCCTCGGGCGCCGGCGGCGGCGACGTCGCCGTCTGGCTCGCCCTCGCCCCGCCCTCGGAGGCGTTCGTCGACGTCGCGGGGGCCCTCGGCATGCGCCCGCTGGCGCTCGCCGTCGACCGGGGCGGCGTCCGTGTTCAATCGCAGGCATCCTGAGGAGACTCGATGGCCCGAACGTCCCGACTGCCCGGCTTCTACAAGGTCACCGTGGGGGAGCGCCGCGCCCTCGTGGGCGACGCCACGGGCGCCGACCCCGCGGACATCGAGCGCGCGCTCGATGCGGGCGGCCTCGACGCCGACACGGCCGACAAGTTCGTCGAGAACGTCCTCGGCACCTACGCCCTCCCCTATGGCGTCGCGCTCAACGTGCGCGTCAACGGCCACGACCACGTCGTGCCGATGGTCATCGAGGAACCGAGCGTCGTCGCGGCCGCGTCCAACGCCGCGAAGATGGTGCGCGCTGGCGGCGGGTTCGTGGCCGAGGCCGATCCGCCGCACATGATCGCGCAGGTGCAGCTCTACGAGGTCCCCGACGCCGAGGCCGGCGCGGCCCGCGTGCGCGACCACGCCGCCGAGATCGCGCGCATCGCCGACGGCGCCATCGGGGGCCTCGTCGCCCGCGGCGGCGGGTGCCGCGCCGTCGAGGCGCGCGTCCTCGCGCACGACGTCGTCGTCGTCCACGTCATCCTCGACTGCCAGGACGCGATGGGGGCGAACCTCGTCAACTCCGTCGCCGAGGCCGTGGCCGACCGCCTCGCCGCCATCGCGGGCGGCCGCGTGGGGCTGCGCATCCTCTCCAACCTCAGCGACAAGCGCTGCGTGCGCATCACGTGCCGCGTCCCGGGCGAGGTACTCGCGACCGAGCAGATGGCCGGCACCGACGTCGTCGACGGCATCGTCAACGCCTCGCGCTTCGCGGAGCTCGACCCCTACCGGGCGGCCACCCACAACAAGGGCATCATGAACGGCGTCGACGCCGTCGTCATCGCCACGGGCAACGACTGGCGCGCGGTCGAGGCGGGAGCGCACGCGTTCGCGACGCGCTCGGGGCGCTACCAGCCGCTCGCCGTCTGGCGCCGCGACGGGGACGACCTCGTGGGCAAGCTCGAGATGCCCATGGCCCTCGGGACGGTGGGTGGCACCTTGCGTGTCCACCCCGCCGCGCGCCTCTCGCTCCGGATGCTCGGCGTGACCGACGCCCAGGAGCTCGCGTGCATCGCCGCCGCCGTCGGCCTCGCGTCGAACCTCGCCGCCCTGCGCGCCCTCGCCAGCGACGGCATCCAGCGCGGCCACATGGGCCTCCACGCCCGGTCGGTGGCCCTCGCGGCAGGCGCCTTCGGGCGGCAGGTCGAGCGTGTGGCCGCCATGATCGTCGAGGCCCGGGACATCACCCTCGAGGGCGCGCGCAAGGCCCTCGGCGTCCTCGCTGCCGAGGTGGGAGACGCCGCGAGCGCGCTCGAGCTGCCCACGGATTGACGCGCCTCCGCCGGGTGTCCTGAGACGGTCCGGCGACCTCTCCGCGGCCATCTCGGGCGTGACCGAGCCCGGCATATGGCGTAGCTTCCCCATGTGCCTCGGGACTCCGACGAGTCGCGCCCCTCGGCGCGATGGAGTGAGCCGCCCGGCGCGGGCGATCCGCACCGCGACGTCACCGGTGCGCTCCACGACGTCTCCAACGCCCTGACGGTCTTGCTCGGCTGGCTCGCCGAGGCGCGCGCGGGCCGCGCGAACGGCCTGTCGCCCGAGCACCTCGAGCGCGCGATGGCCATCGTCGAGGAGCACGCGCGCACCGCACGGGACGTGGCGCGCCGTGCCATCGGCGCCGACGCCGTCATCGACGAGCGGGAAGAGCCGCTCGACGCCGTGGTCGCGCGCGTGGTCGAGGCGCTCTCGGTCGAGGCCAACCGCGCGGGCGTGAAGCTGGTCGTGCGCAGCAGCGCGCCCGGTGTGCGCGTGCCCCTCCCGGGCGACGCGGCGCAGATCCTCACGAACGTCATGCTCAACGCCATCGCGTGGGCGCCACGCGGCACGCAGGTGCACGTCGAGGTCACGTCCGACTCGTCCGTCGCCACCATCGCGGTGCAGGACGAAGGGCCCGGCGTCCCCGCGGCGCAGGCGCCGTTCGTCTTCGACGGGGCGTCGCGGCGGCAGGGCGGGGCAGGGGTCGGCCTTCGCCACGCGCGCGCCGTGGCCCGTGCCGCGGGCGGGGAGCTCGAGCTCGTCGCGATGGTGACCGACACGATCGCGACGCCGGGCGGCGGCTCTTCGGGCAGCGGCAGCAAGAAGCACAGGGGCGCGCGCTTCCGGCTGCGCTGGCCGCGCGTCGAGGCCACCATTCCGCACGCGCCCGTGTCGGCGCCGCGTCCGGCCGTGCTCGCGGGGACGCGCGTGCTCGTGGTCGAGGACGACGCGGACGTGGCTGCGCTCCTCCAGTCGGCGCTCGGGGCGCGCGGGGCCGAGGTCGTCGTCGCGCGCACCGCGGCCGAGCTGGCGCTGCACGCGAACGGCGCGCACGACGCCGCGCTCGTCGATCTCTCGCCCATCGCGCACGACGTCCGCGGCGCGGTCGCGGCCCTGCGCAAGGGCTCGCCCGACGTCGCGCTCGTCTTCATCAGCGGCAGCGCGGTCGGGTTGCCCGAAGGGGTCGAGCTCGCGAGCGCTCGCTGGGTGCGCAAGCCCTTCGAGGTGGGAGAGATCGTCGCCGCCCTCGCAGAAACGCGAGCGGAGCGCCGCTCGCAAGGCTAAGGTCGGCCCTCGGTCATGCAAACCCGATCCCGCAACACCGAGGCGGCCCAGCGCTTCGCCGAGCGGCGCCGGCGCGAGGACGAAGCTCCTCGCCTCGCTGCCATCGTTCCTGCACTCGCAACCCTGCGCCTCGAGATCGAGGAGCGCCGCGGCTCCACCACCGCCGGCAACCCCAAGCACGTGCGCCTCGTCGTCGTGGAGAGCGCGCCGGCCCTCTTCGACATCCCCTGCGGCGACCACGCCTGCCGCGACGGCGGCCACGACGTGACCGGGTCCATCGTGCGCGGCCTCGAGGCCCACCAGGCGCGCATCGAGGTCGAGGACACCTGCCACGGTAGCCTGGGCAGCGCGACGTGCGGCACCGTGATGAACGTGGTGGCGACGGCGACGTACAAGTAGAGAGTGCGCGTCCCGTCCCCTTCGTCGGCCGCCAGCACCCCCGTCTTCTCCCCCTGACGGATGCTCGCGCGCGAGGCCATACTCGTAGGGTGGTCCTCCGTCCCGGTCGCGCTCTCGTCCTCGTGCTCGTCGTGACTCCGTGGGTCGCGGGTGCGTGCGGTGGCAGCGAGCTCGGGATCGAAGGACCCTCCGAAGCAGGGACGAACGTCGATGCCGCATCGACGCTCGACGTGGGCCTCGACGTCGCCTCGGCGCTCGACGGGACCCTCGACGCGACAGCGGAGACGGATGCCTCGTCGAGCTCCGCGTGCATCCCGGGACAGTCCGTCGCGTGCGTCGGCCCGGGAGGGTGCTCGTCCAACCAGGTCTGCAGCGCCGACGGCGCGAGCTTCGGTCCGAGCGGGGCCAGCTACGGTCCGTGCGACACGTGAACGACGCCGGCGACTGGCCCGATGGCTACGCGCATCTGCCCCCGCCGCAGGGGAACCAGGGGTACAACGCCGTCTGGTCGGTGAGCGAGCAGACCGTGTACGTGCCGCTCTTCTCGGCGCCCGACTGCTCGGTGATTCCTCCGTACGGGCAGTCGTACGCGGTGAGCTTCCGCCCGAGTGGTAGCGGCGTCGGCCCCTCGGGAACGTTCACGGCGTGCTGGGGGAACACCGCGCCAACGTGCTACGACGTCAGCTACTGGAACAGCGCCGACGGCTCCCTCCATGCGTCGGAGGGCGACAGCTACACGCTGTCCGCGTTCGACGGCGACGGCCTTGCGACCGGCCAGGTGGAGACGAATCAGGGGATCGTGCCCCTCGTCGTGAAGAGCTGCCCGTAGGCCCCGAAAAAGGCCGGTGCGAAGGAGGGGACTTGAACCCCTATGCCAGTTACGGCGCTAGCACCTCAAGCTAGTGCGTCTGCCAATTCCGCCACCTTCGCGTGGGGGACGGAGGAATAATCGGGGGGCCGGGGCAGGTCAAGCGGATCGCGTTCTGGCCGCCTCTTCGCGGCGCGTTCGACGGGCCTGATCGCGGTACGGAGTCCACCGCCACCCGTCACCGCATCGGCGCCCGGTGGAGCGCGGTCCCGCCTTCTCCCACGGCCCACAGCCCCGCTGCGCTGCTGCCCCAGAGGCCCACCAGGTTCGTCGCGGCTCCCGTGTCGGACGGCGACCAGCTCGTACCGTCGCCGTGGACCACCACTCCGTTGCCTGATGCGAGCCACACGTCGCCCGGGGCGAGGCCCCAGACGGCGTTGACGTCGTGGCCGGCGCTCGCCTGGGGCGTCCACGCCGTTCCGTCCCAGTGGAGGACGGTGCCCGAGGCGCCCGCGGCCCAGACCTCGCTCGGGCCGCTGCCCCACACGCTGAAGAGGGTCGCGGACGCGGCGTCGCCCGCGACGAGGGACGACCACTTCGTTCCGTCGTAGTGGACGATCGCGCCGCCGCCGCCGACGGCCCAGACGTCGCTCGGGGTGTCGGCCCAGACGGCGTAGAGGTAGTTCTGCGTGACGCTCGGATCGAGCACGGTCACCGTCCACGACGAGCCGTCCCAGTGCACGGCGTCCGGGGTCTCGCCGGCGTGGCAGTTGGTCACGGCCCAGACGTCGTCCGACGCCGTGCCCCAGATGGCCTGCGCGTCCTTGCCGGCGGTCTCGATGCCGATGTTCGAATACTTCCACGAAGTGCCGTCCCAGTGGAGGGCGTCGCCGTCGGTGCCGACCGCCCAGACGTCGTCGGGCGCGGCGCCCCAGACGCCGTTCATCGTGTCGGTGTTGCCGGTCGTGCCCGTGCCGTCGCCGACGGCCTCGGTGATGCTCGCGACGACCGCGGTCCAGCCCGTGCCGTCGTAGTGCATGACGTTCGTGCCGACGGCCCAGACGTCGCTCGGCCCGGAGCCCCACGCGTCGTTGAACGAGCCCGTGTTGCCGAGCGACACGGGGCGGAAGGCGCCGTCCGCGAGGCCGAGGATCGTGCCCGCCCATCCGCCGACGGCCCATGCGCCGCCGGCCGTCCCCCAGAGTCCGTGAAGCGGCGCCTGCGACGGAACAGGCACCGCGGTCCACGCGCTCCCGTTCCAGTGGATGGCCGTACCCGCGGCGGAGACGGCCCACACGTCCCCCGACGCCGTGCCCCAGAGGGAGGTGAGCTCGTAGCTGGTGCCCGTCGCGACGGGCGACCACGCGGTGCCGTCCCAGTGGACGGCGGTCCCCGCGGCGCCGACCGCCCATACGTCGGCGGACGATGCGCCCCAGACGGCGTCGAGCTGCGCGCCCGTGCCGCTCGTCGCGGAGGACCACGCCGCTCCGTTCCAGTGGACGATGGTCCCCGCGCTTCCGACGGTCCAGACGTCGTCGCGCGCGGCGCCCCAGAGGCCGTCGAGATCCGCGGACGCGCCCGTGCTGGTCGTCTCCCACGCGGAGCCCGTCCAGTGGAGCGCCGTGCCGTAGCTGCCCGCGACCCAGACGTCGTCCGCCGCGCTCCCCCACGCCGCCGCGAGCGGCGCCGAGGCCGCCTCCGACGCGCTCCAGCGCGCGCCGTCCCAGTGCGCGATCGTGCCGGCGTCGCCGGCGGCCCACGCGTCGCACGGGCTCGCGGCCCACCCGGCGCGGAGCGCATTGCCCGAGCCCACGAGCCCCGCGAGCGACCAGTCGTGCCCGTCGCCGTGGAGCACGGTGCCGCCGACGCCGACCGACCAGAGATCCCCGGGCCCGCTCCCGAAGACCGCGTAGAGGTCCCCGCCCTGCGGCGAGGGGTTCGTCCAGCACCAGCCGTCCGCCGAGCACTCCCCGGCCGAGGGGACCTGCACTCCGTCCGGGCACTGCCCGGCGTCGACGCTCCCAGCCTCCCCGACCGTTCCCGCGTCGGCGACCGCACCCGAGGGCGCGAGCCTTCCTCCGCAGGCCGGCACGAGGAGCGCCGCCGCCAGCCGTGCGAGACGGCGTCCCTTCATGGGCGCGCCGTCATTGCGTGCACGTGTACTGGCAGCTCGTGCCGCAGCAGACGACGTCCGAGCAGCAGAGGGGCGACCCGCTGCCGCACGTCGCGCCCGACTCGCCGCACGTCGGGGTGCCGCTGTCGGGCCCCGGATTGCCCGAGCCGCCGTCGGGCCCGGGGCCGCCCGTCTGCACCTGGCTCACCCACTGTGCCGAGTGATTGTGCGCGCTCACCTCCTGGAACGGGAGCCAGAAGGCCACGTACGAGCGGTCCGTCGCGTCGAGCGACGGATCGGGATCCACGACGACGGCCGCCATCCAGATCTGGGGCTGCGCGTAGTCGTCGAAGAGGATGTTCTGCTTGCTCGCGGGCTGCGGCTGGTCGTACGAGGGGCCCTCGGGCGGGTAGTAGTTGTCGAAGCCCGTGTTCTTGAGGTGCAGGCCGTAGTCGCGGTTCGAGGAGAACGTGACCCAGAGCACCGCGTGGCCGTGGTAGCTCGTCGGCGCCGGGCTCCAGCGCGGCCACGAGTTGGTGAGCCCCGTGCCGACGTTGAGGTTCGTCAGCGTGAGCGGCTGGGCGCCCGCCGACCCGAGGCGCAGGATCTTCACGACCGACTGGCGGTTGTAGAAGCCGTCGCCCATGTTGTTGGCGGCCGAGTCGTCGTCGTTCTCGTTGAAGACGACCCAGTTCCCGTCCTCCGATTGGTCCGGGTAGTAGAAGCTCTGCGGCGCGGTCGCGGGGAGCAGCGCCTGGTAGTTCGAGAGCGCGCCGCTCGTGGTGTCGAAGCTCGCCGTCCAGAGCGAGCCGCCCATGAAGTGGTCGTCGCCGCCTGCGCCGCCCAGGCCCCCCTGCACGTCGTTCGCCTGCGTGGCGATCGTGCCGTACGTGGGCGACACGAAGACGAGCGTCTTGTCGTCCCACGAGAGGTTGGGCTGCGTGCCCTGCATGTTGGTCGGCAACGTGTTGGTGGTGACGAGCGTCGAGCCGGTCCCGTCCCACGTCGCGAACGAGGTGTCGGGCACGTTTCCGGGCGGTCCGCCCGGACCGCCCCCCTGGAAGACGGTGGCGACCATCTTCGCGTGGTCGTGCGTGAAGGTCTGGAACCCCGGGCTCACCATGTTGCCGCCGGTCGAGGTGCGCGTCGGCACGTTCACGGTGAGCGGCTTCACGTCGCCGTACTCGTCGTCGGCGTCGGCGTCGTCCTGCATGAGCGCCATCTCGACGCCGTCCTTCGAGAGCGTGTGGCATCCGACGCACGTGTTCACCTTGCCGCCGGTCGTCCAGAACGGCGTGGGCGTCGGGTCGAACGTGCCGAAGTCGTGGTAGTAGATGCCGCCCGCCGTGCCGGCGACCTGGCCGTAGAGCACCGACTGCCAGTAGTAGATGCCGCCGGTGAGGTCGTCCTTCGCGAACATGACCTTCACGCTCTGGGGCGAGGCCGTCACGCAGCTCGCGCCCGGCGGCGCGGCGCGCACGATGACCTGCACCGGATCGCCGTCGCGGTTCGTGTTCGCGATGTCGTTCCACGCCTGCTGGGGCAGCGTGAGCCCGCAGCCGCTCGAGGTGACGCCGCCGTCGGAGGGGGCGCGCACCGAGGGCACGGGCACGCACGGCGTCTCGACGCGCACGTCGGTCACGCCGTTCGTGAAGTCGACCTCGAAGAGCGTCGCCCCCTGCGGCGGGAGCCACTGCACTTCGAGGACGTTCATGTTGGGCGGGAGAAGGACCCCGTCGGGCGGGTAGACGAGCGTCGGCGGCCCGAGCGTCTGCGACGAGCAGGTGGGCGAGCCCTGGGGAGGGAACGGCCCGCACCCGTCGCAGGGGAAGTCCGCGTCGGTGACGGGCCCTCCCGCTCCGTCTCCGCCCGCGCCGTCTCCGAAGACGTGGCCGTCTGCGCCCGCGGTTCCGTCCGCCCCTCCGTTTCCTCCGTCGTCGCCGCCGCCGTTGCCGCTGCCGCTGCCCCCGTTCTTGCCGCTGCTGCCGCAGGCCGCGACGATCGCCAGGGCGACCGCGGTGGCGAGCACGAAGGAACCGTGTCTCGTCTTCATGGTGCAAAGGTACCGCGAGGCGGTGGTTCGGCTCAGCAACCGACGCGCCGCATCGAGGTGGAGGTGCGAGCGGCAGGGGCAGGTCGTACACGTGGCGCGGGATGGTCAATCCGGCGCACGATACGCGGCGCTCCGACGACGGACCGTCCCGCCGGACATCCGGAACGTCCCGCCGGACATCCGGACCGTTCGGTTCCCTCCAGGCAGCCGACCGGCGGCGCGGCGGTACCTTCGGGCCGACTGGCGAAGCGTTTCGCTCGGGCGACGGAACGTTGCGGCCCGGCAACGAAACGTTCCAGCCGGACGACGAAACGTTCAGGTCCGGCGATGAAACGTTCTGGTCGAACGACGAAACGTTCAGGCCTGGAGATGAAACGTTCTGGTGAAACGACGAAACGTTCAGGTCCGACGACGGACCGTCGAGGTCCGGCGATGAAACGTTCTGATCGAACGACGCAATGTCCGGGGCCGGGTGCGAAATGTCGGGGCGAGTGAGCGTTCGTCCAGACGACGAGGCTTGCCGGGTGCCCGCAGTGCGCGGCCTCGTCGCCGCGGTCGCACGCGGGGTTCACGAAGATCACGGCGAGGAACCTCGCTGGCCGTCACCCCGAGGTCGTCCTCGGCGACCGGCGCCGTCCACCCGTCGGGGCCGACGAGAGGGAGTCGCGCGGGCAGGACCGGACGACCGTCGGGCGCCTCCAGAGTCACGGCCGCAGGATCCCGCACCTGCACGGCGACCGTCGTCCGCTCGATGCAGCCGGACGGCGCCACGATCGCGGCAACGAGCAGGACGACCCCGAGGGAGGAACGCCGCGCCAGCATCCGGTTTCACCGTAGCGCCTTCTCCCTTCCGGGGGCCGTAGCAAGCACGCGCGCCGCGCCTATCCTTTCCACCCCATGACGACGCCGGCCCCCACGTCCTCACCCATTCGCGGCGGCTGCCGCTGCGGCAAGGTCGCCTTCGAGTTCGATCCGCCGTCGCGCTTCTGCGCGCACTGCCACTGCGAGAGCTGCCGGCGGTCGCACGGCGCTCCGATGGTGACGTGGGTGGGCACGACGCGCGAGCGCTTCCGGCTCACCGATCCCGAGGGCGTGCTTCGCGGGTACACGTCGGCGCGCGGCGCGACGCGCTCCTTCTGCGGGACCTGCGGCGCGATGATGTTCTTCGAATCGCCGGAGTGGCCGGGCGAGGTGCACGTCGCGCGCGCGCAGATCCCGGGCGCCATCGACCGCGAGCCGCAGCTGCACGTGTTCTACGGCGAGCACGTGCCGTGGATGACCGTGGGCGACGACCTGAAGAAGCTCGAGGCGATGTGACGTCGCGAGGATCCCGCTTCACGCGGTGGCGACGGACTACTCATCCCTTCCGGCGGCCAGTAGCCTTCGAGCCGCGACGTCCGGTTCGCGGGGCCGCGCTCGGCGCCTTCGCACCCCGGCTCAGGGCGCCCGCTCGTTCGAGAGCACGAACGTCGCGGCGATCCTGTGGCCGTCCGACCGCCGTCTTGTTGGCGATCAGGTCTTCGCGCCCGATGAAGGTGGCACGGACCCCGCCGACGAGGGCCACGACCCGACGCTTCCAGCAGGTCTCGAAGTCCACGCCTGGCAGCGCCTGCAGGAAGTCCACGCGCGCGGGAACACGGCCCAGCCAGACGATCTCGTCGGCGCGCGCGCGCCGGAGCTCGGAGATCAGCTCGCGCTGGACGCCGAAGCGAGCCAGCGCCGCGCATGCGTTCCGGATGTTCTCAGGCGCCGCGTCGAGCCAGACGTCGAGGTCTTTCGTCGACCGCGGGCGTGCGTGCAGACCCACGGCGTGTCCTCCCACCACCAGGTAGCGGACGCCGGCGTCGGCGAACGCCGAAAGCATCGCGACCAAATCGGGGGGGAAGCTCATCGGGGTGACGCAGGCTCCAGAGTGAGAGCGACAGCTCGATCGACGCGGCGAAGCGCTCGGCGGGGGTGGCTGCTCGCCAGAACGCCTCGTCCGCAGCGTCGAGCTCCGCGTGACCGGCGACGCGCCCGCCGACCCATTTCTTGGCGGCGCCCATGGGACGAGGATAGCAGACGCCTCAGATCTCGAAGACCGTAGCCGCGGCTGGGAGCGTGAGGACCTCGCAGCCGCCCTTCGTAACGAGGACCGTGTGCTCGAACTGCGCCGAGAGCGAGCCGTCGGCGGTGACCACCGTCCAGCCGTCGTCGAGGATGCGCACGTCCGCCGCGCCGAGGTTGATCATCGGCTCGATGGTGATGGCCATGCCGGCGCGAAGGCGCAGGCCCGCGCCGCGCACCCCGAAGTGAGGGACATGCGGCTCGGCGTGCATCGCGCGGCCGATGCCGTGGCCGCCGAACTCGCGCACGACCGAGCAGCCCTCGCGGGCGGCAAGCTCCTGGATGGCGGCGCCGACGTCGCCGAGGCGCGCTCCTTCGCGAACCGAGGAGACGCCCGCGTCGCGGCAGCGGCGCGCGACGTCGACGACGTGGCGCGCCTCGGGGGACGGCTCGCCGATCGCGAAGGTCGCGGACGTGTCGCCGTGGAAGCCGCCGAGGTCCGTCGTGACGTCGACGTTCACGATGTCGCCGGGGCGAAGCACGTCGTCGCGGCGGGGGATGCCGTGGCAGACGACCTCGTTGCGGCTCGTGCACACCGAAGCGGGGAAGCCCTCGTAGCCGAGCTGACTCGGGCGCCCGCCGAGCCGCGCGGTGTGTTCGCGCACCCAGCGGTCGATCTGCGCGGTCGAGACCCCCGGTCGCAGCCGTGCGCCCACGAAGGTCAGAGTTGCCGCGGCCGCGGCCCCAGCCCGGCGCATCGCCGCGATCTCACGCGGCCCGAGGATCTCGACGCCCACCCCCACGGGATGCCCGGCCCGGCGTGGCGCGTCCAATGCCCTTTGGATCTCGCACCCTCGCTGCGCGGGCATTGCGACAGGCGGAGCAAGGGGTGCGGGGCGCATGCGGCCACCCGGCGCACGCGATAGTATGGAGGGGTGAGCCTCTCGCAGATCGAGTACTTCGTCGCCGTCGCCGAGGAGGGTCACGTCGGCCGCGCCGCGCTTCGCCTCCACATCGCGCAGCCGGCGGTCAGCCGCCAGATCCGTAGCCTCGAAGACGAGCTCGGGGCCCCGCTCTTCGTCCGCACTCCACGCGGGATGCGCCTCTCGAACGCGGGCACGACGTTCCTCTCCCACGCGCGCGGAGTGCTCGAGGGCGTCCGCGTCGCGCGGGATGCCGTACGAGGCGGGCTCCGGTGACGCGGGCGACGGATCGGCCTCTCGCGGGCCATGATGCCCTCGTGACCCGCTCCTTTTCCCTCGCTTCTCTCGCTCTCGTCTTCGTCGTCGCGCCGGTCGCGTGCGGCGGCCAGACCGGGGCTCCCGGAGCCGCGCACGACGCGGGCGCCTCCGATGGAGCGCCGAATCCCTCCCCCACCTCGGACGCGGGTACCGCCGCAGACGCTTCCACCGCGCTCGACTCTTCGGCCTCGGCCGACGGCGGCAACCCCTACGCGCCGCCCGGCTTCATCACGATCCTCCAGGCGTCGGGCGGCTGCATCCCGCAGAAGCTCCCCGCCGGCGCGTCGGGCGAGATCGCGTGCGAGGTGTACGAGGTGCTCCCGGGCAGCACGGGGTCGTGCGACGCGTCGCAGGGGCAGAGCAGCGTGGACCCCGCCGTGGCCGCGGCGATCCTCGGCAAGACGGGCGGGAGCGCGTCGTCGCTCGTGTGCGCCTTCCAGCAGATCGCCGTGCCCGCCGGCAGCGGCTGCACGACGTCGTCCTCGCCGGGGTGGTGCTACGCGACGGGCGCCGGCGCGAACGGGTGCCCGCAGACGATCGAGGTTTCCCCGGGGGAGCCGCCGGCCGGAGCGGTGCTCGTGCTCGCGTGCCCCAATCCGTGACGCGAGGGACACGCTGGTCCCGCGTCCCCGCTCACCGCGGGGCGCGCGCTGCTGCGTCGAGCAGGTCGACGACGACGTCGACGAGATCGTCGGGCTCGATGGGCTTTCCCACGTGGGCGTCGAAGCCGGCCTCGAGGGCGCGCGCGCGGTCCTCGGCGCGGACGAACGCGCTGACGGCGACGGTGGGGACGCGCGCGCCGCCGGGCAGGGCGCGGAGGCGGCGGACGAGCGAGAGGCCGTCCTCGCCGGGGAGGCCGACATCGGACAGGACGATCGCGGGAGGCACGCGGAGGAAGGCGGCGACGGCGTCGTCGGCTGAGGCAACGCCCGTGACGCGAGCGCCGTGGCGCTCGAGGATCTCGACGACGAGCTCGCGCGAGTCGGGCTCGTCCTCGACGACGAGGACCAGCGTGCCGCGCAGGACCTCGGCGCGACCGGTGGGGCGGAGGATGGCACGTGTCCCGGAGGCGTCGCCCGGCCCCGCGGCGCCGAGGGGAAGGCGCACGGTGATCTCTGCGCCCGTGCCGGGGCCGTCGCTGCGCGCCTCGATCGTCCCGCCGTGCAGCTGGACGAGCCGGCGGCTGATGGCGAGGCCGAGCCCGAGGCCGCCCGACTTGCGCGCGAAGCCCGCGTCGGCCTGGTGGAACGGCTCGAACGCTCCGCGAAGAAACTCGGGCGTCATCCCTTCGCCGTGATCGAGGACGCGGAGGACGGCGGCCCCCTCCTCGGGGCGAAGCGAGACGCGCACCTCGCCGCCGGGCCGCGAGAACTTCACGGCGTTGCTGGCGAGGTTCCAGACGACCTGCTCGATGCGCCTCGCGTCGCCGTCGAGGTACCCGCCGAGCGGATCGAGCTCGGTCTCGATGCGCAGCGACTTGCTCGCGGCCGCGGTGCGCAGGCCGTCGAGGGCGTCGGCGACGACCGACGCGAGATCGAAGGGCGCGACGTCGAGGCGCAGCCGGCCCGCGAGGATGCGGCTCATGTCGAGGAGATCGGCGATGAGGTCCTCGAGCGTGCGGGCGTTGCGCGCGATGACCTCGACGGCGTGGTCGCGGCGGTCGGCCGGCAGGCGGTTGCTCCGCAGGAGGCTCGACCAGCCGCTGATGGCGTTGAGCGGTGTGCGGAGCTCGTGCGAGAGCGTCGCGAAGAACTCGTCCTTGGCGCGGTTCGCGTTCTCGGCTGCGTCGAGCGCGGCGCGCGTCTCCTCGAAGAGGCGCGCGCGATCGATCGCGAGCGCGGAGTGGCCGGCCACGGTGAGGACGAAGGCCTTCTCGTCGTCGCCGAAGACGTGCTCGCGGTCGAATCCCCACGCGACGACGCCGGCGACGCGGTGCTCGACGAAGAGGGGTAGGCAGGGACCCTCGCCCCAGAGCGGCGTCCCCGTCGCAACGACGCGCGCTGCGGGCACGTCCGAGGCGAGCCGGATCTGCTGGAAGGGCGCGAGGTCGGCGTCGAAGTCGCCGGTCTGCGCGACCGCGACGAGCGCGTCGCCGTCGACCACCCACAGCGATGCGGTGCGCGCGCCGAGCGCATCGCGCGCCAGCGACGTGACGACGCGCCCGACCTCGGCGACGGTCGTCGCCGCGGAGAGGGCCGCGGTGAGCGCCTGGAGCTGCGCGAGGCGGTGGCTCGCCGTGGGCTCGCCCTGCGGACGGTCGTTCGGTGATGCGGCGACCATTCGCTCGGTAGAACTCTTCCTCCGGCGGCGGTGTCCGTCAACGTCACCCGTACAGGAGCTCGCTGCGAATTCGCCGAATCAGGGCGGAAAGACCGCGAGGAAGAAGTCGCTGCCGCCCTGGCTCGTGAGCGGTCCCGCGCCGAGATCGATGGTGCCCTCGAAGTTGCCGGCGAGGACGACGTCGTACGCGCCGCCGGCGAGGGTGGTCGTCACCGCGGTGGCGGTCTGCTCGGAGGGATCGCCGAACCGGTCGATCCATAGGGGCTTGCCGTCGGGGTCGAGCTTGGCGAGGAGAGCGTCGTCGCCGCCCGCGCCGACGACCGTCTCGCTGCCGAAGGTGGCGGTGCCCTGGAGCGAGCCCGCGACGAGGACGTTGCCGCCGAGGTCGATGGCCGCGCCGTAGGCGATCTGCTCCTGGGGATCGCCGATGCGGACGCCCCACGCCGGGGCACCGGAAAGATCGAAGCGAGCGACGAAGACGTCGTGGAGGCCGGCGCTCACGAGAGGCTGCGCGCCGAACGTGAGCGTGCCGGCGAAGGGGCCGGCGACGACGACGTGACCGCTGCCGAGGGAGTCGACGGCGAGCGCGTATCCGTACTGGTCGGCGGGATCGCCGAAGTAAGCGACGACGCCGGGGCTGCCGTTGTTCGGTGCGAAGCTGGCGAGGAAGACGTCGTAGCCGCCCGCGCTCGTTGCGACCCCCGCGTCGAGGGTGGCGCCGACGTTGGCGCGCCCGCCGAAGGAGCCGGTCGTGAAGGGAGCGCCGCTGTCGGCGATGCCGACGCTGGTGCCCAGCTGGTCGTCGGGGCCGCCGAAGGTCGTGGTCCAGAGCGGGTTGCCGTTGGCGTTGAGGCGCACCGTGAACGCGTCGAAGCCGCCCGTGCTGGGGAAGGTCGTCCCGTTGACGGCCATCGAGTACTCGAACGCGCCCTCGACCACGGTGTTTCCCATCGCGTCCGCGGCGATTCCGCTCGCGGACTGGTCGCCCGGGCCCGCGAAAGCCTTGACCCACTGGACGGTGCCCGTCGCGTCGAGCTTCACGACGAACGCGTCCAGGCCTTCCTCCGCCGGGACGGGCGACGCCGTGGCGAGCAGCGTCCCGGCGAAGGCGCCGCAGACGAAGACGTCGCCCGCGGCGTCGACCGCGAGGCCGTAGGCGCGCTGCGGGTTCGCGCCGCCGTCGGCGGCGTCGCCGAAGCTCTTGGCCCAGACGGCCGTGCCCTGCGGATCGAGCATCGCGACGAACGCGTCGTCGCCGCCGCTGCTCGCGAGGGCGTGGCCCCCGCCGAAGTCGATCGACCCGGCGAACGCGCCCGCGACGAAGAGGTCCCCCGCGGAGTCGGCGGCGACGGCGTAGACGTGCTGGTCCTGCGAGTCGCCGAAGCGCAGGCTCCACGAAGCGGGGTGGCCCGGGGGCGTGGGCGGCGGTCCCGCGTCGGCGCCGGCCGCGGCGTCGGGGACGGGCGCTGCGGTGTCGAGGGAGGCGTCGCGCGGCGCGTCGGGCGCGCCGTCGTGGAGGGGCGAGACGACGTCGGCGGCGGCGTCGACGGCTCCGGCGCCGCCGTCCGTGGCGTGCTGCGAGTCGAGCGAGTCGAGCGGCGTGACGAGCGAGCACGCCGCGGCGAAACAGCTCCCGGCGACGCCCGCGAGGGCGCGGCGTGAGCGCCCGCGTCGTGCGACGACGAGGAGAGCAGCTGCGACGAGGAGGGCGCCCGGAGGCCACGGTCCCCCGGCTCCGCCCCCGCCTCCTCCTTCTCCGCCGACGGCGCGGCACCCGCACCCCCCGCCCTTGCCGCCGGATCCGCCGGGCGTCGCGCCCCCGGACGAGGAAGGGGAGCCTCCGTCCCCCGACGGGGGCACGCCGCCGTCGACGCCCGCGTCGGGTGGGACGCACGGGCTGACGCCGTCGCAGCAGCCCCCGATGCAGGAGCCGCTCGCGCAGTCGGAGGGCACCGTGCACGTCCTCCCGGAGGCGGCCTTGCACTGGCCGTCTGCATCGCACGTCATCCCGCCGGTGCAGCTGTCGGGGTCCTGCGCGTTCGTGACGGCGCTGCACACGCCCGGGGTCGCGACCGGGCCAGGCGAGGGCGGCCCCGGCTCGAGCGACGCCACCTGGTCGCAGGCCTGGCAGGCGCCGCACGTGGTCTCGCAGCACACGCCGTCGACGCAGTGGCCGGTGTCGCATTGCGCGTCGGCCGTGCAGGCCGCGCCGTTCGAGTGGTACTCCCACGTCTCGGCGACGGGGGTGCCTGCCACCTCGCCGCCGAAGACGACCACCCGTGCCCGCTTCGCGTCGTAGACGGAGCCGGCCTGGTCGCGCGGGGAGGGCGCGCTCGCTGCGGTCACGCCGGACCACGCGCTGCCGTCCCACTGCCAGGTGTCGGCGAGGAGCGTGGGGTTGCCGACGTTCGTGCTGCCGCCGAAGACGACGGTCTTCTTCGTCGTCGTGTCGAACGCCATCGCCTGATCGCCGCGCGCGGGAGGAGGAACGCACGGCGCCTGCGCGCAGAGCGGCGTCCAGGCCGCGGTCGAGGCGTTCCACGTCCACGAGTCGGCGAGCCCGGGCGTGAACGAGCCCGGCGTGAACCCTCCGAAGAGGAAGGGCGCGCCGATCGTCGTGTCCTCGACGATGACGGCGCCGTAGCGCGCCGGGGGCATGGTGGTCGGCTTCTCCTGCGTCCAGGTCGCCCCGTTCCACGTCCACGTCTCGTCGAGGGGGCTCGGGCCGCAGTCCGGCGGGCAGTTCGAGTCGCACTGGTTTTGCTCGCCGCCGAAGAGGACCGCGCGGCCGCTCCCCGCGTAGAAGACGAGCGACGACTGCGTGCGGGGCGTCGGCGGCGTGCAGGCGGCCGTGCCCGCGCAGACGTCCGTCCACGCGGTGCCGTTCCACGTCCAGGTGTCGTTCTGCTCCATCGCGTTCTCGCCGCCGCCGAAGAGCAACGTGACGGCGTGCACCGGGTCGAACGCCATGGCGGCGCCGGGGCGGGGAGTCGGCAGGTTGCCGCTCTTGTTGCACGGGGAGGTGGCGCATTGCTGCGTCCAGCTCGTGCCGTCCCACTCCCAGGTGTCGTCGAGATCGCCCTGGCCCTGGCCGCCGAAGAGGACCGTGACGCCGCGCGTGGCGTCGTAGGACATCGCCGGCAGCGTGCGCGCGGGCGGCGAGGTCGCGGGCTGCGCGCGCACCCAGAACGCGGTCTCGAACGCCGGGTCGATCAGGAGGGGAAAGGTTGCGCCGGCGGGGTCGTAGGAAACGACGAGGCGGCCGGCATCGAAGCGGACGGCCGCGGGGCGCGCGTTTCCGGCGGCGTCGAGGGCGACGGGTCGCGGCAGGTGGAGAGCGAGATCGCCGGAAGAGTCGAGCCAGAAGAGGCCTCCGGCGCCGTCGTCCCGGACGCCGGAGATGCCCGAGGGGAGCTCGATCTGCCAGGCGAACTCGCGCGGAGCGGTCGCGTCGTGGACGAGGATGGCCTCCTCGAAGGAAGTCTCGCTGGCGGCGAGGATCGCGTCGCTCGCGGGCCAGGCGTCCTCGTAGACGAGGCGCCCGCGATCTGCGGTCGCCGGGACGTCGGCGACGCCCTCGCGGGTGAGACGGAGACGGAGGCGTTCGACCTGGCTGACGCCGACGTCGAACGGAGCGCCGGCCGTGGAGCCGAGCCGCGCGCCGAGCGCGTCGAAGCGGCCAGCGGACGCGAGGCGCCAGCCGGGAGACGTGAACGCGTCTGCGTCGGGAAGCAGGCCTTCGCCGGCCGGCGCGAGCAGCGTCGCGAGGGCAGGGGACGAACCCTGCGCGGCGATGCTGCGTGCGACCGAGAGGGCGGCCGGCTCCTGCCCGGGCGCGGTGGCGGAGCATGCTGCGACGAGGGCGGCCACCAAGAGCAGCCGGACGCCGGTGCGACCGCCCCCGCGGGGGGCTCGTATCAGGCAGGGCACAGGAATATACTATCAATGGATTCCGTGCCGGGGGCCCCCAGAGCATCCGTGCCCGATATGTCGCAGCCGCCCGTCGTCGTGGGTCGCTACGCCATCCACGGGAAAATCGCCGCCGGCGGCATGGCCACGGTGCACGTCGGGCGCTTGGCCGGCGCCGCCGGGTTCGCGCGCACGGTGGCCATCAAGCGCCTGCACCCGCACCTCGCGGGCGACGAGCAGTTCGTCTTGATGTTCGTGGACGAGGCGCGCATCGCCGCGCGCATCCGGCACCCGAACGTCGTGCAGACGCTCGACGTCGTGTCGACGGACGACGAGCTCCTCCTCGTCATGGAGTACGTGCACGGCGAGTCGCTGTCGAAGCTGATGCACTCCGCCACGGCGCATGGGCGGGGGGCCCCTCCGCGGGTAGCGGCGGCGCTGGCGTGCGGGATCCTCCATGGCCTCCACGCGGCGCACGAGGCGTCCGACGAGACGGGCGCGCCGCTCGGCATCGTGCACCGCGACGTGTCGCCCCAGAACGTGCTGCTGGGTGCGGACGGCATCCCGCGCATCGTCGACTTCGGTGTCGCGACCGCGGCGGGCCGGATGCAGTCGACCCAGGCCGGCACGCTGAAGGGCAAGATGGCGTACATGGCGCCCGAGCGCATTCGCGGCGACGCGGCGGACCGCCGGTCGGACGTGTACGCGGTCGGGGTCCTCCTCTGGGAGATGCTGACCGGCAAGCGCATGTTCCAGGGCGAGGACGACACGCAGGTCCTCGCGCGGGTCGTCGAGGGGCGGAGCGATCCGCCGAGCGCGCACGTGCCGGGCTTGCCGCGGTCGTACGACGCGGTCGTGATGCACGCCGTCGCGCGCGAACCCGCCGATCGCTACGCGACGGCGGAGGCGATGGCGGGCGAGCTCGAGGGGTGCGAAGGCCTCGCGTCGCCGTCCGAGGTGGGCGCGTGGGTGCGTGCGATGGCGGGAGACCGGCTCGACGCGCGCGCGCAGGCGATCGCGCGGATCGAGAGCCATTCGGGGTCGATGCCGGCGATGGCGGCGCCTCCTCCGCCTCTTGCCGCGGAGCCGGTGACCGTCATCTCCGACGTGCGCTCGGCCCCCTCGGGCCGGGAACCAATCACGAGCAGCCTCCGGGCATCCGCGCTCGGCGGTTCCATCCCGCCTCCGAGGTCGGCGGAGGCGCGGACGATTCCGATGGTCCCCGCGCTGACCGTCGCGGGCGTGGCCGTGGCGGCCGGGATCGGCCTCGCGGCGGTTCTCGTCCTGCACGGTCGCCCGCAGCCCGCGGCCGCGGGGGGGCCTGGGGTCATGGAGCTGCCGGCGCCGGTTCCTTCGGTGGGGGCCCCGACGGGGGCACCCGAGCCGGAGGTGGCTCCGTCGGCCGTCCCGGTGACGAACGTCGACGACCTCCCGCAGGCGCCGCCGCTTCCGGAGCCGAGCACCAGCGCCAGCGCCGTCGCCGCGCCCCCGCCCCCGCGCTGGGGTCCCGCCGCCCCGGCGGTTCCGAAGGTCCACGTCGACTGCTCGCCGCCCTACTATTACGGAGCCGATGGGTTGAAGCACTACAAGCGCGAGTGCAACTGAATGCGGGCCTCGCTGCGCGCGCTGGCCCTCGCGGGCGCCGTCGTGGGGTCGGTCGTGGCGGTGGCGCCAGGGGCACGCGCCTCGGAGCGCGAGGCCTGCTTCTCGGCGGCGGAGGTCGCGCAGAAGGTGAGGGCGCAGGGGCACCTGCTCGACGCGCGCGAGAAGCTGCGCGTCTGCGCGCACCCGGCGTGTCCCCAGGCCGTGCGCGACGACTGCACGACGTGGCTCGCCGAGGTCGAGGCGGAGCTACCGTCGATCGTCGTGCACGCGCGGGACGCCGCGGGCAACGACGTCGCCGACGTAGAGGTGCTGGTCGACGGCGCGAAGGTGGCCGATCGGCTCGACGGGCTGCCGGTCGCGGTCGATCCGGGCGCGCACACGCTGCAGATGGAGCGCGCGGGAGACCCGCCCGTGGAGCGATCGCTCGTCGTCGTCGCGGGCCAGAAGGCGCGCGTCGTCGAGGTCCAGTGGGGCGCGGCGCCTCCTCCCGGGAGCACGCCCTCGGCGCCGGCACCGCCGGAGGCGACGGGCCCGCAGAAGCCCTCCTGGCTCGCTCGCGTGCCCACGTCGGCGCTCGTCGCAGGCGGGGTCGGCGCCGCTGCGCTCCTCGGGACCATCGTCCTCTGGGCGTGGGGCCGCGCGGACTACGGGAGCTTGCAGAGCAGCTGCTCGCCCAGGTGCTCCCCGTCCAGCGTCGACGGCGTGCGGACGAAGCTCGTCGCGGGCGACGTCTTCCTGGGTGTCGGCGTCGTGTCGCTCGGCGTCGCGACGTGGCTCGCGCTGCGCCACGGGAGCGCGAGCGCGCAGACGAGCCTGCAGCCGAACGCGAGCCTCGTCGTCGGCGCGGAGCCGGCTGGCGGGACCCTCGGCGTGGCTGGCTACTTCTGAGCGACTCCGGCGGCCGCAGGGTGGTCAGGCCTCGCCGAGCCACGCCCGCGCCAGCTGCAGGGTGCGAGCATGCGGCGGGACCTTCGTGAGGAACGAAGTGCGCAGGTCGGCATCGTCGATCGTGGCGGCGACCTTCGCGATCCGCTCGCGCGCGTCGCGGACCGCCTCGCGCGCGTCGTCGGTGCGGCCGAGCGCGTGGAGTGCCTCGGCGCGCGCGAGATGGAGGAGCGACGCGTCGCACGGCCGGTTGACGGCGGCCGCGGCCTGGATGCCACGCTCGGCCACGGCGAGCGCGGCCTCGGGCTGGTCGCGTCGCAGCTCGACGAGCGCGGAAGCGCCGAGGCCGATGGCCGCGGCGAGTGGATAGACGGCGCCGTGCTGGACGGACGCCTCGGCCTCGCGCACCGCGCCCTCGAGGTCGCCCGTCGCGAGCAGCGCCTGGGAGAGGATTCCGCGCGCGCACGCGACGAGGAAGACGTCGTGTCGGTCGAGCACGGGGAGGAGGGCCGCGATGACGTCGGCGGGGCGCCCGTCGTTGAGGCGTGCGCTCGCGAGGAAGACCACGACCCAGTCGGAGAACATGTCGGGCCCCGTCGGCTTGCGGAAGGCGAGCCACTCGCGCGCGACGGTCTCGGCGAGGTCGCAGCGGCCGGTCTCCTTGTGGGCGAGGACGCAGAAGGCGTCGGCGAGGCCGCGGCTGAAGGCGTCCGCCGTGCGCTCGGCCTGAAAGCGCGCGCGAGAAAGGCTCTCGAGCGAGCTCCCGAGGTTCCCCTCGAGGAGCTGCACGTACGCCCGCGCCGTGTGCAGGCGGCAGACGAAGACGGGGTCGGACGCGGTGCCGGTGCCGATCGACTCGGCGCGTGCGACGAACTGGCGGGCCACCTCGACGCGGCCCATCGTGCCGAGGCCGATGCATGCGCAGCAGACGGCCATCGCGTAGGGGCCCGAGGGTTCCGGCGGGACGGTGCACCCCATGACGGCCTGGAGGATGGGCCCCGTCACGGTGCGATCGGCGAGGAACATCCCCGCTACGAAGACCTGCGCGACGCTGACGAACCACTGCATGCTGCCGTTGGGCAGGAACGCGGTCGCCTCGCGCCCGGCCTCGACGACGCCCGTCCAGTCCCCGCGGATGACGTGCGCCTGCGCCTGCACGAGGCGCAGGAGGCCCCGCTCGGCGTCCGTCGACACGCTCGCGAGCCCACGCTGCGCGATTGCGATCGCCGACTGCACGTTGCCGCCGTCGACCTCCATCTGCGCCGCGCGCAAGAGCCAGGGAGCGGCCCTCGTCCCCTCGTGGGCGCGCTCGAAGTGGTCGGCGATCACGAGGGCGTCCCTCTCGCCCGCGCCCGCGAGCCACTCGGCGGCGAGGCGGTGCCCCGTCACGCGATCCCCGTCGGTGAGCATCGCGTAGGCGGCGTCACGGAGGAGGCTGTGACGGAAGGTGTACTCGCGCCCGCCGGGGAAGCGGCTGGCGTGCGCCTCGGCGAAGACCTCGCGCTTCACGAGGACCTCGAGCCACTCGTCCATGTCGTCGCCGCCCTGCTTGCCGAGGAGGGTCTGCACGCCGCGCTGCCAGAACGCCTCGCCGAAGACGCTCGCCGCGCGCACGATGCGGCGGGCGGCGGGCGCGAGCTGCTCGATGCGCGACTCGACGAGCGCGAGCACGGTCTCGGGGAGGCTCTCCCCGCCGCCCTCGGCGACGCGCCGGATGAGTTCCTCGAGGTAGAACGCGTTGCCGTCGGCGCGCTCGACGATGCGCTCGACGACGTCCTTCGCCGCGGCATCCCCCAGGGCCGATCGGACGAGGCGCTCCGCTGAGCGCGGCGTGAGGCGGCCGAGGGCGATCTCGCTCGGCTCGGCGCTGGCCCACAGGTCCGGGAACGTCTCGTGCACCTCGGGCCGCGCGAGCGCGAGCACCATGAACGGCTGGCGGCCGAGCGCGCGCAGACCGTCGCCGAGGTACGTGACGCTCGGCAGGTCGCCCCAGTGCAGATCGTCGAGGACGACGAGGAGGGGGCGCGCCGCGCACTCGGCGGCTAACCACTCGCCGAAGGAGCGGGCGAGCCACGCGGACATGATCTGCGGATCGTTGCGCGCGGAGCGCAGCGTCGGACCGGGCGCTCCTTCGTCCGGGACTCCGAGGAGCTCTCCGAGGAAGTCGGCGACGCGATCGGGCTCGCCGCGGCGGCACACCTGCTCGACGTGTGCGCGAAGCTTGCGACGCTGGTCGGCGACCGGATCGTCGCCGCGGAGGCCCACGGCCTGGCGGAGGATCTGCCGCACGAGGAGGAACGCGGAGCCTGCGCCCACCGGATCGGCGTGGGCGGTCAGGATGCGGAGCCCCCCGCGTTCGCGGGCCCGGTGGACGAACTCGTGGCGGAGGCGCGACTTGCCCTGGCCGGCGGGGCCCGTCACGAGGACGACGCGGGCGACGGACTCCTCGACGCACTCGCGGAGCGTGCCGTCGAGGAGAGTGATCTCCTTTTCCCGGCCTACGCACGGCGTGGGCTTTCCCATGAGGGCGCGGAACGTGTGCGCGTCGTCCCGCCGGCCCACGAGGACGCTGCCGCGCGCGTCGCGCTCCACCACGAAGCGTTCGACGAGGAAGCCGGCGGAGACGTCGTCGACGCGGACCCCGGTGGACGCCGACCGCGACAGGAGGGCCGCCGCTTGGTCGATGATGGGGCCCGCCGGACCGCCGGCGGTCGTCTGCGCCCGGCCCGTGGCGAGCGTGATGCGCGCGTGGGGGAGGACCTTCAGGAGCTCGAGAGCGCAGCTCGCGGCCGTGACCACCTGTTCGGTCATCGCGCCGCGCCCGCCCACCGTGACCATGACCGTGCCGTTCGCGAGACGCACCAGCTCGCCGCCGTGCTGCTTCACGATCTGCGCCGCGGCCTCCCAGCCGTCGCCGAGCTCGGGAACGACGACGAGGAGGACGCTGACCAGGCGCTGCTCGCCTCCCGAGAGGCCGGGCGGAGGTCGGGAGCCCATCGCCGGGACGCCGCCGACGAGACTGCGGAAGGCCTCGAGCTCCTCGAGCAGCGCGGCTCCGTCGGCCGGGCGCGCGGTCTTGTCCTTCGCGAGCATCCGCGCGACGAGATCCTCGAGTGCGGGAGGGAGCTCGGGACGGAGCTGCCGGAGCCGCGGGGCCTCCTCGCGCAGGACCTTCGCGAGGACGGCCACGACGTGCGCGCCCGAGAACGCGTGCTCGCCCGTGAGGCACTCGAAGAGGACGCACCCGAGCGCGAAGACGTCGGTACGCGCGTCGACGGAGCGGTCGGCGATGGCTTGCTCGGGGGACATGTACCCGACCGTGCCGAGGAGGACGCCCGTCCGGGTGAGGGCCTGCGCGGTCTGCGCGAAGCCCGATGCAGTGAGACGCACGATGCCGAAGTCGATGAGCTTGGCCTTCGACGGATCGCCGGCCGGAAGGAAGACGTTGCTCGGCTTGACGTCACGGTGGACGATGCTCCGGCGGTGTGCGACCGCGAGGCCATCGGCGACGCGGCAGGCGACGTCGATGCTCTGCGTCGCGCTCAATCCGGTCCGGGCAAGACGCTGCTGGAGGTCCTCGCCGTCGAGCCACTCCATCGCGAGGAACGGCTCGCCCTTCGGCGTCGTCCCGTGCGCGACGTAGCGGACGATCGCCGGGTGGCTCAGGTCCGACAAGACGCGGGCTTCCTGCCCGAAGCGCTCGTCGTTGGTCTCGGCAGCGACGAGCTTCACCGCCACGGGGTCGCCCGTGACGCGGTCGACGGCGCGGTAGACTGCGCCCATTCCGCCCGAGCCGGCGAGCCGCTCGATCTCGAAGCGGTCCGCGAGGACGTCGCCACCCTCCATCACGCCGGCGATTGTCGCTCCGCCGCGCGGGGCCATCCAGGTCAATCGTGGAGCGCGCCGATCGGACCCGCGTCGCCGAAGCGAGTGCTGTCACCCGCGTGCCGCGCGTGATAACGCACGGAGCGGGGAGGACATGGAGGGACCATGAACGAACGCTCGCATGGGGGGCAAGCCGTCGACGTGCCGTCGCGCGTCCGGCAGATCGTGGCGGACACGTTGCAGCGCCCGGTCGGGCAGATCCCGATCGACGCGAAGCTCGAGAGCGGTCTGGGCATCGACTCGATGGCGATGATCGACATCGGCGTGAGCATCGAGGAAGAGTTCGAGATCGCGCTGCCGCCGGATCTGGCCGAGAGGGTGCGGGTCGAGACGGTCGGAGACCTCGTGCGCGTCGTCGAGGGGCAACTGACGGCGCGGGGGAGGAACTGAGATGGAGGCCCGCACGCGCGCCGAGCGCGAGGCGATGAGCCGCACCTCGGCCGAGCAGCGCGAGCACGAGTGCAAGCTGGTCGCGCACCACTACGAGCACGATCCGGAGATCTTCCGCCTCGTCCTGGGGAGGCAGCGCGCCTACTCGGTCGGCGTCTTCGCCCAGCCCGACGACGACCTGGAGACGGCGCAGGAGCGCAAGCTCGCCCGCATCCGCGAGAAGCTCGATTTGCGTCCGGGCGAGTCGGTGCTCGACGTCGGCTGCGGGTGGGGGAGCGTCCTCTTGCACCTCGCCCAGCACACGCGCGCGAACATCCACGGCATCACCCTGTCGGCCCGTCAGCGCGACGTGACGACGGCGATGGCGCGCGACCTCGGCGCGGGCGACCGCGTGCACGTCGAGGTGCGGCACGTCGAAGAGCTGGCGCTGCCGGCGGAGTCGGTGGACGCGGTCGTCTTCTCCGGGAGCATCGTGCACATGCACGACCGCGCGAGCGTGCATCGCCTCGTCGCGCGTGCCCTCAAGCCGGGGGGGCGGGTCCTCGTGTCCGACTGCTACTTCCCCAAGCAGGAGCGCGGCGACCGCCACAGCGAGGCGACACAGCACATCTTCGTGACGGCGCTGGGGTACTGCCGGCTCCTCGCACTCTCCGAGGAGCTCTCGCTGATGGAGGACGCGGGCCTCGACGTGACGCACGTCGAGGACCTCACGGAGAACTACGTGCGCACGGTCGATCGCTGGGTGGACAACGTGCGGACCCACCGCAAGACGATCGACGGGATGGCGCCGGGCTTCGCGCGCCTGCTCCAGACGTACATGACCATCGGCCGCATGAGCTTCCACCGGCGGTCGGCGCTCGAGTACATGGTCGTCGCGGTGAAGGGCAGGCCCCGCGTGAACTACGGCGCCTGGCCCGTTCCCGGGGCGCCGTGAACGCACGGACGCTGGCGGGACTGCTCCGCACGCGGGCCGACGACGCGGGCGACGAGCTGGGGGTTCGCTTCCACGAGGGCGGCAGCTGGGTCGCGTGGACGTGGGCCGAGTACTGGGAGCAGGCGCGCCGGGTCGCGGTGGCGCTCCACGCCGACGGCATGCGGCCCGGCGATCGCGTGCTGCTGCTCGCGCCGGACGTGCGGGCGGCGGTGGCGGGACACTTCGGGGCGTGGGCGCTCGGCGCAATTCCGACGCACGTCGGGCTGCCCTACCGGTTGACCGACCCGGGGGCGTTCATCGAGCAGCTGCGCGCGACGGCGCGGTCGCTCGACGCGTCGACGCTCCTCGTGTCGCGGACGATCGCGCCCTTCGCGCAGCGGCGCGAGGGCGAGCGCCTCCTCGTCATCGAGGACCTACTCGAGGCGAACGTGGCAGGCGACCTTCCGCACCCCGACGAGGTTCCGGCGCCGCCGCTCGTGCAGCTGACGAGCGGCAGCACCGGCCACCCGCGCGCCGTCGTCGTCCCGCACGAGCGCCTGGTCCGTCACCTCGCGAACATCGCGCACGGCCTGCCCGCGGGCGACCGCGCGACGGGCGTGACGTGGCTGCCGCTCTACCACGACATGGGGCTCATCGGAGGGTTGCTCTATCCGTTTGCGACACGCTTCCCGGTCAACGTCCTCTCGCCGATGGCGTTCCAGGCACGTCCGTATTTCTGGCTCGAGGTGATGTCCGAGGTGGGCGCCACGCACACGGTCGGCCCGCCGTCGGCGTACGCGATCCTCCTGCGCGTCGCCGCCAAGGCAGCCGAAGCGAACCTTCGCCTCGATCGCCTGCGCTGCGCGATGATCGGGGCCGAGCCCATCTCGGCGCTCCTGCTCCGTCGGTTCGCGGACGCCTTCGCACCGTGCGGCTTCGCCCCCGAGGCGTTCTTCCCCGTGTACGGACTCGCCGAGGCGACGGTGGCCGTGACCTTCCCCGCGCAGATGGCGCCGACGCGCATCGACCGTGTCGACCGCGCTCTCCAGGAGCGCGAAGGTCGCGCCGAGCCGCCCGCGTCGTTCGACTCGGCGGCGATCGAGAACGTCGGCGTCGGCGCCCCCCTACGCGATACGGAGGTTCGGGTCGTGGACGGCGCCGGACATACGCTGCCCGACCGGCGCGTGGGAGAGGTGCTCGTCCGGTCGGCGACGTTGATGACGGGCTACCACCGCGAGCCCGAGGCCACCGCGGCGGCGATCCGTGACGGGTGGCTCATGACGGGCGACCTCGGGTACGTCGCCGACGGCGCGCTCTTCGTCGTCGGTCGGAGCAAGGACGTCATCATCAAGGGCGGGCACAACATGCTCCCGGAGCCCATCGAGGAGATCGCGGGCACCGTCGAGGGGGTGCGTGCCGGCTGCGTCGCGGCGGTCGGTGTACGGGTGACAGAGCGCGAGACGGAGCGCGCCGTGGTGGTCGCCGAGACGAAGGTCGACCCTGCGGGGCACGCGGTGCTCGCCGAGCGGGTGCGCGAAGCTCTCAAGGCGAACGGTATCTCGGTCGACGAGGTGCTCCTCGTCTCGCCGGGAGCGCTGCCGAAGACGACGAGCGGCAAGGTGCGTCGGCGCGCGGTGGCCGAGGCGCTCGCGGCGGGGCGATCGCCCGGGGCGGAGTCGTGATCACCGGAACGCGGCGCGGGGACTGGCCCACGCCCCTGCTGCCGCCGAGCATCCCGGCGCTGCTGCGCGAGCTCGGGACGGGGCCCGATCGCGACCGGATCGCGTTCCGCTTCATCGACCGCACGACGGAGACGCTCGCGTCGGCGACGTACGCGGAGCTCCTGGGGCGCGCGTCGTTCATGGCCGGCGAGCTGCGACGTGCCGGGGTGGGGCCAGGCGACACCGTGATGCTCCTCCTCGAGTCGCGCCTCGAATTCTACTACGCCCTGTTCGCGGCGATGCAGCTTGGCGCGATCCCGGTGGCCGTCTATCCGCCCCTCGCGGTCGAGCTCTTGCCGTCGTCACTCGAGCACCTGAAGCGCGTCGCGATCGACACCGGCGCGGCTGCCATCGTCACGAGCCGCGCGCTCTACGGCGTCGCGACCCAGGTGCGCCTCGCCCGTTCCATGGCGGTCGTCAGCGTCGAGAACGCGGGGACCACCGGGGACGTACCTCTCGATCGAGGCGACCCTGGCGACCGGCCGGTCCTCCTGCAGTACACGTCGGGCAGTCTCGCTGCTCCGCGCGCGATCGAGCTCTCGACGCGGAGCATCTACGCGAACCTCGTCGCGATCGGCGACGCGTTCGGGATGCGCGAGGGCGACGTGGGCCTCTCGTGGCTGCCGCTCTACCACGACATGGGCCTCCACTCGTGCTTCTTCGCGCTGATGTTCCACATGCCCGCGGTCATCATGTCGCCGCTCGAGTTCCTCCACCGTCCGTCGTCGTGGCTGAAGGCCATCGGCCGCTACCGGGTCACGCACTCTCCGGCGCCGAACTTCGGCTATTCCTTCGCCGCGCGTCGCATCAAGGACGTGGACCTCGCGGGGGTGGACCTCTCGTCGTGGCGTGTGGCGATGGTCGGTGCCGAGCCCATCGACGCGGGCGTCCTCACGCGCTTCGCGGAGCGCTTCGCGCCGAACGGCTTCGAGCGCCGGGCATTCATGGGGGCGTATGGCCTCGCCGAGAACACGGTGGCTGTGAGCTTCGCGCCTCCGCAGACGGGCCTCCGCCTGGAGTCGATCGATGCGGACGTGTTCGCGGAGCAGGGCGAGGCGATCGCTGCGACCGCCGGCGGGAAGGCGATGTCCGTCGTGTCCGTGGGCCGCGTCATCGACGGACACGACGTGCGAATCGTTCGGCCCGAGGGCGGCGGCGAAGTGGAGAACGGGCGGCAGGGCGAGATCGAGGTGCGCGGCCCGAGCCGGATGATCGGCTACCGCGGCGAGGCACGGGCGACCGCTGGATCGTTCGACGGCGCGTGGCTCAAGACGGGAGACCTCGGGTACGTACGCGGCGACGAGCTCTTCGTCACGGGCCGGAAGAAGGACCTCATCATCCGTGGCGGCAGGAACGTGTACCCGCAGGACATCGAGGTCGCGGCGACGGTGGAGGGAGTACGCCCGGGGTGCGTCGTCGCGTTCGGGGTGACGGACGTCGTGGCGGGCACGGAGGACGTGGTCGTCGTCGCCGAGGCGAAGAAGAAGGGGAAGGCGAGAGGGCCGGTCGATCCGCGCATCGCATCCCGTGTCCGCGCCGCCGTCCAAGAGGCAACGGGTCTGCCGTTGAAGGACGTCGCGATCGTCGCGCCGGGGGCGGTACCGAAGACCACGAGCGGAAAACTGCGCCGCGCCGAGTGCAAGCAGCGATATCTCGCGGGGTCCCTCGTCCCACCGTCGCGGCCGGGCGTTCTGCTCCTCGCCGCCGTCGGCGTCTTCAGCGTGCTGGGCGCGCGGGGGCAGCGCACGATCGAGCGCCTCGCGCGGCGCCTACGTCGCGTCGCGCGCTGAGCGCAGTCCATTCTCGATGCGGCGGAGTGCCTCCTCCGCGACGCGCGTGGAGTCCAGGTCGCCGGTCGAGATGGGCTCGTGCACCGCGACGGTCACGACGGCCGGCGAGTTCGCGATGATCCGGTTGCACGGCACGGCGTCTCCGCTTCCCGCGATCGACACCGGGAGGACCGGCACCCCCAGGCGCGCGGCGATCGTGAAGGCCGCCCGTTTGAAGGGGAGCATCCCGCCGTCGCGGCTGCGCGTGCCCTCCGGGAAAAACACCGTCGAAGCCCCGCCCTGCGTCGCCGCCATCCGGAGCCCGGGCAGCGATCCGACGATGCTCCTCCCGTCGACGGGCATGTGCCCGAAGCGCCGCATCCCCCACCCGAGGATCGGCACGCGGAAGAGTGACCGCTTCGCGATGAACCGGACGGGCGCCACGCGCTGGAGGACGTCCAGCAGGACGAGGGTGTCGATCGCGCTGCGGTGGTTGGCGACGACGATGCAGCGGCCCGCGGCCGCGAAGCGCTCGACCCCGCGCGCCTCGATGCGGATGCCGGCGATCGCCAGGATGCTCCCGGCGCCACGCGACGACACCCAGTCGTGCATCCGCTGCCGCCGGTCGAGGGCGAGCGTGAGGATGCCGAAGGGCACCGCGAAGACGAGCATCACGAGCCCCCACGCAAAGGCAGCGACGGAGCGGACTGCCCGCACGGGGAAAGGCCAGCGCCTTGACGCTCGAGAAAGGGCCACGGTACGAAGGGCGAGGGAGCGCGTCTTCGCTCCGACCGCCCCGCAGGAGTGTAGCCAATGGCCGCGCGAACCGTGGACTTCTACTTCGACTACATCTCGGGCTACGCCTACTTCGGGTGGCTGCGCATCCAGGAGGTTTGCGCTTCGAGAGGGGTAGGGCTGCGCCTCCACCCGGTGCTCTTCGCGGGCTTGCTCGATGCCTGGGGCACGGTCGGGCCAGCCGAGGTCCCGCCGCGGCGCGCGTGGGTGTACCGCGACGGCTTTCGGTACGCGGCGCTCCACGGCATTCCGCTCCGCTGCCCGAAGTTCCATCCGTACAACCCGCTCTCGTCACTGCGCATGTCGCTCGCCGAAGTCGCGGGCGACGATCAGCCGCGCGTCGTCGAGGCGCTCTTCCGCGCCGGGTGGACCGACGGGATCGACCTCGGATCGACCGACGAGCTCGTGGCGGCGCTCGGTGAGGCAGGCCTCGACGGAAGGGGGATCCTCGCGCGGTCGGAGGCTCCGTCCGCAAAGGACGCCCTGAAGCGTGAAACCACGGAGGCCATCGGGCGCGGCGTCTTCGGCGTGCCGACGATGCTGTGTGGCGAAGAGCTGTTCTGGGGGAACGATCGCATCGATCACCTCGAGCTCCACCTCGACGGCAAGGACCCACTCGATCCGCACCGTGGCCAGGTGCAGGAGATCCTCGCGCGCCCGCGCATGGCGGATCGTCCCGGCAAGGGGGGCCGCGCCTGACGGACGTCGTTTCGCGTGCCGAGGATCACGCCGCACGAGCTCCCGAGCGTCGCTCAGTACACAGGGCCCGACTGCAGGGCCCGGAGGACGCGGTCGAGGGGCAGCTGATCGCTGAGCCACGCGTCGAGGGCGGTGCGGGTGCGCAGCGTCATCGCCTTGCGGGCGGTCGCACTCGGGGCTCGCTCGCTCGCCTCGACGGCCGAGGCGATCGCGCGAACGAGCTCGGGAGGCAGCGGAACGCGCGCGAGGATGCCCGTGGGAATCGGACCCGGCGCGGGGTCGTGCGAACGGAATGGGTACGTCGTCGTCTGCGGCATCGGGAGCTCCTGGACGGCGAGAACCTATCCCGATGAGTATAGCTCGGCCCGCCGCAGGCGCACGCCAGGCGGATCGTATTTTCCGTTCTGCGAAGGAATCTCCGGGGTTCGCGGTACGCTGTGCCCGCATGGCGCGCGTCGACAGCCTCCTCTCCATCCTCGTGCAGCAAGGCGCCAACGAGCTGCGTCTCGGCACGGACAAGGAGCCCAAGATGCTCGCGTTCGGTACGCCGAAGCGTCTGAGCATTCCGGTGACCCCGGAGGACACGCTGCGCGAGCTGCTTGGTGAGGTCCTCACGCCGGATCGCGACAAGCTGCTCAAGACGCAGGGGCGCGTCGACACGAGCTACGAAGCGGCGGGTCTCGGCGGATTTCACGTCAAGCTGAGCGCGCGGGCCGGTGGTTTCGACGTCGTCTTCGTCCGCGAAAGCAAGAAGGCGCCGCCCGCGACCTCCGCGCCGACGCCCGCCGTGGCCTTCGCCCCCACGTCCACCCTCGCGTCCGCGCAGCCCTCCGCGCTCTCCCCGTACGCCACCTCGGTTCCATCGCCTTCCGCGGCGGCGGCCCCCGCTCCGTCGCAGGCGGCTTCTCTCGCGCAGACGGCAGCGATCTCCCCCGCGCCCGTCGACGAGACCCCGACGCCGACGCTCGTCCGCCTCCTCGCCGCGGCCTTCGCCCTCCGCGCGAGCGACCTGCACCTCACCGACGGCCGTCCTCCCCTGGTCCGCGTGGACGGTGCCCTGCGCTCGCTCGGAGACGAGCCAGTCGATCTCGCGACGACCGTCGCGCATTCGCTGGTGCAGGGGTTCTCCGCAGATGCGGCGGTCGAGCTGCCGGGGACGGGGCGGGCGCGCCTCCACGTCTTTCGGACGGCCAATGGCCTCTGCGCCTCGGTGCGCCTCCTGCCGGCTGCGGCGCCCTCGCTCGCATCGCTCCACATGCCGGTGCCGCTCGAGGACCTCGTCGAGATCCCCCACGGTCTCGTCCTCGTCTGCGGCGCCACCGGTTCGGGCAAGTCGACGACCCTCGCTGCCTTGGCGCAGGAGGCCCTCCGCAAGCGCTCGATCGTGCTCACGACGCTCGAGGATCCCATCGAGCACGGCCTCGTGGCCTCCGAGACGTCGCTCGTGCGGCGGCGCCAGATCGGACGGGACGCCCGCGACTTCGCGAGCGGTCTGCGCGACGCGCTCCGCGAGGACCCTGACGTTCTTCTCCTAGGCGAGATGCGCGATCCGGAGACCATCGGCCTGGCGTTGACCGCGGCGGAGACCGGGCACCTCGTCCTCTCGTCGCTCCACAGCGGGTCGGCCGCCTCGACGATCGAGCGAATCGTCGATGCGTACCCACCGGCGCGGCAGGGGCAGATCCGCGTGCAGCTCGCCGATGCATTGCGTGCGGTGGTCGTCCAGCGCCTCCTACCGAGAGCGCGGGGAACGGGGCGCGTCGTCGCGCTGGAGGTCCTGCGCGTGACGCACGCCGTCGCGTCGCTCGTGCGGGATGGAAAGACCTCGCAGTTCGCGACGGCGATCCAGTCGGGCAGGAGAGAGGGGATGATCTCGCTCGAGCGGTGCCTCGCCGACCGCGTCCAGTCCGGCGACGTCCGCATCGAGGACGCTCGGGCCGCCGCGAACGATCCTGCGTCTCTCGCCATGTACATCGGCAAACCAGACCGCTGAGCGGCTCGGGAGGGCCACCCTGGAATCTGCCGTGCGGGCGCATTTTCCGGCCGCCACCGGACGGGACGCGAACAGGACACGTAGCGCGGCGCGCCGCCGCCCGCGCCGCCCTTCGGGCGCTCTACGCTGCGGACGCGGACATCGAGACTTGCACGGACCAGCCGGCGGCCCCCTCTGGCTCGACGATTCGTTCCGGCTGGTCTTCGCGCGCGACGGCGTCGAGTACGCCATCGAGATGTCGCCCAAGGGCGTCATGATGGACGCCATCCGTCGCGGCGGCGGCGCCTTCGACTAGTCCTGGAGCTCCGGGGTGCGTGCTTCCCCGGAGCTCGACGGGACGGTCAGCAGGTCCAGCGACATGGACGAGGAGTCGGTCATCGAGATGGCAAGCGCTGCGATACGCCAAAGAACAGCGCGCGCACGTGCTCGCCGTGGGAGGGGCCGGTCGTGCTCGATTGAGGCGCGAGGTGCGGACCGCCCTCAGCGCTTCGGCTGCTGGGTCGACGTCTGCGAGTCGCGCTGATCCTTGTCCGCGGGCGGCATCTTCGCGAGCCACTCGTCGACCTGGCGCTCCGCCTCGTCGCGCAGGATGCCGTAGCGCTCCTGGATCTTTCCGATGAACGCGTCCTTCTTCGCGCCGGCCGCCGCGATGTCGTCGTCGGTCAGCTTGGCCCACTTGGCCTTCACGCGCGAACCGATCTGCTTCCACTCGCCTGCGATGCGATCCCAGTTCATGAGTGTCCTCCGTTACGATGGGACCGGGTCCGCTCGCAACGTTCGTGCACACCGCGTGGCGACGCGCGGTCGGGCACTTGAGGCGCTCGGGGCGGGGCGATCCGCCCGCGACGGGGCGGATGGTCACGCCACGAGGATGCGATGCACGGCGCGGACGGCGTCGCCGAGCCCGCTCATGCGGTCGCCGAGCGCAGCGAAGTACATCATCCCGTCGCGAGTCGGCACCGGGCGGGCCGTCACGTCCGCTCCGCCCGTGTGCGTGTCGACATCGCTCGCCGAGGCACGCCTCCATGCGACGTCGAGCGCGCTACGTGCGAGCCCCGCGACCTCGTCGGGCATCCCCGTCCCCGCGACGATGTGCCCGCCGTCGTCGAGCAGCACGAGCGCGCGGACTCCGCTCCGGTCGGCCACGGACTCCACGAGGAACTGGAGCGCCTCGGTCCGATCGGCGCTGCGCTTTGTGCGTCGGTCCATCATGGGACCGATCTTGCGCCGGAAGCAGGCCGCGGGCCCAGTTTCCGGGTCAATCGGCGAGCGAGCCCTTGGTCGAAGGAACGCCCGCCGCACGGGGATCGACGCGGACCGCCTCGCGCAACGCGCGCGCCAGGGCCTTGAAGCAGATCTCGACGACGTGGTGGAGGTTCTCGCCCCGCTCGAGCACGACGTGCAGGTTGCACTGCGCGCCGCGCGCGAACGCCTCGAAAAAGACGGGCGCCAGCTCGACGTCCCACGTACCGATCTTCGCGCCTCGCGGGAGCTCCACCTGCCAGACGAAGAACGGCCGACCCGAGAGATCTATCGCGCACGCCGCGCGGGCCTCGTCCATCGGCAGGGTCGCGTGCCCGTAACGAAGGATGCCCGCCTTGTCGCCGAGCGCCTTCGCTACGCATTGCCCGAGGACGAGGCCGACGTCCTCGGTCGTGTGGTGGCCGTCGATCTCCACGTCGCCCGCCGCCCGCACCGTCACGTCCACCAGGCCGTGTCGAGCCACTTGCTCGAGCATGTGCGTCAGGAAGGGCAGCGGCGTTCGCACGTCCGCGAGGCCGGTCCCGTCCAGATCGACCGAGACCGCGACGTTGGTCTCCTTCGTGGCGCGCGCGACGCTCGCGGAGCGGCCCATGGCGAGGCCGACAATAGCGTATGATCGTCCGCGATGGACGATGGCGATCACGCTCCGGTCTCGACGGGTGCAGCGGCGGAGCCGGGCGACCACTTGGGGCCGCAGGAACGCGCGCGCCTCCTGGGGCGCTACGGCAGGCGCTTCCTGGCCGGCGAGGCCATCTTCGAGGAAGGGATGCCCGCCAACGAGGCCTTCCTCGTCCAGGAGGGGCGCGTCCGCCTCTTCAAGCGCGTTGCCCTGGCCGACCGCAGCCTCGCCGTCGTGAAGCCCGGCGACCTGTTCGGCGAGGGCGCGCTTCTCGAGGGCTCCACCTACGGGTCGACCGCAGTCGCGATCACGGCTGGGACGGTCCTCGCGCTGGACCGGGGGACCTTCCGCTCCCTGCTCGAACAGCACCCGCTCGTCGCGACTCGCGCGGTCGACCAGCTCGTCCGCCGTCTCCGCGACGCCGAGGACCAGATCGAGATCATGATGCTCCGCGGGGTGCAGTCGAAGGTGACGAGCGCTCTCCTCAAGCTCGCGGGCCGCGCGACCGGCCCCGCAGAGGTGCACGTATCTCCGGTGGAGCTCTCGACCCGCGTGGGGCTCGATGTCGAGGCCGTGAAGACGACCGTGCAGCGGCTCCGTGAGCGCGAGTACATCCGCATCACCGGCGAACGTATCGAGATCCCCGACGTGGACGCCCTTCGGCGCCTCTATGCGCTCCTCGGGACGCGTGACGAACTGGCGGGCGGCGGCTCCGCCACCTGAACGCACGACGCTGAACGAAAGTTCCAAGCGTTGACGGGCGCCGTCCCCGTGCGGTAATCCGGGTGCCCCCCCGAAGGAGGGTGTGGCGTTTTTGCGACAAATGCCTATAGCCTCGCTCCTCACGCTCTCGTTCGCCTGCGCCGTGGTTGCGGCGTGCGGAGGCAAGGGAGCAGACGCTCCGGCGAACCCGGAGCGGCAGAGCGACATCCAGTATGCAATCGCGCGTGATTACTTCGACAAGGGGCAGCCGCGGCTGGCCCTCGAGCACTGCCAGAAGGCCATCGAGCTGAACGATCAGAACGCGCGCGCTCTCTACTTCGCTTCGGCAGTCTACCTCTTCTTCTGCAACGGCAAGCTCGAGTTCAACGACCCGGACTGCCACCTCGGCGACGCGGAGAAGTACGCGCGGCGCGCGCTGCAAGTCCAAGACGGCTTTCGCGAAGCGAAGAACCTCCTCGGACAGATCCTGATCGACGAAAAGAAGTACCCGGAGGCCATCACCGTACTGGAGCCGCTCACCAAGGACCCGTCGTTCGAGTCGAGCTACCTCGCATGGGGGAACCTCGGCTGGGCGCAGGTGCTGGCCGGGCAAATGGACACGGGGATCGAGTCGCTGAAGAAAGCCATCACGGAACCCCGTTTTTGCGTCGGTCACTACCGCTTGGGCGTGGCCTACGAAAAGAAAGGAGACCTGGCCGCGGCCGAGCAGTCGCTCACCAACGCCCTCGATGTCGACGCACCGGAGTGCAAGAACCTGCAGGACGCCTGGCAAGAGCGTGCGCAGGTCCGCATGAAGCTCGGAAAGCTCGCCGACGCGCGCACCGACTTCACCAAGTGCCGAGACATCTCCGCCGAGACCGTGGCGGGTAGGGCCTGCGTGGACGCGCTGGCCAGGATCCAGTGAACGCGATGACCGGAGAGCCGATGAACGAGACCCTCGGCAGTTTCCTCAAGGATCAGCGGGAGCGGCGCGGGATGAGCGCGGCCGAGCTGTCGCGCGTGACGCGCATCCCCCTCGCCTCTCTCGAGGCCATCGAGACCAACCGGTTCGACGAGCTCCCGGGCGAGGTCTTCGTGCGCGGCTTCCTCAAGGCGTATGCCCAGGCGGTCACCCTCGTGCCGGCGGACGTGCTCGCGCGCTACACCGCGAGCCGCCGCGTGGCCTTCGTCACGCCGCTCCCCGTGCAGACGCCGCTCCAGGCGGCACGCGAGGGGCAAGGGCGCCGTTTCGGCGTCGCCATCGCGTTCGTGCTTCTCTTGATCCTCCTGTCGCTCGCGCTCTCCATCGTGCTCAAGCCGCGCGGGCACGACATGCCGACCGAGCTGTCGCAGGGTTCGCAGCCCGGGCTACATCTCACGGCGTGAACCGCATCGAGAGCGAGGCGCTGGTCGTCCGCACCGTCGAGGTCGGCGAGGCGGACGTCGTTGCGACCCTCGTGACCGAGACTGCGGGGAAGGTGAGCGCCATCGTACGCGGCGCGCGCAAGGGCTCGCGCCGAGTCGGCGGTGCGCTCGAGCCGGTGCACACGATCGCGGTGCTCCTCGAGGACAAGGGCAGCGAGCTGACGACGCTCAAGGAGTCGCGCATCGTGAAGACGCGCGCGGGTGTGGTGGGACGGCTCGAGGCCCTCGACGCGGCGGGCGTCGCGCTCCGCTGGGTGCGACACCTGTTTCCCCCGCGCACTCCGGAGCCGGAGGGGTGGCGCGTGCTCGTCGAGCTCCTCGACGTGCTCGACCGCCCCGACGCCGAGCCGCGTCGGGAGCTCGCCCGCGCCGGCCTCGCTCTGCTTTCCGCCGTCGGCTACGCGCTCGACCTCGAACGCTGCGTCGTCTGCGGGCGGCCTTGCCCGGAGGCGAAGGCGGCATGCGTCGATCCGGCGCGTGGAGGGCTCGTATGCCGCTCCTGCGGCGGCGCGGGCGCGGTGCTCCTCCCGGACACGAGGGCCGCGGCGCGGGCGCTCGCCTCGGGCCAGGGCCGCGAGGTGACGGCGAAGCAGGCGGAGTCGCTCCTCCAGATCGTCGACCGCGGCATGGCAGCGCATGCGGGGTTCGAGCGTTAGCCCATGCGCGACGTGGTCTGCTTCGGCGAGATCCTCTGGGACGTCTTCGAGTCGGGCGCGCGCGGCGGCGAGCCGATGGCCCGCGCGTTCCGCCGCGAGCTGGGCGGGGCGCCCGCGAACGTGGCCACGGGCCTCGCGCGCCTCGGGGTGCGCGTCGCGGTCGTCGGCGGCGTGGGCACCGACCGTCTCGGCGCGGCCCTGGTCGACCACCTGCGCGCGGACGGCGTCGAGTCGCGCTTCGTCCTTCGCCTCCCGAACCGCACCGGGCTCACGTTCGTCTTCCGGGACGCCCGCGGGGAGCCGTCGTTCGTCTTTTACCGGCACGAATCCGCCGACCTCTCCGTGCGCGCTCACCACGTCACGCCGGCGATGGGCCGCGCGCGCTGGGCGCTCGTCGGGACGAGCACTCTCATGACGCCCGAGCAGGAGAAGGCCACGCTGCGCTTCCTCGACGTGGCCGCGCGCGGCGGCGCCCGCATCTTCGTCGACCTCAACGTCCGCACGCACCTGTGGAAGGACCACGCCTCGATGGAGCGGAGCATCGGGCGCCTCGTGCGCCACGCCGCGCTCGTGAAGGCGAGCGACGCGGATCTTCGCGCGGTGGCAGGGAAGCGAGGCCTGCGCTGGCTCGAGCAGCACGCGGCTGGGGCGACCTGGCTGCTCACGCGCGGCGCTGGCGTGGCGACCGCCATCGGGGCGCACGGGCAGGTCGACGTGCCGGCCCTGCGGGCGCGGTGCGTCGACGCGACGGGCGCGGGTGACGCCTTCATCGCCGGCGCGGTCGCAACGGTGGTGCGGGCGCGTGCCGTGCCGGGATCTCCGGCGTGGAACGACGCCGGTCTCTGGCGTAGGGCCCTTCGCGTGGGCCACATGATGGGGCGCAAGGCCGTCTCGCGGCCGGGCGCAGTCGCAGGCCTCGTGGGGCTCGGGCGGGTGCGCGCGCTCGTCGAGGCCGCGGGCCGCACGAAGAGGAGCACGTGACGTGACTGCGAAGGATCCCCGCTTCAAGCCCGTGGCCATCCGTTCGCCGCGCGGCGCGCGCACGACGGAGATCGACTGGGCCGACGGCCACAGAGCCGTCTACCCGCACGTAGTCCTGCGCGGCTATTGCCCGTGCGCCGGCTGCCAGGGGCACACGGGCGAGATCCGCTTCCTCGAGCCGCGCGACGACCAGCAGGAGCTCGACGACATCGCCGCGGTGGGCGGATACGCGCTCTCACTCCGCTGGTTCGACGGTCACGACAGCGGCATCTACAGCTACACCTACCTGCGTTCGCTCTGCCAGTGCCCGACGTGCCTCGCGGAGGGCGGCGGGCCCGGGCCGTCGCTGCCGCGTAGGTGAGTGCCCCGTGAGCGATGAGAGGCCCGTGAGCGACGCCCCCGTTCCCGCCCCCGCCTCCGCCGCCGGAGAGCGCGGCCGCCTCGTCGCGCGCGCAGGTGTCGTCGGCGCCGGCACGCTCGCGTCGCGCGTCCTCGGCCTGGTGCGCGACGTGGCTCTTGCCGCGCTCTTCGACCGCGAGGCGACCGACGCCTGGTGGGTCGCATTCACCATCCCCAATGCGCTCCGATCGCTCCTCGGCGAGGGCGCCGTCACGAGCGCGGTCGTCCCCGTCCTCTCCGCGAAGCTCGAGAAGGACGGTGACGCGGCAGCCCGTCGCTTCTTCTCGCGCATCCGCGGCGCGTCGCTCGTCGCGCTCTCGCTCGTCACCGTGCTCGGCATCGTCTTCGCGCGCCCGCTCACGGACCTCTTCGCCGCCGGGTACCACCAGCGCCCCGGCGAGTTCGACCGCACCGTCGACCTCACGCGCCTCGTCTTCCCCTACATCTTCTTCATGGGAACGGCCGCCCTCGGGATGGCCGCCCTCAACGCGAACCGCCGCTTCGCCGTGGCCGCGTTCGCGCCGGCGCTCCTCAACGTCGCCCTCGTCGCGGCGGCCTTCGCCGCTCCGTGGATCGCCCCCGTCGACCCCGTGCGCGCGCTCGCGATCGGCGCCCTCGTCGGCGGCCTCCTCCAGGTCGTCGCCCAGTGGCCGGCACTGGCGCGCATCGGCTACGCGGGCGTGCCGAGGTTCGCCCTCGACCCCGACGTCCGGGAAGCTCTCCGGCGCATCGCGCCCCTCACGTTCGGGATCGGCATCTACTACATCGACCTCGTCCTCTCCCGGCGCTTCCTCTCGGAGCTCGGGACGGGCGCCCAGAGCTACTTCTCGTGGGCCATGCGCCTCTGCGACTTCCCGCAGGGCATCTTCGTCATGGCGCTCTCCACGGCGGCGCTCCCGTCGCTCTCGGCGCTCGCCGCGCGCGGCGACAAGGGGGAGCTCGCGCGCACCTGGGCGCACGGGATGGGGCTCGCGATGTTCGTCGCCGTCCCGGCGAGCGTCCTCATGATCGCCCTCGGCGAGCCGATCGTCGTCGCCGTCTTCCAGCGCGGGGCGTTCGACGCAGCAGCCGCCCACGAGACGGCCAGGGCGCTTCTCTGGCAGGGGGGCGCCATCTGGACGGTGGCCGCGGTCCGGCAGACGGTCCCCGCGCTCTACGCGATGGGAGACACGCGAACCCCCGTGATCGTGAGCGGGGTGGATCTGCTCGCGTTCATCGGGCTGGCGGTCGGCCTCCGCGGGCCGATGGGGCACGTAGGGATCAGCGTGGCCGTCGCGGGGTCGAGCGCCGTGCAGATGGTCCTCCTCCTCGCGGGTCTGCGCCGCCGGCTCGGCACGATCGAGGGCGCGACGCTCGCCCGATCGGCCGGCAGGACGCTCCTCGCGTCCCTCCTGGCGGGCGTCGCCGGATGGGGCGCGGCCGCGGCCACCGCCCCCAGGGGCGATGCTCCTGCCTTGCCGAGGATCCTGCCGGGGATCGCGGGGTTGGCCGGGTTCTCTCTCGTATTTCTTCTGGCAGCGTGGGGCCTTCGGACGCCGGAGCTGGAGGAGATTGTGCGAGCCTTCCGCCGCCGGCTGTCGCGGGGATCAAAGCGATCGACCTCGCCAAGCGTATAGACGGACATGCGGACCTCCGTGTGGAAGGCCACGACCGCCGCGGCGCTCGGACTGGCCCTCCTGTTCGCCTTTCGGTCCCCGTTTCCCCGGCATGCCGCTGCCGCCACGGCGGATCCCTCGATCCCGGTGCCCCTGGCCGCCGACGCCGTCGAGACGGCCGCCGTCGGGCCTGCCCCGGGCCCCACCCGGTCGGCTCTCCTGGGCGCACGCCTCCGGGCCGCGAGGGGCACCGAGGAGGCCTGCGCGGTCATCGAGGCCCTCGGTCGCATCGGCGACGCGCCGGCCGGCGCAGCCATCCTCGAAGCCGCCCGCACCCGCTCGCACGTCGACGTCCGCCAGTGCGCGATCGCCGCGCTCGGGCACCTGCCCGGCGAGGCAGCCATCGACCGCCTCCTCGAGGCCTCCCACGATCCCGAACCCACGCTTCGCGATGCCGCGATGACCGCGCTGGCGGAGCGCGAGGACGAGCTGTCACGCTCCATCGTCGTCGGCGTCGCGCGCTCGGAGGACCCGACCGGGCGCGTCTCCGCGATGATCGCCCTCGCCCACGCACGCGTTCCGGGATCGGCAGGCGTCATCGAGGCCGCGCTTCCCGCGGCCCTCGCGAGCGACGTCCCCCGCCTCACGCTCGCCCTCGGCGACAGCGGCGACCCCGCGTGCGCTCCCACGCTCGCCCGCCTCGTCTATTCGCCCGTCGACTCCGTGCGCGACGCCGCGCTCACGGCCTCGGCGCGCCTCGGCGGCACCGCGATGACCGTCGTCCAGGCCTTCTACGCCGGGGGAGGGAAGGACGCGCTCGCCGTCATCGCGGCCGTCTCCGCGGTCGACTCCGACGACGTCCGCGCCCTCCTCATCCGCGCCACCGACGATCCGCTGCCCGCCGTCGCCGCCAAGGCGCTCGAGACGCTCGCCTCCTTCGACGGCGAGGACGTGCGCGCGGCCGTCGTCATGCACGCCGGGTCGCGCAGCCCCGCAGTCGCCACGGCTGCCGCGCGCTGGCTCGCCCTGCGAGGCGACGCCACCGCCGTCGCCTCCCTCGCGGACGCAGCCCGATCGCTCGACTCCGACTCGGCGGACGAGGCCATCGGCGCCCTGGGCGATCTGGGGACCGACTCCGCACGCGAGGCGATTCGTTCGCTCGCGTCGCGACCGGGAGTGGCCCGCGAGCGCGCGCTCCGGCAGCTCGCGACGATGGCGGGAGGAGCCGACGAGGCGCGCGCCATCGCGTCCCGCATGATGCGTGACGAGGGTGGGAGCGTGGCGCAGACGGGGCTCAACGTCCTCTCGCAGGACTCCTCGCCCGAGGCGACGAAGGAGCTCGCGTCGGTGGCGCACGGCAAGGGCCCGATCGGCCGGCAGGCGGTCTCCGTCCTCGGCGACCGCCACGACGAGGCGTCGCTGCTCGCGCTCGTCGACATCTCCCGCGGCGGTGCGGGCAAGGACGCGCGCGATGCCGCGCTGGTGGCCCTCGGCGGGCAGAAGGACCCTCGGGCTCTCCGCGCGCTCATCGACGCGTCCAGCGATCCGGACCTGCGCGACACGGCCCTCGCCGCGCTCGCGCGCACGGGAGGCCCCGAGTCCGAGCGGGCGCTCCTCGGCGCCACCGCGAGCAGCGATCCCCAGGCTCGCGCGTCCGCCGCGCAGGCCCTCGTCGGCGAGACACCGCCTTCGCTCCTGCCACGGCTCGCCACCCTCGCCCGGGATCCGGAGTCCTCCGTGGCGAACCCCGCCTTCCAGGCGCTCCGCCAGAACGATCCCGCGACGGCCCTGTCGCTCGTCACCGACGAGCTGCGCGCGCCCGACGCCGAGACCCGCAACGAGGCCGTCGAACGCGCCGGCCAGCTCGACGACGAGGCGGCGCGTCCGCTCCTCCTCCAGGCGCTGCGCGATCCCGATCCGCAGGTGGTGGCGTCGGCAGCCTCGGCGCTCGGCTCGGCCGGCGGATCGGACGCCCAGCAGGCTCTCCTCGACGTCCTCACCGGGTCGCAAACCACCGACGACGCGAAGAAGGCCGCCGCCGCGGCGCTGGACCAGATGGGAGGCGCGGCAGCGCGCGACCACGCCGACATCATCGCGCCCTGGCTACCCCCGGAGGGCGAGGCCCAGCAGGAGGGCGACGACGAATGAGGCGAGGCGTAGTACACACGCCCGCATGAAGCCCGCCGACGAGACGCGCGTCGTCCACGCCGAGTTCGTCGCGGGCGCGGTCGACGCCGCATCCCTGCCTCCGCCCACGCTCGTCGAGGTCGCGTTCGCGGGGCGCTCGAACGTCGGGAAGAGCAGCCTGCTCAACGCGATGATGCAGCGCAAGGGCCTCGCCCGGACGAGCAACACACCGGGATGTACGCGGCAGCTCAACGTCTACGAGGTGCGCTGCCTCGACGGCCTCGCGCTCCGCTTCGTCGACCTGCCGGGCTACGGGTGGGCGCAGCGCTCGAAGACCGAGCGCAAGGAGTGGCAGGCGATGATCGAGGGCTACCTCCAGGGGCGCGCGGGGCTGCGCGCGGTGGCCATCCTCGTCGACGTGCGCCGGGGCGTCGAGGACGAGGAGCGGCAGCTCGTCGACTTCCTCCGCCAGCCGCGCCACGTGAGCGATCCCAAACCACTCGAGCCGATCCTCGTCGCGACGAAGGTGGACAAGCTGAGCAGCTCGGCCCGCAAGCCCGCGCTTGCCGCGGTCAAGGAACGCGCCGGGACCAAGGCGATCGGCTTCAGCGCCGTCACCGGCGACGGCCGCGAGGAGCTCTGGGCGCGCATCCGCCACGCGACCATCGGCGCCCCGCCGGCCGCCCCGTAGGTCGCGCCCGAAGCCGGGGGCGTCGCGCGCTCACGCCCGCACGCCGCCGAAGCGCCGCTCCTTGAGGCGCAGGAAGGGCTCCTCGACCAGGCGGTACGAGAGCCCGGCCGCGCCCGCGGCGAGGGCGAACGCCACGACGTAGAAGAGCGCGTGCGGCAGGGCGCCCGCGCGCGCGACGTGCGCTCTCTCGAGCAGGGCCGCCGCGATCACCATCGCGAACGTGTGCAGCATGTAGAAGCCGTACGACCGGGCGCCGAGCCACGCGACCGCCGGGTTGTCGAGGAGGAGCGACCGGCGCGAGCGGTGCGACACGAGCAAGACGACGACCGCGTACCCGAGCATCGGCAGCTCCGTGATCGGGTCGATGCCGTGGAATCCCTGGTTCCACCCCGCGAGGTACACGCAGCCCGCGAGGAGCGACCATGCGACGAGCGGCGCCCACCACGCGTCCGCGACGCGCCGGACCGCGTCACGGTGGTGAAACGCGACGTACGCCGCCGCCGCGCCGACTGCCATCGCCTCGTAGTGGCACATCTTCGAGAACTCGAGCGCGAGGAAGATGGAGCTCTCGGAGAGAAACCACGAGACGAGGCCGTGGTCGTACTCGATGGCCATGTGCAGGCCGACCTTCGCCGCGACGATCGCGCCGAAGACGAGGAGCGGCCGCCGCGTCCAGCGGAAGACGACGGGCCAGACCACGTAGAACTGCTCCTCGACGCCCAGGCTCCAGAGGTGCGCGCCGCAGAGAACGTGCGGGCAGAGCCAGAAGCTGAAGTTCGCGAGGAAGAGGAGGTAGAGCGGCAGGCGCGGATCGCCGGGCGAGCCCATCGTGCGCGTCTGCAGCGCGCAGAGCGCCTGCACCTGCGCGGGGAGGAGATGCACCGCCCACGGCAGGGCGACCCACGCGAGGAGGACCACGAGGTAGTAGAGCGGCCAGATACGGAGCGTCCGGCGCGCGTAGAAGCGCGGCAGGCTCACCGTGCCCGTGTGGTCACGCTCGCGCAGGAGCAGGCGCGTGATGAGGAAGCCCGAGAGCACGAAGAACACCTCGACGCCCTGGCGGCCCAGGCTCGTCATCTGGTTGCCGTCCCACGCGTTGCCTCCCACCCACTCCTGCGTCTGCTCGGCGTGGTCGACGAACACCGCCACCGCCGCGAGCGCGCGCAGGCCGTCGAGCCCGGGGAGCTTCGCGCTCATCGGAGGTGCGCCACCGAGCGTGCCGCCGGGCAGGAAGGAAAGCCGCGAGCCACCGGCGTGCGAGCCTACTCCGCAGGCGTGCTTGCCGGCTCGGCGGAAGTGCGGTACTTCGTCGTCTCCCGAAGCATCGGGCGCATAACTCAGCGGTAGAGTGCGTCCTTCACACGGACGAAGTCACAGGTTCAATCCCTGTTGCGCCCACCCCGGATCCCGTTGCTCCTCGCGCTGGCGGCATCGCGTGAGGCCGAGAGCCACCCGAGAGGCACCTAGAACTTCAGGCCCACCTGCCCGTGAATGGTGAGGGCGGTGTCCATGCCGTTGCCGCCGGTCGGCTGCGGCAGGCTGGTGAGGAGGAGCGCGTTCACGTCGGCGCCCACGTAGATGAGGCCCAGCGAGACGAGGGCCGTGACGCCCGGCTCGACGTAGAAGGTGCCCGTGTTCGTGCTCGCCCCGCCCGCGCTCTCGGTGATGGTGAAGTTCCCGAGGCCAACCATCGGGCGAAGCGTGAGGATGGCGAGCTTGATGTTGTACCCGAGGTCGACTCCCTCGCTGAGGGAGTGGTCGGAGAAGCCGCCGCTGCTTCCGCCGAAGTAGTACATGAGCTTCACGCCGCCGTAGAAGCCGAAGACGTCTACGCCGCCGCGCGCACCGAGGCCGAAGCCGAGCGGGTTGACCGCGCCGGCGGGGAGGTTGGACGGCGTGGTGCCGACGCCGGCGAGCGCGCCGACCTCGAGGTCCACGGGGCCGAGGGCGTGGGCCTCGCGGGTCATCGCGAAGGTGACTGCGGAAGCGGCGACGAGGCCGGCGAGCAAGGGGAGGGTGCGCTTCATCGGTCCATAGTGGCCGGTCGCGCGGCCAATACAAGCGAATTGCCCGGCGCTCGCGGCCGTGGCGAGCCGACCCACGCGCGCATCACCCCCGCAGCCCGCGCAGCTCCTCGCGCGCCTTCTTCAGCCGCTCCTCCACCGCGTCCGCCGCGCGCCTCGCACGGTCCGCGTCCGCCTGCGCGCGCACCGCTGCCGTCTCCAGCCGCCGCGCCTCGGCCTGCGCCTCGCGAAGCTCCGCGGCCAGCGCGTCCACCTTCTCCTTCGCCGCGTCCTCCCGCCGCGTCGCCTCGGCCCGGGCAGCCTCCCGCTTCGCTTGCTCGCGGGCCCGCGCGCGGTCCTCCTCCGCGTGCGCCTTCTCCGCGTGGCGCTCTGCGCCCGCACCGCCGCCGTGCGCGGCGCGCTTGTCCGGCGCCGCCTCCTTCGCCGGACGCGCCCGCGCCGGCCGGGCCTCCATCCCCGCGAACGGGTCCTCCTGGTCGGCGTCCTTCACGAGCCGTCCCGTCACCAGCAATCGCCGCGTCTCGGAGTCCTCGACCGCCGCGACCTGGAGCGTCTCGCTCATGCGCCGCACCTGATCCGCGCTCGCCTCGCTGCCGTCCGTGGCGAGCGCCTCGCGCGCCGCGGCGAGCACCTCGGCCACGCGCGCCCGGTAGTCCTTCACCGCGGCCCTCACCTCGTCGGCCCCGCCCGCCTTCTGCGCCTTCGCCGCGGCCTCGCGCGCGTGGAACATCGCCCGGAGGACCTCCGGCCTCTTCAGGGCGACCTGATCGAGCGCCCACGCCGTGCGCGACGGCTTCTGCGCAGCGGCGACGGCCTTCGCCCCTTCGGGATCGCCCGCGGCCTTGCGCTCGGCGGCGAGCTCCTTGCGGAGGGCGACGAAGCCCTCGAGAGGTGCCGCGTGCAGGCGGTCGAGCGCGCTCGCGATCGCATCCGCTCGCGAAGTCGGCATCCCGCGATACTCTCACGGCCCGTGGCGTCGCACGTCCCTCTGCTGGTGACGCGGCTGGCCCTGGCTGCCGTTGCGTCGTGCGCGGCCCAGGCGGGCGGCCCGGTCGTGCACGCGCCCGCCGTGGAAGGCGCGCCCGCTGCGGCCCGTCTCGAGCCCCCCTCCGACGACAAGCTCACCGCGTGCGCGCTCCCCTGGTCGGTCGCGGACGTCGCCGACGGGGCCGGCACGGTCATCGTCGTCTGCCCGGGGGACGCGCACCGTGCGACCGTGGAGCCGGGCGTCGTGGCGCACTCGCTCGACGCGGCGCTCGAGCCGGCGCGCCACCGCGTGTGCGACTGCGCGCAGAAGATGCCGGCGCCCGCGTCCGTGGACCTCAAGGTGACGACCGCGCCCGACGACGGCACGGCGAGCGTCGAGGCGGACGCGGTGGACGAGGAGCTCGACGTGGAGCCCGCCGAGGCATTCTACGCGTGCGTCGGCACGCTCCACGTCGCCATCCCGCGCGCCCACTCCGACGCGTGCGGCGGCCCGAAGGCCACGTTCGTCTACCCGCTGCACGTCGACCTGGCGAAGTAGCGCCGCGCACGGGGCGCACCGAGCGCGCTTCCGGTCGCGCCCCGCCGCTCAGGGCTCGTCGGCGAAGGGCGACAGGAGCCCCGGCGTCGCGTCCACGATGAGGAAGTACTTCGTGAAGTCGTCGTCGTTCGCCGGTGCGCCCGACGGGTCGTCCGTCGGCATCTGCCCGTAGACGTACCCGTCCGGATTCGCGTTGCCGTCGGCCGCCAGGTAGCCCGTCCAGCCGAAGCTCGAAGGCCGACCGCCGACCAGCACCCAGGGGACGACGAGCTCGCGCGTGTTCGGCGTGCCCTGATCGCAGAGGACGACGTCCGTCGTGTCGGCCGGGCCCCACCCGCCGGTCGCTCCGGTGCGCGCCTCGGTGTATCCGTCGTGCGCGTAGACGACGAGCTGCGCGAGGAACGGCAGGGTCGTCACGTCGGTCGAGTCGTAGAGCGTCCCGCTCGTGGTCCCGCCCGCGGGGTGGTTGGTCGCCGTCGGGTCGACCGCGACGTAGAGGATGGAGCCCTCGTCGACGTTCGCGTTGGCGACGGCGACGTAGAGGTTCGTCGGGTCCCACGTCATGTACCAGGTCTGGCCGGTGCTCGCGGCAGCCTGGTTGCCCGGCCCGCCGTACTCGGTGGCGCCGATGACGCCGTCGCAGACCGGCGCGACGACGCTGGGCGCGTCGTGACCCGCGTCGTGCGGCCCATCCTCGCCCGCCTCCGGCACCCCCGTGTCGGCCCCAGCCTCGGCGGCGGCGTCCCCTCCGCCCGCCACGGCGTCGTTCACCCCGGCGTCGGCCGCTGCATCGCTCGCGCCGGCCTCCACGACACCACCCGCATCGCCGCCGTGCGCTCCGCCGCCGTCCTCTCCGCCGTCGGACCCCGGAGCCGCGCCTGCGTCGCTCCCGGCGTCCTCTCCCGTGCCCGCCTCCGTGGCGGCCCCGGCGTCCGTCTCGCCGTCCGTGGTGCCCGTCGCGGCGTCGTCCGTCGTCGCGCCGCCCTCCGCCGTGGACCCGCCCGCCTCCGCCGAGGCCCCGCCGCCCTCCTCGCTCGACGTCCCGCCGTCCGCGGTGGCCGCGCTGCCGTCCCCTCCGCTCGATCCGTGGCTCGCACCGCTCGCGGCGTCCTCCCCGCCGGCCGCTCCGTCGGGGGAGCCCGCCTCGTAATGGGGCGCGCCGCCCTCGTCGCCGGTGACCTCGAACCCGCCGTCGACCGCGTGGCTGCACGCGGCCGCCGCCGCGATCAGGACCGTCCCCACCCACGCTCCACGTGCGATGCGCATCGTTCGTCCCTCGGTTTCGTCACTTAGGCGGACGTGACGGGCCGCACCCTGCCACGCCTCAGGCCTGAGTCAAGACTCCGCTCGCGGCGGGACGCTGAAACCCGGGTCGCCGTCTGCGGAGGCTGGAAACCGCGCGTCGATCAGTTTCCGCCGTCGCCCATGCGGCAGACGCCCATGCCGTTGCAGCCGTCGAGGGGCGGCGGGCAGTCGGCGGCGGTCCAGCAGCGCTGCGTGCAGAAGGTCCCGCGGACGGCGTAGTCGAAGCAGATCGTCGACACGCACTGTGCGTTGTCCCAGCAGGGCGACCCGAGCGGCAGGTCGCTCGCGTCGGGCGAGACGCTGGGCGGGGGAGGAGCGGCCGCGCCGCCGCCGTCGTCCTGGTCGCCGGGCCCTTGCCCGCCGGCGTGGCAGCCGTGCGTGACGCCGGCGTCGTCGACCACGAGGACGCACTGGGCGTCGCCGTCGGCGGCGCCCGCGTCGCTGATGCCTCCGCCCGAGTCCTCGGGCGGGGAGCCCGCGTCGTCGCCGCCGCCCGCCGCCGTCTCCGCCGCGGAGCCCGCGTCGTTGCCTCCGCTCACGGCGCCCGTCGTCCCGGAGGAGCCGCTGCTGCACGCGGCGAACGCGCCGCCCACGCCGGAGCACACGAGGAGCGCGAGGAGGACCGTCCGCATCGGGTACTTCGTACAGCAAGCCGCGCGCCGCGCTCTCCCGTTACACGCACGTCAATTCCGCCTGCAAATGTGCGGCAGGAGGGCGCCTGCCTGGATCGAGGGCGCCCCAGCGGGGAGCGCCGGGCAGGGCAGGCTCCGGTCAGCCGTCGGCCACTCCTTCGAGGACCCACGCCTGGTCGCCCGCCGCGAGCTCCGCCCAGCAGTGCTCGCACTTCGTCGTGTCCGTCTCGGCGACCGGAGCGCCGCACGCCTGGCAGACGAGGGCCGTCATCGACACCTTCGACTGCACCCCCGTACGCCGCGCCATGCGCACGATCGTCCGGCGGGGGGTCGACTCGCTCCCTCCGAAGCGCGCCGACCAGAGGACGCGCACGTCCACGCGATCGAAGCCGTCCGGCCCCGGCGTCGCGACGTTGCACACCTCCGCTCCGCCCACCGCGACGTCGCTCGCGCCGCGGTTGCCCTCGAGCGCGCCGCCCGCCGCCACGAACGCCGGCGCCGAGCACTTGCGGAGCGGCGTCGGCGCGTTCGCGCGCCCGGCCTCGACCCACTTCCAGAAGAGATAGCTCGCGCGGTCCTCGAGCACCTCGGCGCTCACGGCCGGATCGGCCGCGCGGAGGGCGTCGAGCCCCGGCGGCCGCGCCTGCGTCGGGCGCCACTCGCTGAGCTGCGTGATCTCCGCGAGCACCCAGTCGTGCTCTCCGCTGCACGCGGTCGCCCCGCAGTAGCGGCACTTCATCACCTCGCCGCCCTCGAGGGGCGCTCCGCAGCTCGGGCACGCTTTCCCGACCTGGAAGCCCTGCGGCTTGCTCTGCGCGCCCTGCCGGCGGACGACCGTCCAGATCTCCGTGTACGGGTTGGCCTGCGCGCCGGCGAGCGCCTGCTGGATCTCGGCGTCCGACGCCTGCCAGGTGACCTCCGTGTCGCGCGCCGCGGCCGTGAAGCGCACGTGGACGACGTCGAGGGGCGCGGCGTCCTCCACCGACTCGACGGTCATCGCGAGGATCGAGGCGCTCCCCATCACGTTGCGGCGGTTCTCGCCGCGCATGAGTGCGAGCTGCACCTGGAAGCGGCTGTAGACGCCGTCCGACACGAAGCTCCGCGCCGGCTTCATCTCGCCCGCGCACCACGCGCCGTTGAGCTGCTCGCTCATCGCCTTCACGTGCTCGGCGATGCTCTGCTCGGTGAGCTGCGGGTCGCGCCCCTGGAGCGGCGCGAGCGACGCCGAGGCGCGCGCCTGCGCGTTCGGGTCGAACTGGTCCGTCCGCGGCGCGCGGGCCATCTGGATCTGCCGGACGATGCCGATGACGCAGGCGACCCCGATGATGCCGACCAGGACGATGATCCCCACCGGCCCGAGCGGCGTGCCTCCACCGCTCCCCCCCGGCGTCGGCGTGCTCGGCATCGGGTGGTACCCGCCGCCCCCTCCGCCTCCGCCACCGCCCCCGTGGTAGCTCCCGCCGCCCCCCGGGCGGGCCAGCGCGAGGGGCGCGAGGGTGAGAGCGAAGGTGGCGGCGAGGACGGCGAGGGGGACGCGGAACCGCATGCAGGCTGGCAGGATCTCACTCCGCGCTGGCCGCGGCTACCGCCGTTTCCACCCGGAAGGCGGGGAGCGACACCGTGAACACGGCGCCCCCCTCGGGGCGGTTGCGCCACGTGAGCGTGCCCCCCTCGTCCTCGACGATGGCGCGCGAGAGCCAGAGCCCGAGGCCCGTGCCCCCCGCGCTCCCCCGCGTCGTGAAGAACGGCTCGAAGATGCGATCGCCCACCTGCTCGGGCACGCCGGGGCCGGTGTCGGCCACCTCGACGAGGGCGCGGTCACCCGCCCGCCGGACGCGCACCTCGATGGCGTGGCTCTTGGCGTTCCCCGCGGGGATCGCCTGCGCCGCGTTGAGCAAGAGGTTGAGCACCACCTGCCCGAGGCGCGCGCCGCGGGCCTCCGCGGTCACGCCGTCCTCGAAGACGCGCTCCACCTTGGCGCGCGCGTCCGCCTCGTGCGACGCGATGCGGATGGCGCCGTTCGCCACGGCCGCGAGATCGAGCAGCGCGCGCGGCCGGTCGCGCGTCACGCCGCCCAGATCGCGCATCACCTCGGTGATCTGCGCCATCGCGCCGGTCGCCTCCTCGAGGAGCGTCAGCGCCTCGGCGCTCCGGCCCTGCGCGATGCGATCGCGCGCCATGGGGAGCGCCAGCGTGACGAACGCCGCCGGGTTGTTGACCTCGTGCGCGACGCCCGCGACGACCCGCCCGAGGTTCGCGAGGCGATCGGCGGCCATCAGCCGCGCCCGCATCGTGCGCTCCTCGGTGAGATCGTGCGCGACGTGGATGACCGCGATGCCCGCGTCGTTCTCGGGCGCCGGGTGGATGTCGACGCGCAGGGGCAGGCCGCTGCGGCCGACGACCTCCTCGACCACGGGGCGCTGCTCGGCGAGCGCGAGCTCGTGGGGGCACGGATGGCGCGCGCACCGCTTCGTGAAGATCTCCGCGCAGCGCTTGCCGAGGAGCTGCTCCTCGGAGAGCTGCACCCACTTGCTGAGCGTGCGGTTCACGCGCTTGATGCGGAGGTCCCGGTCGAGGAGCGCGAAGCTCCCGCCGAAGCGCTCGACGGCGGCCTCCCAGAGCACCTCGACGCGGTCGTGCTCGACGTGCGCCTCCTCCTCGGCCGTCGCGAGGGCCGTCACGTCCTGGAGGGTCGACACGATGTACGTCTCGCCGTCGATGACCTGCGGGCCCGCCACCGGGACGACCCAGAGGACGCTCCCGTCCTTGCGCTTGTGGGGGCGGCGGTCGAGCGGCTTCGGGTCGCCGACGAACGCGCGCACGAGGTCCTTCTCCACCTCGGGCCGCGGGTCGGCCATGAAGTCGTGGATGCGCCGTCCCACGAGCTCCTCGAGCGAGTAGCCGTACTTCGCCAGCGCGGCCTGGTTGGCCGTCACGAACTGGCCGTCGCGCTCCACGACGATGACCGGTACGAGCGCATGCTCGAAGAACGGCCCCAGCCGCCGCCGCAGGCGCACGGCCTTCGAAAGACTCTCCCCCGCCATCGGACCACGGAGTCTACAGGCTCAGCGGGCGGGGAACAGCTGTCGGGATTGCCATGCCGGAAGTGTGCGTAACTCCGACCATACTTCGCGGGCCGTGCCATACCGGAACTGCTCGCGGCGCCGGAGCATCTTGGCCACGAGCTGCCCGAGCGGCGTACCGATCTCCTCCGCCCTCCGGCGGGGCACTCCCTCGGCGACGCAGCGCACCAGCTCCGGGTACGGCACGCCCTGCGGCACGGCGCTCTCGCCCGCCAGCATCCAGTAGAGGAGGAGGCCGGTCTGGTAGATGTCCGACTGCTTGCCCGTGTAGCCCGTCGCGATGATCTCGGGCGCCATGATGGCGTGGTGGACGACGTTCGGTCGGATCGCGGGCATCCCGCGGAGCTCCGTCGAGATGCCGAAGTCGCTGATCTTGACGATGGGCCGGTCGTTGCCGTGCGAGATGAGGACGTTGCCGGGGTGGAGATCGTCGTGGACGACGTCGTTGTCGTGGAGAAACTGCACGGCGGCGAGGAGCTGGCGCGCGAGCTCGATGACGAGCCCCTCCTGCATCGGGATGCCGAGCATCGCCGCGAGGGCGTGGTCGCACTTCTCGAGCGCGAGGTAGAAGAGGTTCCCCTGCTCGAACGCGTCGAAGATGTAGACGACGTTCGGGTGCCGGAGCGACAGCAGCCGCTGGACCTCGCGCGCCCACTCGGCGTGCACCTCGGCGTACGGCCGGTTCGCGGGCCGCATCATCTTGATCGCGTAGCTCTGGTCGAACGGCCCGACCGCCTCGTAGACCGCGCCGAACTCCCCCGAGCCGAGGGTGCTCTGCACGAGGTACTCGCCGCGCGCCCCGCGAAGGACCGACCCCGCCCCCGGGTACTGCACCGCGAGCACCTGCGGCTGCAGCGCCGGGTACGCGCCGCTCGACGACGCCGGCGCCGGGATCGCCGTGACCGCCGGCATCCGCTGCGTCATGTGCCGCACCTCCGCGTCGCCCGCCGGCGGCGACTCCTCCGGCGGAATGAGCGTATTGGGCACGGGAAGCCACTCTATCACCGCCGTACCCGTTCGCGACGCGCGGGGCCCGCGGGGAAACGAGAGTGGAGAAACAGGAAGATCAGAAGATCAGAGGGGGTGGGGGGATGGGCATGCCGGGACGGCGGGGCCAGGCGCATCGCGGGGACGCTTCGAAGGGTTCGCGACGAGGGATGCGTTGCGGCGGCCTGCCAGGCGCCGTGCCTCCTCGTGTGGCCCCTCCGTCCCGGTACGCCAACCCCAACCACCCTTCTGATCTTCTGATCTTCCTGTTTTCTCCTCTCGTCTCCCCCCGCGCCGCGGCGGGCGCGGGGGGGGCGCGGGAGCTGGGGCTCAGCTCTTGGGCGCGGGCGGCGTTGCAGGCGGCACCTGTGCTGCGGGTGCCGCCTGCTGCGCGGCGTGCGCGTCGACGGCCTCGAGGGCCGCCTCGTGCGCTGCGCGCGTCGCCTTCGCCTTCGCGGCGCGGGCGGCCTTTTGATCGGCCGTCAGCTCCGCCTTCTGCGTCACCGGAAAACCGAACGCCGCGTACGTCGTCGATTGCTCGCCGAACGCCGAGGCCATCTGCTTCCGGAGGTCCGGCACCGCGGCGTCGGCCGCCGCGAGTGCCGCGTCACGCGCCTGCATCATGGCGGTGACCTGTTGCCGGGCGGCGTCCAGGTTCTTTTCTGCCTGGAGGTACGCCTGGAAGATCGCCGACAGCGCCTGAGGAGTCAGGCTCTTGCCGGCGAGGAGGATCGCCGCCGTCAGGTACTGCGCGATGGCGGCGATGATCTTGGTGAACAGCAGCGTGCGACTGGCCACTGTGGCCTTGGTGGAGCTGGAAATGGTGCACCTCGATGCGCGGACGGGAGCGGGGAGCGGCACCACGCCGTTCGTCCGTCTCGCCCTTCACACCCCCATCGGCTGCGCCGGGGCGACGGTTGCGAGGTTTCGTGCGAGGGCGTCGTTTTTTCTTCGCCGCGGGGCCAGCGCGGGCGTGCGGAGGCGCTCCGGAAGGTGCCGCAGGCGCTCCGGACAGGGTGGGAGGCGCTCCGGAGGGTGAAGGAGGGGCTCCGGAGGGGGGGAGCGCGCGGAGGGTGCCGTGGGAGGGCGAGAGGGCGCGGCCGGAGGCGCTCCGGACGCCGAAGGAGGACGAGAAGAGGCAGCCGGAGGCGGTCCGGACGCGGGCGGAGGAGGAGAGGAGGGCATAGGAGGCGCTCCGGATGCGGTGGGAGCGCGAGGAGAGAACGTCCGGAGGCGTTCCGGATGGGGGCGGAGGAGGCGCGGGGGCAGGGGGAGGGCGGACGAACACGGGAACAGGGAAGGGGAACGGGAATGGGGAATGGGAGCGGGGGCGGGGTTGGCGGCGGGGGGGCGCGGGCGGTGGGGGCGAGCACGCGGGATGCACTGGCTGGGGGAGGAAAGGAGGACCCAGGGCCAGGACGCGAGAAGCGCAGGGGCGCGGAGCCCGCGAGGAACGGGAGGCGACGGCCAGTCGACGGCGTCTCCCAGCTCCACTCCTCGCGACTTCGCGTCCTTGCGCTCCTCGCGGCCGGCGCGCGCCGACGGTAGCTCGACCGTCACGCGACCATGACATCGCGGGCGCACCCCGTATCCCGGCAACCACGGGTACGCGCGGTACGCACCGGTAACGTCGCGAGGGGCGACGGTAACGTCGGCGTGCGCGCCGGTACCGTTGCGGCGTACGCCGGCAACGTCGGTGTGCGCGCGTCAGGGGCCGGCGTCCGGGGGCGGGCACTCGTCGCCGAGCGGCGCGACGTCGACGACGGGCCCCATCTGCACGCGGACCGCGTCGAAGCCCAGGCCGATCGAGATGGCGTCGCAAGGCTGCCCGGGCTCGTTCGTGCCGTCGAGGAGGATGTCCTCGGATTGCTCGATCTGCTGCGCGATGCTGAGCCACACGTCCGGGCCGCAGAGCGACGAGAGGATGGTCGGCGCGAGGCGCCGCGCGACGTCGAGGAAGCGATCCGCAGGGAGGAGCCCGGAAAGCGCGCCGTTCGTCGCGGTGCTCCCGTCCGCGGACAGCGTCATGGCGACCTGCACGTGGCGGATGGGAATCACCCACGGTGCACCCCGGAAGACGCCGAGCGCGATCTCGCCGTCCCCCGAAGGCGGCTCGGCGACGAAGACGCTCCCGGTCACGAAGCTGGAACCGAACGCGAGGAGCGGCTGCGTCGCGTCGCCGTCCTTCACGCTCGAGGAGTCGATCGGCCACACGTCCGTGCCCGACCACGACGGCGTCGCGCCGAGCGGTGCACCGACGAGGAGCTCCGCCGAGAGAGGGGACGCGGTCGTGGGGGAGCCGAGGCCACGAACGACGAGGAGGTCGGTCACGAGGCCGGACGCGATGCTGTCGTTCAGGTCCTGCGCGAAGGATGCGCCCTCGGCCAGCGCGATGATGGGCAGGACGTTCTCGCCGAACCCGTTGTCGACGCCGCCGTTGCCGTCGTCCTGCGCGTCCCAGGGGGCGCCGGGCGCGAGCGTGCAGACGTCACGCGACGCCTTCGTCGTCGCCTTGCCGTCGATGTCGAAGCCCAGCTGCCTCCACGCCTGGGTGCTGGGCTCCCCGGTCACCGGGTCGACGTCGCCCAGCCACAGGTGACGGATGGCGTACACGGACACGGTGTCCGCGGTCACCGGGTCGGGCGGCGGCCCGCCGGGATCGGCGGGTGGATGAACGAGGACGATGGGGGAGGGGGGCCTCGCCGTGGAGCACGCCCCCGCAAAGGCGAGGAGCAGCGGTCCCAGCCCGAGTCCCGCGATGCGCCGCATGGGAGCGCAAAGAGCAAGAACCGGCCCGCACGCGCGATGGCTCTCGGCGTGCAGAGGGATGCCGCACATGAAGCGCGGAGGGTCGGGCGGGATCGTCGCGTGCGTCGCGATCGCCGTGTGGAGCTGCTCCAGCGGCAGCAGCGCTCCGGCCGGAACGTCGGACGCGGCGGTGATCGACGAGGGCTACCTGCCCACGGGCGACGACGGCTCCGAGGGATGCGTCCTCGACGGCTCCCCGTGCCCCGACGCGGGCGCCTGCTGCGCCGGGGTGTGCTCCGCCGGCGTCTGTGGCGCCACCGACGCATGTGCGCCCGCCGGTGCCGCCTGCTCCACCCCGGACACCTGCTGCAGCCGCGCCTGCACTGCCTCCGCCTGCGCCGACACCGACTGAGACGGAGAGAGCGTCGCGCGCCCCTGCGGTAGTCTCGGCGCATGTCTCTGCATTCGACGGCCGAGCATCGTCGCCTCGACGAGGTGCGCGCGACGGGGCGCAAGTGGCGCCGATGGGGGACGTACCTGCCGGAGCGGCAGTGGGGGACGGTGCGCGAGGACTACTCGGCGGACGGCGAGGCGTGGGACTCGTTCCCGTTCGACCACGCGCACCTGCGCGCGTACCGCTGGGGGGACGACGGCCTGCTCGGCTTCTGCGACAACCGCGGCCTGGTGTGCTTCGGGATCGCGCTCTGGAACGGCGCGGACCCCATCCTCAAGGAGCGCCTCTTCGGCCTGACGGGCCGCGAGGGCAACCACGGCGAGGACGTGAAGGAGCTCTACTGGTACGAGGAGGGCACGCCGACCGGGAGCTACGCGCGGGCGCTCTACAAGTACCCGCAGCGCGCCTTCCCCTACGAGGAGCTGCGCGCGCGGTCGCGGGCGGCGGGCAAGCACGAGCGCGAGCCGGAGATCCTCGCGACGGGGGTCTTCGACGAGGACCGCTACTTCGACGTGCGCGTCGAGTACGCGAAGGAGGAGCCGAACGACGTGCTCGTGCGCCTCACGATCACCAACCGCGGGCCCGAGGCGGCGCCGCTCGTCGTCCTTCCGCAGCTCTGGTTTCGCAACACGTGGAGCTGGAACGAGGCGCCGCCGGGCGAGGCCCCCCTGGCCGACGTTCGGGAGGACGTGCGAGGTGATTCACCTCGCGTGTCGCTCCGCAGCCAGGCGCTCGCGGTGAAGCCGGAGCTCTTCGCGCTCGAGCCGTCCGGCGAGGTGCAGGTGGTCGAGACGGCGCACGTGCACCTCGGGCACTTCTGGCTCTACGCGGAGGGCGCGCAGGAGCTCCTCTTCACCGACAACGAGAGCAACGCGGAGGCGCTCTGGGGCGCGCCGAACCGCTCGCCGTACACGAAGGACGCGTTCCACGAGGCGATCGTGCGGCGCAGGCGCGACGCGGTGAACCCGGAGGGGCGCGGCACCAAGGTGGGCGCGCGGTACTCGACGCTCGTCGGCCCGGGCGAGACGGTGACCCTGCGCCTGCGCTACGTGGACCGCGCGAAGGACGCGCCCTTCGACGACTTCGACGCCGTCTTCGAGAAGCGCATCCACGAGGCGGACGAGTTCTTCGCGTCCATCGCGCCGCGCGCGCTCTCGCCCGACGAGCTCAAGGTCTTCCGCGCCGCGGTGGGCGGCCTCCACTGGACCAAGCAGTACTACGCCTACGAGGTGGAGCGGTGGCTCCGCGGGGACGCGGGCGCGCCGCCGCCGCCCGAGCCGCGGTGGTCGGGGCGCAACGCCGGGTGGCGCCACCTCTACAACTCGGAGGTGCTCTCCATGCCGGACAAGTGGGAGTACCCCTGGTACGCGGCGTGGGACCTCGCGTTCCACTGCATCCCGCTCGCGATGGTCGACCCGGACTTCGCCAAGCAGCAGCTCACGCTCCTCACGCGCGAGTGGTACATGCACCCGAACGGGCAGATCCCGGCGTACGAGTGGCAGCTCGGCGACGTGAACCCGCCGGTGCACGCGTACGCGGCGCTCCGCGTCTACCAGATCGAGCGCCGCATGACGGGGCGCGCCGACCGGGCGTTCCTCGAGGGACTGTTCCTCAAGCTGATGCTGAACTTCACGTGGTGGGTGAACCGGAAGGACACCTCGGGCCGCAACGTCTTCGAGGGGGGCTTCCTGGGCCTCGACAACATCGGCCTCTTCGACCGGAGCAAGCCCCTCCCGGGCGGCGGCGTGCTCGAGCAGGCCGACGCGACGAGCTGGATGGGCATGTACTGCCTCAACATGCTCGACATCGCGCTCGAGCTCGCGCGCGAGAACGACTCGTACCAGGACGTGGCGAACAAGTTCTTCGAGCACTTCCTCCTCATCGCCCACGCGATGAACCACATCGCGGGCGCGGACTGCTCGCTCTGGGACGAGGTCGACGGCTTCTACTACGACCTCATTCGCCGCCCCTCGGGGGAGACCATCCCGCTGCGCGTTCGCTCGATGGTGGGCCTGACGCCGCTCTTCGGCGTGACGACCCTCGAGCCGGACACGGTCGAGCGCTTCCCGGCCTTCTGGCGGCGCGCGCGGTGGTTTCTCCAGAACCGGCCGGAGCTCGCGGAGCACTGCCCGCTCATGGAGGTTCCGGGCCGGCGCGAGCGGCGGCTCCTCTCGCTCCTCGACAAGGAGAAGCTCTCGCGCGTCCTCTCACGCATGCTCGACGAGACGGAGTTCCTGTCGCCGCACGGTCTCCGGTCGCTGTCGCGCGCGCACGCCGAGCACCCCTACGAGCTCCACATCGAGGGGCAGGCGTTCCGCGTGGACTACGAGCCGGCCGAGAGCCAGACGGGCATGTTCGGCGGGAACTCGAACTGGCGCGGCCCGGTGTGGATGCCCGTGAACTACCTCGTCATCGAGGCGCTCCAGCGGATGGCGCACTACCACGGCGAGAGCTTCCGCGTGGAGTGCCCCACCGGCTCGGGCAAGCACCTGACGCTCTGGCAGGTCGCCGCCGAGCTCTCGCGCCGCCTCATCACGCTCTTCACCGCCGACGCCGAGGGCCACCGCGCCTCGAACGGCAAGGCGCACGCCCTCCAGGCGAGCCCCCACATGCGCGACCACGTCACCTTCTACGAGTACTTCCACGGCGACACCGGCGAAGGCCTGGGAGCGCGCGCCCAGACCGGCTGGACCGCCCTGGTCGCGAAGCTGCTGGAGCAGTCCCGCCTCTGGCGGAGCTGACGCGCTCTGGGCCCGGTGGACCCATCGGGCTCCCGAGAGTGGAGAAACAGGAAGATCAGAAGATCAGAAGGGTGGGTGGGCAGGGTGCTGGGGGCCGAGGGGCTACCGGCGCCTCGGGTGAGGCTCCAAAGGGGGCACCGCGTCCCCTTTCAGGCGTCTCTCTCTCCCCCTTGGCGCGGCGCCCCCCGACGCCCAACCCCACCCACCTTTTGATCTTCTGATCTTCCTGTTTCTCCACTCTCGATCGAGCGCCGCGGTCCCCCCTTCGCCGCCCCCCGCCACTTCGCCTCAGTAGCCCATGGCTTTCATGCCGGCGCCGTTCATCTCGAGGGCGTCCGAGCGGACGCTCGCGGCGGGGGCGGCGGGGGCTGCCATGGCGCGGGCGTGGGCCTGGGCGACGCCCTTGGCGGCCACGGTGAGCTTCTGGCGGGCGCCGTCGTCCTTCGTGCGGGACGCCTCGTCGAGGAGGTTCTTCTCGGTCGCCGCCAGCTGCGCCTGCGCCTGGACGAAGTTGCCCGTCGTGAGGTCCTGCGCGGCCTGCACCTCCGTCCTGGCCGCGTCGATCATCGCCATCATCGCGTGCGTCTTCGCGTTCGCGTGGGAGGCGACCGTCGTCGGATCGTCGCTCGTCGTCGCCTTCGCGAGGACCTCCTGCAGGCGCTCCACGTCGTTCTCGGCGGGATCGTGGAAGCGCAGGCGCACGCTCGCGAGCGCCCGCTGCGTCCCGACGGCCGACTCGGTGAGGCGCACGCGCACGAGCGCCTCGCGGTGCTGGCCCGCGTAGAGCGCCCCGAGCGGGATGCGCACCGCCCCGCCGTCCTCGCCCTCGACCCGCGCGCCCTCGACGCCCACGAGGACGACGCCGGGTGCGGGGACGATCTCGATCGACGCCTGGTCGGCGACAGTCGAGGCGAGCATGTCGACCTCGTTGGCGAGCGTCTGCTCCATCTCGCGAGGATCGCCCACGTGGAAGAGGCGACCGCTCGTGCGCTCCGCGATCGCGTCGAGCGTCTGCTCGTCGTAGTCGAGGCCCACGCCGAGGGAGGTGACCTGCGCGCCGAGCGAGAGCGTGCGCTGCGCGAGGTCGCCGAGGGCCTGCGGCGACGAAGGGCCCACGTTGGCCTGGCCGTCGGAGATCATGACGATGCGGCGCACCGGGTGGCCGCGGTCGGCCTGCGCGACGTGCATCTCGGCGAGCTCGAGGCCCTCGAACATGTTGGTCGAACCGCCCGTGCCGAGCTCCGCGAGGACCGACTGCACCTTCGCGCGCGTCTCGGGCGTGATGCGGATGGGCGGGACGAGCGTCTTGGCGTGGTCGCTGAACGTGTCGACCGAGAGGACGTCCCCGTCGGCGAGGCGGCTCACGATGGTGCGCGCCGAGGAGCGCGCCGCCTGGATCTTGGCGCCCTCCATCGAGCCCGAGGTGTCGATGACGAGCGCCAGGTCGACGGGCGCACGCACGCGGGACTTCGCCGTCGCGGGCACGTCGACCCACACGCCGACGAAGGCGTCCCCGCCGCGCGCCAGGAGGACGTCGCTGTCGGCCGCCGCCCCCACCCACGTTCCCTGCGGAAGCTGCGGCGCATCGGCCACCACCTCGGGGAGCTTCGGCGCTTCCGGAGCGACCCCCACGGGCGCCTGTCCGGCCTCCGCGGGCATCAGCGCCGGCCTCTGCGCCGGCCTCTGCGCCACCGGCGCGCTCGCACACCCCCCCAGAACCCCCAGCCCAACCAGCCCCACCACCATCGCGCTTCGCATGCCCCTCTCGACGCACCACCGCGACAAAGGATCTTCGCTGGGGGGTCCGGAGATGGAGAAACAGGAAGATCAGAAGTTCAGAAGGGGGTAGGGATGCGTCGACCCCACCTCTCGCCTTCTGATCTTCTGACCTTCCTGTTTCTCCCTCTCGGAGGTGAAAGCGTGTCGCAGGCGTTCGACGAGCGGTATTTCCGGCGGTACTACGAGTCGCGGCGGTCGCGCGTTTACGGGGCCGAGCAGGTGGCCGACCTGGCGCAGGGGGTCGCGGGGTTCGTGCGGTGGTTCGGCGGGGACCTCGAGAAGGTGCTCGACGTGGGTGCGGGCATCGGGCTCTGGAAGGCCTGGTTCGCGAAGAACCTCCCCGAGACGCGCTACCGGTCCGTCGACGTGAGCGACTACGCCTGCAAGGAGTACGGCCACGAGAAGCGGGACATCTCGCGGTGGCGGGCGCGCGAGAAGTTCGACCTCGTCGTCTGCCAGGGCGTGCTGCCGTACCTCGACGACGCCGCGTGCGCGCGCGCGATCGCCAACATGGCGGCCATGTGCCGGGGCTTCCTCTACGTCGAGGCCATCACGGCGCGCGACCTGAAAGACGTGGTCGACCGGAGCAAGACGGACGTCACCGTGCGCGCGCGCCCCGCGACCTTCTACCGGCGGATCCTCGCCAAGCACTTCGAGCGCCTCGGCTGCGGCCTGCACCACGTGAAGGGCGGCGACAAGCTCTTCTACGACCTCGAACGCGCCTGAGGCGCACGCGGCGCCCGGCGAGAGTAGGAAACAGGAAGGCCAGAAGATCAGAAGGGGGAGTGGGGTTGGCGTCCGGGGGCGGTGACGCTGCGCTCGCATGCACGGCGCAGGAAAGGGGCGCGGAGCAGCGGGAGACCGGCCCCCTTCGAGGAGCCTCCGGTCACCCTTGCGGCCCCGCGGCTCCTGCTCGCCAACCCCACTCCCCCTTCTGATCTTCTGATCTTCCTGTTTCTCTATCTCCTGGGCCCCAAGGTGTACGATCGGGTCATGCGGTATCTGTACGGTGACTCGGTCCCGTTCCCGCCGCAGTACGACTTCCTGGCGGCGCTCGAGGTGTTCTGCGCGCAGGCGGCGCGCGTCGTCCGGCTCGACGCGGAGACGCGGAGCCTGCGCAAGGCGGCCGAGGAGGGGGCGATGGTGCGCGCGCGCGGCGTCGAGGAGCTCGACGCCTTCCATCGCGAGGCGGTGGGCGCGCTCAAGGACGGCGCCAGGGACTCGACGCAGCCGCTCGTACGCGACTACGTGCGGCAGGTGACCGAGCTGGCGCAGCACATCGTCGACGAGCAGCGGCGCCAGGCCATCGGGACGAGCGACCGCGAGGTGCAGACGACGCGCGCGGAGTGCGACCGGCGGCGGGTCGAGGCGGCGGACGCGCTCGAGAAGCTCCTCATCGCCGTGCGCCTCCCGGTGAAGGACACGCAGATCCGGATGGACATGGGCGACGGCGACAACCAGTTCTCGGCGGTGTTCACGTACGAGGGGGGGCTGGTCGCGTCCTTCCGCCTGTCGAGCGCGGAGGTCGAGGCGTGGCGCGGTCCGCGTCCGGTGCGCGACTTCGCGCAGGACGTGACGCTCCCGGTCGGCGTGAAGCGGAGCCTCTTCAAGAGGACGGTGGCGCCCGAGACGATCACCCTCGACGACTACGTCGTCGGGGGCTTCGAGCTCCGCGACGACCGCTGCCAGCTTCGCCTCCGCAGGCGCGCGGACCAGCCGGACTCGCTGGTGTTCACGCTCCGGCGCACCGAGGAGGGCCTGACGGGCGAGGTGCACCACCCGGACGACGCGGAGGCGGAGTCGGGCCTGCCGGCGGTGCTCGACACGTCGTCGGCGACGGAGATCGAGCGGCTCTGGCAGCTGCTCCGGACGGCGTGCGCGCCCGTCCTCGCGCGCAAGCAGCGAATGACGAGCCTGGCGCTCGCCGGCAACTCCGTCGCGGAGCACGACCTCGGCACGAAGGTCGTCTCGCTCGTCGTCAGCGTCATCGCGTCGACCGTCTCGGAGATCGCGCGCCGCAGCCCGAACGAGCACGAGCTCTCGCTCAAGGTCGAGAACGACACGGGCCGCCGCGAGGAGATCTACCTCCGCAAGGCCCAGCTCGTGAGCTCCCTCTCGTCGGTCACGCCGAAGGAGCGCGGCGTCTTCGATCCCCTCGGCCTCATCGCCTCGGGCCCCCGCGAGTCCATGGAGTCCCTCACCGACGAGGCCATCCTCGCCGAGTGACCCGCTTCGCACGCGGGACCCGGAGAGTAGGAAACAGGAAGATCAGAAGATCAGAAGGGGGGATGGGGCTGGGCGTGCGCAACGTCGCGTTGCTGGGGCATGGGGAACGCCTCGAACGGGCGAGAGACCGTCATTCATGCCCTCCCAGCCGCCCCGCAAACGCAGCGTCCCCGGACGCAACCCCCAATCTCCCCTTTTGATCTTCTGATCTTCCTGTTTCCTACTCTCCTGGGTGAACGGCGCCCGGCGGGTTCACGAGAGGACGACGAACTTGAGGTAGCGGCCCTCGGGGAAGGCGGGGAGGGTGGGGTGGTCGGGTCCCGCTCCGCGCAGCTCGAGGACGCGGAGGTCGCTTCGGCCGAGGGAGGCGTCGTCGAGCGTCGAGAGGAACGCGTCCATGCCGACGTGGCTCGAGCAGCTCGCGGCGCAGAGGGTGCCCCCCGGCGAGAGGACTGCCGCGCATGCGGCGTGGAGGGCGCGGTAGGCGGCGAGGGCGCGCGGGACGGCCTTCTCGCTGGGGGCGAAGCTCGGGGGATCGCTGATGACGAGGTCCCAGGTGTCGCCCTTCTTCCGCGCGCGGTCGAGGAAGGCGGTGACGTCGGCGGTGACGAAGGCGTGCTTGCCGGGATCGACCCCCGAGGCGCGGAAGCTCGCCTGCGCGGTGGCGTGGGCGGCGGCCGCCACGTCGACGCTCGTCACGTGCGCGGCGCCCCGGGCCGCGGCGAAGAGCGAGAAGCCGCCCGCGTACGAGAAGAGGTTCAGCACCCGGCGCCCCGCCGCCATCTCTCCGACGCGCGCGCGGTTCTCGCGCTGGTCGAGGAAGGCCCCCGTCTTCTGCCCGCGCGCCAGGTCGACCACGAACGCGAGGCCGTGCTCCTTCACCGTGACGGTGTCTGGCGGGGGCGCCCCGCGCAGGACCTCGAGCCGGGGCGTCTCGCCCTTGCCGCCGCGACGGTGAACGAGCGTCGACACGCCCCACGACTCCAGCGCCTCGCCCAGCGCCTCCCCCATCTCGGTCGCGCGCGCCTCGGCGGCGTCGCCGTCCGTCTTCAGGACGGCCACCGTCCCGTACCGGTCCACCACGAAGCCCGGCGTACGGTCGCCCTCGCCATGAAGCACCCGGCACGCCGTCGTCTCGCTCCCCTCGAAGAGCCGCCGCCGGAGGTCGACCGCCCGCTCGGCCCGCTCCCGGAACAGCGAGGGCCCCACGGGCTCCTTCCCGCGCGTCCAGACGCGTACGGCAATCGGCGACACGGGATCGACCAGACCGCGACCGATTGCCTGCCCGTCTGCGGCCTGGATCTGCACTTCCTGGCCCGGCCGTACGCCGTCGAGCCCGTGTGCCACGGCCTCCCGCCAGACCCAGGGGTGGCCGTGGGTGACCCGTTCTCCCGCAGCCCTGTGGCGAAGGACGATGTGCGGAAGGGAAGGCATGCTCGTGCTGGATTTAGGCGCCCTCGCGGGATGCCTCAAGAAAGTCTCGCAGTCGACCGTACGCTGGCGGTGGAGAATCGCTGTGCCATCGTGCGCCCACCGGTAGGTCCTTCTCACATCGATTTCGGACAGCCGTGTCGTGCAGTCGTTGACGGCGAGGTGTTCGACCCGCAATCCTTCCGGCGCGCGCGGGTCGCGCACACAGTTTGCTCTGCATCAAGGAGGGGGCGGGTACCTCCTTCGATTCACTGACGGAAACGGCGAGAGTCGGGCATGCATCGAGGGGGGTAGCGGGTCGGTCGAGAAACTCCACGCGGGACGGAGACGGGCAGAAGCGATGAGCAAGAAGGAACGCCGAGGCAGGGCTACGAGCAGGATGTCGGTCGCCATGGGCCTGGCGGGAGGCGAAGCGGAGGTCGTCTCGTCGCGCTCGTCCAACCTGGCTCCGCCCGTGATCGAGGCGACGCCGGCCGTGCCGGACGTGGCGCCCATCGATGCGCAGGCCGCGCCGGAGAAGCCGGTGGCCGCGCTCGAAACGCCGACCAGCGCGCCGCCCGTCGTCGAGGCGCCCGTCGCTTCGCTCACGTCCGCCGAGGCGGACGACGCCTCGCAGGAGGTGGTCCCCGCCTCGTCGTCGATGCCGCCCGCGTCATCCCCCCAGGCGCAGGCCGAAGCCGCGCAGCTCTCCGAGGCGATCGCGGCGACGACGCCCGACCTGCCGAAGGCCGGCGACGCCGCTCCCGCCGCCCGTCCCCGCCTCGACAGCCGGGACGACAGCAGCTACCCGCCGGTGGACCTCGACAACCACTTCTTCGGCGGCGCGGCGCGCGACTCGGAAATGGACCTCGAGACGGATCACCGGGATCCGCGTCTCGTGCGCAAGTCGATGCCGGACGTCGTCCGCCGCCGTGCGGATCTGCAGCGCTACGTGAAGTGGGCGGTCGCGGGCGCGTCGGTGCTCTGCCTGGCGGCCGTGGTGAAGGCGGGGATCACGCGAAGCCACGCCGACGAAGGGCCCCGTCGCTCCCTGACTGCCGCCGCTGCGATCGCACAGCCCGCCCCGGAGCCCCAGGCCCCGGCCGCGCAGCCTTCGCCCGCCGAGCCTCCGGCCCCGGAGACGCAGCCGGCAGCCGCTGCCCCTGCAGCGGTCCCCGCGGAGACGGCGGCGCCGCCCGCCGAGACGGCCGCTCCCCCTGCCGAGCCTCCGGCGCCCGCCGCCGAGGCGACGCCCCCTGCCGCGCAAGCAGCGGCTCCCGGCGAGCCTCCTCCGGCAGCGGCGCCGGCCGAAGGCGCACAGGCCGCCCCGGGCGACGCTCCTCCCGCGCAGCCCGATCCGGTCGCTGCCGCGAAGGAGAAGACGGCCTCGCGCAACGCCCTCGAGCGCGGGAAGAACGCCGACGCCATCGAGGCCGGCGAGAAGTCCGTCGCGCTCGACCCGACGGACGGCGAGGCGTGGCTCATCCTCGGCGCCGCGTACCAGGCCAAGGGCGACATGAAGAACGCGCGTCGCTCGTACAAGGCCTGCATCGAGCAGGGCAAGCGCGGGCCGCGGTCCGAGTGCATGGCGATGCCCCACTAGGGCGTTCGCTCCTCTCGTCCCGCCGTGCGTTGACTCTGTGTGTCGCGCCGGCTACGAGACGCGCACCGTCGTGTTCAAGAAGGTCTGCCTCTTCTCCGGCAACGCCAACCCGGTTCTCGCTGCCGAAATCGGGCAGTACCTCGAGACGCCCATCGCGAAGTGCCGGGTGACGCGCTTCAGCGACGGGGAGAGCTTCGTGGAGGTCGGCGAGAACGTGCGCGGCGTCGACGCGTACGTCATCCAGTCGACGAGCACGCCGACCAACGACAACGTGATGGAGCTGCTCATCATGGCGGACGCGCTCCGGCGCGCGTCGGCGGGCTCGATCACCGCCGTCATGCCCTATTACGGCTACGGCCGGCAGGACCGCAAGGTGGCGCCGCGCACGCCCATCACGAGCAAGCTCGTGGCGGATCTCATCCAGACGGCGGGCGTCCAGCGCGTCGTGTCGGTCGATCTCCACGCGGGGCAGATCCAGGGGTTCTTCAACATCCCGTTCGACCACCTCTACGCGATGCCCGTGTTCCTCGAGGACTACCTCAAGAAGCACTTCGACTCGGCGGCGGTGTTCGTCTCGCCCGACGCGGGCGGCGTCGAACGCACGCGCGCGTACTCGAAGCGCCTCGGCGCCTCGCTGGCCATCATCGACAAGCGCCGCGAGCGCGCGAACGTGTCCGAGGTCGTGAACCTCATCGGCGAGGTCAAGGGCAAGGACTGCATCATCATCGACGACATCATCGACACGGCGGGCACCCTCTGCGGCGCGGCGCGCGCGCTCGCCGACAAGGGCGCGCGCAAGGTCGTCGCGTGCGCGAGCCACGGCGTCCTCTCGGGCCCGGCCATCCAGCGCATCGCCGAGTCCCCGCTCACCGAGGTCGTCGTGAGCGACTCCATCCCGCTGTCCGACGCGGCGAAGGGGTGCCCCAAGATCAAGCAGCTCTCGATCGCCCGCCTCCTCGGCGAGGCCATCAAGCGCATCCACAGCTCCGACAGCGTCAGCTCCCTCTTCGCGTGACCCCCGCCTGACCCCTCGAGAGGGGGAAACAGGAAGGTCAGAAGATCAGAAGGGGAGAGGGGGGCCTGTGGCCGCGTGCACGGGGTGGAAGGCGGGCGTGCACCTCGGAGACGGACGAACACGGGAATGGGGATGGGGAATGGGAGCGGGGCGACACCGGCGCTGACCCGAGCCCGGTGGGAGACGCGGGGCATGTTTTCCGTGCTCGCCGCTCCCCCATTCCACATTCCGACTTCCCGTTCCCTTGTTCCCGTGTTCGTCCCTCTCCCGAGGTGCACGCCGCCTCCCACCCCGTGCAATCCCGTGAACCCCCCCCTCACGCCTTCTGATCTTCTGACCTTCCTGTTTCCCCCTCTCCCTCTCCTCTCCCGAGCGTATGGCGCCCAAAGGGCTCGCCTGCTAAGAGGACCGCCCCCATCGCACCCCCGAGGCCCGCCGGAGAGCGGGAGGACGGGGGATAGGAGAACGACCATGACCGCCATGCAGATGCCCGTCCTCAAGGCTTCCAGCCGCGCTACCGGTGGCAAGGCCGCCGCCCGCAAGGTTCGCCGCGAGGGGCTCGTCCCCGCCGTCGCCTACGGCAAGGGCCTCCCGGCCACCTCGATCGCCGTCCCGCCGAAGGACGTCGCGGGGGTGCTCAAGAGCGAGCGCGGGCAGAACACGGTCGTCGAGCTCGAGATGGAGGGGAAGAAGATCCTCGCGATGATCCGCGACTTCACGGTGCACCCGGTCGAGCGGAGCCTCGAGCACGTCGACTTCATCGAGGTGAAGCTCGACAAGCCGGTCGACGTGAACGTCCCGCTGCACACGACGGGCAAGCCGCTCGGCGTCGTCGCCGGCGGCGTGCTGCGCATCGTCTACCGCACGGTCCCCGTGCGCTGCCTGCCCGACCGCATCCCCGTCAAGCTCGAGACGGACGTCACGCACCTCGAGCTCGGGATGCACGTCCAGACGCAGGAGCTGAAGCTCCCCGAGGGCGTCACGGTGCTCCTGCCCGCCGAGCAGACGCTCGTCGCGATCGTCGCGCCGGAGAAGGAGGAGGTCGTCGAGCCGGTTCCGGGTGCTCCGGGCACGGCGGGTGCGGCGGCGGCTCCGGGGGCTGCGCCGGGTGCGGCTCCTGCGGCGGGTGCGGCTCCGGCAGCGGGCGCTGCGCCTGCGGCCGAGGCGGCGAAGGACGAGAAGAAGAAGAAGTGACCCGTGCGGCCTGACGCCGCGCGGTCTCGCAGAGGATGACGCGTGCTCCTCGTCGTCGGTCTGGGCAACCCCGGGCGCGTGCACGAGGGGCAGCGGCACAACCTCGGCTTCTTGGTGCTCGACGAGCTCGCGCGCGCCGAGGGCTGGCCTCCGTTCACGTCGAAGTTCGGAGGGCTCTTCGCGCGGGGTGAGCTCGGGGGGCGGCCCGTCGCGGCGCTCGAGCCGCAGACGTACATGAACCTTTCGGGCGAGAGCGTGCAGCCGGCGGCGGCCTTCCTGAAGGTCGAGCCGCGCGACATCATCGTGGTCCACGACGAGCTCGATCTGCCGTGGAAGGACGTGCGCCTGAAGGCCGGGGGAGGGCACGCGGGGCACAACGGCCTGCGGAGCCTCGTGCAGCACCTCGGGAGCCCGGACTTCGTGCGCGTGCGGGTGGGCATCGGCCGCCCGCCGCCGGGCCGAGCGCACGGAGACGTCCACGGCTGGGTGCTCGCGGGCTTCGACCCCGTGGAGCGCGCCGAGCTGCCCGCCGTGCTCGATCGAGCGGCCGACGCCGTGCGCCGGGTGGTCCGGGACGGCCTGGCCGAGGCGCAGAAGGCCGTCCACACGAAGCCCTAGCCCGCGCTCCCACCTGTGCTAAGAAGTCGCCCCCTCGCTCGTGGGCATCACGTCCCACGGGCCCGCGTCCGCCGCACGTCGCGACCGGACGAGCCCAGGAGTCTCCACCACCATGAACGTTTCCACGCCGGCTCCGGCCGCGCGCCCGTCGGGCCGCGTCCGCACCAGAGAATACGAGACCATCTACGTCCTTCGTTCGGACGTCGACGCGGACGCCGCCGAGAAGGTGCAGCACCGCGTGGCCGAGGCCATCGAGCGCGAGCACGGCAAGCTCGTGAAGGTCGAGGCCTGGGGCCGCCGCAAGCTGGCCTACCCGGTCGGCAAGCAGCGCAAGGGCGTCTACGTCTACGTGAAGTACGTGGGCGGCGGCGGCCTGGTCGCCGAGGTCGAGCGCAACCTGAAGCTGCTCGACACGGTGATGAAGCACATGACCGTGCAGACCGGCACCGAGGTCGACCTGGAGACCCTGCAGATCGACCCCGAGGAGACGAAGCTCGGCAAGCTCGATCTGCCGACCGAGCCGGAGCCCGAGGAGTCGCGCGAGAAGCAGCTCGGCCTCATCGACCTCGGCGAGGACCGGCCCCGCAGCATGCGCGGCCCGATGGACGAGGGCGACGAGTTCGGCGACGAGGAGCGTGGGGAGCGTGGGGAGCGCGGGGAACGAGGCGAGCGCGCCGAGCGTGTGGAGCGCCCCGCGACCGACGAAGCGCCTGCAGCGCCTGCGGCGCCTGCCGCGCCCAAGCCCGAAACGGGCGGAGAGGAGAGCTGAGCCATGGCTATGATGGACGACGACAAGGACATCAACCGAGGTCCGGATCTCAACGCGGAGATCGGCCGGCGGCGCGGCGGCAAGAAGCGCATCTGCCGGTACTGCACCGACAAGGCGCTGGTCATCGACTACAAGGACCCGCAGGCGCTCAAGTACTTCATCACCGAGCGCGGGAAGATCGTCCCGCGCCGCATCAGCGGCAACTGCGCGCGGCACCAGCGCAAGGTGCAGCTCGCGGTCAAGCGGGCGCGCAACATCGCGCTCCTCCCCTTCACCATCACCCAGGCCGGTTGAGCCATGCCCGCCAACATCCAGGTCGTTCTCCAGCAGGACGTCGAGAAGCTCGGCAAGAGCGGTGACCTCGTCCGCGTGCGCCCCGGCTTCGCGCGCAACTTCCTCCTCCCGCGCGAGCTCGCGGTCCCGGCCACGAGCGCCGCGGTCCGCCGCATCGAGCACGAGAAGGCGGTGGCCGTCGCCAAGGCCGACAAGTCGAAGAAAGAGGCGCGCGACGTCGCCGCGCAGATCGACGCGCTCTCCATCACGATCGCGACGAAGGTCGGCGAGGACGGGAAGCTCTTCGGATCGGTGACCGCGAAGGACATCGAGGCCGCCGTGAAGGCCCAGTCGGCCGGCAAGGTGGTCATCGACCGGAAGAAGATGCACCTCGCCGAGGCGATCAAGGCCGTCGGGGACTACCAGATCCCGGTGAAGCTCGTGTCGGACGTGACGGCGACGCTGAAGGTAGCGGTCGTCGCGAAGTAGCTATAGAAGTAGGGCACGACATCGCGCCTCGGTCGCTCACGCGGCCGGGGCGCGCTCCGTTAAGGGGTGCTGCCTGTGAACAACCTGCGCGCGGTCGGGGGACAAGGAGAGGGGATCCCCGCGGTGGAGGGGCGCGTCCCCCCGCACGATCTCGACGCCGAAGGGGCGGTCCTCTCGGCGGTGATGGTGGACCCGGGGGCGCTCGACAAGGTCAACGAGTTCCTCCGGCCGGAGCACTTCTACTCCGAGGCGCACCGCCGGATCTTCGAGGCCTGCGTCGACCTCTCGTCGACGGGCCGGCCGGTCGACGTCGTGCAGGTCGCGACGTGGCTCCGCGACCACGACCGCCTCGCCCAGGTCGGCGGGATGGCCTACCTCACCGAGGTCCTGAACGCGGCGCCGGCCGTGGCCAACGTCACGGCGTACGGCAAGACCATCCACGAGAAGTGGCGCGTCCGTCAGCTCATTCTCACGTGCCAGCGGGTCACCTCGCAGGGCTACGCGGGCTACGGCGAGGCGCAGGCGTTCATCGACGGGGCGGAGCAGGCCGTCTACGACATCGCGCGCACGCGCGAGTCGAGCTCGGTGCACATGCTCCGCGACGTGATGCGCGAGACCTTCAAGAAGATCGAGAAGGTGAACGCGCGCGGGCGGCGCATCACCGGCGTGCCGACGGGGTTCGACCGGTACGACCGCATGACGAGCGGCCTGCACGACGGCGAGCTGACGATCGTCGCCGCGCGCCCCGGCATGGGCAAGACGAGCCTCGTGCTCAACATGGCCGCGAACGTGGCGAGCCCACAGCAGCTCGAGAGCGCGCACGACCCGAACGAGCGGTGGGAGGAGCCGGGCTGCGGCGTCGTCGTCTTCACGCTGGAGATGCCGCGCGAGCAGATCGTCAACCGCATGCTGTGCTCCGAGGCGAAGGTCGACGTGAGCCGCGTGCGCACGGGCATGCTCACGCCGGCCGACTGGAGCAAGCTGACGCAGGCGGCGTCGCACCTCGGGAGCCTGAACATCTGGGTGGACGACACCGCGGGCCTCTCGATCCTCGAGCTTCGCTCGAAGGTGCGCCGCCTGCAGGCCGAGTACGACCGCGTCGACGAGGCGACGGGCGAGAAGAAGCAGCGCATCGGCCTCGTGATGGTCGACTACCTGCAGCTGATGCGCGGGCGCGACGGCGTGAACTCCCGCGAGCAGGAGATCAGCGAGATCTCGCGCGGCCTGAAGCAGCTCGCGAAGGAGCTCTCCTTGCCGGTCATCGCGCTCAGCCAGCTCAATCGCTCGGTGGAGACGCGCAGCGAGAAGAGCAAGCGCCCGCAGCTGTCGGACCTGCGTGAGTCGGGCGCCATCGAGCAGGACGCCGACAACATCTGCTTCATCTACCGCGACGAGTACTACAACAAGGAGACCGCCGACCGGAACGTGGCGGAGCTCATCATCGCCAAGCAGAGAAACGGCCCGATCGACACGGTGAAGGTCCGGTGGGACGCGCAGTACACCCGCTTCGACAACCTCGCCGAGGGCGAATACGAAGAGTTCGAGCCCGGCTGACGCGCGAGAGCGAGACGGAGAGGGGAGAAACAGGAAGGTCAGAAGATCAGAAGGGGGAGTGGGCAGGGCTTTGGGGGGGGCGCCGCGGCTACCGGCGCCTCGGGCGACTCTCCAAAGGGGGACACCGCTCCCTTTCTGGCGTGTCCGGTGGCCCCAGCAGCGCGGCGCCTCAGGATGCCCATCCCACCAACCTTCTGATCTTCTGACCTTCCTGTTTCCCCCATCTCGCTCTCCGCGGGCTTCGGCGCCCGTGCTAAGAGGCGCTCGCGTGGAGACGCTCGCCGAGCTGGTGATGTCGCGACGGGTGCTCGTGGCGGTGGGGGCGGGCGGAGTGGGGAAGACGACGACGGCGGCTGCGCTGGGCGTGGCGGCGGCGCGGCGGGGGAAGCGCGTGCTCTGCCTGACGATCGATCCGGCTCGGCGGCTGGCGGAGTCGCTGGGGCTCGAGACGATGTCGGGCGAGGAGCAGACGGTGGCGCCGGCGCTCTTCGCGAAGGCGGGAATCCCGCTCGAGGGCTCGCTCACGGCGATGATGCTCGACACGAAGCGCACGTTCGACGAGCTCGTCACCAAGTACTCGTCGACGCCGGAGCGCGCGAAAAAGCTCCTCGACAACCGCCTCTACAAGTACGTCTCGACGTCGCTCGCGGGGACGCAGGAGTACATGGCGATGGAGAAGCTCGTCGCCGTCCAGCGCGACCCGCGCTTCGACCTCGTCATCCTCGACACGCCCCCGACGGCCAACGCCCTCGACTTCCTCGACGCGCCCGCGCGCCTGGCCGAGGCGATCGACTCGGCGGCGATGCGCTGGTTCGTCCAGGCGTTCGAGTCGACGGGCAAGCTGTCGCTGAACCTCCTCGCGAGGTCGGCGTCGCTCGTCCTGCGCGGCCTCGGCAAGATCACCGGTGGCGGCTTCCTCGAGGCGATGGCGGAGTTCATCACGGAGCTGAACGATCTGTTCGGCGGCTTCAAGCAGCGCGCGGCGATGGTCGAGGCGGCCCTGCGCTCACCCGAGGTGTCGTTCGTGCTCGTGACGAGCCCCGCGCCGATGAGCATCCAGGAGGTGATGTTCTTCAGCGAGCGCCTCGAGGAAGCGCGGATGCAGCGCGGAGCGCTCGTCGTGAACCGCTTCCGGGTGCCCCCGCCGAGCGCCGACACGCCGCCGTCGGTGGAGCAGGCGACCGACGCCGTCGCGCGCCACGCCGTCCCGCTCGAGGCGGATGCCCCCGAGCGCCTCGTCCGGGCGCACGCCGACGCCGTGCAGCTCGCCCACCTCGACGCCCTCCACGTCCGCCTCCTCGACCAGCGCGCGAAGGGCAAGGTCCCCATCGTCCGCGTCCCCGAGCTCCCGAGCGACGTCCACGACCTCAGGAACCTCGGCGAGCTCGCCGACACCCTCATGCGCGGCGGCGTCGAGGAGACCCCGAGAGGGGAAACAGGAAGATCAGAAGATCAGAAGGCGTGAGGGGGTGTTCACGGGATTGCACGGGGTGGAAGGCCGGCTGCACGGGCGAGAGGGACGAACACGGGAACAGGGAAGGGGAACGGCGCGCGACGCCGGCGCTGACCCGAGCCGAGTGAGAGCCGCGGGGCCAGTTTCCGTGCTCGCGGCTCACTCATTCCGCATTCCGACTTCCCACTCCCGTTCCCGTGTTCCCGTGTTCGTCCGTCTCCCGAGGTGCACGCCGCCTTCCACCCCGTGCACTCCCGTCAACACCCCCTCACGCCTTCTGATCTTCTGACCTTCCTGTTTCCTACTCTCGCTCTTCGCCTCGCCGGCGCCGCGCCTTGTAGTGCACCCGGATGGGCGAGCCTTCGAACCCGAAGTGCTTGCGGAGCTGGTTCATGACGAAGCGGCGGTACGAGAAGTGGACCGAGTCGGGCGCGTTCGCCATGACGACGAAGGTCGGCGGCGCGACCTGGGCCTGCGTCACGTAGTAGAGGCGGGGCGCTCGGCCGCCCATCGTCGGCGGCGGGCGGACATCGAGCACCCCCTCGAAGAACCGGTTGAGCTCTCCGGTGCCCACGCGCTTGTAGAACCCCTCGCGCACGCGGTCGATCGTCGCGAAGAGCTCCGGCACGCCGCGGCCCGTCTTCGCGCTCGTCCGCACGATCGGCACGTACGGCACGAAGCTCAGCTTCTCGCGCGCCATCTCCTCCGCCTTGCCGAAGGCCGCCTTGTCGAGCAGATCGCTCTTGTTCAGCGCGACCACCATCGCGCGCCCGCGCTCCTCCGCGAGGCCCATGATCTTCGCGTCCTGCTCGGCCACGCCCTCCTCGGCGTCGCACATCATCACGACGACGTGCGCCCGCTCGATGCTCCGGATGCTCGACAGGACGCTCATCGACTCGACCGCGCTCGCCTCCTTGGCCACCTTCGCCTTGCGCCGGATGCCCGCCGTGTCGATGAACACGTAGCTCTTGCCGTCGCGCTCCACGACGGCGTCGATGGCGTCGCGCGTCGTGCCCGGGCGCGCGTCGACGAGCACGCGGTCCTCGCCGAGCACGCGGTTGAGCAGGCTGCTCTTGCCCGCGTTGGGCCGCCCGATGAGCGCGATGCGCGGCGGCGCGTTCTCGTCGTCCTCCGGCTCGGCGTCTCCCTCCGGCAGCGCCTCGACGAGCGCCGCCTCGAGCTCGCCCATGCCCCGCCCGTGGAGGGCGCTCACCGGGTACACCTTCTCGACGCCCAGCCGGTAGAGCTCGAACGCATCCGCGTCGACCCCTGGCGAGTCGGCCTTGTTTGCGGCGTAGAACACGGGCTTCTTCGACGCGCGCAGGAGCTTCACCGCCGCGCGGTCGGCGTCGATGGGCCCCGTCGTCGCGTCGGTCACGAACACGATGGCGTCGGCCTCGGCGATGGCGGCCTTCACGTGGCTCGCGATCCCCGCCTTCATCGGGTCGGCGTCCTCGGGGTCGAACCCGCCGGTGTCGACGATCGTGTACGGCCGCCCGAACGCCGACGTGTCGGCGTACTTGCGGTCGCGCGTCACGCCGGGCTCGTCGTGCACGATCGCGATCCGCGCGCGCGCGAGGCGGTTGAAGAGCGTCGACTTGCCTACGTTCGGCCGGCCCACGATGGCGACGATGGGCGTCCCCGAGAGGCCCCCCGGCACCAGGCGGCGCACGCGCGGCGGGTGGTGCTTGGTCATCGGGCGTCCTCCGTCTTGCCGTACCCGAGCTCGCGGAGCTTGGACGGGTCGTTCATCCAGTCGGGCGTCACGCGCACCCAGAGCTTCAGGTGCACGTGCTTGCCGAGCATCGACTCGACGCGAAGGCGCGCCGCCGTGCCGATGCGCTTCATCATGTTCCCCTTGGCGCCGACGAGGATGCCCTTGTGCGACTCGCGCGCGACGTGGATCGCGAGCTCGATGCGCGGCAGGTCCTGCCCCTCGTCGAAGCGCTCGACCACGACGGCCACCCCGTGGGGCACCTCCTGCCGCGTGTGGGCGAGGATCTGCTCGCGCACGAACTCGGCGACGAAGAAGCGGACCGGCTGGTCGCTGAGCGTGTCGGCCTCGTAGAGGTAGGGCTGCTCGGGCAGGAGCTCGCGGAGCTCCTTGAGGAGCCGATCGGTCCCGTTGGCGCGCTTCGCGCTCATCGGCACCGTCGCTGCGAACGCATGCGCCTCGGCGAAGGCGGAGAGGACCGGCAGGAGCTTGGTCTTGTCCTTGACGCGGTCGATCTTGTTGACGACGAGGAGCGCCGGGGGCCCCTCGAGGCCGCGGGCGAGCGCGAGGTCGGCCGGGTCGGCCCAGGGCTCGACGACGAGCACCACGACGTCGGCGTCGCGCGCCTGCTCGCGGGCGGTGTCGTTCATGCGGTGGCCGAGGCGGGTCCGTGCCTCGTGCAGGCCCGGCGTGTCGACGAAGACGTACTGCGTGTCGCCCGCGGTGAGCACGCCGCGGACCGCGTCGCGCGTCGTCTGCGGGTGCTGGCTCGTGATGGCGATGGGCTCGCCCAGGAGCGCGTTGAGCAGCGTGCTCTTTCCGACGTTGGCCCTCCCGAGAAGGGCCACTCTGCCGGACCGCGTCGACTCCGTGGGCATGGGGGGCCCCACGTAGCACGACTCGTGCACGCTCCGGGCGGGTCATGCACGAGTTGCGTCGCCCTCGACCTTGGAAGTAGTGTCCGCCCGCCCTCGTCCGGGCGCCCCCAATGGCCTCGTCGTCCTCTCCGCCCCGCTCGAATCCCCCCGTCGAATCCCTGCAGGACGCCGCCGAGGGCCCCGCGTGGAAGCGCTGGGCTCCGCTGGGGGTGGCAGTCGTCGTGCCGGCCCTCCTCTTTCTCGTCCTGCCGCCGCTGTCGAAGAGCGGCCTCTGGGACCCGTACGAGCTCAACGTCGCCGACCTCTCCCGCCGCATCGGGTTCAACCTGCTCCACGCGGGCAACCTCGCGCTCGAGGGCGCGGACAACTCGCTCCCCCACCTGAACGACCTGGGGCGCCCGCAGCTGCCGTTCACGCTGATCGCCGTCGGGTTCAAGCTCTTCGGCCTCACCGAGTGGGCCGGCCGCCTGCCCCTGGCCCTCTGCGGCCTGGTGGGCGTTCTCGCGACGTACGCGTCCGTCGCCCGCCTCTTCGACAGGCGCACCGGCGCCTACGCGGCGATCGCGCTCTCGACGATGCCCCTCTACTTCGTGCAGGCCCGCTCGATGCTGGGCGACATCTGCACGATGGCGGGCCTCGCGCTCGCCTTCGGCGGCCTGGCTGTGGCGACCTTCGATCGCGACGAGGAGGGGCCCACCTCCGGCGCCCGGCGCCTCCCCTGGCTCCTCATGGCCGGCGTGGGCCTCGCGGCGGGCTTCGAGAGCCGTGGAGGCCTCCTCGGCATCGGCATTCCCACGCTGAGCGTCGGCCTGGCGTGGCTCGTGGGCAGGGTCGCGGCGCGGTCGCGCAGCTCGGACCTCGCCGGGGACGTCGTGGGGGCGGTCTCGCTCGCCGCCGGGGTCGTCGTGGCCTTCATGGCAGCGCGCGCCGTCGCGTCCCCCGGCGACACGAAGGACCTCAACATGTGGATCGGGACGGCGCTCCACCCGCCGCAGAAGTACCCGACCTTCGACTACTACGTGGCGGTCATCGGCCACGGCCTCGCGCCGTGGAGCGCGTTCCTCCCGTTCGCGTTCGGGCGCCTCTTTCTCACGCCCACCGGCCGCACCGGCCCCGAGGCGGAGCGGGAGAGCCTCGCGCGGGTGGCGGTCCTCGTGGGGGGCGCGGTGGCGCTCATCGCCCACGGGTTCCTCGTGCCGCGGACGGACCTCGTCGCCTTCAGCGGCGTCATGATCTGCGCCGTCGCGTGCGCGGTGGCCATCCGGGACTTCGAGCGCGGCGCGCACGCGTCGATCGCCATCGGCCTCGGGACGCTCCTGCTCGCCGCCGTCATCCACCACGACTTCCACGAGCTCCCCGAGAAGGCCTACATGGCCTTCGGCGTCAACAGCACGACGTTCCCGGAGACGTTCAAGGACAAGGCGCTCGCCATCTGGTGGGTGGTCCTCGGGGGCTTCGCCCTCTGCGCGTTCCTCACCTGGGTCGAGCGCGACGCCAAGCGCACGCCGTTCGACCCCGCGACGTACACGAAGGTCCTCCGGACGCTGCGCGAGGCCTACGACGGCATGCTCGCCCTCGTCTACTTCGCGACGATCGCGGGCGCGTCGCTGGCGGGCCTCTTCGTCTTCGTGGGCATCCGCACGCACGCGCACTGGATGCCGCAGATGTCGTCGAACATCCGGGACGTCGTCATCAACGCGTGGTGGTTCGTCGCGTTCGTCCCGCTCGGGTTCATCCTCGGGCTGCTGTTCGCGTGCGATCTCTGGCTCTGGGCGTTCGGCCGCTCGCGGCCCGCGTCCCGGGCGTCGCTGACGCGCGGGTTCGAGCCGTTCGAGGAGCTCATCGCGCGCCTCCGCCCCGCCGAGGGGCAGCCCCGCCTCGAGCGCAGCGAGTGGTGGGTCACGCTCGTCGTCCTCGGCGGCTTCATGCTGCTCGCCATCCCGGCGATTGCCTTCGCCTCGGCCTACGGCATGGGCGCGAAGCCCTACGTGGCCGCCCTGGTCGCGGTGCCGTCGGGGGTCGCGTTCTTCCTCGTCATGGGCTTCGTGGGGGACCTCCTGCGGCACCGCGCTCCGGCGCTGGCCCTGGGCGGCGCGGTGGTCGGGGGCGTCCTCTGCCTCTCGTACTACCCGGCGCTGGCCAACCAGCTCTCGCCGAAAGAGGTCTTCGAGAGCTACCGGCAGGTCTGTCCGGGCGCGCCGCTCGCGCTCCTCGGGGTGGGCGGGCGCACGGCGGCCTACTACTCCGGCGGGCAGCCGCAGACGCTCTCCGATCCGACGAGCGCCCTCAACTGGCTGACCGCGGGCTCCGAGGGGCAGCGGCGCTGCCTCGCGATGAAGGCGGACGACCTGCCCAAGCTCAACCAGCTCTGGCGCGAGCGCAAGGGCCAGGCGGCGTCGAACCTGCCCATCCTCGACGCGCGCTCGAGCCAGATTCTCCTCGCCTCGTCGGTCCTCCGCCCGGGCGAGAAGAACCAGAACCCCCTCGGCGAGATGGTGCTCTCCGAGCCGCCGCACCCGCAGCGGCTCATCGACGCGAACATGGACGACAAGCTCCAGGTCATCGGCATCGACCTGGTCGACGAGCGGGGGAAGCTGACCGACCAGATTGCGCCCGGCAGGACCTACCACCTGCGGACCTACTACAAGGTCCTTGCGCCGGTGACCTCCGAGTGGGAATCGTTCATCCACATCGACGGGTACCACCGGCGCCACAACGGCGATCACAAGGTGATGAACGGCAAGTACCCGATGTCTCTCTGGCTGCCGGGCGACCTTCTCATGGACGATCACGAGTTCAAGCTCGAACCGAACTTCACGCCAGGCACGTACTCGATTTACTTCGGCTTGTTCGTGGGCGATACGCGGCTCAAGGTCAAGAGCGGCCCGAACGACGGCGACAACCGGATCAACGGCGGCCCGCTGAAGGTGCAGTAGGCGGCCCGGGGCGAAAGCTGGGAGGGTCAAGATGGCAACGACGAAAAACCCGAAGGCGAGCGTCGCAGCGGCGCTCGAACCGGATCCGATGCCGAAGCGCGACGACCGGCGGAGCCACGACCGCTTCGACGTCGAGTGGGCCGTCGACTGCGTGGCGGAGGACACCTTCCTCTACGCCTCGATCGCGAACATCAGCGCCATGGGCATCTTCGTGAAGACGATCGACCCGCTCACGGTGGGGACGACGCTGATGATGTCCTTCGAGCCGCCGGGCTACGAGCCGTTCAAGCTCGAGGGCGAGGTCGCCTGGGTCAACGTCGTGCGTCCGGACGGCGACAACCCGAACCCCGGGATGGGGGTGCGCTTCGTGAACCTCCGGCTCGAGGAGCGAGAGCGCCTCGTCGAGGTCGTGCGAACCATCGCCTACGTGCGCGAACCGGCGTGAACGACGGCGGGCGATCGCCCGAGATTGCGCCCTCGATTGCGCCCTTGATCGCGCCCGAGATCGCGATCCTCAGCCGACCTTCGGCGCAGGCTGCACCTCGATGCCGACGAGCGTGAGCGCGTCGAGCAGCGCGGCCGACGCGCGCTCGCCGCCCGAGACGACTGCCCGGCGGATGCCCGCCATGGCCGCGGCCTTCGCCACGCGCGCCGCCCAGGCCGAGACCACCTCGTCGTCGTCGGAGGGATGGCCCGCCGCGATGGCCACCCCGGCGTGCCCGAGGGGCACCGCGCAGCTCGGGTACTCCCACGCACGGAGCGCGTCGTTGCGTGCGTCCTCGACCGCGGTCGCCGCGAAGCCCTCGGCAGCGGCGGCCCTCGCGGGGACCAGCCACGCGGCGTCCCGTGCGCCGAGCACCTCGGCGAGGTGATCGAGCGTCGCCGAGGCGAGGGTAGGGGAGCCGCCGCGCTGGGCGAACAGGCGCCCGAGGACGGCGCACGCGTCGAACAGCTCGTCGTGCGGCCCTCCGGCCTTCACCAGATCGACGATGAGCGCGCGGATGCCGGCCGCCGACGCGAGCTCGCGATCGGCCGGGTGCACCGCGCGCGTGCGATCCTTCTCCGCCCAGGCGGCGACGATGGCCTCGGCTCCGGACATGAATCAGTATGCCTGATCGGTGGCCGCGTTGGGGGCGGCGGTCGCCGCAGGGGCCGCGGCACGCTTGGGCGAAGGCCTCGCCGCGGCCGCGGGTGGGGTCGTCTGCCCCTGGGCCTGCTGGAGCTGGTTGATGCGGTCGAGCTCCGCCTGCGCCCGGTCCTTGTGGGAGTCGATCTTGAGGAGCTGCGTGAGGCGCACGCGCGCCTGGCCGAAGTCCCCGATGGCGCGGTAGCAGAGGGCTCCCTCGAGGAGCGCGTCCCAGCCGGGGGCCGAGTTGGCCGCACGGCGGGCCACCTTGTCGAACCGGGCGAGCGCGTTCCGGCATCCCTTGCCCTCGCGCACGGACCGCGCGGCCCAGAGCTCGGCGTTGGCGTCGGAGGGAGCCAGGGCGTCGAACGCGCGCGTCGCGTCGTCGAACTGGCCCTTGCGGTACTGCTGGAGGGCCGTGTCGAACGGCCCGATGGCCTGCTGCTTGGTCGCGCCGAGCGTGGTCCCGTCCGCAGCCTGCGCGGGCGGGGCCTGCGGACCGAAGCCCTGCGAGCCGAAGGCCGCCCCTCCTCCGGCCGCCGGTGGGGCAGGGGGCAGGTTGTTCGCGATGCCGCCCGGCGTCGAGGCATTGGCTTGCCCCTGCTGGTCCTCCTTGTCCTTGCTCGGCGTGGGGCCGCCCTTGGCGGGCGCCGCGCGGAGCTCGTCGGCCGGGAGATCGGCCTGCGACGCGCTGGGCGACGCCGCCTTCGACTCGGGTGCGCGCGCGAGGAGGACCGTGGACGCCATCGGTGTGGCCGTCGCCTCGGCGGGCGGCGTCGCGGCGACCGGCGCTGGGGCTCCCTGCTCGGTCACCGTCACCTCGGCGCTCGGCGCGCGCGACGGCTTGCCGCGGATGAGCAGGACGCTCGTCCCGATCATCACGAGGAAGAGCGCCGCCATCGCCGTCTGCGGACGCATCGCCCAGTTGCCCGCCGCCGAGACGACGCGCGCGGCCCGGCGACGCATCGGGACCACCTTCTGCGCGTCGCGCACCGCCGCGAGGATCCGCTCCTCGAGATCCGCCGGGGGATCGACCATGGGCATCGCCGCGACGCGCCTCGTGGCGCGCAGGCCCCCGAGGAGCGCAGCGCACCGCGCGCAGCTCGCGACGTGCCGCTTGGCGGCGGCGCTCGTGAGCTCGTCGAGCTCTCCGTAGAGCTCGTCCATCATCGCGGATTCGAACTTCTCGCAGTCCATGTCTCTCTACCGCAGGGCCCTCGCGTACTCCTCGAACTCGCTCAGCGCGGCCTGGAGCCGCTCGAGCGCGTACCGCATCCTGCTCTTTACCGTGTTCTCCGGCACGCCGACGATCTCGGCGATCTCCTTGAACGGCAAGTTGGCAACCTCTCGCATCAAAAAGACCTCTCGCTGGTCCTCGGGCAGCTCGTCCACGGCCGCCTGGACCTTCTCGCGGATCTCCCCCGCCACGGCCGACCGCTCGACGTTGGCCTTGCTGTCCGCCGTCTGCTCCCCGAGGGTCGGCCCCTCACCCTCGTCCGCCCGCCTCGGCTCGTCGAGCGACGGGTGCTTGCGGAGCGCCCGCTTGCGGATCTGGTCGATGCAGAGGTTGCGCGTGATCGTGTAGAGCCATGTCGAGAAGCGCGCCTCGTGCTTGAAGTCGGCGGCGTTCTGGACCACGCGCACGAACGCGTCCTGCACGACCTCCTCGGCCCCGGGCTGGCTGCGCAGGTGCCGGAAGGCGAAGTTGAAGAGCGGACCCTGGTGCCTGCGCACGAGAAGCGTGAAGGCCGACCGGTCCCCGCTCTGGAACCGGATCATCAGCGCTTCGTCGGCGGGATCGGTGCGTGAGGATGACACTAGGTCTTCCAACTCGAATCGGCGGCTCGGCCTTACAGACGTGACGGCGCGCGCGGCGCTTGGGGCGCATGGGTCCTCCGGAATCCTTGGGTGGATCCGACGGGCGAGCGACCGGTTCGATCTTCGCTCATCCGGGGCCGGGATTTCCAGTCGGGCGGGCAGGTACCCCGGCCGTGGGGGCGGAAAGAACCGCCCAACATGAGCTAGCCTCGCGAAAACGCGAAACGTTTCGGCAGCCCTGCCGCTGTTGCAAAGGTCGCGTTGGCGAAACTAGACTATGGCGCCTTCTTTGCCGAGCCTATGCCGTGTGGGGACGCCTGCTCCCGGTCCTTCGGGAGTACGACGCCCCACCGTTCAGCCACCGAAGGGGAAACCCATGGCCCGCCGACTGACGATGGTTCTCGCCTTGCTCCTGCCCGCCGCGGCGTACTCCGTGGTTGCCTTCGCGCAGCCGGCCGGCGGGAAGGGAGCTGCCCCCGCGGCCTCGGCCAAGGTGGCCGCGAGTGCGAGCGCTCCTGCAGGTGCTCCCACGTCCTCCCCGGCCCCCATGGCCGCGGGCACGGCGGGCGCAGCCCCCGCGGTGAGCGTCGACATGACGACCAAGCCCCCGGAGGGGACGAGCGGCGCAACCTACGCGGTGCGTCTGCGCGATCTCGAGCAGCGCGTCGACGAGCTGAAGGACCAGATCCGCCGCAGCCATACGCGCCTCGCGCTCCTCAGCGACACCATCATCGGCGGCGGCGCCGCAGGGTCGCGGTCGGAGGTCGAGTTCAAGAACGAGATGTCGAGCGCGTTCCAGCTGACGCGCGCGCTCTTCGTCATCGACGGGCAGGTCCAGTACAACCGCGCCGACGAGGGCGGGGCGCTCGCCGATCAGAAGGACATCCCCATCTACAGCGGCTCGGTGCCCCCCGGGGACCACACCATCCAGGTGGCCCTCACGTTCCAGGGCAACGGGTACGGCGTCTTCTCGTACCTCCGCGGCTACAAGTTCGAGGTCAAGTCGAGCCACGCCTTCACGGCCGTCGAGGGCAAGACGATCACGGTCGTCGCCACGGCCTTCGAGAAGGGCGGCGTGACCACGCCCCTCGAACAGCGCCCGACCATCGAGTGGCAGGAGAAGCTCCAGCCTCTCGCCGGCGGCGCGGCGATGGCGGCCCCCGCTCCGGGCGCCGGAGGCGGCGGCGCAGGCTTCGGCGTCAGCGGCTCGGTCGGAGGCAAGAAGTGAACGTTCCCGGCGCTCGCCCCCGGGGCCGGCGCCTCGCCGTGGCAGCGGCGTGCGTCGCCCTGGCCTGGGCGTTCGCGCGCGACGCGCGCGCCGAGGACGCGGTCACGTCCGCCCGCAACGATCTCGTCTACGTGAGCCGGCAGATGGCCGGCGTGCAGGCCGTCGTCGAGAAGACGCGCCTCGAGCGCCAGTCGCCCGAGCAGCGCCTCGCGAACGGCGAGCTCCTCTACCGGATGAACGACTACGGGAGGGCGGTCGTCGTCCTCAGCGAGATCCTCGAGGAGTTCCCGAACACGCCGAGCTACCCCGACGCCCTCTGGCTGCGCGGCGAGACGTACTACGCGGCGCACGACTACCTGGCGGCCCGGCGCGACTACAAGATGCTCGTCGAGCGCGGCAACGAGCCTCGCTTCCAGGCCTACTTCGGCAAGTCGCTCGCCCGCCTCGTCGACGTCGCGCTCCGCCTGAACGATCCGCCCGAGACGCTCGCGCCCATCTTCGACAAGTTCAACCAGGTCCCCCCCGCGCAGGTCGACGCGGCCCTCCTCTACGCCAAGGGCAAGGCGTACTTCCACCAGGGCGCCTACAACGACGCCGTCTCCGCGTTCTCCCAGGTCCCGCAGAAGAGCGCGTACGCCCCCCAGGCGCGCTACTTCCAGGGCCTCATCGCGATGAAGACGGCGCGCGCGGCGGTGGGCAACGCCCCGTCGCGGCAGGGAGTCAACTACCGCCCCGCCATCGAGGCCTTCCGGGCGGCGACCGAGCTCCCGCCCGACACGCCCGAGCACAAGCACGTCATCGACCTCGCGTGGATGGCCGTCGGCCGGCTCTTCTACGAGATGGAGCAGTACCAGCAGGCGAGCGAGGCGTACGCGAAGGTCGGCCGGGACAGCCCCGAGTTCGACACGATGCTCTACGAGCTCGCGTGGGTCTACGTGCGCCTCGGCGACGTGCAGCGCGCCGACCGCGCCCTCGAGGTCCTGATGATCAGCGACCCGAACAGCCAGTACATCGGCGACGGGACGCTCCTTCGCGCCGACCTGCTCCTTCGCGCCGGCGCCTTCGATCGCGCCCTGCAGCTCTATCGCAACGTCCTCGCGCAGTACGACCCGATGCGCGCGAAGGTCGAGTCCTTCCTCGATTCGACCAAGGACGTGAGCGTCTACTACGACAAGCTCGCCCAGCAGCAGCTCGACCTCCTCGACCAGAACGAGGCCCTGCCGCCCATCGCGATCCGCTGGGCGCGCGAGGCCGAGGACGGGCCGCTCGCCTTCGCCGTCATCGACGACGTCAACGAGTGCAAGACGCTCATCCACGAGTCCAACCAGCTCGTCGACAAGCTCATGGCCCTCATGAGCGCGTCCAACCGCGTCCACGCCTTCCCCGAGCTCGAGGCCGGCGAGACCGCGGCGCTCTCGCTCCTGAACCGCGTCTCGAAGGCGAGGCTCACGCTCGCCCACCAGCTCGACAAGGAGGAGCCGGCGGACCTCGGGGGCGACATCGGGCAGGTGCGCTCGCAGCGCCGCGCGCTGATGGCGATCATCGAGGGCCTCCCCGTCGCGCCCGAGGACTTCGGCAAGCGCGAGCAGCAGGGGCGCCAGCAGTGGAACGTCCTCTCGCAGGAGCTCACGCGACGGGCCACCGAGGTCGACGCCCTCCAGGCGACGGTCAACGGCCTGCGTCGCATGCTGAGCGACGGCCCCTCGCAGGGCATCGCGCGCGATCCGGCGAGCATCCAGCGCTGGCAGGCCGAGCTCGACGCCAACGAGCACGATCTCAAGCGCTACCACGAGCAGATCGTCGAGGTTCGCCGCCAGATCGAGATGGGCCGCGCGCAGATCGGCCTGGGGGACTCGCGCTACCAGAACGACGCGCAGGCGCGCGAGCAGTTCCGCGATCTGCTCGACCGCGAGGTGCAGCTCGCGTCGAGCGGCGGGGCCGGTGGCGGAGCGCAGCGCTTCGCAGGAGAGGCGGGGGCCGTCCTCTCCGAGGCGCGGCAGTACGAGGCGCAGATCTTCGCCGCGTTCGAGCAGCTCCAGGCGCAGGTCGCGCAGCGCTCGGGCCAGCTCGAGACCAAGGTCGAGGCCGAGCGCCTCAACATCGGCAAGTACCAGCAGCAGCTCGACGCGCTCGACAACGAGGCGCGTGACCTCGTGGGCCACGTCGCGCAGCGCAACTTCGGCCTCGTGCGCGACAAGCTCCGCGGCATCGTGCTCCGCGCCGACGTGGGCGTCACCGAGCAAGCCTGGGAGGTCCGCGAGGAGGAGCTCGATCGCGTGCGCAGCCTCCAGACCGAGCGGGCACGCCAGGAGCAGCTCCTCGACGAGGAGCTCAAAGAAGTCCGGGACGACGGCGTCGAACAGGCGCCGAGCGGCAAGTGACGGCCGAGACCGACCGAGGAATGACGATGCCGAGGCGAGCTTCGAAGAAGTGGCTGAGGTGGCCCCGCACGGCGGGTGCCGCAGGCGGCGTCCTGTCGCTCGCGTTTGCGGTCAGCGTCGCGGCGCAGCCCCGGGTAGGCATCTCGGCGGGTGCCGCCACGCCCGACGGGGGAGTGAAGGCGGGAGTCCAGGTCCACGCCACGGTCGCAGGCACGGGCGACGCGGGGGTTCCCCTCGTCGGGGACGCCGGCGCATCTCTCTCTGCGGCCGTGTCGGCCGACGGCGGCTTGCCCTCGACGACCACGGTGGGCCCTCCGGTGCCCACCTTCCACGTCGCCGCCCATGCCCCGCCGCTGCCTGCGCCCACCCCCGAGCAGCTCGCGGCGTACGAGGCGATGCGCCAGGAGGCCGAGGCCTACTCGAAGGGCGCGCGCGACTACAAGGACACGATCACGACGATCATCACGCTCCACTACGAGGAGAAGAAGCGCTCCATCCTCGGCGGGCTCGATCGCGAGATCGGCATCGAGAAGGAGGAGCTCAAGAAGGCGCGCGAGATCGCCATCCAGCGGCTCGAGGAGTTCGTGGCCAAGTACAGCGGCCCGAACGCCCAGCCCGAGGCGACCCCCGACGCGATGTACCGCCTCGCCGCGCTCTACGAGGAGCGCGCCCGCAGCGACGACGACCCCAACGCCGACCTGGGCCTCCTGCTCAAGCCGGCCATCGGCCTCTACAAGCGCGTCATCCGCGAGTTCCCCAAGTACGGCGAGCTCGCCGGCATCTACTACTTCCTCGGGCACGCGCTCAACGACTCGCGCCGCGTCGACGAGGCGCAGCAGGTCTGGCGCTCGCTCGTCTGCCACAACCACTACGGCTACCCGGTCGCCACCGACCCGAAGGACCCGGACGTCGACAAGGTCGCGCCGATGCCGCAGGACCACGACGCGGCGTACTGGAAGACCTGGCGCAGCAAGTTCCCGACGCCGGAGTCGCTGAAGAAGAAGGGCGGCACGAAGGAGGAGACGACCTTCGACGATCCGTACCCGACCGACTGCGTCCCCGTCCCGCAGCCCAACGTGCTCCCCGGGCAGGACCCGAAGTACGTGGCCGAGGTCTGGTGGCGCATGGGCGACTGGGAGTTCGACCAGCTCGACCTCGCGGGCGGCGTCCTCGACTACGAGCCCTTCGCCGTCTGGGACTACAACCGCGCCGCGAGCGCCTACACGCGCTCGATGCAGTACAAGAAGCCGCCGCTCTACGGCGTCGCGCTCTACAAGTACGCCTGGACGCTCTTCAAGCAGCAGCGCTACGAGTCCGCCGTCCACGAGTTCGTGCACCTGCTCAACTACACCGACGAGCAGGAGAAGCTCACGGGCGATCCGGGCGCCGACTTCCGGCAGGAAGCCTTCACGTACATCGCGGGCTCGCTCGACAACTTCGACTTCGCAGGCCCCGGCCCCGAGGAGCCCTACATCGCCCGGCCCGACGTCCTCGACACGGCCAGGAGCCCCGCCGAGGCCGAGGCGAAGCTCCGCATCGCGATCGACCGCGTGCAGAACCCGCAGCTCATCCCCCAGGACAAGCGCTGGACGATCGACATCTACAAGGCGCTCGCCCTCGAGTTCCGCGCGATCAACCAGTACAAGAACGCGCTCGCCGTCTACCAGATGACGCTCGACAAGTGGCCCATGGACCCGTCGGCGCCCGAGACGCAGAACGCGATCGCCGAGGTCTACGATCTCCTCGTCCGGCAGACGAAGGTCGGCGACGAGCGGCGCGACTACGAGCGCAAGGTCCTCGAGGCGCGCACGGCGCTCGCCAAGTACATCGGCGAGACACCCTGGGTCGACGCGAACAAGGACAACCCCGCGGCGCTCCAGCGCGCCGAGGAGCTCGTTCGCACGGGCCTCAAGGGCGCGGCCATCACGCACACGAGGAACGCCCAGGCCGCCGTCGAGCAGGCCGCGCAGACGAGCGACCCGAAGGAGCAGGTGCGCCTCACGAACTACGCGCTCCAGGAGTACAAGCTCGCGGGCCTCGGCTGGCTCGGGTACCTGAAGCAGGACGAGAACGCGCCCGACGCCTACAAGAGCCGGTACTTCTACGCCGACTCGCTCCACAACGAGGTCCGCCTCGAGGTCGAGCTCAACAAGTTCGACTCGCGCACCTACCCCGAGCCGTCGTCGCAGGAGATCGCGACGGCCATCAAGGCCGCGGTCGACGTGCGCGACTCGGACGAGGACGACCAGTTCATCGACAACGCCGGCCTCTTCGTCGTCGACCTCGCCGACGTCGACCGCGATCTGGCCTTCCAGCGGTGGAAGGACTCGAGCGGCGCCCAGGGCGTCGAGCCCCGCAAGGAGCCCAAGCTCGAGGGCTCGGGCGAGGGCGTGAAGAAGGTCGTCGTCGACGACATCCCCGACGTCATCCAGAAGTCGATGCAGGCGCGCGACGAGTACGTGGCGCGCGTCCCGGCCGAGCGCGACAAGCAGGGCCGCGCGATGGACTACGCGTACTACGCGGCCGACCAGTACTTCGTGTACGGGCACTTCAAGGAGGCGCAGCAGCGCTTCGAGGCGATGTACCAGCAGTACTGCCGGAAGAAGCCCATCGGCTACGAGGCGTGGAAGCGCCTCCTCGACATCGCGCTCAAGATGAACGACTCGACGCGCGCCGCGCAGCTCGCGGCGGCCGACCAGGACCCGCAGAAGTCGTGCGCCATCGAGGGCGCCGCGACGGCCGAGGAGATCGCCGAGAGCAAGACGCAGGACTTCACGAAGAACGTCCTCGTCAACGCGCGCTTCAAGGACGCCAACGAGGCGTTCGAGGCGGCCAAGGCCGCGCCCCCGGGCCCCGGCAAGGACGCCCTCTGGCGCAAGGCCGGCAAGATGTACGAGGACGCCCTCCGCGTGGCGCCGTCGCACAAGGACGCGCCCGCGGCCGCGATCAACTCGGCGTTCTGTTACAAGCAGGTCGGCGAGTTCAACAAGGCCATCGAGCTCTACCAGCTCTTCATCTCGAACTACGGCAGCGAGGACATCCTCGACCGCCTCGAGCACGGCGGCGTCGACCCCGAGACCAAGCAGAAGGCCGGGCCCGACGTCGCGCAGTACAAGGAGCGCATCAAGTACCTGGGGATGGCGTACGACGCGCTGTCGACCACGTACTACGGCTTCTTCGCCTACCAGCGCGCGGCCGAATCGTTCGGCAAGATCGCGGGCAACACGCGCTTCGACGACGCGCGGCGGTCGAACGCGGCGCGCATCGGCATGGTCCTCTACTCGAACCTCGGGGACCGGACCAACATGGCCCGGATGTACGACATCCTCGTCGACCCGAAGATGCACCTGACGACGGACAAGCGCGCCGAGGCCGACTACCTCAAGGCGAGCTTCGACTACGGGCAGTGGAACCCGACGGGGGCCGACTCGGGCGGCAACACGAGCGCCCGCACGCAGGCCATCGCGACGCTCACGCAGTTCCGCACGGTGAACAAGAACCGGCCCGAGTCGGCGCGGTTCGTCCTCGAGTCGGCCTACCGCATCGCGAAGATGATGCAGGCCGGCGGCGACGGCGGGTACAGAAACTGGTTCAAGACCACGATCGCCGACTGGGAGAGCTTCCATTCGCGCCCGGTCTCGATGACGGCGCCGGACGGCAAGGCGGTCCAGATCCAGGCGACCGACGCGCCGTACTCCGACTACGGCGGCGAGGCGGACTTCACGCTCGTCGACGAGGAGGTCAAGAACGGCTTCGACTACTCGACGGGGCACCACCACTACCAGGGCGCCGTCGCCGACGTCGTGAAGCAGGTCGACAAGGACCTCGGCGAGGCCGAGAAGACGTGGCGCCCGAAGCTCGAGACCGTGGCCACGCGCTACGGTTCGTTCGAGTGGGCCGCCGCGGCGACCGCGCGCATCGGGACGCTCTACGACTCGATCCGCACGGGCCTCGACCTCGTCGTCCCGAAGTACTTCACGCCCAAGCAGCAGGCCCTCCTCGACAAGCTCCAGAAGATCGCCGACCAGCTCCAGGCCGCAGGCCAGCAGGACAAGGCCGACCAGGTGCAGCAGCAGATCGACGACACGAAGGACCAGGTCCGCAGCAAGTGGCGCGCGACCAAGGACCAGTACCTCGAGGTCTGCAACCAGAAGATGGTGGCGCGCTACACGACCGCCGCGCTCATCGCGCGCAAGTACAACGTCAAGAACAGCACGGTGCAGGCGGCCGTCTCGCGGCTCGCCTTCTTCACCGACTACCTCGGCGACGACCACATGAAGGGCTACGTCGAGAACACGCCGGATCCGCTCGATCCGAACAGCAAGCTCACGTACGTGAACGGCGAGTTCCTCCAGTGGCGCTCGGGCGTCGTGGCCACGCCGCCCGCGAACGGACAACCCGCGCCCCTTCCGGCGGCGCCCTGACGGGAGGTGGCCATGCGACGCCAATCGGTAGGGTTCCCGGGTGCGGTGATGGCGGCGATGATCGCCCTGGGGGCCTTCACGGCCTGCGGGGAGAGCACGCCCACGCCGAAGACGTCCAAGTCCGCGGCGAAGACGGCCGCCACCACGGCGGCGCCGCCGCCGGTGAATACGGCGGGGCTCCAGGTGTCCTCGGGTCCCTCGGCGGACTCCGAGCTCTCCGGCGACGCGAAGACGGCCTACGACCGCGGCTTCCAGGCGTGGACGCAGGGGGATCTCCCCGCGGCCAAGACGGCCTTCATGGACGCCGCGAGCCGCGCGCCGCGCGCGGGTGGGCCGCGCTACTCGCTCGGGTGTGTCCTCGAGCGCATGGGCGACACGCAGGGCGCGCTCGACGCCTACCGCGCCGCCTACAGCGCGAACTCCAAGTACGACGTCGCGGTGGGCGCCTACGCGCTGCTCCTCGCGCGGTCGGGCCGCGGGAGCGACGCCGAGCAGTTCCTCAACGGTCGGGGCGCCGACTCGCCGCGCATCCTCACGTACCTCGCCGAGGTGAAGTCGATCGAGGGCGACAGCCCCGGCTGCCAGCAGCTCGCGCAGCAGGCCCTCGCCAAGCAGCCGGACTTCAAGGACGCGATGGTCGTCATCGCGCGCGACTACTACCGCGCCCACCGCTGGGACCTCGCGAAGTACGCGCTCCAGGCCATCCTCGACGGCGCCGACGACGGGTCCATCCCGCCGCGCGACAGGGGCAACGCCGACGGCCTGCTCCTCCGCGCCCTCATCGAGCGCGAGACCGGCGACCGCAAGCACGCCCTGACCGACTTCCAGAGCGCCGTCTCGCGACGGCCGGACCTCTTCGAGGCGTACATCAACCTCGGCGAGATGAAGCTCGAGGCGGGCAACGCCACCGAGGCGCAGTCGCCGCTCGAGCGGGCCGTCCGGTTCGCGCCCAACACCGCCGTGGCGCACCTCGATCTCGGCGACTGCTATCGCCTCCTCGGCCGCCCGGGCGACGCGAAGAAGCAGCTCGACCAGGCCGGGGGCATCGACTCGACCCTCGCGGGCGTCCACTACGACCTCGGCCTCCTCTACCTCTTCTCGCCGAACGTCCCCGGCGTCACGAGCCAGGACGACCAGATCGCCAAGGCCATCTCGGAGCTCGAGGCCTACAGGAACATGCGCAACGGCCGCGCCGCCAAGGGCACGGGCGACGACGTGGACGAGCTCATCTCGACCGCGAAGCGAAAGCAGAGCGAGCTCCAGCTGAAGAAGCAGGCCGCAGCAGCGCCCCCTCCGCCTGCGGGCGGGAGCGGGGCTCCGGGCCCCGCGCCCGCCACGTCGGCGAAGCCTGCGGGTACGGGTGGCGGGGCTCCTGCGCCTGCCCCATCGGCCAAGGGGCCTGCACCCACCGGTCAACCCGGTCCCACGGGCCCCACCGGCGCCGCACCTGCGTCGTCCGGGGGCGGGAACATCGTGCGCGAGCTCCCCAAGTGATGCAGAGTGACCGTGGAGGAAGGATCCCGATGAAACGCCGCATCGTCCTCGTCGCCGCCGCGCTGGCCGTCACCGCCGTGGCCGGCAGCGCCTTCGCGCAGGACAAGCCCGCCAAGCCGCAGCAGGGCGTCCTCCAGGTCGGCGAGATCACGATCGTCGGCCGCGTGCAGAAGCCCATCGCCGCCGTCGACGTCGCGAAGATCCAGCCCAAGCTCACCCTCGCCGAGCTCCGCCAGCCCTTCCTCGATCGCATCGAGGAGGCCGTGCACAAGGACCCGTTCTGAGTTGATCGTCGTCCTGTCGGTGCTGGTCGCCGTCGGGTGCATCCTCGCCAGCGCGCGGCGGCTCGCCTTCGCGTCGTGCCCGACCACGCTCGACGCGGGCGTGCTCCTCGCGGCGCTCGAGGGCAAGGGTAACGGCGAGCGCGCCGCTCCCCCCGTCGAGGCGGTCGTCTCGGCGATGGCCGGGGGCGCCGCCGGCTGGGAGAAGGAGCTCGGGGCGGCGCTGGCGGATCGGGACGCGGAGTCCCGGGATGCCCTCGTGGAGGAGCAGCTCGTCGAGCTCGACTGGATCGCCCAGCGGTGGGGGCGCGTCCCGAGGGTGTGCGCGAGCATCGCCACGAGCGCGGGGTTCCTGTTCGGTTCGGTGGCGCTCCTCCAGGGGCTCGCCCTCCCGGCGGACGAGGGTGCTTCGTCCCAGGTCAACGCGGCCCTCTTCGCGGCCCTCGACGCCGTCACCATAGGCATCGCGGCCACGAGCTTCTGCGCGGCCGTGCACCTGCGGAGCCGGCGCCTCGTACGCGAGCGCCTGGCTGGGATCCAGCGCCTCGTCGAGGTGCTGCGCGCCGGGGCACGGGCGGCACGGGAGGCGGCACGGGAGAAGGCTACCGAGCGGACCCTTTCGGAATCGTGAAGCTTTTGCGCTCCGCGGGCGTCGTGTACCATTCCCTCACGGGCGAGGGAACTTCGCGTCGCGCAGGACGTCCAACTCAGGGGATCCAGCTTCCGAGAAAGGCGCTTACGGCATGTCGCAGATGAACCAGGGCCCGGGCATGGGGGCGCACACGTCGGGCCGCCCCGGCCAGATGACGGCCGTGATGCGCGCGATGCAGCAGACGACCGGCCCCAAGGTCCTGCGCATCGGCCTGGTGGCGTCCGGCCGCATCCTCGAGGAGCGCATCGTCAAGCAGCGCACGAGCGTCACCGTCGGGCCGAGCGAGAAGTCGATGTTCGTCGTCCAGGCGAACGTGCCCCCCCAGTTCAAGCTCTTCGAGCTGATCGGCGTCGACTACTACCTGAACTTCCTCGACGGGATGACCGGCCGCGTGGCGCTCGCCAGCGGCATCACCGATCTGGTCGCCCTCAAGGGCCAGGCGAAGCGCGTCGGCCCCGCCTACCAGATCCGCCTGACCGAAGAGGCCCGCGGCAAGGTCGTCATCGGCGACACGACGTTCCTCTTCCAGTTCGTCGCGCCGCCGCCCATCCAGCCCAAGCCGCAGCTCCCGCTCTCGGTGAAGGGCGGCCTCACGAGCCAGATCGACTGGTCGCTCACGATCATCGCGGCGTTCAGCTTCCTCGTGCACTTCGGCCTCGTCGGCGCGATGTACAGCGACTGGATGGACCCGGTCGTGAACGACGATCTCACGGCGGGCCTGCTCGACATGGTGCAGAAGACGATGCCGCCGCCCGTCGAGACGGCGGACGAGTCGTCGGCAAACGCGTCGTCGACGAGCACGGCGCCCTCGCCCACCGCGCCGAAGAAGCAGGCGGCCCCGGCGAAGCAGCCGGGCAGCGCGCCCGACGCGAAGGTCGTCCAGGGCCTCCTCAACGAGGCCGACCAGGCGCGCATCGCGATCCTCGCGTCCCTGAACGGCGGCCCGAACATCACGGGCGCCATGAAGGACGACAACGGCGCGCCGGTGGACCTCAACAGCCTCGCGAACCGCACGGGCGGCATCAGCAACACGACCGGGGGCCTGAACCTGCCCGGCGGCGCGAACGGCCCGATCAAGCCGGGGCAGGGCCCCGGAGGCCTGCAGAACATCCACGGCGGCGAGACGGGCACCGCGGGCACCGGAGCCGGCGTGGCGACCAAGGTGGTCCCCGTCGGCGAGGTGCAGTACGGCGGGTCGTCGATGAGCGTCCCGGTGTCGAACGCCGAGGCGGTCATCCGGAGCCAGATCCACCCGGGCGCCAAGCGCTGCTACCAGAAGGGCCTCGAGAACGACCCCACGCAGGCCGGGCGCCTCGTCATTCTCATCAAGGTCTCGCCGAGCGGCGAGGTCGACTCCGCGAGCGTCGCGAGCAACAGCGGCCTGTCGCCCGGGGTGGCCGGGTGCATCGCGTCGGTCGCGAGGCGCGCGAAGTTCGACGCGCCGGGAGCGAATGGATCGACGATCAGCGTGCCGTTCAACTTCGTGAAGCAGGGCGGCTGAAGCGGGCTGGAGACGAGATCGAGCACGGGGGGCCGAGTAGGTGCACGGGCACGTGGCACGAGGACGAGCACGTCCTGTCGTGGACGTGCACGAGTACGCACACGTTCACGTGCACGTGGCTCGTACTCGTCCTCGTACTCGACAGGACGTGCTCGTCCTCGTGCACGTGCCACGTGCACTTACTCGGCCCGTCCGTGCTCGATCTCTGCCTTCCGCCTTCCGCCTGAATGTCCCTACGCCTACCCGCATCCGAGACCAGGTGACCCGGCCGCTGCTCCGCACTCTACGCTCCAGCCCGGTGTCATCCGCAGTAGGGCAATTGGGGAGGTCGGTTGACACCCCCCGGGCCCACCACTAGAGTTTCGAGCCCTGGGAGGCGACCTTTGACTCCTCGCGCAGCACTTCGGTGGATCGCAATCACGGGCCTCGTCGTCGGGGCGGCCGGCTCTGCGACTGCGCAGCCCGCAGGTGGGGGCGGCGCGGTAAGCGGAAGCGCCGACGCGCAGATCGGCTTCGAGCGCCGGGCAAACCTGTCGCCGCAGGATGAGCTGACGCAGGCGAGCATCATCCTCTCGCGCATGGATCAGGCAGCCAATACCGTGCGCCACCAGCTCGAGCAGGCGCGCCAGGCGCGGGACGTCGTGAAGACCCTCTGCCTCAACGACAAGCTCTCCCAGATCGACGTGGCCGACCGCTCCGCGAAGGACCGCCAGAGCGCGCTGCAGTCAGCCGCGCAGCGCAACGACACCGAGCTCTCGAACCACGAGTTCACGATTCTCACCGTGCTCAAGCAGCGCGCCGAGCAGCTCAGCGCCGAAGCGAACCAGTGCATCGGCGAAGAGATCGCCTTCGTGGGCAACACCCAGGTGACCACGGAGATCAACCCGAACCTGCCGGGGGACGAGACTACGGACTTCCCGCCGCTGGAGCCGATCGTCATCGTCTGGAATCCGCCGCCGTCGCAGTCCCCGACTCACTGACGTTTCCTGCTCGACGACCGAAGCTTCATTGGACGGCGGGCACAGGAGCGTTTCTCGGTAGCTCATCAGCAGATCGTGTAACTTCGCCAGCCGCCCGATGAACAAGAGAGGCCTCGCCACATCTGTCGTCGCCGCACTCGCGCTTCTGTCGCCGCGGGTCGTTCTCGCCCAGGCCCAGTACGTTGCCGGCTCCGACTCACCTCAATGGCTAAAGGACCGGCAGTACAACGAGGGCATCGGCATTCGGCAAGGCGATCTGGAGCTCCATCCCGGCGTTGCTGGGGAGGCAGGATACGACTCCAACTGGTTCCTCCGGTCGAGCAGCAACGCCGGCTACGGGAATAGCGGTCCCGCAACGCCGCCGATCCCGGCGATGGTCTTCCGCGTTACGCCATCGCTGTATGTGTCCACGCTCAGCCCGCAACGGACCGCAGAAGGCGGGGTTGCAGAGCCGCCGAGCGTGCGATTCCGCGCCGGGATCAACGCGACCTATCGCGAGTTCGTCGGTCTCTCAAACTCTTCTTTCGCCAGCCAGTCTCAAAACGACATTTCCCAACAGCGCAACGTGAGCGGCGCTGCGGACGCGCGTTTGGAGATTGCCCCTGAGCGGCCGTTCGGGGCGGCCCTGTTCGCGAACTTCGCGCGAACCATCATGCCGAACACCGTCACCGCGGACCCGAACCTCTCGTTTAACCGGGACGATGTTGGGGCCGGCGGGGAGGTTGTCGTTCAGCCGGGCGGTGGCACGCTCGACTGGCACTTCGGCTACGTCTTTCGGGACACGCTGTTCGAAGAGAGTGCGGGTAGCCCTTACGACAACACGACGAACGAGGCGTACACGCGCGGGCGCTGGCGATTCCGGCCGCGGACGGCGTTGATCTACGATGCGGACTTCCGCTTCATCAATTATGCGAATGCCTCGCAGGCGTTGGCCGGAGGTCTCGTCAGCTCGGACCCTATCCGGGCTCGACTTGGCCTAAATGGTCTCGTCACCGATCGCTTTGCGGTGCTGGTGATGGCCGGCTGGGGGGCGAGCTTCTACGATCAGACGATCCCGCACCAGCAGCAATACGACAGCGTGATCGGACAAGCGGAGCTGAAGTGGTTTCTCTCAGCCAGCCCCGGTGTCGCGGAGGCATCCGATCTCGGTCTCGCGCTCTCGTCGATTGCCCTTGGCTACACGAGGGACTTCCAGAACAGCTATCTCGGCGCTTTCTACGGGCAAGATCGAGGCTACCTGCGCTTCAACTACTTTTTCGCGGGACGGGCGCTCGTGACGCTCGAGGGCGGAGCTGGCGCCATCGAGTACCCGACGATGTACTGGGGAAACGGGGACTTCCGCCATTCTTCGTTCAGCGACGTACGCGTCGACGGCACCCTCTTCGGCGAGTATCGCTTCACGAACACGTTCGCTCTGAACGCCACCGTGCGATATACGGCGAACATCAGCAACACTCAGGTGTCCTACGCCGACACGGCCGCGCCGACGAACGCCGAGCTCTACGACATGTCGTGGAACCGCCTCGAGGCGTACCTCGGAGTCCGCTGGTTCATGTGACGGAGGCTTCGGATGTGCGCTGAGGGCGCGCAACGAAGGATGTACCTCGTGCTTCGCGCTCTCGTCATCGTCATCTGCGCGGCCGTTTTCGCCGTCGGCTGCTCGCGCTCCCATGTGGGCCCCCCGACGAACCTCCCGCCCCCGACGCCGAGTACCATCGTCGGGCCCGGGGACGTCTTTGAGGTCTCGGTCCTCGGCGAGAAGGACCTGCCGAAGGAATACCGCGTCCAGCCGGACGGGACCGTCGACTTCCCCTACCTCGATCGCCTGACGGTCGGCGGTCTGGAGCCGCAGCAGATCGAGGACCTCATCAAAGGCCAGCTTGTCGCGAAGAAGATCCTCACGGACCCGCAGGTGACGCTGGTCGTCAAGCAGTACAACTCGAAGAAGATCAGCGTCATCGGGGCCGTTCAGAAGCCCGGGAGCCTGCCCTGGGCAGAGGGGATCAAGCTCGTCGAAGCGATCTCCCTCTCCGGCGGCTTCACGGCATTGGCGGACTCCGACCACGTCGTCCTCACCCGCAACGTTGGCGGCGGCAAGACCGTCACTGCAACCGTCGACGTCGACGAGATCACCGACGGCCACCAGGCTGACGTGCCGCTCCAGGCCGGGGACACGATCAAAGTGAGCCAGCGCGTCTTCTGACGAGCCTCCCGGGTCAGGGCTTCAGAACAGATACCGCTCCCCCGTATCGCACAGGATCGTCACCACGAGGCCCTCGCCCGCGCCGCGCGCGACCTCGACGGCGGCGTGGACGTTGGCGCCCGACGAGGGCCCGACGAGCAATCCCTCCTCGCGCGCCAGTCTCTCCGCCATTCGCTGGGCCGCGACGTCGCCGACGACGGCCACGTCGTCGATGACGGTTCGGTCGAGCACGGGCGGTACGAAGCCCGCGCCCAGGCCCTGGATGCCGTGAAGGCCGGGGGGCCGGCCGGAGAGGACCGCGCTTCCGGCGGGCTCCACGGCGATGACGCGCACGGACGGTCGCTCCTTCTTGAGGACGCGGCCGACGCCCGTGAGGGTCCCGCCCGTGCCCACGCCGGCGACGAAGGCGACGAGGCGGTCGCCCGCGGCGTCGAGGATCTCGCGCGCGGTCGTGCGTGCGTGGGCGTCGGGGTTGGCGGGGTTCTCGAACTGGCGGGGCATGAACGCTCCGGGCGTCGTCCGGAGGATCTCCTCGGCGCGCGCCACGGCGCCGGCCATCCCTTGCTCGGCGGGCGTGAGGACGAGCTCGGCGCCGTACGCGCGCAGGATGTGGCGGCGCTCGAGGCTCATGTCGTCGGGCATGACGAGGGTGCAGCGGTAGCCGCGCACCGCGGCGATCATGGCCAGCGAGATGCCCGTGTTGCCGCTCGTCGCCTCGACCAGGGTCGCGCCTGCGGCGAGGTGGCCGGCGCGCTCGGCGGCCTCCACCATCGCGAGCGCCGGGCGGTCCTTCACGCTGCCACCGGGGTTCTTCGACTCGAGCTTGCCGGCCACCGTCGCGCCGGGGCGCGGCGACACGCGCGCGAGGCGCACCATCGGCGTGCGCCCGACGAGCTCGAGGACGTTCGACGCGATCGGATCGGCCATGCGGATCTCCTTCAGGATGCGGCGTCGTCGCGCTCGCCCACGACGTCGCGCTCGAGCCACGCGCGCAGCTCGCCGAGCGAGGGATGGCGCGCGAGGCCGATCATCATCTTGGCGATCGCGGCCTCGACGGTCATCTCGCCGCCGGAGATCGCCCCGGCCGCCGCGGCGGCTGCGCCCCCGGCGTAGCGGCTCATGTCGACGACGCCGCGCGGGCACTGCGAGACGACGAGGACCGGGACGCCCCGCTCGCGGGCCTCCTCGAGCGCCGGGATGAGCGAGCCCCCGAGCTTCGGGAAGTTCCCCGTGCCGTAGGCCTCGAGGACGAGGCCCTTCACGCCCGCGCGCACGGCGCCGATCACGAGCGCCGGATCGAGGCCGGGGAAGATGCGGACCGCCAGCACGCGCGGCTCGAGGCGCGGATCGAACGGCGCGACGGCGGCGGCGGGCGCGCGCACGTGCGGCGCGATCTCGACGTCGATCCCGAGCTCGACCAGAGGCGCGCAGCCCGGCGAGTCGAAGGCGGCGAGGGCCCACGAGTCGCGCTTCATCGAGCGTGCGCCGCGAAGGACGCGCGACGCGAACGCCACGCACACCTCGGGCACCGGCAAGGTCGCCGCGAAGACGGCGTCGACGAGGTTCTCGCGGGCGTCGGTGCGGATCTCGACGAGCGGTCGCTGCGCCCCGGTGAAGACGACCGGGCGATCGAGGGGCCCGAGGAGGAGCGCGAGCGCGCTCGCCCCGTACGCCATCGTGTCCGTACCGTGCACGACCACCACTCCGTCGAATCGTTCGGCGGTGAGCGCACCATGGACGGCCCTGGCGAGCTCGATCCAGTGCGTCGGTTGCATGTCGCCGGAGTCGAGATTGAAGAGGATGCGCGTGGTCACGTCGGCGGCGCGCGCGAGGATGGGGAGCTCCGAGGTGAGGTCTCGCTCGTAGGCGTCGGGCCGGAGCTCGCCTTTCCCGGCGACCTTCATCATGAGCGTGCCGCCCGTATGCAGGACGAGGATGCGTGCCACCAGGGAGGCACGCTAGCCCATCGCGGCAAGAGGGGCAGCTCTCCGGAGCAACGGCAGGGGGCCTCGCGGCGGAGGAGCGGTGCCGTCCGGGGGGACGGAGCAGGCGGTCGCGGGCGAGGGGACGAGGCCTCGAGGGGAAGGAGCCCGGGCCTGGAGGGCGAGGGTGGGCATCGTTGTCCGTGAGGACGGGTGCCGTTGCTCGCAAGGTGCGGGGTCGTCCCCCGCGAGGGCCGCGAGCCTCGGTCGCAAGGGCATGGGCGCTCGCCCCGAAGGCCATCCGCCGTTCGCCGCGAGGCCATTCCTCGTTGCCCCCGAGGGGCCATCCCGTCGCCCGGAAGGGCATGCGGCCTCCCCCGCGAGGGCATGGCCCGTCGCCCGCAAAGGGCCGTCCCCTCGCCCCCGACGACCTGGCTCGTTGCCCGCGAAGCCCGCGGCTCATCCTCCGGAGAGGCGCGCGATGCAGGCGCATGACGGTTCCCCTCCGTCCGGAGGACGCTGCCTCTCCGTCACGAGGGCTGCGTCACTGCCCCTTGAAGGTCGGCTCCCTCTTCTGCATCCACGCCATGACACCCTCCATGACGTCGCCGCTTCGCAGCAGCTTGAGCTGCTCCTCGCGTTCCCTCCGGAGGGCGTCTTCCACCGAGCCCCAGCTCGCGTAGAGCGCGCGCTTGATGGCGGCGTGGGCGAGGGGAGGGCCCGCCTCGAGGGTCCTCGCGACCTCCCGGGTCGCCTCGACGAGCTTCTCGGCCTCGACGACGCGCGCCACGACGCCCAGCGCCTTCAGCTCCGCGGCCTCGACCTTCTCGGCGAGGAGGATCATCTGCATCGCGCGCGCGGTGCCTACGAGGCGCGGGAGCCAGAAGGTGCCCCCGCCGTCGGGCATGAGGCCGATCTTCACGAACTTCTCCTGCGCGTAGGCGCGGGTCGACGCGACGCGGAGATCGCACGCGTACGCGAGGTCCGCCCCGAAGCCGACCGCGGCGCCGTCCATCCTCGCGATCGTGGGCTTCTCGCAGCGGACGACGCTCTTCACGAGGCCGTGGAACTCGTCCATGTACTGCTCGAGGTGCTCGAGGAGCTGCGGATCCTCGGCGAAGTTCTGCCGGAGATCGGCGCCCGCGCAGAAGTGCCCGCCCGCGCCCGCGAGGACGACGCACCGCACGGCGGCGTCGCCCGACGCCTCCTCGAAGGCCCGCGTGACGCCCTGGATCACCGCGCGCGTCAGCGCGTTGCGCGCCTCGGGGCGGTTCATCGTCACGACGCGCGTCGCGCCGTCCGTCTCGATCGTCACCACGTCGCCGTGCACGCCTTCGGCCATGGCAGGCTTCTAGCTCATTCCAGGGGTCCGGGCCGGCTCCCCGGGCGCCCGTAGAAGTCCGACCGGAGGTACGCCTTGACGAGGCGCTGGACGAGGATCTTCGTCACCGCGCCGAGGGGCACGGCGAGGATGACGCCGAGGAAGCCGAAGAGCGTGCCCGCCGCCATCATCGTGAGGAGCACCTCGAGCGGGGCGAGGCCCACCGAGCGGCCGACGATGCGCGGCGTGATGACCGTGCCGTCGAGGAGCTGCACGCCGAGCATCACGGCGAGGACGCCCGCGAGGCGCCCGGGCCCGTGCCAGTCGAGGGCGGCCATCGAGACGGCGAGCGTGAGGCCGCAGCCGAAGCCGATGTAGGGCACGAAGGCGAGCATCCCGGTGAGCACGCCGATGGGGACGGCGAGGCGGATGTCGACGAAGCGGAGGCCCGTCGCGTAGAGCGCGCCGAGGACGATGTTCGCGGTGAGCTGGCCGCGCACGTAGCCGCCGAGGGTCTTGTGGACCTGGCGCGCGACGTCGGCCACCTGCGGGTAGAGGCGGCGCGGGACGAGCTGCGCGGTCCGCTCGACGATGCGGTTGAAGTCGATGAGGAGGTAGAGCGCGAAGACGGGGACGATGAGCGCGCTGAGGACGACCGCGACGTAGGAGAGCGTGCCGAAGAGGGCCACGCTCGCGGCGCTGAGGAGGTTCGGGAACTCCGCCTGCAGGCGGGCCTGCACGTCGGCGTAGAGCTCGTTCATCGTCGTCGGCGGCTTGAAGTGGAACGTCTGCCAGAGCCACGGCTCGAGGCGGAGCTCGAGCCCCCGGAGCTGCATGGGCAGGTCGGCGGCCGCGGCCTGGAGCTCGTCGACGAACATCGGGATCGCGAAGATGAGGACGAGCGTGAAGAGGCCCGCGATGAAGAGCATCACGAGGATGGCGGCGATGCCGCGCGGGACCCTGCGCTCGGCCAGCCAGTCGACGAAGGGATCGAGCGCGTAGGCGAGCAGGAACGCGAAGAGGAGCGGGACGAGGACCCCGCGCAGGAGGTAGGCGAGGACGAGGACCCCGGCGAAGAAGGCGATGGTCAGCCCGCGCCGCACCGGGCGGCTCACGAAGCTCATCGACGCGGGGGGCAGCGACGGCGGAGGCGGCGGCGTGGACGAAGTCGACATTCCCCGCCGCCACTGTACCTTGCCTTCCCCGATGCCTGAAGCGAAGCTCCCTTCCGCGCCCGCGCCCGCGCCCGCGCCCGCGCCCGCGCCCGCGCCCGCGTCCGATCCGCTGCCTCGCTTCGACGAGAACCTCCCTCGGCCCGTTGCCGCCCTCTCCCTCCAGGACGGGACCACCCTCGCGCGGCTGGTCGGCGTCATGCGGCGCCTGCTCGGCCCCGACGGGTGCCCCTGGGACCGCGAGCAGACCTTCGAGACCCTCCGCAAGTACACCCTCGAGGAGGCCTGCGAGGTCATCGACGCCATCGACGGGGGCGACCGCAAGGCGCTCCGCGAGGAGCTCGGAGATCTCCTCCTCCAGGTGGTCTTCCAGGCGGAGCTCGCGCGCCGCGAGGGGAGCTTCGCCATCGACGACGTCGTCTCGGGGATCGTCGACAAGCTCGTCCACCGCCACCCGCACGTCTTCGGCGATCTCTCGGCCAAGGACGCCGACGAGGTCCTCCGCAACTGGGAGAAGCTCAAGGCCAAGGAGAAGGGCGAGCGCGGCATCCTCGGGGGCGTGCCGCGCAGCATGCCGGGGCTCACGCGCGCGCAGCGCATCGGCGAGAAGGTGTCGCGCGTGGGCTTCGACTGGGAAGACGCGCGGGGCTCGCGCGCCAAGGTGACCGAGGAGCTCGGGGAGCTCGATCGGGCCATCGAGGCGGGCGACGCGGACGCGGTGGAAGACGAGATGGGCGACGTGCTCTTCGCGCTCGTGAACCTCGCGCGCCACGCGAAGGTCGACGCCGAGGGGGCCCTGCGAAGGACGATCGACAAGTTCACGCGGCGCTTCGCGCACGTCGAGAAGCGCGTGCGCGCCGAGCACGGCGGCTGGGGCGAGGCCGGGGGAGGGGAGACCCACCTGCCGCTCGAGGTGCTCGACCGCTACTGGGAGGAAGCCAAGCGGGATGAGTGATCCGGTCGACAGCGTCCCGCCGCTCGCGCGCACCCCCGAGGAGTGGACGAAGGCCATCGCCCCGCTCGGCGGGAGGGCCTTCCACGCCCGGCAGGTGTTCCGGTGGCTCCAGGCCCGGAGCGTCTTCGAGCCCGCGAAGATGACCGACCTGCCGGCGGCCCTCCGGGCGAAGCTCGACGCGCTCGAGATGCCGCGAACGATCGAAGTGACCGACGAGCGGCGCGCCGCGGACGACACGCGCAAGCTCCTCGTGCGGATGAAGGACGGGGCGACCGTCGAGACGGTGCTCATCCCGGGCGTCACGGGGCCGAAGGGGCAGCTCCCCGCGCCGGTCGACGCCGGGTCCGAGGGCGCGATGGAGGCGGCCGACGACGACGAGGACGACGCTGCAGACGACGAGGACGCGCGGGGCGGGGCCCGGAGGGCGAGCGGGACCGCGGGGGGCTTCGAGCCAATCCGGGTCACGCAGTGCATCTCGACGCAGGTGGGGTGCGCGATGGGGTGCATCTTCTGCGCGAGCGGCGTCGCGGGCCTCAAGCGCCACCTCGGGGCCGACGAGATCGTCGCGCAGGTGCTCGCGGGGCGGGCGCGCCTCGACGAGGGCGAGCGCCTCAGCAACGTCGTCTACATGGGGATGGGCGAGCCGCTCGCGAACTACGAGAACACGGCGCGGTCGCTGCGCCTGCTCACGCACGGCGAGGGCATCGGCCTCTCGCTCCGGCGCATCAGCGTGTCGACCAGCGGCCTCGTTCCGGAGATCGCGCGCCTCGGCGAGGACTTCGGCGGCAAGGTGGGGCTCGCCATCTCGCTCCACGCCGCGGACGACGAGACGCGCACGCGCCTCATGCCCATCAACAGGAAGTACCCGCTGGCCCGGCTCATGGAGGCCCTCCGGGCCTACCCCCTGCCGCCGCGCCGGAGGATCACGATCGAGTACACGCTCGTCGCGGGCAAGAACGACGACGTCGCCGAGGCCCGCAAGCTCGTGCGCGTGCTGCGCGGCCTGCCCGTGAAGGTGAACCTCATCCCGATGAACCCGATCGAGGCGAGCACGCTCGGCCCGCCGGAGATGCGCGGCGTCCTCGCGTTCCAGCGCGTCCTCTGCGACGCCGGCTACTCGTGCTTCATCCGGCGGCGGCGCGGCGACGACGTGGCGGCGGCGTGCGGACAGCTCGCCCTGCTCGGCGCCAAGCCCAAGGTGCGTGTCGACCGCTCGTGAGTGAGTGGTAGGCTCGAACGCGCGGATGCGTGCGCTCGCGCTGCCGGTCCTCGCCCTCGCCGTGCTGGCGCCTGCCACGGCCCGCGCGCAGGACGCCGACCACGCGCCGAGGGGCACCAAGGGCGGCTGGGTGGACGTCGTGGCGACGGCGTTCGTCGGCGACGGCCTGCGCTTCAACAACCCCTACCGCCTCGCGACCATCCTCGGGTCCTCGGCCGAGTCGCTCTCGCGCACCGCGGTCTACACGGACGTGGGCGCGGGGATGCTCCTCGGCGATCCGACGTTCCTCGCGCACGGCCCGGTGCTGCGTGTGTCCCTCGCCCTCGAGGGCATCCAGCAGGCGGTCCTCACGCCGGCGTACATGGTGCTGCATCGCTGGTCGCAGTGGGGCGTCTACGGGCGCGTGGGCGTGCCCATCGTGCTCACGCCCGACACGACGTACGGGTTCGAAGGGGGCGCGGGCGGCATCTGGTACGCGCGCGCGGGCATCGGCGTGGTCGCGGAGCTCGTGGGCGACGTGTTCTACGGCGCGGGGACGCGCGAGGTGGCGACGCCGGCGTACCCCGTCCTGAGCCCGCAGGTGGGCCTCTGGCTCTCGTGGGAGGCGCTGCCGTGAGGGCTCCCACGCGGCGCGTGCGTACGCGCGATCTCGCGCTCGTGGCGTTCTTCGCGCTGGTCTTCGGGGCGGGGCCCACGGTCGGCGACGTGGGCTCGTGCGGCGATCAGGCGACGGCGCTCGCCGAGAGCACCTTCGCGGCGCAGCGCAAGGCGATGGACTGCCAGCGGTGCACGCAGTGCGGGATCACGACGCAGACCTGCACGAACGCCTGCAACCCGTCGAAGCCCAGCGACGTCGCGTGGCCTTCCACCTGCTACCCCCTCGAGCACGACGGGATCGTGTGCCTCGACGCGCTCCAGGCGGCGAGCTGCTCGACGTACGCGTCGTTCGTCAGCGACGTCGACCCAGCCATCCCGAGCGAGTGCGACTTCTGCCACGTGATCCCCGAAGCCGGTGTGCTCGTGGGGGAGCCATGAGGGTCCTCCTGGTGCTCCTCGTCGCCGCGCCCCTCGCGTGCGTCGTGCCGCAGCAGATGCTCGCGTCGCCGGGCGATCTGCGCGACTACCGCGCCTTTCGCGAGGCGGCGCAGGAGGGGAGCCGCCTGGCGGCGGCCCAGCGGTACCTGCGGCGGCATCCCGAGGGGGCATGGGTGGGCGAGGTCCGCACGGTGTTCGACGCCGAGGAAGCCGCCTGGTTCGAGGTGGCGAAGGTCTCGCGCTCGCGGGCCCGCGAGTACATGGTCGACCTTCCCGACGGTCCCCACGCCGAGGCCGCGCGCTCGCTCCTCGTCCTCTTCGACGAGCACCAGGCGGACGTCGAGACGCTCACCCTCCTCGCCGACGCGCGTCGCACCGCGGCCACCCTCGACATCCAGGCGGCCCGGCGAAAGCGCGTGAGCGACGTCCTCCTCGCCGCCCTGGCCGCTCTCCTCGACCCTGCGACGTGGGGAGCGCGCCTCGAGGCCCCGCCTGCCACGCTCGCCGCCGCCCTCCAGGGCGACGTGCCCGTCACCTGGGGCGCCGCCCTCTCGTCGCGGCACGTCGATCGCCTCTACTTCGTGCTCCCCACGCCCGACGGCTCGCAGGCCAGGGAGCTCGAGGCGTCCCTCCAGCTCGTTCTCGACCGGGGGCGCGTCGTCCAGGGAACACTCTCGGGGGCGGACCTGTTCGTGCTCTGGACGGAGGCCATCGAGACGCGCGTCCTGGATCCCAACGACCCCACCGATCGCGCGCTGGCCCGCACGACGATCGCCGATCTGCTGTCCGGCGCCCTCGAGGCGACCGTGCCGGCGTCGCGGTGTGCGCGCGAGAAGGGCGCGGAGGAGGTCATCTCCCGGGCGTGCGACGGCTGGGCCGTGTCGGTTCGCATGGGCTCCGAAGCAGGCGAGGTGGACATCGTCGACGTCGTCGGCCCTCGCAAGCCGGACGCGGCGCCCGCAGCGTCGGCGTCGCCCGCGCACCCGCCATCCATCCGTGCGCAGAAGGGCGGAATGCGATAGACGTCTGTCGCGCGCTTCATGGTCCCGTACATTTACATCCCCGACGGCCACATCGGGCCGCTTCCCCTGCACCCGTTCGGTGTTCTCGTCGCGACCGGGGTGCTCCTCGGCACGGCGATGACGACGCGGCGCGCGCGCCGGCTCGGGTGGGACGTCGCGAAGCTCAACTCCTTCGTCACCTGGATGCTGGTGAGCGCCTTCGTGCTCTCGCACGTCCTCGACTCGCTCTTCTACCACTGGGACGAGGTGCTCAAGAACCCGTTCGGGCACGTGACGGGCGTGTTCCCGTACATCGAGCTCCCGTACGTGCTGCAGCTCTGGGCGGGCCTGAGCTCCTTCGGGGGCTTCATCGGCGCGGCCGTCGGCATCGTCCTCTGGAAGTACCTCTTCATCGACAACGGGCGCCTGCGCATCCGGCCCACGCCCGCGCCGCTCCTGCCCTTCGCCGATCTGGTGCTCTCGTGCCTGCCGCTCGGCTGGATGTTCGGGCGCGCGGGGTGCGCCTCGGTCCACGATCACCCGGGCGCGCGCGCCGCGGCCGACTCGCTCCTCGCCGTTGCCTGGCCGATGCACTTCTCGGTCGACCCCACGACGGGCGCGTACACCGGCGACGGCACCGCGCACCACCTCTGGTTCATCCAGTTCATCGAGGGGCACGCGCCGCGGTTCGACCTCGGCTTCCTCGAGTTCCTCTTCACGGTCATCCTCTGCGCGGCCTTCGCGGCGACCTGGCACAAGAAGGTGCCGCTCGGCTCGTACATGATCGTGACGGCGCTCTCGTACGCGCCCGTCCGCTTCGCGATGGACTACCTGCGCATCCCGGCCAGCGAGGGCGGCGACACGCGCTACTTCGGCCTCACGCCGGCCCAGCACTGCTGCTTTCTCCTCTTCGCCTTCGGCATCGCGATGATCTTCTACGTCCGCCGCCTCAAGGCCCGCGGCATCGACCCCACGCTCGCCGTCCGTGCCCCCCCACCCGACGCGGCACCCGCGGCGCCCACGGTGACTCCCGCCTGACGGGGAGAGGGGAAACAGGAAGATCAGAAGATCAAAAGGTAGAGAGGGGTGTTCACACGCCTGCACGAGATTGAAGGGCCGCTTCACCCGGCCCGAGGTGCAGGAGGTTCTTCGACCCCGTGCAAGCCCGTCGAGACCCTCTCTCCCTTCTGATCTTCTGATCTTCCTGTTTCCTCCTCTCGTCTCTAGCCGCTCCAGGTCTCGAGGGTGGCCCGGACGTCGTCGGGGATGGGGCGCGCGCGCATCGCATCGAGGTCCGTGAGCACGACGACGTGCTTCAGCGTGGCCACGTGGTCGCCGTCGGAGGCGCGCGTGAGGTCGAAGCGGAGGGCGATGGAGCTCGTGCCGAGGCGCTCGACGGTGGCGGCGACGTGCACCTCCTCGCCGAAGCGGAGGGGCGCGGCGTAGTCGGCCTCGACGTGGACGGCGGGGAAGCCGAGGCGGCGCTGGGTGATGAGCGTCACGTAGCCGCGGCCGTCGGGGCCGGAGAGCATGGCCTCCATGGCGTCGTGGCACCACGTGAAGAAGCGCGCGAAGTAGACGATCCCGGCCGCGTCGACCTCGTCGAAGCGGACGCGGTGGACGTGGACGAAGGGCGCGGTCACGCGCCGAGATCCTGGCCGACCTCGAGGATCGCCTCGGCGGGAAGCGGCGCGCGCGCCTCGTAGGCGGGGTGGTCGATGGCGAGCTCGAGGTGCGTCATCGTGGCCTCGCCGGCGGCGGCGCCGTGAAGCGCCACCGAGAGCCGCGCGGGCACCGAGAACTTGAGGTAGTGGACGGCCGTCGTGCGGTCGGCGACGCCATCGAGACCGAGCCCACGCTCGATCGAGCGCGCACCCATGCGCAGGCTCCCCGCGACGAGCCACACGTGCTTCTCGAGGCCCTTGGCGGCGGCGAGGAACGCGTCGCGCTCGGCCTTGTCGGCTATTTCGACCATGAGCGTGCACGAGAGCTCGTTCTGCCCGGGGAGGAGCTCGTTGTACGTGTCGAGCTCGTGCTGCACGGCGTCCGCGCGCGTGATCCGCTCGGTGCGCAGCATCTCCTGGATCTGGAGGAGCACGGTGTCGCGGTTCTCGAAGACGACGCTGACCTTCGGCCCGACGACGACGCGCCGCCGCTTCTTGGCCTCGATGACGCGCCCGCGGAAGCGCTCGCGGACCTGCTCGTACTCCGCCAGGCCGAGGATCTCTCCGCGTTCGATGGGCTTCATGCCGTCCTCCTCGCGTTCCCATCCTGCGCCCTGGGACTGGCCGGGCGCCACCCTCATCCTACGTCGGGCGCGATTCCGTAGGCCTCCGCAAGCGCCTCGACCGGGTGGAGGGGGGCGTGCCCCGTCTCGCCCAGGATCCGCCGCGCCGAGAGGGCGCAGTCGGTCACGACCCGCTTCGGCTCGGCGGCCTCGATGCCGCGCACCATCTTCTGCGCGTAGCGCTTCCCCATCTCGTAGTACTGCGTCTTCATCCCCCAGGTGCCGTCGACCGCCGAGCACTGCTCGACGACGTCGATCTCGGTGTCGGGCAGGAGGCTGAGCACGCGCACCGCGGGGAAGCCGATCTTCTGCGCGCGGAGGTGGCACGCGGCGTGGTAGGCGACCTTGCCGAGGCCCCGCTCGAAGCCCTTCACGAGCGTCTTGTCCTTGCGGTGCTGCTCGAGGAGCTCCATCACGTCGAGGGTCGCCTCGGCGACGCGCCGGGCGTCCGCGCCTCCCAGGAGCTCCGGCCACTCCTTGCGGACCATGTACCCGCACGTCGGCTGCAGGCTCACGATGCGCCGCCCGGCCTCGACCTCGCCGATCAGCGAGGCGACGTTGAGCCGCACTTTCTCGCGCGCGGCGTCGACGTCGCCGCCGTCGAGGTTGGGCATCCCGCAGCAGGTCTGCTCGGGCCGTACGACGCTCCAGCCGTTCTTCTCGAGCACGCGCACGGCGCACGCGGCGATGCGCGGGAAGTTGTAGTCGGCGAGGCACGTCGCGAAGAGCGCGACGGTGCCGCGGGTGCCGGCCTCGGGCAGCGGGTCGTGGTGCTTCAGCCAGCCGGCGAAGCTCGTCGCTCCGTACGGTGGCAGCGGGAAGTGCTCCGAGATGCCCGCCACGGCGGACATGGTCTTGCGAACGAGGCGGTTGGCGTTCACGAGGTTCGCGACGCGCGCCATCGGGCCGGCGGTCATCTTGCCGAGGGCCTGCGGCTCGCCGAGCACGCGGTCCTGGAGGGTCACGCCGTTGCGCTTCGCGCGCTGCGCCTTGTCGCGGAGCAGAAGACGCGGGAGGTCGAGCATCCACTCGTGCCCCTCGTCCTTCGTGTAGGGGCACTTCACGTAGCAGAGCTTGCACTGCCAGCAGAGGTCCGACGCGGTCTTGAACGCCGCGTCGTCGAGGAGCTCGGCGCCGGTCGCGCCCTTCTTCTCGATGTCGCGGTCGACGCGCGCGAAGACGTCCGGGAACGTCCCGCAGTACCCCACGCACATGCGGCAGCCGTGGCAGATCTCGAACGACCGCCGCATCTCCTGCTCGAGATCGCGCGCATCCCAGTAGCGAGGATCGTTCGGATCCGTCGCCGGCGGCACAGGGGGAACGAGCGCGATCTTGGACATGAAGGGGGGGGGAGGGAACGGGAGGGGAGAAGGGAGAGGGAGAGCGAGAGGGAGAGGGGGAAACAGGAAGATCAGAAGATCAGAAGGCGGGAGGGGGGCTTTCGATCGCGTGCAGGGGTGGGAAACGCCGGTGCCGCCCATGGAGCCCTCGCGGTTCGGCGGCGTGCACGGAGAGCGGAAAAACAGGAAGCAGAGAATCCTGGTCATTCCCTCTCGAGGTACACGCCGCCTTCACCCCGTGTACGCCCGTGAAGACCCCCCACCCCTTCTGATCTTCTGATCTTCCTGTTTCCCCACTCTCGTGGGTGAAACGACGGTCCTCGCTCAGGCCTTGAGGACGTCGAGCATCTTGGCGAAGCGGCCGGCGTGGCTCTTCTCGGCCTTCGCGAGCGTCTCGAACCACTCGGCGATGTCGGTGAAGCCCTCGTCGCGCGCGGTCTTCGCCATGCCGGGGTACATCGTCTCGTACTCGTAGGTCTCGCCGGCGACGGACGCCTTGAGGTTCTTCTCGGTGTTGCCGATGGGGAGGCCGGTCGCCGGGTCGCCCACCTGCTTCAGGTAGTCGAGGTGCCCGTGCGCGTGGCCGGTCTCGCCGTCCGCGGTCTCCTTGAAGTTGCCCGCGATCTCCGGGAAGCCCTCGACGTCCGCGACCTTCGCGAAATAGAGGTAGCGGCGGTTCGCCTGCGACTCGCCGGCGAAGGCTTCCTTCAGGTTCTGGTGGGTCTTCGAGTCCTTCAGGGGCTTGGACATGACGTGGGTCTCCTTTTTCCTTCGTACTTCGTATCCTTCGTACGTTCGTGAGCTACGAGCGGCTGGCCGTGCACCTGCCGCAGAGGCCACGGTAGATGCGCTCGACCGCGTGGACGTGGAAGCCGGGAGCGGTCCGCCGGAGCTTCTTCACGGCGCCCGGCGTGGGGGCGAGCGTGCCGGCCGCGATGTCGAGGACGGCGCCGCAGGCGTCGCACACGGCGTGGTGGTGCGGCTCGGTGTTCGGGTCGAACCGTGCTGCGTCGCCGCGCTTGCCCGGCAGGCGCACGATGCCCGCGAGTCCGGCCTTCGCGAGCGCGTCGAGCGTGTTGTAGACCGTCGCGAAGCTCATCGTCGGGAACGCCGCCCGCAGGCGCTCGAACAGGTCCTGCGCGGTCGGGTGCTCGTCGTCCTCGGCGAAGAGGCGCACGATCGCGAGCCGCTGGGGCGTCATCTTGAGCCCCGCCCGCTTGAGATCGCGCAGCATCGCGCTCGTTCGCGGCGTCTCCGCCTTCATCGTGCGGAGAACCTAACTAGAATCGTTCTAAGGTGCAAGCCCCTCCAAGTGGGAGGGGCTCCCCTTCATGGAAGGGCCCCCTCGTGGGAGGCCTCCCCTTCACTCCTTCTTCTTGCGTCCGCCGAGGACGGCGAGCTTGAAGTAGCTGAGCTGGCTTTGCGCGGCCTGCTTCACGAGGTCGAGCTTGTTGACGTCGCGGTTCGCCGTGCGCCCCATCAGCTCGCCGGTCTCGTAGAGCTCCCGTGTCTTGGCGCGCTGGAGCTTGCCGCTCGACGTCTTCGGCAGTGCGCCCGGCGGCAGCGCCACGGCGTCGTCGAGCGTGAGGCCCATCCCCTCCTGCACCGCCTTGCGCACCTCGCCGACGAGCGCCGACGCGTGGCCCAGGCGCTCGGCGTCCTGCACCTCGAACGCCACGATGACCCGCTCGCGGTCGCGTTCGACGCCGCTCGGGTCCTTCGCGCCGAACGCGACGACGTTGCCCTTGCGGACGCCCGGGACCTTGCTCGCCTCCCACTCCATGTCCTGCGGGTAGTAGTTGCGGCCGTTGACGATGACGACCTCCTTGCTGCGCCCGCAGATGAAGACGTGCCCCTCGTGGATGAACCCGAGATCGCCCGTCTTGAGAAAGCCGCCCGCGAACGCCTCGCGCGTGCGCTCCGCGTCCTCCCAGTAGCCGCGCATCACGCTCGGCCCCTGGATGCGCATCTCGCCGACCGTGTCCTCGGGGAGCGGGCTCGCGCTCGCCGCGTCGTCGGCGGCGAACACCTGCACCTGGTGGAGCGGGAACGCCTTGCCGCACGACACGAGGCGCACGGCGTCGTCGTCCGCCTCGGGCACGACGCGCACCTTGCCGGTCGCCCAGAGGTCGGGCCCGTGGACGCTCAGCGTCTTCATCCCCTCGTGGAGCTCGGTGAACGAGATCGCGAGCGAGGACTCGGCCATCCCGTACGACGGCAGGAGCGCTTCCTTCTTGAAGCCGATCTTCGCGAACGTGTCGGCGAACGCCTCGAGCGTCTCGGGGCGGATCGGCTCGGCGCCGCAGCCGGCGACGCGCCAGCGCGAGAGATCGAGCCCCTCGAGGTCGGCGGGCTTGATGCGCTTCACGCAGAGCGCATACGCGAAGTTGGGCGCGTAGGCCGTGGAGCCCGAGACGCGCGTGAACGCCTGGAGCCAGGTGACGGGGCGCTTGAGGAACGCCATCGCCGGCAGAAAGTGCACCGGGACGTTGTGGTAGATGGGCGCCAGCACGAAGCCGATGAGCCCCATGTCGTGGTAGAGCGGCAGCCACGAGACGGCGACGTCCTCGGGCACCATCCGCAGGCCGTCCTCCATGATGCACTTGATGTTCGCGGCGAGGTTGCCGTGCGTGAGCGTCACCCCCTTGGGCCGAGACGTGGAGCCGCTCGTGAACTGGAGGAACGCCACGTCCTCGAGCGTGATCTTCTCGGCCTTGAGCGGCTCGGTCGACTCGCGGATCCCCTCGATGGCGACCACCTGCTCGAGCGCGGGGCACGCGGCCTGGACTGTGCCGAGCAGGCGCTTGATCTTCGACGTCGTCACGAGCGCGCGCGCGCCGCACTTGGCGACGATGTGGCGCGTGTTGTCGAGGTACGCCTGCAGCGCGCCGAGCGCCATCGGCGGGTAGATCGGCACCGGGACGATGCCCGCCCGGATCGCGCCGAGGAAGCAGAGGACGAAGTCGTCGTTGTTCGGCAGGATGAGCGCGACCCGGTCGCCCTTGCGCAGGCCGAGCGCCTGGAGCGCGCCGCCGAAGCGCGCGGTCGTGCGCTCGATCGCGGTGTACGAGAAGGACGCCTCGGCGGCGGACGCCGGATCGGTCCCGGGCGGGAGGTAGCCGGGTATCCCCGTCTCGGGGAAGAACCGGTAGCCGCGTGTGGCGTCGGCCTTGGCCGCGTCTTCGATCGCCTGGCAGAGGGTACGGGGGGTGCCGTGGGTGCCGTGATTCATGGGAGGGAGGCTTTCCTCCGCTCTTACCAGACCGGTTCCCGAAGGTCGACGACGCCCGGTCGGCTGCCGTATCATCGCTTCCATGCCCCTCATCGAGACCGAGGACGCCGCCCGCCGTCTCGCCCGCGCCATCGCGAGCGACTTGTCGCTCTACAACGAGGACAAGATCGTGAGCGGCATCCAGAACGACAACCTCTTCGAGTCGCTCGCCGAAGAGATCGAGGAGGGGCGCGCGCTCTTCAAGCGCCGCGTGAGCCCGGAGCTCTACCCGCGCAACTTCTACGATCGGGCGCTCGTCGACATCCTCATCAAGGCCAAGGGGCACATCAAGTCGAAGCTTTGGTGATCGTCGTCCCGCGCGCGCGGAGCGGCGCGCGCCTCGACCGGTTCCTCGCCGAGGAGACGGGGGTCTCGCGGTCGGAGCTCCAGCGATGGATCGCCGCCGGGCGCGTGAAGGTGGACGGTGCCCCGCGCGAGGCGTCCGGGCGCGTGAAGGAAGGCGAGACCGTGGCGGTCGAGCCGATGGCGCCCCCGACGACCGAGGCGAAGGCCGAGGAGGGGATCGCATTCGAGGTGATGCACGTCGACGAGGCCGTCGTCGTCGTGAACAAGCCGGCAGGCCTCGTCGTGCATCCGGCGAAGGGGCACGCGACCGGCACGCTCGTGAACGGACTGCTCGCGCGCGGGTACTTCGCCGCCGGCGAAGAAGAGCACGAGCGCCCCGGGATCGTGCACCGACTCGACAAGGGTACGAGCGGCGTGATGGTCGTGGCGCGCACGCCGCAGGCGCGCGAGGCCCTCGTCGCTCAGTTCCGGGCGCATACGATCGAACGCGCGTATCGCGCCGTCGTCGCCGGCGTGGCGAAGGACGCGACGCACGCCACGCTCCACGGCCGCCATCCGCGCGACCGCCTTCGCTTCACGACCCGCGTCGCGACCGGCCGCCGCGCCGTCACGCACGTGCGCGTCCTCGAGGCTCTGGGAGCTGCGACCCTCGTCGAGTGCACCCTCGAAACCGGTCGCACCCACCAGATCCGCGTCCACCTCGCCGAGAGCGGCACCCCCGTCCTCGGCGATCCGCTCTACGGCAAGCCGCCGCGCGACCCCCTTCTCCGCGCCGAGGCCGATCGCCTCGGCCACCAGGCACTCCACGCGCGCGTCCTCGGGTTCGTCCACCCCACCAGCGGCGCAACGGAGCGATACGTCGCCGAACCGCCCGCCGACTTCGATCGGCTCTTGGCGGCTCTGCGAGAACGAGCGCACGCCTAGCGTTCGGGCTGGGGCCTGGGGGCCAGAGCCAGAGCCAGGAGCCAGGAGCCAGGAGCCAGGAGCCAGGGGCCAGGGGCCAGGGGCCAGGGGCCAGGGGCCGGGGGGCAGGGGTCAATCATCCGGGTGCCCCCACGGGAAGTAGAGCATCGCTCGATCTCCGAAGTGGCCCCGCAACCCGCGCAGGTACCCCTCCAGCCGGTCCATCGTGATCAGCCGGACTCCCGGATCACGTTCCCTTCCGAAACAGATCGCCGGATAGACGAGCCGCAGGATGCTGCGGAGCACCACGCGCTGCGCGACCTTCCACGCAGCGAAGCCCTCCGTGGTGAACTCGATGAACCGCTGCCGCTTGTCGTTGAACCACTCCGAGCGCTTCAGCCAGCCGAGGCGCTCGAGCGCGCGCGTCATCCGACTCACCACCGGTGCGGTCACGCCGAGTCGCTTCCGGATGTCGCTCTGGAAGGCGTAAGGCAGCGCGCCGGGCGGCGCCTCGTGCGCGATGGCGTAGAGCAGATCGAAGCGCGACGCCGTCAGTCCATGAGCCGCCAGCAGCTTGCGTGACACCCGTAGAAACCCGTGAAACGCCCGCTTCGTCCCGAACGCGATCTCGTTCATGGAAGGCGCCTTCAGCACGTCGCGTGCCCAGCCGCCCTGTCGATACGCGGGCGGCGCCGGGGCACTCGTGACGGCGCCGCCGGCAAGGGGCTCCCCACGGCCGTGGGCTCGAAATCAGCCCCGATCATTAGCAAGACAAAGATCGGGGCCCCCAGGGCGCGCACGAAAGGGTACCCCGCCCGGATGGGCCGGAGGGGGCTGCCGGCACTCCGGGGTGTCCTGGGACGATTTTCGCCTGTCCGTGGACAGGGGGAGGCGGCGGAACGGGAGAGCGCGGGGGGGCCCGGACGCCCGCGGGTGCGCGCACAGCGGCTACTGGCGGAGCAGCGCGATGACTGCGTAGCCGACGGTGAGGGCGACCATGGCCCAGACGAAGTGGCGCGTCCGGTGCTTGCGCACGGGGGGCTCGTACGGTTCTTCGGGCGCGTCGCGGAAGGGGTGCACCTGGGAAAGGCCCCCGCGCATCGCAGCCAGCACCTCGCCGGCGCGCTCGAGGTCTTCCTGCGGTACGAGGATGCGCACGTCGGTCATCCCGATGGTCGGAAGCGCCGTCGTCGCGCCGCCGTACGTGCGCACGGGGACCTCGTGGTCCTCGAGCATCCTCACCGTGATCTCCGCCTCGAACCGGTCGTGCACGCGCAGGAGCTCGACCCACTCGGCGTCGTCGTCCTCCTTCATGCGCTCCATCGTACCCGTTCCTCGAGGGCGTTCCCCGTTCGGCACCGCTCCCGCCCTCGGTTCCACTCGGTTCCACTCGGTTTCGCTCGGCTTCACTCGGCCGCGCTGGGCTCGGCCGTACCCTTCCCGACCGGGGCACCGGCGAGCAGACCGGGGTGTCTGCGCTTGAGGATGGAGAGCGAGACGAACCCCACGACGACCGCGAACCATAGGGTGGCGAAGCGGACGAGGATCATCGCCGCGGTCGCGGTCGTGGCCGCGACGTGGCCGAGCTCCTGGAGCTGCCCCTGGAGGCTGGTCTCCGTGACGCCCAGGCCACCGGGCACCGGGACGAGTGCGCCGGCGAGGGTGCTCGTCGCGTAGAAGAAGGTCGCCAGGCCGAAGCCCGTCTCCTGTTCGAAGCCCTTGAGGATGACCCAGAGGGCCGTGCACTCGAGCGACCACGCGCCGATCGAGAGGAGCGTCGGAACGAGGAGGTTGGCGGGCTTCACGAGGGTGGCCAGGCTGTCGTAGGCCTCGTGGAGCTTGGGGCCGATGCGGCGGAACGGCCCCGGCAAGCGCTCGACGAGGCGGATGAGCGCGATGGACAGCGAGCGGTTCGACACGACGACGAGGAGGACGAGGACGGCGGTCGCGCCGAGGCCTGCCCAGAGGAGACCTCCCGAGAAGCCCAGCGAGCCGAAGACGATGAGCGCGACGACGCCGATCACGTCGGTCACGCGCTCTGCCACGACGATCGGTGCCGTGCGTGCCACGGGCACCCCGTGCGTCTGCTGGAGCACGACCGACTTGAACACCTCGCCCACCTTGCCCGGCGTGACCGTCAGCACGAAGCCGCTCAGAAACGTGAGCAGGCTGTCGGCCCGGCCGACGCCGCGGATGGAGAGGCGGGCCAGGTAGAACTCCCACTTGAGCCAGCGGACGAGGTAGTTGCCGAAGGCCAGGCTGCAGGCCGCGCCGAAGGCCCACCAGTGGAAGCGTGCGAGCTCCGCCCCCATCTTCCCCAGGCCGCTCCAGACTGCGAAGCCGCCGTAGACGCCGACCGCGAGCAGCATTGCCACGAGCACGCGGCGGATGGCGCTCGCGCCCTTGCTTGCGCTCATCGCGATGCCCGGCGCGTGCGCAGCGCCACGGCGAGCCACGCGAGCCCGCCCAGGACCGCGGCGATCGCCGCGAGCCAGAACGCCCACGTGGGCGCCTCCCATCGTCCCTGCGCGATGCCGGGGGCGGGACGCTCGATCGTCTCGGAGGAGGCGGGGGCGGTCGCGGGGCCGGCCGCGGTCGAAGAGGAAGGGGGGGGAAACGTGGTCGAAGAAGAAGGGGCAGACGCGGGCAAAGCAGCGCGGGTCTAGCAGACTTTGACAGGGCGCGCCCCGCGTGCGACGAACGCCTTTCCCAGCATGTCGGCCGCCAGCGCGAACGATCCGTCAGCCCCCACGCCTGCGGCCGCCCCCACGCCTGCGGCCCCCACGCCTGCGGCCGCCCCCGGCGACGTCCAGCTCCTCGAGCTCGCGCAGGCCTCCAGCAAGAAGCTCCGGTCCGCGGTGGCCGTGCGAGTCGTCGGGCAGGAGGCCGTGATCGAGCTGATGCTCGTGGCGCTCCTCGCGCGCGGGCACGCGCTCCTCGTCGGCGTACCGGGCCTCGCCAAGACGCTCCTCGTCGCCTCGCTCTCCGAGGCGCTCGCCCTCTCCTTCGGCCGCGTCCAGTTCACGCCCGATCTCCTGCCGGCGGACATCACCGGCACCGACGTTCTTCAAGACGACGGCGGGCGCCGCTCGGTGCGGTTTCTCCCCGGTCCCATCTTCCACAACCTCGTTCTCGCGGACGAGGTCAACCGCACCCCGCCGAAGACGCAGGCCGCGCTCCTCCAGGCGATGCAGGAGCGGCGCGTGACGGTGGGTACGCAGACGCACGATCTGCCCGATCCGTTCCAGGTGTTCGCCACGCGCAACCCCATCGAGCAAGAGGGGACCTACCCGTTGCCCGAGGCGCAGCTCGACCGGTTCCTCCTCGAGGTGCACGTCGACTACCCGAGCGAGGACGAGGAGCGCGAGATCGCCCGGCGTACGACGGGCGTGCAGGCGGCGAGCGTGACGCGCGTGCTCGGAGTCGACGAGGTGCGTGCGCTCCAGGCGCTCGTCCCGCGCATCCCGGTCACCGATGCCGCCGTCGAGCTCGCGGTGAACCTGGGTCGGGCCACGCGCCCCCACGATCCACGCGCTCCGCGCGAGGTGAAGGAGCTCGTACGCTTCGGCGCGGGGCCGCGCGGGTCGCAGGCGCTGGTGCTCGCCGCAAAGGCCCGGGCCGCGCTTCATGGCGAGGCAGCGGCCGACGTCGACGACGTGCGGGCACTCGTCGCCCCGGTGCTGCGCCACCGCCTCGTCCTCAGCTACCGCGCCGAGGCCGAGGGCGTGAAGGACGTGGACATCCTCGAGCGCGTGGTCGCCGCGGTCGGGTAGTTCCGTCGCGCGCCCCCATCGGGGCAAGGAGCGGCCGCGCGCGAGCTGCCGCGAGCCCGCGCGAGCTGCCTTCGAGCTGCCGCGAGCCCGCGCGAGCTGCCTAGGAGCACCCTCCGCCGTGGAGGCGCACCTGCTCGCCGATCCACCCGCTCACGAGGTCCACCCGCGCGAGCACCTCGTTGTGCCCGGGCGCTGACCCCGACACCACCGCGACGATCCGGTGCACCCCCGCCGTCGCTTCCTCGACGGGTCCGCCCGAGTCGCCGGCGGCGATGACCGCCTCGGCGTCGTAGTCGAACGGGAATCCCGCGAGCGCGCCGTCGCGGACGGGGACGGGATCGCCGACGTAGAGCGAGGTCGTGGAAGGCCGCCCGTCGTGGAGGCGCCCCACGTGGACCACGGCCGTGTCGTCTTGCAGCGGGCGGGTCGCGAGCACCGGGCAGCGGCCTTCGGGAAGGCGCACTGCGCGATCGAGGAAGACGAGCCCCACGTCGTGGCGGCCCGGATCGACCGTCCCCTTCGTGGCCTCCCAGTCGTACGTCGCCGAGCCCGTCGCCTCGTACGTCGCCGGCGTCGGCGGCTCGCTCGCCGCGGCGCCGCCGTCGACGTAGGGCAGGGTCACGCGCCAGCCGTCGGGCTGGAAGCCCTCGAGCCCCTTCACGCAGTGCCCCGCCGTCAGGACCACCTGCGGCGCGATGAGCGCCCCGGCGCAGTACGCCCCCACGCGGCCCTCGTGCAGCACGTCGACGAGGACCGCCTCGGGATGGGACGACGCCTCGCCCGCCCGTGGGCCCTCGGTGCACGCCGGCGCGTTGCCGAGCAGCACGACGAGGAGCGTCGGGACGGGGACCCACCGGCGCATGGTCGCGACGTTCTACCAGGCCGGGGATTCGCGGCCAGGCGCAAAAATGCCGTACAATTCCAGAGCACGCATGGCCGAACGCACGCGCGCCCAGCCCAAGGACGGGGAGATCCCGCCGAAGGAAGGGGAGATCCCGGCAAAGGACGTCGAAGAGGAACCCTCGCCGGCGTCTTCGGTGACGCCCTCGATCCCCGCGCCGCCCGCGGCCGGGCCGTGGCGTAGCTACAAGGAGGTCGTCGCGGAGCTCGCCGGGCGCATCGTCGAGGCGCAGCGGCCGATCCGGGTCCTGCAGTCGCTCCGCTGGGACGACGAGGTCGAGCACACCTTCCTCAAGTCCAGGCAGAGGGAGCTGCCGAAGGTCGATGCCTCCGCGTACGAGAAGATCGACCTCGGTTTCACGCCGAAGGAGAAGCTCGGCGAGTTCGAGCAGATTGCGCGCGACATCGACCACCAGCTCGGCGAGGACGACGCGATCGGGCACATCATGATGACGACGGCCCTCGAGTACCGGGACGTCGTCCGCATGCTCGCGACGCGCGGCACGCCGGGCTTCTACGCGTGGTCGCGCAAGCTCTACGGGTCGCCGAAGGACAAGTTCCCCGACGGGCGATCGACCGTGCGCGACCTCGGGCAGCTCCTCTACGGCATCCTCACGAACGTCGACGAGTGGTCGTACGCCACACGCGCCGGGTCCGCCACGTATGCGCGGAACATCGACGCGAAGGAGGCGGCCCGCCAGCTCGGCGAGCGCCTGGCGGCGTACTTCGAGGAGACGACGGTGCGGGTCGAGGCGGACGACGGCATCCTCGCGGACGCATCGGCGGGCAGCGACTACGTCAAGGTGCGCACGGGCGCGAAGTTCAGCCCCCGCGACATCGACGTCCTCGAGGTGCACGAGGGCTGGGTGCACGTCGCGACGTCGCTGAACGGGCAGGCGCAGCCCGTCGCGAAGTGGCTCGCCAAGGGCCCGCCGCGCACGACCGCCGTCCAGGAGGGGCTCGCCGCGCTCCTCGAGATGTTCACGTTCCGCACGTATCCGCGTCGCGCGCGGCGCCTCAACGACCGCGTGCTGGCCGTCGACAAGGCCGAGGACGGCGCCTCGTTCCTCGACGTCTTCGAGTGGTTTCGCACCGAGGGCTACGAGGAGGACGAGTGCTTCCACAACACGCGCCGCGTCTTCCGCGGCGGCGTGCTCGAGGGCGGCGCGCCCTTCACGAAGGACGCCTGCTACTGCAAGGGCATCGTCCTCAACTACGCGTTCATCCGGAGCGCCATCCAGCACGACCGCGTCGACCTCGTGCCGTTCCTCTTCGTCGGCAAGGTCGCGCACGAGGACGTGCCGGTGCTCGCGCGCCGCGTGACCGACGGCGTCGTGAAGCCGCCGCGCTTCCTGCCGCCCATGTTCCGGGACATGAACGGGCTCGCCATCTGGATGGCGTACTCGACGTTCTTCTCGCAGCTCGGCGGCGAGGCGATCGCCGAGCACTACGCGCGGCTCTTCGCTCGCTCGGGCTGAAGCCGCGCCATGCTCTCGGCAGGGGCCGGGACGCTCTGGCGCCGGGCCTCCTCCGGGACGAGCTGCTGGAGCTGCCAGGCTTGCACGTGGAGCTTCTCTTCGACGCGCGTGATCGTGTTGCGGAAGCGCGCGAGGATGAAGGACGCCGTGACGACCAGGCCGACGCAGGCGGCGAGGAGGAAGACGTTGGTCGGCAGGGCGGGGAAGTCGAGCATCATCGGCATGATGTGGATGGTCCCCCCCTCGAAGACGTAGGACGGCGGGACGATGCCCGCGAGCTGGAGGGCGGCCGGCACGACGACGGCGAGGCAGTTCGCGACGACCACCGGGATCCGGTGGCCGCGCGCGGGCGCCACGTGCAGAAGCATCGAGCCCATGGCGGCGAGGGCCGGCACGACGACGTACGGCCCGAACAGCGTGTACGTGAAGGAGACGGCGACGACGCCGGCCACCCAGAGGGGGGTGGAGGGCCTGCCGTCGCGCGGGGGCTTGCGCCACGAGCGGAACGCGAGGCCCGCGGCGACGAGCCAGGCGCCGCTCGCGACGAGGAGCGCGGGCCAGCTGCGCACCCCCATCCAGAACATGAGGGGCAGGTACGCGAACCACGTGAGGTAGGCCATGCCGGCGATGAACGCGCCCTGGCGCATCGAGTTGCGCGTCTCGCGGGCGTAGGCCTGGCGCGCCTCGGGCGGCATCTCGCGCGGGGGGCTCGTCATGAGCCGCATGAGGGTGCGAGCCGCCTCGGTGTTGTTCGGATCGAGCGAGATCGCGCGCCCCACCTCGTGCAGGGCGCGGGAGCGCAGGCTCGCGGCGTCCGGGCCGCCGGCGAGGGCCCGGGTCGCCAGGTCCGCGGCCTGGGTCGCGTGCTCGCGCGAGAGATCGCGCCGGCGGGCGAGGTCCCTGTCGCCGTCGAGGTAGCGCTCCACGTCGTCGACGAGCTCGCGCGCGCTCGCGTAGCGCTCCGCCGGGTCGAGCGAGGTCGCCTTCACGCACACGGCGTCGAGCTCCGGGGGGACGTCGAGGTGGGGAGCACGGACGCTGGGGCGGGCGTCGATCCCGGCGAGCGTCGAGTCGATCGCGATCTTCGACGTCGCGTGCTTGTGGAGCGGATCGAGCGCCAGGACCTCGAAGAGGATGGCCCCGAGCGCGTAGACGTCGGCGCGCAGATCGATGGTCTCGCCGCGCGCCTGCTCGGGCGACATGTACCCCGGCGTTCCCATGGTCGCGCCGCCGACGGTCTTGCCTCCAGGGTCGCTTCCACTCGACAGGGGAGGGCCGCTCGGCAGGCGTGGGTCGGGCGCGCCGACGACCTTCGCGAGGCCCCAGTCGAGGACGTAGACCTCCCCGAAGTCGCCCAGCATGACGTTGCCCGGCTTGACGTCGCGGTGCACGACCCCGCGCACGTGCGCGAAGTCGATCGCGTGGCAGACGCTCGCGAACGCACCGAGGAGCTTGCGCCGCGTGAACTGCCGCGCGGCGTCTTCCTCGCCCATGCGGAGCGCGTCGACGATGCGCTCGAAGGTCATCCCGCGGATGCGCTTCATCGTGAAGTAGAGGATGCCGTCCGGGTCGCGCCCGAGGTCGTAGACCGGCACGATGGCCGGGTGCTCGAGCTGCCCCTGGACGCACGCCTCGCGGAGGAAGCGGACCCCCGAGTCGCCCTGCGAGCCGCGCCCGGGCTTCACGCTCTTGACGGCGATCTCGCGCCCGATGCGGCGGTCGACGCACGACCGGACGACGCCCATGCCGCCCTCGCCGAGCACGTTCCCCACGTCGTAGCGGCTCCCGTACGACGCGTCGGAGAGGACGTCCGGAGGGAGCGCTCCGAGGGCGGTGGGATCGAGCGTCGTCGCCGCGAGGGCGTGTGCGGGAATGGTGAGGGCGGACTCGAGCGACGATGGCATCGGGGCGGGGATTCTACCGCCCCTTGAAGGCCGGCTTGCGTTTCTGCGTGTACGCGACCAGGCCTTCCTTCGCGTCATGCGAGCGGAAGAGCTGCTGCTGGAGCTCGCGCTCGAGGGCGAGGCCCTGCTCGAGGGACATCTCGCCGCCGCTCTGCACGGCGCGCTTCACGTGGCCGATGGCCATCGACGCCTTGCCCGGCGGGCAGAACTCGCGCGCGTAGTCGAGCACCTGGCGGAGGAATGCGTCGTGGGTGTCGGCCGTCCAGACCTTGTGCACGAGCCCCGCTTCGTGCGCCTCGCTCACCGGCAGGTTCTGCCCCTCGACGATCAGCTCGATCGCACGCGCCTTGCCGACCAGTCGCGTGAGGCGCTGGGTCCCCCCGGTACCCGGGAGGACGCCGAGACCCACCTCGGGAAAGCCGATCTGGAAGCCGCCCGCCCGCGCGATCCGGAGATCGCACGCGAGGGCCACCTCCAGCCCACCGCCCACGCAGTGGCCGTTGATGGCGGCGATGACGAGCTTCGGCGTGTTCTCGAGACGGAGGAGCGTCTCGTTGGCATGGAGGCAGAAGTAGTACTTGAAGGTCTCGTCGGCCTCCTTGAGCATGTTGATGTTCGCGCCGGCGCAGAAGTACTTGTCGCCGTGGCCCGTGACGACGACGGCGTGCACGTCGTCGTCGAAGCGCGCCTCGAGGATGCCCGCGTCGAGCTCCTTGAACATCTCGTACGAGTAGGCGTTCACCGGCGGGTCGGTCAGCGTGAGGAGCGCGACCCCTTTCTCGGTGACGTAGCTGACCAGCGTACCCATGGTGGCCTGGCCTCTCGAGGGACCCCTGGAGTGGGGTGGCGCGGAAACGCGTCTCGTGGCGTCGTGCCACGGTGGCGCCCCCGCCGCCCGGTCTTAGACTCATTCATGATGGGGCGCAAACCCGCTCGAGCCCGGTGGCCGCGCGTGGCGCTCGCCGTGATTTCGTGGGGGGCGGCGCTCTGGGTGGCCCAGGCGGCGACGGGGCCGGAGATCGACGATCGGGTGCGGGTTCTCGAGGAACGGATCGAGCAGCAGCTGCGCAGTGTGCCCGTCCAGCCCGCGTCGCGACCCCAGCCCGCGCGCTCGCACGAGGACGCCTCGTTCGAGCCCTGGGAGCTCGTCGGCGTCTGAGCGGGAGAGCCCGGCCCCAGGCCTGCATGTGCTAAACGCGAGCCACTCATCCATGGACGCCGCCCCGCTCCGAGCCGAGCTCAAACGACTCATCGTGTCGGAGCTCCATCTCAAGGGCCGCACCCCCGAGAGCATCGAGGACGACGCCCCGCTCTTCGGCGGCGGGTTGGGGCTCGACTCACTCGACGCCCTGCAGCTGGCGATGAGCATCGAAGAGAAGCTCGGCGTGCGCATTCCGGAGGGGGACGAGGCGAGGGCGATCTTCCGGAGCGTGCGGACGATCGCCGACCACGTGGCCAAGGTACGGGCGGGGTGAGCTCGAGAGTCTGGGTCACCGGTCTGGGGCTCGTGACGCCGCTCGGGACCGGCGTCGAGGCGACGTGGTCTCGCCTGGTCCGGGGCGATCGCGCGATCGGGCCCCTTCGCCTCTTCGACGCGAGCGCGCAGCGCGTGGGGATCGCGGCGGAGGTGGAGGGCGTGCCCACGCCGGGTCCCGGGTGGTCACGCTCCGCGCTCATGGCCTCGTCCGCGGCCGAGGAGGCCATGCGGGGCGCGGGGGTCGACGTGCACGCGCTGCGGGTGGGCCTCGTCGTGGGCGGGACGACCGGCGGGATGTTCGAGACCGAGCAGCTCCTGGCCCGGCTGCACGCGGAGCCGTCGTGCCGCGAGACGCTCGCGGCCATGCTCTCCCATCCGCTCACGGCGACGGGCGACCGGCTCGACGAGAAGCTCGGCCCCTTCGCGCGCATCCGGACGCTGTCGAGCGCCTGCTCGAGCGGCGCCAACGCGCTCGTCGTCGCGGCCGGGTGGCTCCTGGCGGGGGAGCTCGATGCCGTCGTCGCAGGCGGCGCGGACGGGCTCTGTCGCCTCACGCTCTCGGGGTTCAACGCGCTCGCGGCGATCGACGCCGAGCCGTGCCGTCCGTTCGATCGTCGCCGTCGCGGGACGAGCCTGGGCGAGGGAGCGGGCTTCCTCGTGCTCGAGCGCGAGGAGACGGCGAAGGCGCGCGGCGCGACGCCCATCGTGGAGCTCGCGGGCTGGGCGGTCGGCTCCGAGGCGCACCACATCACGAACCCCGCACCGGACGGCGTGACGATCGCGTCGCTGATCGTGCGCGCGGTCGACCGCGCCGGGCTCACCGCGGCCGACGTCGACTACGTCGACGCGCACGGCACCGGCACGCCCCTCAACGACTCGACCGAGGCGGCTGCGATCGCGCGCGCCCTCGGGCCCGAGGCGGCGCGCGTCCCCGTGTCGAGCAGCAAGGCCCAGATCGGGCACGCCCTCGGCGCCGCAGGAGCCATCGAGGCGGGCATCGCCGCGCTGGTCGTGCAGCGCCGGACGCTCGTGCCGACGGCGAGCCTCGACGAGCCGGATCCCGCCCTCCCGCTCGTCCACGTGGCGCATGCAGGCCGCAAAGTGCCCCGCGTGCGGGCAGCGGTCTCGAACGCGTTCGGCTTCGGCGGCATGGACACGGTGCTCGTCTTCGCCGATGCCACGCGGACCTCCGGCGGTGTCTCCACGCCTGCGTCTGCCGATCTCCCGGTCGTCACGGCGGCCAGCATCTACGGTCCGTGCGGTCTCCTCGGCACGGAGGCGTGCGCGGAGGTCGTCGAGCGCCGCTGGGACCGCGAGAGCCCCGTCGACCCCGACGCGTACCTCGATCCTGCGCGGTCGCGCCGCCTCGATCGCGCCGCCGCGCTCGCGTCCGTCGCCGTGCGAGAGGCACTCGCCGGAGCGAAGGCATCCCCCGACGACACGGGGCTCGTCCTCGGCAGCGCCTACGGCAACGTCGACGGATCGGCCGCCTTCATGCACCGCATCTTCGAGAAGGGCCCCCGCTCGGCCAGCCCCGTCGAGTTCCCCAACCTCGTCCCGAGCTCGCCGGTCGGGCACGTCTCGATCTACCTCGGCCTCCGTGGTCCTGCCTTCGCGACGGCGGATCTGGCGACCAGCGGCGAGAGTGCGGTCGCGCAGGCCGTGCAGCTCGTGCGCGCCGGCGAGGCGTCGCGCGTCGTCGCGGGCGCCGTCGAACCGAAGAGCGACATCGTCGACCGCATCCTCGCGGCGCTCTTCGCGCACGCCCCCTCGCAGACGGGAGCGGTGCGGAGCGATCTCGCGGCCGCCGTGGTCGTGGAGAGCGCAGCCGAGGCCGCGCGCCGCGGTGCCCGTCCCGTCGCGCGCATCGCGCAGTCCATCGAGTGGCGCGGGGCCGCGGGCGGGCTCCAGGTGGTCGATGCGCCGCGGGGAGCGAGGCCGGAGGTCATCCTCTCGCGCGGCAACGGCGGGTCGGGGGCGATGCTCGATGCGTCCGCGTGGGCCGGAGCGCCCCGGCACGTGTGCTCGGAGGCGGTGGGGGAGAGCGACGGCCTCGGCGCCGTCGCGATGGCGGTGGGCGTGGGCCGCATCGCGACGGGCCGTGCGACCGGGGTCCTCGTGCTGGGCCTCGAGCGAGGCCGCGGCTACGCGTTCGTCCTGGTCCCCGCGGAGTGACGCGGTGAGGGCGCGGGGCTGGGCGCGCCGGGGCGCCACGTGCGCGTTCCTCGGATCGACGGCGCTCCTGGGCAGTGGGTGCGCCGCGCGTCCCGTCGCCTGGCCGGGCGCGACCCCCACCACGTGGCCCGTGCTCCGCGAGGGGCTCGCCGCCGAGCGTGCGCGCCGCCCCACCACGCCCTGGTCCGGCGAGATCGCCACGGTCCTGCGCGAGCCGCGCAGCGGCCGCATCGTGCGCGGTCGGGGCGGGATTGCGGTCGCACCGGAGAAGGGCGTGCGCCTCATCCTCCTCGGCGTCGCGGGGATGACGATGCTCGACGCATGGGTCACCCCCCACCGCTGGCGCGTGGCCGTTCCCCCGGCAGGGATCGTTCGCCGCGGCGGCGACGACGCACCCGCCGATCTTCCGATCGCGTTCCTGCGCGGGTGGTTCTTTCGCCCGCTCGCCGGGACGCTCTTCGCCGCGAGCCTCGGAGCCGAAGGCCCCACCTGGCTCCTGCGAGACGGTGACGCGGTGGTCGTGGCGCGCGCGCGCGCGTGCGATCGAGGCTGGCGGCTCCTCGTGACGAGGCGCCAGCAGGGTCACGCGGAGTCCGTGGACGAGTGCCGTCGTGGTGCGCGGCCGGAGCCGGGCGACCGCGTCGCCTATCGCGACGAGACCACGCACCTCGCCGTCGACCTCGTCCTCGAGGGGGTCTCGCCCGAGCCTCCGCCCGGCGAAGCCTTCACCGATCCCGACCTCCCGGAGGCCCCGTGAGCGCCGCGATCGTCGCGTTCGGCGCGGTGTCGGCGCTGGGCGAAGGACGCGAGGCAGCGCCTGCGGGCACGATCGGCGCGCCCGCGGCCCTCGCCATTGCGCGCGACGAGGAGCTCGCCCGGGCGGGTCTCGCGCGGCCGTTCGTGGCGCGCGCGCGCGTCCCCCCCGTCGAGGACCGCGCGACGTGGCTCCTCGAGCGCGCCCTCCATGCCTGCGTGGTCGATCTCGACGCGGCGCGGCCCGGATGGCGCGCGGAGCGTGTGGGGCTCGTGCTCGGGACGTCGAGCGGCGGGATGCGCGCGGCGGAGCAGGCTTTCGCCTCGATGGCGAACGGCGACGACGTCGCTGACCCGGAGCGAGCGACGTACTTCGGTCCCATGGCGCGTGCGGCACGAAGCCTCGGGTTCGCCGTCGATCCGGCGGTCCTGGTTCTCGGGGCGTGCGCCTCCTCCGTGATCTCCCTCGGCCTCGCGACGCGGGCCCTCGCGCGGGGCGACTGCGACGTCGTGCTCGCCGGCGGCTTCGACGACGTCACCGTCTTCGTCGCGTCGGGCTTCGAGGCGCTCCGCGCCACCACCACGTCCCCGCCTCCCCGGCCGTTCCGCCTCGGACGGGACGGCATGGCCCTCGGCGAAGGAGCCGCGGTCCTCGCCCTCGCACGCGCCGCGCCGCGTGCGATCGCGTACGTCACCGGGTTCGGCGCCGCCTCCGACGCGTTCCACCTCACCGCGCCCGACCGCGAGGGCGCCGGCCTCGCGCGCGCCGCGACGGCCGCACTCGCCGAGGCGGGGAGGCCTCGCGTGGATCTCGTGAGCCCGCACGGAACGGCGACGCCGTTCAACGACTCCGCCGAGGCGAAGGCCCTCGCGCGTGCCCTGGCGGGTCAGCGCGACGTTCCCGTGGTGCACCCGCTCAAGGCCCAGATCGGCCACACGCTGGGCGCGGCCGGGGCGCTCGAGAGCCTCGCGTGCGTCGACGCGATCACGCGCGGCGTCCTTCCGGCGGCGGCGGGGGAAGGGGAGCTCGATCCGGAGGCTCCCGCACGCCTGCTCGCGGAGTCCTTCGGAGGAACCCCGCGCACGGCCCTGAAGCTCGCGTGCGCCTTCGGGGGTGCCAACGCCGCCCTCGTCGTGGCGCGCGATCCCGCGGGACCGGTGCGGCCCCAGCGCGCAGCCTTCCTGCGCGGCGCGGTGGCGGTCCGTTCCGAGCCTTCGCCCGAGGACCTCGCCGCGGCGACGGGGCTTCGCCTCGACCGCCTCGTTCGCGCCGACGGTCTCGTGCGTCTCGCGATCGCCGCGGTGGCGCGCCTCGAGGCATCGTGCGGATCGCTGGCGGGCGCGGGTCTGGTGGTGGGGACGGCTCTCGCGACGGTCGAGACGAACGCCCTCTTCGCGCGCCCCGTTCGCGAGAAGGGGGGCCGCGCTGCCGAGCCACGGCGCTTCCCGTACACGTCCCCCAACGCCGTGGCAGGCGAGTGCTCGATCGCGTTCGGCCTCACGGGGCCCAGCTTCTCCGTCGGCGGCGGCCTTCACGCAGGGCTCGAGGCGCTCGTCGCGGGTACGTGGCTCGTCGGCGCCGGCGACGCGAACCGCGTCGTCGTGGTGGCCGTCGACGAAGGGGGATCCGCAACGCGGGCCCTCGCGGGCGACGCGGTCCAGTCGGGGGCCGTGGCGGTCCTCCTCGACGCATCCGCCGAGGGAGCCCTCGCGCGCATCGGCGCGATGCACGTCGTGCGCGGCCGGCCCGTCGCGCCGGCAGCCGGGGTGGCCGCCGGTCACGCCGCGTTGCTGCCCCTGATCTCCCCGGCTTCTTCGGCATCCACTCCGGCGTCATTGCCCGCCGAGCTCGTGTCGGCCGCTCCTCCCGACTCCATGGCCGTCGTTCGTCTCGAGCCCCTTTGACAGTTCGGCAGGTGCTCCGGGCCCGCGGGCCGGACCCGTTGCCATCCTGGCAACGCATCCAGGTCCGACCCGTGCGAGATCACGGCTGAAAACCGCGCTCGGTATGGCGCGGCCCACAAGTTGCTCTAAGGTGGCGCAGCCTTGTCGACCGTGCCGACTCTCCGCCTCCTTCGCCTCGCCATCCTGGTCCTCGGCCTTTGCGCCGCCGCGTGCTCCAAGGTCTACATCCCGAACACCGACGTCGAGGACACGAAGGTCAACCGCGACGTGGTCCTCTTCTGCGAGCAGTACCGCCATGCGCTCGAGGACAAGAACGTCGGCAAGATCCTCGGGATGATGAGCTCCGACTACTTCGAGGACGGCGGCAACACGAAGAACGAGGACGACGCGGACTTCGACAAGATCCGCGAGTTCCTGACAGGCGACTTCCTGCGCACGTCGGGCATCCGCTACGAGATCCGCTACCGCAAGATCACGTTCACGGAGACGAATCACATCCTCGTCGACTACACGTACAACTGCGCGTGGAAGCTGCCGGGCGTGAAGCAGGACGAGTGGCACCACAAGGTCGCCGACAACCGGCTCGAGCTCGTCCGCGAGGGTGAGACCTTCAAGATCTCGCGCGGCATGTAGCGGTCGCGCTCGGGTGCCCCGTGTGGCGTGGGCCGCGCGGCAGGGCGGCCCGCGGGGTCATGCTACGACGGGTGCCGAGTGGCCTTCACCATCGCCCACGTCTCCGATCTCCACGTCTCGGCCTTCGGCGACACGCTGCACGACCGCGCCAAGCTGGTGAAGCGCACGGTGCACGCGGTCGACGTCGGCGCCGAGCGCTTCGACGAGTGCTGGGCCGAGGGAGGCTGGCGCGTGCTGCGCGAGCGCGGGAAGAAGAGGGGCGAGGTCGTGCTGGTCGACCCGGACCACTACGGGCACCCCATCCCGAGCGCGCGCGACGCAGGCGGGCTGCTCGACCCGGTCGAGCGTGCCGCCGCCAAGGCGTGCCGTCTGGAGGCCCGCCGCGCGCTGACCCTCGCCGAGGCGCCTCCGAGCGAGGGCGCGCTCGCGCAGATGCTCGAGGTGACGCCGCACAACACGAACCTGCGGCTGCTGCGGGCGGCGCGCGCCGTCCACGAGCAGAACGTCGACGCCGTCATCGTGACGGGCGACTGCACCGACGACGGGCAGGGCTGGGAGATCGTCGAGTCGGCCTTCGGCCGCTGGCGCCGCGACGGCCGGTGCTTCCTCATCCCGGGCAACCACGACCTCTTCCTCTTCCCCGTGGCGAGCAGCGCACGCCCCCGCCCCACGCACGAGTCCAAGCGTGCCCGCTGGCGCGAGGTGGCGGCGCACGCGGGGCTCACCATCGAGCCGTGCGGCGCGTGGAAGCGCGCTCTCCCCGAGGCGGACGCCATCCTCGTGGGGCTCGACTCGTGCTCGCGCAAGCAGCGCGCCTTCTTCCGGCAGAACGGCGCCATCGGTCCCGAGCAGCTGGCGTGGCTGCACGAGCTCGCGAAGACGCCCGCGTGGAAGGACGCCCGTCACCGGATCGTCCTCTTCCACCACCACGTCGTGCCGTTGCCGGTCGGCGTCGGCAAGCGCGCGCCGACCGAGATCGGGATGCGCCTCGACGACGGGCGGACGTTCGCCGACACGCTCGCCGAGATCGGCGCGACGCTCGTCATGCACGGGCACCGGCACGTGAGCGAACGGCGTCACCCTGCGGGGTACGACTTCGAGCTGCTAGCCGCGCCGTCGCTCACGCTGGGCTGCAAGAGCGGGGACGCGCCGTCGTTCTGGCGGGTGGAGCTCGACAACCGCGTGCACGCGGAGCGGGTCAGGATCCCCGTCGAGGCGGTGGAGCAGGAGAACGACCCGGGGACGGACCCACCGCCACCGCCCGAGGGATAGGGACCTCCGCGCCCTGCGCCCTGCGCCCGCGCCCTGCGCCTGCGCCTGCGCCCGCGCCCGCGCCTGCGCCCGCGCCCGCGCCTGCGCCCGCGCCTGCGCCCGCGCCCGCGCCCGCGCCCGCGCCCGCGCCCGCGCCCGCGCCCGCGCCCGCGCCCGCGCTGTGTCCATGTGCTTGAACGCACGAGAACAGGCAAGGGGCTTCTCGCTCGGGGTTTTCGAGTGTGGCGCCGTGCTCGGGCAGTTCAAGGACGCGCGCAGGAGCGCGCGCCGCGGACAGGAGTCCGCGGTGCTGCGCATCCTTGAGCTGCCCTGCGCGCGGCGCCGACGGGGGCGAGCCCCTCGGGGGCGAAAGGACAGACGCCATGCTCAGGATTTACGAGGTCATTCTCGATGTGCTCCGGGAGTTGCGGCCGTTCGTTGCGGCGATCGAGGTCCATGACCGAGACCTCGCCAGGCAGCTGCGGCGGGCGGCGACGAGCGTCGCTCTCAACTGCAGCGAAGGAAGCGGCTCGAGTGGGGGCACGCGGCGGGAGCGTTACCGGAACGCGCTCGGGTCGGCGCGGGAGACGGGAGCCTGCCTCGATGCGGCGGTCGCGCTGGGGTACGTGCAGCGGCTCGACGCGTCGCTGCTGGATAAGCTCGACCACGTGCGTGCGGTGCTCGTGAAGATCGTTCGGTGAGGCGTTGACGGCGTGGAGGGAGCGCGCTTCGCTCCGCCCGCGCCCGCGCCCGCGCCCGCGCCCGCGCCCGCGCCCGCGCCCGCGCCCGCGCCCGCGCCCACGCCCACGCCCACGCCCACGCCCACGCCCGCGCCCGCGCCCGCGCCCACGCCCACGCCCACGCCCACGCCCGCGCCCGCGCCCGCGCCCGCGCCCGCGCCCGCGCCCGCGCCGACGTGCGACGCGGGCGAGGCAAGCACCCTTCAGGCAGCGACCCGCACCAGCGTGCCGATGACGCGGTTCATCAGCGAGGGCAGGTCACGCGGCAGCGCCGCGACGTACCCCGCCGCCTGCGCCACCCGCAAGCACGCCCACGTCTCCCGCGCCGAACCGAGCGCCGTGCGATAGCGCTGCAGCCGCACGCCTCCGTACGAGCCGCTTCCCTCGGCAACGTTGAGCACCACCGAGCCGGCCGCGCGCCGCAGCTGCGAGGCCAGCTCCCGGTCGCGCTTCTCGATCGCACCAACCACCGGCCGCATGACCACGATCGCGTCGAGCATCACATCGTGAATTCTCAGCATGTCGCATCTCCGTGCTCGCCCCGCGCCCCGTGCGCGAAGCGGATGCGCCCCCCCGCCATGGCGCGCAGCACGTGTCCAGGACCCGCAGGGCCGCTCCTGCGGCGCGCGCTTCCTGCGCGCGTCCTGGACGCGTGCGAGCACCATGGCACCGTCAAGCATCCGACGAGCGACCCCAGTGGGGGCAACCACGCCCACGCCCACGCCCACGCCCACGCCCGCGCCCGCGCCCACGCTCACGCCCGCGCTCACGCTCGCCCCCGCGCTCACGCCCGCGCTCACGCTCGCCCCCGCGTCCGCGCTCCCTCCTACTTCCCCGCCTTACTCCCCGCCCTCTCCGTCCGTTCCATCCCCCGCATCGCTCGCGTCCGTCGCGTCTCCCCCGTCTCCCCCGTCTCCGGCATCATCCTCGTCCGCGGGGGGTATCAGCCACACGCAGCTGGCGTTCGACCACGGGGTCGCCACGACCGAGCAGTCGCCGCTGGTGATCGCGTCGACGCACTGGTTCACGTCGCTCGTGGACGGGTTCGAGCCGATGGACAGGCCGTGCGCGCACGCCGTGTCGTAGTACCGATTGCAGGCGTCGACCGCGCTCCCGGAGGTGTACCAGATGGGCGGTGACACCGTGACGTTGGGGCAGCTCGGGATCTGGCCGCACCGCGCGTGCTCGATGGTCTTGCAGGCGTCGACGCCCTGGGCGCTCGAACCGCACGCGACCACGGCGGCGAACGCCAGGGTGCACGAGCCCAGCACGACGAGGACCGGGCGGCGGCGCATGGGGGAAGGCTCTACTACGCGGCCCGGGCGCCGGCCAAGTTGGTTAGCCTCCCGGTCGTGCTCCCCGCGATGGTGCTCGCCGCCGGCCTCGGTACGCGCCTGCGTCCGCTGACCGACCTCCGCGCCAAGCCGCTCGTCCCGGTGGGGGACCGCCCGGCTCTGGCCCACGTGCTCGAGGCACTCCGTGCCGCCGGTGTCCCGCGCGCCGTCGTGAACGCCCACCACCACGCCGCTCAGCTCGAGGAGTTCGCCCGCGACCAGCGCGACCTCTCCGTCTCCGTCGAGCGAGATCTCCTCGGGACCGCGGGCGGGCTCGCGCAGGCCGCGTCGCTCCTCGGGCCCGGGGACGTCATCGTATGGAACGGCGACATCCTCGCGGACGTCGATCTCCCGAGGCTCGTGGCCGCCCATCGCGCGGCGGCGACGCTCCTCGTGCAGCCGATGGCGCCAGGGCAGGGGAGCGTCGGGCTGGATGGCGAGGGCAAGGTCGTTCGCCTGCGGATGGAGCGCTTCGAAGAGGAGGCCCAGGGCGGCCAGTTTCTCGGCATCCACGTCCTCGGCGCACGCCTGCGCGATCGGCTTCCCGCCGCGGGCGGTCTCGTCGAGGACGTCTTCGTGCCCGCGATGGCCCGTGGCGAGACCCTCCGCGCCGTGCCGTTCCACGGCGCATGGCACGACATCGGAACCGTGACGAGTTACCTCGAGGCGAACGCCGCGTGGCTCGCGCGCCACGGCCTGCAGTCGTGGAAGGGCCCGGGGGCACGCGTCGCCGAGGGCGTGTCGCTCGATGGATCGATCGTCGGCGAGGGCGCCCGCGTCGAGGGCCGCGGAGTCGTCGTGCGCTCCGTCGTGTGGCCCGGGGCGAGCGCCGTCGCGCCCCTCGAAGGCCGCGTCGTCACTTCCTGAGGAAGAACCACGCGAGCGCGGCGCCGAGGATCCCGACGAGGAGGATCCCGCCGAGGATCCCGACGACGAGCCCAGCGTTGCCTTTCTGCGGCACCATCGACGGCGTCGGCGCGGCGAGCCGTGCGAGGAGCTCCGCGGGCGGTCCGGCGAAGGCCACGCGCATCCCGCACGCCATGAGGAACCCCTGCGCCGACTGGAGGAACGCCGCGTACTGCCCCGGATCGAGCGGCGCGCCCTGCTTGAAGCGCTCGCGGCAGATCGCGTCGACGTGGTCGAGCGTCCGGAGCTCCGCGGTCCCGTCACGCTGGTTGAGCGACCCGATGACGAGCGTCGGCATGTTCGGGTGCGGCGGCAGGAGGCGCAGGTGCTGGAGCGCCTGGACACCCCCTCCCGTCGACGGACCCTCGGGCGCCGTCATGTCCGGCGCGAACCCGTGCGGCCCGACGCGCATCCGCCCCACCGTCGCGCGAAAGCTCTCCGCCAGGTCGTTCGCCCGGACCGAGAACTGGGTCTGCAGGGCCTTCCTGGGGTTGTTCACTCCCCGATCGTAGCGCAGGGCCGCGGGCCCACGCCAAAACGCGTCAGGGCGGCGCTGGAGTGAACGACTCGATCTCGTCCGCGCCGCCGTAGACGAGGATCGACGACTGCATGGGCGACACGATGGCCGACGCGTTCATGTGCGGGACCTTCGTCGGCACCTCGGTCGCGCCGGCGCTGTTCAGCGTGAAGGTGTGCGTCAGCCCGGGCGTGGCGCCCGTCGCCGTCTCGCTGCCGACGAGGAACGCGTCGGCGGCGTCGAACGTGAATGCAGCGCACGACGTGAGCGGGTAGGGAAGAGCCCCCCCCCAGGCGACCGGCGCGCAGTTCTGGCCGCAGGCGAGGTCGATCTCCCGGACGCCCGCGTCGGTGCCGTCGGCCAGGATGCCGCCGGCCACGAGGACGTACTGCTGCTGATCGAGCGACGTCATCCCGGCCCCCACGGATGGATCGGGCGGGTAGGGGAGCTGCGTGCCGGCCGTCTGGCTCGGCGCCACGAGCTCGACGCCCCCTGCGGTCGCGTTGCCTCCGGCGACGACGAGCCCGCGCGCCGGCACCCACGCAGCTGACGCGCCGAGGCGCGGCGCCGAGAGCGTGATCCACGTCATGTTGCCCGTCACGTAGTTCGCGTTGCTCGTGTCGGTCGTGTCGATCTGGAGGACGGCCGCCGTGGGGCTGCCCGTCGTGCGCGTCGCCCCGACGACGAAGATGTACTGGCCGGATTGATCGTAGATGACCTGCCCGCCGTCGACGTCGGCGAAGCCGTAGCCCGCCGGCGGAGTCACCGACTCGCCGGCGTCCTGCGAGAAGTCGTAGTACTCGCCGCCGTCGGCGTTGATGAGGAGGGCCACGGTGTCGACGATGGGCATCGCCGTGGGCGCGATGGGCAGCGTCGGGGGCGAGCCGAGCAGCGAGAATGCGCCGAAGTCGTAGACCTGCGTCGTGCTCGAGAGGCTCGGGTCCGCGCCACCGGCGACGACGAGGAAGCGTCCGCTGAGCACGCCGAGCACGGGCGACTGGCGCGCGTCGGTGGGCGGATCGGGCAGGCGCGCGTTCTGGCCGACGCGCTGGACGAAGATGGGCAGCGTCTCGCCGTCGAGGGCGCCGTACTGGACGGGGACGGAGGCGCCGTAAATCAGCTCGTTCCCGTTCGAGTCGAGGGCCTCGACCTCGAGCGTCGCCACGGCGCTCTGATCCTGCGCGCCGAGATCGATGGTGTCGGTGGGGTAGTCCGCGCTCCCGAGCGGCGTCAGGCCGCCGTCGTCCCCGTCGACCGCCAGCACCTCGATCTTCGTCGGGACCGGCGACTGGGTGAACGTGTCGGTCTCCTCGCCGGTGATGATCTGGACGGTGCCGTTCGCCTGCTGGTTGCACGCGAGGAGCCCGGGAAGGAACGCGGGAAAGACAAGGAAGGAGAGACGACGCACGGGCGGGATCTACCCCCATCTGGCCCCCGCCGCCAAGGACGTCCGCGCGTCCACCCGCTACCTTCCCCGCCGTGCACCTCCGCGTGGCCGTCCTCGAGCTTCCTGCCCGCTGGAACCAGCCATCCGCCGTCCTGGCCGACGTCGACCGCCTGCTCGCGTCCGCACCACCTCCCGACCTCGTCGTCCTCCCCGAGGCCGCGATCACCGGCTACGTCTCGCCGGAGCGGGACTTCGACCTGACCCACTTCGCCGAGCCGCTCGACGGGCCGACGGCGCGCGCCCTGGGGAGCCTCGCGCAGGTGCACGGGTGCCACCTCGCCGGGCCCCTCGTCGAGCGGGACGGGGACCACGTCTTCAACGCGGTCGCAGTATTCGCGCCCGACGGTTCGCGCATCGCGCACTATCGCAAGCGTCACCCCTGGTACCCCGAGGCCTGGGCCACTCCCGGCGAGGCTCCGCCGCCCGTCTTCGACGTCTGCGGCTGCGCCGTGACGGTCGCGGTCTGCTTCGACGTCCAGTTCGTGGTGGACGACGCGGCGAGCGAGCTCCGGGCGGCCGACGTCCTCCTCTTTCCGAGCGCGTGGGTCGAGCGCGACGACACGCGTCCCGCGATGCTCCCCGCGCTGGCGCGCCGCTTCGACGTCGCCATCGTCAACGCCAACTGGGGCGTGGGTTCCCCGCGCGTGCCCGGACAGGGAGGCTCCCTCGTCGTGGGCCGGGACGGCAGGACGCTCGCGGTCGCAACAGCGCCGGGCCGACTCGACGCCTCGATCGACATCCGCTAACAGCCGGGCCGTGTCCGGGCCCGTCGTCCGCCTCCTGCGTGCTGCGCCCGATCCGCTGGCGCTCGCCCGCGCCCTCGGCGGTCGCCCCGGCCTCGCCGTCCTGGCGAGCTGCCCCGTGGGTGCGCCTCGCGCCGACGATGCCCGCTGGAGCTTCGTCGCCTCCGATCCCGTCGACGCGAGCGACGATCTCGTGCCTCCGGCGGGCGAAGGCGACGCCGGCGGGCCTGCTCCTCGCTGGATCGGCGTGGTCCCCTACGAGGCCCTCCGTGCGGGGGAGCGCCCCGCCTGGACGCGTGCGCCCGACGACCGCCCTCCCTCTCCTCTCGCGGCTCCTGCGTGGCGCCGCTACGCCGCCGTCGTTCGCGTCGACCATGCCACCGGCGAGGTCGCGGTCGTGGGCGACGACGATGCGAGCGTCGCCACGATGGTCCGCAGGCTCTCCGCCGGGAGCTCGCGTGCGTGCGACTACGCGCTCCGCATCCTGCCCCCCGACGAGGCTCCCGTGGCCCACGTCGCGCGCGTCCGTGCGGCCCTCGAGCTCATCGCCGAGGGGGACCTCTACGAGGTGAACCTCGCACGCCGCATTCCGCTGGAGGTCCGTGGAGATGCACTCTCACTCTTCACGTCGCTGCTCGAGGCTGCCCCCGCCCCGTGGGGCTTCCTCCAGGTGCTCGATTCAAGCGACCGCTCCAGCGTCGTGTGCGGCACCAGCCCCGAGCTCGCGCTCTCGGTCCGTGGCCGCGCGCTCCGCACCTGCCCCGTGAAGGGCACGCGCCCTCGTGGCCGCGACGCCGCCGAGGACGCGGCAGCGGCTCGCGCTCTCGAGGAGGACCCCAAGGAGCGCGCCGAGCTCACGATGGCCGTCGACGTCCATCGCAACGACCTCGGTCGCGTCGCCGTCCCCGGCAGCGTCCACGTTCCCTTTGGCCCCCGCGTCGTGGCCGGCCGCACCGTCTGGAGCCGCATGACCGAGGTCCTCGCGACGCGCGCGCCCGGCATCCCCCTCGACGACGTCGCCCGCGCCACCCTTCCGTGCGGGAGCATCACGGGCGCCCCCAAGGTCCGCGCCATGGAGGTCATCGCGCGGCTCGAGCCCCATCGCCGCGGGGCGTACACGGGCGTCTTCGGCTGGGTGGGTCGCGGAGGCCGGCACGGCCCACACGATGCCCACGATGGATGGGAGGGGCTCGAACGGCTCGAGCTGGCGATGGCCATCCGCACGCTCCAGTGGGATTCCGCCTCGGGAGAGGGCGCGTACTTCGCGGGGGGCGGCATCGTTGCCGACAGCGTCCCGGAGCGCGAGCTCGAGGAGACGCGATGGAAGGCGGCGCAGCTCGTCGCCCTCGAGGTTGGTCGGGCGGCCGATTCGCGATAAGGAAAAGGGCTCCATGAGCCTCGCCGATCGGGTCCGCGTGTCGCTGGCGTCCGCGCTCGCCTCCATGGGCCTCGAGGAGGCCGCCCGCGGCGCGACCTACCTCGTCGAGCGCCCCAAGCGCGCCGAGCACGGCGACCTCGCGACCAACGTCGCGATGACGATCACGAAGAAGGCGGGCAAGCCGCCGCGCGCGATCGCCGAGGGCCTCGTGAAGGCGCTCGAGGGCAGCGACGTCGTCGCCTCTGCCGAGGTCGCGGGCCCCGGCTTCGTCAACCTGCGACTTCGTCCCTCCGCGTACCACGCCGAGCTCGACGCCATCCGCGCTGCAGGCCGCGGCTACGGTCGCGCGCCCGCGGCGACGGGCGACCGCATCGACCTGGAGTTCGTCAGCGCGAACCCCACGGGGCCGGTCACGGTTGCCAGCGGCCGCAACGGTATCGTCGGCGACACCATCGGGCGCCTGCTCGAGGCCACCGGCTGCCGCGTCACGCGCGAGTACTACATCAACGATCGCGGCAACCAGGTCCGCCTCTTCGCCGAGAGCGTGCGTGCCGCGGCCGAGGGGCGCGAGCCGCCCGAGGACGGCTACAAGGGCGCATACGTCGGCGAGCTCGCCGCGTGGCTGAAACGCGTGGACCCTGCGCTCCTGCTGGGTGCCGGCGACGTCGACCAGCTCGGGCGCACCTGCGTCACGTGGATGCTGCGAGGCATCCCCGGCTCGGCGGCGCTCCCCGGGATCCGCCCCTCGCTCGCGCAGCTCCGCATCTTCTTCGACGTCTGGTTCAGCGAGGAGTCGCTCCACCGCTGGGGCGCGGTCGACGCCGTCGTCCGTCAGCTCGAGGAGGGCGGTTTCCTCGTCCTGCAGGACGGCGCGCTCTTCTTCAAGGCCCCCGAGGGCGCGCCCGAGGACAAGGACCGCGTGGTCCGAAAGTCGGATGGGTCCTACGCGTACTTCGCGTCCGACATCGCGTACTTCGCCGACAAGATCGCACGTGGTTACGACCGGCTGATCCTCGTCCTCGGCGCCGACCACGGGAGCTACCCCGTGCGCGTGCGCAACGCGCTCGTCGCGCTGGGCCTCCCGGAGGAACGCTTCGAGTCGGTCAGCTACAACCTCGTCTACATCACCAAGGGTGGCGAGGCGGTCAAGAGCAGCAAGCGCGAGGGGAAGTTCGTCACGATCCACGAGGTGATGGACGAGATCGACGCTGCCGCCCACCGCGTGGGGGCCGGGGCCGACGCGCTGCGGTTCTTCTTCCTGTCGCGAAGCGCAAACTCGAACGTCGACTTCGACATCGACCTCGCGAAGAAGGCCTCGCTCGACAACCCCGTCTTCTACGTCCAGTACGGGCACGCGCGACTCTGCTCGATCCTCCGCAACGCCGCCGCGATCGGCATCACGCCCGCGCCCGCGTGGGACGCGCTCGTCCACCCCGACGAGCTCTCGATCGCGCACCGCCTCGCCGAGTTCCCCGAGGCCGTCGCCGAGGCCGCGCGCCTGCGCGAGCCCCACCGCATCGTCTTCTACGTGCAGGAGCTCGCGCGCGATTTCCAGAGCTACTACACGCGCCTCAAGGGCGAGGACGACCCGATCCTCCCGCCCGAGAGCGTGCGCGCGAAGCCCGGCTGGGAGGCGACGTGGAACACGCGCAAGTCCCAGGCGCGCCTGGCGTGGGTCGAGGCCCTGCAGACGGTGTACGCGGCGGCGCTCGACCTGGTCGGAGTGAGCGCGCCGGAGCGCATGGAGCGGCCGGCGGAAGAGGTGGAAGCACCGGCTGGGTGAGAGGGCCCGGCGGGCTCGCTCTCTCCTCTCCTCCCGCTCGCGCGCTCGAGAACTTGGCCTCCGCTCTCCGCTCGCGTTACGTCACCCCACAGGTCCACCATGAGCGAACCCGGCGGAATTCGGCATCTCGAGCAGCTCCAGGAGGACGACGACGAGCGGCGCATGCCGCGCGGCGTGACGATGGCCCTCGTGGTTCTCGGCGGGGCCTGCGTCGTGTTCGCGGGGCTCGCCCTCGGAGGGCGCACCAGCCAGACGCCGCAGACGAAGACCGATCCGCTGGGCGATCTCGTGTCGCTCCGTGCGCGCACCGTCCCCGTGTCGGGCTCCACGGTGCGTGCCGCGACCGACCTCTCGCCTCGCGACGTCACGTTCCCGCAGATGCTCAGCGACGACGACAAGCAGCCGACCGCGCTCGCCGCGGTGCGTCCGAACGGTTCGCCTTCCACGGTCGTGGTGCAGTCGCCGCCGACGCAGCCGCCTCCCGCCACCGACCGCCTTCCCGTCGTACCTCTGCCGGCGCAGGCCGTGCTCGAGGCCACGCCCGTGGTGACGCACCCACGCGACACGCTCACGAGGGTGGCGAGCGAGGTCGCGCAGATCGACACGCCGCCGCCTTCGGGGGACTCGGCCCCCGCCGGGCACGAGGGCGGCTACCAGCTTCAGGTGAGCAGCTTCCGGACGCAGGCCGAAGCGCAGGGGTTCGCCGATCAGCTGCGTGCACGGAGCCACAAGGCCTACGTGGTCGAGGCACACGTGCCCGGCCGCGGGATCTGGTTCCGCGTCCGCATCGGCCCCTTCACGACGAAGAACTCCGCGACCGCGTACCGCTCGGGCTTCGAGGCGCGCGAGCACGTCGTGCCGTTCATCGTCGCGCCCGAGACGACCGCGAAGGCGCACTGACGCGCGCGTTGCTCACCGGCGTCCACCGGGACCCACCGATCGCCGCGTCGTACCGTGCGCGCGCCTGCGCAGGGGTTGCACCCGCTGCATGGGTTGCACGCGTTGCGGCGCAGCGCCGGGGGCGGTAGGCGTCAGCCGCGTGACGTCGCCGCCCGTCTGGCTCGTGGCCCTGCTGTGTGCCGTGCTCGCCCCCTGGGCGGCTCGTGCGCTGCAGGCGTACTTCGAGCGCCGCGCTCGGCAGCGGACCGACGCGTTCCTCGCCGCCGTGCTCCGACGGACTCCTCCGTCGGAGCGCCGCTCCCGCTCGCCCATCGACGTGGACACCGACACTGGCGCCGGTTCCGGCAGGGGCGACGCGCGCGATCCCGAACGTCCGGCTTGATTGCTCGCCGCGAAGCCTTACCGTTAGGTACGGAGAGTGCACCTCCCGCGGCGGCTCCTCGTGCGAGCCACCTCGCGGCGCGATGGCCAGGGCGTTCCCGCCAAGCCGCGACCTAGGCGCATGTCTCACCTTTCGACGCGCATTCTTTGCCGCTTCGCGCGAGCGGCCCGTAAGCAAGAAAGAGCGGGGATCCGCTGCCCCGCCCGAGGATGAGGATCGATGGCACGTCTGTTCGGAATCATCGGCAACCGCCCGGACCTCGCGTCGCGCGTGCTCGCGTTCGAGGCCGACGCGTTGCGTGCGCGCTCCAAGGGGGGCGCGCCGCTCGGCTGGGGTGTGGGCTTTTACCAGGGCGGTGAGGTGCTCATGCGCCGCCGTCCCATCGACGAGCGCGCCGAGATAGACGTCGCCAAGCTCGCCTCCGACGTCCGCGCCGACCTCGTGATGGGCCACGTCCGTCACGCCACGATCGGTCCGCTTCGCACCGAGAACACGCATCCGTTCCGCTACCGCCAGTGGCTCTTCGCCCAGACCGGCACCGTCAACGAGTTCGAGCAGGTGCGCGAGCGCCTCGTCGCCAGCGTGCCCGAGTTCCTGCGCGGCGGAATCCGCGGCGACACCGACGCCGAGGTCTTCTTCCACGTGTTCCTCTCGTTCCTCCACGACGCGGGGCGTCTGGGGGACGGGCAGGTCGATGCGAGCCTCGTGCGCGAGGCGCTCCGGTCCAGCCTGGCGGTGGTCGACGGCATGACGGCCGAGGTGGGCTCGAGCGCGGCGCAGCTCAACCTCATCGTGTCCGACGGCGATCAGCTCGTCGCCGTTCACCGGAGCGAGTCCGCCATGCGGCTGCGCGTCTTCAACGGAAAGGCCGACGCCGACCTCGTCATCGGCGAAGATCCGCAGCTGCGTCGAAAGATCCCCGAGCTCGCGCGCATGCACTTCTCGCTCTGCGCGAGCGACTTCGACGACGCGCCGCCGAACGGCCGCTGGAAGGCCGTGCCCGACTGTGCGATCGTCACCCTGTCGCGTGACCTCGATCCGCGCATCGAAACCATCTGAACGCGAGCGCCGGCTCGGCGTCATCGCCGCGCGCTTGGCGTGCGTGGCCTGCATGGCGTGCATGGTCTGCGTCGTCTGCCTGGGCGGCAACGCCGCGTGCGGCGGCGCGCCATCGGCCGTGGAGGCGCCTGCCTCCTCGTCGCCGCCGCCTCGCCGCCCCGACGCCGTCGTCGTCGAGCCTCCGCCCGCGATCCCCGCGCCCGTAGCGCATGCCGACGCCCGTGGCGTCGTCTCGCTGCGCGAGCCCCTCGGTGGCGACGCCTTGCGCGACGTCGTCGAGCAGCTCGCCGACGCATGGCAGCGGGGCTCGCTCGAGGCGCTCGTCGCGCTCCTCACCAGCGACGCCGGGACGCTCGACGGCCGCACGCGCGGCAGGGGGCCCCTCGTCGAAGGCTGGCGCCAGCGCTTGCACGCCCACGAGTACGCGCGCCTCGCGGGCACGGAGCTCTTCCGCCTCGACCGCGTCGAACGATGGACCTGGGACGAGCTGGGCGCGTCGGATGCCCCCGCGCGGCCCTCTGCGATGCGACCGGACGAGATCTACGTGCGCATCCCGGTCGAGGTGACCCACATCGCCAACGAGAAGGTCTTCGACGACGTCGTGGTGATGGTGCTGCGGCTGGAAGAGGGAAAGTACAAGATCGCGGGATACGGGGAACAGGAGACGCCCTGAGACGGGGCGCGCGAGGGAGACGGAGAGCTCGAGTACGGGCGGTCGAGTAGGTGCACGGGCACGTGACACGAGGACGAGCACGTCCTGTCGTGCACGTGGACGAGAACGTGGACGCGTGCTCGTTTCCGTACTCGTCATCGTGCTCGACAGGACGTGCTCGTCCTCCTGCACGTGCCACGTGCACCTACTCGGCCTCCCGTGCTCGCTCTCCCTCTCTCGGTCCCGAATCCCGTGCTCGATCTCGCTCTGCTTCAGCCGCGGTACTCCTCCAGGCTGATCCCGTATCTCTTCATCCAGCGGTGCACCTGCATCCGCTCCTTGCCGAGGTCCCGCCCCACCGCCGCGATGTTCCCCCGGTGCCTCGACAGGAGATCCCTCAACTCGGTCTCCGTCGGCGGCGGTCGCCGCGACGACGCCACGGGCGGCACGCTCGGCGTCGCCGAGAACGACGGCGGCAGGCGGCTCTCGCTGCGCTCGGCCTCGGAGCTCGCGCTCGGCGGTGCGATCGACCGGGAGCCGTAGTCGCGCATGAGCGACGCGATCGCGTCCGGGAGCTGTGCGACGTCGATGACGTCGCCCTCGGTGAGGGCGGCTGCGCGCTTGATGCAGCTCTCGAGCTCGCGCACGTTGAACGGCCAGTCGTGGTGGAGCAGCGCCACGACGAACGAGAAGCTGAACGTCAGGTCCCCGCGCCCGTACCGCGCGACGAAGAGACGCGCGAGGCGGTAGACGTCCTCCTTGCGCTCGCGGAGCGGCGGCAGGCGCACGACGTGCTCGCCGATGCGCGCGTAGAGGTCGCCGCGGAACTTCCCCTCCTTCACGAACTGCTGCAGATCCCTGTGCGTCGCGCAGACGACGCGCACGTCGACCACCTCGGGCGCCGTCGCCCCGAGCGGGAACACCTCGCGCGACTGGAGCACGCGCAGGAGCTTCGCCTGCGCCTCGAGCGGCATGTCGCCGATCTCGTCGAGGAAGAGCGTCCCGCCGTCGGCCAGCTTGATGAGGCCCGGCTTGTCGCGGTCCGCCCCGCTGAAGGCTCCCCTCCGGTAGCCGAATAGCTCGCTCTCGAGCAGGTTGTGCGGGATGGCCGCGCAGTTGATGGCCTGGAGGCTCCCGCGCCGCCCGGAGACGCGGTGGAGCTCGCGCGCCGCGACCTCCTTGCCCGTTCCCGTCTCGCCCGTCAGCACGCACGAGAGCTGCGTCGGCGCGATCCGCTCGAGCTCCGCCGCGATGGCGTCCATCTGCCAGCCGCCGACGAGGGCCTCCATCTGCCGTGTGCGCCGCGCGGCGAGGACGCGCCCGTCGATGTGGTAGGCCGCGTAGCGGTCGGCCGCCGTCGCCACGAACTTGAAGAGCGCGTCTCCCACGCGGATCTCGTGCAGGTGCTCGAGCTCGACCTCGCTCGTCACGAACGCGCCGTCGACCATCGTCCCGTTGCGGCTGCCGAGGTCCGTCAGCACCCAGCGCGTTCCGTCGAACGAGATGCGCGCGTGCTGGCGGCTGACGGCCTGCTCGGGAACGCACACGTCGCCCGCTGCGTCGCGCCCGATGACGACGTCCGGCTTGTGGAAGGGGTAGGCCGGCTGGAACTGCTGGTAGTTTCGCGCGTAGAGCAGGACGAGCCCGGCCTTGGACGCCGCGTCCGGACCCGAGCCGGACACCGCCGGATCGGCCGGGGCGTACGACGACGAGGTGCCCGTGCGCTGCCGGGTCATGCGGGGATCAGCTTAGCGCAGGCGGTAGGGCGAGTTGCCTACGACCTCCATGCCGCCCGCCCCGTCGAAGACGACGGCCCCACCGGTAGGAATGCCGAGGAAAACGGCCTCTCCCCCCGGCTCTTGGCGGCGCACGAGGTCGGCCACGGCCCGGAGCTCGTCCCAGTCGTCCTCCTCGTTGTGTGTGTCGAACACGTGACGGGCGACGGCCCCGACGCACGCGACGAGCGTGGCCTCGCGCCCGGCCTCTCCCTCGTTCTTCGCCGCTCCCCCGGCTTGGGCGTCCCCGTCCTCCTCGTCTTCTGCCCAGTCCGCCCACCAGGCGCCGAGAACGATGCTCCCGGCGCTCACGCCCATCACGGGCACCCCGCGGGCGTGCGCCGCGCGCACCCACTCCGCTGCGCCCGTCTCGTTCATCCGCTTCGCGCCGAGCGTAGGGTCCCCGCCGCTCACGAAGACGAGGTCGGCTCGCTCGACGATCGCGCGGTCCCCGCCGGCGTCGAAGGCCTCGAGCGCGGCACCCGGGAAGAGGCGCGGCATCCGCCCGCTCATGAAGCGCGTGCCCTTCGCGTCGCCGTGCACCGGTGCGTAGGAGATCGCGACGCGGGGCTGCGCTTTCCCTCCGGCTCGTAGCTCTCCGAGCACGCGTGCCGCCACCGTCTCGAGAACGCTGTCCTGGCCCGATCCCACGAGGTACGCCTTGCCCGCCATCTCATTCCTCCGACAGCGCGTAGCGCGCCACGTCGACGTCCACGCGCCGACAGACGCCCTCGAGCGCCCGGTCTGCACGCTCGGCTCCCTCCGCCAGCGTCCCGCTCGTGTCCACGACGAAGTCCGCGACCGCGACCTTCTCGGCCAGCGGCTTCTGCGCGCGGATGCGCCCCATCGCGTCCTCCTGCGAAGCGCCGTCGCGGGCCCGCACGCGCGCGAGCTGCACCTCCTCGGGGCACGCCACGACCACGAGCGGCCGGAACGCTTCGACGACGCCGTTCTCGACGATGAGCGCCGCCTCGTAGCAGGCGAGCGGCTCGCCCTTGGCCGCGAGCGAGGCCGCGCGCTCGATGCCGAGGGCGGTGATGCGCGGGTGGGTGACCGCGTTGAGCTTGCGGAGCGCCGCCTCGTCCGAGAAGACGATGCGCGCCATGGCCTTCCTGTCGAGCGCCCCGCCCGGACCGAGCACCTCGGGTCCGAAGGCGTCGACCAGCGCCCGCAGCCCGTCCGTTCCGGGGGCGACCACCTCGCGGGCCAGCGCATCCGCGTCGATGACGGGGACCCCCCGCCGCCGGAAGCGCGCCGCGACGGTGCTCTTGCCCGAGGCGATCCCACCGGTGAGGCCGAAGACGTGCACGGGCTCTCTCTCGCCTATACATTCGCCGTCGTCCCGATGCGAGAGCCACCTTCGCGCCCCCCGGCTGCCCCCCCCGGCGGCCCTCGCCGCCTTTCGCGGCGGCGCCTCCTCCAGGCGGGGGTCGCCGCCGGGCTCGTCGCGGGGGGATCGGCCCTCGCCTTCGTGCGGACGCGCGGCTACGAGCTTCCGGCCGGGACGACGCTGGCGGCCTTCACGCCCTGGCAGTACCTCGTCGTCCAGCAGGCCGCGCGGCGCATCGTCGCCCCCGATCTCCCAGGCGACGCGAGCATCCCTTCGGCCGACGATCTCGACGTCGCCGGCTTCGTCGACGGCTGGGTCGCCCGCATGGACCCGACGATGCGCCGCGATCTCGGGCGATTCCTCGGCTACGTCGAGCACCTCGCGCCCCTCGGGGCCGGCTGCGCATCCCGCTTCACGCGCCTCGGCGCAGCCGACCAGGACGCCGTCCTCGCGTCGATCGAGTCCTCGTCGAGCGATCTCCTTCGCGCCGGCTTCGACGGCCTGCGCGCGCTCGTCTTCCTCGGTTACTACCGGGACGCGCGCACCTGGGGCATCGCCGGCTACGACGGCCCGCTCGTGAACCGCCCGGCAGGCGGGTGGCGATGAAAAACGCGTCGTCGGGGATGGCCTCGTGACCACGGGCGCGTTCCTTCGCGGTCGCGATCTCTCGGGGGACCTCTCGCTCGAGGTGGACGCGGTGGTCGTCGGCACGGGCGCGGGCGGGTCGGTCGCGCTCCGCGAGCTCGCGCGCGCCGGGCTCGATGCGGTCGCCTTCGAGGAAGGGGCCTGGTCGACGTCGAAGGACTTCGACCAGCGCGAGGACCGCATGCTGCCGCTCCTCTTCCAGGACATGGGCGGGCGCTCGACCGAGGACATGGGCATCCGCGTCCTCCAGGGGCGCGGCGTCGGCGGGAGCACCGTCCACAACACGAACCTCTGCAAGCGCACGCCGCCCGCGATCCTCGAGCTCTGGGCCAGGAAGTACGGCGTGACGGGCGCGTCGGCCGCCGACATGGCGCCGGCGTTCGAGGCGATCGAGCGCGATCTCTCGGTGACCGAGATGACCGCGGCGATGCGCAACGCGAACAACGAGGTGCTCCGCAAGGGCTGCGAGGCGCTCGGATGGAAGGGCGCGCCCCTCAAGCACAACCGCGTCGGCTGCCAGCAGAGCGGCTTCTGCGAGCTCGGGTGCTCGTACGACGCGAAGCAGAACGCGCTCAAGGTGGTGCTCCCGCAGGCGGTCGCCGCGGGAGCACGCGTGTACGCGGACGTCGAGGTGACGGGGATCGACCACGACGGCGCGTCGGTGCAGGGCATCCGCGGCGTCGTTCGCGGGCCGGACGGCGCGGTGCGCGCGACGGTGAAGGCGAGGGCGCGCGTCGTCGTCCTCGGGGCGAGCGCGGTAGGGAGCGCGGCGCTTGCCCGACGGAGCGGCGTGCCGGATCCGTTCGGGCAGCTCGGCAAGGGGCTGCGCCTCCACCCGGGCGGCGTGGTCGCGGGGCGCTTCGAGAAGACCATCGAGGGCTGGCACGGCATCCCGCAGAGCTACGAGTGCACCGAGCACCTGTCGTTCGAGGAGGGAAGCGACAGGCGCGTCTGGATCGTGCCGGCGTTCGCGCACCCGATCGGCGCGGCGTCGTCGATGCCGGGCTTCGGTGCGGCGCACATGGCGGCGATGCGCGCGTACCCGAACCTCGCCGTCCTGACCGCGATGGTGCACGACGAGACGCGCGGCGAGGTGCTCGCGGCCGACGACGGTCGGCCCATCATCAAGTACGTGATGTCCGACGCCGACCGTGTGCAGCTCGCGAAGGGCCTCGCGGCGTGCGCGCGCCTCTTGCTCGCTGCGGGAGCACGCGAGGTGACGATCCCGGCGATCCCGCCGCGGAAGGTGACGTCGGTCGCGGAGCTCGAGGCGCTGGACTTCTCGTTCGTGCGGCCGCACGCCGTGCCGCTGACGGCGGTGCACCCGATGGGGTCGATGCGGCTCGGCGACGATCCGAAGGCGAGCGTCGTGACGTCGATGGGGGAGCACCACCAGCTGAAGGGGCTCTTCGTGTCGGACGGTTCGCTCTTTCCGACGAGCCTCGGGGGGCCGCCGCAGATCAGCATCTACGCGTTCGCGCTGCACCTCGCGCCGCACGCGGTGGCGCGCGCGAAGAAGACGTGAGGACGCGAAGAAGACGTGAGGAGAGGAGAGCCGCACGGGCGCGGAGCCGCAACGGCTCACCCCTGCGCGGGGACGAACCTCTGCGCGCCGAGCCACGAGGCGCCCTCCGCGAGGCCGGGCTCGAGGTAGCGCAGGCGCGCGACGCCGATGCGGTCGGAGGGGGGTAGGCCGAGGCGCTTCAGGGCGGCGGCCGCGGCGCAGGCCTGGCCCGACTCGCAGAACGCGGCCCATCCCCAGGGAACGAGCGAGTCGGCGGAGGCTCCGAGGTCGTACCGATCCGCCGTGACGCGCGAGTCTTCCTCGAGAGCCGCGTCGACCAGCGCGGACATGGCGCGATCGACGCGCGGTTCGTCGCGCGCCGCGACGGCCGTCGCGAGAGCGACCCAGGCCTCGCCCCAACGTCCTTCGTCCTCGCTCGGGACGCGCTCGTGCTTCGGATGCTTGCCGAGGATGCGCCAGAGCGTGTCCGCGGCGACGTCGAGCTTCTCCTCCGTGCCGTCGATGGCGTCGACGAACTCCCACTCGCCCGCGACCGCCCCGAGCGTGACGGCCTCGGACCAGTCGCCGAGGAGTCGCGCGCCGACCGCCCGCAGCGCGAACCACCGTCGCCACGCGGGATGCGGCGCTCCCGCGGCGTAGAGGATGCTCCCGACGCCGAAGAGCGTCGTCCGCGTAAGGCCGAGGAAATACGACGGCATCATGCGCCGCGCGACCATCTCACCCTGGAAGTGCCGAAGCCGCGCGCGGAGCTCGTCGAGCGCCGCGGAGGCGGGGACGGTCGTCGCACGCCGCGGCGGTCCCGCGGGCACGGTGAGGCCGTCGAGCTCCTCGAAGCAGGCGTGGGTCAGGCGGACGTAGGGATCGTGCGCCGGGCCGATGTGGCCGATGGGGCCGGGGGGCATGGGGTTCGCTCCACGCTTTCGAATATGCGCGAATCGATAGCGTGATTGCGCCATCGGCGCGCTCCTTTCTGGTTCGATGGCTGGCTGGCTGCGGCGCGATGTGGACGGCTTCACGCATTGCGAAGGAACGTGCGCAGGGTCCCGCCGCCTCGGTGCCTGTGGCCTCGGCTTGACGGTGCGCGCGGGCGGGGCGGGATCTCGCGTCGTAGGGCTCCGGCACCTCGCTTGCTCGCAGTCGCGCCGGAGGTCGTTCATGTCCCATCGAATCTTCGGAGCGCTCGCGTGGGTGCCCGTCGTCGTCCTCGGCTGTTCGCAGGGCGGCGAGAACCAGTGCCTCGTCGGCAAGGCCGCCGAGGACGGGCGCTGCATCGTCACCGTCGCCGACGATCAGTTCTTGCCCGTTGCCGTGACCTCGTGAAGGTCGCCACCGGAGGCGGCCCCGCGGAGACCCTCGCTCGAGGGCAGGGCGGGACTGCATCGATCGCCGTGGGCACGTCGGGCGTCGTCCTCGCGGTGCCCCGTCTCGCGACCGGGACGGTCGTGCAGGTCGAACCGAAGTGATGCACGTCCGGGTGAGCCGGCTCCGCGCGGCCTTCGCGGTTCCTTGACGTATCGTGAGCGTGAGTTACGATATATCGCGTAATGACACGACACCAACATGAGTCCCGGCGCCCGCGACCCGGTCGCCCGAGCCGCGGACACCACCACGAAGACCACCACCGCAGCGGGAGGATGCGCCACGGCGACGTCCGCATCGCGCTGCTCATCGCGCTGTCCGAGGGACCGGCGCACGGCTACGAGCTCGGCCAGCGCCTCTTGCGCGCGAGCAACGGCGCCTGGCAGCCGAGCCCCGGCTCCATCTACCCGACGCTTCAGAGCCTCGCGGACGAAGACCTGGTCAGCTCGGAGGAGCAAGGCCAGAAGCGCATCTACACGCTCACGCGGAGCGGCGCGGCCTTGCTGAAGGAGCGCACCACGCGCGGCGAGGCTCCGCCCTGGCAAGACGCCGAAGAGGGCGGGTCCGGTGAGCTGCGCGAAGCGGTCGACGGACTGAAGCTCGCGGCGAGGCAGGTCGCCACCGCCGGCACCGCAGATCAGCGCGATCGAGCGGTCGCGATCGTCGTCGACGCCCGTCGTCGCCTCTACGAGCTTCTGGCGAAGGGCTGAAGCATGACCACCGGCATCGAGACCGGCGCGCCGCGACCCCGGGCCTTCGGCGCGCTGTCCGTCCGCGGTTACCGCGCCTACTTGCTCACCTTCATGCTCACCATGATGGCCGACAACGTCGAGCACGTCATAAGCTACTGGGTCATCTTCCAGAAGTTCCACTCTCCGGCGCTCGGCGGCTTCGCCGTCGTCTCGCACTGGCTTCCGTACCTCCTCTTCTCCGTCGGCGTCGGCGCGCTCAACGACCGGTTCGACTCGCGCCGGCTCATCCAGGCCGGCGCCGTGCTCTTCATCGTTGCCTCGGCGGGGTGGGGTTACTTCTTCGCCACCGGCACGCTGCAGATGTGGCACGCCATGCTGCTGCTCGTCATCCACGGGTGCGCGGGCGTGCTCTGGATGACGTCCAGCCAGGTGCTGCTCTTCGACGTCGTCGGCCCCGCCGGCCTCCCGAGCGCCGTTCGCCTCGCCGCGACCGGTCGCTACCTCGCCGTGCTCGTCGGCCCCGGCGTGGGCAGCATCATCATGCTCACGCTCGGCACGACGCACGGCATCTTTCTGAACACGGTCTTCTACCTGCCGCTCGTCGTGTGGCTCGTCGGAGCCCCGTACGGCCGCCACTTCCGGGGCGACAGGCCGCCGCCGAAGCGGGCCGTCCGTGGCCTCGCCGACATCGTGCAGACGGCGCGCGAGGTCCGCCGCATCCCCGTGCTCGGCGCGATGATCCTCCTCGCGGGAGCCGCGTCCTTCTGGGTCGGCAACAGCTACCAGGCGCAGATGCCGAACTTCGCCCACGACCTCGGCCACGGGGACCCGGGCACGGCGTACTCGATGCTGCTCGCAGCCGACGCCACCGGCGCGCTGCTCGCAGGGATCCTCCTCGAGAGCCGCGGAGGCATCTTCGCGATGCGCCCGCTCTCTGCGGTTTTGCTCGCCATGGCATGGGCGTGCGCGCTCTGCGCCTTCGCGCTGATGCGCTCGTACCCGCTGGGCCTCCTGTTTCTGTTCCTCGCAGGCTTTCTCGAGCTGTCGTTCAACAGCACGACGCAGACGCTCGTACAGATGAACGCGCCGGACGCGAACCGTGGCCGCGTGCTCGGGCTCTACAACATGGCGGCGGCCGGGCTGCGCACGTTCAGCGGGATCACCGTCGGCCTCGTCGGCAGCCTCGTGACCGTGCACGTCTCGCTCGCGTGCGCAGCGGGGGCATTCGTAGTGACCGGCGCCGTCTTGCTGAGGCGTGTTCGAAGGCCTGCCGTGCCGGGGCGGGCGCAGGTCGAGGCTGGCCCGTAGGCGCGGGGAGCAGGGCCCCGGCTAGGGCGCTTGCACGCGAGCTGGCGCTCGGGACCCCTGCCACCCACCCTTCCGGCCATTCTCCCCACGCTTCGGCCGCGCCCGTTGACGACGGCTCCGGACCCGGGCCAGCCTGCGCGCATGAAGCGAAACGCCCTGCCCGTCGGGCTCCTCTCCCTCCTCGCGCTCCTCACGTCGGCCGCCTGCGAGGAGGAGACCGCCCCGCCTGCCGCGCCCGTCGCCATGGCCCCCCCGCCCGCGCCGCCTCCTGCCGCGGCGCCCCCTCCTCACGTCTCGAAGACCGCCCCCAAGGCCCCCGTCGCGCTCGAGGAGTACTTCAAGACGGTGCGCGTTCGCGGCCTCTCGTTCTCGGCGGACGAGAAGCTCGTCGCGACGATGAGCGACAGGGGCGGGCGGCCGGACCTGTGGGTCGAGCCGGTCGGCGGCGGCCCCGCGAAGCAGATCACGCACGTCGAGGGGTTCATCCACTCGTTCGCGTTCTCGCCGACGCGGGACGTCCTCGCGTACGAGGCCGACAAGGGCGGCGACGAGCTGCCGCATCTCTTCCTCACGAACTCCCGGGGCGACGCGCCGAAGGACGTGGTCGCCGACCTGCCCGCGGGCCGCCGCACGTCGTTCGTCGAGTGGGCGCCCGACGGCAAGACGCTCCTCTACGTGGCGAACGGCCGCGACGAGAAGCAGATGGACCTCTACGAGTACGACCTGGCCCGCGGCAGCTCGGCGCTCCTCTGGAAGAGCGAGGGCGCCTTCGAGCTCCGCTCGGTGAGCCACGACCACCGCCGCTTCGTCGTCTCGGAGAACAAGAGCGACGCGAACAACGACCTCTACCTCGTCGAGCGCGCGAAGCCGGCCGAGAAGAAGCTCCTCACGCAGCACGCGGGCGACGCGCTCTACGACGCGAGCTTCGCGCACGACGGGCGGTCGCTGCTCCTGACGACGGACGACAAGGGCGAGTACCGCGTGCTCTACGCGCTCGACCTCGCGAGCGGCAAGCGCACGCCGCTCCACGACGAGTCGTGGGACGTCGAGTGGGCGGCCGACTCGAACAGCGGCAGGTGGCGCTTCGTGACGGTGAACGCCGACGGGACGCCGCAGATGGCCATCACGGACGTCAAGACGGGCAAGGCGCTCGCCTTGCCGGCGCCGCCCGCAGGCCGCACGTGGGACGGCATCGACTACACGCGGTCGGGGGCGTTCGTCCTCGGCTTCTCGAAGAGCGAGCGGTACCTCGGCGTCGTCGCCCGCGGCGACACGGCGCCGGCCGTGCCCTACGTGGTGGACCTCAAGGCGGGGACGGCGATGCCCGTGGCGGATACGCTTCCGCCCGCCCTCGCGGACCACAAGATGGTGACCGCGACGGCGGTGAAGATCCCGGCGGCGGACGGCAAGACCATCCCGGCGCTCCTCTACGCGCCCGAGGGTGCGGCGGCGGGCGCGGGGCCCTTCCCCGCGGTCATCGACGTGCACGGCGGCCCGACGGGGCAGAGCCGGCGAGACTTCTCCACGATCCGGCAATACCTCGTCAGCAAGGGGTACGTCGTGCTCGTGCCGAACGTGCGCGGCTCGACGGGCTACGGCAAGACGTGGACGAAGCTCAACAACCACGACATCGGCGGCGGGCCGCTCCGCGACGTGGTCGCGTGCAAGCACTGGCTCGTCGACCAGGCGCACGTCGCGTCCGACGAGGTGGCCGTCATGGGCGGTAGCTACGGCGGGTACATGGCGCTCGCCGCGGCGACGTTCGCGCCCGACGAGTTCGGCGCCAACGTCGACTTCTTCGGCGTGAGCGATCTCAAGACGCTCGTCGAGAGCTTCCCGGCCTACTGGGCGGCGTCGTCCGCGGAGATCTACGTCAAGTTCGGCGACCCGAAGAACCCCGCCGACGCCGCGTACCAGCACGACCAGTCGCCCATCCACTTCATGGACCGCGTGAAGCGCCCGCTGCTCGTCGTGCAGGGCGACAAGGACGCGCGCGTGAAGAAGGACCAGTCGGACCGCATGGTCGACGGCCTGCGCGCCATGCACGTCCCCGTTCACTACCTCGTCCTCGAGAACGAGGGCCACGGCTTCACGAAGGTCGAGAACACCCTCAAGGCCTACGCGCTGACCGACAGGTTCCTCGACCACTACCTGCTCGGGGACGACTCGGTCGCGGTGCAGTAGGGGACGACGCGAGGGCCCCGACGCGAAACGCCCGACCGGCTCTCACCGATCGGGCGCGCGCGAACGCGGGGACCGCGTTCCTTTCGGGGTGTCGTCGATCAGTCGCCGCCGGTGCCGGCGTCGTCACACGGGTTCGGTCCCGCCTCGACCGGACCCAGGATGTCCGCCGAGGTCGGCTGGGCGATCTCGGTCGCGTCGAAGCCGAGGCCGATCGAGATCGCGTTGCACGGCGTGCCCGCCACGTTCGAGACCGCGTTGCCGGTCGAGATGATGTCGGACGCCTGCTCGATCTGCTGCGCGATGCTCTGGAACGCGCTGCCCGAGCAGAGCGACGGCGAGATGCTGCCGGCGACGCTCTGGAGGGCGTTGACGAGGTCGGTGGTCACGAGCACGCCGGCGATCGTGCCGTTGGTGACCGAGCCGGGGCTCACGGGCTGGAACGTGATGATGGCCGATTCGACGGCCAGCGAGAGCTGCTCTCCGGCGATCGAAAGGGTCAGCGTGAGCTCGGCGGGGGTGCCGTTCACGAACGTGCCGCCGGCCTGGTACGCGCTCGGGAAGGTGATGGTCGCGGCACTCTTCGGGTCCGTTCCCGCGGGGCAGCCCGCGCTCTCGGTGCAGCCCGTCATGAGGCTCGGGAGGATCGGCCAGTGGGTCGTGGGGTCCCACGTGGGGGCCGCGCCCCCGTTCTGGGTCGTGTAGTTACCGCCCGCGAGGAGGAAGCCCGTCAGGCCGGTGGCGTTCGTCTGGTTGCCGGCCGAGTCGTCGAAGCCCGTCACGTCCATCATGACCGTGAAGCTGCCCGCCGCGATGGAGGTGTTGATCTCGTTCCCGGCGCCGGAGCCCGCGGTTGTGAGGACGATGGGGAGGATGTTCTCGCCGAACGAGTTGTCGATGCCGCCGTTGCCGTCGATCTGCGTCTCCTTCGCGGCGCCCGCGGTGAGGGAGCAGACGTCGTTCGAGCAGGCGGGAGGCGTGGTCTTGCTGTCGCAGGCCTCCTTCGTGACGAGGTTGTCGAGGTTGTAGCCGTACGCCTTCCACGCCGTGGGGCTGCCGGTGCCCGTGCGATCGGTGTCGCCGAGGTAGAGCTTGTGGACCGCGTAGTTGTGGGCCACGCCCGTCCCGCTGCCGCCGCTGGGCATGGGCGGCTGGACGATGCAGTCGTTCGCGGCGTTCGAGCAGGTGTCCCCGCTGCTGCCGCCGCCGGTGCCGCTGCTGCCCCCGCTCGACTTGCTGCTGCAGCCGACGGCGAACACCACCGCGCTGCCGATACAGAACAGACCAGCCCCCGCCAACGTCAGTCGCTTTGAAAGGATCATCCGCCGTCCTCCGTGAATTGCCGACCCACTCGCCCGAGAAAAACGACGCGCAATCTACGCGCCGCGCCATCCCGCGCGCAAGACCGTTTGCGCGGCGGATTGTGCCACGGGTGAAACTCGTTCCAATCTCGAATCTCGCTCGCCCGGGCAAAGAGACCGAAGGGAGGCACGGGGCACCGGTCATCTACGACGCAGTGCGTCTCACGGAACGTCAGCGCGTCGGCGCGTCAGCGAGCCAGCGCGATCCACGCCGCGGCGCCCGCGGCGGCCAGGCCGACGAAGCCGATGATGTCGCCGGCGAGGATCTCGGTCCTGGCCGAGGAGACGTCCGCGGGGTTGCACGTGTGCACGCACGTGGAGCGCATCGAGTCGAGGCGGCTCGTGCCGGTGAGGCCGAGGGTGGCGAAGCCGGCGAGAGCGCCGAGCGCGATGCCGCCGAGCACGAAGGAGGCAAGGGGGATGGAGCGGTGGATCGCGGGAGAGGCGTGTTCGGGGGGGAGGGGCTGGAAGAGGTTGGGGGGAGCGGAAGCGAGCGCGGGCGCAGGCGCGGGCGCGGATGCGGGCGCGGGCGCCGGCGCGGACTCGGGCGCGGCCCCGGGCGCTCCGGCCAGCGGCACGAACGTCACGTGGAGGATGCGATTGTGCTCGCCCTCGCGAATGAGGTGATGCATCTCGACGGGGACGGCGCCGGGGATCTCGAGGCGGAAGGCGTGCTCTCCCGGATCGAGCGTGACGGCGCGGCCCTTCTCGGCGCCCGTGACGGGCTTTCCGTCGACGAGGACGGTCAGCCCGTCGACGTCGCGGCCGTCGGCCCACACCGCGTCGAAGACGACGGAGGGGAGGCTGGCGTCGACCTCGGTGACCCAGCGCGTGCAGTCGGTGCGGATGGCGTCGGGGCAGACGGCGCGCGCGCAGGTGACGAAGCCCTCGCGCGCCTCGCGGAGCTTGCCGTCGAGGCGAGCGACCTGGGCGCGGTCGACGGCGCGGATGCAGACCTCCTTGTCGTCGGCGCGCGCGGGAGGCGCGAACGCCATGCATGCCGCCAGGGACACGCCGGCGGCGAGCGAGAGGCCCCACGCACGCCCCGACGCACGCGCGGCGCGCTTCGTCAGAGGCATTCGGGCTTGTAGTGACGAACGCCGCGGGCGTCGATCGTGTACGGCGGCGAGCACGACGCGGAGGCGTGGTGGCGTGGCGCCGGTGTGAAGGTGCGGCGCGGCGCGGGCGGCGGAACGGCCGCGGGACGAGGCTCGGTGGGGTCGGCCGTCACGGCGGGGCTCGCAGGGACGGTGGCGGTCGATGCGATGGAATTGGCGGCAGGCGCATCCGGAGGAGGCGAGGCGCTCGCCGGGTCCGTGTCTGCCGTCGAGGCGGGGGCCGCCGCGGCTGCCGCGCTGGCGGTGGAGGCGGCGGGGGACTGCGGAGACGCAGGGAACGATGCACGCACGAGCCACGCGACCGTCGCGACCGCGGCGAGGCCCGCCATGGAAGCGATGCTCGCCGGACGCAGGAGGCGCGGCCTTCGCCGCGGCAGGTGCAGGTCCGTCACGGTGGCGATCCCTGTCTTCGTGCTCTCGACGGCTTCGCCCGTGGTCGCTGCGGTCACGAGGGTCGCTCCCTCGCCCGTGCCGGCCGCCTTCTCCTCTTCTTGCGGGCCTTGCGTGCGCGCGAGACCCGGCACCGCGACGGTCGGCACCGTGGCACCCGTGATCGTCGCGCTCGACGCCTGCGGGGGACGCATCACGCCCGGCCTGGAGGCGACCGCTCCGCCGAACTCCGCGTCGATCGACGCGACGCGCGCCGCTCGCTGCGCGAGCGCCGTACCCGCGACCCTCTCCACCCACGCGCCCACCTCGATCGGCGTGGCGAGGGCGGCGTGGCGCTCGAGGGCGACCGCCATCTCGCGCGCCGTCGCGAAGCGCTTCGCGGGATCGCGCTCGAGGCCTCGCATGACGACGGCTTCGAGCTCGCGCGTGACCGACGGGGCGTGCGTGCGCGGCGCCGGGATGGGCTCGTGGAGGAGCTTCGCGACGACCTCGCCCTCGTCGTCGCCCTGGAAGAGACGCACGCCGGTGAGGGCCTCCCAGAGGACGACGGATGCCGAGAAGACGTCCGAGCGGCGCGTGACCCTGCCGCCGAGCTGCTCGGGCGCCATGTACGCGAGCTTGCCCTTGAGCTGCCCGACGCGTGTCGTCTGGGTGCGGCCGCGGGCCTTCGCGACGCCGAAGTCGAGGACGCGCGCGACGCCGTCGGTGCCGATGAGGATGTTGTGCGGCGAGACGTCGCGGTGCACGAGCTCGAGCGGCTCACCGCTGGCGTCGCGCGCCTCGTGCGCGGCGTGGAGGCCCTCGAGCGCCCCGAAGAGGATGGCGCCGACGATGGGCGGCGACGCCGGGGTGGTGACGCGCTTGGCCTCGCGCTGCAGGCGCGAGAGCGAGTCGCCGTGCACGTAGTCGAGGACGACGAAGAGCTCCCCCTCGGAGGACTCTGCGTCGAGCGTCTGGATCACGTTGGGGTGGTGGATGCGCGCGGCGAGGCGCGCCTCGTCGAGAAACATCGCGACGAAGTCGGGATCCTCGGAGAGGTGCGCGTGGAGGCGCTTGATCGCGACCGTCCGCGAGAAGCCCGAAGGGCCGAGGAGGCGCCCGTAGTGGAGCGTCGCCATGCCGCCGGCCGCGAACTGCTCGTACATCGCGTAGCGACCGAGCACGCGGCTGGGCAGGTGCGGCGACGTCGTCGGCACGCCGTGGAGTCTACTCGATCCGGCGGGTCACGGCTTGCGAGGCCGTGGGATCCCATAGTCGTCGAGGCGCGAGACGAGCGTCGTGCGCGAGATGCCGAGCGCCCTCGCGGCGCGCGACTGGTTGCCGCCGCACTCGGCGAGGACGGCGAGGATGCGATCGCGCTCGGGATCTCCGCTGCTCGGAGGAGGCAGGGTGGGCAGGGGCGTGGCGCGCCCGGTCTGCGGAGCGCCGGGCGGGGGAGGGATGGACGTGGACCCGATGCGGTGGAGAGGTAGCGTCGCGGCCATGCGCTGGATGGGCAGATGCTCGGGCGAGATCTCGGCGCCGGGCGCGACGAGGACTGCGCGGTCCACGAAGTTCTTGAGCTCGCGCACGTTCCCCGGCCACGCGTAGCCCTGGAGCATGAGGAGGGCTTCGGGGCGGAGCGCCGGGACGGGCTTGCGTCCGAGCTCGGCGCAGGCGGCGCGAATGAACTCGCGCGCGAGGGGCTCGATCTCCGCCGGTCGCTCGCGCAGCGGGGGGACGGCGACGAGCGCGCCGTTGAGGCGGAAGAAGAGGTCCTCGCGGAACCGCCCGAGGCGCACCTGCTCGTCGAGGTCGCGGTTGGTCGCGGCGACGAAGCGGACGTCGATCGTGCGCGGCGCGAGGCCTCCGACGCGCAGGACCTGCTGCGACTCGAGGGCGCGGAGCATCTTGGCCTGGAGCGAGAGGGGCATCTCGCCGACCTCGTCGAGGAAGAGGGTGCCGCCGTCGACGACCTCGAGGAGACCGGGCTTGGCCTGCGACGCGCCGGTGAAGGCCCCGCGCTCGTAGCCGAAGAGCTCCGCCTCGAGGAGCGACTCGGCGACGGCGGCGCAGTTGAGGCGGAGGAAGGGGCGGCCCCGCCGGCGCGACCGCTCGTGGACGCGCTCGGCGACGAGCTCCTTGCCCGCGCCCGTCTCGCCGACGACGAGGACGTTGATGTTGCCGGCGGCGATCCGGTCGACCAGATCGTAGAGCGCGTGCATCGCCGGGTCCTCGACGATGTGTGCGCGCGCGCGGCTGGCCGGGGCGTGGCCCGTGGCGGTGCCGTCGTCGCGGCGGGTCGCGATCTCCTCGGAGATCGGGCCGCTCTCCGGGGCGGCGTCTTCGGCGGCGTGGATGGCGTGGATGACGAGCAGGGCGGCGCCGAGGCGGAAGGCCTCGCCGCGGAAGACCGGGACGCGGAGGCCGGGCTCGATGCGCTGGTCGCGGACGCGCGTGCCGTTGACGCTGCCGAGGTCCTCGATCTCGATGCGGTCGCCCAGATGGAGCACGGCGTGGCGGCGCGTGATCGACGGGTCGTCGATCTTGAGGTCGCTCTTCTCGGAGCGCCCCAGGACGACGGTGCCGCGCGAGGGGAGCGCGTACCCGACGAAGCCGCCCTGGCTCACGACGACGAGCTTGAGGGCGCGGGAGCGGACGGGCGCGGAGGCCATCGGGGTCAGAGGACGAAGTCGGCGCGGACGTTGTCGTAGTAGATCTGCGAGCCGCCCGTGCGGCAGTAGCTCGAGCCGACGCTGATGTTCGCGGTGCCCTGCGTCCAGGGGCCCTGCAGCGGTACGTGATCCTCGACCACCGTGCCGTCGACCGTCAACCCGGAGGTGTAGGTCTGCGTCGCGTCGTCGGCGTCGAGCGTGAGGACGACGTGGTGCCAGTCGCCGGCCGCGATGCCGCCGCCGTCGGAGGGGTAGGGGGTGTGGCCCCAGCCATTCCCGCCGCTCGGGGCGTCGATGTACTCCTGGATCTGGTACGCGCCGTTGGGCTGGACGAGGAGCTGGAGCGAGCGCCACGTCTGCGAGGCGCTGTCGAAGAGGGCGATGCCCATCGACGTGACGGTGCTGTCGGAGAGCGTACCCACGCGGAGCTGGAACTCGAGGCGCGAGGACGTGGGGAGGAAGGGGAAGGCGACGGAGTACCCGCCGGAGGTGCCGACGTCGGGGCCGTCGAGGTGGACGAAGAGCGAGCTCGGAGGCGACACGGAGATGCCGTCGACGATGCCGGCGTGCGCCTCGTAGGTGAAGAGCCCGAGCGAGGCTGCGTCGACGTCGTCGAAGTCCATGCAGTAGACGAAGGGGCCGCCGTCGTCGGGGCAGAAGGCCGTCGCCTCGAGCGGAGCGTCGGCGCCGGAGGAGGAGTCGGCGGCGGCCTCGGAGACCGCGGGGGAGTCGACGGATGCATCGAAGGCGCCTGCGCCGTCGGCGTGCGCGTCGGCGAGGCCGCTCGTGAGGTCCTGGTAGGACGCGAGCCAGTAGCAGCCCGCGAGCGAGGCCGCGAACGGGCAAGCCAGCGCGCCCGCGAGCCAGAGGCGCCTCATCGAGGACGATCGTAGCACCGCCACACGGCGTTCGACGTCGCCGCGCACCTGGATCGGAGCACCGTGGGCGCGTCGCCGGCCCGACGAGCGGGCCCGCGCGTGCAAGTTGTCCGGCGCTGAACGAGTTGACCGGCGGGTCTTTACAACTTGTTCAACGCGGGCGACCTGGCGCTCTCACCGCGAGGTGAAAACAGCGGCGATCGAGGGGTTCCGCGCGGGGCTCGACCGTGGAACGAGCCTTGCGAACGCATGCGGGCGTGGAGGCATCGGCCATGCGGCGAACTCGCAGTCTCGTCCTCGCAGCTGCGCTCGCGACCGCGGCGTGCGTGGGCCACATCGGCGACGGAGGACTGTCGGGGGGAGGCGGCCTCGCGGGCGGCGGGCCGGGGGGAACGTCGAGTGGAGGTACGGGCACGCTCGCCGCGACGTGCGGGTCGAGCTATGCGCCGGGCCACGTCGCCATCCATCGCCTGACGAACGACGAGTACGACAACACCATCCAGGATCTCCTCTACACGACCGCGACGCCGGGGACCCAGTTCGACCCGAGTCCGGCCGGTCAGTCGGGCTTCTCGAACGACTCCGACGCGCTCATCATCTCGGACGACCTCGTCGCCGCCTACTACAACGCCGGCGAGGCGCTCGCGAAGGCGGTCATCGCGACGAAGGGCACGACGGGGGGCGCGTACGCCAAGATCGTGACGTGCGCGCCGTCGGCCTCCTGCGCGCAGTCGACCATCCAGGCGTTTGCGACGCGCGCGTACCGTCGCCCTGCAACGGCGGACGAGGTGACGACGCTGATGAACGTCTTCAACCAGGACACGGACTTCGACACCGGCGTCCAGGACGTCATCAACGCGGTGCTGGTGAACCCCAAGTTCATCTTCGAGTCCTCGACCAACCCGCAGTCGCAGGTCGACGGCGCGACGTTCGCCATCGACGACTACGCGCTCGCGTCTCGCCTCTCGTACGCGATCTGGCAGACGATGCCCGACGACCAGCTCTTCCAGCTCGCCGGCGCCGGGCAGCTTCACGACCCGGCGACGCTCGAGGCGCAGGTCGCGCGGATGCTGAAGGACACGCGCGTGGCCCGCATGCTCACCTCGATGCGCAACGACTGGGCGGGCCTGCTCACGCTGGCCGACCCGAACGGGAAGCTCGTCGGGCTCGACGACGGCGTGCGCGCAGCGATGGTCGGCGAGGTGGACGCGTTCCTCCAGGACCTCGTGGCCAACGATCGGAGCTTCCTCCAGGTGCTCACGGGGCAGCAGGCGTTCGTGAACCAGACGATGGCGACGTACTACGGGGTTCCGTTCACGGGGAGCGACCCGAACACGTACGTGCCCGTGAGCCTTCCGCCCGACCGCACCGGGCTGGTGACTACGGCCGGCATCCTCACCGCGACCGCCGGCGACGTCGCATACACGCACCCGGTCCACCGCGGGCACTGGCTGACGCAGAAGATCACGTGCACCCCGCCGTCGCTCCCGCCGAACAACACGAACGAGACGTTCACGAACCCGTCGACGTCGGGCGAGACGCCGCGTCAGGCGCTCGCGCAGCACACGGCCGATCCGGCGTGCGCGGGGTGCCACCAGTCGATGGACGCGCTCGGGCTCGGCCTCGAGAACTACGACCCGTTCGGCCTCTGGCGCACGACCTATCCGGACATCCCGGGGACGATCGACGCGAGCGGAACGCTTCCGCCGCCGAGCGACGAGGCCTTCTCGAACGGGCTCCAGATGTACTCCGAGCTCGCGGCGAGCGACGGGACGCGCGCATGCCTCGCACAGCAGCTCATGGCGTACGTCCTCACGCGCGCGCTGAGCTCCACCGACGATCTCTGCATCGTGAACCAGATCGGTACGACCACCGTCACGCCCAGCGGCTCGTTCTCGTCGACGATGAGCCTGATCGCCCAGAGCCGGCAATTTCTCATGCAGACAGGAGAGGCCCCATGAGCTGGAAGGTCCAACGGCGTCACCTCATGACGGGCGCCGGCGCGGTGTTCCTCCTGCCGTTGCTGGAGAAGTTCTTCCCGAAGGAGGCGATGGCGGCCGGGACGTCGGACCCGCGACGCTTCGTGTCGCTCTACATGCCGAACGGCACCTACAACGTGCAGGGCGACGCGGTCTGGTACCCGGCGAACCTCGCGACCGGGCCGCTGACGACGTCGATGTTCAACCAGCGCTCGGTGTTCGCGCCCTTCACGAGCGAGCTGTCGAACTTCTCGATCCTGATGCACCCGCAGTGTCAGGCGCGCAACTCGGCCGCGAGCGTCGTCCCCGACGGCGGCGGCCACGTCTCGGCGGTGACCACGTTCCTCACGCAGGCGGTCTTCACGGACGTCAACTCGACGCAGTGCACGGTCCCCGGAAGCTCGTTCGACCAGATGGTCGCCGACAAGGCCGGCAAGCCGAACCTCGTGCTGAGCGGCGGCTGCAACGACGCGAACCCCGACGGGATCGCCTTCAACTACGCGGACTACGTGTCGTTCGCGAGCGGGCAGCCCAACGAGCCGCACAAGAACCCGGTGGAGCTCTACAAGGCGATGTTCGCGAGCATCGTCTCGACGCCGAACGCGCCGGTCCTCGCCGCGACGCGCAACCACAGCATCCTCGACTCGTCGCTCTCCGACATCAAGGACCTCCAGTCGAAGCTCGGCAAGACCGACAACCAGAAGCTCGACGACTACATGACGAGCGTACGCCACCTCGAGACGCAACTCTTCACGCCGCCCGTCGTCGCGAGCGCGTGCACGCCCGGCACGCAGCCGCCCGAGACCATCGACAACGTCGACCTCGATGGCTCGCTGAGCAACGTCTACGACCAGCGCGTCCAGTCGTTCTTCGACATGATCGTGCTCGCCTTCAAGTGTGACCTCGTCCGGTCGGTGAGCTTCATGTACGACGGCGAGACGGCCGGGCGGCAGAACAACCCGTGCCCGTCGAACCTCCTCTACGACAACGCCGATCTCACGGGGCAGCTCCACATCGGGATCTCGCACTACGGGCAGAACTCGAACGGCGACGAGAAGTGCATCAGCCGCGACCGGAACTACCTGTCGCTCTTCTTCTACCTGCTCGACGCGCTCGGGCAGGCGACGGACCCGAGCGGCAGCGCGGTGCTCGACAACACGATCGTGATGGCCGGCTACAACGTCACCGACGGCCAGCACACGGGCAACGCGGAGGGGACGCCGCTCGTCGTGGGGGGTGGCAAGAACTTCATGCACCCCGGCAACTGCTTCGACCTGAAGCACGCCGACCTGACCTCGGTGCTCTACACGTTCAACACGTTCCTCGGGCTCGGCCTGACGGACTTCCAGGGGGACTCGACGCTGCTGTCGATCTGACGAGGGAGGCACGCCTGCGATGGTGCGAAGCGGAAACGTGCGGGGACTCGGGACGGCGGCGGTGGCGGCTGCGATCGCGCTCGCGACGTGCGCTGCGCCGCGCGCCGCGCGCGCCGACGGGACGGGCGAGGCGAACGCGCCGAAGGCGGGAGGCCCGGCGTCGACGAAGGGGCAGGCAGTCGCCGTCGTGGTCGAGGGCGCGCACGCCGACCAGGTGGCGGGGTGGATCGAGGACCGCGTCCGCGCGCCCGACACGCTCAAGGACGGGGACGTGTTCCGCGGCGTCCTCGGCGCGAAGGGCGCGCTCCCGCTCCGGCGTGCGGCCGACAGCGCGGTGCGCGACGTGGACCTCCTCGTGCGAACGCGCGCCGCCGCCAAGGAGGCGGGCATCGACCGCACGATCCTGGTGGACGTCCGCAAGACGCCGCATGCGACGCGCATCCACGTCTGGCACATCGATACGCAGACGGGCAGCGCGCTCGTCGACAGCGACGTCTCGCTCCCCCCGTCGGCCACCGCAATCGAGGAGAGCCGCGTCGTCCTCGCCCTCGCCCCGCGCCCGACAGCGTTGCCCGCGTCGGCGCCGGCGCCCGCGTCGGCGCCCGCGTCCGCACCCGCGCCTGCGCCCGCGCTCGTGCCCGCGCCTGTGCTGGATCCCCGCCCCGATCCCGATCGCGTCCTCTCCCCCTCTCCCCCTCCTCCGCCGGGGGCGACGCTCGCGCTCGAGGCGGCGCTCGGCATGGGGACCCGCCACTTCTCCTACGTCCAGCGCGTCACGCCCACGCTCCGCCCCTACGGTCTCGACGCGGCGCCGCTCGTCAGCGTCTCCGGCGTCGTCTACCCGCTGGCGATCACGCGTGTCCCGGTCCTGCGCGACCTCGGCATCGAAGGGGACTTCGGCCGCGCGTTCGGCATTGCCTCCGAGGACTCGTCGGGAGCGCACGTGGGGACGACGTGGCAGACGTTCGACGTCGGAGTGACCGGGCGGGTCCCGCTCGTGAAGACGTTCGTCGCGGATCTTCGCGCCGGGTACGGCGGCGACGACTTCCAGTTCACGCAGGCGCTCGCCGGGGGCAGCGCGAGCCTTCCGAGCGTGGCCTATCGCTTCGTGCGCGTGGGCGCCGACCTCCGCTACACGCTCGCGCGGTTCACCGCGTCGGCGGGGTTCGCGTATCTCGACGTCCTGAGCAGCGGATACACCGCGCAGCTCTTCCCGCACGGGACGGTGGGCGGGGTCGAGGCGGACGTGGGCCTCTCGTACGCGATCGCGAGTCACTGGTCGGCGTCGCTCCGCGGCGGCTACACGCGCATGTTCTACAGCTTCAACCCCGTGCCCGGGGACGCCGCCGTCGCGGGCGGCGCGCTCGACGAGCAGGTGCGCGTCCTCGCGGGCGTCGCCTACCGGATGTGAGGAGAACAGCCATGCACGCCTCCGCCCTTCGCCACCATGCGGCTGCCCTGGCGGCCACCGTCGTCGCGGCTCTCGCGTGGTCAGGCTGCGCTGGGACGCTGACCGATCCCGCCGCGTTCACGGACTCCCCCGCCGAGGCGGGCGCAGGGGAGGACGCCGCGGCAGGGCCCGAAGCATCCGACGACTCGGCGGTCGGCGGTTGCCAGGACGTGCCGTCGCTCTTCGCGGCGAGCTGCGCGGGCACTGGCTGCCACGACTCGGTCAGCAAGGCGCAGGCGCTCGACCTCGTCTCGCCGGGCGTCGCGTCGCGCCTGGTTGGCGTGCACGCCACCGAGGGCGCGGGGCTGCTCATCGATCCCAGCAATCCATCGGCCAGCGTCGTCTACACGAAGCTCCTCGCCAGCCCGCCGTTCGGCGCCCGGATGCCCACCGGCTCGACGCTCGACGACGCCACGATCGGGTGCGTCTACGACTGGGTCGCGGCGCAGGCGAACCTCGCGGCGCCCGGAGGGACGGACGGAGGAACGGGGACGCCCGTCGACGCGGGGCACGCGGAGGGCGGTCCGGACGGCGGGAGCGTCGCACCGTTCTCGGTCATCCGTGTTGCCGCCGGGCAGACCGCGAACGTCACGGACGCGCAGGGCCAGACCTGGACCGCAGACACGGGCTACACGGGGGGCACGGCGGACGTGGAGACGACGCAGGTGTCGATCGCGGGGACCGATGCGCCGGTGCTCTACAACGGACAGCGCTACGGCAACCCGAGCTTCAGCTACGCGTTCACCGTCCCGAACGGGACCTACACCGTCACGCTCAAGTACGCGGAGCTCTTCGTCACGGGCCCGGGGATGCGCCTCTTCGACGTGGCGGTGAACGGGACGACGGTGGCGACCGCGTTCGACATCTATGCGACCGCCGGGGCCATGAACACCGCGATCGACGAGAGCTACCCGGTCACCGTGACGAACGGGACGATCCAGGTCGCCTTCACCCAGGGGAGCGTCCAGTTCCCCAAGGTGGACGCGATCGCGGTCACGCAGGGCTCGCCGGGGGACGCGGGCCCGTGAAGGGCTGCGTCGCGTCGCGGCGAAGGACGAAGCCGCGGTAGGTCGCGACGCGCTCGGGGTGGAGCGGGATGTCGCATCTCTTGTCGGGCGTGGACCACTCGTCGACGAGGCGATAGCCCGAGCGCCGCACGCTCGCGAGGAACGTCTCCTCGTTGGTGACGACGTAGGGGCAGATGGCCGTGCCGATGTTGTTCAACGTGTAGAACGTGCCGCCCGCGGTCGTGGGCAGCAGGTTGAGGAGGACGTGCTGCGGCGGGCTGGCGAGGCCGGCCAGCAGCTCGCCGAGGAACCCGGCGGGCAGGTACTGAAGGACGCCCGACGCGAAGAGGACGTCGGCGCCGTCCGCGTCCTCGTGGCGGCTCGTGAAGGTGAGTCCGCTGGGATGCCGCACGGCGGCGAGGCGCCTTCCCGCCTCGACCACGGCAGGGACGTCGCACACGGTCCACGCGAGCTCGGAGAGCCCGTCGAGGTACGGCTCGTACGCGTACCGGGCGATCCCGACGTGTCCGCCGAGGTCGAACACCCGCGTCGCGCCGGGCAGCACTGCATTGAGCCAGTAAAGGACGGGATAGTCGTGCGGGTACACCCGCTCGGTGCGCTCGCGGTAGAGCTCCGCCGACGCCGCGTTGTCGTAGCTCGCGGGCATCGCCTCGGGTGCCGCCGCACGCGCGGCTTCGGGCGACGGGTACACGCCGAAAAAGGGGTTGCCGGCAACGCGTCCCTCCCGAAACGCGCGTGCGGCGATCCGCTCGCGCACGCCCCGGATCGCCGGGCCGTGCAGCGCGCTCTTCACGAGCGACTTGCCATTGCGCTTCGCGGTGCGGGCCAGCGAGCGGAGGAGACGTTCGGGGACCATCGTGCGCATGCGTGAGAAGCTCGAGAGCAAGCCTCGTTCCCGCCGCCTCGGGTCCTGCGCCGCTGCGTCGCTCAGCGTCCTCGTCTCTTGAAGAGCTGCATGTCACCGATGCGGACGTCCGGCTCGTACTCCGCGTGGAGCGCCTCGAGTACCTCCGGGGCGAGCGTCGGCATGCTCTGCTCGTCGGAGGACGGCGTGAGGTCCCGCTCCGAGACGGCGAAGTAGGCCGCGTCCGGCTCGTTCATGTGCGCGACGAGCGCCTCTCGGTATCCCGTGCGCCGCGCTTCCGACCCCCAGACGGTGAACGCCTGCGCGACCGTGATGGAGCCGATCGCGCGGCGGTCGGCGAGGGTGTTCACGAGCGGGTCGCTCCAGACCAGGATCTCGTCGGTCGGCCGGGTGTGCTCGTCGAGGTAGCGGGCGATCGCGACGTCGCGCGGGACGGAGAACGAAAAGTTCGACGCCGGGCCGTAGAAGACGTTCACGTCGTAGGCGCCACGGTACTGGGCCAGCGTGGACCGGCCCGTCACGAGCTTCGCCCACCGAGCGACGTCGACGAGAGGCTCGTGTGCCGCGAGCTTGAGCGCCGCGAAGGCCGTCACCACGAAGAGCCAGCGCCCGGGCAGCACGTCGATGCCGCGCCCGTTCCACGCCCGCGCGAGGCCGATGCCCGCGAGGAACCCAATCGCCTGGAAGAGCGGGTGCCACGAATAGTTGTGGAGGAAGAACTTGCGCTGCATCGCGATGGCGCCGACCGAGACGACCGCCCAGAGGACGAGGATCAGGCCCGCGCGAGGCCGTTCGCGCACCACGAAGGCGCCGCCGAGCGTGGCGGCGGGGAGGACGACGGCGAGCACGGGAAGGCTCGTCGGCAGGCCGATGGCGACCTGGATGACCTTGGAGAGAGGCAGCGTGCCCGATGCCTCGCTCGAGCGCTCCATGTTGTACCGGAGGTACACGTCGATCATCGCGCCGAGCGCGCCGTGGGCGGCGAACCAGACGACGGCGAGCACGATGGGAAGCGCGAAGCCAGCGGCACCGGCGGCGGATGCGACGAGGGCGCGGCGGACGCCGTCCCTTCCGTCGGCGCGCGACGGCCAGAGGGCGCACGCGACGAGCGCCAGGTAGACGAGGTAGAGCGGCTTGAGGAGGCAGCACGCCCCGAGGATCGCCCCGGCGAGCGCCGCGTTCCGCGCGGAGGCTTGGCCCGGGGCGACGAGCAAGCTGACGACGACGACGATGCCGCAGGCGGCCCAGTCGTCGGGCTGGGCTGTGTACCAGTTGCCGAAGCTCGCGAAGGCGATGACGAGCGCGAGCATGGTGCACCACGCCGCGCGTCGGCTGATGAACTGGGAGGCGACGCGCACGCCCGCGAAGCTGGCCGCCGCGAGGAGCGCCAGATCGAGCGCGCGCAGACCCCACATCTGCCGGCCGAGGACGAGGTCGAGGGCGGCGACGACGTAGTAGGTGAGGGGCCCCTTGAAGTCGAGCGCGTCCCGGTAGGGCAGGCCGCCGCGGACGATCGTGTCGCCCACGTAGCCGAACATCCCGTGGTCCCAGCCGTAGGGCAGCCACAGCGACGAGAGCGCCCACGCCCCCGCGATCGCAGCGAGCCCCACGGTGAAGACGCGCGCGAGAAGCTCCTCGCGGGCCGGAGTGAGCCAGGGCATCGAGCCGTCGGACATCGGGGCCGCGCATACTACCTCTCTCTTGCGTCCCCGGCGCAGCGCCGGTAGCCGTCCATGCGCGCGATGTCAGCCGAGTTCGTCCACCTGCACGTGCACTCGCAATACTCGCTCCTCGACGGGGCGCTGAAGGTGAAGGACCTGGTGAAACGGGTCGCCGCGGGCGGGATGAAGGCCGTCGCAGTGACCGACCACGGCAACATGTTCGGCGCGATCACGCTCTACAAGGCCGCGAAGGACGCCAAGGTTCAGGCGATCCTCGGGTGCGAGCTCGAGGTGGTCGGCCGGGGCGGGCACGCCGTGCACCTGCCCACGCTGGCGGCGACGAACGAGGGGTACCAGAACCTCGTCTGGCTCGTCTCGCGTGCGCACGTGAGCGGAGCGCCGCTGCCGCTCGAGGACATCGCGGCGCACGCGAAGGGCCTCCTCGTCACGACGGGTTGCATGGGTGGCCTCGTTCCCCAGGCGATCCTCGAGGAGGGAGAGGGGAAGGGGAGGGAGGCCCTCGCCGCGCTCCGTGAAGCCCTCGAGCCGGAGAGCCTCTACGTGGAGCTCCAGGACCACGGTCTCCCCGAGCAGGCGGTCGTCAACGAGATCCTCGTGCGGCTCGCCGGGGAGCTCGCGATCCCGCTCGTTGCTACGAACGACGTCCACTATCCCGAGCGCTCCGACGCCGAGGCGCACCTCTACCTCTCGTGCATCAAGAGCGGCCGATCGTACGAGGAGGCGAAGGAACGCCACCACGGTTCGAGCGAGATGTACCTGAAGTCGCCGGGCGAGATGGCGCAGCTCTTCGCGGCGCACCCCGACGCGGTGAAGAACACGCTGGCGATCGCGGAGCGCTGCAACCTCAAGCTCAAGCTGGGGGAGCCGATGCTCCCGAGCTTCGTCGTCCCCGAGGGGTACGACACGGAGGGCTACTTCCGGCACGTCGCGCGCGAGGGCCTCGTCCGCCGCCTCGAGGAGATGGCCGCTGCGGGCAAGCACGTCGACCGCGAGGCGTACACGAAGCGCCTCGAGACGGAGCTCGACGTCATCGCGAAGATGAAGTTCCCCGGGTACTTCCTCATCGTCTGGGACTTCATCCGTCACGCGAAGGAGAACGGGATCCCGGTCGGGCCGGGTCGCGGGTCGGGCGCCGGCTCGATCGTCGCCTACTCGATGCGGATCACCGACCTCGATCCCATTCCGTACAACCTCCTGTTCGAGCGCTTCCTCAACCCGGAGCGCATCTCGATGCCGGACTTCGACGTCGACTTCTGCATGGACAAGCGCGATCAGGTCATCGCGTACGTGCAGAAAAAGTACGGTGAGACGAGCGTCGGTCAGATCGCGACCTTCGCGGAGCTCAAGAGCAAGAGCGTCGTGAAGGACGTCGCGCGGTGCATCGGCATCACGCCGGTGGAGGCGCAGCAGATCGCCAACCTCATCCCGCGCAAGACTCCCGCCGAGACGTACACGATCGCCGAGGCGCTCGGCATCGAGCCGAAGCTCAAGAGCCAGTACGACAACGATCCGCGCATCAAGGAGCTCCTCGACCAGGGGCAGAAGCTCGAGGGGTTGACGCGCCACGCGGGCAAGCACGCGGCCGGCATCGTCATCAGCGAGGGGCCCCTCTGGGACCACGTGCCGGTGTTCCGCGACGAGAAGAGCGGGGCGCTCGTCACGCAGTACTACATGAGCGACGTCGAGGCCGCGGGCCTCGTCAAGTTCGACTTTCTCGGACTGAAGACGCTCACGGTCCTCGACATCGCCGTGCGCCTGGTCAATGCGCGCCCCGACTTCCAGCGCGAGGGAAAGAAGCTCGACCTCGCGCGCCTCCCGATGGACGACGCGCTCACGTACAAGCTGCTCGGCTCGGGCGAGACGAAGGGTGTCTTCCAGCTCGAGTCCGACGGGATGCAGCGCCTCTTCGTGGGCCTCAAGGCCGACAGCTTCGAGGACATCGTCGCTGCCGTCGCCCTCTACCGCCCCGGCCCCATGGGCGCCGGGATGCACGAGGACTTCGTCAAGCGCAAGCACGGCCTCGCGCCCATCACGTCGCTCCACCCGCTCATCGACGAGATCGTGAAGCCGACGTACGGCGTCATCGTCTACCAGGAGCAGGTGATGCAGATCGCGCAGAAGCTCGCCGGCTACACGCTCGGCGGCGCCGACCTGCTCCGCCGCGCGATGGGCAAGAAGAAGCCCGAGGAGATGGCGAAGCAGAAGGGCACGTTCGTCGAGGGCTCGCTGAAGAACGGCGTCGCCCAGGAAGAGGCGGAGCGCATCTTCGGCCTGCTCGAGTACTTCGCGGGGTACGGCTTCAACAAGAGCCACTCGGCCGCGTACGCGCTCATCACGTACCAGACGGCGTGGCTCAAGGCGCACTACCCGGTCGAGCTCCTCTGCGCGATCCTGACGAGCGACAAGGACCGCATCGACAAGGTCGTGCGGACGATCGCGGACGCGCGGTCGATGGGCATGACCGTGCTCCCGCCGGACGTCAACGAGAGCGACACCGACTTCAAGGTCGTCTACGCGCGCGCGGACGGGACGAAGGTCCGCAGAACGGATCGCATCAAGGACCCGCTGGGCCCGCAGATCCGCTTCGGCCTGGGCGCGGTGCGTGGCCTCGGGGGCGCGGCGCTCGAGGCGGTCTTCGAGGCGAGACAGGACGGGGCGTTCCGCGATCTGTTCGACCTCGCCGCACGCGTCGACGCGAAGCGCGTCAACAAGGCCGTCCTCGAGGCGCTCGTGCAGTGCGGGGCCTTCGACGCCTCGCTCCAGGAGCGAGGGGTCAGCCGCGCGCGAGCCTTCGCGTCGATCGACGTGGCGCTCGAGCGATCACGCGCTGCGACGCGCGACCGGGAGGCGGGGCAGACGAACCTCTTCGGGCTGTTCGATGCTGCGCCGCAGGCCGCGGGGGCTGCGCCGAGCGCGGGCGACTACCAGGCCAGCGAGCCGTGGGACCGTCGCGAGCTGCTCGTGCGCGAGCGTCAGTCGCTCGGCTTCTACGTTTCGGGGCACCCGCTCGAGCGGTACGTGAAGGGCGAGGCGGGGCTCGCCAAGATCGGCGCCGAACCCATCGCCACCTGCGCGGCGATGCAGGACTGGGCCGTCGTCAAGGTCGCGGGAATGGTCGAGGGCTACCGCGAGAGGGTGTTCAAGGACGGCGGCGGGAAGATTGCGTTCTTCGAGCTCGAGGATCTGACGGGTCGCGTGAACGTGAAGGTGCGCGGACGCGAGATCGACCAGTACGCCACCGTCCTCACGAGCGGCGATCCCGTGCTCGTCGAGGGGAAGGTGAGCTTCCCGCAGCGCGGCGAGGACGAGCCTGAGGAGCCCGACGCACCACGCGAGCCCACGATCCTGCTCAACGCCGTGCGCCCCCTGTCCGACGCCGTGCGAGCAGACACGCGGTCGATCGCGATCCGCTTGCGGGCCGAGCGAACGCGCCCCGCCGACCTCACGAGTCTCGCGCGCGTCCTCGGGGGAGCGAAGGGCAGCTGTCCCGTGGCGCTCTACGTGGGCTTTCCCGACGGCGCCGAGGCGGTCCTCACGCTCGGCGAGACGTGGCGGGTGGACGTCGGGGACAACCTGCTCTCGGGCATCGAGCGAATCTTCGGCGAACAGGTCGCGGAGCTGCGCTGAGCCCCGCCCCGTGAGGACCGGCGGGGCGCGCCGCCGCGGGCACGTCATCGCCGACGCGTGATCCAGGCTCCGGTGGTGCGGCACGCGCGCTGCATCGACGCACGGCCGATGCACCCGCGCCTCCCTGCGCTCGCCGCCGTCGCGCTGCTCTTCGCCGTCGTCTCGGCGCGCGCGGACGACCCGCCCGCGACCGATCTGCCCCCGCTCCCCGAGCTCGTGCCCCTCGCCACTCTCAGGGAGCTTGCCCCCCTCGACGCTTCGTCGTCTCTTTCGCCCACGCCCACGCCCACGCCCACGCCCACGCCCACGCCCGCGCCCGCGCCCGCGCCTGTGCCCTCGGGCCTCGTTCACCTCGTCGGTACCCCGTCCGCCACGCTCGGCCAGTACGACGAGTACGCGCGGCCGATCGCCGCCTTCGCCATCGACGCGGCTCCCGTGACGGCCTCGAGCTATTCCCGCTGCGTCGCCGCGGGCGGCTGCACGTCTCCCGCGTGCGACGCTGCGGGTTCCTCGTCGCCCGCTTCTTCGTCCCGGGTCACCTGCGTCGACTTCGCGCAGGCGAGCGCGTACTGCGCCTTCGTCGGAGGGCGGCTCCCGACCGAAGAAGAGTGGGAGCACGCCGCGCGCGAATCGCGCGCGCTTGGCATGCGCGACACGGACGACGCCGCCGAGTGGACGTCGAGCCCGTACTGCTACTTCTGCGGCCGCAACGACGAGGTGGTGCGCGGCGGCCCTGCACGCAACCCCGGGCTCCGCGGCTGGCGTTCGCCCGACGCGCACGAGCGAGACGTGGGCTTCCGCTGCGCGCGCGACGACGCGCAGGCCCCGGTCACTCGGTGATCTCGATGAGCTCCACTTCGCTCTCGTCGCGGGACGACGTACCCCAGGGGAGCGCGGCGAGGAGCGTCTGCGCGTGCACCCGGAGCGAAGGATCGAGCGCTCCCTTCGCGGCGTGGCGGAGCGCTTCGGCCATCTCGAGGGCCGTCGCGAAGCGGTCGCCCGGGTCCTTGGCCATCGCGATGGCGAGAACCATCTCGACGTCGGCCGGGAGGCCAGGAACGAGCTGGGACGGGCGCGCCGGGCTGCGGTAGACGACCTGGTAGAGGATCTGCGGCGTGTCGGGCCCGGAGAACGGGGGCTGGCCCGTGAGGGCGCGGTAGACGACGGCGCCGAAGGAGAAGACGTCGCTCCGGTGTGTGACCTCCGTGCCACCCGCCGCCTGCTCCGGCGACATGTAGCCGGGGGTCCCGACGATCATGTCGAGCGTGAGGGTGCCGCTCGTCCCGGCCATCCGCGAGACGCCGAAGTCGAGGATCTTCCAGACGGGTGCCGCGGCGTGCTGCTGCGCGAGAAAGAGGTTCTGCGGCTTGAGGTCGCGGTGGACGATGCCGGCCTTGCGCGCGGACTCGAGGGCGCCGGCGACGTGATCGGCGAGGGCGGCGGCCTCGTCGAGCGGAAGGGCGCCGCGCTGCCGGAGATGCCACCCCAGGTCGTGCCCGCGGAGGAGCTCCATCGCGATGTACGGCGCGCCGTTCGACGCGAGCTTTCCCACCTCGTACACGCGCACGACGTTGGGGCCGACGAGCTGGGACGCCGCCTCTCCCTCGCGCAAGAACCTCGTCACGAGCAGGTCGTCACCCAGCATGTTGGTCTGGAGGAGCTTGATGGCCGCGTCCTCGCCCGTGTCGGTGTCCGTGCCCGCGTACACCTCGCCCATGGCGCCCCGCGCGATGAGGTGCCGGATGGCGTATCGGCCGGCCATGAGGCCCGTGTACGGCCCCGCGCGCCCCGCGGCCATCCGCATGAGAAAGTCGAGGTCCCGGTTGGCCTCCTCGAGCTGCGCCTCGCGGGTGCGCATCTCGCGCATGGCCCTGGCGGCGCGGTCGAGGGCGTCGAGGGTCGCGCGCCGCGTGATACGCGCCTGCCACGCCGCCAGGCCCATGACGAGCGGCACGAGCAGGCACGCGGCGAAGCGGGGAGCGGCGGCGATGGCGCGCGCGGACGCCAGGCCGTCGTCCGGCAGAACGCCTGCGGCCACGAGGACAGCGAGGAGCGTGTAGCCGCCGCCCGCCGCCGCGGGCACCCCGAAGGCGGCGACGGGATCGTCGCTCATGGCGAAGAACGAGACGCCGAGGACGACGAGCATCGGTGCCGGCGAGAGCACGCCGAGGTACCACGAGACGACGACCGCCGCGGCGGCCGCGACGCTGCCGAAGAGCCGGGCCACGCCCGGCGAGTAGTCGATGGGGTGCCGCGCCAGGACCCAGGTGCGGATGGCGACCGCCCCGAGCGCGACGAGCGACACCGAGTAGAGGACGCGCAACCAGAGGGCGCCGCCGAGGACCCACCCGGCGGCGAGCCCCGCGGGACAGAGGACGACCACCACCCGGGCGAAGCCCTGCGCCCGCGCGGCATCCTGGCGACGAAGGGCGAGCTCGGAGCCGTGCGTGATCGAAGCCTCGAGATCGTCGGGGGTCTCCGGCGGGGGTACCCGCTCGACCGGGAGCTCGGCAGGCACCGGTGCGGCGATCGGCGCCAGCGCGCTCGACGCGTCCAGGGCGCTCGGGACGCCCGGCGCGCTCGACATGCTCGGCATGCTCGAGCGGTCGGCGCGGGGGAGCGTCACCTCCTCGAGCGGGGAGGCGTCGGGCGCGGGCCTGGAAGCGTCTCCGGGAGCCCCCACGATGAAGGACGTAGTAGCACATGCCCGCAACCGGAGCGGGCGCGGAACTCCTGTACTATCGCCCCATGAGCGACGATCCCGTGATCGTGACGCATGCCCTCCTGCCCGTGGCCGCGGGGGCGACCGACATCGGCCAGCGCGATCACAACGAAGACCACGTGCTCCTCCGAGCGGAGCTGGGGCTGTTTCTCCTGGCCGACGGCGCGGGTGGGCACAACGCCGGCAACGTGGCGAGCGCCCTGGCGACGACCACCGTCGCCAACGTCTTCGAGACGAGCGCCACGTCTCTCGAAGACCGGCCCGAGATCGACGCGTTTGGCCTCTGGACCATGGCGCGCCGGCTCGCGACGGCCATCCAGCGAGCCAACGTCGAGGTCATCGACATCGCGAAGAAGACCGAGAAGTACCAGGGCATGGGCACGACGATCGTCGCGCTCGCGTTCTCCGCGGACGGCGACATCGTGCACGTCGCGCACGTCGGCGACAGCAGGTGCTACCGGCTGCGCGGAGGGTTCCTCGAGGCGCTGACGGTGGACCACTCGCTCGTGAACGACGTGCTCGAGACCCATCCGGACGTCGACGACACGCTGCTCGGCAAGATGCCGAGGCACGTCGTCACGCGCGCGCTCGGGATGGAGGAGAGCGTGAGGGTCTCGGTGCGGTCGCTCCGCGCCATGGCGGGAGACGTCTATCTCCTCTGCTCCGACGGCCTGAGCGACTCGCTGGACGACGGCGTCATCGAGGAGGTGCTCGGCGACGCGCACAGCCCCGACGACCACGTGAAGCTCCTCATCGGGCGCGCGCTTCGCGCCGGCGCGCAGGACAACGTCGCCGCCGTCGTCGTCGCGTGCGAGGAGACCGAGGTCGTCCCGAAGCGGAGGCCCTCCGCGCGCCCCGCGCCGCCGCTGCCCCCCACGCGCCGCCCCATGGGCTCGGCGCCGGAGATCATCATCGTCGGAGTGGAGTCGCGCATCGTGCCGTCGGACAGCGCGACCGCCGGCTTGCTCGACGCGCTCGGGCGGTTCGCGCGACTCAAGCAGCAAAGCGTCCCCGAGGTGAGCCACCCGAAGCCGGCCCGCTGCAAGGACTGCGGCCAGCCGCTCGAGGCCGGGCGCACCGAGTGCCCGACGTGCGGTGCGTCGGTGACGTGAGTCGGGCTCCGAGCTCGCCGGTTCGATCAGACCAGCGAGGGGAGCTTGCCCTCGACCTTCGCGCGGTCCTCCTCGTGCTTGAGGATGACCCCGAGGGTGGAGCGCGCGAGCTCCGCGTCGAGCGCGTTCGCGCCGAGGAGAAGGAGCGCGCGCGCCCAGTCGAGGGTCTCGGCGATCGACGGCGCCTTGCGCAGGTCCATCGCGCGGACCTTCTGCGCGAAGGTGGCGAGCTGCGCCGCGAGCGCCTTGTTCACGCCGGGGATGCGGAGCTCGATGATCTCCTGCTCGCGCGAGGGCGGCGGGTAGTCGACGAAGGCGTGCAGGCACCTGCGGCGAAGAGCGTCGGTCATCTCGCGCGTGCCGTTGCTCGTGAGAATGAACAGCGGAGAGACGTTCGCGCGCACGGTGCCGAGCTCGGGGATGGTGACTTGCCGCTCGGAGAGGATCTCGAGGAGGAATGCCTCGAACTCGGGATCGGCTCGGTCGACCTCGTCGATCAACATGACGACGGGAGCCTCGCTCGTGAGCGCGCGCAGGAGGGGTCGCTCGACGAGGAACCGCCGGCTGAAGAACGCGGCGTCCGCACCCGCGACGCGATCGGCCGCGTCTGCCAGTGACGATGCGCCCGCCGTCTGCGCGCCCACGGCGTCACGGAGGAGCTGGGTGTAGAGCATCTGCTTGGCGTAATCCCACTCGTAGAGTGCCTTCGCCTCGTCGAGGCCCTCGTAACACTGGAGACGCACGAGCTCGCGCGAGGTCCCCTCGGCGACCGCCCGCGCGAGGTCCGTTTTCCCCACGCCCGCGGGGCCTTCCACGAGGATCGGTCGCTCGAGCTCGAGTGCCAGCCAAACGGTCAGGCTCAAGCGGTCGTCGGCAATGTACGACGCGCGGCGGAGCTGCTTCTGCACCTCTACCGGTCGAACTGCGCGCGGTGCGTCAGGTTTGACCTGCATGAGAGGACAGGTAACGCGATTCCGCGATCCGTTCCATGGGGGCAAATGGGTATTCTCGTGGACGATGGCGGAGGCGCAAGATCTTCCCGAGGACGGGAACGAGACGATTCGCCCGGTCGAACGTCGCTGAAGCCTTACTTCGACTCGTCTCTGGAGAAACGATGAGCAATACAGCCGAAGCACAACCGAGACCACGCAAAGAAGAAATCCTCGACGTCGCGACCTGTCTCTTCGCCGAGCGCGGATACGAGGGTACGAGCATGAACGACGTCGCAGAGCGCGTGGGAATGCGCAAGGCGTCGCTCTTCTATCACTTCGCGACGAAGGACGCGCTCTACGAGGCCGTCCTCGACCGCCTCGTGGCGAGCCTGCAGACGGCGCTCGATGCCGTCTACACTAGCAGCGGCACGTATCCGGATCGCCTCGACGCCGTCACCGAGACGATGGTGAACGTGCTCGGCTCGCATCCGTACGCGGCGCGGCTCCTCCTGCGCGAGGCCATGGACTGGGGTCCGGTCATTCGAGGCAAGCTGCTCGATCGCATCACGAGCGTCCTCGAGGCCGGGGCGGCCTGGGTCCGCGCGGGTCAGGAGCAGGGCGCCTTCTACGACGGCGATCCGAAGCAGATGGTGCTCACGGCGATGAGCATGCACTTCCTCCCGTTCGCGCTCGGCAAGCTCGTCGAGCACTACGTGGGCAAGGACCCGTTCGACGCGTCGTTCGTCGCGGAGCGGCGCGAGGCTCTCAAGGTTCACACGCGGAACCTGCAGCTGAAGAAGCGGGGCTGACCTCAGCGCTCGAAGCCGCCGTGCCGGCCGGCGCCGCGTGCGAACCGCGCGGCGCCCTGCTCGGTCTCGCCCGACTGGATCGTTTCCATTCCGATGGCGAACTCGCGCGCGATCGCGGCGTCGACGGGCAGCGTCCACTGCTCGAGCGCGCTCGCACGGTCCGATCGCACGCACCGCTGGGGGAAGCCCGCGATCTCGGCGGCGAGGTCCTCGGCAGCCTTGCGTGACTCGCCCTTGGGGACGAGGCGGTTGGCGAGCCCCCACTCGAAGGCCTCCTTCGCGGGCACGGCCCGACCCGTGAGGATCATATCGAGCGCGCGCGACTGCCCGACGACGCGCGAGAGCCGCACCGTGCCGCCGTCGACGAGCGGCACGCCCCAGCGCCGGCAGTAGACGCCGAACGTCGCGTCCTCCTCGACGACGCGGAGATCGCACCAGAGCGCGAGCTCCAGGCCGCCCGCGACCGCGTAGCCGGCGACGGCGGCGACGACGGGCTTCGAGAGCGTCGTCCGCGTGGGGCCGAGGGGCCCGGGGCCGGTCGGCTCGAGGCGGTTGGGGCGGCCCTCGGTGACGGCGACGAGGTCGGCGCCCGCGCAGAACGTGCCCCCGTCTCCCCAGAGGACGGCGACGTGCGCCGAGTCGTCGCGGTCGAACGCGTCGAACGCTTCCACGAGCGCGTCGGCGGTGTCGCGGTCGACGGCGTTCCGGCGCCCGGGGCGGTGGAGAATGACCGTGACGACGGGCCCGCTGCGTTCGACGCGCACCATGACCGATCAGCGTATGCCCAACGGGCCCGCGCTGGAACAGGCGGCCTCGGGAGTGCCTGAGCTCGTGCCCGCCTGCGCCCGTGCCCGCCCCCGCGCCCGCCGCCTTGCTTCAGGCGCCGGCGTGGCCGGGGTGCTGTCTCTGCTGGCGTTGCCGCACGCACTCGTAGAGCGCGATGGCGACCGCGACGGACGCGTTGAGCGAGCCGATCGGGCCCGGCATGGGGAGACGGGCGAGCGCGTCGCAAGACCGCTTCACGGTCTTTCGCAGGCCCTTGTCCTCGGCCCCGAGGACGAGCGCGGTCGGGCGCGCGAGGTCGAGGGCGTCGATGGTCGCGTCTCCCGCGACGTCGAGCCCCACGACGAAGACGCCGCGCGCGCGCAGATCGTCGAGCGCGGGAGGCAGGGAAGGGACGCGGCAAAGCGTGGCGTGCTCGACGGCCCCGGCGGAGGCGCGGAACGTGGCCGCGGAGAGCGGGGCCGAGCGATGCTCGGGCCAGACGACGGCCGTCGCTCCCATCGCGACGGACGCGCGGATGACCGCCCCGAAGTTCTGCGGGTCCTGCACCTCGTCGAGCGCCACGACGAGGGCTGCGTCGCCGAGCACGAGCTCACTCGCGGACACCATCGCCAGCTCCGGAGCGAACGCGATGACGCCCTGGTGCCGGATCCCCTTCGCCATGCGATCGAGCTCGGCGCGTGAGGGCCGCTCCACCGGCGCGCCGTGATCGCGCGCGAAGCGGGCGATCGCCTCGAGCTGCGGCGAAGGCTCCCGCCCCGCGGCCTCGACGAGCACCCGCCCGAGCCGCTCGCCCTGCGCCCGGATCGCCTCGCGCACCGGCTGCAGCCCGCAGACCAGACGCGTCGCGGCCCTCGTGGAGCTCGCGCGCCCGGTGGGTCTGGTGGGCGGGGCGGTCCCCGCGGGTTGATCGCTCACGCGCTCACGCCGTCCCCGAGCATCCCCGCGCCAGCTCGACCTCGCGAGAGATGGCGCGCGCGGCGGCGGCGGGGTCCGCCGCGTCCCGGATCGGCCGGCCCACGACGACCCAGCTCGCCCCCGCGGCGATGGCTTCACCGGCGCTCATCGTGCGCTTCTGGTCGTCGGCGGGTGCGCCGCTCTTCGTGTCCGCCGCGCGCACGCCCGGCGTGAGGAGCGTCGCCTCGGGCCCGAGGATGCGGCGCAACGGCGTCGCCTCGTGCGGCGAGCACACGAAGCACCGGACGCCCTCGTCCCATGCGAGGCGCGCGAGCCGCTGGACCTGTTCGGCGACCGAGCCGTCTGCGCCGGCGCCTGCACCCGCGGCCACGCCCGCGTCCGCGAGGTCCTTCGCGTCGAGCGACGTGAGCACGGTCACCGCCGTGATGGACAGGCCCGTGCCTTCCTTCCCCGCGCGCTCGACGGCGCGCTTGAGCATGGCTCGTCCCCCGCCGGCGTGCACCGTGAGCATCGTCGCCCCGAGGGCGGCCGCCCGCGCGACGGCCCGGTCCACCGTCTCCGGGATGTCGTGAAGCTTCAGGTCGAGGAAGACTGGGCGCCCGACCTCGCGCCCGAGCTCCACCGCGGCCGGCCCTGCCTGGACGAAGAGCTCCAGGCCCACCTTGATCATGCCGACCGATTCGCGCACGGCGCTGGCGAGAGCGCGGGCGCGATCGAGGGACGGTACGTCGAGCGCGACGACCACGCGCGAGCCGTTCGCGTCGGCCGCGCCGGAGCGCGCCTGCGCCGTGCTCACAGGCAGGAGCAGAGCGGATCGCCCGGGGTGCAGTTGCACGGCTTGGCGCCGCCACCACCGCCCGCAGGCTTGGTCACCGCGCCGCCGCCACCACCGCCGCCGTAGGTCGGCTTCTTCGTCGGGTTGGCCTGCTGCTGCTGGAGCTGCGCCTTCTGCTGCTCGAGGGCCGCGAGCTGGTTCTGGAGCTCGGCGATCTTCTCGGGGTCCTTGGTGTTGGCGAGCTCCGCGTTGAGCGAGCCTTCCTTGGCCTTCGTCTCGTCGAGCTGGGCCTGGAGCTCCGCGGCCTGCGCCTTGAGGGTCGCCGCTTCGTCCATGCTGTGCTTGATGGCGACGCCGCCGCCGATGCCGGCGATCACGAAGACGACCGCCAGGCCGGCGATGATGAACGTGAGCCGCTTCTTGTGCTTGTCCTGGCTGAGCGCGTGGAGCTGCCGCTCGTGCTCCTGGCGCGATGCCATCTCCGCGAGGCGGGCTTGCGCCTCGGCCTCGGCGCGTGCGCGCTGGACCGCGGCCTCCTGCATGGCGCCGAGCTCCGCCTGGCGGCGTTGCTCCTCGAAGAGGCGGCGCTGCCGGTCGTCCTCTTCGGCGCGAAGACGTGCCTCTTCCTCTTCCTGGCGGCGGCGAGCCTCCATGATGCGCTGCTGCTCGGCAGCCTGCGCCTGGCGCTCGGCCTCGACCTTCTCCTGCTCCTCGCGATTCTGCGCGTCGCGCAGGATCTCCTGGATGGAGACCATCACCGAGGTTTCTTGCCGTTCCGCCATGGTGTTCTCTTCCTGAACGGGCGTCTTGCGAACCGCCCTGTGACCAGCCGCTTAAACCTACCGATTTGTGTTCGGCTTCGCAAACGCTCCGGGGATGGTAGCGTGCCGCCCCATGCCGACCGCCGTCAACGCGCACATCACGGGAACCGTGTGGAAAATCGAGGTCAAGCAGGGCGACGACGTGGCCGAGGGACAGGCGTGCGTGATCCTCGAGTCGATGAAGATGGAAATGCCGGTCGAGGCGCCCGCGGCGGGCAAGGTCGAGAAGGTCCACGTCGCCGAGGGCCAAGCCGTGAACGAGGGTGACGTCCTCGTCACGCTCGTCTGAGCTGAGCGCGTAACCTCTCGCCTGCGCGAAGTTTGCGGGTAAGCTGTACCGGGTGAGGCGAGCGGGAGCGATCCTGTTCACGGTGGCAGCCGCGCTGGCCGCCGCCGCGGCAGGCGAAGCGTGCGGGCAGCCGGCGCCGGCCGCCGCGTCGGGCGACTCGTGCGAGCAGTCGACCGACTGCCAGGAGGGCTACGTCTGCATCACGCAGCCCGACGGGTCGCGGCAGTGCTCGAACGACCTCAGCTCCATCCAGACGACGGAAGAGGCGGGAACGGAGGCGGCGGCCCAGGAGGACTCGGGGGCGCCTCCCGACACGGGGCTCGCACCACCCTCCGACGGCAACGCGCCGCTCCCCGACTCGACCGCGCCGCAGGACACTGGCACCCCGCCGCAGGACACGGGGACTCCGCCGAAGGACACCGGCACCCCGCCGAAGGACACGGGTTCGCCTCCGCAGGATACGGGCTCCCCGCCGCAGGACACGGGCACGGGGTCGAGCTCGGGCGGCGGCGGCGACGGGTCCTCGGACTAGCAGCGCGTCGAGCCGGTCCGCACGGCGCTTCGCCCGCGCCCGCGCCGTGATGTCCATTCCGTCAAACTGGCGAGGGACGCAATAGGGCTTTTCGCTCGGGCTTTTCGATTGTCGCGCCGTGCTCGGCGTCGTCAAGGACGCGCGCAGGAGCGCAGCGCCGCTGCCGGGGGCGGCGGCACTGCGCGGCCTGACGGCCGCTTCGTGTCCTTGACGTCGCCTGCGCGCGGCGCGGGACGGGGGGAGCCCGTCGCGAGAGGCGCGTTCGGGCAAGGAGTTGCCATGTTGCGCATCTATCAAGTGATTCTCGAGGTGTTGCGTGAGCTGCGGCCGGTGGTGGCGGCGATCGAGGCTCATGACCGGGACCTCGCTCGTCAGCTCCGGAGGGCGGCGACGAGCGTCGCACTCAACTGCAGTGAAGGCAGCGGCTGCAGCGGGGGCACGCGCCGGGAGCGTTACCGG
>DASXDU010000022.1:0-109735 GCA_036490515.1 Polyangiaceae bacterium
TGGCCGCACTTTCCGGAGCAATCGGCGCCGTCGTCGGGTACGCACGCCGGCGGCCCCGCCTCGCCGTCGGGAGCTGCCTCGGCCGGCTCACTGCCCGCATCGGCGCTGCCGGATCCGGAGTCCTTGCCCGCATCGGCGCCGTCGGATCCCGTGTCGTTCGTCGCGTCGGCGCCTCCGGACGCGGTCTCGCTGCCCGCATCGGCGCTCCCGGATCCGGCGCCGGCGGACGAACCGCATCCGACGGCGAAGACGACTGAGACGAAGGAGAAGGAGAAGAGAACCGCAGACGCCGACGTTGCGCGTCCCAGCGTCGCCTCCGTCCGGCGACGTGAGAAGCCGCGGAATACTTCGGTCGCATTCATCGACCTCCCCGTACCACCCGCGCGCGTGCACGCAACGACGCGTGCTTGCGAGATGGCGCCAAACGTCGTCGTGAATGCGCCACCGCTCCAAGTTCCGATGATCTGCGCGTGGAGCCGCGCCCGACCACCCTGAGGCCAACCTCGCCTTCAAACGGATCGGCCAGCTCTCCGAGCTCGACCTCGGCGGAAGGCCGCCCGACCATGCATCGAGAGGGGCGTCGCCATGATCGTCCCGTCCGCCCTCGTGCACCCTTGCGTTCACCCGGGGGGTGCTCCGCAGCCCGGATCTCCTCCGAGCCTTCGCTGCAAACGCAAAAACGACCCGTTGGCACCGGAGTTGCTGTCGCGTTCCGTCCCGGATGGGGCGCGCGGAGGGTCGAGTGCAACGATGGCTGTCGATCGCGGCGGTCGCAGCGGCGCTCGGGTGCGGGAGCCAGAACGCGGCATCCAGCGATGGTGCCGAGCCGCCCCGGTGCGACCCGCCGACGGTCCGCGTCTACAACGACGCAGGAGTCCTCGCATGTACGAGCCCGACCTGCGCGCCCACAGCTGAGGACGCAGGCTCCTGCCCCGTGTCGTCCGATCCATTCTTGCTCACAGCGAGCGCCTGCGCTGTATCGCGCCCTTCGTGCTGCGAGTACAGCTGCGACCAAGGAGCCGGTCCCGTGGTGTTCCGATGCGACGCAAACGGCGCATGGGGGTGGAGTTACGGCAGCTGCACGGGAAGTGACGCTGGGGCCGACTGATGCCACCGTTCAGGCTCGTTGGACAGCCGAACACGCGAACCTCATCGACCACGCGGACCCGGGCCGATGAGGTTTCCGGACACCGGCTCGGAGACGAGCGACAATCCGCCGCGGAACGTCGCGTCGATCACCGCCAGACGAGCGCCAGGCTGGGCAATCCTTGCCTTGCCAGACCCCGAGGGACTGCCGCAAGTCGGGCACGTCAAACGCGGACTCCGGCACATAGGTATCGAAGAAGCCCATGACATCTAGGGACAAGGTGTCCGCGATCGCGGATGCGGTGAGAGCCCCCCCCTTGGCGTCGACTGGCTAACGGCGGAGGCACCCGCCATGACGACTCCGGCGGGGCTGGGCTCCTCGGCACGGGTAATGTGGTTGGAACGGGACCCATCAAGCCCGGTGACAACACGCGAGCAGCCGACGCCCCGCCGCCTCGGCACCGGAGCCCGATTCCCGAGCAGGAACCCGCCTCGATGGTCAACCTCGAGCCGACAGATCGATCGGAGACGCGCTCAATGGGGAGTCGAACACCTGCAATGGCCGTCTTCGTCGACGGCGTAGCCGCGTCGGACCTGCGTCGCGCGGCGATGCTGGCGCCGCCGATCCGGCCCCCTCGCTGGCAACCAGCAGCAACGTCGCGTTGCTACCCGACGGCAGCTGCCCCGCGGGACGAGGGCATCGAGGCGAAATGAAAAGTGCCCGCTCCGAACTGGCCGGGGGGGCGGCCGAGTCCGGGCGGGCACCCGATGGTACGGCTGGTCAGCGGGCGAGGTAAGGGGTGGAGATCGGATTGTGTCGACCCCTCGGGCGATGCGCTCGGTCGGTCCGGTTCACGCGCAATGTTCCCGTTTGGTAACGCGCTGTAGCGTTCGTGGGACAGGCGCCGGGAACGTAGCTTGGATCGACATGCAATGCAGCGACTGTGGGGACTGCACCTCGTTCCGACGGAGTACGTGACCGACGAGGTGGAGCGTCTGGCAGCCACCCGCAGGTCATCCCGATTCGGAGACGATGAGTGATCGCGCGCTCGACGGCCCGCCCCTCCGTCCCCGCCGCCGGCCTGCCGCTCGGGCCGCTCCTTAACATGCGCGCAACTCGTGCCGTTCTCCCGATCGTGGCCACCCGCCGTCTGCGCCTGGTGACGCTCACAACGACCACCATGGCTGCGCTGGCCGTCATGCTGGTCACGTTCGTCGTGGCCGGATCATGGCTCGCCCGGGCGCAGGAGAGCGACGCCCGCTCCCCCTGCTGATCTGCGAGCAACACACGGCCGCAATCCACATCATGGTGACCGACGTGGTGATGCCGCGGATGAGCGGGCGGCAGCTCGCCGAGCGGCTGCACGCCGTCCGGCCCGAGATGAAGTTGTTGTTCATGTCCGGCTACACGGACAACTCGATCGTGCACCACGGCGTTCTCGACTCGGGCGTCGCGTTCCTTCAGAAGCCGATCACACCCGAGGGGCTCGCCCTCAAAGTGCGGGAAGTGCTCGACTCGAAGAAGTAGTAGCGAACAGGGTACGCACCTGCGGCGTGTCGGGCGCGACAGCGGGCGCGCCCGAACGCCCAGCGGATCGCTGCGACCTCCAGCGAGAGGACCACTGCTACAGAAGGACCCGAGGGCCAGCACTCCCTTGGCGAGATCCTGCCAGTGGAAAAGGCAGTATCCGATGATCCGGGACGGTCGGGCTCCTGGTCGAGGGCAGCCTGGAACTCGTCGTACGTCTGGGACGAATGCTGCCAGTTGGGGGAAAGCGAGGCATACGCCCCGGCGTCACCCAAAGGGAGACGCGCGGGCGTGCTCTTGCGCACTACCGCTGGACGCAGCCTCGAAGGCCATGTCACGTCTTTCGCAGCAGTGTGAAGCCGATTCTTGTGATCGATGACGATGACGACATCCGCGAGGTGCTTGCCGGGATCCTGAAGTCGGCCGGCTATGCCGTCGTGGAGGCGAATGACGGGAAGAGCGCCCTCGACCGCATGTTCCGCGAAGAGGCCGAGACCCCGTGCCTCATCGTCCTCGACCTGTACTTGCCCGTGCTCTCGGGGTGGGACTTCCTCGCGGTGAAGGAGAGGTACCACCGGCTCGCAGCGATTCCGGTGCTCGTCATCACCGGCAGCCGAGCGCCGCTCGGCGGGTTGAAGCACCAGCGGTCCGTCGTGGGCTATTTCGAGAAGCCACTCGATCTCGACTCGTTCCTCCAGAGCGTCGATCGAGCCGCGGGCGGCCACCGGGTCCGGTGAGCACGCGGGTGGCGGCTGACTCGAGGGCTTTTCAGACGCGCGCCCTAAAAGGCCGGTCGCCTTAGGACGCGCTTGCTGCGCGTGCGCACGGCGCGGCCTCGGAAGGCCGCTCGTTGCGCCGGTGGATCGTTCTCATCGGTTGCTTCCGCGCATGGAGCACTGACGTGACGCGACTATACGCGCGCGGTCCGCCGAGGCGGCGGGCGGCTCGATGTCCGGCGCCGAATCATCTCGCGGAGGCTCGCGAAGTCGAACGGCTTCTCGAGCACCGTGTTGGGTACCTCTGCCATCCGCCGCCGCAAGTGCTCCAAGACGATGCCTCCCGTGACGAACACGATGCGAATGGCCAGGTCCGGCCGGACGTCCGCCACGCGGTCGCGAAGCTCCAGCCCATTCATGGTCGGCATCATGACGTCGCAGAAAATCACGTCGTACCAGTCGCCCCAGGTGAGCCAACCGAGCGCCTCGATCGGATCGGTCGTCGCCGTGACCTCGAACTCGTCCGAGAGCGCCTGTCGAAGCAGCTCGCCTATGAGGGTCTCATCGTCGATGACGAGCACTCTCGCGATCCGCCGGGAGGTGCCCGACGCCCTGCGAGGTCCGGCGTCCGCGTCGCTCATTCCAGATCCGTAGCCTCGCCAGCGGTCTCCGGCAACGCGCTGCGCGGCATGCGGTCAACTGCCAGCAGCGAGTACCCCTCGACGAGCAGAAGACCGCCCCGTGCAACCGACCGGTGAGTCGGCGGCCTCGACGATTCCGGGATCGGAGCGGCGAGCCCCCCTTGCGTGACTCACCAACCGGATCGCCATTCCCGTGCTCTTCGCATCCGGCCCTGCCGCCGCGAAACAACGACGTAGACCCCTCAGGTGTGCGCTGCCCGGCGACCAGCCTTTTCGATCGATTTTCTGCGGGCTTTGCGTGCGGAAGGCTTCGCTTCCACGGGACGCTCCTGGCGCCGATGGATCATCTCCCAAATGCCACTCAGACCGAAAGGACGCCCCCGCCGGTTGACAACACCCATCTTGCGAAGGCGCTCGGCGACGCCGCGCATCGGCAGTCGCTCGGCGAGATAAAGGTGCCGCACGACCGAAAGCAGGCGCTGCTCTTCCGGGTCCGGGACGAGCCCTGAGCGGTCGGGGTTCAGACGCCAGCCGAAAGGCGCCTCGCCGTAAAGGATGTCGCGGTGACCAGCGCCCGGGAGCTTCACACGCCGCATGCGCAGATCTCTAGCGCAGTCCTGTCCGCACGCCAGCGTCGGTCTGACGGATTGGACTCGTTGGTACTCGCGTTCAGCTTGCGCCAACCGGAGGGGCTCGAGGCAAGAAACGAACCCGCCGCGATGGTGGACCTCCAGCAGGATCGGCGTCAGTCCGCCTGCGCCCGAACGCGGATGGCGCGCCGACAGACAGGAGCGGAGTCGCGTCCAACGGGCGTGTTCCAGGCGCCCTCGCAGGTCTCCGTCACGACGTGTCACTCACTGTCACCCACCGCAGTCCGACGATTCGTCGCTTCCTGGGGTCCAACTTCCGACGTACTGGTTTTCGCATACGGCTTGCCACGACGACTGATCTCCGCAGTACCAGCAGTTGACCGCCGTGAGGCCTTGTCGCACGAAAGCGCAGCAGCCGAGCTGACCCTCCGCGGGGCACGATGTCATGACGGTGCCCCCCTGCTGCTGGCACATGGTGTCGCGGCTCTGCGACGCGGTAGGGCTCGTTCCGATCCATCCGAAGCAGATCTGTGAATGTGCCCAAGTTCCGTCGCAGAAAGTGCTCAGGGGCACGGCAGCCCCGGCCTCCTCCGACACGCTAGGCGCGGCCTCCTCCGAATCGAGGGGAGTGCGCGCCCCGCATGCCACGAGGAGTACCATTCGCCGCTGAGGAAGTTCCGCTCGCCGTGAGACACACCCTGGTGCAGCAGTCGCCATCGGCTTGGCAGGTAGTGCTGAGGTTGGCGCAGCAGAGGATGTGCTCTGCCAGTGCGCCGGGCTACGGCAGGAGAGGCCCTGATCGCACGTCGCCGTGAGCCTGCCGTCTTCGGAACACACGGCCCCGATTCCCACGTGGCTGCTGTTGATATCCGTCCCCGCGTCCGGGCCCGCCGCGGTCTTCGTCGTCGCCCCTCCGCACGCCACGAGGACCAGGGCGAGCGGGGGGACTCAGGCGCGGCGTGACGTCATGCCCCCCCGATGATGCCCATGGCTCGCTTCAGAGGTCTCCAGCTCCGAGGCAACCGCCCCTTTCAGAGCGGCACGTCGAAGAGGCCGCTCATCGGCGTCACCGAGGCCGGCTGTGCGGCGCAGGGGAGCGCCTGCACGCCGAGCATGTCCTGCACCGTCAACAGGAACGAGCTCGTGTCGTACGATGTCTGCGACACGGTCCCCTTCGCAATGCCCGGAGACACGGCGATGAACGGTGGATGGTCGCCGGAGTTGCTGCCCTCGTCCCAGAGGAGAAAAAGCGCCCCCCCGTTCTTGTAGGCGTCGGTGGCGAGGATCTTGGGCACCTCGGTCGCCAGCCAGGCGTCGCCCGCCGCGACGCTGCCGTCGTGCATGTCGTCGTCGAGATTCGGCGTGATGAACACGTAATCGGGCAGCGCGCCGGACACGATATCGGCGTCGAGCTGCCCGTAGTCGACGACGTGCTCGGTGCAGCGGGGGCCCGGCGTGAAGCTTGAGCCGTTCCAGCCGTTGATGTCGCTGAAGTACACGAACGGATCGTGCTTGGCGGCATAGGTGCCGTGCGATGAGAGGCCGCAGGGCTGGCCCATGCTCTCCTCGTAGGCACGCCACGTCAGGCCCGCGAGCTCGATCTGGTCGGCGAGATGGGACTGGGAGGCAATGGTGTTCGACGGGCCGGGATCGTCGTCGTCGAGGATGCCGAAGTTCTCGCCGGCGACCATCCAGAGGTAGTTTGGCTCGCTCGGGTGCACGTACGAGTCGTGGTACCCGTCCGCGACGCCACCCTGGGCAGCGAGCGCGTTGATGTACGGCGCGGCGGCGTTGCCGAGGATGTCCCCGAGGCTGTGGTTCTCCATCACGATGGTGAAGACGCTGCCCCGCCAGGCTGCCGGGCGGCTCGTAGGGGCGGCGCTGAGTGGGCGGCACGCGACCGACGTGTTCCCGGAGGTGTTGGGCCCGGCCGAGCAGGCGACGACGAGAGGTGCGAGGAGCCCGACGCGGGCGAGGTACTGGAGAATGCGCATGGATCTTCAGCGCTGAACCAGCGCCCGTGACGATTGTTAGTGCTCGTCGGCGGGTATGCAAGCCGCCCGTGGGACTTCGGCAAGGCTGAGTCGATGCGCAGCTCTACCCCTGGCAGCGCTGCCGTGTCGACGCATCGGGCGGCGTCCCGAGTCCTGTTGAAACTGGGTGGCGTTCATGCGATTACGCGGCCCTCTTGGAGCCGTCAACGGTCTTGGGTTCGAGCTGCGTGTCGTGAGCGCGGAGAGCAGCGACGAGCTTCGGCATGCCCTGGTGGCCTCGGAGCCTGCGGAAGGTCTTGGATGCCTCGTCGGTGGCGAGGGCGACCCATCGCAGCACCATCGTGCCGTCCCAGCGCGCGACGTTGTGGGTCGTCTTGCGGATGCGGCTGTTGAGGAATTCGATGGGGTTGGTCGTCGCGAGCGTGCGCGCGAGCCCCTGCGGCAGGCCGAAGCGCATCACCATGAGCGTCTCGTCGAGGCCCTCGCGGAGCGAGGCGGCCGCCGATGGATGCTTGCGTTCGAGCTGACGGGCGAGCGCTTCGAGCATGCGCTTGGCCCGAGCGGCGTCGTCGCACTTGTACGCCGTCGAGATCGTGCGGCCGAGGTTCTTGCGCGTGTCCTCGGGCAGGTGGTCCAGGACGTTGCGCCGCTTGTGGACCTGGCACCTCTGGATGATTGCGCGCTTGCCGTAGACCGCGCGGATCGACTTCGACAGGCCCTTCTGCCGTCGATGACGAAGAGCATGGAGCGATCGGCGCGCAGGCCGCGAGAGGCCAGGTCCGAGATCAGCGCGGTGCAGACCGTCTCGTTCTCGGTGGCGCCCTCATAGAGGCCCAGCACGTGCTTTTCGCCGCCTTCATCGATGCCCAGCGCCACGAGCACGAGATGCTCGCCCATGTGGATGCCGTCGATCATCGTCGCGCAGATCGCCAGTCCGCTCAGATCGCGGCTCATCATCTCCGAGAGCTTCTCGCGCGTGGCTGCGACAAAGCGGCGACTGACGGCGCTCTTGCTGGTCCCGCGCGTCGACATGTGCGGCGGGGCCGACTCGATGGAGCGAGCGTAGTTGCGCGTCGACACGCCGAGCACCATCTGCTCGACGGCGCGCGGCGTGAGCGGGTCGGCCTCCGCGAAGCGCTCCCAGGTCTCCAGCGGCACCTCGCGCCCGTTGGCTCCACGCACCCTCGGACGTCGCACGCGCACGCGACGACCCCCATCGCCACCTCTCCCTCGGCGTGACCTGCACGCGACGCTTGCCGGCGGGCATCGTGGGCGTACCGAGGACCGCACAGCCGCGCGCGATCGTCTTCGAGCATCGCGCTCAGCACGCCCATCCCCGCCGTCACCACGGCATCATGCAGCGTCGCCCGTGCGTCGCGCATTGCGGCGAACACGAGTTGCTCCGTCGTCGTCTCTTGGCTCCTCGGTCGTCTCCTGGCAGTGTCCTTCATCGGCGGTTCCTCCCATCAGAGGCCCCGAGAATCCTCTCGGGGCGGGTGAAACCGCCACCTCAACTTTCAACAGAGACCGGGACGTCGCCCCGCCCTGCGGCGACGGTGGATAGCGGGGGTTGCCGCCACACATCGCTGCTTCAAGGGCGCGTAACGCCCTTTTCCGTGACGCCTGCGCTCGCCCGCCCGCCCCCTTTGCTCGCTCTGCTCGCAACCGCGCCCAAAGAGCCATACCGTCGCCATACTGCCTCGCGCCAGGGCGCGCCGGCGACGCTCGCCAAATGATTCGCGAGGGTGCGTCATGATTTTCAGGTGCTATTCTCGATGGCAGCTTCGCCTCTTGCCCTGAGGAGAACTTGACGAAATTCCGATGGCCGCTCCTCACTCTGGCGATCGCGGAGATCGGCTGCTCGATGCATAACTATGGGTCGAGCATCGCAGTCGACCGGTTCTCCCAGAGTCAAACCTGTCCGAAGGACCGCGTCGCCGCCCGCCAGGTCGCGCTATCTCTCGCTGACTTCGCGCCCGGCGTCCCCCCCGCCGCGATCGCTGGCGATCCGGGCCGCCTCGCGCTTTGGTCGAAGAACGCCAACGCCGACCTTGCCCACTACCATGACATCACGATGGTCGAAGCGAGCGGCTGCGGAGCGCACCAGACCTTCTTCTGCTGGCGGGAGAACTGGCGGACGATGGGCGACTGGCAGTCCACCTGCGACCCGGTGGATCTGAATAACACTCGAGCCGCTCTCGAGGCGATTCCGCTCAGCGACGCGGCGCGCGCCTCCCTCCCGAATCGCCTCGCCGCGTCCCCCGTTGTCGCTCCGTGACGCCGAGCTTCGGCGCATGGAAACATCCCGGGGCGTCTGCGGCTTGGCGTCCGGCATCATCGGGCAGCGTGCGGGGGGCCGCGTCGTGTGCGGCAATCACCGAGGGGTCGACCACCTACCGAGAAGGGTCGACCCCCTACCGCAAAGTATCGACCAACGAGAAGTATCCCGGGCGAGACAAAAAGGTTCGAGCTCCCACGAAAAAGGCCCTCCCGCGCGACAAATAGGATCGAGCTCGCAACAAGAAGGCTCGAAGGCCCGACAAAAAGGATCGAGCGCCACACAAAAAGTGTCGCCCTCGACCCTTCTTGTCTCGAGCTCGGCCCCTTCTCGATAGAAACGAGGCTCGCGGCGATCCCCAGCGCCCGCGCTCCTTCACACCCTGAGCTCGTCTCCACGAAGTCGCGCCGCAGGCGCCAGCTTCCCCTGTCTTCCACGTACGAGAAGGCGTGGCTTGCTGCGCAAGAGAGCCCCTTTTTCATCGCCGTGGGCCATCGCGACAGTCTGCGCGTGGACTTGTACACGACGTGGCCGCGGCTGAACGGTTTGCTTTGGAAGGTGGCCGCGCTCACTCCGAGACTCGATGGCGCCTCCTTGATCGTCGTGGAGGCGCCGATGGGCGAAGGCAAGACCGAGGCGGCCCTCCTCCTCTACGAGACACTCGCGGCGCGCGGGGCGACGGGCCTCTACTTCGCGCTGCCGACTCAAGCTACGAGCAACCAGATCCTCGGCCGGGTGCAGCGGTTTCTCGAGAGCGCCTATCCCGGCGAGGTCCACGAGCTTCATCTGGTGCACGGCGACGCGGGTCTCTCGGAGCGCTATGAGCGTCTCAAAGAGCGCGCGTTCTCCGTTCGATCGGTGGATGGGCCGGCGCGGGGCGAGGGTGGGGCAGTGGCCGACGCGTGGTTCTCGCGGAGCAAGCGGGCGCTGCTCGCGCCGGTCGCGGTCGGAACCGTGGACCAGGCGCTCCTTGGCGTCCTCGGGGTACGGCATGCGTTCCTGCGGCTGCACGCACTGGCCGGCAAGGTCGTCGTCATCGACGAGGTCCACGCCTAAGGTGGCAACTGCGAGAACGCCCAGAAGGACCAGCAGCGTCTCGCCGGCGCGCTCGGGGAGGTGCTCGATGGCGAGGATGCGCGAGAGGTTGATCGACACGGCGACGAAGGGCAGGCCGGTGAGAGCCGCTGCCGCTCCCACCTCCGCGACGAAGGGGATAGGTCATGACGAGGTTCATCTTCTTCGCCCGCCGGATTGACGCGCTCGTCGGCCGTGAAGGCGATGGCGTCTCCCGCGACCCGCTCGACGCTCTCCTCCAGGCGTGCCGCGATCGGGGGACACGCCACGAAGCGGCAAGCGGTGCGCATCGTCTGGGCGACGATGCGTCCGCTAGCCCGCTTTCCCGCGTTTGCAGCACTCGTCCCAGACGTACTCGGTGACCTCGCGCAGGGCGTCGTAGTTCGCGGTGTGGACCACGGACTTGCCGGCGCGTCGCGTCGCGAGGAGGCCCGTTCGTACGAGCCGCTCCAGGTGATGATTGAGCGTCGTCGGCGGTATGTCGAGGCGCCCTTGCAGATCCGTCGTGGATACGCCCTCGGAGCCTGCCTGGACCACGGCGCGAAGGATGGAAAGGCGGGCCACGTGACCGAGGGCGGCGAGTTGACCGGCGTGCCGTGCGAGGCGGATCATGCGACGTCCCTAGATATCTAGAGGTGTCGTTTGGGTCAACGGCTCGCGTTGGCCCGTCGAGTCCGCGGGTATCCTGGCAACGCCGTGCCGCACCGGAAGTCGTCGCTGTCGCTGCCGCCGGCACGCTCTCCTTTCCCCTTCGCGATCGCGTTGCGACGGACGTTCGGGCAGGGCTACTCGCTGGGACGACTGCGAAAGGACGCCCTCGCCGGCGTCGTCGTCGGCATCGTCGCGCTCCCGTTGTCGATGGCGCTGGCCATCGCGGTGGGGGTCCCACCCCAGCAAGGCCTCTACACCGCCATCGTCGCCGGAACGATCGTGGCGCTGACGGGTGGCTCGAAGCACCAGGTGACCGGCCCCACCGCGGCCTTCATCGTGATCCTTGCGCCGATCACGGCGAAGTACGGCTTCTCCGGCCTCCTCACCGCGGGACTCATGGCGGGCCTCATCCTCTTCGCGATGGGCGTCGCACGGCTCGGGCGCTACATCGAGTTCATCCCGCATCCGGTCACGACCGGATTCACGGCGGGAATCGCGACGGTCATCGCAACCCTGCAGATCAAGGACGCCCTCGGCCTCCCCGTAGCGCACATGCCCGAGGGCTACCTGGAGAAGCTCGGCGCTCTCTGGGCGGCTCGCGCCTCCGCCTCGTCTGCCGAAATGGGAGTCGCCGGATTCACGCTCGTTCTCCTCGTAGGTTGGCCCCGCCTGACGAAGGCGGTGCCCGCGCCGCTCGTGGCCATCACCGCCGCGGCGGTCCTGGCAACCGCGCTCCGCTACGCGTGGCCCGGCTTTCACGTCGAGACGCTCGGCTCGCGGTTCCACTCGATCGTCGGAGGGCGGGAGGTGGCCGGGATCCCCCAGGTTCCTCCCTTGCCGATGGTCCCCTGGGGCAACGACGCCTTCACGTTTGGGCGCGTTCGCGAGCTCCTCTCACCCGCGCTAGCCATCGCGATGCTCGGGGCCATCGAGTCACTCCTCTCGGCGGTCATCGCCGACGGGATGACGGGCAAGAAGCACGATCCGAATGCGGAGCTCGTCGGGCTGGGGATCGGCAACATGGTCGTACCGTTCTTCGGAGGGATCGCCGCGACCGGTGCGCTTGCGCGCACGGCGACCAACATCCGGGCCGGCGCGACCTCGCCCGTTGCGGCCATCGTTCACTCCGTGACGGTGCTCGCGGCCATCCTCGTGGCGGCTCCTCTCGTCGCGTACGTTCCCATGGCCGCGCTGGCCGCGCTCCTGCTCCTCGTCGCCTGGAACATGAGCGACGCAAGGCACTTCGCGCACACGCTACGTGTCGCGCCCCGGAGCGACGTCGCCGTCCTCCTCCTCTGCTTCGTGCTGACCGTCGTGTTCGACATGGTGGTTGCCATCGGGGTCGGCGTGGTGCTCGCCGCTCTGCTCTTCATGAAGCGCATGAGCGAGATGACGAGCTCGCGGCTTCTCAGCGTGCAGGCAGGCACGGAAGAGGAGACGCGGTCCCTGCCGCCCGGGGTCGCCGTCTACGAGATCGCAGGTCCCCTGTTCTTCGGCGCCGCCCAGCGGGCGATGGGCGCGATCGACACCGTCGGCGACAAGGCCCGCGCGCTCGTACTCTCGCTCGGATCCGTCCCGGTCATCGACGCGACGGGCCTCGTCGCCCTCGAGAGCGCCATCGACCGGCTGCGTGCCGCGAGGAAGCTCGTCGTGATCGCCGGTCCGCTGCCCGAGCCGCGCAGCGTCTTCGAGAGGGCTAACCTCGAGGTCGCCCACGAGCACGTCTTCGTCGCCGATTCCCTCGACGAGGCCATCCGGCTCGCGCGCGATCTCGTGTTGCTTTCGCCGGAGGAAGGGCGGCCGGCGCGATGATCGGTTCGCGCGCGTCGGGCGCCTCGAGTTCGGTCCAAACTGAGGGCAGGGGGCCTCAAGTCGGGACGCGGACTGTCCGTAGAAGCAGGTATGCCTACCGTTCGCTGCTCGTGCGGGGCGACCACCCGCCGCGTGGACATGCCGAGGATCCGGCCGATGGAAGCCGATGGCGAGCGCTACGAGCTCGCGAATTGCCGGCACTGCGGCTCGACCGTGTGTGTGGAGGTGAAGGAGCTCTCTTCCTCGGGCAACTGGCGCGTCATTCCCATCCCGAAGTGACTCCCGCGCGCCGGACGCGACGCCGGGCCGATTTCGTCACGTGCGCGACACGCGGCGTCCCACGCAGAGTCGCGCTACGCATGGGTGTCGACGAAGCGAGGACGAACCGATGAAGTCACCTGGAGACCCTCGCAATGAACCGTCGCAGGTCGACGACTCACGCGGTCGCCTCGAACGTGCCGAGGAGGCGAACCTCGCCAAGGACGCTTTCCTCGCGACCCTCAGCCACGAGCTGCGGACACCGCTGAATTCGATTCTCGGTTGGACTCGATTGCTTTCGAACCCGCGCCTCCCGGAAGAGAAGCGACGGCGCGCGGTGGTGACGATCGAGCGCAACGCGCTCGTCATGGCCCACCTGATCGAGGACCTCCTCGACCTCTCGCGCATCGGAAGCGGCAAGATGCGGATCGAGGACGCGCCGACCGACCTGGGGTCCGTCGTGCAAGCGGCGGCCGAATCAGCCCGGCCCGCGGCAGAGGGGAAGGGGCTGCGCCTCGAGGTGGACGTCCAGCCGGGCCCCGGTCACGTGCGGGGAGACGCCGCGCGGCTTCAGCAGGTCGTCGGCAACCTGGTGGCCAATGCAGTGAAGTTCACGCCACGCGGCGGGTCCGTCGCGATCAACCTTCGCTCCCACGGATCGCACGCGGAGCTCGCCGTAAGCGATACGGGCAAGGGCATCGACTCCGCGTTCCTGCCCCACGTGTTCGAGCCGTTCCGGCAAGGCGAGACGGACGTCGCGCGAGCAGGCGGCGGGCTCGGCCTGGGGCTCGCCATCGTCAAGCAGCTCGTGGAGCGGCACGGCGGCGAGGTCGAGGCGCGCAGCGAAGGCTCCGGCCGCGGCGCGACGTTCATCGTGCGGCTTCCGCTCGAACGGGCTCCGAACACCCAGGCGCAGCCGATCGCTGCAGGACACGACACCGGGCGGCGTGCCAGCGGGCAGGCTCGCATCGACGGCGTCCGCGTCCTGCTCGTCGAGGACGACGAGGACATGCGGGATCTGCTTCACGAGGTGCTGTCTTCGTCGGGGGCGCGCGTGACCCCGGCCGCGAGCGTCGAGGAGGCGATGCAGTGCGTTGCGCGCGAGGTCCCCGATGTCCTCGTCTCGGACGTCGGGATGCCGGGCGAGAGCGGTTTCGATCTCATTCGTCGCGTGCGAGCTTTGCCCGCCGACGCCGGCGGCTGCATTCCCGCTGCCGCTCTCACCGCCTACACGCGCGGGCAAGACCGGAGCGCGGCGCTCGACGCGGGGTTCTCGCTCCACATCGCGAAGCCCGTGGAGGCGGAGGAGCTCTGCGCCGCGGTCGCGATGCTCGCACACGGGCGCGACGACACGGGCACGATTGGCAGAGCGTAGGGAATGAACGACGAGCCGAGGCGACACGTGCTTCACGCTGCTGAGGGCAGCGCCGTCGACGCGGTGCTCGGAAACCTGATGCCGAGCGTGGTGCCCTTCCCCTGGACGGTCTCGAGCCGGATGACGCCCTGGGCCTCGCGCACGATGCGCGCCACGGTGGCGAGTCCCAGCCCCGTTCCCTTCGAAGCAGGCTTGGTCGTGAAGAACGGCTCGAACACGCGCTTCGCGGTCTCCGGGGCCATTCCCGTACCGTCGTCTTCCACCGAGAGCGACACCTGCGCGCCCTCGGTCCGCGTCCCGATGAGGACCGTGCCCCCGTCCGGCATCGCATCCCGCGCGTTCACGACGAGGTTGAGCAGAAGCTGATCGAGGCAACTCGGGTCGATGCGCACGCACGCGGCGCCGGCCTCCAGCGAGAGCTCCAGGGCAACCGAGCCGCCCAGCAGTCGCTTCAGCATGGGTTGCAGGGCCTGCACCGCATCGTTCAGGGAGACCACGCGGACGTCGTTCGATTGGTGTCGGCTGAAGCGCAGGAGTTGCTTGGCGAGGGCGGATCCGCGCCGGGCCGCTTCGACCGCGTCGTGCACGCCGGGCCATGCCTGGTGGCTCGACGTCAATCCTTCGAGTGCCTCCTCGCCGCACATGATGACCGTGGAGAGCACGTTGTTGAAGTCGTGCGCAACGCCGCCCGCGACCTGCCCGATGGCCTCGAGCCTCTGCGCTTGCTGAAGCTGACGATCGAGACGCTCGCGCTCGGCGACCATCTCCTGGAAAGCGGCGGCGAGGCCAATCACTTCGGCTGCACCTCCGCCCCCGAGCGGAGCAGGGCGAAGGCCCTGTCCGTACGCGCGCACCGATTCGCTCAGAGATTGGAGCGGGCGCGCGATGCGGCGGGCGAGCAGGCCGCCGAGCGCGATCGATAGGAGGAGCGCTGCGAGGCCCATTGCGCCGATGAAGATCTCGTGGCCTCGATCGACAGCGTCGAAGGACGCTCCCTGCTCGGCGATCCGCGCGGCGTCCAGCGCCGCCAGTTCGGCGGTCAGTCCATCGACCGCGACTTCGAACGCCTCGTACTGCGCGTCGGGTACCTCGCCCCGACGGTCGTAGGCGTCGAACATTTCCTGGGCCCGAAGGACCACCTGGTGGAGCCCTTCGAGGACACTCCTCGCAGCCGCCTGCTCTCGGTCCGTGAGCTTCGATTGTGCGAGCAGCAGGGTGAGGTCGGCGCGCGAGAGCTCCGTCCGCGCGGAGAACGATCGTCGCTCCGCCACGGCCCCCTTGAGGACGTACGAGAAGGCCTCCTCGTCGGAGGAGGCTGCGAGCGATACGACGCGGCCGATGCTCTGGTCCAGGAGCACTCGCCGGGTGCGAGCCTCGTTCTCCTGCGCCCGCGCGAACCACGATGCCACCACGACCAGCGTGACCAGCGTGACGGCCAGCGCCGCCATCGCCGTGGTGGTGAGCGTGGCCAGGCGGAGACGGTGGGGGCCCACGATCGGGAGAACGGCACGGCTTGCTCGGACCTTAAGGGAAGACCCCGCGCCGATCCGGGACGAGACCGTCCCTTCCCCCCGTCGAGGCGGAGCATCAGCAGTCGCTGTGCCGGTCGCCACCCCTTACCTCGCCCGCTGCTCACCCGTACCATTCGGTGCCCGCCCGGACTCGGCTGCCCCCCCGGCCAGTTCGGTGCGGGCACTTTTCATTTCGGCTCGATGAGATCGTGCCGCGGGTAAGCGTTACCGTCGGGTAACGACGCGACGTTGCGGGAGCTTGCACGAGGAATTCGAGCTGGCGGGGGTAGCATCGCTGCCCGATGCAGGTCCGACGCAGCTACGCGGTCGATGAAGGCGGCCACTTCGAGGTCTTCGACTTCCCGTTGGACGCGACTCCGTCCGATCTGTCCGCACACTATCCCCGCGCGGGCGCACGCGGACTGACACCGACCCGGCTCGAGGTCGACCATCGAGGCGGGGTCCTGCTGATGCCCCGTGAGTCGGGTGTCGGCGCAGAGGCGGCGGAGCGTGAGCTGCTCGCGGCCTTCAACCAGGATCTCGGCCTGCGAGCACCGCATCCGCGGTCGTTCGACCCGCCGGGCTGCGCCTCGTAGTCGCGCTTCTCAAGGGCCCGCGTCGACCGGCCGTTCGACGCCGTGAGGCTCGCCCTCACGAGGCCGTCGCGTGCGTCGCGGTAGCCGCAGTGTCAGTACGCAATAAGCTCCCGCGCGATGCCTGAGCCGGATGACCTGGCCGAGCGCGTACGCGTCCTCGAGGCCGAGCTTCGCGGAGGCTCGCGCGAGCATGCGCACTCCCGCCACCGCAAACCCCTCGGGTCATGGCTTCGGAGCGTCCCTCCGAAAGCCATTCACCAACGACGAGCTGCAGGGGGCAATCGGCCGGGCGCTCGACTGACGCACGGACGCGGCGGCAGAGCATCGAGACGATTGGCCCGCACGGTAGAGCCTCCCGCCCGGCAGGCGAGCACTCAATCGCATTGCAGGGAGTGCCCAACGGGCGCTTCGAAGCGTATGCGCGCCTCCTGGGGGACCCCTGGCGCGATCTCCCGTCGCGCGCCATCGCCGGGCTGTGGCTCCCGATCGACGCCGGCCTCGCCCACTACCGCGCGTGCGACGCGCTGGGCCTGTCGACGCTCGAGCAGGTCGCGATCGGTCGCGAGGTCGGCGATCGCATTCACGGCACGTTCCTCGGGACGATGGTCCGCGCCGCACGGGGGGGCAGGCGTGACACCGTGGGTAGCCCTCGGTTCCGCGCGCAAGCTCTACGAGCGCCTCTGCGACGGCGGTGGCGTCTGGGTCGCGAAGACGGGCCCGAAGGACGCGCGCATGGAGGTCGTCTGCAATCCGCTGGTCGCCATCCCCTACTTTCGCCAGGCGATGCGCGGCCTTTGGCAGGCCGCCGTGGAGCTCTTCTGCATCAAGTCCTACGTCACCGAGATGGCGCGCACGAAGGATTCGTACAAGGTGCGGATCTCCTGGGCGTGAGGGAGGGGCGGAAGCACCTCAACGCCTGGAGATCGGCGTGCCGCGTCGGCGCTTCGCCATCTTCTCCCGTTGAACTACCGGCGTGGACTCCGCGAGGGCCAGCACCGGTGAACCTTGGTCCGACACGGTATCGCCAGCCCGGATCTCGTCGTTCAGCAGCGCCCAGAAGTCGATCCGCAGGGCTGCGGCTGCGCGAACGAGCGTTCGCACCGTCGGGTTGACGTCCCCGTACTCAAGGCGTTGCCACCGCTTGGCGTCGATGCCTGCGCGATGAGCCGCGTCCTCCTGAGAAAGGCCGGCACCCTCGCGAGCGGCGCGTATGAGGAGCCCCACTTCGCGCAGCACCCGCTGCTCGGCTCCCTTGGCCACGAAGCCCAGCTAGCGTCGAACGCGTCCGGGCCGGAACCGTATTATAATACGGCCCTCGCCGTGGATCGAAGCGCCATACCCTGCGACTACATCGTCGCCGAATACGCAGACGGCGAGCAGCGCCTCCCACGGCTGCAGGCCGCGAACGACGCCGACGAGGCGGCAGCCATCGCGTCGCGAATCGCGCGCGAGTCGCGGCGATCGGTCGTCAAGGTCTTCAGCCTCGCGCGAGACGGAAGATCGCGGTTGCTGCTGACGCTGCGGATCTAGCGAGGCATCGTTCGAGTGCCCATGGCGCAGACGGTGGCCTCGAACCTCCCACCCACCGAGACCTGCTTCTCCGGTGGCTCGGAGAGCCGGGCGAGCATGACGACGGACCCGGACACGACGTCGCCCGCCTTGAAGCCCATCGTGTCGAACGTCACCCATGAGTGCTTGCCCAGATCCGCACTTTTGAACCCGACTGAGCGGCCCCCGACGAGCGTGCGGAGATCGTGGGCGAGGCTCGCGGGCTCCGCGACGCCAATCTCCGGCGCCACCGACGAGCCTCCGGCGAAGGCGCTGACGTCGATGGATTCGCGCGCCGCCGTTCGCTTCGCGCAGGTGACTCCCGCGTCGGGGTAAAACTCGATCGTGTGGATGGAGTCACTCGCCGACGTGGTGTCGTGCCACACGAACGCGAGCGCCGACTTCGCAGCGAAGGGCTGCCCTGCGACCCTACCCTTTACGGGACCTCTCGTCGGCGGCTCCGGGGGCACCTCATCTCCGACCTTCATCGAGGGCGGCCACGTGTTCGGGCAAATCGTGACGTCGAAAATCCCCCCGATCGCCGAGGCGTAGATCTCGGGGCCGTGGGTGTTCGCGGGCGACGAGCGGGCGGTCCCTTGCACCGAGCCATGCACGCGCCCCCCCGGCCTTGCGTCGACGGTTGCGATCGCCATGTGTGGGGGCGAGTCTTGGAGCGCGAAGGCGTCTTGCAGCTGCGGTGCCGACGTGGAGATGCCGACGTGGATCAACTTCCCCACGAAGTACGCGCGCCCGGGCCCAGCGGGAATCGTGAAGCCAATCGTGAGCCCCGTCGACGGGTTGGTCTCGTCGCACGACAGCGGCCCGTTCGAGAAGAGCACGCGAATCCCGTCGTCGTTCTTCTCGGCGATCCCCGTGGGTAGGACGACGTTGCCACGTCCCTCGAGGTTGACGGTAACGGGTCCGATCGCCGGGATGTGGTCGATCGGCCCCGGCTTCGACGGGGAGGTACTGGCGGACGACCCGGCGGGGGGCGCGGCCTCGGGCAAGGGAAGAGTCGTCGCCGATCCAGTCGGCGCCGTCGCCGACGCGGAGCGACCACAGGAGGCCGCCGCGACGCCTGCGAGAAGAATGAACCTCTGCGACCTGAACGTCGTCATCTCGGTCCTCGCAGGAACGGCGAGCGTATCATCTCGGCCCCTCAGAGCGCCCACACCCACCCGCTTCCCTTCTCGGCCTTCACCTCTGCCTCGATCCGCGCCCTGACCTCCTGGTTCACGGCATCTGCCCACCCCGCACGGCGATCCCTCCTCTCGCGGTAGCAGGCGGCGCGAAAGCCTACGTACGCCTCGATGGGCCGCGAGCGCTCGGCCTGCGCGACGACGGCTTCGCACCCCTGCCAGTCAGGAAGCTCCTTGACGATCGTCATGGCCGAGCCGATGCGGATGTCCTCTTCCAGCCCGTCCGCGAAGGGACGCATCACTGCCTCGAGGAGCTCAGGCGCTCGCGGCGGGTCGACCCTCGCCAGTCTGCTCGACCCCAGAACGACGGAGGAGACGAGGTCCGTCGCAGCCCAGGGATCGTCCCGCCGCCCTCGGAGCACCTGGAGCACGAGGTCCTCCTGCGCGTGGAGCTGGTCGGGGTCGGCCGCGAGATCCTTCTCGTCGTAGAGGTGGAAACGCGCGCGCATCGCGGCCCCCTCGAGCGCGGAGCGTCGTTCGACCGCCTCCGTCCAGGTGACGGCGCGCGGATCGTTCGCGCGGACGGCCGTCTCGGCGAGGAGGCGTGCTTCGACGGCGGTCAACGGGCCATCCGTGTGCGGAGCCGCGTCCCACTCGGCGAGCGCATCGACGGACGACTGTGCCTCATACGCCGCGTTGCCGGCGCGGAGGAACGCCAGCCGAGCCCGTACGTCGGCGTCCGCGTCGTCGGGATTCGAGCCAGGAGTGTACCTGCCGACGGCCGTGGGGAGCTCCGCTCGTTCGAGACCGACGCGGCGCCAGTCGACGTCCCCGGTCATCTCCGGCCGCGACGCGCCGTCGTCCCTCGCCCACGCGCGCACGTCCTCGATGTCGACGAGGTCCGCGTGGTCTGCCTCGACCACGGCGCGCGCGAAGCCGAACTCGACGACCGTCCGGTCGTCGGTGTTGCGTGCCACGCCCGGGTCGTTCGCGATGCGTGCGGCGAGCGCCGGCCCCGCGACGAAGTGCGCGAGGAGCCCTTCGAGATCGTCGACGCTCCACGTCGCGAGGAGCGCCTTCGCGAACGGAGCTCCCCGGATGCGAGCGCGCAGCGACGCGGCGTCCTTCGCGATCGGCTCGTTCGAGGCAACGAGGGCGAGGTCAGGCTCTTCGAGCTGCCACGCCTCGACGTGGGGAAACACCGATGCGAGGGTCGCGAAGATCGTGCGCATCGTCCCACGGTCGATGCTGTACGCCTGCACCCACTGCGTGAAGATCCCTCCCGGCCGGAGGTGGTCGCGCACCCGTTCGTAGTACTCGCGCGTGTAGAGGCTCGCGACGCCGGCGCGGTACGGGTTCGACGGCTCGGAGAAGACGATGTCGTAGCGCGCGGGCGTCACCGAAAGGACTTCGCGGGCGTCGCCAAGCGTGAGGTGCACGCGCGGATCGTCGAGGACGTGCTCGTTCGCGAAGGCGCAGCGGCGCGCGATCTCCTTCATCGCCGGCTCGAGCTCGACGACGTCGACGCGCTCCATCCCTGGGACCCTGCCGAGCCATCCCGCGCTGCTGCCGCTGCCGAGGCCGATGACCATGGCCGACCGCGGCGCCGGATGGAGCAGTGCCGGGAGCACGCCGCCCATCACCTGGGTCCCGGCGTCGATCCTGCAGTGCCCGTCGCTCTTGCCGTTCGTCAGGAACGCGTAGCCATTGCCGCCATAGATGCCGATGCTGCTCTCGATCCCGTCGGCCTCCCACACGAGACCGCGGCGACGCTCCTGCGCGTAGGAGAAGATGCTCTCGCCGTCCTTGACGACGTCGCGCGCGACGCGCCCGGCGCCTATCGGGCTGTGCCGCCAGGCTGCCGTGGGGCCCTTTGCGTGCCGGACGGCCATTACGCCGACGAAGATCCACCCGAGGATTGCCAGTGCTGACGTGCGCTCGCCCTTCCTCCACCCATCCTGCACGATCGACCCGACTGCGCACGCTCCGAGCAGCGCCGCGGCCAGCTTCCAGCACCCGGTTGCACCGAGAGCCGGCATGAGTCCAAAACCGCCCGCGACCGCACCGGCGACGGCACCCACCGTGTTCCACGCGTAGGCGCGGCCCACCTGGCGCGCGACGTTCGCTCCCCCGCGACCGAGGAGCGCAATGAGCACGGGGAACTGCACGCCGGCGAGCAGCGACGCCGGCAGGCCGACGACGGCGGTCACGAGGAGCCACCCGGGCACGTAGGAGTAGAAGGTCGCCCCCTGCGCGGGCCTCGCCCAGATGGCGAGGATCGCGATGCGGTCGCCGAGGATGTACGGCGTGAGCAGGAACAGCGCCTCGAGAATCGACGTGGCTGCGAGGGTGCCCCGTCCCGGACCTACGAACCATGGCAGGCGTGCATAGAACGCGCTGCCCATGCCGATGCCGAGGAGCGCGACGGCAAGGACGATCCCGAACGTGTAGACGGTGCCACCGAGCAGCGGCGTGAGCAGCCGCGTGAAGACGAGCTCCATGAGGAAGAACGCGAAGCCCGACACGGTCGCCACGAAGCAGACGAACCAGGGGGCCGTGTATCGCTGGAACACCGGGCCGTCGTCCTCTTCCAGCGGGGCGTCGACCGCGGGTTCCCGCTTCGCCATCGACCAGGCGAGGAGACCCACGATCGCGTTGACGAAGGCTGCCGCCCACAGCGTGCGATGCGTACCCAGCCGCTCGAGCGCTACGAACGTCGCTACCAGGCAGCCCACGACCGCTCCGATCGTGTTCACGGCATAGAGGCCCGCCACGCGTTCGCGCGCGGGGTCGGCGCCCGGTGCGCACCGTGCCATCGATGCCTTCGCGAGCGCGGGCAACGTTCCGCCCATGAGCACCGTGGGCACGGAGAGCACCACCGCCGCGAGAACCGCTCTCACGGCAGTAGCGCCGTGCGCACCAAGGACCACGCTGCCACCGGTAGCGACGTAGATGCGCTGTACGAGCGCGAGGAGGATCGGCGTCCAGGCGCTCGCCGCCGCGACCCCGAGCTCGAGAAGCGCGTAGAGCCGGAGCGGGGTGGCGCTCCTCTCCGCGGTCTCACCGATCAGGCGCGCCCCGACGCCGAGCCCGCCCACGAAGATCGCGACCACCGCCGCCGACGCGAGCGTCGATGCGCCGAACACGAGCCGGAGCTCCCGCGTCCAGGCGATCTGGTAGACGAGCGCGCACGCGCCAGACCCGAGCGCGAGAAGGAGCAGCCGCCCTGTCGCACCGTCGCCGTTCACCGGCCGCGCTGCACCCACGTGAGCCACGCGTCGGTCATCGCCTCGGGCCGCTGCCCCATCACCTTCTCGAACGACCATCGTCCGGTGCGGTCGCGGTCTGCGTGGTCGCGCCAGAACCTGTAGAACGGCCACAGCTTGTGCTGCGAGTCGAGCCAGGCGCAGAAGTCGTTGGACATCGCATAGACGAGCCACTCCGTGGCGCCGCGTACTTCGGCGCGGGTCACAGCGAAGAGCTGGTCGAGCGAGACCGTCAGCTCGGAGGTCGGGTTCCGGATCTCGCCCAGGAGCATCTGGTGGCGTTTGTTCGGGCCCGAGTGGATCTCGTAGGGCCCGGACTGCACGGGGATCTCGAAGGCCGTCGCCAGGCCCTCTTCGAACCAGTCGGGCATGGTCGGGAACTCGGTGCCGATCGCATGGACGAGTTCGTGCAGCAGGGTGGTCGGGCCGCCAGGGCCGGCGTTCACGACGATCTCGCGGCGCACGGTGTCGTACTGCCCGTAGTCGCTGGTGCATGCGGCGCCGTAGCGGCGGACGCAGAACTCGACGTACGGGTCGTCCGACGGGAAGAGGAACACCGTGATCGCCCTGTCCGGAGGCCCGAAGAAGCGATCGTGGAACATCGCCGGGAGTGATCGCTGGGCGAGGGCTACCTCGGCGTCGAACGGCCACCCCTTGTGGGCAGCGACGAGGAGGAAGGACGACGAGACGACCGCGGATACCGCGCCGGGTCCGAGCACGGCAGGGAAGCGAGCATCGGCGACGCGCGATGCGAGATCGGTGGCGAGATCGTAGGGTGGCGCAGGAGGAGCCGGCGGGGAGGACGGTGCCTGGGTCTGCGGTGTGGATGCTTCCTCCGCCGGCGCCCCGGGCTGCCCGGAGGGCGCGGCGCATGCTGTGAGGAGGGCCGCGAAGAAGACGCGGACCGCTGCGTTCCTGTCCCCCGGCATGACGGAGGGTGGTCTACTACGACCCGCGGTGGCCGGCGACTGCCGCACGTCGTTGGCTCGGTTGCGTCGTGGTCCTCCTTCCCGTTGACTCGTCGCCCGCGAGCTGCAAAACACCTGGGAACGGACCAAGGGGGAACCGATGGTCGAGACGCGGCGGACCTGCAAAGACGAGGGGCGAGAGCACACCTGGGAGCGCAGGGGGACGACCCAGGGCGACGGCGCGATCGTCTTCCGCTGTTCCACGTGCACGGCGTGGGGTTGGGCCACCATGAAGGCGCCGAAGCAGATCACGCAGTACACGACCCCCTTCGTGTCGCGCGAGCCCAAGCCGGAGCAGACGGTCCAGGCGTCTTGGGAACGTCCGGACGACGCCAGGCAGCGAGGCCCGAGCCGCGTCGACGTCCGCGCCGATCGGCCGAAGCGTACCAAGGGTGAGTACTCGCCACGGTTTGGTCTCGACGACTGGGACCGCGGCGTCGGGTACAGGAGGCGCGGGGAGTGATGCGGGTCCCGTCCCACGGGCTCGAGCTCGGTTCAGTTCCGGTTTTGGCATGGCTCGCGCTGCTCGTGTTGGTGGCCGAGGCATGCGGTTCATCGTCTTCCGTTTCGGTCTCCGCTGGCTGCGCGAAGCAGGACTTCGCATACATTCACTCAGGCTGCGTCTCGGATCAGTCCCCCGTGGTGACGACGACGGGCCCTTGCACCGCGACCGTGGCGGGCCCGAACGGGGAGGACTTGATACTCACTGGCAACGGCGCTGGCACCTGCCAGGTGGAGAGAACCGTGACGGGTGGCGCGGCGCAGTCGGCTGACGTGAACTTCATTTCCGCATGGCTACCGCTGGGAACCGATCCGCACGGTTGCGGCCAGGGATTTCTTGCGGTCACCGAAACCGGCAGCGTTTGCATCGGGTGCGAGTTGTCGGTCCCCGAGTTCACTTGCGACGCCGGGTCAGGCGAATAGTCTGGCTCGCGTTTTCCGCGGCTGCCGATTGGGCGCCCCGCGGCTCACCCGAACGGCGGTAGCCGCTCCATCTGCGCCCCCCAGTAGAACAGCCCCACCGCGAGCGCGAGGCACAACAGCTGTGTGAGCACTCTGGTCTTGTCGGACATCGCGCGTTCGACTCCTTTCGTTCCCGTCTGGCAAGCTTTGGTCGCTGGTTTGCGACTCGGTCACCAGTCGCCCGCCTCCTCGTCCTCCATGGCGTTCAGCGCGCGCTCCACTGGGGACCGGAGCAGGATGACGTTCTCCGGAAGCCTGTGCGCGGCCGCGCGGGCCCTTCGCGTCGCGCGGTTCTCCTCGCAATGCTTCCTCCAGAGGTGCTTCGCCAGGTCGACGATCCCGCGGTCTCCCATCCGCGCGGCGCACGCGTAGGCGATGTCCACCCAGAGCGTGCGCGGGAGCCTCTGGGCAGAGAGGAGAATGGAACGCTGTCGCTCGGTCCCGACGGACTGCCCGACGAGAGCGCGGAACACGGCGCGGGTGACCTCGTCGGCGAGGAACGGATCGCCGCTGACGAGCGTGCATGCGAGGGCGCGGGCCTCGAGCTCGTGCCGGTCGCGGACGCGGAACATCTGCGTGAACGTGAGACCTTTGTTTCGCTTGGTGGGCATGGAGTCCTCGTGTGACGTCGAGATGGGTGGCGGTTGAAGGGCAAAGGGATCGCGGTCCCGGGAGGCGCGCGCGTGGGCGCACGTCTCCCGGGCGGCCGGGGGTGACGCAATCGAAGGGCGCGGGCGCGAGGCCCGCGTGGTTCAGTGGAGCGGGAACTTCGAGTTGTTGGGCATCCCCGGCCGGGCGTCGTTCACGTAGAGCTCCGCCTTCGCGTCGCTCCGCATGCGTGCTTCGTCGGGGGTCTCTTCGTGCTGCGGGTCGAGCGCCTGCGCGGCGTCGAGGTCGACGAGGCAAGCCTCCCAGTCCGCGTCGGCGCAGAGGTTCGCGGCGCGGGCCCGCAGGGCGACCGGATCGTTCGGGATGCGCTCCACCTCGCGATGGATCGTGGCGAAGTCGCTCGTGTGCGATCGGCCGGGCATGAAGGGCACACGCGTCCAGCCGGAGATGTCTCCGAACACGACGACGAGGACCCCGACCGCGACGAGCCCCATCTTGGTGGCGTGCTTCCTGAGGAACAGGCGGATCTCCGACCGCTCCTTGCGGACGTGTCCCTCGGTGACACCGCGGCGCGCCGCCTCGACGGCGGCCGGTGTTCCCTTCGCGGCCTCCTCGAAGAACGAATCCGCTCGGTTCGGGAACTCCTTGCGGGCGATCTCGATGAGGCGCTCGACCCCGTCCCGGACGACGGGATCGTACGGACGCTGCGCCACGGGAGCGCGGACGTCGTCGTCGCCGTCCGGATCGTCGTCCCTGTACTCGTCGAAGTTGCTCGCAGGCTCCTCCCCCATGAGCTTGCACGCCTGGATCATCGCCATCTTGTTGACGATCTTGCGTGCCTCGTTCGGGTTCTCGGGCAGATCCGCCTTCCACGCGATGGCGACGGTCTGCTGGACGATGTCCTCGACCTTCTGCGCCGGAACCGAGCGGCGAAGCGCGATGCGCTGGATGGTCTTCATCATCCGGCGCGTGGTCAGGAACTTCGCCTTGACCTCGAGCGACATGAGCGGCCTGGCCGGCGCAGGCGGCGCCGGGGGAGCGGGTTGCGCCGGCGGAGCGGGCGGCGCATCGCCTTCGGGTGCCGCGGGGGCGGCGCCTTTGGCAGGCTGCTCCGCCTCCGCATCCTCCGGAGCTTTCCTGTCCTCGTCCCCCGCCATGGCCCCAGGGATATCCCCGAGGCGGCCGGCGGGGTCAACGGTGTTGGGGGTGTTCACGAGCAGCTCCCCCGGCGACCGCCCACCGGCCGCTTGGGCAGCCGGATGCGCGGAAAGCGACGCCGCGGCATCTCGCGGCGGTGGCAACGGGGCACGCGAGGCCTCCGGTTGGTACGCCCCGGGGCGAACCCGAAGGACAGTGCATCGGGGCGACGTGCCCCGTAGGTGCGGTGGACGAAACGGATCGACTGAACGCGCAGGTCGTTGACTTGATGGGCAGGCATCGAACACTCCAGGGGAAAACGCAGGCCACACGATCGCCGGCAGGCCGGCGGCCATCGCCGGCTTGCTTGCAACCCTCACCCAGGACATTCCGAAAACGACCCAAAACGCGGGGTGAAAAATGAAGGGGGCATGCGTTTTTTTTCCGGACCGGGGGGATCGAGCCTCCGGGCGGGAGTTCCAGGTCGATCGAGGCCGGGGGCGAGAGACGCGCTCCCGGCACGCCGGATCGATCGATCGGAGGCGCCATCCGGTGCGCCCTGGGGAAGGCGAGGTGCTCCGCGAGCGCGCAGGATCGAGCGGCCCGGCGGGGCCGGTCGACGGGGACCGTCCGCAGAGCCCTTCTCTCCAACCATGAGGAAGGAGCTGGCGGCGTGTCGAATCTACATCGCCGGTCCGATGAATCGATCGCGCCGGAGCGATCAATCGATCGCGACCCCCGATCAACCTCATCGCGGCGGTGCGATCAGGTCACATGGGCGACGATCCAAAGTTACATCGACCACGCGCTCGATTCATCGTGCTGCCGCGATGAAGTTACATCGCCCTCGCGATCGATCTAGCGCGCCGGCGCGATGAAGTTGGTGGGCGCGCGATCCCACTGCATCGCGCCCGCGATGAAACTTTGGATCGCTGGCGCGGCAAAGTCAGTGGACGCTCGCGATCGATTTGCTCGGCCGGTGCGATGAAGTTGGCGCGCCAGGGCGATCGATTCGCATGGGGCACGATCCAACTTCATCGCGCCACCCCGCAGGATTGATCGCGCCGCCGCGATCACTTTGGCGGGCCGGCGCGATGAAGTGATCGCGACCGCGCGATGACTTCATCGCGCGCGCCACGCAACTTTGGATCAGCGGCCGACTAGCTTCATCGCGCCGGCGCGATCGACTCTCCCGAGCGCGTGATCAAGTTGCATCGACGGCGCGATCGATTTGGAAGGGCGGGGATGGCCTTCGACGCCCCCTCGGGTTCGCCTTCGAGATCGCCTCCAGCGCCGGCAGTGCGGCCATCTTCCCGATCTCACCGCTGAGGCGCACGTCGCGCGCTCGTTGCGGGTAGAGTCTCCGGAATGAACCCCATCGCCTGGAAGGCATGCGCAGGCCTCGTCTTCGGATGCCTGATCGGATGCGGCAAGAGCGGCGGTGGCACCGCTGCGACGCGGACGGATGGGGGAGCGGAGGCTGGGAGCAGCTCGGGGTCGGGAACCACCTCGTCGTCGGGTAGCGCGTCGTCGAGCGGGTCTTCCAGCGGAGGTTCGTCGTCCGGCGGATCGTCGAGCGGTTCCTCTTCAGGCGGCTCGTCGGGATCCTCGTCGGGCGGATCGTCGAGTGGGTCCTCGTCCGGCGGGGACGGTTCGGAGCTCGTACTCTTCGGCGGATACAGCATCGCCGGGAGCACGAATACGAACCTGGACGACACGTGGACCTTCGACGGAACGAGCTGGACTGCGCGTCCAACCGCCCACGCGCCTCTGCCTCGCGGGGGAGCTTCGATGGCGACGCTCGACGGAAAGGTCGTCCTCTTCGGCGGCTACGGCACGAGCTACCAGAACGACACGTGGACCTTCGACGGGGTCGATTGGACCCAGCTTTCCTCGACGAACTCGCCGCCGGCGCGGGAGTGCGCGGCCATGGCAACGCGGAACGGTGTGGTCGTCCTCTTCGGCGGACGCGGAGCGAGTGCTTCCTTCGACGACACGTGGACCTTCGACGGAACCAACTGGACCGAGCTCTCGCCCGCGACTTCGCCGACGGCGCGCGAGTACGCCGCGGTGGCGACGCTCGGCGGAAACGTCGTTCTCTTCGGCGGAAGCGACGACCTGATGAACTACGTCTTCGACGACACGTGGACGTTCGACGGAACGAACTGGGCGCAGCTGTCCATCCTCGGCCCGTCGACCCGCGACTTTTCGTCGGCGGCGGTCGAAGGCAGCGACCTCGTACTGTTCGGCGGGGAGAGCAACGAAGGGGTCGACGGCGATACGTGGACGTTCGACGGAACGAATTGGGCCCAAGCCTTCCCGACGTTCTCGCCCACCCCGCGCGAGGGGTTCACCCTCGCGACCCTCGACGGCGAGCTCGTTCTGTTCGGCGGAGCGAGCGACAACGTGAGCGTCCTCGACGATACCTGGACGTTCGACGGCACGGTGTGGGCGCAGCTCGACCTCGTGACGAGCCCACCCGGGCGCGTGCGCGCCAGCGTCGCAGTTCTGCCCTGAGGCGCGTTGCCCGGAGCGCATCGGCGGACTACCCCCTGATCGTCTCGATCGCCCCCCGCGCCCGCGATCCGAGGTCCCCGCGTGGATGCGCCTTCGAGACCGCCTCGAGTGCCGGCAGTGCTGCCGTGTTTCCTATGTTCCCGAGCGCCGTCGCGCACACCCAGGGAACCGTCTCATGCACTTCCGGGTCCGTCATCGCCGCGCACAGGATGTCGATCGCCTCGGGCGCTTCGAGCTGGCACAGGGCACAGATCGCCTCATCGCGGACCATCCGGTCGCGCGTCGGGTCCGGCGCAATGGCGAGCGCCACCTCGACGCTCCTCGGCTCGTCCCAGTAGCCGATCGCCCTCAGGGCGAGCAGCGCTCCGGCGGCCACCGTCCCCGTCGCGACGATCTCGTGGATCGTGTCGTACGTCGCCTTCCGATGCGCCACCAGGCGCGCGACAATCTCGTCCTCGGTCATCGGTTCGTCCAGGGACGAGCCCACGCGCGAACGGTCACCGCCTGCGTGGTCAGGGGTGAGCCTCGCGGCGCAGGAGCAACCACGCTCTTCTACCGCGTCCGCTAGGAGCCGTGGAGGGCGCGATGAAACGACGCCGGCGCGACCTGGGTCACGACCTGGACTACGCCGCGCTGTAGAGGGTCGCGCGCTTCTGCCCCTTCTTCTTGATCGCTTTCGACGTCAAACCGAGCTTGATGACCCTCGGCAGCTCCTTCTTGTCCAGGCCGAGGGCTCGGGTGATCTCCTCGGCTCGCATCGGTCCCGACCCGAGAGCGGCAACCACCAGTCCGAGGGTCTGCTCGATGTCGTCCGACGAGCGGCGCGCGAGGCGCCCGCCGCCGAGCTTCGGTGAAGAGGTCCGAACCCGCGTGGAAACGGGTCTGGCACGCCGGGGAGCGCCATTCGATACCGCCGTGAGCTCCTGGAGCGAGGCGGCACGAATTGCCTCGACGACTTGATCGGCGAACGCCTGCGCGAGGTTCTGGAGCGTCGACTGGAGGGTGGGCATCGGCGGCCGATGGTACGTCAGGCGGGGTGGCGTTACCCAGTCCCGAAGGCGGCCAACGGGATTCGGGGCGCGCATTTGACGCGTACCGAACCGAGGCGTACACCGCCACGCGAGGGGCCATGGACGACAAGCGGACGTGCACGGCGGGGGGGCGTGAACATCTCTGGGAGCGCAAGGGCGCCACCGAGGGAGGCGGCGCGTCCGTCTTCTTCTGCCCGACGTGCACGGCATGGGGGTGGTCCACGCCGCGAACGGGGGGGCGCGTGCGGGAGTACGCGCAGCCGTTCGTCTCGCATGCACCGAAGGCGACTCCGACGGCGGCCCCCGTGACCGTACGCAACGACGGCAAGCCGGAGACGCACCGCCGCATCGCCGAAGAGGAGCCGCGCCGTCCGAGCTACGTGGACGTCCGTGCCGATCGGCCCGTCCGCCGCAAGGGGGAATACTCGCCACCCTTCGGGCTGGACGACTGGGATCGAGGCGTGGGGTATCGGAGGCGGGGTGGGGCTTAGCCGGTACTCGCTCGTCTCGAGCGCCCCGGTGCTTGCCGCTCGCGGACGCGAGCCGTCATGGCTTCGAGCGGGACCCCTCCTCGATCGTGGAGCAACGATCGCACCCCGTTCATGCTGAAGGGGGCGCCCCGTCGGTTGGCGATGCGCATCGCCCGGAGGCGCTCGACGATGGCCTCCATCGTGAGCCCCCGCTCGAGGTACATGCGCCTCACGACCGCGAGCACCCGCTGCTCGCTCCGATCCCTTACGAGCTTCGAGCGGTCCGTGCTCAGGCGCCAACCGTAGGGCGCGGAGCCGTAGAAGACCTCACCCTTGCCCGAAGGATGGCGCGCGCGACGCAAGGCAGGGCCAGGATATCACCGGCCTCGTCTTCGGCGCTGGCCGCCAGGCGCGTGAACGTCTTGCCTGGGCCGACGCCGCCGAGGCCATGCGGGCTGTCACCTGGCGTCCACGGCGCCTCCGGGCGCACGATGCCGTGCGGCCTGACTGCCATGAACCCGTCCTCCCTCGCGGGCGCTCCTGCCGCGGCGGCCGGCGGGAGCTCCCTTCCGAAGGGTCGGACTGTCCACCCTTGACGCCCTGGCTCGACGCGACGAAACAAGGTGCGAAAAGGAGGGGCCCATGCCCGACGACCTGACGAAGAAGGGACCGGCGGACGCGAAGCGCGTGAATGTCCACGAGAAGTGGGAGCTCGAGTACTGGACGAAGCATTTCGGTGTGTCCGAGTCCAAGTTGAAGGAAGCGGTCAAGAAGGTGGGCGTGATGGTCGACGACGTGAAGAAGGAGCTCGACAAGAACAGGTAGGGGCCTCGCCGGCGAGGCACCCCGAAGCGACATCCCGCACCACCTCGCCGCCCGGCGCGTGAGGTCGTGCGGGGTACCTCCAGCAAATCCTTCGCGCATGATGGCACCCCTCGCCAATGTCATGCGGCGACGCGAGCACTGCCGATGAAACTCGTCCGCTTCAACGTGGAGGGGTCGACCGACCGCGTATGGGTCCTGCAGCACGATCTCTATTCGCGGCAGGGCCCGATCGTGAAGACCCGCCCCATCCACGTGATGACGTTCGCCCACGAAGTCGTCGCGCACATCGTTGACCCCAAGAAGGGGAGGCGGCAGTCGAGCCTTTGCTACACGCTCGAGGCGAAGCTAGCCGGGGTCAACCACTTCGGCGCGGCGATGGCTGAAGCATTCAATCGAATACCCGATCCGAGCAGTCGCACGAGCGATCTGGCGAGCTGGGAACCGGCCGCCGCCTTCGTCGCCACCTTGGAGGCGTACCTCAACGCCGTCTACTCCACGTTGGAGGTGACCAACCACCTGGCACGAACGTTCGACGTAAACCTGAAGGACGGGTTCAGGAGGATGGCGCTGTCGAAGATCGCGCCGTCCGCACTCCAGTTCAATCATTGGCCATGGCTTGCATCGTTCTACGACGTTCGTACCGAGCTGGGTCACCACGGCTCGCCCCTTCCGTTTCCGCGGGGGGCGTCGGTGGTGCTGACGATCACCCAACCCGGCAAGACGCATCGTTTCGAACGCGGGAAGCAGGTCCAAGTGCCTCTCTCCGAGGTCCTCGGATACGAGGACGGGCTTCGCGCCATGCTCGACGAGTGGGCATCGGACCGTCTCGCGAAGCTCGATCCCAACCTCACGTTCCGGCAGTTGGTCTTTGACACGGAAGGGAAGCGCGAAGGTCACGACATCACGCTCTCGGAGCTGATGGCCACCCATCTCTGACCTCGTCGAGCTCGCTGTAGATCGCCGGGGCCCAGGCGCGTTCGTCGTCGCGGTCTCTCGCGACGACGACTCCTCGCGTACCAGCGAGGCGCGTGGCGGCATCTTCGCGCAGCTCGTCCTTGACGCAACGGCGGATCGGCGAGATGACTCGGGGGTGGTCCCCCCAAGGGAGCCCACAAGGTGATGGAGTTCACCTCATAAACACCGCGCTCTGCGGTTGATGACTCCTTCTCGCCAGGCAATGGACCAGGGCGAGGACGTGGGTGCGCTGCCCGGTCGCGAGCACGACCTCGCGAGCCTGTGGCGCCTGATGCGTGAAGGAACCGTCGTCGTCCTCCTCGGGCCGGTGGGGGTCGGCAAGACGGCGCTTCTGCATCAGCTCGCCCGCGCTTTCCGGCGCCGTGGTACTCCGTGCGGTCTCGTTCCACGAACGGGCTCCCTTCGCGACTTCACGGAGGCCCTCGCCTGCGCGTATCCGAGCGTGAACCCCCAGGGCCCGCAGCGGCAAATCCGTGGGCGACTGCGCCGCGCGGCGGAGGCGCGGCCGGGCGTGCTTCTTCTGGACCACCTGGGAGACACCGGCACGGCGTTCAAGGCCGCGCTGAAATCAGTTCGTGGGACGGGCCTCGGCGTGCTGCTGGCGGCGGACGCCGATGAGGCGCGGGATCGCGACCGGATCCGCGCGCTGTGCCTCTCGCACTGCGAGGTGCAGCTGCGGCCCCTGCACGGCAACGCCATGCGCTGTCTCCTGCAGCACCTGGTCTCTTCGCGCCGGCTCGGAGGCACCGTCACGCCGGCGCACCTTCGGGCGCTCGTCGCCGCGACCGAAGGGCTTCCCGGAAGGGCGGTCGATTTCGCGAACGCCTTGGTCGACCCCGTGTCGTGGATGGGGACGAGTCCGCGGGTGGACTGGCTGCGGACCGGCGCCATCATCCGTGCCGCAGAGCGCTACAGGCAAACGCTGGAGGCACTCCCGTGACGCAGCAGGGGCGTCCGGGCCTGAGCGCGGAGCAGGTGCCGTTCTGCGAGCTCGCCGCCATTGCGCGCGAGCTCGGCGACGATGCTAGCTGCTCATCAACGCTTTGGTCGGCGACGAGGTCCTGCCTGTGGGGGTCGTCCCGGTGACGGCGGTCGTCACGGTCGTGCGTCAGGGTGAGGTGCGGCGCGCCCGCGTGAGAACGCGCGGTCACGACTGGTTGGCGACGAGTGAGGCTTCGGCTCCGGCGCGCCCCGATCGCTCCGACCCCACGGTAGCCGCTAGGCACGCCGCCATTCGGCGTATTCGCCGATGAAGGGCCGACCTTCTCCGAGACCAAGGCAACGCCTTCGATGGGGCCTCCGCCGCCATCGTGATAGACACGCGCTCAGCGGTCTCATGCACGTACCCAGTTGCACCCCGCCTGCATGCAGACGATACCCATGTACGGTGCACCGGATGCCGCAGGTCGCGCGTGACCCGAGGGCGTGCGCCCGATGAATGCGCCCGCGCGGAGCGCGCAGCTGGAGGGCGACGAGCGCTTGCTCTTCGACGCGATCCCGCTCCTCGGGTGGGTCGCAAACGCCGTCGGCGACGTGACCTACTGCAACCGGCGCTGGTTCGAGTACACGGGCACGACGTTCGCGCAGATGGAAGGCACCGGGTGGCAGGCGGTCCACGATCCGGAGCACCTGCCCCAGGTTCTCGAGAGATGGCGCGCCGCGATCGTGACGGGGGACTCGTTTCACATGTCGTTCCCCATCCGGCGTCACGACGGAGTGTTCCGGTGGTTCACGACCCGCGCGACGCCCGTGCGCGACGCCAGTGGCTGCGTGGTGCGCTGGGTCGCCACGAGCACCGACGTCGACGACCAACGACGCGTCGAGCTGTCTCTCAAGGCCGCCGTTCGCACGCGCGAGGAAGTCATCGCCGTCGTCGCGCACGACCTGCGCAACCCGCTCAACACCATCCTTCTTGGGGCCAAGCAAATCGAGCTTCTGGCCGACGTCCCGGGGTCTGCGTCCCGCAGCAAGAAGGTTGCGCAGACGATGCACCGCGCCGTCGGGCAGATGACGCGCCTCATCAGCGACCTGCTCGACCTCGCCAAGCTCGAGGCAAACCAGCCGCTGGCACTCGAGCCGGAGCCCCACGTCGACCTCTCTGCTCTGGCGCGCGACGTCGCGGAGTCACTGACCGCGCTCGTGACGTCCCGTCGGCTGACGCTCGAGACGCAGCTTCCGCCTCTCCCGGTCCACGCGACGTGCGACCCAGACCGCATTCGGCAGGTGCTGGACAACCTGATCGGCAACGCGATCAAGTTCACTCGCGAGGGCGGTCACATCGACCTGTCCCTTCGTCCCTCGGGTGACGACGTCTTGTTCAGCATCCGCGACACAGGGGTGGGCATCAGCGCGGCTCAACTTTCCCAGGTCTTCCGCCCCTACTGGCAGGCAGACCCGGAGCAGAAGCGGGGGGCGGGGCTGGGGCTGGCCATCGTGAAGGCGATCGTAGACGCACACGGCGGTCGGGTATGGGTGGAGAGCGTCGAGGGCGCTGGAAGCACGTTTCACTTCACTTTGCCCGCGGCCGACGGGGGCCGGGGCGTCGAAAGGCAGAGCGATGAGTGATGACGACGAGCTGACCGCAGCCAAGCTCCTGCGGGTGCCCACCGGACTCCACGGTTTGGACACGATCCTGCATGGCGGACTCTTTCGTGGAGGAGTGTACGTGGTGCACGCGAGGCCAGGTTCGGGCAAGACCATCCTCGGCAATCAGGTTTGCTTCGGCCACGTGGCCGCGGGTGGCCGCGCTCTATTCGTAACCCTCCTCACCGAGTCGCACTCACGCATGCTCGCGCAGCTCGAGAACATGTCGTTCTTCGATCCGCCCGCGGTCGGCGCGACGCTCTCCTACGTCAGCGGGTACCAGACGCTCGAGAAGGAAGGCCTGGCTGGGCTCCTCGTCCTCCTGCGAAGGCTGGTGCGCGACTGCAAGGCCACCTGCCTCGTCATCGACGGGGTCGTCACGGCGGGCGCCATGTCGGAGTCGGAGCTCGAGATCAAGAAGTTCATCCACGAGCTCCAGGTCTACGCGGAGCTCGTGGGCTGCACGACGCTGCTGCTCACGGGCGAGTCCCAGACGGGCCAGCAGTACGCGTTCCGTACGATGGTGGACGGCTTGATCGAGCTCCACCTCGATGCGGCCGGCATGGAGGCATCCCGCTCGCTCGAGGTGACGAAGTTCCGCGGCAGCACGGTACTGATGGGCCGGCACCTCTTCGAGATCACGAGCGCGGGGCTGACCATCTACCCCCGCACCGAGGCTGCGTTCGGGCGGTCCCCGGACCGACCGGACCCTCGCGACACGCGGCCTGCCGCCTTCGGCATGGAAGGGCTGGACATGGCGCTTGGAGGGGGCCTCCGGGCTGGCTCGACCACGATGGTGCTCGGCATGCCGGGCAGCGGAAAGACGCTCCTGGGACTCAGCTGGCTCGCCGCCGGCGCGGCGGCCCAGGAGCAAGGCCTCTACTTCGGCTTCTTCGAGACGCCGTCCGACCTCCTGCGCAAGGCCGAGGGCATCGGGCTGCCGTGGGGCGATGCCATCGCGAGCGGCCGCATCGAGGTGGTCTGGGAGCCGCCGCTCGGCGTCATCGCGGACCGGCTCGCGGAAAAGCTCCTCGCGGCGGTCAGCAGGCGCCACGTGCGCCGGCTCTTCATCGACGGCCTCGCGGGGCTCAGCGACGCGCTGATCAACACGCGTCGGTCCCGCCGGTTCTTCAGCGCGCTGTGCAACGAGCTCCGATCGCGCGGCGTCGCGACCATCCTGTCCGACGAGACGCGCAGCCTGCGCGAGTTCGAGGTCGACACCTCGGACGAGGGGCTGACCGCGATGCTCGACAACGTGATCTCGCTGCGGCACGTGGAGATCGCGTCGCGACGTTCGAAGCTGGCCGCCGTGCTCAAGACCCGGGAGAAAGCAGGCGACGAGACGGTGCACGGCTACTCCATCGGGCCACGTGGGTTCACGGTGTCGACGGCGCGGCCCGACGATCGGTACGTGGAAGAGCTCCAGCGGGAAGAGAAGGCGTCACCGGTGGCGAAGAAGCGAAGCAAGAGGCGACGGCGGTAGCGGCGGATGAAGACCATCCTCGTAGTCGACGACGAGTACGGCCTCGTGGAGACTCTCACCGAGTTGCTCCAGAGCGAGGGGTATCGCGTCGTGTCGGCCGCGAACGGCCAGGACGGCCTCGAGCGCGTCAAGCAGGAGAAGCCGGACCTAGTCCTCACCGACTTCATGATGCCGCTCTCCAACGGCAGGGACCTCGTGCGCGGCATTCGCGCGCTTCCCGAGCTCGCCTCGACTCCCGTCATCATGATGACTGCGTCGACGCGGACGGTGGCCCTCACGGACGAACGAGGCACCGTGGAGGTAGCGTCCTTCCTCCGCAAGCCGGTGGCTTGGGAGAGGCTCCTCGAGGGGATCGTGAAGCTCATCGGCCCCGGCGTCGAGCGGCCCGCATGACGAGCGAAGCGCAGCCCGTACCGATCCTGCTGGTGGACGACAACCCCGGCAACCTGCTCGCGCTCGAGGCGGTCCTCGAGGCGCCCGGGTACGAGCTCGTCAAGGCTCCGTCCGGCGAGGCCGCGAACAGGGAGGTTGAACGGCGCGACTTCGCAGCCGTCCTCCTCGACGTGCAGATGCCGCAGATGGACGGTCTCGAGACCGCGCAGCGGATGCGCCAGCTCGTCGGCGCAAAGCGGCCCGTCCCCGTCATCTTCGTCACGGGAATCGACGCCGCTCCCGAGCGTGTGCGCCGGGCGTACGCCGAGGGTGCGGTGGACTTCATCCAGAAGCCCTTCGACGCGGCGACCGTGCGGGCAAAGGTCGCGGCGCTCGCCGAACTCTATCGCGCCAGGCTGGATGCGGTGCTCGAGCAGCAGCGCGCCGACGTCGCGCTCCAGGCCCTCACGGCGCTCGCCATGCGCCTGTCGCAGACCCGCAGCCGCGAGGAGGTGGCCGCCGCGGTCGTGGACGAGGGAATGCGCGCGGCACACGCAGACACAGTGGCTCTCTACGTCTTGGACGACGCGGAGACGACCCTCGACCTCATCGGTCACAAGGGAGTCGCCCAGGACCTCGTCGAGCGGACCGAGCACTTGACCGCGACGTCGAGTCCGGCCCTCTTCGACTCGCTGCGCGCCGGCACGCCCGTCTGGGTGGAGAGCGCTGCCGCCTACGAGCGCGCCCATCCCGAGATGTCGCGTGAAGCGGGAGCTCGGGTACGCTCGTACTGGAGCCTGCCGCTCGCGGTCGAGGGCCGCACCATCGGTATGCTCGCGATGGGCTTCTACGAGGCGCGCGCGTTCTCCGAACGTGAACGCTCGATGGTCGACGCCATGGGCAAACAGTGCGCGCAGGCGCTCGGCAGGGCTCTGCGCCTGACGCGCGAGGATCGCGCGCGGGCGTGGTTGATGACGACGCTGCGCAGCATCGGCGACGCCGTGATCGCAACGGACGTCTCGTCGCGGATAACGTTCATGAACCGCGTCGCCGAGCAGCTCACCGGGTGGAGCGAGACGGAAGCCACGGGGCGTCCCCTGGCCGACGTGTTTCGCATCTATTCGGAAGAGACGCGCCTCGCGAGCGAGGACCCCGTAGCGCGCGTGCTCCGGGAGGGCGCCGTCGTAGGTCTCGCCAACCACACCGTTCTTCGCTCACGTTCCGGCACGGACGTCGCGATCGACGACTCCGCGGCTCCGATCCGCGATCCGGAGGGGAGCCTCTTCGGCGTCGTCCTGGTCTTCAGGGACGTGAGCGCGGAGAAACGTGACGAGGTCCGGCGCGCGTTCCTCGTCCGCGCGGGCGCCGCCCTGGCATCCTCGCTCGACTACCGCGCAACCCTCGCCGCCGTCGCGCAATGCGCGGTCCCCCAGCTCGCGGACTGGTGCGCCGTGGAACTCCTCGAGCCAGGATCCACGCTGACGACGCAAGTGGCCGTTGCGCACTCGGATCCCGCGAAGGTCGCCTGGGCGCGGGAGCTCGGCGAACGCTATCCACCCGACGCGAACGCCACGACGGGCGTCCCGCAGGTGATCCGCACGGGAAAGCCCGAGCTCTACGAAGAGATCCCGGCCGCGATGCTCGAGGCGGGGGCGCGCGACGAGGAGCACCTCCGGATCATCCGCGAGCTGAAACTCGAGTCGGCCGTCGTCGTTCCCTTGCGCTCGCACGGCACGACGCTCGGCGCGATGACGTTCGTGTTCGCGGATTCCGGACGCCGCTATGGGCCCACGGATCTGGCGTTCGCAGAGGAGTTCGCGGGAAGGGCCGCGCTGGCCATCGAGAACGCGCTGGCGTTCAAGCAGGCCGAGGGCGCTCGGGCGGAGGAGCAGCAGATGCGACGCGCGGCAGACGCCGCGAGCCGGATCAAGGACGAGTTCCTGGCGATGGTGTCGCACGAGCTGCGCACGCCGCTGAACGCCGTCCTCGGCTGGACGCGGATCCTTCGAGCAAGAGAGCCGTCCGAGGAGACGGACCGGGGGCTCTCGATCATCGAACGCAACGCCCGCGAGCAGGTCCGTCTCATCGACGACCTGCTCGATCTGTCTCGCCTCGCGACCGGCTCGATGCGCATGGAGGCGAGGCCGACGGGGCTTGCTCCAATCGTCGAATCTGTCGTGGAGTCGATGGCGCCGACCATCGAGGCCAAGCGCATCGACCTACGTGTGGACGTTCCGGCGGCGCTGGCCGCGATGGTGGACCCAGAGCGCATGCGGCAGGTCGTGTGGAACCTTCTCTCCAATGCCGTCAAGTTCACCCCGGCGGGCGGGCACGTATGGATCGAAGGAGGGGGAGACGGCGAGACGGTTCGACTCTCGTTCCGCGACGACGGGGAGGGGATCGCTGCGGACGTGCTGCCCTTCGTGTTCGATCCCTTTCGTCAAGGGGACGGGAGCCGGACGCGAACCCACGGCGGCCTCGGTCTCGGCCTCACGATCGCGACGAGGATTGCTGCCGCGCATGCCGGGGCCGTCACTGCCCTGAGCGAGGGGATCGGCCGTGGCGCGACGTTCGTGCTGGCCCTTCCAGCCACGATCCTGCCGGCCGAAAAGCCTTCGCGCGGCGCACCTCCCCGCGAAGGCCAATCCTTCGCGGGGCCGCGGCTCGACCGCATGACCGTGCTCGTCGTCGACGACGAAGCGGACTCTCGCGAGGTCGTCGAGGTGATGCTCCGGGAGCGGGGGGCGAGCGTTCTCACCGCGTCTTCGGGGGCGGAGGCGCTCGCCGTTCTCGCGAACGTCAGCCCCGACGTGATCATCAGCGACGTCGGCATGCCCGGCATCGACGGCTACGAGTTCCTGCGCAAGGCGCGCGAGCTCCCAACCGCGTCAGGCGGTCACGCTCCGGCCATCGCCCTCACCGCCTTCGCCCGCGCAGAGGACGCCGAGCGGGCGTTTCAGGCGGGCTTCCAGTTGCACGTTCCGAAGCCCGTCGATCCCGGACAGCTCGCGATGATGGTGTCGCTGCTGCCGGGGCTCCGGCGCGGGAGCTCGTGAGCCGGGCTTCTCATCGATCCCCCGGTCCGAGACTCACTTCGGTTCGGACATGCGTTGTTCGCAGCATCCGCGCGGAACTGCAACGCGTCGAGAATGCTCGCGCAGGGCGGGCCTTGGGGGAAGGCCTCACACCCCGCGCGAGCGACGTCGAGCCTATCGCATCACCGGCGGTCTGAGGGACCGACGAGCGCGTGCTGCGAGGCAGCCCGTGGCGCTAGTCTCCGCGTGTGTGGCACCGGTCGATCGGCTGCGTCGCGGCATGCGTGCTCGCGTTCTCTTGCGGCGCGAAGAACGGCCGTAGCCTGACGCACCTCGACTGCGTCGACGGCACGGACGATCCCGGGAGCGACGTCGGGAAGTGGTACGACGCGCTCCTCTCCTTCGCGAACGCGTCGACCCCATCGGGCGGCGTGGTGTTGAACCTCACGGTGCAGTGAACGCCGGACTCCGGCACCTCACGTCAGCCTCCGCCGACCCGACGACGCCGCGGATCGGATGCTCCTCAGTCGTCACCATCCGGCCCGTGCTCCGCGAGGGCATCCCACACGACCGCACCGATCTGACGGCGCCTCGCATTTTTCACCCCGCGTTTCGGACCGAAATCCGCATGTCCCCCATAGAGGGTCGAGCAAACGGCTCGCCCTGAAAGGAACGGTCCATCATGGGAAGCAATACTCCGAAGAACAGTCGTCCGAGCCAGACGGCCGCCGATCAAAAGCTGATCGATGGCCTCAACAAGCACGCCGCGACGATCACGGTCATCGTGATCGCCGGCGTGACGATGGCCACGAAGGACATCATCAGCACCCTGCAGCAGCGCATCGCAGCGTCCACCGCAGCAGAAACCACCCGGGCCACTTGGCAGGCCGCGGTGGTGGCGGACGAGGCGGAGCGCGAGAAGACCCGGCAGTTCATCTCGGGTCTTCGGCAGGCGCTGCTCGCTGCCTTCGCCGGACAGGTCGACGCGCTCGCAGACTTCGGGCTGACGCCACGCAAGGCCGTGGTGCTCACGCCCGATGAGAAGGTCGCCAGGGCCGCCAAGGCCAAGGCGACGCGCGCTGCGCGTCACACCATGGGCAAGGTCCAGAAGTCGAAGATCACCGGCGACAACCCCACGGGTGCGCCGCCGGTGTCTCCGGCCGGCGGACCGCCGCCCACGGGGACTCCTGCCACGCCGCCGGCATCGCCCTCACCGGCGACGCCTCCGGCGGTCCCCGCGCAGACGGCCACGGGAACGCCCGCGGCCACGCCCACGCCTCCTTCGACCGAACCCAAGTCGTAGCGGCGTGACGCGGCTCCTCTCCCGACTTCTCCCGGCGGCGCTGGGGGGAGCTCGGGAGGGGAGCGCTTTTTCTCGGCCAGGAAGCCGATCAACGAGCGACGGAGGATCGAATGCCTGCCAGCGTGTACCTGCTCTCGAAGGACGTGGAGCGTCCGTCCGACGTGCAGCTCGTCGACGAGCTCGACGTGCTCCTCGGGCGCGCGTGCGACGGTGATCGCCGTGCACTCTTCGCCATCGCGGTCGCCTTTGGCCCGCGCCTCGTCGCCGAAGCGCGTGAGGAGCTCCCCGAGCACGAGGAGCGCGCCGCCGACGCGGTCGTGGAGTTCGTCAACGCGATCGGCAGCGGCTCACTGCTCTACACGCGCGGCAAGAGGGCAGCCGTACCGTGGATGGTGCGGATGGTGCGGCGGCTCGCGCGGAGACGGCGGACGACCTAGCTCCGAGTGGTCGGGCATCTTGCCGGCTCGACGGGTGCCCAGGCGAACGTCTTGCGAGCCAAGAAGTCCCGGTCGCTTTCCACGACTGACCTTCCTCGTGTAACGCTCGCTGCATGCGAACGGTGAACCTTCCGGGGGGCGACGTGATCCTGTACGGACAGGCGCCCTACGGTTGGCGGCTCAGCGCCGACCGGTCGTACCTGGTGCCCGATCCGGACGAGCAGCGCATCCTCTCGGTGGTGCGCCACCTGTACCTCTCCGAGCGGTTGTCCGTGAAGGCGATCGCCGAATACCTGCGTCGCACGCGAATGCTCAACCGGCGCGGCCTCCCGTTCAGCGCGAGCGGCGTCTCCGAGAAGATTCACCGCCGCACGGAGCGCCCGGCGGAGGCCAAGCCGCCGAAGGCCGGGAAACGACGCCGCGGGTCTTGAATCGGCTCAGTGACGCACCGGCACGGCCCCGAGCAGCGCGGCGAGGGTGGCCAGGCCAACGGGTTTGGAGATGTGGGCGTCGAAACCGGCGAGCCGCGTGCAGGGCTCGAGGGGTGCGCGTTGGGCCGGCATCTGTAGTTCCTCGGTCGCCTATTTTTTGGTTCGCGGAGCCTCCAGTCAAGGGTGCTCCTCCGCGCCGCGGCGGCGCCGAGTCCAGGTTCGTCGGAGTCAGCCGCCCTGCGCTTGCTCGTAGTCGTCCATCGCCTCGGAGATGGCGATCGGGGAGTCGGCCTCGCCGCGCCTGCGCGCCCAGCCGCGGCACCACATCGCGACGATGAGCGGGTGCCGGTCCGGCGGTACCTCGTCGAGGAAGTGAGACAGCGTGATGGCCAGGAACTCGAGGCCCCCGTTCTTCTCCCTCGTCGCCCGGTCTTTCAGTGCCGCCAGAGCCGCACGGAGGGACTGGAGGTACGTCGCGCTGGCGAGCCGCGCGATCTGGGCGGTGGCGAGGAACGGCGCGACGGACGTGATCTCCTGGAGCGAAAAGATGCTGGGCTCGAGCTCCGGGAGGAACGACACCTCCGGCACGTAGCGCAGCAGCTCGTCCACCTCGTCGGCGTCCGCAGGCATGCGGGAGCCGGCGTGCAGCCCCAGCAGGCCGCGATCGTCCTCCGCGTTCATGAAGGCTCCGCGGGCTCGGCCGCCGACTCTTGAGCCGTCTCCGCGTCAGCGGGCTTGCCGGCAGCCATCGCCTGTGCGCGTCGTCGGGCGGCGTCAGCTCGCATGCGACGCCCGTGCTCCCGGAGCAGGGGAGTGAGAAGCTCGTTGGTCTGGTTCAGCTCGAGGAGGAACCTCGGCGTGAGCTCCCGCCGGCGATCGATGGCGTCGTACAGCTCGTCGAACACCTCGGCCGCGCGGGCAGGAACGCTGTCCGAAGTGGGCTGGTGGAAGTTCCGGTGCTGGGGTTTCGGGGTCGAGAGGGCCTTCTCGGCGTCGCCAGCGCCCAGCCACTGGAGGGTGTCGCGGATGACGCGATCCGGGTCACGGAGCAACCCGTCGTACGACTGCGCGTGGAAAGGGTAACGACGGATGGATACGTCGCGGATCAACGCGAAGTTCTCCGACCACCACTCCAGCGCTGGCGGCATTCGCTCCGGCGGCGTGAAGTCGGTGGCCGACTTCGCGCCCTCCACGTCTTCCATCGTGTAGAGCCGCTGGAGCGACGCCTCGTACTCCCGCCATGCCCGGACGCTCGCGATCACCCTCCCGATGTATGCCCGGTCCGTGCGAACCAGGCCCGGGATGAAGACCTTCACGCAGTGGCCTTCGACCTGCTCAGGGAAGAAGTACGCGCCGCTCTTGGGGTGGGGGTTCGTCGCGAAGTAGATCCCCGCCCGGAGCATCGACTCGTAGAAGCCTTCCTTGTTGGCCTCTTTGAGAGTGGTCTCCCAGTCGCGCGGGAACGCTTCGCCGAAGTACGGGATCCCTGCCGCGATGAGGATCTGCATCCACAGCGAGGTGCCGGACCGCTTCGTGCCCGTGACGATGATCATTCGTGGTCAGCCCGCGGGGGGCTTGGCCATGCGGCCGATCAGGGGCAGGTGAGGGAGACCGGGATCGGCTTGCCCACGAAGTCGCCGTTGACCTGCTCGACGGTGGGATCGGTCGACCAGTACGCGGCGAGTGAGTCGAGCGAGCCGCCCTGCGCGCCCTCCATCGTCGGCGTCCCCGTCGCCGTGTAGTGGAGGTAGAGCCCCGCGTGCGAGTTCGGGTTCGCCGCGATGTGCGCGGAGATCTCCTGGCACAGGCTGCTCACCTCGAAGCCCTGGCCGAGGGAGAGCTCTGCGAAGGTGCCCGTAGCGGGATCGACCTTGATGCCCCCCACGGGGCCGACGTCGCTGTAGACCGTGTGATCGGGCGCGGCGTAGCCGGCGTACGCGGAACCGTAGGTGCCGCCGTACTTCCCGCCAGCGTACGTGAGTTTGCCCTTGCCGCTGTTGCCGCCGGTGTACGTGTACTTGCCGGCGGTTCCGCCCGTGTACGTGTACTTGCCGGCGTTGCCGCCGTTGTACCCGTACTTGCCGGTGTAGTACCCGTTGCTGCCCGAGTACTTGGCAGGGGCTCGGTAGTAGCCGAGCGTCAGCCGGAACTTGGCGGGATCGACGCCCTCGGCGGGCGCCATCGGCTCGGAGAAGGACACCTTGAGCGACCCGGTGCCGTCAATCGCTGCCGACACGATGGTCGGCTGGACGGCGGCCGTCGCCGCAGGCGGGTCCTGGACCGGCGTGTTCGATCCGGTGGGGGCCTTGCCGTCGCCCGCGCCGCAGCCGGGGATGACGAGGAGACCAGCGGCCATGGCGGCCATCACGAGGCGGTGAAAACTCGTTCCCATGGGCTGACCTTATGCCTTCGCTCCTGTGGGTGGTCAAGGAAGGGTTCAGGTAGCGCCGAACGCAGACCCCTTTGAGACGCGGGCGTTCAGCGACACGAAATCAGTTTCACAAAGGTGCGATGGGCAGGGCCCGGTACGCGAAGAGACCCGGTATCCCGAACTGGATTGTCCAAACCGGCGAACCGTTGATGATTTCCGAGGCAGCCGGCTGCAAGTTCGCCGAGTACCACCCGCCCCACCCGCAGAAAAGGCGAGACCCACTGAGTGGGACCGCGGACCCCATGTACCCCGTCGGGGTGAGCTTCGTGCTCTCCGTGTAGAGCACCTGGAACGAGGTGACGGTGTGACTCGCTTCGTCCAGGACGAACTGGAGGATGCGGGTCCCGTGCGGCGCTTCCGGCCCGTTGCCATTGTCGAAGACCGTGATCGAACCGTCCGGATGCTTGCGCACGTGGTGCTGGAACGAGAACAGCTGCGTGGCAGTCAGCCCGAACTGGTCCTCCTTGCCTCCGAGCGTCCAGAGGATGGCGCCGGAGTGGCGGTCGATCTTCGCGATGGAGCTCGTGTGACGGAACGAAACGAGGAAGTTCTGGTCCGTCGGATCGATCTGGATCGAGTTCAGGTGGAGGTAATCCTCGATCCCCGACTGCTGGAGCGTGCCGAAGCTGTTCTCGAAGTAGCTGTCCGAGTAGAGCGACGGCACGTTCGCGCTGTCCCACTCCATGACCACGGACCCGTTGTCGACCTCCTGGAACACGCCGTTCATGACCACGGCCTGCGTGCTCCAGGCCGGGTTGTAGGCGCTGAGGTCGAGCGTGCGCTGGGCGAACGTCATCACGACGTAGTGACCCTCCTCGAGGAGGAGAAACTCATGACCCTCGGCCTGGAGCGCGCCGTGTTGCGCAAAGGGCAGGAGCTCGTAGTCGCCGACGTCGTTGAAGTGATCGTCCATCACGTGGTCGACCCCCAGCGTCCACCCCTGCGCGTCGAAGACGCCGACGTTCGTCGAGTAGAAGACCTTCCCGTCGGGGAGGGTCTGCTGCTCGAAGTTCTCGACTTGCTGGGGCAGGAACGTCCGGTAGTAGAGCGGCTCTCCGGCGCGGTCGACGATCATGACGTACTCGCCGTCCGGGTCGAGCATCACGTCCTCGTTCCCGACGCCTGCGTCGGGCGTGGACTGGACCGTGTACTGCGGAAAGTCCGAGGGGACGTAGTGGACCGTGTACGTGCTCGGGGCCGATCCGGGCGAGGTCACCACGACCGCGATGTCCTGCTTCGGCTGCAGCGTCAGCGTCGAAGGCGTTCCGCTCGTCGCCGGGGTCCCCTGGATCGTGAGGGTCGCCCCGGGGTCCGTCGCGGTCGCGGTCACCGTGAGCGGGTAGATGCTGTTGATCGACGTGATGTCGTAGATCTGGTTGTTCGGATCGAAGTCGGGACGAAGAGAGCCCGTCGAGACGGTCAGGCTCTGGAGCATCGACGTCCCGCCGGTCTCCGCCCCGGCGTCGGCCGGCGCAGCCTCGGACCCGCCGTCGGCGGGAGGGCCTTCGTGCGCACTCTTGCTCGAACAGCCGCAGAGGGCGATGGCCGAGCCCAAGGCTACGTATCCCCAGCGCCGCATCGACGATTCACGGTAGCACGCTCGCACGCCGCGCCAGCCCGCGCGCCGGCAGGCGCTTCCGAGGAGAGGTCCGCCGAACCGATGGAGTGGTGGGGTGGGGGTTGACCTTGACTGTGTCTGCAATAGCGGACACATTCTTCAGATCACGACGAGAATGCTGGATTCGCGACCCCCGTCCGCCGGTGAGCCCGCACCGCCCCGTCCCCGCGGCCTGCGCCAGTCGCTGGCCGAGGCGATAGGGCGGACGCCTCTGCTCGAGCTCGGGCATCTGAGCGCAGGGCTGCCCGCGCGGGTCGCGGTGAAGATCGAGGCGCGCAACCCGAGTGGGAGCGTCAAGGACCGCGTGGCCGCGGCGCTCGTGGACGAAGCCGAGTGGTCCGGTTTGCTCTCCGCGGGCGCGACCTTGGTGGCGGCGACGAGCGGGAACACCGGTCTTGCACTTGCCCATCTCGGTGCGGCGCGCGGCTACAAGGTGAAGCTGACCGTGCCGGAGGACTGGTCGCACGAGCGCATCGCGCTGCTGCTTTACCTGGGCGCCGACGTGGTCGTCACTCCGGGCGGCGGGATGAAGGCCGCGGTCGAACGCGCCCGGACGATCGCCAAGGAGACCCCGGGAGCCGTGCTCCTCGATCAGTTTGCTTCACTCGCGAACCCGGAGATCCATCGCCGGACGACGGCCGAGGAGATCTGGCAGGACAGCGGCGGCGAGGTCGGCGTCTTCGTCGCAGGTGTCGGGACCGGCGGCACCCTCACGGGCGTCGCCAGGGGTCTGCGAGCGCACGAGCCAGGCGTGCGCATCGTCGCCGTGGAGCCGGCAGCGTCGGCGGTGCTCTCGGGGCAGCCAGCCGGCCCGCACGGGATCCAGGGCATCGGCGCTGGGTTCGTGCCGCCGCTGCTTCGACTCGAGCTGGTCGACGAGATCGTGCCCATCACGGACGAGCGTGCTTTCACGATGACTGCGCGACTGGCTCGCGAAGAGGGGGTCCTCGCGGGGGTCTCCTCCGGGGCGGCCGTCGCGGCGGCGCTCGACATCGCATCGCGTCCGGAGAGCGCCGGCAAGCTGGTGGTCACCATGGTCTGCGACTCCGGAGAGAGGTACGTGACTGCGCCGCGCCTCCAGGGCCGTCCTGGCCGCGCTGTCCGGCGCTGAGCGACCGGGAAACCGGTCAGGGTGTAGAACGGAAGGATGCGTGCGCATCTCGTCGGGCTGTGCCCGGTCTTCATCCTCGTCTTGGCGGCATCGTGTTCGAGCGGAGGGTCCGCTACCCCGGCGCCGGATGGCGGCTCCGAGGCGGCGGTTCAACCCGAGGGAGGTGCCCCCGAAGCGAGCCCCGAAGCGAGCCCCGAGGCGGGCGTGACGACGCTGTCGTCGCTCACGGTCTCCTCGGGCGACCTCCGGCCCGTGTTCTCTGCCAGCGTGACGTCCTACGACATCACGTCGCTCAACAGCCTGTACCCCGTGACGGTCGTGGCATCGCCGACGGACGACGACGCGACGCTGACCATCAACGGCTCACCCGCGACGGGCGGCGTGGCCTCGACCTTCACGCCGAAGGTGAACGAGGACATCACGGTGGTCGTCTCCAACGGCGGCGCGTCGCAGACGTACACGGTCCGCTACGTGCCGAGCGATCTGCTCCGCGTGACCACCACCACGACCCCGCAAGCGGGGTCCGAGGACCTGCTGCTCTCCACCGTGTCGTTGAACCCCGCCGTCGAGACGTACGCCATCGTGATGGATCGTGCGGGGAACTACGTCTACTACCGGACCTTCCTCCAGCAGGAGATACAGGACTTCCAGCAGTACAAGCTCGCGAGCGGAGCCACCGTCTACGCGTGCACCGTGGGCGAGTTCAACCCGGCAGGCTGGACGCTCGGCGTCGACCACGTGATGGACGACAAATTCAACGATTTGACCGACATCCAGATCCTGCCGTATGCGCAGCACCCGACCTTGCCTGCCGAAGCGCACGACTTCGTCATGCTCGACGCCAACCACTGGATCGCGATGACGTACGTGCAGAGAACGGTCGACCTCAGCAAGCTGAATCCGGCATGGAGCAGCCAGGCACCCGTCATGAACGCCATCGTCCAGGAGGTGAACAGCGGCTCCGTCGTCGGCGAGTGGGACAGCGGCAACGAGATGGAGCTCTACACCGACAGCGTCGATGGCAACGCGTTCGGCTCGATCGCCGTCTCGGACTACCTGCACCTCAACTCGGTCACGGTCGATCCGGCAGACGGCAACTGGATCCTGTCGTTCCGGCACCTCAACGCGATCGTGAAGGTCGACCACACCACCGCGAAGATCCTCTGGACCCTGGGCGGCAAGGAGGACATGTTCGGCCTCACCGCAGACCAGGCCTTCTCGCACCAGCACCACGTGCGCGTGCAGGCCGACGGTTCCCTGACCGTCTTCGACAACGGCAACGACGCCCATCAGTCGCGCGCCATCTCGTTCGTGCTCGACGAGACGAACCACAAGGTGACGTCGTTCCAGGTACTGGCCGAGCGCCCGCTCGCGGACCCGCAGACGGGCTTCATGGGCTCGGTGACGCCTCTGCCCCAGGAGCGGTTGCTCGTCGGCTGGGGCGGGTGGTTCACGACGCAGACGGCGCCTGCGGGGGTGGAGTACGTGAACGGGCAGGTGGCGTGGTCGTTCCAGTTCGACGGGCCGATTTTTTCGTACCGCGCGCTCCCCATAACGGCACTCTGACGACTTCCGGCCTGCGGCCTCGGCTCGCGTGGGTGGTGGGTTTTGCTAGGGTGCGCGCTCGATGCGCACCCGCTCACTCGCTCGCCTCGTCCGCCTCGTCTGGCTCGTCGGCATCCCCGCGCTCGCGCCGGCCTGCTCCAAGTCCCCGGCGGAACCGACGAGCGACTTCAAGCCCGCCGAGGGCACGCCCTTGCCCCCGGGGCCGACGACGCTCCAGAAGGAGGACGTGAAGGTCGGGACCGGCCGCGAGTGCCAGACCGGCGACACGGTGCACGTGCAGTACACGGGCACGCTGATGAACGGGAAGAAGTTCGACAGCTCGTACGACCACGGCGGCGACCCGTTCAAGGTGACGCTGGGCAAGGGCGAGGTGATCAAGGGGTGGGACGAGGGGGTTCCGGGAATGCGTGTCGGCGGCAAGCGCCGGCTGACGATCCCCGCCGCGATGGGCTACGGCGAGAAGGGGAGCGGCGCGGACATCCCGCCGAACGCGGGCCTCATCTTCGACATCGAGCTCGTATCGATCGACTGAAGGGCGAAGGGGGCACCTCCAGCGCGGTGCGCAGCCTCCTGCTCACGAGCCCGGCGCGCCCGGAGCGTTGGCGAGGATGGCCTCGGCGATGCGCACCGCGGTCGTTTCCCGTGTCGGCCCCAGGCGCTGGTCGCCGGAGGGCGTCCGAAGGACGACGTAGGAGCGCCCCCGGCGCGTCTCGACGAAGTGGGACGTGATCGTCGACCAGGGGGTGCATGCGCCGGCGAACGTCACCCCGAGAGCGTCCACCGCGACGTCCAGCGGGATGGCAACGGTGGCTCCCCAGGCGGCGAGCCCGAGGAGCGCCAGCATCGCGGACGCGAGCGCGACGAACACGACGCCGACGCGGTGATGAAGGACCTCGTAGGCGGTACCGAGAACCGTGAGAGAGAAGGCGCAGAAGACCATGGCGCCTGCGCTCGAATAGAAGGCTGGCGCCGAACCCACGCGGAAGAAGACGCGCGCGAGCTGGCTGCGCGGAGTCTCCCCGAGCGGTCCGGCGGCGCGGATCTCCCGCGCCGGGAGGGTGCCGTGGCGGAGGGAACGTCGCAGCATCACGACGAAGGCCAGCGCGAGCGCGAGGACGAGGACGGTGGCGACGAGCTGCATCCCATCGGTGGAGACGACGGCGTCGAAGGTGCCGTGCGCGAGCGCCGCGAGCGCCAGGTAGGGAAGGACTCGCGCGCGCCGCGACACGAGGGTCAGCCCCATGCCGTAGCCCCAGATTGCGCCGAAGAACATGTGCGCCGGGACGGTCTCGAAGGCGCGCACGGCGATGACCGCTCCCGACATGCGGCCGAGGCCGAAGTACTTCATGTTCTCGACCGCCGCGAAGCCGAGCGCCGCCGCGCAGCCGTACACGATGCCGTCGACCGGCTCGTCGAACTCCCTCCTCCGGCGAGGCAGGAGCCACGCCGCGAGGTACTTCGCCGATTCCTCGACGGCGCCGACGACCAGCGTGAAGACGGCGATGGAGAGCGGGAGCGCCCACGCCTGTCCGCCGAGCGTCGCGAGCGACGGCTCGAGCCAGGGCGAGAGGTTGCCGAGGCCCATCTCGAGGAGGCCGGCCGGGACGATCGCCAGGCCGCCGAGGGCGAAGGTGGCGACCACGAGCCAGAGCGGCTCGGGTCGCGCGCGATCGAACCGCCGGACGAAGAAGAGCCACGCGAACGAAAGCAGGAAGGGGACCAGGGCGCAGGCGACCGCGATGCCGCGGCGAGGTGGCAGCGGCCCTGCCGACACGCGATGCATCGGCGGCAGGACGGGGGACCGCAGAAGGAGAGAGTTCCTGTAGGCGCGGGTGTAGGAGGCGAGATCGTCGCCGAAGCGGAGGACCAGGACGGAGGCAATCGCGTCGTCGATGGGTAGGGTCTCGAGGAGGACGCGCCCGCGTGCGACGACCACGCGCGCGTGAGGATGCGCCAGTCGCTCGACGCCGAGGGCGCTCTTCGTGACGGGCGAGAGTCCGATCGCGAGCGCCCTGCCGTGTTCGGTCGACGCGACGGCGAGGATGGGCGCGTCGCCGGGCCCAGCTACCGCGACCGGCGGGACCACGGCGACGCGCGTCCTCCATTCGGGAGAGTTGCCGCCGACACGCTCGGCGAATGCCACGTGGCTCGGATCCAGCTTCGTGTCGCGCACGGCGCGCGCCACCGCTTCCGCCGTACCCTGCCAGCCGTGCTCCTTCCCCTCGGGCGTCGGCGTCTCCACCGGGTGCAGGCCCGAAGTGTTGGTCGGTACGATCGTCGTGCCCACGTCCACACGAAGGAAGCGCAACCCGCCGCGCCACGTCACCAGATCGTCGGCTGCCGGTGCGACGTCGGTGTCCACCGTGACCCGAACCTGCACCCGAGGAGCCACATTCTCGTCGGTCAGGTCCACGTCCGCGAGGATCGCCGCGGACGCGAGTCGTGCCTTGACGCCCCTCGCCACGAGGGCGGGGAGCGCCGGCCCGTTCGGCGGCGCTTCGTCGACCGCGTAGACGAGCTCCTCGTCGTTCGTGCCGGCGAGGTGTCCGAGGAGCGACCCGGACGCGGAACAGCCTGCAAGGAAGACGACCGCGAGACCTGCGAGACCTGCGACGCCTGCGAAGGCCCCGAGCCTAGCCAGGCCTCCCCGCGGAGTGCGGCACCCGAGGAGGATCTGGAAGACGGCAGCGATCGAGCGTCCCACGGTCATTCGCCTGCGCTCGTGGGCGGCGCGCTCCACGCTCCGTCGAGGCTACACTTTTTGGGTCATGGGACGCTGCGTTGTCCTAGGATGATGGCGTATGCCGGATCCCCATGTGCTCTACGTCGTGACGGCAGTCGTCGTCCTCGGCTTGGTGGCCTGGGTGGTCGTCGTGCTCTCACGGCCCGTCGCAGACGAAACGCAGCCCAAGGCAGGCGCGCTCGACGCGGCGGCGGGGAAATCCTCCACCGCGCCGCCTCCGGCGGTTCGATCCAAGCCTCCGTCTCAGCCGCCCGGGGCCGACGACGACCGCAAGAAGCTCGACTCGCACGCGGAGATCAGTGACGACCCGAGCGTGAACGTCACCGCGGAGGTTCCGGTCGACGTCGAGGAAGAAGAGGAGCCGACGGGGCCCAACGCGCTCATCCTCGTCACCGCGGTAGGCCGCACCGATCCGGGGCTCAAGCGCAAGCACAACGAGGACGCGTACGCGATCCTCGAGGATCATCACCTCTTCGTGATCGCGGACGGGATGGGGCGCCACGCGGCGGGTGAGGTTGCGAGCCAGCTCTGCGTCGATGCCATCAGCGATGCCTTCCGCAAATCCAGCTTCGGCCCTGCGCGGGTGCCGCAGCTGCCCAAACGCGCGGCGCGCCTCCGCGGCTCCATTCTTCTCGCCAACGACCGCATCCTCGCGGCTGCTCACGAGAACGACGCGTACGCAGGCATGGGGACGACGGTCGTCTCCTGCTACTTCTCGCCGAACAACCAGCGCGTCTACATCGCGCACGTCGGGGACAGCCGGTGCTACCGGCTTCGGTCGGGCAAGCTCACGCAGCTCACCATGGACCACACCCTCGGAGCAGCCGGGATTCAGGGAAAGAGCGCCGCGGTCCTGAGCAGGGCGGTCGGGATCGAGGAAAACGTCGAGGTCGACATCAGCATGGAGTCGCCGCTGCCGGGTGACATCTACCTGCTGTGTTCCGACGGGCTGAGCCGCATGGTGCAGAACGACGAGATCCAGTCGACGCTGGAAAACGTGAAGAACCTGGACGACGCCAACAAGATCCTCATCGACAAGGCGAACCAGGGCGGCGGGCGCGACAACATCACCGCCATTCTCGTACGCGTCGACGACGCGAAGCTCGCCAGCACGCAAAAGGTGGCCTCCGCGTCCAAGGCGTGAGCGATCTCCCGCGAAGGGCGCCCGAGTCCGGCGCGGGTGGGAGGCACGCCCACTCATCGTCGCGGGGAGCGATACCGGGAGGCCCCGCGTGGCGTAGCCCGATCGCCCCCGATGGGTTTCGTCGACTCGCAGGGCTCTTCCACCTCGCTCGGGGCGCCGTCCCCCGTCGCCGTCGGCGAGGAGATCGCCGCGAAGTATCGCGTCGAGCGGATCCTCGGACGGGGAGCCATGGGGCTGGTCGTCGCAGCACGACACCTCCAGCTCGATCAGGTGGTTGCGATCAAGCTGCTGCACACGGAGGCCGCTGCTGACGAGATCGCCGTGGAACGCTTCGAACGGGAGGCGCGCGCGGCGGCCCGGCTGCGCAGCGATCACGTCGCGCGCGTCCTCGACGTGGGGAGGATGGCCCGGGGGACGCCCTACATGGTGATGGAGTACCTCGAGGGGGCCGACCTGGCCGAGGTGCTCGAGACGCGCGGCGCCATGTCCGCGCCGATGGCCTGCGGGTACGTCGTCGAGGCATGTGACGCCGTTGCCGAGGCTCACGCACGCGGCATCGTTCACCGCGACCTCAAGCCGGAGAACCTGTACCTCACCACGCGTGTGGGGGGGGGCTCGATGGTGAAGGTGCTCGACTTCGGCATTTCGAAGCTCATGACGGAGAAGCAGAGCAGGCTGACGCAAACGCGCGCCGTTGTCGGCTCCCCCCTTTACATGGCGCCCGAGCAGCTGCGCTCATCCAAGCTGGCGAGCCCCCGCTCGGACGTATGGTCGCTCGGGGTAGTCCTCTACGAGCTTCTCACGCGCCGCTGGCCGTTCGAGGCCGACTCCTTGCCAGACCTCTGCCTCAAGGTGGCGCGCGAAGAGCCGCAACCGCTCGATTCGGTGCGCGCCGACCTGCCGCCGGGCCTCGGCGCGATCGTGTTGCGATGCCTCGAGAAGGACCCGGAGGCGCGGTACGCGGATGCGGGCGAGCTCGCGCGCGCCCTCGAGCCGTTCCTCGAGCCAGCATCGAAGGACGTCGCCATCGGCATCCGCACGGTGAGCCGGAGCCTGGTCGCGACGCGCTCCGCCGTGACGACGCAGTCGAGGAGGGCCGACCGACCCTCGCGGCGCTGGGTCCCGTTCGCGGTGGCGGGCGCCGCCACGATCGGCGCGCTCGCGGTCCTGCTCGGACGGAGTGCCAGCAGTCCCCAGCCGCTCTCGGTCGCGGCGGTCGAGGGGGCGCTGACCTCGTCGACCCTCGCGTCGCTCGCGCCTCCGTCGGCCGTGCTGGCGCCAGCTGCTCCGGCTCCCTCCGCTCCGTCGACGTCGTCGGTGCCGGGCCCCGTGACCACGCGCAACCACGCCCTCGTTCCCCTGCGGGGGCCGTCGTCGGTCACCCATCCGGCGCCGAAGAGCGTGCCTGCACCGGCATTCACGCAACCCGTCGACGACATCCCCGCATTTCGTTGATCCGTCGCCGGCCTCTCCTTCGTCGAGGACGGCCCTACGCGTCGTCGTGCTCGGGAAGCTTCGCTGCGCGACGGACGCCCCGGACGACGTAGTCGAGGTACGTCTCGTCGCCGTCGGCCCAGACGACGAGAGGCGCGGCCAATGCTCCGTCGCCGCTCACGCCGCGGACCAGTTCCACGACACCGAGCGCGGGCAGCTCGTAGAGGTGGGTGATGGGCGGAATCGCGGTCTCCTCCTCGAAACGCGCCGACTCCCACGCGAGAGCGTCGCCGTACGCGTTCATTGCGCCGCGATGGCGTTCGGGATCGAGAAGAGCGAGAGGCACGAGCTCCCAGCCGGCGTCGATCAGCAGCGGATGCACCTCGTCCGCATCTTCCTCGTCGAAGGGTGTGCCATCTCTGGCGAAGAACCCGTGCCGGGCGAGGCGGTCCTCGAGCGCTGCGCGCGTCGCGATCGCCCCCGCTCCCGTCCAGAATCCATCGACGACGGCGACGAGCTCCGCGTCCGTGCACCGTCGCCACAGCCGCTCGTCGCGCGTGGCGGCGTCCAGCGACGCCGTCCCCAGGGCGGTCTCGGCCCACGCGCGGGCGTCCGACAGGCCGGAGTCCGGCACGTCCACGAGAGCGAACGCGTGGATGAGGTGCAGCCGGCCGGCGACGTATCGGTGCCCGCCCAGCGCGCGGATCGCGCGCACCGCTTGCTCGGCGTGCGTGGCCCCCAGGGACATCGCCCGCATCACTTCGTCGTCCGCTCCAGGCCGAAGAACTCCTGGATCTTGTCGAGGATGCGGCCCTCCTCGTGGAGCATGCGCGCGCGTTTCGCCTCGTCGTCGAGGCCCTCGGCGACCGCGACGAGCTCCGTCCGCCGCTTGGCCAGCGTCTTCGAGAACTGCTCCGCCACGGCCGGTCGTTCCTCGAGGATGCGCTGCAACCCCGTCTTGTCGAGGCGATAGCACTCGACGTCGGTCATCGCGAACACGTCGGCCGTCCGAGGCTCTCCTGTCATGAGGCCCATCTCGCCGAAGAAGTTCGGCGCCTCGACCGTGGCGAGCGTCTTCGTCAGCGTGCCGCCCTCGACGTGACGGCGGATCTCGACCCTGCCCGACGTGAGCAGGTACAGCCAGTGGGCGACCGCACCTTGCTTGGTGCACGTCTCGCCGGCCGTGAAGGGCGAGTACCGCAGGTGGTCCGCCACGAACGAACGCTCCTCCGGCGTCAGTGCGTGGAAAAGCTCGACGCACTCGATTGCGTGGACCCGCTTCTCCTTCTTCTTGGCCTCGTAGAGGGTCTCGTCCTCCTGCGGGTTCACGAAGAGGGTCTGCGCGGGGCGGGCGAGCGGGATGCCGGCGCGCTTGAGCGCCATGAAGATGCGCGCCCGCACGCGAGAGCTCGTGGGGTCGTCGTTCGGCAGATCGGTCAGCCAGTAGCGCACGGCGTAGTACCCAAAACTGTCGCGAGTGTCCTTCGCGAAGTCGTAGCAGATGACCGTGGGCTTCGGGTCGTCGGCCACGCCCTCGATGGGGGCCATGTGCACGGCTTCGCGCACCACGTCGATCACGCGAGAAGGCGGGTAGCGGAAGTCGACGTTGAAGTAGACCCACATGCGGTGCTGCACCGGCTTGCCGGTGCGCTTGCCGAGGATGATGATGTTCTGCGCGAGGAGGTTCGCGTTCGGCACGACGATCGTGTCCCAGTTGCGGGTCTCGAGCACCGTGTGGCGCCAGCGGATGGCGACGACCTTGCCCTGGCTGCCGTCGGGGAGCTGCAGCCAGTCGTTCACGTGGATGCTTCCGTCGAGCTGCAACGCCACGCCGCCGAGGATGTTGCCGAGCGTCGCCTGCATGCTCAGGGCGAGCACCCCGCTGACGACCGCGGAGGTAGTGATGACCGAGGACGGCGACATCCCGGCCGCCCTCATCACACCCAGCGCCGCAAAGAGGTACGCGAGGCCTACGATCACGTCGCCGGTGATGGCCACGAGCACGACGCCGAGCGCCGGCAGACCGACGTCGAAGACGGCGAGGGACAGGACGTTGACGAGCGTGAAGGCCGCGAAGAGGTCTTCGAAGATCTGGACGTGTTCGGACCACGACGTGGCCCAGCCGCCGGCGAGGTGCGCGAGCACGGCCCGGGCCCCGAAGGCCAGGAGGAAGCAGGCGTAGAGGAGGAGCGCCTGGCGGATGCGGTAGCGCTTGTGCGGCGCGACGCGGTTGACGAGCGCCGCGACGAGGACGAGAACGCCGCCGAGTACGGCGAACCCCCACCGGTGGAGTAGATCGATCCAGTCCATCGCGCGATCGCGGTTCGACCTTCGAAGCTACACCGGAGCGTCGAAACGAAGAAGGCGATGCTACGATGGTCTCCAGCGGACGACGCATGACCGGGGACGTCACGGGGAATGCCATCGCGGACCGAATAGCGGCTCGCCTCGCGCTCTACCTCGGGCCTCACACCGGGCGGGTGGCGGTGAAGACGTTCGCGGTGAAGGCGCTGGGGCGGGGCCCGGAGACGCTCACGCTGGGCGACGTTCCTGCGCTCCAGCAGGCCCTTCGCCCGATGCTCCGCACCTTCGTCGGGCGCGCTCAGACCGAGATCGTGCTCGAGCAGATTGCCCGGGAGCTCGGGCTGTGAGGTACCGCGCGCTCGCGGCGACGCCGGCGATCCTCGTGCTGGCGACGCTCGTCGCGTGGGCCGTCTCCCCGGGAGCGGCGCGGGTCACGGTGCTGACTGCCGCCGTCGAAGCGGCCAAGGTCCTCGCCATGGCGGGGTGCATCCTCGCGGCAAGCGCGTTCGAGCCCGGCGAGTACATGCGGCGCGCGTGGGCGCTCCTGGGAGCCTGCACGCTGCTCCTCTTCGCGCGCGATATCGTCGCACTGGCGAACGGCCCCGCGGCGGCCCAGGGTCTACTCGCGATCGTCGGCAACGGGAGCTCCGTGGCGGGGACGTGGATGCTGGCGCGCGCCTGGACGGTGGCGGGGCTCGCCGAAGAGGATCGTCCCGCAGGTCGCGTCGCGGTGCTCGCGGGGGCCGCTGCGCTCGCGCTCGTGGTCACGGGCGGGCCGCTCCTCGCGGACGTTCGAGCGCTCATCGGAGGGCACCTCTTGGCGATCGTGCCCTTCGCATCCGACGTGGCCGATGCGGCGGTGCTGATCCTCCTGGCGCCCCTTCTCCAGACGACACTCGCGCTTCGAGGCGGCGCCCTCCGCTGGCCATGGGCGCTCATGACGGCGGGGAACCTGCTGTGGCTCCTCTTCGACGTCGTCTATGCGATCGAAGCGGCGTGGGGCCTACCCGTGGGTCGAGGGCACTTCGTGACCGATTCTCTCCGGGTCCTCGCGACGGCCTTCCTGTTCTCCGCGGGCCTGGCGCAACGGTGGGCCGTACTTCCGCAGACGAGGCTCGAAGCCGTGTCCTAGATCGACTCGTCGTCCAGGCCGAGCTGGGCGGGCGCGAAGGCGCGCGAGACGCGGAGGGGCCGCTCGCGGAGAAAGAGCGCGAGGTGCTGGGCGATGGCCGCGAGTGCACGTCGCCCGGACTCACCCCCCGCGCGAGTTTCGATCGGGTCCACGAGCTCGATGACGCCGACGCAGCGCCCCGCGACCTGGACGGGCGTGACGAAGGCGCTCCAGGGGTCGCCGAAGGCGGCGTGGCGATCGGGCGGAGGCGTGTCGGAGCGGTACTCGACGGAGACGGGGCCTCCGCGCACCAGGGCGAGCGCGACGAAGGGATCGTCCTCCGGGACTCGCGAGCGTACGACCGCCGACACCCGAGGCCCCCGCGCGTAGACGACGCCGTAGCTACCGCTCTCGTCGTCGCGGAGCAGGGCGAGACCTCCCAGGGACGGGAGCGCTTGGAGCGCGGTCACGAGCCCGAACGCCATGGCCTCGATCGGGGTCTCGAAGAAGGCGAGGTCGCGCAGAGCCACCAGGACGGCGTCGGCGAGCTCGGGGCGCGAGAGTCGTGATGTGGTCGCCCGAGCGCGGCGAGTCGCTCTCGGAGGGAGAGGTGGTGGCACCGTCGACGGCCGCGGCGGAGATGCCCCGCCGACGTATTCGAGGTCCACACTGCGTAGTGTCGGGCGCGGGGCGAGATCGGAGGTGGCAGCCTCGGCTTCGGCGGCGCCGGGAGACGCCGCGGGGGCGGGGGCGGGGGCGGAGATGGGTCGCGGGCGAGGACGGGGCACTGCGATCGAGCCGCTCACGAGCGCGAGGGCCGGGGACGAGGCTCTCATGCCGAACCGCTAGAGCAAGGCGCGTTCCGCCATCGCACGCCTGCCGACGCGCTCGCAACGTCGCGGACCCGCGTGCGTCGTCGCCGTCGTGCTCCGGCCACCGGTGCGTCCACGGGGCCGCAGGTGGATCCCGCGCGAGCCCCGTCGACGCTGAACTTTTTCAGCCGCGAAACGCCTCGTCGAGCAACATCTTCTGCTCGAGATCGTGCGCCGCTTTGCTGCCCGTGGCGGGGCTAGCGCTCTCCGGGCGCGAGACGACCGAGAGGGGATGCCGCGTCCCGACGAGATCGGACTGGCGTGCGTTGATGAAGTACCAGGCGCCCATGTTGCGCGGCTCCTCCTGCACCCACACGACGGACGTGCCTGCAGGGTAGGGCGCGAGGGCTTTCGTGAGCGCATCACTGAGGGGGTAGTATTCCTCGAGGCGCACGATCGCGACGTCCTTCCGCTCCCGGTTCTTCCGCTCGGCGACGAGTTCGAAGTACACCTTGCCGCTGCAGAGCAGGACGCGTTTCACGCCCTTCGGATCGACGGTGCCGTCGGGGATGACGCGCTGGAACGAGCCGTTCGCGATCTCGTCGAGCGTGCTGACCGCCTCCGGGTGCCTGAGGAGGGACTTGGGCGTGAAGATCACCAGCGGCTTTCGCCACATGCGGCTGACCTGCCGCCTCAGGACGTGGAAGAGCTGCCCCGGCGTCGTGAGGTTGCAGACCTGGATGTTGTCCTCGGCCGCGAGCTGGAGGAAGCGCTCGATGCGTGCGCTCGAGTGCTCCGGGCCTTGCCCCTCGAAGCCGTGGGGCAAGAGCAGCACGAGGCCGGAGAGCCGCCACCACTTGTCCTCGGCGGACACGATGAACTGGTCGATGATGACCTGGGCGGCGTTCACGAAATCCCCGAACTGCGCCTCCCAGACGACGAGCTTGTCGGGGCGGTCGAGCGAGTACCCATACTCGAAGCCGAGGACGCCACCCTCGCTGAGCGGCGAGTCGTAAATCTCGAAGCGCCCGACCCCGACGTCTCCCAGGTGCGCGAGCGGCGTGTAGGGTTCGCCCGTTTCGGTGTCGAAGAGGACCGCGTGGCGGTGCGAGAACGTGCCGCGCCGCGCGTCCTGCCCGCTGATGCGGATTCCGTGGTTGTCCATGAGGATGGATGCGAAGGCGAGATGCTCGCCCGTGCCCCAGTCGAGGCCGTGGCCCGAGAGCGCACGCTCGCGCCGCTGCTCGACGATCTTCAGCGCTTTGGGGTTCGCGTGGAACCCGGCCGGCATCGTCGTGAGCTTGTCGAGCGCGTCGAGGAGCTTCTCCCGTGGGTACGCTGTGGGCACCTCGGGCACTCTGGCGTCCGGCCCGCCCTTGTAGGGCCCCCAGACTCCGCCCATCGACTCGGGCATCGAATGGAAGTCCCCCTGGCGCGCCTCCTCGAGGGCGCGCTCGAGCGTGGCGCGCCGCTCCTGCGCGATCGCGTCGGCATCTTCGCGCGTGATGTGGCCCGCGCTGACGAGCCGCTGCACGTACACGTCGCGCACGCCCGGCTTCTTGTCGATGAGCGAGTACATGAGCGGCTGCGTGAAGCGCGGCTCGTCGCCTTCGTTGTGGCCGTACTTCCGGTAGCAATACATGTCGATGACCACGTCTTGCTTGAAGCGCTGCCGGAACTCGATCGCGAGGCGCGTCACCTGGATGGCCGCTTCGGGATCCTCGCCGTTGACGTGGAAGACGGGGATGCGGAGCTCGCGCGCGATGTCGGTGCAGTAGCGGGTCGAACGCGAGTCGGAGGGGATCGTCGTGAAGCCGATCTGGTTGTTGACGACGAGGTGGATCGTCCCGCCGGTCGTGTACCCCTCGAGCTGCGACAGGTTCAGCGTCTCGGCGACGATGCCCTGGCCCATGAATGCCGCATCGCCGTGGAGCAGCAGCGGCATCGTGCTCTTGCGCTTGCGCCGATCGATCTTCGCGCGCACTCGGCCCTCGACCACCGGGTTCACGAACTCGAGGTGGCTCGGATTGAACGCGAGCGAGAGGTGGACGGGCTTGCCCGACTGCGTGGCGACATCGGTCGAGTACCCGAGGTGGTACTTCACGTCTCCCGCCCCGAAGTACTTCTCCGGGCGCTTGTCGTCGAACGCTGCGAAGATCTCGCGCACGTTCTTGCCCATCACGTTGACCATCACGTTCAAGCGCCCGCGGTGCGGCATGCCGATGACGATCTCGTCGATGCTGTGCGCGCCCGCGGCCTCGACGAGCAGATCGATCATCGGGATCATGCTCTCGGCGCCCTCGAGCGAGAACCTCTTCGCGCCGACGTAGTTCTTGTGGATGAACTGCTCGAAGATCTCGGCATCGGTCAGCTTGGTGAGGATGCGGCGGAGCTCCGTCCTGTCGAGCGACGCATGGTTGCGCGTCGACTCCATCTGGTCCTGGAGCCAGAGGCGAGGCTCGGGCTCCTCGATGTGCGTGAACTCGACGCCGATGGAAGAGCAGTACGTCTCGCCGAGATGCTCCACGATCTGGAGGAGGGTCGCGCGCTCGGGGAGGCCGCTCATACCGGCCGTCGAGAAGGTCTTGTCGAGGTCGGCCTCGGTCAGGCCGAAGTTCGAGAGCTCGAGCTCGGGGTGGGCCTCGGCCTCCTTCTCGAGCGGGTCGAGCCGCGCGAAGAGGTGCCCGCGGACCCGGTACGCATTGACGAGCTGCGCGACGCGGCTCTGCAGCTCGGTCGCGGCGATGACGGTCTCGCGCACGGCCTCCCGGTAGGCAACGGCCCCATTGCCGTTCGCCGTGCCGTTCCTCTTGGGGAGGGGCGCTTCGACGAATACCGGCGCGGTCCCGTTCGGCCGCTCGAAGAACTCGCGCCAGCCCGCCTCGACCGACTGCGGGCTCTGCAGCCAGCGGTTGTGAAGCTCCTCCACGTATCCGGCGTTGATCCCGAACTCGTCGAACATGGATGCGTTCTCTAGGCTTTAGCGCCCACGACCCGACAATTCCAGCCTTGCGCGCGCTATATCCTCCAGCCTTCAGGAATGCAAAGGGACTGCTTGCCCCGGGCTTTTTTCGCTCGCGACGCTTGCGTCGTGGCGCGAGCGCTCCTCGGGTGCCGTGTCGTACATCGCGTCTCCGGCGGCCACCGCGTCGCGCGGATCGTGGAGACCGAAGCCTACCGTGGTCCGAAGGACCTCGCCTGCCATGCGCGTGCGGGGCTCACGAAGCGCACGCGCAGCCTGCTCGGCCCGGAAGGCCACGCGTACGTGTTTCTCGTCTACGGCATGCACGAGTGCTTCAACACGACTTGCCTCGGGGAAGGGAAGGGCCACGCGGTGCTCGTGCGAGCTGCGGAGGGCCAGTCGGGGATCCCCGAAGGGGCGAGGCTCGATGGGCCGGGGAGGTTCGCGCGAGCGATGGGCATCACGCGCGCGCTCGACGGTGTCGACCTGACGGACCGGTCCAAGCTGTGCGTTCTGCCGCGCGAGGGGCGCGTCCGAGTCGGCGTGAGCGCGCGTGTCGGCGTTGCGTACGCGGGCGAGTGGGCGGACGAGCCGTGGCGTTTCTTCGATGCGGACAGCCGGTGCGTTTCGCGCCCACCCAGGAGCGCCATCGGACGGTGAGTGGACCTCGCTCCGGCGCACGGCGCCTGCGACGGCGGCTCAAGGAGCTACCCAGGCCACCCAGCGGATGCGCGCCGCGCCCTCGGCGGTGCCCTTCACGACGTCGCCCTTTCGGATGCAGACGGGCCCACGTTCGCCGAGGACCCCGGTCGCGCTCGCGGTCTCGACGGCGGCCAGTACGCGGCCGGATCCGTCGACGAGCTCCGCCTTCACCGGCGCGGTCGCCTCGAACGACGCGCGCATGCACGCGTCGCGTCCGTCGGCTCTCACCAGCTCGACGGGCTGGCCGTCGCTTTCTTTGCGCGACGCCTCGTGCATCCCCGGCGCGAGCGCCCCGGCCCGCAGGGCCATCGCTTCGAACGAGGCGCGCGCGTCGGGCGCCTCGGGACTCGCGGTCCGCGCCTCGACGGGGTCAGGGGAGGGGCGCGGAGCAGGCGTCGGCTCGTGCACCGCCGCGCCGCACGCGCACACGAGCAGCGCGAACGGCGCCAGCTCACGCACGAGGCGCGCTGGGGCTTGCGGCCGGCGCGGGCTTGGCGGCGGGCTTCGCATCGATGGCGTCCATGCGGCAGCTCCCCTGGAACTCGACCCCGCGGTCGATGAAGAGCGAAGGCGCGTGCAGGTTTCCTACGATCTTTCCGGGGGAGTGCACCTCGATGGCGTTCTTGGCGCGGATGTTCCCGTGCACGACTCCGCCGCGGACGATGACCGTGGCCACGTCGATCTCGGCATGTACCTCGGCGCCCTCGCCGATGACGAGCGTGTCGTCGCTGCGGATCTCACCCTTGAACACTCCGTCGATACGAACGCGCCCCTCGAAGTGGAGCTTCCCCTCGAACTGGGTTCCGCGGCCGAGGAGGGCGGTGATCTCGGCGGCGGGGAGCTGCTGGTCCATGGGGGGGGCCTACCAGGCGCGGCGCGTTCGGGCAATCATCCCGGGCGGTTGGCGTGCTCGCGCCCGCGTCCGGGCGACCCTCGAAGGTGCCCGCCCGCGCCCGGCGGAGGTTCGAGTAGATTGCACGTCCTTCCCACGCAACGGAGGTTTTCCCATGGCGATCCAGGTCGGCGCGGACGCGCCGGACTTCGAGCTCCCGTCCAATCTTCTCGACAACGGCCGCCCAGGAAAGAAGGTCCGGCTGAGCGACTACCGCGGCAAGAAGACCGTGGTCCTCGCGTTCTACCCGCTCGACTTCAGCCCGACGTGCTCGTCGGAGAACGAGTGCTTCCGCGAGGACTTCAGCGAGTTCGAGAAGGCGGGCGCCCAGGTGCTGGGCATCAGCGTGGACAGTGCGTGGACGCACATGGCATTCGCCAAGCACATGCGGCTCGAGTACCCGCTCCTGGCCGACTTCCAGCCCCGGGGCGACGTGGCGAACAGGTACGGCCTGTTCCTGGCCGACAAGGGGATCACGGCGCGTGCGACGGTCATCGTCGACAAGAAGGGCAAGGTCGCGTGGCTGAAGCAGGAGGAGATCCCCCAGGCGCGGGACAACAGGGCCATCCTCGCGGAGCTCGCCAAGCTCGGCTGAGGGCTCCGCTCGTTCGTCGTCCTTTTGGTCCCGTCGCGCGCGACGTGCTCTACTTTCTCCATGCGGTTTCCGTCGCGCGCGGCGCTCCTGACGGCGGCGCTGGCCCTCGCGCCGGCGGTCGCCTCCTCGGCGCGGGCGCAGGACGCGCCGGCGGCGACGGGCCCCGCGCAGGCGCCTCCCGCGGCGGCGCCAACGGACAGCGCGGCTCCGTCAGGGAGCGCGGCGCCCGTGATTCCGGCCACCGGCTACGGTTGGTCGACCACGCCCCATCGTCACGGTCCCCATCGGCCCCGCCGTCCAGGGCGTGCGGCTGCGAACGCGCAAAAACCCGACGCGATCCTGCCCGGCTTCGAGACCCTGGCCGACGGGTCGACGCGCCTCTTCGTCCAGCTGACCAAACCGGTGACATACGCGACCAAGGCGTCGCCCGGTGTGCTCACGTACGTGCTCAAGGGCGCGTACGCCGACAAGTGGAACAACACGAACCCGCTGGTCACGGTGCACTTCAACACGCCCGTGACCACCGCCCGGCTCGTGCCCCACGGTCAGGACCTCTGGTTCGTGGTGGACCTGCGCTCCAACGTGACGCCTCAGGTGACGATGGACGCGACGAAGGAGGGGGGCGCGATGCTGCGCATCGACTTCCCGAAGGGCGACTACCTACCGATGCAGGGGAACGCGCCGACCGCTCCCGCGCCTCCGTCGTCTCCGCCGCCAGCTCCTGCCGCTCCCCCGCCGCCGGCGCCTCCCGCGTCGCGCTGAGGGCTTCCGCCGCAGCGCTCGTCGCGGTCACCCTCGCGGTCGCGCGTCCGTCGCTCGCGCAGCAGGAGGCTCCCTCCCCCGGGCGCTCGCCACCGGTGGCCTTCGGCGCCGACGAGGTCCGCTTCGACGCGCGGGCCCAGGCGCTCGACATCACCGGCCACGTACACGTCGACGAGCCGCCGTTTCACCTGGCGAGCGACGCTCTTGCCCTGCGGCGCGTCCCCATCGGCGCCGAGCTGGCCGGGCAGGGCACGCTCGCGTTCTGCCCGTGCCTGGGCACGCCGCTCGCCGTTCGTTTCACCGGAGCCACCGTCGCGCCCCCGCACGACGTCATCCTGCGCAACCCCGTCCTCGAGGTCTTCGGCGTCCCGGTTGCGTGGGCGCCCGTCTTCTGGCTTCGCGACGGGAGTCGCTTCGGCGCTCTGCCGCCGGACGTCGAGTGGCGCGGCGCCGACGGCCTCTTCGTCGGCGAAGGGGTCCACGTGCCCTGGGCGCATGGGGACGCGACGCGTGGGCTCGACCTGAAGGCGGGGGCGTACCTCGACGGCGGTGTGGCGACCGAGGCCTCGCTGCGCACCGCCACGACGCAGACGAGCGTGCGCTGGGACGACCTGCGCGGCGACGACGGGATCGGGGTCGCCGCTCGCGGCTCCACGGCCACCGTGGCATGGGAGGCGGACGCCCTTCGTGGCCCGAGGGCCGTACGCGCGACGACCGATCTGGACGCGGCCGCGCGCGCATTCGACCGCGCCGAAGCCGAGGCGTCGTGGCGCACCGGTGGCTGGACGTTCGCGTCCGGAGTGCGCGACGTGGCGCTGCGAGGGGGCGACCTCGCGGATCTCGGGGCGGGCGGCCCGGTGGTCGCCGCGCGCCGGGCAGACGCTCTTGGAAGCGTGGGCGCATACGACGCCACGGTCGAGGGCGGCGGCGTCGCGGTGGCGGGTCTCGGGACGACGACGTTCGCGCGTGCGGAGGGGGGAGGCATGATCGCCGGGCGCGTGGGACCTGCGGGCGCCACGCTCGACGTGCACGGAATCGGAGACGTCGCGGACGACGGAGCGCGTTCGGGAAGCGACGCTGCGGCTGCGGTGCGCGGGGCCTTCGGCGTGCCGCTCGTGCGGGCCTTTCCCTCGAGCGACGGTGAGGATCCCTGGCTCCATAGAACCGAGCCTCGCGTCGAGGTGGCGGGCCTCGTCCAGCACGTGGGCGACGTGCTCGTCGTTCCAGCCGGACGCGGAGCCACGGCGCCGGGGACGGGCGCCTGGGTGGCCGCGCTGGGTTGGTCGAACGCGGTGGGAAAGCAGTCTGCGCGGGCGGCCGCGGAGCTCGACGCCTCTGCCGGCGCTGTCGGCGACGCGAGCCAGGCCCTTCCTTCCCTGCGGTCCCGTGCCTCCGCGAGCTCGGGCGCCCTGGCGCTCCGCGCCGACTTCGCTCGCGTGTTCGGCCCGGCAGGCACGTTCGGCGGGGCCTTCATCGCCAGGGCACGCGTGGGGCCCGCCAACGGCCTCAACGTGGCCGCCCACGTGGCCGAGCGCGACGGTGTGGACCCCGTGGTCGCGCGGACCCTCGTCGACGCGCCCCTCGAGCCCGCGAGCGGCTTCCTGCTCGTCTCCGGGTGGACGGGCGGCGCCCGGGTCGCCGTCCCCGTCGGCCCGAGAGTCACCGCACGCGGGGGCGCCGACGTGGACCTCGATGCGTCAGGCGGAGCCCAGCTCGTCGCTGCCGTCGGAGCCCTCGAGCTCCACGATCCCTGCGGGTGTGTCGTCGTTCGCGCGTCGGTCGCGCACCGGATCGGGCGCGACGGCGTCGACGCCTGGGTCACCGTCGATCTTCCGCGATGAACGGAGGACCCGCGGACCCGAAGGTCGGCTAGGCTAGCGCGCCATGAAGGGCGACCCCCGCGTCATCGACCTGCTCAACGAGTGCCTCACCGCGGAGCTGACGGCCGTCAACCAGTACTTCTTGCACGCGCGCATGTGCAAGAACTGGGGCTACGATCACCTCGCGAAGAAGATCTACGAGGAGTCGATCGACGAGATGAAGCACGCCGACAAGTTGATCGAGCGCATCCTCTTTCTCGAAGGGCTCCCGAACCTCCAGCGGCTCTCGAAGCTCGCCGTCGGCACCACGGCCGTGGAGATCCTGAAGAACGACCTCGCGCTCGAGTCATCCACGCCGCCGCGCCTCAACCAGGGCATCAAGCTTTGCCGCGACATCGGCGACAACGCGTCGGAAGACTTGCTCACGCACATCCTGGTCGACTCGGAGCACCACGTGGACTGGCTCGAGTCGCAGCTCGAGCTCGTCAAACAAGTGGGCGAGGCGCACTACCTCTCCCAGCAGATTCGCGAGCATTGACGAGGGTCTGCGAGAGGGACCCTACCTCCGGACCTCAGGTTCGTCGGGCCAAGCATTGGCCGCTCCCATCAGCCCCGCCGGCTCATGCGCACGCCTCCGGTGTTTGGCTCGCAGCGTCCGGACTTGAAAACCGAATTCAATATCGTAAGCTCCTCGTACCAAGGATGTACGTCTGCGTTTGCCGGGCCGTGAAGGGCGAGACTGTGCGTGCCGCCATCGAAGCGGGCGCGAAGTCGGTCGAAGCAGTCACCGCGGCGTGCTGCGCGGGCGACGACTGCGGCGCCTGCCACGCGATGATCGAGGACATGATCGAGGAGACGCACGGCGCGGTGCAGCCGGGCCGTCGCCTGCCGGTCGTCCGCGCCGCCTAGGCTGCGACTCGGCCACGCGCCTCACTAGGCTGCCACGCGGCCGCAGAGCGTCTCGACGAGGTACGACGCGACGTCCCCGGGTTTCGTTCCCGGGCCGAAGCCTGCGTCGAAGCCGAGCTCGAGCCCGAGCTGGTGGTCCACCCGCGGGCCGCCGAAGAGCAGGATGACGTCACGCCTCCAGCCCTGTTTCTCCAGGAGCTCCACGAGTGCGCGAGCGTTCTCCTTGTGGCAGTTGCGCTGCGTGATGACCTGGCTGACCAGGATCGCGTCCGCCTTCAGGGCCTTTGCGCGCGCCGCGAGCTGCTCGTTCTCGACCTGCGCGCCGAGGTTGTACACCTCGAAGCCCTTGTAGCTCTCGAGGCCCTTGTCGCCCGCGTACCCCTTGTAGTTGAGGATGGCGTCGATGCCGACGGTGTGCGCGTCGCTGCCGGTGCACGCGCCCACGATGACGATCTTGCGGCCCAGGCGCGTCTTGATGCGATGCTCGAGCTCTTCGCGGCTCAGCGCCTCGGTCCGGACCTCGGGCACGTTGATCGATGCGACGTCGACCGCGTGCTCCGAGTGCCCGTAGACCACGAAGAACGTGAACCCTTCGGCCGCGAGCTCCATCGTCGCGACGATGGGCTCGTGGAGGCCGTGCATGGCCGCGAACTGCTTGGCGGCCTCGCGCGCGCGTGCGCCGGGCGGAAGCTGCAGCGTGAACGAGAGCTGCACCATGCCGTCGCCGTCGCGATCGCCGTACGCGCGCAGGGGCTTGGCGGGGGTGGTGGGGTGCATGGCGCACCAGATAGCACGGCTCCTCAGGGCGACCCGGCGACTCGAAGGACGATGGCGATCGCGATCGGCAGCGTGACCATCGTGACCCCCAGGCATGCGAGGAGCGCGGCCCGAAGGCGCGGACGCGACGGCGGAACGGGGCGCGGCCACGAGGGCGTCACGCCCGCGGCGACCATGCGATCGTAGAGGTGCGGGTGCGCGCCGCGAACCGCCAGGACGGCAGGAACGAGGTTGGCCGCGTAGATGGCTTCGAGTGCGCGCGCGTACGTGCCGTCATCGGGGCCCGCACGGGCGGCAATCGCGTCCGCGCGCTCCTCCATGCGCCGGGCGAAGGGCCGCCCGACGAGGCGCGCGAAGAGGACCGTTCCGCCGAGCACGAGGACCGCAGCGAGTAGGCGCGGGAGGCCGACATCGAAGCGGAATCCGCCGACGATCGGGCGAACGGCCACGAGGGCGACGACGAGCAGGACCACGTTGAGGATGCGCACCGCCACGGCCGATCGAGGCTCGCTGACGTGCCCCAGCTCGTGGCGCGCGATGGCGGCGAGCTGCGGGTCGTCGAGCGCGCGCACGGCCGGCGGCGTGAAGAGGAGCATCCCCACGGCCGGCAGGGCGAACGCGTTGGCGATCGCGAGATGGAGCTCGTACACGGCGCGCGGGCGCACGCCGGTCGACGCGCTCGCCGCCGCGACCGCACGGCCGAGGCGATCGGAGGCAGGGCGCGCGAGCCCGACGACCCGCGCGAGGAAGACGCCGGCGCCGCACATCGCGAGCGTGACGGCGATGGCGGTGGCGCCGAGGACGACGCCCGACCGCACGTCGATCTCGTCGCCCACCAGGATGGCCGCGACGATGGCGACGAGCAGGTGCGGGAACATCACCGTCCAGTACGCCGCGAGGCTCCGGAGCATCGCTCTTACGGCCACCGGCTTGCCGTGCACGGCCCGCTCGACGCGCACCCGTACGAGGAACGCCGCTGCAAACGCCGCGAGCCCCGCGACCCCGGCGGCGACCCATGGCCACGCCGACGACTGGCCGAAGGAGAAAGACTCGGCGGCGATCGCGAAGGCGAACGGCAGGAAGATGAGCGCGAAGCGAGCGGCCGCCCGGGGGGGGAACCCGAGCCGGGCCCGGTCGACCCACGCCACGGGCGCCGCCTGGCGAAGCGGCGCGAGGGCAACGCCCGCCCCGACCCACGAGGCGAGCAGCGACGCGGCGAACGCAGCCGCCGCCCAGGCGAGGAGCTCCACGTGGAAAGGATACGGCGCGAACGCCGAGCGTCTCCCCTCAGCGGCCCTCGAGCGCCGCGAGCAGTGGGTTCACGTAGTCCTTCGACCGCTCGAGGACCCCCGCGTAGCCCTTGCCGCCCGTCCTCGTCCGCTTCACGTCCGCGAACGCACCGCGCGCGATGGCCTCCCAGATGGTGTCCCGCTGTACCTCCTCGAGAAGGACGAGCGCCTCGTCGAGCACCTGGACGGCGCGCCGGGCCACCCGCCCCTGCGGTTTGAACTCGATCTCCTCGCCGAGGTGCTTCGCGGCGCCGTACACGTACCGCGTCGCCTTGAGCGCGAGGTATCGATCCATGAGCAGCGGGTTCTGGATCGCCTCGCTGAACATGCCGAGGAGCTCGATGCTCTGGTTCGTCGTGACGCCCACGAGATCGAACATCGCATCGTGGACGTGCGCGAAGAAGATGTCCCCCGTCTTGTGCTTCGTCGGTGGCATCCACTTGATCGGGTGGGTGGGGAAGATCTGCCGGACGAGCTGCGCCTGCGCGATCTCGAGCAGGAACGAGTCCTCCAGCCAGGGGTCGATCTCGTACGCGTGACCGAGCCCCATCTGCTCCGGGCGCAGACCTGCGCGCAGCGCGAACGCCTCGTTGACGAACTGGCTGGCGAGAACCGTGTGCGCCTTCTCCACGGCGTCGGCGGTGGTGAGGTAGTTGTCCTCGCCCGTGTTGATGACGATGCCCGCGCGCGCGATGAACCGCCGCGACACGTACTGGTCGACGAACGTGCGGCACATGTTGATGTCGCGGAAGAGGATCCCGTACATCGCGTCGTTGAGCAGCATGTCGAGCCGCTCGACAGCCCCCATCCACGCGATCTCGGCCATGCACAGGCCCGAGGAGTAGTTCGTCTGCTGGATGTACCGGCCGATCTCCTGCGTCGCCTCGTCGAGCGCTCGGCGGATGATCTTGAAGTTCTCCTGCGTCGCGAAGGTGCCGCCGTAGCCCTCGGTCGTCGCGCCGTGTGGGACGTAGTCGAGGAGCGACTGCGCCGTCGCGCGGATGACCGCGACGATGTCTGCGCCTGCGCCCGCCGCTGCCTTCGCCTGGACCGCGTCGTCGTAGATGTTGCCGGTCGCCACGATGACGTACTTCTGCGGCGTCGGGCCGGCGGCGATCCGGGCGCGCAGCGCATCGCGCGTCTCGCGGGCCTGATCGATGCGGGTGAGCGCCGCCTGCGTGTGGGGGTGGAGCGCCTGGCGAGCGGCGTCCGGCCCGGGGCCGGACTCGGCGCGGTCGAGATCCGGCGCGAACGCGAGGCGCTCGGCCGCATCCTGTACCGAAGCGGCGCCCCCGAGGAGCGCGCGCCCGAGGAAGAAGGCGATTCCGTGCCCGAGCAGGCCTGCCTCGCGGTAGCGGTCCACCGCCGTGTTCACGAGCGGCGCTCCCTGGTCATCCACGCCGTCGGCGCCGTACGCGCGCAGGATCGTCCGCTCCACGCCGACCGTCGTGTGCGCGTCGATGTACCGCTGCACGTCGTCGGCGATCTCCGCGGCGAGCTCGCGGCAACGCGCGACCTTGTGGACATCCATCGGGACGGTGGCCATGGCTGGTCGAGGGGATTTGCCACACGCGGCGCTGGTTTGACAACCGGCGCGAGCGACCGCGCACGGGTGTGGGAGTCACGACGTGAGGACCACGATCGCGTAGCCGACGAGCCCCAGCGCCGCGGCCGCCTGGGCCACGCGCGCCTTCGCCGGCGTGCTCGCCCACGCGAGCCGCGCGAGGCCACCGAGCATCGCCGCAGCGGCTGCCCCGAGCAGCACGAGGCGCCCCGTGGGAGGCGTCTCGTTCCCGCGCAACGCGTCGAGCATCGCGTCCGACGTCGTTCGCGGCCCCGTGGGTGAGCGCGTCGACGCTGCGACGCGCGCCAGACCGTCCTCGGCGCGGCCCCGCCAGACGTCCGTGCCGGCCCCCGGCGCCGTCGTCGCCAGCGCTGCCGCCCGCATCGCCCCGTACGCGAGGAGCGCCGTCGGGTCGTCCCCTCGCGCCTCGGCGTCGTGCCCGATGGCCTCGAGGCGTTCCCACCCTCGCGCCGGCCAGGGGCTGCCCGGGACGAGCGCCTCGGCCGCCGCGCGTGCGTGGAGCACCGCCTCCGGCCAGTCGCTCCTCTCCGCCGCCGCATCGGCGGACTCGACCTCGCGTTGCCCGATGCCCAGCTCCCTCGCCGTCGCCACGCCCAGCACCGCGACGACGACGAGGCCGGCCGCAGTGGCGAGGCGGCCCGCCCGCCCCGCGCCCTTCATGCGAAGTCACGCTTGCGGAAGACGAGCGCGCTCAAGACGAGGAGGCCAGTCGCGTAGCAGACTGCGTGGATCGCCGCCTCGCCGACGTACGGCCATACGGGCCTCCCCGGGACGTGACCGAGGAGCATCGCGCGCGCGGGGACGTAGACGTGGAGGTTGGGCACCACGTGCGCCAGGCCCCGGAAGAACGCGCTCCACTCGGCGCCGAACTGGTGCTTCGGTACGTGCGCCATCGTGTCGCTCGCCCGGCCCATGACGAAGAGCAGCACCGTGAACGTGGCCGTGAGGAACGGCGACGAGAACGAGGAGAACAGCATCGCGATCGCGGCCACGATGGCGACCTCGCACAGCGACAGCACCATCGCCGCCACGACCAGCTGGCGCTCGTCGGGCGCGGGCGCCGCGAGCAGCCACGCGACGACGAAGAGCGCCGCCGCCCACGGCACGAGCACGAAGACGCGCGTGTGACGCGCCCGTACGAGGGTCACGCCCAGGATGGCCAGCATGAGCAGCGCCGCGGCGCCGAGCTTCCACGCAGGCTGGTCGCTCTCGAGCGCCAGCGCCATGAGCACCGCCGCGCCGTCCACGCACGCGAAGACGAAGACGGTGAGGACCGTCCCCGCGTACTTGCCGAGCAGGTACTCCCAGCGGCGGATGGGTCGCGACAGGATCGGGAAGATCGTCTTGTACTCGAGCTCGCGGTAGAGCGACGTCGAGCCGAGCACCACCGCGATGAGGACGCCGTAGAGGGAGATCGCCGCCGCGCCGAGGTCGGCCACGACGCGCGCCTCGTTGTGCAGCGAGAGCGTCGCCACGAGCAGCGAGTAGAGGCACGTCGCCAGCGCCACCGCGAAGACGCCGAGGAGCAGGCGCGCGCGCACCGCCTCGCGGTAGGTGTTGAGGGCGATGGTGAGGATGCGCGCCGCCACGTGCGGCGACGTTTCTACCACAGGGCCAGGTGGCTACGTCAGTGCTCAGCGGGCAGCTCTACGCCCCCGCGCCTGGCGCTCGGCGACCACGTCACGGACGTAGTCGGGGACCTCGAGGGCCACCTGGCGGACGCGGCTCTCGAAGAGGTCGCGGAGGATGCCGTCGCCCATGTCGATGAGGATCCCGTAGGTGACGAGGGTGCGCCCGTCCGCGAGTGGCTCGGCGCGGAAAAAGCCCCAGACGTCCTCGATGTCGTGCGCCCGGGTCGGGTCCATCCAGAAGCGGACGACGTTCCCGTCCTGGTGGACACGAAGGGTGTAGCCCACCTGCACGAGCGCCGACCCGTGGGTCACGCGCACGAGGGGGTCGCCGCCCGAGGTGCCCACGCGCTGGGCGTCGCGCGTCTTGGGCAGGAACCTCCGCCACGCGGTCACGTCCTGCAGGACCGACTCGAGCTCCGGCTCGGAGGCGTCGAGGATCTTGTACGTGACGCCCCCCACGTAGCGGCGGCTGGCCCGCTGCAAGTCCTGCGAGCGCGCAACCGTGTCGCCGCGCAGGAGCCGGTCGTTCTCCACCGGCGAGAGGCCGTTCGCGCGCGCCGTGGCGCTCCCCAGGAGGAGGCCCGCCGCGGCCACCGCGGCCGGCAGGAGGCGACGAACGTGCATCGTCCCACAGCCTATGGAGGCGACGCGGAGGGCGCAAGCGGACGGGCTGGATCGGCCGTGCCCCAGCTCCGGCCCGCCTATCGCACCAGCACGAGCCGCACGCGCGGGCCGACGCCCACCTCGAGCTCGCCTGTCGTCTCGTGCAGGTCGCCGTCGATCATGTACCGGAGCACGCCGTCGGCGCTGCGCACGATGGCGTGGGTGGATACCGCCTCGTACGCCTTTCCGGGACGCATGGGCTGCGCCTTGTGGATGCGCGGGAGGTCGCGCACGAAGGCCACGGGCGACGTGTGGATGCCGAGCATGTGGAAGGCGTCCGGGCGCTCGTCGTACCGGTGGAACGGTTTGAAGTTGAGCCCGATGTGCGCGATGGTCCCGGCGGCGACCGCGAGGTAGTCGCGCTCGTCCCAGCGCGCCTCCTCGGGCGTACCCTCGTTCACCACGACCGAGCCGCGGAACGGCCGCGCCATCCTGCGGATGGTCTCGCCCCGGATGAACGCGCTGCCGATGCCGCGCGCCAGCGTCTTGGCAGCGACGAGCGGCGTGGGCTCGCCCGTCCGGTAGTACTCGGAGAGGAAGCCGTGCACGACGCCCGTTCCGAAGAGGAACCCGTAGTGCGTTCCGTCGCGGCCGTCGCGCGGGCCCCCGCGCGGCCCGATGCGCATGACGTGCCGCTCGACGTTCTCGAGAGGCGCGTTCGCGCGCTGGGCGTAGTCGCGGAGCAGGCGCCCGAGCAGGCCCTCGGGGCGGCCCTTGGAGACGCCCACCGAGTTCGCGACGGTGTTCATCGTGCCGCCGCGGAGCAGCGCGACCTGCGGCATCGTCGCGCCGCCGTAGACGTCGATGAAGCCGGTCAGCGTGACGTGGTTGGTCCCGTCGCCGCCGCTGATCGCGAGGACGTCGATGTCCTCGCGGCGAAAGTCCTCGGCAATCCGGTAGAGCTCGTCGATGGACCGGGCCTCGCGGACGACGCCCTGATCGCCGAGCGTCCGTGCGAGGCGGAGGGCGGCGCGCGGATCGCGCAGGTTGCGCCTGCTGCGAGGGTTCAATACGACGCCGATGCCCGGCACGACACGGTCATATGGCCACCGGAAGCGGGGATCGTCAACGCGAATGCCCCTTCGCAGCGACCGGTTCGTCACATGATCCCGCGCGCCCGCGCGCCCGCGCCCCCGCGGGCCGCCGTGCTAGTTGGCTCGACATGACGCCCGACGACCAGGTGCGCGCCGCCCGCGAGGGCGCGCTCGCGGTGCAGCACCCGGAGCTCGGCGTGCTCGTGGTGACCGGCACGGACCGCGTCCCGTGGCTCAACGGCCTGCTCACGGCGGACCTCGTGAAGCGTGGCCCCGGCGCGGCCGTGTATGGCCTCTTCGTCGGTCGGAACGGCCGCATCCTCGCCGACGCGCTGACCGTCGTCGACGACGGGGCGAGCCGCGTCCTGCTCGCCCTCCCGGGCGAGCAGCTCGCCGCGCTCCAGGAGCACCTCGACCACTACCTCGTGATGGAGGATGCGGCGATGGCCTCCGACCCGGCGGGGTTCGACGTCTGGACGGTGCACGGGCCGCGCGCGGGGGACGCGCTGGCTGCGGCCCTGGCGGCGGGCGGCGCGGGAGGAGCGCTCGACCGCACGGGGCTCGGAGGCGCGGTCGTCCTCGCCCACGCCGAGGTGCAGCGCGAGGTGGCCGCGGCCATCGCGGGAGTGGCGACCGTGGGCGACGCCGACGGCTGGGAGGCGCTGCGCCTCGAGCGCGCGGTACCTCGCTTCGGCGTGGACTTCGACGCCACGACGTACCCGCAGGAGGCCGCCCTCGAGAAGAGCGCCGTGAGCTTCGACAAGGGCTGCTACCTCGGGCAGGAGGTCGTCTGCATGCTCGAGATGCGCGGCCACGTGAAGCGCAAGCTCGTGCCGGTGGTGCTGGAGGCGAGCGATCCGCCGCCGCGCGGCGCCGAGGTGAAGGACGAGGCCGGTGCGCCCGTGGGCGAGATCACGAGCGCCGCGGCGTCGCCGACGCTGGGAAAAGCCGTCGCGCTCGCGATGGTGAAGCGCGCGCTCTCGGAGCCGGGCAAGGGCCTGGAGGTCGGCGGCGCGCGCGGAGAAGTGGTCGAGCGGCCCGCCTGAGGTTATGACGGCGGCGTGAGACCGCATCCGCTCCGGGCCGCCGCAGTCACGGGCGCCGTACTCGTCCTCGCGCTCGCGTCGTCCGGCTGCCTCGTCCTGCAGAAGGACCTCGACCAGTGCAAGTCCGACGCGGCGAGCTTCAAGGCCGCCGCCACGCAGAAGGAGCAGCAGGACGCCACCGTCATCAACGAGCTCCAGACGCGCATCAACGCGGCCGAGTCGGCGACGCAGGACCGCGACTCGAAGCTCAGCGAGCTCTCGACGAACGCCCACAACATGCAGGCGCAGCTCGACGAGGCCACGGCCATCAACCAGCAGCTGCGCGGCGAGCTCGAACGCACGGGCAAGGACGTCGACAAGATCCTCGCCGACCGGGGCACCCTCTCGAAGGCGCTCGACGACGCGAAGGCGCGCCTCGAGGAGCTCCGCAAGGCGCAGGCGGCGGCCGAGGCCCGGACGATGCTGTTCAAGGACTTCGCGCAGCGCTTCAAGAGCCTCATCGACGCCAAGCAGCTCCGCGTGGAGATGCGCCGCGGGCAGCTCGTCGTCGACGTGAACGGCGACCTCCTGTTCGATCCCGAGAAGGCCGACCTCCGCACCGCCGGCAAGGGGGTGCTCATGGAGCTCGCGCGGTCCCTCCAGGGCCTCTCCCAGGGCCGACGCTTTCTCGTCACGGACCACGTCGACGACGCGCCCATCAAGAGCCGCCACTACCACTCCGCGTGGGAGCTCACGGCGTCCCGCGCGGTGGCCGTCGTCGAGTACCTCGCCTCGGTCGGCGTCCCGGCCGCGTCGCTCACGCCCGCCGGCGGAGGCGCCGCCGACCCCGTAGCCCCCAACGACAGCGCCGACGACCGCGCGAAGAACCGCCGTGTCGAGATCGCGCTTCTCCCCGACGCGAACGAGTCTCTCGCGATCCGCTAGGGCCGCTCCCAGCGGAGGGACTCGCCGACCTCGCTGGAGATCTTCTTGGCGAGCCAGGGGCGCTGGATGGGCATGATGAAGAGGCCCGCGCCCTGCCCGCGCTTGCCGGTCGAGAAGAACGAGATGAGGCGGCCGTCCGGGCTGCACGCGGCGAACGTGTTCGCCCCTTCGTGCTGCGTCAGGCGCCGGAGGCTCCCGCCGCTCGTGTCGGTCGCGATGATGTCCGCCCCCGACCCCACGCCCACCGTGAACACGACGAGGAGCCCCTGCGGCGTGTCGCAGAAGACCGGCGCGCTCGCCATGAACCCCGACGGCGAGACGGCCTTGCCGTCGACGTAGACGCGCTGGACGGGGCTCCCCGCGATGTAGGCGATCTTCTTCATCGGCCCGAAGACCGGGTGGTTCGCGAAGGGCGCCGTCGGCGTGAGGTCGAGCTTCCCGTCCTCGCCCATCCAGAGGCGGCTCTGCCCGCCGTCCATCGTCGTCACCGCCATCCGGTGACGGTCGGCGCTGAACGCGAGCCCCATCACCGACCCTGGCAGCACCATCGGCACCGGCGACGCCTTGGGGCCCTGCATGATGCGGAAGGGCGCGTAGTCGCTCGACAGGCCGTAGAAGATCGTCCCGCCCGGCCCGAACACCGGCGAGATCGCCGTCGCGTCCATGGGGCCCAGCGCGCGCAGATCGAACCCGTCCGCGTCGAGCTCGAAGACGCGCCGCCACCGCCCGACCTTCTGCGCGTACGTCATCTCGCTCGCGAACCCGCCGGGGCGCCCCGTGAGCGCCCCGAGCAGCTGGTCCACCAGGCGATGCGACGCCGCGCGCACCTCGGTCGTCGCCGTCCGCTCCACGCCGCGAAACGCGGGCTTCGCGTCGGGGGGGGCGGGGGCGTCTGCCGCGTGAGCCTTGAGCGCCGCCGCCTGCGCGGCGGTGGGCGTGAGGTACGCCTCGCCGACGAGCTCCGTCTTGGTCGAGTCGTTCGCCGCCGCCTGCGAGAAGACGCGCAGCACGTACTCCGCGCCCTTCTCGCGGAAGCCCACGAGGTCGAGCGCGGACGTGTGCGTGAACGGCCCCGGGGGCGCGGCCGCCTCGTCGAGCACCTCGAACTGCCCGCTCAGCGTCATGTCCCGCCGCACGACGAGGTTCACGATGCTGTCGGCCTGCCCGGTGACCAGGATCGGCACGACCGCCATCTTCGGCAGCGGGGGAAGGCCGCCCGCCGAACCGTTCACCTCGACGGTGCCGAGGACGCTCTCGTCGGGTTGCGCGGCAGACCCCTGGGGCTCGTCGGCGCGCGCAGGGACGGCGAAGGCGAGGGCGAGGACGACGAGAGCGGCGAGGAAGGCGTGGAGGCGGATCATTCGCAGAGCCTCTGGACGGTGCACTGGAACCCGACGGGGAGCGACTGCCCTAGCATGTCCGGGTACATGGGCGGAGGCGCGGGGAGCTCGGCGCCGCTGCCCTGGATGCGCTGGAGGGTCGACCGCACCTCGGCGTCGAACGCCGCGTTGCCGCTCGGGCGCCCGACCGAGAAGCTCCCCACCTTGCGGTCGCCCGTCACCGTCACCGTCGCCGACGCGTGGAGCTTCTTCAGCTCGTCGAACGGGACCTTGCCGCGGATGTTGAAGTGGCTCGCGAACCAGCTGGCGAGCTGCGCGCGGTACATGTCCGCCGCGCGCGCCTTCAGCGGGTCCGTCTCCGTCCCGTTCGCCGCGCCCTGCTCGGAGCCCTGCACCGACGACGCCGTCGTCACCGCCCCCGCGTCCGCCGGCGAGGGCGCGACGTTCGTCGGCCCCGCGTCGACGAACAGCGACCACGGCACCGACGCGTCCGGCGTCTCCTTCTTCGGGATCGCCTCGGGCGTCTTCTCGGCCTGGGGCGACGGGACCGGCCCCTGCGTCTGCTGCTTGGCCTGCGCGGGCTGCTTGCGCTGCCACTTGGACGGCAGGGGGTTCTTCGACCCGAGCTTGAGGACCGGCGTGATGGAGACGGCGATGGGCTGCGCGTTGTCGTTCGTGATGTCGGCCTGCACGAGCTTGGGCGACGGGAGCGAGAAGGCCAGCAGAAAGAGCAGCTGCGCGAGGAGCGCCACCGCGCAGGCGATGGTGATCTCCTGCGCGTCGAACGTCTTGGCGGAGGCGCTCGACGCCGTCGTCACTTCGGCAGCTCCTCCGGGTCCACCAGCAGGTTGAGCGAGGTCACGCCCGCCGACCGCGCCGCCGCGACCGCCCGCGCCACGACCCCGTAGCGCGCGTCCTTGTCGGCGCGGATGTAGAGCTCGTGCTCGGACTGGACGCGCGGGTTGTCGAGCAGCACCTGCTCGATGTTCTTCGTCACGTCGTCCTCCCCGAAGAGGATCTTCTCGTCCTTGGTGATCGACACGACGAGCTTCGCGTCCTTCACCGGAGTGTTCGCCGCCTGCACCTCGGGGAGGTCGATGTGCAGGCCGCTCGTCAGGAGCGGGGCGGTGACCATGAATACGATGAGCAGCACCAGCATCACGTCGACCATCGGCGTGACGTTGATCTCGGTGAAGGCCCCCCGGCCCCTGCCGCCGCCTCCCGTCGAGAGCGCCATGCGTGAGCCTAGCGCCGGCCGCCCACGAGCGGAATCGCCGAGTCGACCTGCGCGGGCCCGCCGTCGGCGATGATGGCCACCCACTCGGCCGCCGACGCCTCGAGCTCCGCCGTGAAGTCGCTCACGCGCTTGTCGATCCAGTTGTAGAAGAAGACCGCCGGGATGGCCGCCGCGAGGCCGATGGCCGTCGTGATGAGCGCCTCGCCGATGGCCGGGGCGACGACGGGGAGGCTCGCCGTCTTCGCCGCGCCGATGCGGATGAACGCGTCCATGATGCCGTACACCGTCCCGAAGAGGCCGATGAACGGCGCGCCCGACGCGATGAACGCGAGAAACCACATGAGCGCCCGCGCGCTCTGCCCCTCGGCCAGGATGGCCCGGTCCGCCGCCGCGCGCAGGCGGTCCACGGGCACGCTCGTCCCGCGCGAGTAGAGCTCGCCCACGACGCGCGCACCCGGAGCCGACGCCCGCCCCCCCGCCATCTGGAAGAGATCGTTCGCCGACGCCGCCTTGCGGGCGCGCTTCTCGAAGTCGCCCTCCGTCATCCGCAGGCGGCCGAGCTGCATCATCTTCAGCACGGCGATGACCCAGACCAGGAGCGAGCACCCGACCAGCAGCGCGATGGTGATCTTCACCGGCCACGCGGCGTTCTGGAAGAGGCCCACGAGGTCGAGCTTCACCGTCGGCGCCTCGACGGGCACCACGGGGACCGCTGGCATGGGCGAGGGCTGGAAGAACGTCATTGCGCGAGCAGGACGTCGACGCGGCGGTCCTTGGCCCACGTCGGCTCGTTGTCGCCCGTCGCATCCATGGCGCCGCGCGACGTGGACTCGGTCTTCGACTTGTCGAGGCCCTTGCCCAGCACGTACTTGGCCACGGAGTCGGCGCGCGACTGGCCGAGCGTCAGGTTGTAGTCGCTGCTGCCCCGCGGGTCGGCGTGGCCGACGAAGCGCACGGTGCGGCCCTTCAGCGGGCCCGTCATGAAGCACGTCGCCACCTGATCGAGCACGCGCGCGTCGTCGCCCCGGACGTGGGCGGAGTCGAACGCGAAGTACGCGTCGGGCGCGCTGATGCCGCACGCCTTGATGATCTCGTCGGAGATGCGCACGGCGCTCGCCGTGGGCGAGTCGGGCGCCTTGTCGGGCAGGCGGTTGGTCGCCGCCGGGCCGGTGGTCGTCGTGTTGGTGGCTGCCTGCGGAGGCGGCTTGTCGCCCCCGCAGCCGACGGCCACGGCGCTGCAGAGGACGAGCGGGGCGACCAGGGCAAATGGGACGGCCGCGAGCGGAATGATCTTCGACATCGTTTCCTCCTAATCGAGGGGACAACGGCTGGCCCGGGCTTAATCTTTCACCCGCGCCCCAGCGTCAAGCGGCGTGATGAGTATCACGTCGCACGGCCTTGCGATGGTCGGCCAGGCGGCGTGATGAGTATCACGCCGCACGGCCTTGCGATGGTTGGCCAGGCGGCGTGATGAGTATCACGTCGCACGGCCTTGCGAGACAGGCAGCCTACGCCTCTCCTTGGGACCCCATGGTCACATCCTTCGCTCCAGCTTGAAGCGGCGCCGGCCGTCGTCGGCGTCCGGCATGGGCGTGACGCGGAGCATCTCGAGGGCGATCTCGCGGATGCGCCCGTCCTTGTGGACCTTGAGGTGCAGCCGGTCGCCGTCGCTCTTCACGACGTCGGCGCGGCCGAACGCGAAGTGATCCACCGAGTCGCCCGGCTCGGGGACCGGCGCGTCGTCGCCGGTGACGGGGGCCCTCTGCGGGCGCTGCGGCATGGGCGCGTTCGCCGTGTGCGCCGGCGAGTCCGCGGGCCGGTAGCGCTGGCGCGCCTCGGGAGGAGCGTCGCTCGCCTCGAGCGCGGAGGACCAGGCGGGGGACGCCGTCGGCGCAGGCTTGGCGGCCGGTGCTCCGAGGTTGGCGCTCATCATCGACCGCACGGGGCGCGGCGCAATGGCCCCGCCCCCGGCCGCCGCAGCCCCCAGCAGCCACACGCCCGCGCGCTCGTCGAGCTCCCGCTCGAGCGCCACGTCGTCGAGCGCCGTCACGATCGCCTCGAGCCCCACGGCGCGCGCGCTCGCGATCTCGCCCGCGAACGTCTCGAGGCCCCGCTCTCCCTCGCGCGCCAGGAGCGCCCGCATCGCGAACGACGGCTCGCCGTCGACCATACCGATGCTCCCCTCGAGCGACAGCACCTGCACGGGGCCGGCGATGCGGCGCGTGCTCCCGAGCGCGCCGAGCTCCGCGTCGAACGCGCGAAGCTCGACGTCGGCGACGACGCCGCTCGCGCGCAACCACCCGCAGGCGACCTGCTCGTCGCGGAGCTTGGCCGCGAGGGCGTCGGGGAGCGGCTCGCCCGACGAGACGCGCAGCACCAGGTGACGGGACCGCTCGCTCGTGTGGACGGAGACGCTCACGCGGGGGAGCGTTTAGCAGGCGCGCGAGGGAAGGGCTACGGGCGCGGGAGAGACGGGAGAGACGGGAGGAAAGGGGGAGAGGGGGGAAGGGGGAAGGGGGAGAGGGGGAGAGGAGATCGAGTACGTGGTTCGAGGTACGGGCACGCGCACGAGGACGAGGACGAGGACGTCGTGTCGAGCACGGACACGAGGACGTGGACGTGGACGTGGACGGCGAGGGCGAGGGCGACTGGGCGTCCCTCTCACTTCAGCGGGGGCTTGCCGGGCGGCTGCTTCGGCTCGGGGGGGCCCGGCATCTTCTTCCCCAGCTGCGGCTCGGGGGTCGCGCTCGGGTCGGGCTGCGTCGGCGCGGCGTTGTCGAACCCCGTCGCCGTCGGCGCGGGCGCCTCGATCCTCGGCAGGTCGTCGGTGGGCCTCGCCTCCTCCGCGTGCGGCCGCTGGAGCAGCCAGTACGCGACCGCCACCACCACCCCGAGCGCCACCGCCACGCCCGCGCGCTTCAGCCAGAGGAACACCGCGCGGCTCCGCATCTGCGCGTTGCGGTGCTCCGCCCAGTCCCCGGCGTACTTCTCCTTGAGCCGGTAGATCCGGTTGTAGATCGCCGCCGCCGTCGTCCCGCGCTCGGCCGCCACCTCGTCGTACGTCTTCTTCGTGCGCGCCGCGTACGCGAGCATCTCGAGCAGCTCCCGCTCGCCCGCCACCTTGTGCGCGCGCTTCTTCAGCCAGGGGCTGAGCAGGAGATCCTCCTCCTCGTGCACCGGCGGCGCGGGCGCGGCGTCCGTCCTTCGAAGGCCCCCGCGCACGAAGAGGGCGCGCTCCTCGCGCTTTTCCTTCTGCCACGCGTGGACGGCCTTGCGCGCGGTGTCGTCGAGCCAGCCGGGCATCGCCGACGCGCTCTCGGCCTGCTCCTCGGCGGTGATGGCGGCGACCTGCGCCTCGTTCGCCAGCTCGTCGACGAGCTCGCGCGTCGCCATGGGGCCGAGCGTGTGCGCCACGACGTTGCGGAGGCCGCGCTGCGTCTCGGGGAGCGAGAGGTACGCGTGCAGGACCGCGGGCGACACGCCGAGGACCGGCGTCTTCTGCGAGGGGGGCTCGCCCCCGAACGACGGGGACGAATCCGACGGCGCGGGGACCGCGGACACCGGCTGCGGGGCGGAGTCGTCCGGCAGCGGGGAGGACGGCGCCGGCGCGGGGGGCAGGGGCGTCTCGCGGTCGGGGGAGTCGGCGTCGGCGCGGGGCATGCGGGCTCTCGAGGCGGGGGAGTGTGGGACCGGGGGAGGGGGCGCGCAACCGAGAAGGGGGGGGATGCGTCCCTCGTGTGCCGGAGGCGTGTGCCCCCGTGCGGGGGGAGTGCGTCCGGACATGGGGGGACGGGCGCCCCGCAGCGGGGAAGCAGGCGCCCCCCTGGGGGGGATCTCGCGCCTCGCGTGAGGGGGAAGCGCGCCCCCGCGTGGGGGAGCGTGCGCCCCCGCGTCGAGGAGCGAGCACCCCCGCGTGGGGGGACGGCTCCTTCGCGCAGGGGGAGCGTGCGCCCCCGGAAGGGGGGACGGTCGCGCCGCGCCGAGGTGCAAGCTCCCCCTGCCGGGGGGATGCGCGCCCCCCTGTCGAGAGACGGGCCCCCCCGCGTCTTCCCATGGGAGGATGGATGCCCATGGGCGCGCCGCCCCGCCGCTGGATCCCGCTGGTCGGCTCGGTGGTGGTCGCCGCCGCATGCGGAGGCCGTACGCCCCTCTACCTTCTCGAAGGCGCCCTCCCTGCGGACGCGGGCGCCCCCGAGGACTCCGCGGGCGCGCCCCGCGACGGCGCGGGTGCCCTGGACGCCAGGCCGCCTCCCGCCCTCGACGGGGGCCTCGAGCCGGGCGACGCGGAGGCCGACGCTGCCCAGGAGAGCCCCGATGCGTGCGCGAGCGGCTGCGTGGGGCTGGAGGTCGCCGGCGGGACCTTCGACCGGAGCTACGACGGCTTCGGAAATACGGACGACACGAACCCGGCGACGGTGAGCAGCTTCCGGCTGGACCGCGACGAGGTGACGGTGGGCCGCTTCCGGGGGTTCGTCGCCGCGGCCGCGGGCGGGTGGCTCCCGGCGGCGGGGGCGGGCAAGCACGCGCACCTGAACGGCGGCCAGGGCCTCGCGGCGACCGGCGGGGGCTACGAGACGGGATGGGATGCCGCGGACTGGAACGGGCAGATCCCGGCGACGACCGACGCGTGGAACGCCGCGCTCGCCGGAGGGACGTGGACACCGGCTGTCGGCGACGGAGAGAACCTGCCCGTCACCGCGGTCGACTGGTACGCGGCATATGCGTTCTGCATCTGGGACGGGGGCTTCTTGCCGAGCGAGGCGGAGTGGAACTACGCGGCAGCCGGCGGGAGCGAGCAGCGCGCATACCCGTGGTCAGCGCCGTTTCCTCCAGGCTCCACGTCGTTCGACTGCATGGAGGCGAACTACGACCCGTGCCTGCCGGGAGGCGCGAACGGCGGCGGTTCGGTGGACCCCGTGGGGAGCCAGTCGCCCGCGGGCGACGGCAGGTGGGGGCAATCCGATCTCGCGGGCAACACGTGGGAGTGGACGCTCGACTGGTATGCGAGGCGCTACGTCGACCCGTGCGTCGACTGCGCGGAGCTCACGGAGCCGCCGCCCGGGCCCAACCCGACGTCGCGCGTGATCCGGGGAGGGAGCTTCGCCAACACGCCGCCCGCCATGCTCGCCTCGTACCGCGGAACGGACACCCCCGGTACGCGCGCCGGCACCGTCGGTGTTCGCTGCGCCCGGGCTCCCTGATCGGATCCTGGGGGACATGTCCCCCGGATCGTGGACCGCGCAGAGGGACCCCGGAGTGGGCCCTCCGAAGAAATCGTCATCACGCAACCGCACGGGGGCACTCGGGTTTCGGCCCGGGGCGCGAAATCGCACCGAGAGATTGCCCCCCCTTTCGCGACTACCCATTGAGGGAACGCGAAGGAGGCAATCCCGCCTCCCCGCGCTCGCTCGCTCGAAGGAATCGAAACCAATCCAATGGCCAAGTCCACAAAGGCAGCACAGGCAGCTCGCGCCGGAAGTCTCGGCGCGGGGACTGCGAAGCACTTCACGAACCCAGCGCAGGTGCTGACGTTCGGGGGCTCTTCGCAGACGGTCGCGGACGTTCTGACCAGGCTCGGGCTGGTCGGCTCGCTCCGCAAGGACACCGAGGCGTCGCAGGCGACTGCGGCGGCCAAGGTCGCGGCGGAGGACACCCAGCTCCCCGCGCTCACGGCCTTCATGGGCGACTACACGTCGTTCGTGAAGGCGACGTTCGGCAACGCGCCGGACGTACTCGCCGACTTCGACATCGCGTCGAAGAAGGCACCCTCCAAGCCGGATGCGGAGACGCAGCTGGCGGCGGTCGCCAAGCGCAAGGCGACGCGGCAGGCGAGGGGAACGCGCGGTTCGCAGCAGAAGAAGGCGATCAAGGGCAACGTGACGGGCGTCGTGGTGACGCCCATCGTGGTGTCCGCGGCGCCTTCGCCGCAGCCGGCGGCGGCAGGGATGGCGAGCGCGATGGTCGCGCCGAGCGCCCCGGCCGCGGGGGCCGCCGTGCAGGGAGGAGGTGCGGGCGGCGTGACGCCGTCCAAGTAGCGGTCGGAGCGGGCGCAAGGAAGCGTGACGGCGTGCGTGGGAGCGCCCGCGCGCACGGCAGCCGTGAGAGCGGCAGCATCGGCGGCATGGAAGTGAGCGAGTGAAAGACGGGGGCGTCCTTCGAGAGAGGGGCGCCCCCGTCGCTCGTCGGAAGTGGGGGGAAGCTCGAGCTCACGAGCCCACTGCGGCCGCACGAGGAGTGGAAGAAGAACGTGGCTCGCCTGGTCGAGGCCTACGCGCTCGAGCGCGACGTGCCGCTCTACGCATACGGGTCGACCACGTTCAAGAACGTCGCGCGCGAGCGTGGCATCGAGCCGGACGAGTGCTACTGCGTCGGCGCCGAGCTCCGCGAGTGGCCGCAGATCGTGGTCGAGGTCGTCCACACGCATCCGTTCGCCATCGACCGCCGGCGCGTCTACGAGGGCCTCGGGGCGCCCGAGACATGGATCTTCGAGGACGGGGCGTTCGTCCTCTGGCATCACGACGGCAAGGAGTACGGCCGCGTGGAGCGCAGCGTGCTCGTGCCAGGTCTCGGCTTCGCCGCCCTCGCGCGCTTCGCCGTGCGAAACGACCAGCCGCAGGCCCTCAAGGAGTGGCGCGCGGTGCTTGCCCAGGGCGACTAGAGCGCGCGAGGGGAGAGGGAGATCGAGAACGGCGGGCCGGGCACGGAGACGAGAACGGCGGACGGGGACGAGGGTGGGAGGGCGACGCGTGGCCTGCTGCTGCGTCAGAGGTGGCAGCCCGTTCCGGTTGGTTCGCAGACCCACACGTGCGCGCCGGCGTCGTTCAATGTGCAGATGCACGTCGCGCCCGCGGAATCACCGAAGAGGCAGTCGAAGCACGCGCCTGCGTCGTAGTCGCACGCGGCCCCATAGTCGCCGCCGCCCACGTCGGACGGACACTGGGCGTAGTTCCCGTAGGCGCCGCCGCAGTACCACGTGCCGTTGCTCAGCACGCACTGCCCGGGCTCCTTGTTGGGTGACGGCGACGACGAGCTGCACGCGACCACCCCGCATGCCACGCCCCCGACCACCCACGAAGCCCCCCACCGCCCCCTCGGCCTCGTCCTCATGCTCGCTGCCTCTCGTGCCCGCCCGCCGTCCTTGATCTCTCCTGCGCGTACTCGTTCACCTACACGTACTCGTACACGTGCTCGGCCGACGTGCTCGTGATTCGTCCTCGTGCGCGTACCCGTACCTCGAACTCCGTGCTCGATCTCCGCCTACTCTGCCGCTCGCCCCTCGGCCCGCCGTTCTCGAACTCGTCTCTCTCTCCCTCGCGCGCTCTCTACTTCTTCGGCTCGGGGCAGCCGTCGGTCATCCCGGCGAAGTCCTCCGGCACGAGCGGGCACTTGTCGAGCCGGTCGGGGATCCCGTCCTTGTCCTGATCCTCGTCGGGGCACCCATCCGCGTCGTTGAACCCGTCGACGACCTCCGGATCGCTCTTGCACACGTCCTTCGCCGCCTCGAGCTGCAGCTCCACCGGCGCCCCCGCCCCCACGCTCCCTCCCGCGCCCGCGCCCGCGCCCGCCCCCGCGCTCGCGCCCGCCCCCGCGCCCGCGCTCGCGCCCGCCCCCGTGCCTGCCCCCTTCGGCCTCCCCACCGGCGCCCACCGCACGCCCAGCGTGAACCGGAACTTCGGCGTCGTGATCGCCGCATCGCTCGCGAACGGGATGCCCCCTCCTCCGCTCGCCTGGATCGACAGGTCCCCGCTGCCGCTCGTGAGCGGCGCCGTGCGCAGGCCCACCTGCCACTCGGCGGGCGTGATGGTCTTGCCGTCGGGCGTGCTCACGAGCGTGCCGGGCGTCGGCTCGGTGACGGCGTGCTGCTCGGCGAACGTGGGAAGCGCCCACGCCTCGAGCGTCGCCGTGAGGAGCTCGCGCTTCTGCATGAGGTCGTACCCGACGCCCGCCGCGGTGACCATCTGCGAGCCGACGCGCGCCCCGAGGAGCTCGTTGGTGGGCCGGAGGCGCGCGCCCACCTCGACCCCCACCATGAAGCGCCCGTGCCGCCAGTCCGCCGCGAGGCTCGGCGCGAAGACGCCGTAGCCGTTGCCCGCGAACTGGTCGCTGTCGCCGGTGGGAGCGCTCACCTCGAAGCGGCCGAGGAGGCCGAAGGAGTCGTGGGTCGCCTCGTCGGGGAGACGCGCGTGCGGCAGGAACGCGTAGGCGAGGCCGAAGCGCATGTCGCGCACGGCCGTGTCCTTGAGGCCGTCGCCGCCGGTGACGGGGGCGAGGCCGGTGCCGCCCTGGCCGAAGGTGAGGGGCACGACGAGGTCGAGCTCGAGGCGGCGCGTGACGCCGTAGGACCAGAGGAAGGAGCCGTCGACCTGGTCCTTCACGGCGTACTGGTGCACCGAGGTCGTGCCGCCGATGGGCGTCGACAGGATGATGGGCTCGTGGAGGTACGTCGACGCGAGGCCGAAGCCGACCTGGCCGGGGGCGACGGTCTCGGTCGAGCCGACGGCGACGAAGCGCGCGGGCCCGGCGTGGGGCCACAGCGTGTCGGAGTCGATGCACGTCGAGTGGACGCCCGAGCAGTCGGTGGCGCGCGCGGGCCGCGCGGCGAGCAGGCACGCGACGGCACCGAGGCAAGCGAAGGAGGAAAGCGCGATGCGGGCGCGCATCGGCGGCGACGTTACCAGACTTCGGCGCGCTCCTACGGCGTGACGTTGAGGGACGCCGTGCGCGCGCACGACGGCGAGGGCTGCCACATGAGCGAGGCGGAGGCCATGGGGTAGCTGCCGGTGAACTGGGTGGGGTCCCAGTCGTAGGCGGCGCCCACCTGGAGCCCGAAGTCGCAGACGGGCTTGATGTCGATCGCGGCCCAGAGGGGCAGGTGCCAGAGGAACTTGAGGCCGCCCTCGAGGCCGGTGTCGTTGATGCTGACGCCGGAGGAGCCCGCGGGCACGTTGACGTCGTAGCTGCCGATCCACATCGAGCCGCCGATGCCGCTGCCCGCGGAGAGCGCGACGTAGCGGAGGGGGAGGCGCGCGCCGACGCGGAGCTCGATGGCGTCGTCGAACTGGGACCCGGTGAAGGGGACCTCGGCCGCGGCGCCCGAGCCGTTGTGGGCCATGCCCGAGAACGAGCCGCCGCCGATGTCCATGGCGAGGGCGAGGGCGAAGTTGCGGTGCGTGTACCCGTAGGAGAGCAGGCCCCCGTAGAGCGCGGGCGAGCCGTTCACCGAGGCCACCGAGCCGGTCTTCGTGACCGCCTCGGGCAGGAGGCCGTAGAAGCCGCCGAGCGCGAGCGAGCCACCGGCGGGCGAGCCGGCGGGGCCCTTGAGGCCGTCGGGCTCGACGTCCATGTTCGCGGTGACGTCGGTCTCGTGCGTACGGGAGATCTTCACGTCCGACTCGACGGGCACGCAGTCGGGCGCCTGGATGCTGAGGTGGTGGGGCCCGGGCGGGACGAGGAAGCCGACGTCGGTGGCCTCGGTCATCATCACGGGGACGACCATCTTGTTGACGACGGCGGTGCCCATCGTCGAGAGCGAGTTGGAACGGAGGGGCTTCTCGGGGTCGGTCTTGCCGTCGAGCAGGAGGCGGAGGCCTCGGTCGGGCGTGACGACCTCGTTGCTCTCGGCGCAGCGGACGGCGACGCGGAGGTTGCCCGCCTCGTAGAGGTTCGACGCGATCCCGCTCTCCTCGACCGCGGGCTCGGCGGTCGTGGCCGCCTCGCGCTTCTTCTTCGGCGCCTCGATCGGGACGAGGTCGAGCCGCAGCACGGCGCCGCACCCGTCGGGCGGCTCGCCGGGGCGCGAGGCCCCCTCGCACTTCTCCTCGCGCCCGTCGCGCTCGAGCGTCTCGTGCGACGAGCTGCTCTTGCCGCCCGCGCCCATGCCGAACGCGTTCGCTCCGGCGCCGACGCTCGCCTGCGCGCCCGAGGAGAGCTCGAACGCCCCCGTCGTCATGCCCGAGACGACGTGCGTCGCCCGGTCGCAGTCGTCCCCGTCGAGCTGCTCGGGCGTGAAGCTCGTCTTGTCGGCGTCGAAGCGGCCGACGATCGTCATCGACACGTTGAGCTGCCCGCTCTTCTCGAGCGTGCCCTCGAGCTTCGCCGCGCCGACGGGCATGTTGGCGTAGAGATCGTCGGAGTCCTTGATGGTGACCGCGTCGTGCTTGGGCGTGATCGACGTGTACCCGTACTTGCCGGGCAGCTTGCAGCGGTGGAGGACCTCCATCTCGCAGCCGACGTAGCGCACGGCCACCAGGCCGCTCTGCGCCTTCGCCTCGAGCGTCGCGCGGTCGGCCGACGGCCACTCGACGATGAGCGGGTGGTCGGCGCTCTTGCGGACGCCGCACTTGGACTGGCCGGCCGGATCGTACGTGGGCGCGGTGGCGAGCTTCGACGCGAGGTTGCCGCCGCCGCCGGTGGACAGGCACCCGGTGAGGGGTGCGGCGCCGAGGGGCAGCGCGGAGAGGGCGAGGAGGGTGGCGAAGGCGCGGGCGCGGTGCGGGCGATGCGGGCGGTGCGGGCGGTGCGGGCGGTGCGGAGGGTGGGACACGGGGGCGGGCGGATGATACGCGGCGGGCGCGCGAAAGCTTCCTCGAGGCGTGGTAGGACGCTCGCGGTGCAACCAGTGCCAGGCGTGCGTGCCGTGCGGATCGAGGAAGCGCGACCCCTCCTGCTCGGGAGCGGCTCGCCGCGGCGGCGCGAGATGCTGGCGATGCTGGGCGTGCCGTTCGTGGTGCGGACGGGCGACGTGGACGAGTCGCAGCGGGCGGGCGAGGCGCCGGCGGCCTACCTCGCGCGCGTGACGGAGGCGAAGCTCGACGCGGTGCGGGCGGGCGCGCCTGCCGCGGTGGCGGGCGTGCTCGTCGCGGACACGATCGTGGTGGCTCCGGACGGGGGCATCCTCGGCAAGCCACGCGACGACGGGGATGCGCGCGCGATGATCGAGCGGCTCGCGGGGGCGACGCACGAGGTGAGCACGCGGTTCCTGCTGGCGCCGGCCGACGCCTCGGCGCCGGCGGTGCATGCCGAGACGGTGACGACGCGCGTGACGATGCGCGTGCTCGCGGCGGGCGAGGCCGAGCGCTACGCGGCGACGGGCGAGGGGCGCGACAAGGCGGGCGCCTACGCAGTGCAGGGGCGAGCGGCGGCGTTCATCGCGCGCATCGAGGGCAGCTACACGGGCGTCGTCGGGCTGCCGCTGTCCGAGGTGGTGGCCGCGATGCGCGCGCTCGGCTGGTGGTGAGGGGCTCGCGGTGACGACCGTCCCGTGGGGGCGGCGCGGGGACGCGCTCGTCGCGTTCGCCGTCGCGCTCGTGGCGCGGCTCGCGGTGGTCGCGTGGGCGCAGGGGCGGTTCCCGGCGGTCGAGGACGGGCACTACTACGACGTGCTCGCGCGGCGCCTCGCGGACGGGCAGGGGTACACGTGGCTGTGGCCCGACGGCGCGGTGACGTACGCGGCGCACTATCCCGTGGGCTACCCGGCGCTGCTGGCGGCGGCCTACGCGGCGCTGGGTGCCTCGGCGGGCGTCGCGATGCTGGTGAACGCGTTCGTGGGCGCGGTGGCCGCGTGGGGCGCGCACGCGATGGTGGACGACGAGGGGATCGCGCGATGGAGGCCGCTCGCGGCGGGGCTCGTGGTCGCGCTGCACCCGGCGCTCGTGCCGTACACCGCGGCGGTGATGACGGAGGGCGTGACCGCGGCGCTGGTGGTGGCGGCGGTGGGGATGGCGGCGAGGGCGAGGGAGGGGGAGGAGAGGGGGCGGGCGCGGGCGCGAGGGCGGGCGCGGGCGAGTGCGCGGGCGAGTGCGCGAGCGGGGGCGTGGGCGGGGGAGAGGGCGTGGGAGAGGGCGTGGGGGTGGGCGCGGGAGCGGGGGTGGGTTGCGGGCGTGGGGGTGGGGATGGGGGTGGCGGTGCTGGTGCGGCCGCAGTCGCTGCTGCTTGCGCCGGTGCTGGGGGCGCTGGCGGTGGGGGCGGGGGCGGGGTGGAGAGCGAGGGCGATGCGGGCGGTGGCGGTGACGGTCCTGGCGCTCGCGGTGGTGGCGCCGTGGACGGCGCGCAACTGCGCGCGGATGCACCGCTGCGCGCTGGTGAGCGTGAACGGCGGGTGGAACCTGCTCATCGGCGTGCACACGACGACGGGCGGCTGGGCGGCGGTGGACGTGCCCGGCGCGTGCCGCACCGTCTGGGACGAGGCAGGGAAGGACACGTGCTTCGAGGCGGCTGCTCGGCGGGAGATCGCGGCGGCGCCCCTGGCCTTCGTGGAGCGCGTGCCGGGCAAGCTCGCGGCGACCCTCGACTACTTCGGCGCGGCCCCGTGGTACCTGCACGCGAGCAACGCGCAGGCGTTCGACGACGCGGCGAAGTGGAGGCTCGGCGCCCTCGAGACCGTCGTCTCCCGCCTTCTGCTTCTCGGCGCGCTCGTCGCGGCGGGACGCCTGGCGGGACCGCGCCTGCTCGCACGCAAATGGCTCGCGCTGGCCGGTGCGGCGGCCGGCGTCACGCAGCACGGGTGGATCGCGTACGTGCTCCTCGCGCTGGTGCTCGCGCTCCTCGGGAGCCGCGTGCTCGCGCGGGCGCCTCTCGTCCTCTCCTCGACGCTCGCGGCGATCGCTGCGACCGTGGCGGTGCACGCCGTCTTCTTCGGCGCGGGCCGCTACGGGCTCGTCGTCGTGCCGTTCGTCGCGTCGCTCGCGTCGCTCGCGGCGCTCGCATGGCCCGCAGCCTCCGCGACCGCGGGGGTGCGCGGCATCCCGATGCCCCCCGAGGCGAGCGCGTCGTGCGCGAGCTCGGCGAGCACGGAGTCGGACTCGCGGTCGGCGGCCGTGCGGAGCTGAGCGAGGGCGTCGGGCGTTCCGTGGCGGGCGAGCGCCTTGTACTGGACGAAGCGCACGAGCGGCGCGTCGTCGAGGGTGAGGGTCGGGCCGGCCTGCCACGGGTCGGTCGGGCCGGCGGCCATGGCGACGACGTTCCAGGCGGCCGCGCGGAGGACGACGTCGCGGGCGTCGAGGGTCTTCATCGCGTGCTCGACGGACGCGGGGTTCTCGCCGAGCGCCGAGGGACCCCACGGCGTGTCGTCGAGGCCCGAGCTGACCTTCTGCTCGGCCTCGTCGGGGAAGGCGCGCGCGCTCGGCATGGCGCGCAGGCCGAGGGCCCGCAGGGCCAGGTCGCTCGCCGCCTCGCGCGCGGCGTCGGAGAGCGTCCGGTCGAGGAGCCGCTGCGTGACGCCCAGGGTGCCGCCGAGGATGTTCGCGCCCTCGGCGCACGTGCGCGCGCGCAGCTCGCCGCGCCAGAAGACGGCGCCGTCGTGCGTGTGGCGCGCCTCGCAGGCGAGGTCCACGTAGAGGGCGAGGAGCTCGCTGCTCTCGGTGATGCGCTCCTCGGTCCGGACGACGAAGCGCCCGAGCGCGCAGTGGACGGTGATGCCACCGGGATCGCCGCCGGTGAGCGCGCGCCCGGCGAGCTCCTGCTGCATCCCGGCGGTGAGGACGGCTGCGGGGCCGGGCGCGGCGAAGTCCCCGACGACGGCGCCGGGGCGCGCGTCGATGGGATCGAGGTCGACGCGCGTCGGCTCGCGCGCGACGGCCGGGGCGACGCCGGGCGCGTGCAGGGAGAGCGCGCCGCCGCACGCTGCGACGGCGCCGAGGGATACGGCGCCCGCAGCGAGGACGAGCGCGGCAGGCCTCACGGCGCGGCTCATGGCGGTCGCCCCTAGTCTGCCCGTTGCGCGGGCGACCTCCAAGGTGCACATTGCGCCGCGTCGACGCCGCTCGGGTGATCGCCGGCACTGCAGCGATGCAGCGCGGGAGGAAAGTCCGAGCTCCACAGAGCACGATGCCGGGTAACGCCCGGTGGCGGAAACGCCGAGGAGAGTGCCACAGAGAACAGACCGCCGGCGCCCGCGAGCCTCACGGCCCGCGCACGCAGGCAAGGGTGAAACGGCGGGGTAAGAGCCCACCGCGTCCACGGCAACGGGGACGGCACGGCAAACCCCATCGGGAGCAAGGCCACGTAGGCAGGCGCTATCAGGGCTGCTCGCCCGAGCCTGCGGGTAGGCTGCTGGAGGCGGCGGGCGACCGCCGTCCTAGAGGAATGATCGCCTCCGCGCGACGGGCGACCGGCGCGCGAGACAGAACTCGGCTTACAGAGCGACGTCGACCGCGGACGCCCGGGCCTCACGGCTCGGGCGTTCGTGTTTTGGACGTGGCCCGTGGAGTCGCGCGCCCTCGAAGTGCGGCGTCGGCATCGGGCGCGCTCGGCGCGCTCGGGCGCTCGGCGCTCAGCAGCCCTCGGGCGCCGACTCCCAGATGCTCGACGCGTCGCAGACGAATGCCTGGCAGGTCCCGTTGCCCTCGAAATAGGCGCACTTCTGGTCGCCGGGCCCCGAGCATGCACCCCCCGCGGCAGGTGTGTTCGCAGGGCACGGCGGAATCGGCCCGCTGCTCGACCCCGAACCGCCCGAGCCGCTCGCGCTCCCGCTCGATCCCCCGCCACTGCTGCTGCCGCTGCCGCTGCCGCTCGACGCCACACCGCCCGAGCTCGACGAGGTAGCCCCGCCGCCGTCCGCGCTGCCGGTCTCCACCTGCCCCCCGCACGCGACGACGGCAGCCGAGACGAGAACCAGCACGATGGCGCTGCTCAAACCCCGCACCCCCCTCCTATGGCCGCGTCTCGCATCTCCCGTCGTGCGCCCGCGCGATTCGCCGTCAGGCGATGCCGAGGTGCTCTACGCGCTGAAGCTGGAACCGCAGCCGCAGGAGCCCTTCGAGTTCGGGTTGTTGAACTTGAAGCCGGCGCCGTGCAGGCCCTCGACGTAGTCGATCTCGACGTTCTCGAGGTACTGGTAGCTCATCGGGTCGACGTAGAGCTTCACGCCCTGCGACTCGAACTCCTCGTCCATCTCGCCGACCTTGTCTTCGAAGTAGAGGTCGTAGCTGAAGCCGGCGCACCCGCCGCCCACGACGCGGAGCCGGAGGCCCTGCCCCAGGAGGTTCTCCGCCTCGGCGATCTCTTTGACCTTGCCCGCTGCCTTCTCGGTGATCGTGACCATCGTGCAGGTACTATAAGAGCGGTACGCCCCGGCCGCCACTATCGGTCTGCCTGGCGTCAGGTCGAGGGGTCGAGGGGTCCAGGGTCGAGACTCCGGGTCGCCTTCGCCTTCGCCTGCGCCTGCGCCTGCGCCTGCGCGGCGCCGCCTCAGCCGGCGCGCGCGACGCCGTGCATCGCGACGAGCAGGCCCGATCGGCAGGCGACGAGGATGGCGCCGGGGCCGAGCGGGACGAGGGCGGTGACGGGGGGCGCCGCGGCGCGGGTCTGCGGGCAGACGTTTGCCACCGCGTCGACGACGCCGCCCGTGAGGACGCCCACCGCCCCGTCGAGCCCCGCGAAGGCGAGGGTGCCCGCGCCGTCGACGAGGGGTGGCGTGTGCGGGGCGGCCGCCGGGGTGACGGGCCCTCCGTCCGGCGCCACGGCAAGGGGATGGGTCGAGAGCAGGGCGCGCAGCGACTCGTTGCCGCTCGGGTCGAAGGCGACGGCGAGATCGCCGGTCGGGGCCTGGAGAAAGACGAACGCGTTCCCTCCGCGCATCGCCGGCGGCCCCACGAGAAGCCCGCCGGCAGGAGCGATGGTCCGCGTGGTCGAGGTGCCCCGCAGGAGATCGACCGTCGTCAGGTGCGTGTGGTCCGACGTGACGGCGAGCACGGTGTGATCGTCGGCGAGGGCCGCGCCGTCCTCGACGGGGGAGCCGAAGCCGGCGACGCGCGTCGGCTCGGGTGCACCCGGGGTCCACGTCCACACCGCGCCGGTCGCCGTCACGGCGACGACCTTGCCGAGCGCCGAGAGGAGCGGTGAGGCGATCGTCTCGGGCAGCGTCGTGCGAGCGTGCTCGCGTCCGTCGGCGCCGAGCACCGCGAGATCCCGCGTGGTCGCGACCACGATGCCGCCGTCGTCGAGGGGCAGGGGAGCGGGCGGGAGGGCCCGCGTCGGGTCGGAGCGACCGAAATGCACGCGCCAGCGGAGGGCGCCGTCACGGAGCGCGATGGCCTCGCCCGCGGCGTCGGCGAAGACGAGCGTGTCGTCGGCGAGGAGGGCCGGCGGCCCGGCCGGAATGGCCCCCGTCGAGGCGCGCCACGCCTCGGTGCCGTCGCGGGTGAACGCGACGACCTCCCCGCGTGCCCCGATGGCGTACGTCGTCCCGCGGCCGTCGACGACGGGCGCGACGTCGACCGCGGCTCCGACGTTCGCGCTCCACCCGGTGCGCAGGCCGCCCGCCGTGGCTGCCGGGAGCGCCACGCGCGATCGCCCGCTTCGCGCCCCGTCGACGCGGTCGGTGCGCACGCCCGCCGACGGGGTGCCGACGACCATCGTGATCGGTCGCTCGACGTCGATCGTCTGCGCCGTGGCGACGTTCGCCGTACCGAGGGAGGCGCTCATCACGCTGGCAGCGCCCGCGAGGCCGGCGAGACCCGCGAGCGCTCCGGGCGTCGAGAGCCTCACCGCGCCGCCTTCATGACGAACGCGCTCTCCACCTCGGGCACCGTCTGCCCGGGTCTCCACGCGAAGCCGCGGGCGACCGTGCCGTACGCATGCAGGACGTCGCCGTGGGCGAGGGCCATGTCACGCCCGATGACGACGCGCGTGATGCACGGCCCGTGGGCGCACCCCCGGCGGTCGTCGACGACCACGAGCGTCATGTGCCCGACGACGCGCGACTCGAGCACGGGGCCGTCGACGACGATCGGCTGGCCCGTCTTGCCGGCGAGGTCCGCGAGGACGGCGTCGTAGCCGAGAGGCTTCTGCGGCTGCTGCTCGAAGGCCTTCGCGGCGTCGGCGAGGCTCTTCACGCGCGCCACGACGACGTGCACGGTGCGCGGCATCAGCGTCGGCGTCCCTCCGCGCACGTCCAGCGTTCGGTCCCCCACCGCGGGCAGCGGCACGGTCGTCTCGAACGCGCCGTCGGGCCCGACGGTCACCGCGGCGCCGTCGACCGTGACGCTGGCGCCCTTGGCCGCGCGGCCCGCCACGAGCACCTTGTCCTCGTCGACGACGGTGCGTGCACCCGGCGCGTCCACCCGCAGGGGCGCCACCGCGACGCGCGCGCTCACCTTGCCCTGATCGGGCGCGGGCTTTCCGGGCGAGGCGATGGAGTACGGGATCTCGGCCGACAGGACGCGCGACTCGTCGGCGGGCCCGTCGGTGGCCGCCGTCTCGTCGAGCGCGTACGCGCCGGCGCCGTTGCCGTCGAGGGCGAGCGGCTTTCCGTCGACCGTCACGGTCGAACCGGGCAGCGCCTCGACGCGGATGGTGATGCTCGGATGCGCGGCCCCCATCGTGGTCACGTCGGCGCTCACGCGGTAGGCGACGGGGACGACCAGCCGCACCGTCTCGTCGCGGCCCATCCCGGGCCGGTCGACGTTCAGCTCGAGCTGGTTGGAGCCGACGTGGAGCGGCGTCGCGAGCACGACGTCCGCCTCGCCCGCGGTGAAGGTCGCACGCGCCGCCCCGATGGCGACCGCCGTCCCGTCCTTGCAGCTCTTCGGATCGCACGCGAGGTGGAGGACGTCCTTGCCCTCCGGCGTCGCGCGCGCCTGGCCCGTGATGGGCGGCGCCCCCTTCCAGAGGACCGCGAGCACCGCGCCCCCCGCGAGGAGCAGGATGCCGAGGATGAGCGCCACGGCCGCGAGGGAGAAGCCGCCCTTCTTGCGCACGATCTTCGGAGGTGCGGGGGCCCTGAGCTCCTGGAGCGGCTCCGGAGGAGGGATGTACTGAACCTGGAGCGGCAGCGTGGCCGCGTGCGGGCGCATCCGGGGGGGCGGCGCCGCCTCGTCGGGCGGCTGCGTCGGGGCGATGCCGGGCATCGCGACGCCCATCATCGTCTGGTTCATCGGGCGGAGCGGCAGCGGAGCAGGCCCCGGCGCGGGCGCCGCCGCAGCCGGGGGCCCGGCCGGCGGAGTGAGCGGCTGCGTGAGCGCGGGCCCGCTCGCCTGCGCCGGTGACGGTGACGGCGGCGAGGCGAACGGCGACGAGACCCCGATCATCGTCTGCTTCGGGATGCCGGCTCCCGCCACGGGGCCTGGCGCGCCCATCGGGGCCGAGCCAGCAAACGCGCCCGACGCGCCCGACGCGGCCGATGCCGCCGGCGCGAATGCCTGCTGCAAGCCCGCGGCCGGCATGGCACCGAGCGGCCGCGCCGCCTGGAGGACCGTCTGCGCTCCCGGGTTCACCGGCGCCGACGTCGGCGCGTGCGGCACGTGCACCTGAATGCCGGCCCCCGGCGCTAGCCCCGCCCCGACGTTCGCGCCCTCGCCCGGCCCTTGCCCCATGGGCAGCGGCTGCCGGAGCCCAATGACCGTGGCGCCGCAATGCCCGCAGAACTTCGCATCCGGGGCCACCGTCTTCCCGCACGCGGCGCAGCGTTCTCCTTGGCCCGCCTGCTCCATCGGTCCCATGCGCTCCGTTCGTGTCCGTCTCGCGTGCCCACACTAGCGCGCCTCGCCCGCTCGGTGCGTGCCCGCCTGCCGCCATCCTGCCGGGCCCGCAAGGCCTACAAAGGACGGGGGCTTCTTGTCCAATGTAGTCCTTTTTTTCTTCTCCCTTCACCCGACCGGAGGGGCTACTCTTCCGTGTGACGTTCTTCGCGGCATGCCTTCCTCCGGGCGGGCACGCGGCGGGGATTTCGATGCGACCGGGGTGACTTTCAGCCTTCGGCTTTTCCGGCAAGGAGATTGCGATGCAAACGAAGAAGTGGGTTCGTCTTGGGCTCTTGACCGTGATGGTAGGCGGCTTGGTGGGCGGCGCGGCCCTCGCCGGCTGCAGCGGCGACGACAACAACGGGAGCAGCGGCGGCACCGACGCCGGCGGCGACCACACGACGAGCGACAGCAGCTCGGGCGGGCAGGACTCGAGCCCCGCCCAGGACACTGGCACCAAGCCGGACACCGGCTCGAGCTCGGGCGGCAACGACGCCGGGCCGCCTCCGAAGGTCTACCTCGCGAACGCGGCGGTGGATCCGCTCGCGCCCCCGCTCCGCTTCTGCTTCGGCATCGCGCAGAGCGCCGACGGTGGCGGCGTGGCCGTTCCCGCTGCCGGGATCGACGCCTTCCCCGACGCGCCGGTCTCCGCGCAGTTCCCGATCGCGGGCCTCTTCCCGGGCTTCGGCGGCTCGACGTCGAGCTCCGCGCAGCTCTCCGCCTTCGACCTCTCGACCCTCACCATCTCGCTCTACGCCATCGACGCGACCCACATCGCGAACGACACGGCGGCGGGCGCGCCCGACGGCGGCAAGGAGATCCCCTGCGAGGGCCTCATCGGCACCGACGCGCAGGGCACCAAGGGCACCGGCGGCGGCATCCTCACGCCGGGCACCGACTACTGGTACGCGGGGACCATCCCCGCGTGCACCCTCAGCCCCACGAGCTGCCTCGCGCACCGCGACACGTTCGTCGTCGCGGTGACCGGGTGCGTGCCCAACGAGACCGGCGCGGCTGCAGCGCTCTGCGGCCCGACCTACAGCGCGACGGCGGGCAACCTCTCGCTCGTCGCCTACGAGCTCGACACCACCACGGTCATCGACGCCGGGATCGGTGCGCAGTTCGCCAACGCGTCCGGCCAGTGGGACGGCGTGGGCACCGCGTCCGGCGCCGCCGGCACGGTGGCGGGCTTCTGGACGCTGACGACGCCCGAGGCGGGCACCAGCGAGGCAGGCAGCGACGACGCGGGTGACGCGGCGCCGGCCGACGCCGGTCCGCCGAGCCCCGTCTTCACGCCGAGCATCATCGCGATGCCGCCCAACACGGCGTTCCCGAAGATCACGAGTCCGGCCGTCCAGGTGCCGTTCGTCGGCTACGACGAGACCTCCGGGTTCTTCTCCGCCTACGCGAGCGCCACCGGTACGCTGGTCGAGGTACCCCCGGGCTGCACGCCGGGCGTGAGCTGCGTGTCGCCGACCGCGCTGCCGCTGCCGATCATCGACGAGTACACGAACGGCTCGGCGGCCGACGGCGGCACCTTCGCGCTCGGCAACACGGTCGGGTTCGTCCTCATCGGCGACCCGAGCGGAGCCGAGCTCCCGTACATCGGCGCGGACGGCGGTCAGACCACCACCCCGCCGGACCCGAACAACCCCGTCCCGAACGGCAAGTTCCCCCACTTCCTGGCGTTCCCGTCGCACAACCCGTGACGTGAACGTGCGGGGCGCCGTGAGGGCGCCCGGATCTCGCGAACGGCGTCCTCCCGAACCGGGTGGGCGCCGTTCGTGTTTCCATGGGCCGGGGGTTGAACGGACGGAAGGGGCGGGGCCTGTCGGGGTTGCGCTGGCGCAGTGCGCGGTTGCTTCTCGAGGTGGACGCGCCGGAGCCCGGCCGTATGGTCCCGTGCGGAGGTCTCCTCGATGAACGCGGCAGGCTTGGCCTTGTGTGGTTGTGCGACCGCGGCAGTGCTCACCATCGGCGCGGCCGCCTGCGGGGGAGCCGTGGCCCCCCTCGAGTCCGGCGACGGCGGCCCGCAAGGCACGTCGAGCGGCGGCGGGGCATCGAGCTCGGGGGTGTCGAGCTCGGGTGCGTCGAGCTCCGGGGTGTCGAGCTCCGGCAGCGGCTCCAGCTCGGGCGGGGTGAGCTCGAGCGGCGCGTCGAGCTCCGGCGGCGCCAGCTCGAGCGGCGGGTCGAGCTCCGGCGGCGTCAGCTCGAGCAGCAGCGGGTCGAGCTCGGGCTCGAGCAGCGGGAGCAGCTCGGGGTCGAGCTCCGGCGTCAGCTCGAGCAGCGGCTCGAGCTCCGGCGGCGCGAGCGGCTCGGTGTACTTCGAGCAGTGCAACGCGGGCGACCTGTGCGGCACGACGCCCGCGTTCTACTTCGCGGCGTCCTTCTTCTCGGGCGTGCAGCCGCAAGGGTGCACGACGACGACGTCGGGCGCGTGCTCGTACTCGTCGTGCTCGAACGGCAGCCAGTTGGCCGGCGACAGCGCCGGGACGATCACCATCTCGGGCGCCTCGCTCGGGTCGCCCGTCAGCGTCCCGTTCGGGAGCAACGGCTACGTCTACCAGGCAACCGGCACGCTCTTCAGCGCGGGCCAGACGCTCACCGCCAGCGCCACCGGCGGGCAGGTCCCGGCGTGGGGCCCGCAGTCGGTCACCGTGCCGCCCGATGCCCTGCTCGTCGCCCCGGCGAGCGGCACGACCATCTCCACCTCGCAGGCCCTCGGCGTCCAGTGGCAGGGCGCGCTCCCCGGCGCGCAGTTCCTCCTCCAGGGCGGCAGCAACGACAGCAGCAGCTACTTCGTCTGCGAATGGGACGCGAGCGTCGCCAAGACCACGGTGCCGCCGGACGTCATGGCGAGCATGAAGAGCGCGGGGCCGGGGTACCTCCTCTACTCCCAGTACTCGCAGACGACGTTCCAGGCCGGCGCGTACACGGTGAGCGAGGTCGCGTTCCCGTTCGACGGCTTCACGGTCACCTTCGAGTAGAGGGGCGTGCGCCTCTTCGTCCTCGGCAGCGGCTCGAGCGGCAACTGCCTCGTGGCGGAGGCGGAAGGGGAGCGCATCGTCGTCGACGCCGGCATCGGCCCCGTGCGCGCGACGGCGCGCATGCGCGAGCTCGGCGGGGAGCTCGCGACGTCGCGGGTCCCTCTCGCCGTCCTGGTCACCCACCATCACGGCGACCACGCCGCGCACGCCGTCCCCATCGCGCGGGCGCTCCGGGCGCCGCTCTACGCGCACGACGGCCTCGACGCCCCGCACGCGCGCGCGCACCTCGACGTCCGCTCCTACGCGCCGGGTCGCCCCCTGCCGCTCGGCCCGTTCCTGGTCGAGACCCTGCCCGTCCCGCACGACGCGCCGCACGTCGCCGTGCGCGTCTCGGCCGGGGGCAAGCGCTTCGCGGTCGCGACCGACGTCGGCCATCCCACGCGCGAGCTCCGCGCCTTTCTCGCCGGCTGTGACCACGTGTTCCTCGAGGCGAACTACTGCGCGCGGATGCTCGAGACGGGCCCGTACCCGACGAGCCTCAGGCGCCGGGTCGGCGGGCCGCTCGGGCACCTCTCGAACGAGCAAGCCGGCGAGCTCGCGCGCTCGCTGGTCGACACGCGCGTGCAGAGCCTCGTATTGGTCCACGTGTCGCGCGCGAACAACAGCCCCGATCGCGCGCTCGACGTCGTCGCCTCGCGCGTCCAGCGGATGCACCTCGAGCTCCTCCCCCAGGGGCAGCCGCGCCGGTTCGACGTCGTCGGCGGCGCGGGCCTGCGGGGGGCGGAGCAGCTCTCGCTCGGGTTCTGACGGCGACCGCCCGCCAACCTGCTGGAGCGCCTCACGGCGTGCTAGACAGCGCCCCATGTCGGACCGCATCGTCCACTGCCGCCTCTTGAAGAAGGACCTGCCTGGCCTCGACCGCCCGCCGTACCGCAACGACCTGGGCAAGCGCCTCTACGACGAGGTGTCGAAGGATGCCTGGCAGCAGTGGCTCAAGGACTCGGTGAAGTTCATCAACACCTACCGCGTCGACCTCGCGTCCACCGAGGGGCAGAAGTTCATGCTCAAGCAGTGCGCGATCTACTTCGGCTACGAGGAGGGCGACATGGCGCAGACCGCGTTCGTGCCCGCCGACGCGAAGCCCAAGGACGCGCCCTAGGTCGGCGGCCCGCGAAGGACCTGACGCCTCCATGAGCGACGCCACCGCCAGCCCCACGATGCCCCTCGGCCTCCCGGGCTTCACGTACGCCGACCTCCACGATCCGCTCCGCCTCGCCGAGCTCGCGGGCCTGTTCGACCGCTGGTTCTCGGCCGAGTCGAGCGAGCACCACGCGCGCTTCGAGGCCTACCGCGCCTGCAAGGGCGAGGGGATGAGCCCCACCGCCGTCAGCGAGGCGCTCCTCGCCGCGGCGCCGTACGTCGGGCACTTCGTGGCGAAGGTCTTCGGCATCGAGAAGGAGGCGCAGCAGTTCCGCGACATGGTGCGCAGGAACGATCCGCTCTGGCGCTTCAAGAAGGACTTCGCCAAGAAGCGCCTCCTGCGCGACGGCGCCGGCAAGGGGTGGACGCGCGGTCCGGAGGTAGCCGAGGCGGTCGCGAAGGCGGCGCTCCAGGCGATGACGCCCGCGCCGGTCGGGGGCACGACCGACGAGGAGCGGACGATCGCGACGGCAGCGCTCCCCCTTCTCGACACCGACGACGTGGCGCGCAGGGCGGCCAAGGGCGGCGGCGCGGAGTGGACCGAGGAGCTCCGGACGCGTGCGCGCAAGGTGCAGGCGGCGATCGCGCCCCTGGCGGCGGACGCCGTGAACGGCAGCGATGACGCGGCGCTCGCGCGCGTGGTGGCCTTCGCGCTCGACGCGCTCGAGGCATGGCTCGCCCACCGGCGGTCCCACGCGCACGATCCGGTGCGCCGCTGGTCGAGCCTGCACGTCCCGAAGAACCTCGACTGGACGCACCTGGTCGAGCACGTGCGCCCCGATTCGACGATGCCGGAGCTCTTCGTCGGCCCCGAGCACGAGCGCCGCCAGCGCACGGGCTTCTCGCTCACCGACCGCCGCATGCGCCGGCGCGAGGTCGAGGCCGAGATCGAGTACTGCATGCTCTGCCACGACCGCGACAAGGACTCGTGCAGCAAGGGCATGGTCGACGCGAAGAGCGGCGCCGTGAAGAAGAACCCCCTCGGCGTGGCGCTCGACGGCTGCCCGCTCGAGGAGAAGATCAGCGAGATGCACGCGATGCGGCAGGCGGGGGAGCTCGTCGCGGCGATGGCGCTCATCGCGGTCGACAACCCGATGTGCCCCGGCACGGGCCACCGCATCTGCAACGACTGCATGAAGGCCTGCATCTTCCAGAAGCAGGAGCCGGTGAACATCCCGCAGGTGGAGACGCGCGTGCTCACCGAGACGCTCGCGCTCCCCTGGGGTCTCGAGGTCTACCAGCTGCTCACGCGCTGGAACCCGCTGAACGTCCACCGCCCGCACATGAAGCCGTACAACGGGCGCAACGTCCTCGTCGTCGGCCTCGGCCCGGCGGGGTACACGCTGGCGCACCACCTCGCGTGCGAAGGGTTCGGCGTCACGGCCGTCGACGGCCTCAAGGTGGAGCCCATCGACGCGTCGCTCGTCGGGACGCACTCGATCGCGCCCCGCCCGGTGAAGGTCGCGAGCTCCCTCTACGGCGAGCTCCAGGAGCGGCGCCTGCTCGGCTTCGGCGGCGTCAGCGAGTACGGGATCACGGTTCGCTGGGACAAGAACTTCCTCACGATCGTCTACCTGACGCTCGCGCGGAACCGGCACATCAAGTTCTTCGGCGGCGTGCGCTTCGGAGGGACGCTCACGCTCGACGACGCGTGGGCGCTCGGCTTCGACCACGTCGCGATCTCGGCGGGCGCGGGCCGGCCGACGATCATCGAAATGAAGAACAACCTGTCGCGCGGCATCCGCAAGGCCAGCGACTTCCTCATGGCCCTGCAGCTGACGGGCGCCTACAAGCACACCAGCATCGCGAACCTCCAGGTGAGCCTCCCGGCCGTCGTCATCGGCGGCGGCCTCACGGCGATCGACACGGCGACCGAGCTCCTCGCGTACTACCAGGTGCAGGTCGAGAAGGAGCTCGAGCGCTACGACCTTCTCCTCCGCACGGGGCACTCCGAGGGCGACGTCCGCGCGATGTTCGACGACGAGGAGTTCGCCATGCTCGGGCAGCACCTCGCGCACGCGCGCGCCCTGCGCGAAGAGAAGGTGCGCGCCGAAGCCGAGGGCCGCGAGCCCCAGGTGCAGAAGCTCCTCGACTCGTGGGGCGGCGTGACGCTCGTCTACCGGAAGGGCCTCGAGGACTCGCCGGCCTACCGCCTGAACCACGAGGAGGTCATCAAGAGCCTCGAGGAGGGCGTCCGCTACGTGGAGCACATGTCCCCGCTCGAGGCCGTCCTCGACGACAAGGCCCACGTGAAGGCCGTGCGCTTCAAGCGCCAGGACGACAGCATGGTCGATCTCCCCGCACGCACGGTGTGCGTGGCCGCCGGGACGAGCCCCAACGTCATCTACGAGCGGGAGTACCCGGGCACGTTCCAGCTCGACGACCGCAAGCAGTACTTCCGCCCGCACGCGGCCACGGTCACCGAGGACGGGTCGGTCGCGCTCGAGCCGTGCAAGCCGGGCGAGGGGTTCTTCACGAGCTACCTGAAGGACGGGCACACGGTCTCGTTCTACGGCGACAACCACCCGCACTACGCGGGGAGCGTCGTCCGCGCGATGGCCAGCGCGAAGGACGGCTACCCGCACGTCGTGGCGCTCTTCCCCGGGAAGCTCGATCCCGCGAGGCAGCCCGAGCGCGACGCGAAGCTCCGGGCGCTCTTCGACACGCTCGACCACGAGCTCATCGCGCGCGTCCACCAGGTCAACCGCCTGACGAAGAACATCGTCGAGATCGTCGTCCACGCGCCCATGGCCGCGCGCAAGTTCCAGCCGGGCCAGTTCTATCGCCTGCAGAACTACGAGGCCTTCGCGCCCGTCATCGATCTCACGCGGGGCCAGGAGGGCACCGGCCAGGCGTCCGTCCACGCCGAGGTGCGCCTCGCGATGGAGGGCCTCGCGCTGACCGGCGCGTGGGTCGACGTCGAGAAGGGCCTCCTCGGGACCATCGTGCTCGAGATGGGCGGGAGCTCGCGCCTCTGCGCCGCGCTCGAGCCGAACGAGCCGATCATCCTCATGGGCCCGACCGGGCAGCCGACGGAGATCGTGAAGCAGGAGACGGTGATGCTCTGCGGCGGGGGGCTCGGCAACGCGGTCCTCTTCTCCATCGCGCGCGCGTTCAAGCTCCTGGGCGGCAAGGTCCTCTACTTCGCGGGCTACCGGCGCGGGGAGGATCTCTTCAAGCGCGAGGACGTGGAACGCTGGACCGACCAGGTCGTCTGGTGCACCGACACGGGCGCGCCCATCGACCCGGAGCGCCCGCAGGACCGGCACTTTCGCGGCAACATCGTCCAGGCGATGGCCGCCTACGGGAAGGGCGAGCTCGGGGGCGCGCCCGCGGTCCCGCTGAAGGAGGTGAAGCGCATCATCGCCATCGGCAGCGACGGCATGATGAACGCCGTACGCGAGGCGCGGCACGGCGTCCTGGCGCCGATGCTCGAGCCGAAGCACCTCGCCATCGGCAGCATCAACTCGCCGATGCAGTGCATGATGAAGGAGGTCTGCGCGCAGTGCCTCCAGAAGCTGAAGGACCCGGTCACCGGCAAGGAGCGCGTCGTCTTCACGTGCTTCAACCAGGACCAGGACCTCGACGCGGTCGACTTCCGCAACCTCCACGAGCGCCTCCGGGCCAACTCGATGCAGGAGAAGCTCTCGAACGCGTGGCTCGACGAGATCCTCAAGGCCCACGCCGAGGTCATTCGCGTCTAGAGCCGCCTGCACGGCGGCGCGCGAGGAGCGCGACGAGGGGCCACGCGAAGAAGAGGGCGGGCAGGGCGCCGAAGACCTCCGCGGCGGCACGGAGGCCTCGCTTCTCCCGGCCGTCGCGGTCCACGACGACGAACGGGCTTCCCGGCCGAGGGGCGAGGGCGAAGCGCCGGAGCCAGTCGAGCGACTCGACGACCTGCGCCAGCCCGCGGTGCTTCGGGTCGTAGCGGACCGTGCGCGCGCGGACGTCGGGCGTCGTCCAGAGGAGGTACACGAGGAGCATCTCGATCGTGAAGAGCCGGACGGGCGTCATCTGCGAGATGGCGAGGTGGAAGACGAGCCCCATCCAGACGGCGAGCTTGCGCGTGCGGGGCCACCAGAGGAGGAGCGCGAGGGAGAGCTCCGTCGTGATGGCGCCCTTGGCGAGGAGGCTCGCGCCGAGCGGCGACTGCATCGCGTCGACGAGCGCTCCCGGGACGCCGCGCACCCGCATCATCGCCGCGAAGCCGCGGATCATGCCGTGCATCATCTGGCCGCTGCGCCACTCCGGGTCGAAGAGCTTCGACCCGCCCGACGCGAGGTACATGACCGAGATCTGCGCGAGGATGGCGTTGCGGGCCCAGAGAGGGCCGGGCCGCTCGTCGGCGGCCTTGCCTGCGACGAAGTGCCTGTCGCACGGCGTGAACGCGAGGAGCACGCAGAACGCGGCCATCGTGTGGCGGTAGTGGTGAAACCAGAGGCGGTCCCAGAGCATCGTCGAGACGAGCAGCCCGGCCGCGGCGAGGAGCGCGGGGCGCACTCCGCGGCCCGCGACGACGAGGAGGGCCGCGATCCACTGCGCGACGAGGACCGCCTGGTAGACGCCCTCGGAGGGCACGAGCGACTCGGGGACGAACGGCTGGTGGAAGTAGCCGCCGAAGTAGCCCGCGCCGCGGAGCTGCTGCGTCGCGAGCCAGGCCTCGTCGAGGAGGAGGAGCCCGAAGCCGACGCGCACGATCCCGAGGACGTAGGTGTCGCCCGTCTCGTCGCGGAGGCGCCGCAGGCGCTCGCCGAAGGGCTCACGGGGCACGCGCGGCCTCGAATTCGACCGGATCGAGCACCCGGCCGTTGCGGGTCGGAACCACGCGGGCGACGAGCGCGCGCGTCTCGCAGTCCTGCGGCGTGTGGGCCGCGACCCAGGCAAGCGCATCCCGCGTGCGGTGGATCTCCGACTCGACGCCGTACGGAGCGCCCACCGGTGCGTCCAGCCTCGATGGGGCAGGGAAGCGAACCATCCTGCCCCACGAGAAGGCGTGGACGCCGCCCGAGCAGTCGTGCGCCCGCCAGCGGCCCGCCTCGATGGGCACCGTGCGGCCGTCCCCGAGGCGGCGCGAGACGTGCACCTCGACCGTCGACGACTCCGGGAACATCCGGAAGCCGTAGGACCGGTCCGACCGCATGCCCGCCGTCGCGATGAGAAGAAGCTCGCTGCCGAAGAAAAGGCCGCAGAGCCAGGGTATGGCCCTTCGGCCGCGCTCGCCGAGGTCCGGCATCGAGGGCCGCAAAGCTATCGCAGATGGTCTATAGCGATCGAGAGATGGAGGGGTCCCCGCCGCGACTCGAGGGGGAGCTCCTCCGGCGGATGGCGCGCTGGGGGTCCCGCGGTCCCGAGTGGTTCGTGCGCGTCGCGCCGCCCATCGTGGGGCTCGTCGCCTGCGCCGTGGCGGGGGAGCGGCGGCGGTTCGTGGCCGACAACCTGCGGCGCGTCCGCGGCAAGCGCGGAACGTTCCACGAGGCGCTCGACGTGGCGCGCCTCTTCACGGGGTACGCGGCCTGCCTCGCCGAGGTGCTGGGCGCGGGTGCGACGCGGGGTCGCTCGCCCGAGGCGCTCGTCCACGGCGAGCTCCACCTGCGCGACGCCATGGCGGACGGGCGCGGGGTCGTCTTCGTGACGGCGCACACGGCGGGCTGGGAGACGGTGGGGCCCCTCCTGTCGCGCGATCACGGGCTCGAGGTGATGATCGTGGAGCGCGCCGAGAAGGACCGCGCCGCGAGCGCGATCCAGGACCGCGCGCGCGAGGCGCACGGGCTTCGGGTCGCCCACGTGGGCGACGATCCACTCTCGGCGCTCCCGCTCGTGCACCACCTTCGCGGCGGCGGTGTCGTCGCCGTCCAGATCGACCGCGTGCCCACCCACCTCCGCGCGCGGGCGGTCATCCTCTTCGGCGAGCCCGCGCGCATCCCCGAGGGCCCGCTCCACCTCGCGGCGATGACGGGCGCGCCCATCCTGCCGGTGTTCGCGGCCCGTACGGGGCACCGCCGCTACGAGGTGGAGCTGCACCGTCCGGTGCGGGTCGCGCGGGGCGCGCCCGACCGCGTGCTCGACGGTGCCGCGCAGGCCCTCGCGAGCGCGATGGAGCGCTTCGTCCGCGCGCGGCCGACGCAGTGGTTTCACTTCCGGCCCGGCTGACGCGACAACGAGTGCTGGCGGAACCGGGAAAGGCGTGCAACATGGTCGCCCCCCCGGAGCATGACCACCCGCTGGCACATCGGCGCGAAGGACCTGCGCGGCGCGATCGCGGCGTACGCGAAGCGCTTCAACCTGCTCGAGGTGCGCATCACCCTGGGCAGCCCCACGGCCCCCGGCGCGCCGGGGTTCACGCCCGGCCTGCCCACGCTCAAGCGCTGGCGCAAGTCGGTGCCGCCGCACTTCGACTTCGCCGTGGTGGCGGGCCCCGCGCTCTCCCGCACCAAGCCGGGGGACGAGGCCGACCGCGAGCTCGAGGCGGCGCGCGTCGCGATGGACACGCTGCAAGCGCGCTGCTTCGTTCTGCGGACGCCGGCCGACGTGACGCCCGCCTCGATCTGGCGCGAGCGCATCCGGCGCATCGTCGACCGCGTTCCCCACGACGTGACGAACTTCGTCTGGGAGCCCAGCGGTCTCTGGGAGGCCGAGGACGCCGCGGCCGCCGCCCGCTCCTGGGGCATCGTCGCTGCGGTCGACCCCGCGCGCGAGGCCGTGCCGGCGGGCCCGGTCGCGTATCTGCGGCTGCGCGCCCTCGGCGAGACGCGCGCGTTCGGTGCGGTCGCGCTCGAACGCATCGTCCGGGCCGTGGGCGAGCGGCGCGACGTCTACGCCGTCGTCGAGACCGACACCGCGCTCAAGGAGGCCAAGCGCCTGCGCACCATCATCAAGACGGTCCGCCCCGGCGTCCCCGTCGGTGGTGGCGCGCGCCTCGTGCGGCCGCGCGGCGGCATCGTCGTCCGCGACGACGAGCAGGAGTGACCGGCGCGTCCGGGCTTCCATGCCGACGACGACCGTCGCAGCCGCCGCCTCGGAAGCGCACGTCGCGCATGCCGCACGCGAGGCGCTCACGCGTGGCAACGCCGTCGACGCGGTGGTCACCGGCGTGCTCGTGGCGGCGGCCCACGCCGCCGGGGTACTCCTCGGGCCCGTCCAGCTCCTGGTCGGAGGGGGAGGGGCCGGCCTCCTCGCGGTCGACGGCAGGGTGAGGCAGCCCGGAACGGGCATCCCGCGTCCCCGGGGCTCGCTCGCGGGCGACGCCATCCCGCAGGCTGCACGCGTGGGGGTCCCGGCGCTGCCCGCGGCCCTCGCGGCCATCCTCGCGTCCTCGGGCCGGGGCACGCTCACGCGCGCCGTGGCACCTGCCGTCGAGGCAGCGCGGAGCCTCTCGCCCGAACGCGCCGCGTTCCTGCGCTCCTTCGGGCGCCGCGGAGCTGCGGCGATGACCGACGAGGCGACCGCGGGGGAGCTCGTCGCGATCGCGGGGCGCGCGGCCGGTGGCGCGATCACCGCCGAGGACCTGGGCTCGCTGCGCCCCGGCGTGGTCCCGTGCGACGCGCTCGCCCTCGGTCCCGAGGGCGTCCTTCGCGTCCCGTGGGAGTGTCCGGTCGAGGGCGGCGCCGCGACCCACGTCGTGGCCGCCACCGATCGCGGGGGGATGGTCGCCGTCGCCTGCTACGAGGTCGCGTCCGACGGCCTGCCGGTGCCCGTGCTCGGCCTGATCGCCCCGGCCGTCGCGTCGCCGGTCATGCGCGGCGAGGCCCGCGTGCGTCCGGGTGAGCCGCTTCCCGCCCCGGCGCCGATCGCGCTCGTGGCGAAGCGGGGCCTCGTCGAGCTGGCCCTCGGCATCGCGGCGACCGACGCTGGCGCGCGCACCCTGGGCGCGGTGCTGGCCAGCCTGGGGGATACCCCGCTCGTCGGTGACGCCTTCGCCGGGACGCCCGGCTGCGCGGTCGCGCTCGTACGCACCCGCGACGCTGCGCGCGTCGTCGCCTCGGCCGGCTGACTCGCCCGGGGCCGGATCAGACGCGCGCGAGGTTGACGCCGTGACGGCGCGCGTACTCGCTGATGCCGACCTTGTCGATGCTGCGGATGTCGCGGGTGGTCAGGTTGAGCGTCACGAAACGACGGAGCTCCGGAACCCAGACGCGCCGGCGCTGGACGTTCACGTGCTGCCAGCGGTTCGTCTTGATGTTCGAGTGCGAGACGTTGTGCGCCTTGAGCCTGCGCTTGCCGGTGATGTCGCTCTTGGCCATGGTAGGGCGCGCAACCTGACGGAGAACACGCATCCTGTCAAGGGCTTGCCCGGAGCGCGGCGCCCCGCCGGCCGGCGCCGCCGGCCTGGTCGGCCTGGTCGGCCTGGTCGGCCGAGTCGGCCGAGTCGGCGGAGCCGGCGGCCGCGGCCGCGGCTTCCGCGCCCAGCCGCCCCGCGAGCTCCCGGGCCCAGGAACGCACCCCGGCAAACCCCGGCCCGGTACGCAGGGTTGCCTCGTCGAGGTAGAGCCGCCGGGCCAGCTCGACCTGGACGACGTGAACCCCCTCGGACGGCCGCCCGTAGTGCTGCGTCGTGTACCCGCCTGCATAGGGATCGTCGTGCCGCACGCTCCAGCTTCGCGCCTTCGCGTGCCCCTCGACCACGTCGATGAACCGGCCCGCGGCGCTCCGCCGCCCGCACGTCCCGGGGACCACGTCCGCCCGCGGCGTACCCCCACCGCACGTGCCCCGCACGTCGCGCTCGCCGCGCGCGGGCCGTCCCCGCTCGACGCTCGGCATCGAGTGCGCAGCGAGCACGAGGGCCAGCCCGAAGCGTGCGCGCTTGCGCTCGATGAGCGCCGCCAGCGCGCGGTGGTACGGGCGCCAGACGAGGTTCAGGCGCTCGTCGAGCTCCGCGCGCGTGAGCCGCCGCGCGAGGGCCACGTCGCCGTCGCTGGTGGTCCGCCAGACCAGGCCGTGGTGGAGCGTGACGTCGCCGCGTCCCCCCTCGACGACGTCCGCGTCGACGTCGGTCTCGGCGCGGTTCACGTCGATCCCGAGGCGCGACGTCCGGCAGACCAGCATGCTCGCTCCCTCGGCGGGCGCGTCCTCGTAGAGCGCGTCGACGTAGAGGTCGGCGTCGCGGCCGACCGCACGCAGGGGAGCGGTCAGGGGCTCGAGGAACGGAGCCGGGAGATGGAGCCCCGCATGAGGGACCTCCACGATCAGGGGCGTCTCCGGCCCCGTCGGCTCCAGGAGCTCGAACGGCGCGCTCATGCGCCTTCACGCTAGCACGATCCGGCCCATCCCCTTCGCGTGCGTCCACGTGAAGCGGGCCCCGCGGGCCGCACCGCGGGCCCCACGCGCCGCACGCACCGCGGGCCGCCCCACGCGCCCCACGCGCGCAGGCGTCCGTCTCAGGCGCGCGGATGGGAGCGCGAGTGTGCGGCGCGCACGTGGTCCTGCGCCACGCGCGTGTAGATCTCGGT
>DASXDU010000027.1:0-104338 GCA_036490515.1 Polyangiaceae bacterium
TGGCCGCACTTTCCGGAGCAATCGGCGCCGTCGTCGGGTACGCACGCCGGCGGCCCCGCCTCGCCGTCGGGAGCTGCCTCGGCCGGCTCACTGCCCGCATCGGCGCTGCCGGATCCGGAGTCCTTGCCCGCATCGGCGCCGACGGATCCCGTGTCGTTCGTCGCGTCGGCGCCTCCGGACGCGGCCTCGCTGCCCGCATCGGCGCTCCCGGATCCGGCGCCGGCGGATGAGCCGCAGCCGGCGGCGACCAGCACGGAGACCAAGACGAAGGCGAACAGACCCGCAGATGCCGTCGGTCCGCGCACCGGCGTCGATCCCGCCCGGCGACGAGACCAGCCACGGCGGAATACTTCAGTCGCATTCATCGGCCTCCCCGTACCACGTGAGCACGCGGACGCAATGCGACGCGCTCGCGCGCTCGCGCCAAACGTCGTCCTGAAGGCGCCACAGCTCGAGGTGTGCCCGAACGGTCAGTGGATCGGCACGACCTGGAGCGAGAGGATCAAGAGCGCAGCGAGCCCGAGGGTGAGCGCTCCCAGCAGGCCGAGCGTCGCGAGCAGAGTGCCCGCGATGGCCGGCGCGATCCCGGACCTCTCGGGCCGGCGCGCGGCCTGGACGATGCCGACGATGCCGGTGACCAGCGCGGCAGCACCGAGCAGCGCGCCGCCGGTCGCCATCGCGAGCGCCGGAGCTCCCGCGTGCGTCCAGGTCTCGAGCGCCCACGCGCCGGCAACGTCGACGGCGCACGAGAGACCGCAGAGTGCGAACACCACCCGCGGCAAGACGGATGGGCGAGCGGCGCCGCTACGAACCGCAACCATCTTGGCCGGGCGGGCACTCGCACGTGCCGCTGAACGGTGCCGACGCGCCGACGCACGTCTCGGCTCCGCAGCAGTCGAAGTCCGATGCGCACGAGTCGCCTTCCGTGATGTCGGGCTCGAGGCAGTCGAAGCACGTTCCGATGCCGTCCAGCGCGCTGCAGTAGCCATCGCAGCAGTCCCCGCCCTGGCACGCGTCGCCGTGCGCCTTGCACGCCGTCGAGCACCGCCCCTGCACCGGGGTGGGCTTCGCGCGGAAGTCGCAGAGCCCCGCGCAGCAGTCGCTGTCGAGGAGGCAGGCGCTGTCTTCGCCGGCGCACGTGCCGCCCGCCGCCGTGCAGGTCTGGGACTGCGTCGAGCACGCCCCGGAGCAGCAGTCGTCGTCGGCCCCGCACGGCGCGAGGAGGGCGGCGCACGCCGTGGCGTTCACGACGCAGATGCCGTCCTGGCACGTCGCGTCCGCGACGCAGGGGGCGCCCGTGCTGCACGTGCCGTCGATCTCGACCTGGCCGCTCGCGGGGGGCTGACAGGTCCCGGAGCAATGGTCGCTCGCGCACTCCACGTCGGCGTTGCAGGCCGTGCCGTCAGCACTCACGGGGGCCACGTGACCTCCGCCGACGGTCCGGTTGCAGAAGACGCATAGCAGGCAGAGCGGAGGGACGAAGAGCGCAGGCGCCTGGAGCCTCGTCATCGGTGGGTATCCTCGCATGATTGACGCATGCGTTGCGTCCGACGAACATGGCCCCGATGCGCCCCGCCGCTCCGGGTCGTCCCTGTCTCGCCGTCCTCCTCGGCCTCGCCTTGTGCCTGTCCTCGGCGGCTGCCCGGGCCCAGGATCCAGGTCAGGACGAGGTCACGCTGAAGAGCGGTGGATCCATTCGCGGCACCCTCGTCGTCGTCGAGCCCGGCAAGAGCGTGGAGATCGCGGTGATGGGGGAGGCCCAGCCGCGTTTGCTCCCGTGGTCGGACGTGGACCAGGTCCTGAAGGGGAAGTACGGGCCGGCGCCCGCGCCATCGGCTCAGCCGGTGCCCGCTCCACCGCCGCTGCAAGCGCCTCCGCCGCCCCCACCGCCGCCCCCGCCACCATCCGTTCCTCCTGCCCCCAAGCTCGGCGGTCCCGGCGTCGTGAGGGTCCACATCGACAGCCCGTCGCAGGTGACGCTCCTCGACGTGCACCTCGTGAGTCACCCGGTGACCGAATCGTGGGTGGACGGCTTCGGGAACACCGTCACGCGGGACGCCACGGCCACCGAACTGCACGAGGACCCGCTGTGTTCGTCCCCGTGCGATCGCGTGATCCGTGATTCCTATCTCCGGATCGCGGGCAAGGGCTTTCCCTCGTCGTCGGGGTTCGATCTCGGCGGCAGGACAGGCGACCTCACGCTCCGCGTCCGGCCGGGCAGCGACGCGGAGTACGCGGGCGGGATCGCGGCGATCGTCGTGGGCAGCCTGGCGACGGTCGTGGGCACGATCATGATCCCCCTGAACGAGAAGGACAGCACGACGACCGACGCGAACACCGGCGCCAAGGTGCACGTGCCCGACCCGGCGCTTCGCACCGCGGGGATTGGCCTCATCGCAGGCGGTATCGTCGGGATCGCGGGAGGGATCGCCCTGGTCCTCTTCGGCCGGACGACGGTGACCGTTTCCCCGCAGGCGGGCCTCGCGCCCGCGGCGGCGAAGCCGCGCTACTGGATGGGGGAGTTCTGACGTCGGGGTCTCAGGTTCGGAAAGAGAGGGACGTGAAGATCCCGCTCGGTCCGTCCGTCCGACTCTCCCGCTCCCAGAAAGCCGCTTCACCCAGGAGCTGCTGGATCTCGTCGAGCGCCTCACGACGCTCATCCGGCCGTGGAACGTTCGATCGCCAGCCCGAAACGGCGCGCTTCAGGTCGAGCGCCCGCACGTGCAGCCTCCGCGTGCACGCATCCACGCGCAGGCGACGCAAGGCGACGGCCAGTTCGCGGAGAACGGCCTCGGCGTCGGCAACGTCCGCCGCGAGGCCTGCGTCAGGCACCGGCGTGTTCGGCTCGGGCGAATCGATCCTCATCGACCTCGTTCTCCGGTCCCACCTGCGTCGGGAACGGGCGACCCGCCCATCGCATTCCCGATCGAGACCATCCGGCCGCCGCCCGTGACCGGTGGGCGCTCCGCCCTCCGTCGCTACCTGCGGATCGTCTCGCTGACGACGTGCGTTCCGTCGAGCGACCACCCGCGCAGCAGCAGCGACTCGACCGACGCGGGCCAGCCGATCTTCGCGAACACGCTGAAGAGGTGCGCGGGAGATCCAGCGAGGGGCATCGTTGCCCACGCCTGGCAGGCTCCGTTCGGAGCTCGGCCCGTCTCGACGTCGATCGGCCGCGAGGCCAGGGCCCGCAGGACGAGGCGGACCCGGCCTCCTTCGGCGCGGCGCTCCTCGACCGACTGGCTCGCCATCCCGTAGGCCGGCACCTCACGCTCCAGGAGGGCCTCGGTCCGGGCAGGGCCCAGCTCGAGCATCCTCCAGTAGGCCCGCACCGGCGTTCCTCCAGCCGGCACGCAGTGCTCGTCGACGTCGACGGCGTACTGAACCTGGTTCTTGTTCTCGCTCTTGCTGATCGAGAAGATGGGCACCTCGGCAGGTGGCGAGGCTTCTGCCGAGCCGGCGAGAGCCGCGAGCGCCAGAGCGAGAGCGAGAGCAGGAACGCTTCGCGGGACGTCGTCGTTGCGCCTGATTGAGTTCCAGATCGGCGCCATGATGCCCGCACTCCAGTCTACGCCCACGCCTGCGTAGCGACGAACGGCGCGCCGTCGCGCTCGCTCCGCCACATCCTCCGATGAAAACTTCTGCCGTGGGTACCAGCATGGGGGCGGAGACGTGCAGTGGGCTGGCCTCCGTGACTGGTTCGTCGCAACAGTTTTTCAATGAGGAGACTTTCCTGGGCGGCGCTGGTGGCGACCGTCGCGGTGGCTGCGCCGGTGGCATGCAGCAGCGCGAGCAGCGCTCCGGGGTTCGACGTCGCAGACGGCGGAAGCGGCACCGTCGATGGCGGTCCGGACTCCGCCAGTAGCAGCGGAGGCGGCGGATCGAGCTCGGGCATTGGTGGTTCGACGTCGGGAGCTGGCAGTTCGAGCTCCGGCAGCAGCAGCGGCAGCTCGTCGGGCGGCAGTGGTTCCAGCTCGGGCAGCAGCAGTAGCGGCGGCGGGTCGTCGACGGGCGTGACGATCCTCGTCTACCCGAACGGAAACCACGCGGCGGAGCTCATCGCCGCGATCAAGGGCGCCAAGATCTCCGTGTACATGACGATGTACGAGATCGACGACTCCGGCGTGATCGATGCCATCGTGGCGCAGAAGACCGCGGGGCTCGACGTTCAGGTGATCCTCGACGGGTCGAGCACGACCATGTCCAACAACACCGGCGCGTACGACACGTTCAACTCCGCCAAGATCCCGGTCGTGTGGTCGAGCTCCTCCTTCACGTACACGCACGAGAAGTGCGTGATGATCGACCACAAGCAGGCCTGGATCATGACGGCGAACGCCGAGTCGTCGGTCCCGGAGTACAACCGCGAGTACCTGGCCATCGACGACGAAGTTGCGGACGTCGCGGAAGCGGAGGCAATCTTCGTGGCCGACCATGCGATGAAGTCGATCGCGCCGACGGGCGACCTCGTCGTCGCGAACAGCAACGCTCGCCCCGACCTCGTCGCTCTCATCAACTCCGCCAAGAAGTCGCTCGACATCGAGGACGAGGAGTTCAGCGACGACGACTCGAGCGGGATCACCGACGCGGTCGTGAGCGCGGCGGGGCGAGGCGTGACGGTCCGGCTGATCGTGGCCGGCGGGAGCAGCGACTCGACCCAGACGACCGCTCTGAACGACGTGAAGAACGCCGGCGTAGCGGTCTTCGTGTCGGACGTCTCGAGCGGCGGCGGCAGCGCGTCGGACCCCTACATCCACGCGAAGACGATCCTCGTCGATTGCGCGACCGGCACCTGCACGAGCGGGTTCGTCGGTTCGGAGAACATGACGACGGGGTCGCTCCTCTACAACCGGGAGCTCGGCGTGGTCATGACGAACGCCACCCAGCTCGGTCTCGTGTACACGGCCGTCACCACCGACTTCGACAACCCCAAGAACTCGAAGCTGTAACCGAAGCCGTGTGCCCTGTGCGGGACGCGCGAACGTGCGGCACTACGCCACGCATGGGCACGCCGCTCACCTCTTCCGTCGAATGATCGGGCTGTCCGCTCGTCGCTCCCTTGCACGCGAGACGCGCGATCGTACGTTGCAGAGCGACGCACGATGCCCGCCCAGGGAGGGATGTTGCCCATGAGAACCAGCCAGCGCCCACCTGCCGGCGAACCCAGGCGGCGCGTGCTCGCCGTCGACGACACGCCATCCAACCTCGTCGCGCTCGACGCGGTCCTCGGCACCGACTACGAGCTGGTCCTCGCGAAGTCCGGCCAGGAGGCCATCGACATCCTCGCGCGCGATCACGGCATCGACGTCATCCTCATGGACCTGGCGATGCCAATCATGAACGGATACGAGGCGGCCGAGCGCATCCAGAAGATGCCCGGGTGCGCCGACATCCCGCTGATCTTCATCAGCGCGGTCTTCAACCAGGATCCGGAGATCAAGCGCGGGTACGAGGTCGGCGCGGTCGACTACTTCACCAAACCGTTCGATCCGGACATCCTTCGGATGAAGGTCGAGGTCTACGCGACGTTCCGCCATCGAACCAAGGTGCTCAAGGAGCGCGAGCGCCAGCTTCGCGAGTCCGAGGAGGTCCTTCGCGCGGGCCGAAAGCTGTCGTCGGTGCTGGCCGATCTCCCGGCGGGCGTGATCATCGCCGACCGCGAGGGCCGCATCTGCCAGACCAACGAGCACATGCTGCGCATCCTCGAATCCGCGAGCGCTCTCGAGAACGAGGCGTACGGCGAGGTCCTGCAGTGGTGGGAGCACGAGGCGAAGGCGATCAAGGAGAACTCCGCCCTCTCGCGAGCATTGGGCACCGGGGAGGCGTCGCACAACGTCGAGGTTGCGATCCCGTGCCTCGACGGCACCACCAAGAACGTCCTCCAGTCCACGTCGCCGCTCCGCAGCCTGGACGGAGCCATCGTCGGCGCCGTGCTCGTCGTCCAGGACCTCACGGCACACAAGACGCTCGAGGTCGAGTTCGAGCATCGCATCACGAGCTTCGTCGCGCTCGGCGTGGAGCTCGAGCAGCGGACGGCGCTCGATCAGCGCGCCGGCGAGGCTGACTGAGCACCCGGCAGGGCTTCCGCGAACTCCTGCGCACGCCGCTCGACGCGATGCTGCCCGACCCCGGGGGCCGGTCAAGGACCCGTCGCGGGGATGCGCGGGCTACCTTGCCCGTCTCGCAGGCGCACCTCGCGCTGCGGGAACGGGATCTCGATCTGCCGCTCGCGAAAGACTCGATCGATCGCGAACCGTAGCTCGCTCATGATGACGGGCTCGCGCTCCGGGCTGTCGAGCCACACCGCCAGCTCGAAGTCGAGGCTGCTGTCGCCGAAGTTCTTGAACAGGACGATGGGCGCAGGGTCCTTCACCACGTCGGCATGGGCCAGCGCGACATCGACGAGCGCGTCGCGGACCGACGTCGTGTCGCTTCCATACGCCACGCCCACCCCGATGCGCACGCGCTTGCGCGTGGTGGGGTGACTCTGGTTGAAGACCCGCCCGCTGATGAATTCGCTGTTTGGCACGATCATGGCGACGCCGTCGCGCGAGAGGACCTTGGTCGCGCGCATCTCGATCGCGATGACCGTCCCGACGATGTCGCCGACCACGACGAAGTCGCCCTTCTGGATGGGCCGCTCGACGAGCAGGATGATCCCGCTGATGAAGTTCTGCGCGATGTTCTGCAGCCCGAAGCCGACGCCCACGCTCAGCATCGCGCCGAGCGCCGCGAGCGTCCCGAGGTCGACGCCCAGCGTGTCGAGGCAGACGAGGAAGCCGGTCACCACGACCACGTACTGAAGGATGCGGCCCACCGCGTAGCTGGTGCCCGCCGAGTTGTTCCGCTTCTCGAGAAAGCTCGTCGCACCCTTGCGGGAGAGGCGGCCGAGCATGAGCGTGACCGCAGTCCCGAAGAGGAAGATGAGGATAGAGAGCAGCGATACCGGCGTGTCGGAGAGCCGGAATAGCTCTTCGCGCAGAAACGCGAATAGGTGCGCCATGCAGCTCAGGATACCGGCAACGGGGCCGGCGACCGCTCAGTCGTCGCCGCCGTCGCTCATCGGGGTCTGGCTAGAGCTTCTGCGAGAGGAGCGTGGCCCCGTTGACGACCACCTTCTGGCCCGGCTCGAGGCCGTGGCCCACTTCCAGCCACTGGCTGGACTCCCGCTCGTCCACCTCGACGGGCATCCGCTCGAAGCGCACGCGCCCCGGGTCTTCGCCGACCTGGACGAAGACGACCTTGTAGTCGCCGAGGCGCAGGACGGCGCTGCGCGGGATCGCGAGCGCATCCCTCTGGTCGACCGCGATCTGCATGGTCGCAAACATCTCCGGCCGCAGCAGCCCGCCCGGGTTGTCGAACGTGCAGCGGACCTTCGCGGTCCGCGTGCTCGGGTCGAGCATCCCGCTCACCCAGTCCACCTGGCCCTTGAAGACCTGGTCCTTGTACGCGACGACGCTCACGTTCGCGGGCGCGCCCACGTGCACGCGCGCGATGTCTATCTCGTAGAGATCGGCGAGCACCCAGACACGATCGAGCTCGCCGATCGTGAAGAGCTCCTGGGTGGCGCCGCCGCTGTATTGACCCTGGACCTCGATGCCCGGGTTGATGTTGCGCATCAGGACCTCGCCGTCGATGGGCGAGGTGAGCGTGTACGTCTGCGTGACCGCGTCCATGCCGCCGACCCGCAGAAGGGCCTGCTTCTGACGTGCGCGCTCGACCTCGGCCTTGGCCTTGCGATAGCTGTCCTCCGCCGCCTCGAGGTCCGCGGCCGAGCCGGCCTTCTCTTCGAGGAGCTCCTTCTTGCGCTCGTAGTCGTGCTGCCCGGCGATGAGGTCCGCCTCCGCCTTGTGCACGTCGCTGACGGCGTTGCCGATGTCCGGCGACTCGATCGTCGCGAGAGGCTGCCCTTTCTTCACCCGCTCGCCGAGCTGCGCCGTGATCTTCACGACGCGTCCCGTGACCGGCGTGAAGACGTGACCGGAGCGCAGATCGTCGAGCGCGACGCGTCCGCTCGTGAGGATGGTGTCGTCCACGTCTTGCTTGGCGACCGGCTTCACCTCGATCTTCGCGTCGGCGACCTGCTGCTGCGAGAGCCAGACCTCGCCGGGAGGGGGTTGCGCCCCGGCGGGCTCCGGCGCCGCCTGCGACGTCTGGCAGCCGACACCAGCAACGGCGAGCACCGCGAGCGGAAGGAGCAAGCGAGACGTCATCGCGGCCCGCGCTACGCAACTCTCGCACCACGACCAAGGACCTCGCGCGCGCCCGTCATCCCGTGGGGACCGCCCCGGTTCGTCGGGGCGTCCGACCCCGCGCGGCGGCTTCGGAGCAGACAGGATGCCCCGTTCACGATGCCGGGCGGCGCCTCCTCTCGAAGAGGCGCGCGGGATACGCGGTCGACCGTGAGAAGACGCGGTGGAGGCTGATCCCGCATGTCTGGTAGTTCGCTCCTCACGGCGCCCCGCACGCCGGCCGCGTCTGCGCTCCGATGTCGGTCGTGACCATGTGGCACGCCCCGAGGCCCGCCTCGTGGCAGTCCAGCTCGAATCGGGCGTTGCGGTAGCAGTCGGTCAGCTGGCTCCCGCTGCACGACGCCGCGCACGGACCGGCATCGCCGGCGTCGTCGCCTTCGGGCAGGGGGACGAAGCAGGGGCTCGTCCAGTCGAAGTCGGTCGTCGCGAGCGCCCCGGCATTGCACGCGGCTGCGCTCTGGAGGAGATCCCCGCAGTCGATTGCCTCCGGGAGACCCGCCGGGCACGACCTGGCGATGCCGGCGGTGCACGTCACGTCCTTGCTCGCGGGGCACGTCCCGCTGTCGCCGGACGGCACGCACGCGAGCCATCCGGCATCGCCGGCGGGGAAGCCGCCGCAGGTACCGGCCCCGTAGTCGACGCAGTCGATCCCGAAGTCGCCCGCGTCGGCCGAGCACTCGTGGAGGACCGTCCCGTCGCACTCGTAGCACGTCGTACCGAGCGTGGACGTCGACGAGGCGCGGCAGAACGCGCCGGCGTCCGTCGGGAAGCAGGTTTGCCCCCACATCGCGCAGCTCTCGCCGTTCGTCGCGCCGTTCAGGCACTCGATGCGCGTGTCGAGATCGCTCGGACCGCCGTCGCTCCCGGCGATGCCGCACGCGGTGCCGCCGGAGTTGCCGCACGACTCCCGGCCCGACGGAAAGACGCACGCTTCGATGTCGGAGCACGACTGCGCGCGCCAGAGGCAGTCCCACGCTGCGTGGGTCTTGCCCCGCGCCGGGTGGCTCGGGTTGACGCCGCAGTCGTAGGTGAGGAGCGCCTGGAACATGCAGGAGCCGTAGGCGTTGGAGCCGAGCGGCGACTCGCAGGCGCCGAGCCAGGCGCACGCGTGCTCCGCGTTGGCGCGCGCCGTCGTGGAGTCCCAAGAGCAGAAGTCCGTGGCCTGCCGGGCATCGGAGCCCGCGTCCGGCGCGGTGCAGCCCGGCGTCGACGCATCGAGCTCGCACGCCGTCAGGATGTCGCTCGTTGCGTGGAACAGGTCCACACAGGCTCCCATGGTGACGCCCATGGCGAGCGAGAGCGCCGCGAGGGCGGCGGCCGTTCCGCGGCGCATCGTCAGAACCGCCCCGCGAGGCCGAGCGTGCCCGGGCCGAGGGAGAGGCCCACCGAGGCGCTGGCCTGGGCCGGCGGCTGGGCCCAGAAGACGACGGCGACCGCGCCCAGTGAGGCCGCGCCGATCCACGCGCCTGCCGCGGTGAAGTCCCACGTCCGGACCGCGTTCTTCTTCCCGTCGCAGGCACCCGCCGCGGTGGTCACCTCCTGCGCGCAGCTCGCGCGCCCCGAGTCGTGCGCGCTCCCCGCGAGCGCGTAGGCGCCCACGCCGCCCACGATGAGGAGAGCTGCTCCCCCGGTCGCGAGCCACGCGGCGGTGTGGGCTTGCCCGGAGGACTCGGGCCGCAGGGGTGGAGGGACGGTCTCGCTCGTCGCGGGAGGAGTCGCCGGTTGGGGGAGCGCGGGCACGGGTGGGGAAGGGGGAGGCTGCGCGGCTGGCGCGACGGCGAGGGTCAACTCTGCGGTCACTGCGTCGCGCTCGTGCAGCGTGACCGTCTTCGACGCGGGCGTGCGACCCGGCGCGGTTACCTCGATGTGGTGGTCGCCGGGGTCGACCGGGATGGACGTTCCCACGAGGGCGAGCGGGATCTTCGCGCCGTCGAGCGTAACCACCGCGTCCGGAGCCTCGGGCGCGATCCGGAGTATCAGGCGCGGTACGCGCCGCCCCAGATCGTCGATGCGCTTTCCGACGAGACGCAGGACGTCGTGCGCGTTCTCCTCGCGCGCGAGCCCCTGCGCTGCAGTGTAGTCGTCGAGGGCCGCGGCGACCTGGCCGAGGTGCTCCTCGCACAGGGCGATGTGGTACTCGACGCCGCCGGTCCGCTTCACCTCGAGCACTCGGCGCATCTTCTCGAGGGCGTCCGCCCAGCGACCGCCGTCCTCGTCGCGCTCCGCGTCGACGAAGAGCTGCCGCGCTGCCCGAACCGCGCTGTCGGCAGGTTCGGCGCCGGCCGCGCCGATCGGGACGAGCACGCCGAGAACGATGCCGAGCGCCGACGCGAATCGACGCAGCTCAGCCCCCGTCGCCGCCACCCCCGGCTCCTCCTCCTCCGAGACCACCGAGGCCGCTCAGCACGCTCGTGCACTGCGCGCCGCACGTGCCGATGATGCACTCGAACGCGCCGACGAGATCCCCGAGCGCCGTCGCGTCCCCGTTCGCGCACCCGAGTACGCAGGTGGGGTCCGGCGTCCCGCCCGAGAGGCAGGTGGTGACGACACACTGGAGCGCGGCGCTGCACGTGGTCGACTCGACGCACGTGAGCAGCTGGCCGCCGCAGTTCTGGATGACGCACGACCCGCAGTTGACGATGGGCCCGCCGTCGAAGCCCGGCGCGCCCTCGTCGGGGGCATCCGCGGCGTCTGCGCTGCCGTCCCCCGGGCCCGCCTCGGACGCATCCACGCCGGCGTCGACGCCCGGGCCGTCCACGTCCGCGTCCGCCGGAGCCTCCTCGATGACCGTGATGTCGAGCGGCCCGCGCGCACCGCAGGCCACGAGCAGCGCCCCCACGAGGGCGGCCGGCGCGAGGCGCCGCGAAAGGAAGGATACGGCCACGGCCATGGTCGCTCTCCGCGAGCGGCCCGAGAGCCTACCAACGGACCGGACGATCCGCGATAGTTTCCTCGTCCCATGACGCTCTCGATCGTCCAGACGCCCGCGGAGCTGCGGTCGGCATGCGACCAGGTGCGCAGCCGGGGCGACCGCGTCGGCTTCGTGCCGACCATGGGCGCCCTCCACGCCGGCCACCTCGCTCTCGTCGCGGAGGCCGCGCGCCACGCACGGTTCGTCGTCGCCTCCATCTTCGTGAACCCGACGCAGTTCGGGCCCGGCGAGGACTTCACGCGGTATCCACGCGACCTCGAGGGGGACGTCCGAAAGCTCGCGGAGGCCGGCGCTCATCTCGTCTTCGCTCCCGCCGCTGCGATCATGTACTCCGCCGGCGAGTCGACGCGCGTGCGCGTCTCGGGCGTCACCGAGCCCCTCGAGGGAGCGCACCGGCCCGGGCACTTCGAGGGTGTCGCGACCGTCGTGGCCAAGCTCTTCTCGGCGGTCGGTCCCTGCACAGCCGTGTTCGGCCGCAAGGACTACCAGCAGCTCCTCGTCGTGCGGCGGATGACGACCGACCTGATGCTGCCGGTCGTCGTCGTCGGCCATCCGATCGTCCGCGAGCCGGACGGGCTCGCGATGAGCTCCCGCAACGCGTACCTCTCCGCAGAGGAGCGCGTACGCGCCCTCGCCATCGTGCGCAGCCTCGCGGCGGCGTTCCGGCGGTTCGCCGGGGGCGATCGGGATCCCGCGGTGCTCGAAGGCGCCGCGCGGGCCGTCCTCGAGCCGTCGGCCACGTCGATCGACTACGTCGCCGTCCGTGACGCCGAGTCCCTCGCCCAGCTTCCCGTCGTCCGCGATCGCGCCGTGCTCGCCGTCGCGTGCCGCGTGGGGAAGACGCGGCTCATCGACAACACCGTCCTCGGCGAGGACTCTCCTCCTCCGGGCGGACCTGGCGCGCCGTAGGCTTTCCGGCGTGCCGGGTATTTCCCAAGAGCTTCAGGTGCGCTAACCGGTGCCGCGATGGCCAAGCGCGGAAGGTTCGTGGTGCTCGAAGGTATCGACGGGTCGGGAACGACGACGCAGGTTGCCCGACTCGCCGATCGGCTCCGCGCCGCCCACGTGCCCGTTCGCTCCACGCGGGAGCCGAGCGACGGCCCGGTCGGCGTCCTCGTACGGCAGGTTCTCACGGGCCGCGTGATCGTGCCGGGCGGCCGCGCGCCGGGCTGGGCGACGATGGCGCTCCTCTTCGCGGCGGATCGCATGGACCACGTGGAGAGCGAGATCCAGCCCTTCGTCGACGAGGGCGGCGTCGTCGTCTCGGATCGGTACGACGCGTCGAGCCTCGCGTACCAGAGCGTGTCCAGCGGCGCCGAGTCGAAGGAAGCCGTCGAGTGGATCCGCTCGCTCAACCGGTACGTCCGTCGCCCCGACATCACCGTCGTCCTCGACCTACCCCCGGACGTGGCTGCGGACCGCCGGGCGCGTCGCGGCGAGCAGGCGCAGCTCTACGAGCAGAACGAGGTGCAGCGCGCCCTCGCCGTCTTCTACCGGGATCTCGCCAAGCACCTCCCGAAGGATCGGATCGTCGTCGTCGACGCGTCGGGCACGGTGGACGAGGTGCACGAGCTCGTCTGGGCGGCGTACGACCGCGCGTTCGACTGACGCCTGGATCGGTCGCCGCCCGACTGGGACCTCGATACCCCAGCCGGTGCTGCGGTCGAATTCGTCCCTCGGTGCAACGAGGAGGCGCAACTCCGCGGATTCGCGTCCGTGCCCACGCGGACGCGGGCCGCGACGGCCGCCACTCGCCCGGGCACGGACCCTGCTGTAGGTGTGCTTGCCCGCGCGTCGGGACGAAAGCCCGACGACGGTCCCGCAACCGGCGTCGGGACGGAGCGCGCTCTCTTGGCCCGCACCGCTCCCCCCGCACGCATGCACGGAAGCGCGCGTCCCGTCGCGCGGGCGATTTTCTCGGCGTCGCTGCACCCCAGGGATTCGTCCATGGCGCTCGGTGGATTGGCGGCAGTGAGGCGCATGGCGCACCGGCACGCCGCCGACGGCGATCCGGCCGACGACGATCCCCACGAGCCGATCACGCTCGACACGGGGAGGGAACCGTGCCGGTGGCGCGCGGCGTCACGCTCTACGCGCAGTGGTGGCGACCTTGCTTCTCCCCGCGCGCCGCGGTGGTGATCGTCCACGGGCTCAAGGACCACAGCGCGCGCTACGGCGTCTTCGCCGAGCGCCTCGTAGCCCGGGGTTTCGCCGTGCACGCGTTCGATCTCCGCGGACACGGCCACAGCGGCGGCTCGCGGGCCTGGGTCGACACGTTCGAGGACTACGTGAACGACCTCGACGCCGTCGTCGGATGCGTCCGGGCGCGCGAGAAGCGCGTCCCGGTGTTCGTCTTCGGGCAGGGAATGGGCGGCACGATCGCCGCTGCCTGGACGATCGCACGACGCCCTCCGGTCGGAGGCGTGGTCCTCAGCGGCGCCGCGCTCCGCGCCGGAAGCGAGCCCACCGAGGCTCGCGCGACGCGCCTTCTCTCCGCGCTGGCCCCGCGCGCACGCATCTTCCAGCTCGACGTCCGCCGCGCCTCGCGCGACCGGGCCACCGTCGAGGATACCCTCCGCGACGGCCTCGTTCACCAGTCGCCGGCGCCCGCCCGCACCGCGAAGGAGCTCCTCGACGCGATGGAGTACGTCGACGCGCGCGCGCGGGAGCTCACCGTGCCCTTCCTGGCGATGCACGGCTCTTCCGACGTCGTGACGCCGTCCGAGGGCAGCCGGCGGTTCTTCGGGCGCGCCTCGAGCGTCGACAAGCAGCTCTACGTGTACGACGGGCTCGCGCACGACCTCTTGCACGAGCCCGAACGCGTCCGGGTGGTGCGCGACGTGGCCGAGTGGCTCACGGACCGCGCACGCTGAGCGCTACTGGCAGGTGGCTCCGGCGACGGCGCCGACGATGGCGTTCGCGCAGAACGAGATCGAGCCCCCGTCCTGCGTGAACGTACAGCACTCGTTGTCCGAGGCCTCCGTGCAGTCCGCCTTCTGCGTGCAGAGGCGGACGATCTGCGTCCCGGTGCAGGTCGCGCCGCCGAGCGCCGTCTTGCAGCTGGCCGCAGCGGTACAGGCGACGCTTATCGTGCCCGTGGTGCAGTCGGGCGCCTTGCCGCCCGTGACCGGGATCGTGGCGCAGCAGACGTCTCCTGCAGCCGTGCTCGCGCAGTCCTGCGGATCGGAGCAGACGAAGCTCCCGCTCGACGAGCCGCTGCTGCTCGTTCCCCCGCTGCTGCTGGCGCTGCCGCTGCTGCTCGTTCCTCCGCTGCTGCTGGTCCCGCCGCTGCTGCTCCCGCCCGACGAGCTCGTAGCGCCGCTACTCGACGTCGATCCGCTGCTGCTGCCGCTGCTGGACCCGCTGCTGCTCGAGCCGCTGCTGCTGCCTCCGCCGCTGCTGCTCCCGCTGCTGCTGCTGCCGTGGGCGTCGGCCCCCCCCGAACCCCCGTCGGGGCTCCCTTCCGGGGGGGACGAGCTGCTGCCGCTGCAGGCGACGGCGAGGGTGACGACGGCGAGCGACGCGAGGGAGGCGAGGCGAGCGATCATGGTGGGGTCAGGTCTGCCATGGTCGAGCCTGCGCGCGCGTCTCAATTCCAGCCCCGAACCTCGGACCGCATCGCCGGAAACTTGCATCGGGGGGTTCCCGCGAGGCAGCTTCCCCCCATGCGCACCGCGCTCACGTCGTCGCTCGTGGCCTCCGCCTTCGCGCTCGCCGCCTGCGGCGGTTCGCCCTCCGGGTCCGTCTCCTCGCCCGCGGCGGCGCGTCCGGCGGCGCCGCCCGCGGCGATCGCGGCCCCCGATCACCGCCTCCGCCGTGCCGCGGTCCACGAGATCGTGACGGAGGGACTGGGCGCGTTCCTCCAGCACGTCGATCTGTCCGACCAGCCGGTCTTCGTCGGGGGCAAGTTCCACGGGTTCCGCATCGCCGCGCTGCGCGACGCGTCCTTCTGGCAGGGTGTCGATCTCAAGCCCGGCGATGTCGTGGTCAGCCTGAACGGCTTCCCGATCGAGCGTCCGGATCAGGCGGAGACGGCGTTCGAGTCCCTGGACGTGGCGAGCGAGATCCACGTCGGTGTCGAGCGCGACGGCCAGCCGCACGACCTCGTGTACGCGATCGTCGACGGGCCGTGACGGCGCTCACAGATCGTGCGCGATCGCGCCGAGCGTGCGGATGCCGCGCTCGATTGCGTCGGACCACGGGAACCCGCAGCTGATGCGGACGCAGCTCGCGAACCGGCGCTTGGCGGAGAAGATGGGCCCCGGGGCGACGCTGACGCCCTGCGCGAGCCCGCGATCGTGGAGATCGAGCGCGCTCTTGCCGGGCGGCATCTCGACCCAGAGGAGGAACCCGCCCCGGGGGCGCGAGATGCGCGTGCCCGGCGGGAAGTGCTCGGCGATCGCGTCGCTGACCCTCGCCACCTGCCCGGCAATCGCGCGACGCAGCCGCCGCAGGTGGCGCTCGTAGCCCCCGTTCTCGAGGAAGTCCGCCACCGCCATCTGCGGCAAGGTCGGCGTCCCCACCGTCTGGGCGAACTTGAGTCGCTCGACGACGTCGCGGTACCGGCCGGGGGCGACGTACCCGACGCGATATCCCGGCGCGAGCGTCTTGGAGAACGAGCCGCACAGCATCACGAGCCCGTCTCGATCGAACGCGCGTGCAGGGCGCGGCCGCGCACCCTCGAAGTGGAGATCGCCGTAGATGTCGTCCTCGATGAGGGGGACGTCGCGCCGGGCGAGCATCCTCACGAGCTCCGCCTTCGCCTCGTCGGGCATGAGCGATCCGAGCGGGTTCGAGAAGTTCGGCACCACGAGGCACGCCTTGATGCGGTGACGGCGCAGGGCGTCGTCGAGCAGCGCGAGGTCCATCCCGGTTCCCGCGTTCGACGGGATCTCGAGCGCCCGCATCTCGAGGCTCTCGATGAGTTGCAGGACGCCGTAGTACGCTGGGGACTCGACGGCGATCGTGTCGCCGGCGCGTGCCACGGCCCGCAGGCACAGGTGCAGTGCCTCCATGGTCCCGATCGTGGTCACGATCTCGTCGCTGCCGAGGGCGACGCCGAAGTCCGCCGCCCGCCGCGCGATCTGCCTGCGCAGCGCGGGAAGGCCCGGCGGAGGATCGTACGCGATCCCCGCGCCGCCCGCGGCCCGGGCGACCGTCGCCAGTCCGCGGTTGAGTCGCTCGGTGGGCAGGAGCGCGGGGCTCATGTACCCGGCGCCGAGGAGCACCATGTCGGGCTCGCGGGCCGCGCCGTAGACGCGCGCGATGAGGTCCGCGACGGAAACACGCGTCGCCGAGGCCGAGACCCGCGGCGCCCGCGGCTCGCGTACGAGCGAGAGGCGCGTCGCGCGCACGTAATGCCCCGACTGGGGCCGCGTCTCGACGTGCCCGCGGCTCTCGAGCAGCAGATACGCCTGCAGGACGGTCGAGATGCTGACGCCGCGCTGGTCACTGAGCGCACGGACCGACGGAAGGCGGTCGCCTGCGCGCAGCGTCCCCTTGGCCATCAGGGCCGCGAGGTCGTCGGCGAGGTCTTCGTAGAGGTGTCGAGCGGTCGAAGCCATCCATCATCCATGGATCGAGAGGCCCGCCCGCCACAGATACAGCCGCCCGTCGGACGACGAGCACAGTACGAGGGCAGGCGCACTGTGCTGGTCTCACTATGGACCATCTGAATCTGTTCCGCACACCCCTCCAGCGTCATCCTTTCGCGCGCTCCCATGAAGCGGTCGTCTCTCGTGGCCTATGCGGTGGTCTGCGTCGTGTGGGGATCGACGTACCTCGCGATACGCATCGCCCTCGAGGGGTTCCCGCCGTTCTTCCTCGGCGCAATACGGTTCCTCGCGGCGGGCGCCATCCTCTTCGCGTTCGCGAGGGCGCGGGGATACGCGGCGCCCCGGCCGGTCGAGTGGGCGTCGGGCTTCGCGACCGGGGTGCTCTTCTTCGTGGTCGGCAACGGCCTGGTCAACGTGGCCGAGCAGTCGGTTTCCTCGGGGCTCGCGTCCGTCCTCGTCGCGACCATGCCGCTCTGGGTCACCGTCTACGCCCGCATCTTCGGGGGCGCGACGACGGCGCGCGAGGTAGGCGGAGTTCTCCTCGGGCTCGCCGGCGTCGTCGTGCTGAACCTGGGGGGCGAGCTGCGCGCGAGCCCCGGCGGTGCGGCCGCTGCGCTGCTCGCGCCCATGGGGTGGGCTCTCGGCTCCGTCGCGAGCCAGCGCCTTCCCCTCGCGCGCGGCATGATGCGGACCGCGTCGCAGATGCTGGGAGGAGGAGCGGCGATGGCGCTCGTGAGCGTCGCGATGCACGAGCACGCTCCGGCGGCGCTCACGCTGCGTGCAAGCCTCGCCGTTGCCTATCTGACCGTCTTCGGGTCGCTCGTCGGCTTCAGCGCGTACTCGCATCTGCTGGCGACGACCCGACCGGCCGTTGCAACGAGCTACGCCTACGTGAACCCCGTCGTCGCCGTGCTCCTCGGGACGCTCGTCGCCGGGGAACACTTCGGCCCCACGAGCGCGGTAGGCGCCGCCGTCGTCCTCACTGCAGTGGTCCTCGTGCTCGCCGCCCGCGCGCGTGGCCCGCGTCAGAGCCGCGACAGCGCCCCGTCGTCGCCTTCGGACGACGAAGCCCCATCGGGGGCGTCCGTGAAGAGCAGCACGACGCCGGATTCGCCGACGACGACGTGACTCGCGTCGACGCGGCCGTGCACCAGGCCGCGGGCGTGCAGCGCATGGAGCGCCGATGCCAGGTGCGTGCGCTCTCCGGGCGAGAGCTTGCGTGCGAGCGGGCGACCCGCGTCGGCGTCGACCCAGAGGACGCTCCCGGCCGCGTCGACGCGTAGCACCGTCTGCAGTCCCGGGTGGTCGAGCTCCGCGAACGCACGCGCTCGCGCAAGCGCAGTCGGCGTCGCGGGGAGGAGCCCGATGCGGCGGCCCGTCCAGCGATCCGCGAAGCCGCCCGAGGGCGCGACCTCGAGGCGCGCGCCCTCGGGATGGACGCTCGAGCGCGACTCGGGTTGTCCCGCCGCCGCGAACGCGTCGATCGTCACGGGCCACACGACGGTCGCGAGGAGGGCGCGGGCCTCGAACGCATCCGCCGGGCGCTGCTGCGGATCCTGCGCGGTGAGCCTCGCCACGATTGCGTCGTGCGCCTCGCCGAGCTCCCCGTGGGCGTCGCTCGGCGCACGGCGAGGGGGATCGCCCGGGGACGGCCGCTCGCCGGTGATCATCTCGCGGAGCATCGTACCGACCGAGAAGACGTCGCTGCGCGCGGTCGCGGGCCGCCCCTCGCGCTGTTCGGGGCTCATGTATGCGAGCGTGCCGAACACGGCGGCCGTTGCGGTCGTGGACACGTCGCCGAGGTGGGCGACGCCGAAGTCGCTGAGCCGCGCGCCTCCCGCGTCGTCGAAGAGCACGTTCGCCGGCTTCACGTCGCGGTGCAGGATGCCGACGCGATGAGCTTCGCCCAGCGCCGCGAGGAGGCCCGACGCGATCTCGACCGCGCGTGCGGGGGCGAGGGCGCCCGTGCCGGCGAGCATCCGTTCGAGGGTGCCCCCAGCCATCCACGCAAGCACGATGGCGGGCCCCTCCGCGACGTAGTCGCGGTAGGGAACGATGCTCGGGTGGTCGAGCGCCCGCATCGTGCGGACCTCTCGTTCGAAGCGCGCCAGCGCGTCGCGCCCAGCCCCTCGGGTGTCCCACGCGGCGAACACTTTGACGGCGACGCGCTCGCCACGAACGACGTCGACGCACTCGAGCACGCGAGCACTCGCCGATGACGCCACCTCGTGGACGACCTCGTACCTCCCGAAGAGGTGCGCGTGCACCTCGGGCCAGGGTCTGCGCGTCGAGCCGGGAGTCGCGCCGCCGAGCGCCGTGAGCTCCGAGGCCGCGTCCTGCGCTGCGCGCTGCAGGCCGAGGCGCTCGAGCGACGAGGCCAGGTGGACGAGCGCCTCGCGTCGTTCGGCCGCGTTCGGCGGGACGTGTTGGAGAACACGCACCGCGGCCGCATGCTTTCCGAAACGCGCGAAGAGCGCGCCGAGGGCCGTCGCGACGTCCCAGGAGTCGGGAGTGCGCCGGAGCGCCGACTCGAGCACGCGCGCCGCGCCGGCGGCGTCGCCCGCCTTCTCGAGGAGACCCGCAGCGTGCGTCCATCGGCCGCACCGCTCCCAAAGTCTCGCTGCCTCGGTCGCTCGTCCCGCCCTCTCGAGAAGCGTCGCCGCCCAGCGATCACGCCCCCGTGCCACCAGGCGCGCGGCAACCGACTCGCGTGCCTCCGATGGCACGAGATCCACGGCGGCGTCGGCCAGCTCGTCGTCGCCGGCCTCGGCGGCCATCTCGAGCGCCCGCGCGCCGTCACCCGCGCGCAGCGACTCGCGGGCGGCTGCGCTCCACTCGCACGCCCTCTCGAAGAGGTGGCTCGCGAGGCGCGGGTCGCCGCGGGCGCTCGCCGTCGTCGCTGCCTCGTGGAGGCGCTCCTGGCGCACGAGCTCGTCGACGTCGGGATCCATACCCGCCCTTCAGTTCTCGTCGTCCTCGTCCTCGTCGGCGGCCGTCGTCGACGAGACTCCACGGGCGCGCAGGGCCGCGTCGACGTCGCTCGCGATGCCGTACGGCTCGATGGCTGCCTGACCGCGCGCCAGCGCCGCGGCGTCGCTCCTGGCCGCCAGGTCTCCGAGGATGCCGCGCTCGCGGTTTCTCATGCGCGGCCCGCTGAAGTCGACCCAGAAATAGCTCCGCGGGCGGATGTCGACGTGTACGAACTGGCTCGTCGGGTAGACGCCGACGCCCACGAAGCCCATCTCCCGCGCGAACCGCGCGATCTCCGCGTCCGCCACGCCGGGCACGATCATGTCCATCGCCCGGCCCTTGCCGTGGTTCGAGTGCGAGCCAGGCTTCGGCACCCGGTAGCCCGAGACGACGCGGACCTCGGGCACGCCGAAGTGCGTCTCGATCCGGTAGACGAGCGACAGGGTTCGGGGATCCACCGGGTGCTCGTCACCGCTGGCGGCGCGGAGCAGGTGCGCCAGCCTGTCGAGATCGACGGAGGCGAACTCGCCCGACTCGGACGAGGAGGGGATGGACAGGGTCTCCCCGTGGTTGATCGTCGTCAGCGTGAGCATCGGGCGTCCGGCGGCGTCGCGCGCGAAGGGCCGGGTCGAAGGCGCATGCCACCCGACGAGAGGTTGCTTGCCGGAAAGGTACGCGGCTGCCGCGGCGCTCCCGGGCCTCGTCGTCGGCGTGGGCGGCGCGATGGGCGGGCGCTTGTGGCGCGGTGGGGGCTGTCCCATCGCGCTCGCGGCGAGCGCGACGCCCGCCCCGGCCATCGTGGTGGCCACGAGCCGGGCGAGGCGGACTGCGCGCATCTCGCGTTGCGAGCCCGCCTAGCGGCGGACGTAGGAGACGGTCCGCGCGAAGTCGAAGCGGATCTCGCCCGAATCCACGCCGCGCGCGACGAGGGCCTGACGGTGCAGCCGGTGGACGACGAGCGTGCCCGCGTCGTCGAAGAAGAGCGTCGAGACGGAGCCGCGGCCCGCGCCGTCCATCGTGCACCGCACGCCGTTGGGGCGCACGTCCACGTAGACGACGTCGTCGTTCGCTGCGTAGCTCGGCGTGCTCCAGGAGAGCTCGATCGTCGAGCCGGTCGCGATCAGCGCGCCCGGCACGTCCTCGCCGGTGATGCGCACGTCGTCGGGATCGCCCGGGGCCACGGCGGTCGCGTCGATCGGCTCGAGCCCGCGTCCGCCCGCGACGTGGACGGCGTAGGTGGTGCCGGCCGGCAGGAGCGAAGGCTCGGCCGCGCGGGAGTAGACGACGCCGCTGACGACGTCCGTCACGTCGGGCAGCTGCCGCGCCGACAGCCGCGTCTCGGCGCCGTCGGCCTGCAACGTGACCTCGCCGACGTCGAGCAGCTCGACCAGCGACGCCGGCGCCATGGCCGTGTCGCCGAGCGAGGCGATCGTCGCGCACGTCCCCCGCGCCGGAAGATCGACCGAGGCACCGATGACGCGCAGGGCGTCGTTGACGGACGAGGGGGCGGTCACCCGCACGAACCGCGCGCTCGCCTCGGCCCGGGACCCCTCGGCCGCACCGGTGGTACGCTCGACCTCGACGACGGCGCTCGTCGTTGCCGTCGCCTCTGCGTCCACCCCGTCCGCGTTCCCGCCGACGGTACCGGCGCACCCGGCCAGTACGGGCACGAGCGGGAGCAGGGCGACGAGGAGGAGGCGCATCGCGTGTCTCCGTAACGCTAGTCGGCCGAGCCGTGGGTGGCAAGGCGCTCTGCTGCACGAAAGAGCAGGGTGGAGAGTCGCCCCATTTGCGGGTAACGCCTCGAACCGCCAGGAGACCTCGACCTGGCGGGTTTTCCGTGAGCTGCGACGTCATCCTCCTCGCTGCCTTCCACCCGGAGCTCGCGCCTCTCCGGCGCGTGCTGGGCGACGGCATGCGCGCGCGGCTCGGCGGCCTCGACGTCGCCGCGCGCATCGTGGGGATCGGCCTGCCCGTCGCCGCGACCGGGGCCGCGATGCAGCTGGCCGAGGAAAAGCCTCGCCTCGCGATCCTGCTCGGGACGTGCGGCGCGTACCGCGAGGCTGGCATCGACCTCGGGCGCGTCGTCGCCCCTCGACGCTCGCGCCTGGCCGCTCCCTCGGTGGTCGACGGCCTCGCACAGTTCCCGGAGCCCATGTCCGTGCTCGCCGACACCCACACCGCCGTGACCGACGCCCTCGTACGTGAAGGTGCGCTCGAAGGCGACGTCGCAACCACCCTCGCGATCACCATCGAAGACGGCGCCGCGTCGCGAATCGCGCGCGCGACCACGGCGGCCATCGAGCACCTCGAAGCCCACGGAGTCGCCGCCGCGTGTGCAGCGCGCGGGGTGCCCTTCGCCGCAGCTCTCGGCGTCGCCAACCGCGTCGGATCGTCGGCGCGCGACGAGTGGCGGGCGAACCACCGGAACGCCGCCGCAGCCGCCGCGGACGTCGTCATACGCACGCTCCTGACGCTTCCCCCCTCGATGATCCGCTCCCCTCGGTGAGGCTCGATCGAGACGAGGAGGGGCCGCCTCCGACCGTATGTTTCAGCCCGGTCGGAGCCGAGCATGAACGCAGGTCGCGCGGTTGCTTTCGTCGCACTGGGACTTCTGTTCGTCGCGTGCGCGAACGGAGGCGATCTCTCGGACGACGTCGGGGACGGTGACGACGCCGGCGGCGCGGTCGACGGACCGTCGACGCAGCCCGTCGACTCCGGCTCGCACGACACCGGGGGACGCGATACGGCAAGCGCTCAGCCCGAGACCTCGACCGGAGCGGATGCGGCGCAGGGCGACGACGGCGCGGTCGATCCGGAGGCGAGCACCGGCGACGACGGCGGCACCTCGAGCGACTCCGGCGGCTTCACCGACTCCGGCACGAGCGTCGACACGGGCGTCGTCGATACCGGGGTGGTCGACACGGGCACGCCGGACACGGGCTCGACGACGGGCGGGCAGTGCGGGAGCAACGCGAAGTACGCGTTCGAGGCCGCGGCCGAGGTAGCGAGCGGAAACATCACGTTCTGCTTCAGCGGGACCTGCTCGGCCGGGCTTTGCTGCTACGAGGAGCTCAGCCCCGGGAACATCTGCGTCGCACAGTGACGGATGCGCCGGTCGCGTTCGCCGTCGCGGCGCGAGCCGGTAGCGTCGCGGTCGGCGCGCGCGTGGGTGCTACGATGATCGGTGCCACGATCTCTCACGCGAGGAGCAGGCGATGGCCCGGAAGGATCCCTCGAGCGTCCGCGACACCGCGTCGATGTCGTGGCGCTCCGTCGTCTTCGGAGGCGGCGTCTTCGACACCACGGGCGAGCACCCCAACAGGAAGGGGTGGGACATCTACGAGCTCGGGCAGAAGTCGTTCTGGGCCGTCCCGACGGCCGTCGCGTGGGACGAGCCGGTCCGCGAGGACCCCGAGTACGCGGAGGCCATCGCGGCGATGCTCGGGTTCCTCTGCCCGGGCGAGAAGACGGCCGTCACCGGGGCGTCGTTGCTCTCGACGCGCGTGAAGAGCGAGGAGGCGAAGTTCTACTTCGCCGAGCAGGCGCTCGAGGAGGCCAAGCACTACGACGCGCTCCGGCGACTCATCCCGAAGATCACCGGGCGGCCCATGCCCCCGCCGAGCCCGTGGGTGCGCCTCCTCTATTCGTTCGGCGTCATCGACGAGGACGACCCCGCCTTCATGATGGCGAGCATCAACGTCATCGGCGAGCACCTCGCGAACCAGATCTTCCACAAGATCAACCACGTCGCGAAGGACGAGACCGTACGCAAGGTGCTCGCGCTCATCGGTCGCGACGAGTCGCGCCACATCGCCGCGGGGCAGCGGTTCTTCGTCGAGGTCTACCCGCAGCTCGTGAAGAACCGGCGCGAGATCATGGCCAAGCATCTGGCCACCACCATCGTGCTGCTCGTCGCCGCCTTCGACCTCGTCAATCCGATGAACGCGCTCGACATCGACCTCGCCGAGGTCCTCGACACGATGTACGCGCACTACGAGGGCGTCCTCGGCGAGCTGCCTCCGTTCCCGGAGCAGGGCCTGCGCGACGCGCTCATGAAGCGCCTCCGCAAGCAGACCCCGCGCACGATCGCTTCGGTCAAGGCCGTGACCACCGTCGACGGTCACGTCGACGTGCGCCGCCTCGTCGCCATGTGCTCGCGCGCTATAACGAGCCCTCGCGCGCTCTACGATCTCCTCGCTGCCTGAGCCGCCCAGAGCCATGGGTCCGCGTGCGATCGTCGTCGGCTCGGGAATCGGGGGCACCGCCGCGACGCTGCTCCTCGCGCTCGCCGGCATCCCCGTCACGCTCGTCGAGAAGAACCGCCGCATCGGCGGCTCGTGCTCGGGATACGACAAGCGCGGGTTCCACGTCGACATCGGCACGCACATGTTCAGCCGGGGCGACAAGGGCCCGCTCGGCGACGTCCTGCGCCGCGCGGGGCACGACGGCGCGATTCACTTCGTGCGCACGCGCGACATCTCGGAGATCCGCTTCCCCGCCGTTCCTCCCCACGCCGGGGTCGTCTCTGTTCCCGTCCCCGCGGACCTCGCGCGGATGCCGCGCTTCTGCATCGAGATCGCACGCGCGCTCCAGCTCCCCTGGCGCGAGGCGATGCGCGCGGCTCGCCTCTTCGCCCACGTCCTCACGATGAGCGACGACGAGGTGGACGCCTGGAACGGCCGCACCCTCGAGGAGTTCGTGGAGCAGTTCACGTCGCACGCGGCGACGCTCGGCGTCTTCGGGTTCCTCCTCGGGCTCTACTTCATCCTGCCCTACTGGCAGGTGAGCGCGGGCGAGGCGCTCTGGTGTTTCCGCCGGATGGCGCGCGACAACGCGCTCTCGTACCCGAAGGGCGGCGCGATCGCGATCCCGTCGACCTACGTTCGGCTCGCCAAGGAGCTCGGCGCGGAGGTTCGCGTGGGCACGGGGGTGCGCCGCGTCGTCGTCGAGGGCGGCCGGGTGCGCGGCGTCGAGCTTTCGGACGGCACGAGGCTCCCGGCGGACATCGTCGTCTCGACGTCGAGCCTGCGGACCACCGTCGCGGGCCTCGTCGGCGAGCAGCACTTCCCTCGGGACTACGTCGACCGTGTCCGCAAGCTGCGCGGCTCGTACATCGCGGTCCAGGCGAAGATCGGGCTCGACCGCCCGCTCGTCGCGGCGGGCTCGATCGTCGGCGGGGTCGGGGGCGTCGCCGACGGAATGGACTTCGCGCGCGTCACCACGGCGGACATCAAGGCGATGTTCGCCGCGCTCGAGCACGGCGAGATCCCGCCCGTCGTCCCGTTCTACTGCCCGGTCCCGTCGAACTTCGACGCCTCGCTCGCGCCTCCCGGCCACCAGCTCTTGACCGTCTGCGCCGTCGCCCCGACGTCGGACGTTCCTCTCCGCGACGACGCCCGCGCGTGGGAGGGCGCGATGATGGAGGCCATCCGGCGCGTGGTTCCCGGCCTCGACGAGCACACCGTCTTCGTCGACCGATTCTCGGTGGCCTTCATCGAGAAGTGGATCGGAAAGGAGTTCGGCCCCGCCGTCTCGACGGCGCAGACGCCCGACCAGGTCGGCCCGCGCCGCCCGCCCGTGTGGACGCCCCTCCGGGGGCTCTACCTCGCCGGATGCAACGCCGGCGCTCGCGGCGTGGGGACCGAGCTCGCCGCCGCGAGCGCGATGGAGTGCGTCGATCGCATCCTCGTCGACCTCGGACGGGATCTCCGCGTGCCCTCGCCTTCCTCCGCCGTGCGTGCGGTGAAGCGCGCGACGCTCCGGGCCGCGGCGGCTCCGCTCGCGTGGGCGACGCGCGCGCGGCTATAGGCCGAAGTCGAAGCCGAGCATCGGGCCGAGGAAGACCTGCGTCCCCTGCGCGACGGAGAGGGCGGGGGATGTGAACGTGCCCGTCGCGAGGTTGGTGGTGCCGAAGCCCGGCGCGTACACCGGGCCCCCGACGAACTGGAGCATCGTGAGAAGCGAGACGTGGAGCTTGGCGCCGTTCGCCCAGCCGACGAGCACTCCCGCGTCCATCGCGAGGAGCGGCGCCGTGTACGACTGCGTCCCGGACGTCTGCTCCGACGTGCTCGCGCCGTCGGGCGTCGACGCGTCCTGGCGAAAGATCGTGCCCATCGTCGCGAAGCCTCCGAGGAGCGCGCCCGTGAACCGGAGGTGGGGGTCCTTGCTCGCCACCCTCGCTCCCACCGCCACGCCGCCGCCGAAGCGGTGGAACTCGTAGCTCTCGTCGCGCGCGACGCCCGATGGTCCCGCCCCGTACGTGTCCGTCCCGCTCGAATGGTCATACGACCCGAACGCCAGGCCCTCGACCGCGATCCACCCGAACGAATACCCGACGCGCACGCCGAGCCCCGCGCCGAGGGGGCTCGACGTCGTGCACGGCGCCCCCGGGCAATCCTTCGCGAGACCGTTCGACGCGCCGGTCGGCGTCGCGAACCCGAAGAACGCGAGCCCGGAGTAGAGGCCCTCGTAACGCGGCGGGGCCTCGCCGGTCACGCTCTCGAGCCGCGCGTCCTCGACGAACGTCTCCCCGGCGTGCACGAGGAACGGGCGCGTGTAAGGCCGGTACCCTGGCGCCTCGATGACGAGCGTGTGCTCTCCCGCCGGGAGCGTCCCTTCCCAGACGCCCTTGCCCACCTCCTTGCCGTCGATGGCGACCGCCGCGTCGGCGATGTGCGCGTCGATCTGCACGCGCCCCGCGGACGACGCGAGCTCCAGCGCGAGCTCGATGCGCTCGTGGCGCGGGACCTCGATCGTCCGCGGCGCCGAGAACTCGCCCGGCCCCTTCGACTCGACGACGTGCGCGCCCGGCTTCACGTCGCCCTCCCACGGCGCCGGCCCGACGTCGGCCCCGTCCACGAAGACCTCCACCTTCGTGCCAGGCGGCGCGTTCACGACGAGGTGCCCGGTCGTAACCTCCGGCCGCATGGAGCCGCCGACCGTCACCTCGTCGCCTCCGCTGAGGCGGACCTCCTTGCGGATCGGCTCGAGCCCCGCCTTGTGAACCGTGACGACGTGCGCTCCCAGGTTGACGCGCAGGGGCGCCGGCAGCGGCGTCGTCCCGACGTCGCGATCGTCGATGGTCACCGTCGCAGCCGGCTCGGTCACCGTTACGCGGACGCCGCCCGTGAGCGTTCCGAGCTCCTCGATCGCGCGCATCACCGACCGCCTGTCCGCCGCGCTCATCGAACTCCCGAACTTCGCGAGGAGCACGCCGTACGCGTCGTACGCTTCGGCGAACTCCTTCAGGTCGCGGTGGCACTGGGCGATGTTGCGCTGGAGGCTCGCCCGCGGAGCGATGGCGTCCGCCTTCTCGAACGACGCGAGCGCCTCGCGGTAGGAGCCCTCGTTGTAGAGCTTCAGCCCCGTCTGGAAGAGCTTCTTCGCCGTGGCGAGATCCGCGGCGGTCGGCGCGGGTCCGCCGGGGGGAGCCGCGTACGCGAGGCGCGGCGTTGCCGCAGGCGCGAAGGCCAGTGCGAGGACCGCGACGAGCGTGCGGACGCGCATCAACCCGACAGGCTAGCCGACCTTCGCCGCGGCGTGCGGCAATCAGAACTGGGACGAGATGCCCGCCGCGCCGACCTGGTCCTTCGCGTGCGCGAGCGGCGGCTTGTGCCCGCCCGCCGCTCCGGCCACTCCCGTCCCTTGCGTCGCTTGCGCCGGCGCGGGCGGCGAGGATTGCGACGACGGCGCGGGACCGGGCGCGGTGGCGAGCGCCGGGGAACCGGCCGCGGTGACGTCGAGCGGAGGAGAGAGGACGGCCGTGGGCGCGATGGGGGGAAGGGGAAGAGGCGGCACCGCCATGCGCGCGGGCTCGATGGATGCGGGCGCCCGAGGCAACGGGCGGTCGTCGTGCCCGGACCACATCATCGTCGCGCCGACGACCGCGCCCACCGCGATGGCGAAACCCGCCACGTAGAGGAGGGGCTTGCGGCTGCGGGGGACGATGATCGCCTGGCTCGTACCGCTGACCGTCGGGTGGAGCGGCGCGCCGCTGCCGTGGACGACGTAGCGCTCGAGAGACGGCGCGGAGGGCGGGGGCAGCGACTTGAGCTTTGCCGCAGGGCCCGCGAGCTCCGGGTAGACGGCCTCGAGTCGCTCGCGCACCGTCCGCATGTCGCGCACGCGGCGGTCGAGATCGTGCTCGAGCATGTCCGCGACGAGATCGTCGAGCGCCGGCGGCACCTCGGGGACGAGCGAGCGCAAGCGAGGCGCCCGCGTCGAGACGAGCTGGAGAATCGTCTGCTCGTAGGTGGGCCTCTCGGGCATGTACTGCTGGCCGGCGATCGCCTCGAAGAGGACCGCCCCGAGCGAGAAGACGTCCGTCCGGTGATCCACGGTGTCGAGCGCCTGCGCCTGCTCCGGCGACATGTACTGCGGCGTCCCGATCGCCGTGCCGCGCCGCGTGATGCCCTTGCGCGCGAAGCGCGCGTCCTCGGCGTCGCGGACGATCTTCGCGATGCCGAAGTCGACGAGCTTCACGAGGGTCGTCCCATCGTCGCGCTCGACGAGGAAGACGTTGGCGGGCTTGAGGTCGCGATGCACGATCCCGGCGGCGTGGGCTTTCTCGAGGCCGAGGGAAGCCTGCTTGACGAGGGCCGCGGCGAACACGGGCTCGAGGCGCCCGCGCCTCGAGAGCACGGTCGAGAGGTCCTCGCCCTTGAGGAGCTCCATCACGAGGAAGAGGCCGAGGTCCGGATCGGCGCCCACGTCGAAGACGTGGACGATGTGCTCACTCTCGACCGCGCTCGCGCTCCGCGCCTCGCGCTCGAACCTGTGCACGACCTCGTCGTCGTTCACGAAGAGCGACTGCACGAGCTTCACCGCGACGCGCTTGCCCAGCGCGACGTGCTCGCCCTCGTAGACGACCGCCATCCCCCCTTCGCCGAGCACGCGCTGCAGGCGATAGCGGCCCGCCAGGAGCCTGCCGACGCCGCGCACGGCCTCGGATCCGGCGGCGGGCTCGATCTCGGCGCTCATCGGACCTCGGCGACCACGGCTCGACAAGCGTAGTACAAAAGGAGGGTGCGCGCGTCCCGCAGCGTCCTTCCGGTGGTCCTCGTCGCGTTCGCGTCCCTGACCGCGTGCAAGGGATCGTCGTCGCACGGTGCAGGTGGGGAGACGTCGGCGAGTGCGAGCGCGCGGGCGTTCGCGGCAGCGTCCGGAGCGACGTCCGCGACCGCATCTGCATCCGCGCCGGTGCCGGCTGCGTCGGGGGTTGCATCTGCGTCCGGATCGGCCTCGGCGTCTGCCTCCGCCGTGGCGTTGCCTCCCGGGGACGGAGGAGCGTCGTCGTGCCGTGTCGTGCGGGGACCGATCGAGCTTCCGGTGCGCTCGGCCGCCGCGATGGCGATGCGTGGGGAGGAGCTCGACGTCGTGCTGAACGACGACGGGAAGCCACGCACCGTATCGTTTCCGGTGGGGCCGCTCCCGGCGCCGACAGCGCTCGTGGGAAGGGAGGCGGCCGACGGCGGGGCGCTCGCCGGGTACCCCGTCGGTTGCGGCATCGCGGGCGAGCAGGTCTTCTGCCCCGATCGGACGGGCGCAGTGCACAGGGCACACCGCGACGGCTCTGGCGACCGCGTCGTCGCGAGCAGCCGTTCGGGGTCGCGCATCGGCGCGGCCACGCTCGACGGCTCGCACTCCGCGCTCTCGTATCTCGCCAGCAGGCAGACGACCGAGGGGTGGGTCAGCGAGGCGTGGCTCGCGGTCGACGACGAGGCCCCCGTCCGGCTCTCCGAGGACGGCAGCGGCGCGACGTCCATCGTCCTTGCTCCGCATGGGCCGTCCGTCGTCGCCGTCACCGTCGACGCGCGCACCGCCCTCACGACGCTCCACGTTCGCCCCGTCGTCTTCGAGTCGCGCGCGAAGCTCGGCGAGGACGTCGTCGTCTTCGTCGGCGGTCCCGGAGAGCGCCACACGACCCCCGCCATCGCGTTCCCCGCCACGGGTCCGGCGTGGGCCATGGTCCCCATCGCGCGCGACATCGCGACCTTCGGCCTCGCGGCCGTCCGCCTCGACGAGCCCGCACGCGTCGACGAGCCGGTCGTCTGGTCGATGTACCCGAACGGGGTCGATCCGTCCCCCGTGGCCGCGGCTGCCCACGCATCGACGACGTGGGTCGCCCGCGTCCGTCCGTCCGCCGCCGAGCCGGGGTCGCCGCGCGAGCTCGAGCTCGGCACGCTCCCCGCTGACGGGTCGTTCGTGCCGCGCCACGTGCTCCCCACCACGGGCAAGATCACGGACGTATCCCTCCTGCCGGACGCGCACGGTGCGGTGTGGGTCGCGTGGATCGACGCCGGCGGGAGCTGGCTCGAGCGCCTCGCCTGCAAGTGATCCGACGTCCCGCTTGCGCCGCCGCGCGGGATGAACAACGATTCATCCGATGAACGCGCTTCCGCGCCGACGCGACGAGGCCCGCGCCCTCTTCCGCAACGCCATCCTCGACGCGGCGGAGGCGGTCTTCGCCGAGCACGGCTTCCACGGCGCGCGCCTCCAGGACATCGCCGCCCGGGCGCGCATCGCCGTCGGCACCGTCTACAACCACTTCGAGGACAAGGACGCCGTCCTCGCCGCGCTCCTCGAAGAGCGCTCCGACGAGATGCTCGCGCTCCTCCGCCGGAGCCGTGACGACCGCGGGGCCTTCCGCGCGCGCCTCCACGGCCGCGTCGCGCGCGTCCTCGCCTACGTCCAGGAGCACCGCGCCTTCTTCGCCATCGCCAACGAGCACGGGCTCTTCACGGGTGCGGCAGCGCCGGGCGCCCACACGTCGACCAAGCGGCTGCGGCGCGTCGAGCGCTTCCGCGCCGCGTTCCGCGCCATCGTGTCCGAGGGGGTCTCCTCCGGCGATCTCGAGCCTGTCGATGCCGACACCCTCGTTCGCTTCCTCGGCGGGACCATCCGCGCCTTCGTCCTCTCGTCGTTCGACGGCGCCGAGGTCGACGTCCGGGCCAACGCCGATATCGTCGTCGACCTCTTCCTCCACGGCGCCGCCCGGCGCAAGGCCCGCAGCAAGCCGCGCTGACGCGGGGCCGCCCCGCGGGCGTGCTATGGCGTCCGCCTCATGGTCTCCTCCGTCACCGACGGCGATCCTCGCCGGCACGACGCCACCCGCGCCTACTACGACGACTTCGCCCGTCGCTACGAGGCCGAGCGCCGCCCGAACCGGCCCGACGGCTACCACGCCCTCGTCGACGACCTCGAGGTGGAGCTCGTCGAGCGGTACGCCGCGGGCGGCGACGTGCTCGAGTGCGGCGTGGGCACGGGTCTCCTTCTCGAGCGCATGGCGCGCTTCGCGCGCAGCGCGCGGGGCATCGATCTCTCCCCCGGGATGCTCGAAGGCGCGCGCGCCCGCGGCCTCGACGTGCGCGAGGCGAGCGTCACGTCCATCCCCTTCGACGACGCGAGCTTCGACGTCACTTGCTCGTTCAAGGTCCTCGCTCACGTCCCCGCGATCGGCCGCGCCCTCGCCGAGATGGCGCGGGTCACGCGCCCCGGTGGCGTCGTCCTGGCCGAGTTCTACAATCCGGTCAGCATGCGCGGCCTCGTGAAGCGCCTCGGCCCGGCAGGCGCCATCTCGAGCACGCGCAAGGAGAGCGCCGTCTACACGCGCTTCGACGCGCCCTGGGTCGTGCCTCGCATCCTCCCGCCGAGCCTCCGCCTCGAGACCGCCCGCGGGGTTCGAATCGTGACCCCGACCGCCGGCGTCATGCGCGTCCCGATCGTGCGCGACGTCGTCCGCCGCGTCGAGCGGCGCCTCGCCGACACACGCGCCGCCTTCTTCGGCGGCTTCTACGTGGCCGTGCTTCGCAAGAGCGCGTCGTAGGCCCTCCCCGGCGGCAGGGACAGCCTGTCGCGGGTCGTCGTGTCCCGCGCGGCACGCGGCGCCAGCGAAGCATGGCCGAGGCCTCTTCCGCCGGAGGCTTCGCGTGGACGCGTTCTTGCTCTCCTCCTCGCACGACGTCGTGCGCCCCTTCGCCTTCGCCGCGGTTGCATTCCTCCTCTCCGCCGTCGCGGGGGACGCCGCCGCTGCCGACCGCTGGGAGCTCTGGACGAGCCTCGACGCGCGCGACGAGTGGGTGCGCACCATGCCCCAGCTCACCCTCCACGCTCCTCTCGACACGCCGCTGCGCACCTTGCCCGAAGGCCGCCTTCCTTCCACCGGCTCGCAGCAGTTCCTCGCTCTCGCGTGGGACGCGGGCCTCACGCTGAACGACCGCATCACCTTGCCCGTCTTCGGCGTGCAGTTCGGCTGGGCCGTCGGGCAGAGCAACGAGGTCGTCACGAGCCTCGACGGCTCGATCGTCCACTTGCACCCCTGGAACTCCGAGGTCCTCTCGCTGCTCCTCACGGGCATCGGCGTGCGCGCCAAGCGGCGCCGCTGGGCGTTCGGCGCCGATGTTCGCGGCGTCGTGTCGTTCGCCTTCATGGACGCGACCGCAGCCACCGGCACCGCGTCGCAGTCCATCTCCGACTCCCACGCGCTCTACGCCGTCACGCTGGGCGCGCGCGTCGAGCTCGAGGTCTGCCGCCGCATCGACCCGATGGAGCGCGCGTGCCTCTTCGTCTCGCCGGCGCTCTACGAATTCGCGGCGTTCGACGGGGGGTCGATCGGTCTTCGCTGGGAGGTGGGTCCATGAGTGTGCCGGGTGCCGCGTGCCGGGTGTGTCTCTTCGCGGCGGCGGTCGCCGGCGCAGCCTGCGGCTCGAAGGGCGGGACGACGACCGCGTTCGCCGGCGAGGACGGAAAGCCCATCCCGTCGCGCGCCGGCACAGTCGTCGTGGAGGCGTGCCAGCTCGATCCGTGGCAGACGGCGCAGCTCGCGTCGCCCTCCGCGCAGGCGGTGCTTCAGACCGTCGTCCTCCTCTGCCCGACGGCCTCGGACGACGGCGCGGTGGCGCCGTCGGAGGACGTCGCGAAGCAGGAGCTCTCGGCGCAGGTGAGCCAGATCCGCGCCATGGGATACGGGGTCCACGTCGGCGTCACGATGGCCGACGAGCTCGGGAACCCGTACCCGCCGGACGTGATGCAGGCGTCGCTCGCGAGCGCGACGTGGCGCGCGAGCGTCACCACCGCCGTGACGGCGCTGGCCGTCGGAACCGACGGCGTCGACCTCGAGCTTCCCCCGCCCCCATCCGCCTCCGTCGACGACGTCACGTCCCTCGTCGCCTCGCTCGCCGGCGGCCTCGGCGCCATCCCGCTCGGGATCTTCGTTCCGCCGGGAGGCGACTCGAACGACGTCGCCGGCTCCGGCGCGTACGACCTCGGCGCGATCGCTCCCCACGTGGCGCGCATCCACGTCGAGACGCTCGACTACTCGTGCTGCACCGGCGCCCCGGGGCCCGCGATCGACCCCGGCTGGGCAGTCGACGTCGAGCGCGTGGCCGCGGGCGAGACGAGCGCTCCTCTCGACGTCGCCGTTCCTCTCTACGGCTGGGACTTCGGTCCTTCGGGCCAGCGTGCGGTGACCTACCTCGAAGCGCAGGGCGTGGCGGCGAGCGCGAACGCCTCTCCCCAGCGCGGGCCCACCGGGGCCCTGTACTTCGACTGGACCGACACGGACGGAGGATCGCACGAGACCTGGTACGACGACGGCACGTCCACGACCTGGACGCTCGCCGCGTGGGACCCGAAGACGCTCCCGCCGAGCGTCGGCGTCGTCTTCTGGGGCCTCGGCTCGGAGGACCCCGCGCTCTGGGACACGCTCGCCCGGGAGCAGGCGCCGTGAATCACGGCGCACGTCCTCCCGAGGGTCGCCCAGGCGCCGTGAACGCCATCGAGGTCATCCCGCTCCGCGGCGGCGATCCGCTCCGCGAGGCGTCGCTCGCGCGCGAGCTCGCCCAGCAATTCCTGGTGTGGGACGCGTTCGTCGCCGGTCGCCGCCGCGTCGACGTCCACCCTCTGGTCCTGCCCGCCGCGATGCACGACGCTGCCGTGTGTGCCGCCGAGGGTGTCGTCCGCGCCGTGGGCGAGATCGCGTGGCGCGCGCACGACGACGACGGCGAGCGCGCCCGCTACGGCTTCGACGACGACGTCGTGCGCCTGGCCGCCGCCTCGCACGCAGCCGGCGACGGCGCGTCGCTGATGCGCGTCGACCTCCTCCTCGACGAGCGCGGCACGTGGAAGGCGTGCGAGATCAACGCGGACTGTCCCGGCGGCCACAACGAGTCGCTCGGTCTCCCACGCCTCGCCCGCTCCGCGGGCTTCCTCGCCGGCCACGATCCGACGCATCTCGTCGCGCGACTCGTCGCCCGTTTGCGTGCGATGGCCGAGGGAGGCCCCGTGGGCATCCTCCACGCGACCGGGTATTCCGAGGATCTCCAGGTCTGCGCCCTCGTCGCGCGCGAGCTCCAGCGTGCGGGAACCCGCGCCATCCTCGCGCCCCCGACGGCGCCGCGTCTTCGCGGGGGGAACCTCTGCATCCACGGTGAGACCGTGCGTGCGCTCTACCGGTACTTCCCGACGGAGTGGATGAGCGGCCAGCGCAACGTCCCCGACATCGCGCGCGCCGTCGCCTTCGGGCGCGTCCGCACGCTCACGAGCTTCGCGCACGTCTACACGCAGTCGAAGCTCGCGTTCGCGCGCGCGTGGCAGGCGGGTGCACGCACGTTTCTCCCCGAGACGCACGACGTCCTCGACGTACCGCGCGACATCCTCGTTCGTGACCGGAGCGCCTGGGTCGTCAAGCGCGCGATGGGCCGCGTCGGCGACGAGGTCTTCGTCGGGGATCTCTTCGGCGGCGACGACTGGCCCGCGGCCGTCGACGGCGCGCGGGCTCTCGCCGCGAAGGGCGAGGCGTGGATCGCTCAGCGCTTCGTCCGCCAGCGCCCCATTCCCACCCCCTGGGGCGACCGCCTCGTCACGCTCGGCGCGTACGTCCTCGACGGGCGCTTCGCCGGCTACTTCGCGCGGATCACCCCGTTCAGCCACGTCTCGCACGACGCGCTCTGCGTCCCCGTCTTCGCGATCGGAGGCACCTGACCCATGCGCCGCACCCTCCTTCTCTCGACACCGCTCGCGCTCCTCGCGTCGGGCTGCGCCTTCCGCCCGTGGACGCCCGCCGTCAGCGTCGCGTACGACGCGTCGTCGCCCGAGGTGCGCGACATCCAGCTGCCCGCTCAGGCCGACGCGCTCCGCCGGTGGCAGATCCCTCCGGGCGATCCCTGGGCGCCGTACGCGAAGTACACGCTGCTCACGGCGCTCGACTCCGCACCGACGCAGGTCGAGCTCCCCGACGTCCAGTCGCTCGACGAGGTGCGCAGCGCGGAGAACGCAGCGCGCCAGGTCGCCGGCGCCGGCCTCCCGTCGGACACGCTCTGGGTCGTCGACCTGCGCGGCGCCGCGTCGGTCGCCTTCGGCGTCACGCTCTCGCGCACCGCCCTCGAGCCGGTGCGCCTCGTGCCGACGTTCAACAACTGGCCCGCGACCGACGAGCTCGTGCCCGCCGAGGAGACGCTCGCCGCGCTCACCTCGATGATCCCGCAGGCGCCCGAGGACGTCGGACCGGGCGCACGCCCCGTCTTCCTCCTCGACGCGGGGCGTCTCGCCTACCGCTTCGACGACCCCGGCGAGGACACGTACGACAATCGCTACATCCTCACGCCGAGCGATCTCCCCGACGCCGACACGCTCCGCGCGCGCGGCTTCCGCCGGGTCGTCTACCTCGTCACGAGCCTCGACGATACGTCGGTCGAGGAGGATGACGTCCATGCCGCCTTCCTCGCGTGGCAGCGCGCCGGCATCCACATCGCCATGGTCGACCTCGCGAAGTTCGAACAGCCCATGGTCGCGTACCGCTGGGACGATCTCTGGGTCGACGACCCGCTCTGGATCGAACCGCGCGTCACGCTCGTGGAGGAGCCCTCGTTCTACCTCCGCGCACGCGGCGGCTTCGGCGGGTTGCACGCGAGGCCGTCGCCCGTGCACATGGGGGGGGGCTGGAGCGGCCACGGTGGGTACGCCGCAGGCCACGGCGGGGGCGGGTGAGGCACCCGCCGCTCATCGAGTGAGCCTGCCGTCCTCGATGCGTCGCGTCTCGCAGCGGCACGCCCGCGCGAAGGCGTCGTCGTGCGTGACGAGGACGAGCGCGCCCGGGTAGCTCGCGAGCGCTCCCTCGAGACGCTCCACCGATGGCAGGTCGAGATGGTTCGTGGGTTCGTCGAGGACCAGCGCCCATACGCCTCTTCCGAGCGCGTCGGCGATGTGGAGCTTGCGCGCCTCGCCGGGCGACGGCCGGTTCGACGCGAGCAGCCTCGCCGGGTCGACGCCGAGCGCCGCGACGAACGAGAGGACGCGCCCTCTCTCCCTCGGCCCGAGCGCACGCACGGCATCCAGCGCCCGCCGGTCCGATTCCTCGTGCGTGTCCTGCGGCAGATAGAACACGCTCTTCCCCGCGCCCGCGCCCGCGAGTGCCTGCAGCAACGTCGTCTTCCCGGCTCCGTTCGCCCCCGCGATCCTCACGCGCTCCTCTCTCCCCACGTCCATCGCGACGTCCCGCAAGCACGGAGCCTCCCCCGCGCGAACCTCCCTCGCGTGAAGCGAGAGGACGCTCCTCCGCGGACACGGAACCCAGTCGACGAAGAGCGCTCCACCGGGCTCGCGCGGCGCGGACGCCGCTCCCGCGAGCGCGCTCGTCGTTCGCGCGAGCTCCGACTGGCGTGCGCCGACCTCCTTGCCCAGCGACGCCTCGGCGCGCATCGCGTTGCCCTTGCGGAGCATCCCGCGCGCGTCGTGATCGCGCGGGCCCTTCATCCGCGCACGCGACGACGTCTCGTGCTCCGCCGCCGCTCGCCTCCTTCGTGCGTCCGCGAGCTTGCGCGCCGCGGTGTCCAGCTGCCCCCGGAGCGCCTGCCGCCGGTCACGAAGCGCCTCGTCCTGCCTCTCCCACTCCGCGCGCGCGGGCCCGTAGCTCCCGGGCATCTCGTCGACGCGTCCTTCACGGATGCGGAGCGTGCGCGTCGTGACCTCGTCGAGGAGCGAGCGATCGTGCGACACGATCACGCCGACGCCGCGGAACGACGCGAGCGCCGAGACGAGGCGTCGCCGCCCCTGCGCATCGATGTGGTTGGTCGGCTCGTCCAGGAAGAGGACGTCCGGCTCGCGCGCCAGGGCCGCCGCGATCTGCCACCTCTTCCGCTCGCCCGGCGACAGCGTCCCCCATCGCTCGCTCGGCGCCTCGTCGAGCCCCATCGTCGCGCGAAGCCGGACCGCGTTGCGGTCGTCTCGCTCCGCGAGCGCGACCACGTCGTCCCCGCGCGCTTGCACGCTCTGCGCGCAGGTCACGACGATCGCGTCGACCGGTGCGCGCAGGACTCTCCCCTCGCCGGGGACGAGCGCCCCCGCGAGGAGCGCGAGAAGCGTCGACTTCCCCGCGCCGTTCTCGCCGACCAGGCCATAGAGGCCGGGGACGAGGCGCAGATCCACGCGATGAAACAGGGGCGCGGCGTCGCCGTACGCGAACGCGAGGCCCGTCGCCGAGACGGTAGCCATGCAGATTCTCCCGAGCAGCGCGGCACGCGGCCGCGACGAGACACACGAAACGGGTGAGCTCAGGAGAGGGTGGTCATCGAGCGACCGCGGGGCGGTCGGGGGTCATTGTGCACGCCCGCCGCGCATCGGCAAGGATTCGCACGTCAGTCGGCGATGTACGCCTCGCCGTGCAGGGAGGCTTTCCGGGTGGACGTCTCTGGGTCCACTTCGCTCCTCCTGCCATCGTGCCACTCCCTGGATATTCCCTCCCTTTTCGGTGACTCGATTCGGGTACCGTCCCGTCCATCCACCGTGCTTCCGTCGTCGCGCTGCGCGCTGGTCGCGTTCCTCGTCGCCGCTGCTGTGCTGCCCGCGGTCGCTTTCCAGGCGTCCGACGCGGCGAGCGCACCGCCCGTTCCTGCGCACCGCACCCTCGAGGACTACCGGCACTTCCGCGTCGCGACGATCGATCTGCTGGGCCGGATGCCGACGCGCGACGAGATCGCGACGTTCGAGCGCGCCGACTTCGACATGGGCCGCTGGATCGACGCGCACACGAGCGGCCCCGCCTTTGCCGAGCGGCTCACGCGCATCTACATGGACCTCCTGCGCCTCGAGCCCAACGTGAACTTCGCGTCGGCGCCGTCGCAGCTCTACCGCCACGACGTCCTCGGCCCCGACGGCAAGCCCGTTCCGGTCTACTTCCGCCAGAACCAGCGCCGCGAGCGCCCCGAGACCGACGGCGAGTTCTGCTTCAGCCCCGACGAGGCGGGCGTCGTCGTCACCATCGGCCGCCCGGACGTCGGGACGCCGAAGAAGATCCCGCAGAAGGTCCTCGACGCGCGCACCGTGCTCGTGAAGCCGTGGTGGCTCTACCGCGACTACAAGACTCCGAACCCGACGCAGCGCTTAGGGACGGACGCGTGGCCGAACGCGGACCCGCAGTTCAAGCCGGTCGACGCCATCGTGAAGGACGCCGAGGGCAAGCCGCTCACCGAAGTACGCGTCTGCCGCGAGGAAGCGGCGACGCGCGAGACCGGCCACGTGTACGCGAGCGGGCGGATGCCGCCCAAGCCGGCGCCGAAGGAGGTGAAGCCTCCGAAGCCCTCCGAGCCGCTGCACTACGCCGGCGGGCGCATGCGTCCACCGCCCGTCGACCGCCCGTACGCGACGCGGCACCCGGGCGAGGAGGTGTCGTGCAGCTCGAAGCTCGGGCTCGACTACGCGCCAGACTGCGGCTGCGGGACGGGGCTCGAGCGGTGCCTGCCGAGCAACCGGAGCGACAACGGCGGGACGGCGTTCGACTTCCCGAACCACATGCCTCTCGGGGCGGACATGCCGCTCGACGACGCGCCCCAGCAGGCGCAGCGCTGGTTCCCGTACTGGTGGTCGCGCGAGGCCGTGCGCTTTCTCGACGACCTTTTCCTCGAGGACCGCGACTTCCGTCAGATCCTGACCGGCAAGCAGACGTTCGTGAACGGCCCGCTCGCGCAGTTCTACGCGCACATCCAGCGCGGAAACTGCTGCGGACCCGAGGCCGGGTTCGGCATGCTCGAGGAGAGCGATCCACTCTTCGACCCCCGGGCCGTCCCCGCAGACCTCGAGCCGCAGGACGTGAGCACGTGGAAGGAGGTCGCCGACCGCGGCCCGCACGCGTCGGGCATCCTGACGATGCCGATGTTCCTCGAGAAGTACGCGTCGGCGCGGGCGCGCGGGGCGGTCCTCTACAACGCGTTCCTCTGCAAGTCGTTCGTGGCCGAGCAGCAGCAGCTCACGCCGTCGACGGAGTCGAACCTGATGGTTCGCCCGGGCTGCAAGACGTGCCACGCGACGCTCGAGCCGCTCGCGGCGTACTTCGCGCGCGTCGAGCCGGGGAACTTCGTGTTCCTTCCGCAGGACAGGTTCCCCGCGCACTCGACGACGTGCCGCCTCGACAGGAACGGGAAGCTCAACGGCAACTGCAACGCGCTCTACGACGCGGCGTTCTCCGACGCGAAGGGCGCGACCCTGCGCAGCGCCTACGGCTCGATGGAGCACGCAGACGAGACGCCGGCGGGGGCGGGGAAGGACATCACCGCGATGCCCGAGTTCGCGCAGTGTGCGGTCCAGCGCGTCACGTCGTCGTTCCTCGGCCGGCAGACGACGCCGGACGACTATGCGCTCCTCGCCTCGCTGACGGACACGTTCGTCCGCTCCGGGTTCCACACGCGCGCGCTCGTACGAGCGCTGATGCGGAGCGACGCGTACCGGAGCACGAACAACCTCGCGTCGACGACGTGGCGCGGAGGGGGTCCGTGATGCGCCGCACGATCGCGACAGCGGCTCTCGGCGCGCTCGCTCTCTCCGCGTGCGCGGGTGCGCCTCCCGAGCGGGTCTCGCCGGGGCCGAAGACGCCGATGCCGGCGCACGGCGTCCTCGCCGAGGACACGGCGCCGAAGGAGGACCTGCGGATGGTCCCGCCCGAGGCGTACGTACGGACGTACCTCGCGCTCTTCGGGGCGCTCGCGCCCGTCGACGTGCAGAAGCGCGCGCGCGCAGCGGACGGTTCGCAGCTCTTCGACGTGTGGGACGACTACGTCTCGGCGCTCGGCTTCCCCGACTACCGCGTGGACGTGCCGCGCCTAGGGCAGACCAACGCGCTCATGGTCGCCACCTTCGAGCGGCTCGGCGTCGCCCTCTGCGATCGCGCCGTCGAGCACGACCTGAAAGCCCACCCGCCGATATCCGAGCGCGCGATCTTCGCGTTCGATCCGCCGCGCGGCCCCGTCGACGCCGCTGCCTTCGCTCCTCGGTTCGACGTCCTCCACCGCACGTTCCTCGGCTATCCCGCCTCGCTCGCGCCCCCGCACCGTGCGGCACGCTACCTCCAGCTCTTTCACGACGTGGCGGCCGACCACCGGAAGGACGACCCCCGATCGCGCTTCACGGCCGACGAGGCCGCGTGGGCGGCGGTTTGCTACGGCCTCGTGCGCCACCCGGAGTTCCACCTTTACTGAGGCACATCATGAAGCGAAGGACGTTCCTCCAGGTGCTCGGTGCGGCGGCGGCCGCCGCGTGGACGGGTCTGCCCACGGCCGAGGCGATGGGCGACGTGTCCGGCGTGACCGGGCAGACGGAGTTCTTCGTCTTCGTCATCGCGCTGGGCGGCTGGGACGTGACCCTCTGGGCAGACCCGCGCAACGAGCTGCGCGGGATCGTGCATCCCGCCTCGACCGAGAACACCGATACGTCCCAGGTGCGCCGCTGGGTGGACGCGCCGCTCGAGGGCGGGACGAGCTCCTTCCAGCTCGTGCGGCCGAAGAACTCGAACCTCGTCTTCGGGCCCGGCATCGGCGAGCTCGCCGACATGGCGGACCGGATCACGGTCGTGAACGGCCTCGAGATGAACACCGTCGCGCACCCGGACGGGCAGCTCTTCTCGACGACGGGGCGCCACCCGGCGGGCGGTCGCGTCGCGGCGTCGAGCATCGACACGATGCTCTCGAACGAGATGGGGCGCGATCAGCTCTTCCCGACCGTGAGCGTGCGGTTCCCGTCGTCTTACGTCGGCGAGGGCCTCGACCGCCGCGTCGTACCGCTCGCCATCGACGACGTCGGCTCGATCAGCCGCACGCTCGCCCGATCCAACCTCTACGACGCCGCGCCCGAGCGGGACCGGGTCACGGCGCTCCTCACCGAGGAGGCGCACGACCTCGCGCGCCGCTCGACGTACCCGGACGTCCTCGACGGCATGGCCCTCCAGTACGAGAGCCTCCGCAAGATGCTCTCGAGCAACCTGCAGGACGTCTTCAGCGCGGCCGGCCTGCGCAAGGCGCACCCCGAGCTCGACTACAAGAAGCGCTTCACGGGCGGCCCCGCGGTGAACGTCGCCTTCGCGCTCGAGGCGATGAAGCGCAACGTCGTTCGCTGCGTGAGCTTCGCCATCGGCGGCTTCGACACGCACGCGAACAACTACCGCACCCACGCGCAGCTCCAGCAGGAGACCTTCGATCTCGTCGCGGCGCTGGTGCGGTCGCTCGATGCGACGCCGCACCCGGTGAAGGCCGGCGCGCGCCTGGGTGACCACACGCACGTCCTCGTCGTGAGCGACTTCTGCCGGACGCCGCAGATCAACCTCGCGATGGGCCGCGACCACTACCCGAACAACTCGGCGCTCGTCGTCTCGCCGCGGTTCCGGCCCAACTTCGCCTTCGGGCACACGGACGTCGAGCAGCTCCTGCCGCAGCCCGTGAAGAGGTTCACCGACGGCGATCGCGCGATCGCGCCACCGGATCTCCTGGCGACGTTCCTCGGCGCGTTCGGGGTCGACCCCCGCAAGTACATGCGCGACGGCGAGATCGTGCGGGAGCTCCTGCGCTCGTGACGCGCGTCCCGAACGCCGTCGCGGGCGCGTTCGCGCTCCTCCTCGCCGCGCCGCTCGCCGGCTGCGCGGCGGGCGTCCACACGCGCGCCGGCGGGGCGATCGCACCGCTCGCGGTGAAGAGCGTCGCCTGGAACGCATCGAACGCGGATCTGGGCGCCGTCGTGGCCGTCGCCGACGCGGGGAGCGTGATCGCCGTCTTCGGTCCGGCCGGCGCGACGGTGCTCTCGTCGGGGGCCGTCGTCGCGCGCGACGCCACGGTGACGAGCTGGACCGACGCCCAGGCCATTCACGGCGCGGACGGGTCGGCCCGCTGGATCGTCGGCGTCGACGCAGGAGGTCGGCTTCACTACGTGCGCGGCCTGAGCTCCCTGGAGGACGTCTCGTCGCGGTACGGCCTCGACGGCCGGCGCGTGCGCGGCGTCGCGATGCTCGACCCGAACCGGGTAGCCTTCCTTCTCGACGGCGAGATCGCCGTCGCCGACGGGGCGCGCGTGATGCGCTTCGGCGTCCCTCCGCTGCGCGCCATCGCGGGCGGCGACGGGAACGGCGCCGGCGTGGCGTCGGACGCGGTCGTGTCCTTCGATGCGTCGATGGGCGCGCGCTCGTTTCCGCTGCGGGGCGTGACCGCCGCCGTCGTCGGCCGCGACGGCCGAATCTACGCGACGACCGCCCGCGCCCTCTACGCGTCCACGCCGCAGGGCGATCTCGCGCTCCTCTACGACGCTGCGGGCGAGATGCTCCACGGCCTCGCGGCGTCGGGCGACCACGTCTGGTTCGCCGACGGCCCCGAGCTCGGCACGGTCGACGGCGACCGCGTGTTCGAGACGAGCGGCCTCCACCTGCCGCCCGCGTCGACCCTCGCGCCGTCGAGCAGCGGCGACGTGTGGGTGCTCTCCGGAGGCTCGCTCCAGCGCTTCGCCCGCGTCGACCCCGAGGCATCTCTCGGCGCTCGCTGGTCCTCGTCGCTCGGTCCCGTCTTCGCGCGTGCATGCGCGTCGTGCCACGTGCCCGGCGGAGTCTCCGGGACGGACCTCTCGTCCGCCGAACGATGGCACTCCGAGCGCGCCGCCATCCGACGCCGCGTCGTCGACACGCGCACCATGCCGCCCGAAGGGCACGAGCTCTCCGAGGCCGACCGCGCCACCATCCAGGCGTGGGTCGATGAGCCGAACTGACGGTCCCTCCTTGAACTGGACCATGCCGTGAGGTAAACCCCCGCCGTGGCGGTCCAGCGGCGTGTTGCCGCGGGGCGTCGCCACCACGTGATGGGTCGTAGGGAAGCCGGTGAGAGTCCGGCGCGGCCCCCGCCACGGTGACCGGGAACGAACTCGGGCATAGCCACTGGAGCGACGAGCTCTGGGAAGGGCCCGGGGGAGGCGGCGCGAACGCGCCATACCCGGAAGTCCGGAGACCGGGCCCGACACGCGCTCCTTTCAATGTCCGCGCCGGGGTAGGTGCGGCGCGAGGATCCGATGCGTTTGACGGTACTTTGGTTGGTGGCGCCCGCCTTCGGCGTGGCGTCGGTGCTCGTTGCGGCCTGCAACAGCGGCGGAACGGCTCTCCCGTACCAGGACGGCGGCCCGGTCCACGACTCGGCGGTCGGGACGTTCGACGGTCCGACGCCCGTCGAGGCAGGCACGTTCGTCGACTCTGCGGCACCGCCCGACGCAGGAGACGCGGGCGAGGCCGGCCCTCCCCCTCCGTCGCGCCTCCTCCTCACGTACAACGGGTCTGCGAGCAGCGAGCTCGTGGCGTTCGGGCTCGCGTCGAAGAAAGCCGACGGCCGGATGACGTACCCGGACCCGATCGGGACTGCGTACGTCGGCGCGACGGCGCCCTGGCTCCTCGAGCAGACGACCGACGTCGTCGCGCGGCTCGACGCGCAGGAGCCGTGGAAGATCGACGCGTCGTGGAACGTCGCGATGAACGACCTCACCGACGCGGGGTACGCGGAGTCGTACGCCGATCCGCAGGCGGTCATCGTCAACGCGCTCGGCAAGGCGTACGTCCTCCGCTACACGCGGAACCTCGTCGCGGTGATCGACACGACGCAGGCGCCCGACGGCGGCGTGCCCATCGCGTCGATCGACCTCTCCGGCGAGCTCCAGGCCGGAGGCGACGGCTACGTGCAGCCCGTCGCCGGCGCGTACGTCGCGTCGCAGAACCGCGTCTACGTCGTCCTCGGCAACATCGACCGAAACGACGTCGTCAACGACGGCTACAACCTCGAGTGCGCGAGCACGACGCCAACGGTCATCGCCATCGACACGACGCACGACGCGCTCGTCGACCTGAACGGCGCGGCGCCGGGCAACGGCTTCCCCCTCGGCGGGTTCGACCCGATCCTCGGCCCGGGCGCGATCGCGTTCGATCCGAGCACGGGCACCAGCGGCCGGCTCCTCGTGCTCGAGGCAGGCTGCAACGAGGTGGCCGCCGACGGCGGGGTCGGCGCGCTGGTGAAGCGCGAGGTCGAGGCGATCGACCTCGCGACGGGGACCGCGACGGAGCTCCTCGACCTCACGGCGGGCGGTTTCCCGGGGAGCCTGACGTACATCGACGCGCACCACGCCATCGTGCAGACGGACACCGCGTACGCGTGGGACCCGACGACGACGACGCTGGGCGCGGCCGTCGCGAACGCGCCCGATTCGTTCGCGTACGACGGCGCGGGCAACCTCGTCGGCCTCGACTCGAACTACGCGGCCGACGGCGGCTTCGAGGGGTTCAGCGTCGTCTCGGTGCCGCTCGACGGGGGCGCGCCCGAGACGCTCGGCACGAATCCCTTCACGCTGACGAACGGGTTTCCCGGTGGGGTGGCGCTGTGGCCCTCACCCTGAGGCTGGCGGCGGCGGCGGCCCTCGCCGCGGTCGCGATCGCATGCGGGTCCTCGAGGGGGTCCCCCGCCCCGAACGACGGGGGCTACGCGAGCGAAGCCCAGGGCGAGGACGCTGGGAAGTTCGGCGTCGACGCGGCGGGCGCGGAGGTGGACGAGGGAGGCGAGGCCGTCCTGGTCGACGGGAGCTACGCGGTGGGCGAGGCGAGCATCCCGGCGAACCGGTTCGTGACGAGCGTCGTCTCCTTCACGCCGGCGGACTGCACCGGCTTCGGCGTCGCGTCGATGCCCGGGATCGTCGAGGGGCCCCCCGTCGGCGGCGGGACGGATCGCGGGAGCACCGACGTCGTGTCGCTCGGCAGCGGCGGCAGCATCGTCGTCTCCTTCGCCCCGAACGCGATCGTCGACGGACCCGGGCCGGACTTCGTCGTCTTCGAGAACCCGTTCGACATCGGCGGGAGCGCGTCGAACGTCTACGCCGAGCCCGGCGAGGTGAGCGTCAGCGACGACGGTGTCACCTGGCAGACGTTCCCCTGCAACCCGACGTTCGACCCGAGCGCCTCCGACGGGACGGGCACCGCGCCGCCGTACGGATCGTGCGCCGGGTGGCACGTCGTCCTCTCCACGCCCGCCAACGGCATCTCGCCGCTCGATCCGAGCGTCTCCGGCGGCGACGCGTTCGACCTCGCCGACCTGGGCGTGACGCACGCGCGCTTCGTCCGCATCGTCGACCGCACCGCCGAAGCGTGCCCGGACGCAGGCGCGGAGAGGCCCGACGACGACGGCTTCGACCTCGACGCCGTCGCGATCGTGAACGCCGAAACGCCGTGAAGCGACGGGCCGCGCCGGTCGCGCTCGCGGCGCTCGCATTCACGGGCACCGCGGCCGCGCAGAGCGAGTCCGCCGCGACGGACACCGGAGGAGAGGTGGAGGAGGTGAGCGTGCGAGGCGGCCGGGCGGCGAACTTCGAGTCGACGGCGAGCGAGCGGGACTCGGCGCGCGAGCTGACGGACGCGGCGAGCCTCGTCGAGCCCATGCCAGGGGTGCACGTCCGCCGGCTCGGCGCGGACGACGCCTTCACGACGCTCAGCGTGCGCGGTTCGGCGTCCACCGAGGTAGCGGTGCTTCTCGCGGGTGTCCCGCTCACGGGAGGCGCGGACCCGAGCCTCGATCTCTCCTCGCTCCCGCTCTGGCCCGGCGCCGTCGCCCACGTCCACCGGTCGTTCGCTCCCGCCTCGCTCGGTCCCGGCTCGCTCGGCGGAACGCTCGTCCTCGATCCGCCGCGCGCGAACGCGCCCGTCGGGACCGACGTGTGGGCGGGCGTCGGGAGCTTCGGAGAGGCGCGTCTTCGCATGGGGGACGTGCGCGATCTCGGCGGGGGCGGGCGCGTCGCGACCGGGCTGAGCGCGTCGCGCGCGGACGACGATTTCACGTACCTGGACCCGGGTACCGAGACGTTCGTGAGGCGTTCGAACGCGGGTCACGCCGCGGTCGACGGGCTCGCGTCGTGGTGGTTGCCCGTCGCCTGGAGCCGCGTCGCGCCTGGCGCGCTCACGGTGACCGTGCTCCTGCAAGACCGCCGGCAGCAGCTCCCGGGAACGGTTCTCGGCCCGACGCCGCTCGCGTTCCTCGAGTCCGACCGTGAGCTCGCGTCCGCGGAGCTGACGGGAGCCCTCGGACGAGGAACGTGGCTCGCCCGCGGATGGGGGAGGCGCGAGGGGCTCGACCTTCACGACGTGGACGAGTCTGCGGCGGTGGGACCCACGCGCGCCGACCAGACGATCGTCGGGACCGGAGGAGCCGTCGGCTGGAAGGGACGACCCGCGGAGGGCGTGCGGCTCGAGGCGACCGTCGACGGGAGCGGGGAGCGGTTCGCCCCGGGGCTCGTCGAAGGGGCGCCGCCGCCTCCGGGAGCGACGCGCGCGTCGGCCGGCGCTGGAATCGACGCAGACTGGCGTGCGACGCACGAGGCGATGCTCGCCGCGTCGGGGCGGGTGGACGGGTGGGCGGACGCCTCGAGCGACGGGACGCGTTCGGGTGAGGTCCGGCCGACCGGGCACGTCGGCGGAGAGCTCGCGCTCGACGCGGTCACCTTCGACGTGCACGGCGGGGCGACCGCCCGGCCGCCGAGCTTCGTGGAGCTCTACGGCGACAGGGGTGCGTTCCTCTCCAATCCGTCGCTCCTCCCGGAGTCGGCGTGGACGATCGATGCCGGGGCACGGTCCGCGCGGCGCATCGGTCCCTTTCGCTTCGCGGCGGAGGTCGCGGGCTTCGCGACCTGGGCGCACGACCTCATCACGTTCGTCCCGCAGGGCGCCTTCGGACGCGAGCGCGCGACCAACGTCGGGCAAGCGCGCCTCGCGGGGCTCGAGGCGGACCTCCGCGCCTCGGCAGGCCCGGCCGAGGTGCGCGCCGCGTACACCGGCCTGCTCAGCGAGAACGACGACGCGAGCGCGTGCGAGCCGGTCGCCGGCACGTGCATCCATCCCCAGCTTCCGGGGCGGCCCGCGAACGACTTCGTCGGCGACGCGCTCCTCCACGCGGGCCCCGCGGTCCTGCGGGCAGGCGTCGACGCGATCACCGGCATGGTCGTCGACGCGGCAGGGTCCATCCGCGTCCCGCCGCGCGTCCTCGCGTCCGCGGGCGCGCGCGTCGACGTCGTCCAGGGCGTCCGCCTCGCGCTCGACGTGCGCAACCTCTTCGACGTCCGGACGGGGACGTACGCCGGTGCGCTCGGGCCCGTGCGCTATCCCATCGGCGACTCGTACGACTACCCGCTTCCGGGGCGCTCGTTCCTCGTGACGGCGCGCTTCACCGAGAGGAGCACCCGGTGATCCGCCGCATCGCGCCCGTCCTCGGTGGACTCGTCCTCCTCGGCGCGTGCGGGAGCGCGGCGCAGCCGGTGACCAGCCCGGCGTGCGGGAGCGCCGACGCCGTCTGGGCCGCGAGCGATTACTCTTCGAGCGCCGTCGGGTCGCTGACGGTCGCCGGCGCCGTCACGTCCACCGCCGGCAAGGTCGATCTCGGCAGCGATCCCGCGATCGCGTCGTCGCGCGGTCGCCTCTTCTACGTCGCGCGCGACGAGGACGTCGTCTTCGAGCTCGACCCCGTCTGCGGCACGCCGAAGGCGCGCTTCGACGTGCACCTCGCGTCGCACGACGGCCCCTCCGATCCGTACGATCTCGCGGTCGCGAGCGACGGCTCGCTGTGGCTCCCCCTGTTCCAGGCAGCGGCGCTCCTCGTGCTCGCCCCGGACGGCGCGCAGGCGCAGGCCATCGACCTCTCGTCCTACGACGCCGACGGCAACCCCGACGCGAGCGCGATCGCCATCGTCGACACCCCGGCCGGCGAGAAGGCGTTCGTCGCGCTCGACCGGTTGAACCCGTACCCGACGTCCGTCGAGCCCTCCTGGATGCTCCGGATCGACGTCGCGACACGGGCGGTCGAGGCCACGATCCCGCTCGCGGGCCGGAACCCGTTCGGGTCGATGCGCCTCGACGGCACGTCGCTCTGGCTCGCCGAGCCCGGGAACTTCGACGACGCGACGGAGCTCGACGCCGGCGTCGAGCGGTTCGACACCGCCACCTCGACGACCGCGCTCGTCGCGCACGAGCTCGACCTGGGGGGGAGCGTCGCGGACGTCGCCGTCGCGGGCGGCTGCGGTGCGGCCATCGTCGCCGGCCCCGCCTCGAACGTGAACCCTACCGCGCTCGCGCTCTTCGATCCGTCCGCGGGGACCGTGAGCGTCCCGGCGAGCGCCTCGCCCCTGGCGACCACCGGCTTCGACCTCGAGGGCCTCGCGTGGGGCGGGAGAGCGCTCCTCGTCGGAGACCGGCGCCGCGCGTCCGCCGGCTATCCCGTGCACGCCTTCGACGGCGCGTGCGCGCCCGTCGAGCGGCCCGACGCCGTTTTCCTCCCGATGCCCCCCATCGCGATCGTGCCCGTCACGCCGCCCTAGCCGAGCGTTCGCGAGGCCGTGGGCCGTCCCAAGCGCAGGGCAGCCGATCGGGGGACCGTCGGACGCTCGGTCGCCGCCGGGCGCATCGTGGTATCCAGGGAAGTGCGCCGGCGTCGGCGCGGACTCTGAGGGGACTGGATGGCTTCTGCCGCCCACGTCGGACCCGCCACGATTGCCGGGTACGTGCTGAAGGAGCGCATCGGGCGCGGCGGGGCGGGGACCGTCTACCGCGCGGCGCGCGCCGGCGAGGCGGACGTCGCGCTCAAGACGGTGCAGGCCGGGTCACCCAGCGCGGTCGCCTCGCTTCGCAACGAGATCCGGGTGCTCCGGCGCGTCCGCCACCCGTGCGTCGTCGCCATCGTCGACGACGGCGTCGAGGCGGGCATGCCGTGGCTCGCGATGGAGCTCGTCGAGGGTGAAGGGCTCGAGGCGCTCCTCCAGCGCAACGCGAAGAAGGGGCCGCGCGCCCCCGACCCGACGCTGCTGACCGTCCTCCGGCGCATCGCCGAGACGCTCGCCTACCTCCACGGCCGGGGCCTCGTGCACCGCGACCTCAGCCCCCGCAACGTCATCGTGCGCGACGCGCGGCCGGTGCTCATCGACTTCGGGTTCGCTTCGATCGCGAACGAGGAGGGGCGCCGGAGCATCGAGGAGGGGGCCGGAGGGCTCGGTACGGTGCCGTACCTCGCGCCCGAGCAGATCGCGCGCGACGAGATCGACGCCAGGACCGACCTCTACGCCTTCGGCTGCCTGCTGCACGAGGCGCTGGTCGGGCGGCCTCCCTTCGTCGGCAGCCCGCAGGAGATCGTGCGCGCGCACCTCAACGCGCCGGTCTTGCCTCCGTCGTCGCTCACGCCGGGCATCCCGCCCGAGCTCGACGCGCTCGTCGCGTCGCTCCTCGCGAAGGACCGGCGCGCCCGGACGGCCTATGCCCTCGACGTCGTCGACCGCCTTTCGCTCCTCGGCGCCGAGGGGCTCGACGTTGAGCCGGCGACGAAGCCGCAGGCGTACCTCTACGCGTGCCCCCTCGTCGGGCGCCGCGAAGCGGTCGCGCAGCTCGACGCGCACCTCGCCGACGCCGCCGGCGGAGCGGGCTCGTTTCTCTGTGTGTCGGGCGAGAGCGGCGTCGGCAAGACGCGCCTGCTCGCCGAAGCGGTGCGCCTCGCGCGGGCGCACGGGATGACGGTGGTGAGCGGCCGCTGCGTCTCGGTCGAGGTCGACGCCCACCGCGGGCCGGATCCGTCGTCCGGGTCCCTCCATCCGCTGCGATCCCTCCTCCAGCTCGCGGCCGATCGAAGCCGCGACGGCGGCCCCGGCGAGACCGAGACGCTGTTCGGAACGGAGCAGCCGCTCATCGCCGACCACGACCCGACCCTCAGCCAGGTGGTCGGTCCGGTGAGCCAGCGCGTGCCTCTCTCGCCCGAGGGTGCTCGCGAGCAGATTGTCGGCGAGGCAAGGCATCTGCTCCGCGCGCTCGGGTCGCAGGGGCCGCTGCTCGTCCTCTTCGACGATCTCCAGTGGGCCGACGAGCTCACGTTCGCCGTCCTCGAGTCGCTGCGCAGGGACTTCTTCGCCGGCCTCGGCGTCTGCGTCGTGGGCGCCTATCGCACCGACGAGATCGGCCACGCGCGGCTCGACGCCCTCCGTCAGGTCGCGACGACCCTCGAGGTCGGTCGCCTCGACCGCGACGCCTCGGAGCTCATCGCCCGCGAGATGCTCGGTGCGCACGCGCCGGAGAGCCCCATCCTGCACCACGTCCTCAGCGACGCCCAGGGCAACCCGTTCTTCCTCACGGAGTACATGCGCACGGCGGTGGCCGAGGGTTGGCTCCGGCGCGGAAAGCTCGGCGGGTGGTCTCTCCAGTCCCCCGGACGCGACGCGCTCCTCGTCGCGCAGCGCCTGCCGCTCCCGCAGTCGGTCAAGGGCCTCTTCCAGCGCCGCCTCGGGGACCTCGACGATCGAACCCGCGCGGTCCTCCTCGCCGCGGCCGTCATCGGGGCGGACGTGCCGCTCTGCTGCCTCCGCGGCGTCGCGCCGAAGATGGCCGCCGCCGACTTCTTCGAGTCGCTCGACGCGCTCTGCGAGCGTCAGATCCTCCGCAGCCGCGTCGACGGTCACGCGTTCCATCACGACAAGATCCGCGAGACCATCTACGAGCTGACGCCGGAGGAGGACCGGCGCCGCGTGCACCTGCGCGCGGCCGCGTCGCTCGAGGCGCACCGCGCCGAGGCCGGGGTCCACGCGCCCGTGTCCGACGAAGCGCTCGCGCATCACTTCGCCGCCGGCGGAAAGCCCGCGAGCGCGCTCGCGTACCTCGAGAAGGCCGCGGAGGTCGCGTTCCGCACCGGCGCGCATCGTGCGGCCGCGGAGATGTTCGGGCGCGCGCTCGACCTCGGCGCCGCGGTCGGCGAGCGAGACGACGCGCGCGCCGCGACGTGGCGTCGAAAGAGGGCCGAGGCGCGGTTCGCGCTGGGCGACGTCGAGGGGTGCATCGAAGACTCGCGCGCCGGGCTCGCCCTCCTCGGGCACTCGATGCCGCGGACCGACGTGGGCTGGGCCTTGCGCGTGACGACCGGGGTGCTCGCGCTGCTCGCCGCGTTCCTCGCGGCGGCGGTCGGGGGGCGGCGGCGCCCTCGCTCCGACCGCCTCGAAGAGGCGCGCTGCGCCGCCGTTCTCGCGAGCTCGTACTACTTCACGCTCTCGCTCACGCCGATGCTCGCAGTGCTCCTCTGGGGGCTGCTCTGGGCCCGGCGCTCGAACCGACCGGAGCTCGTCATCGAGGCGGAGGCACGGCTGGCCTACGTCGCGGGCGTCGCGGGCTTCCCGCGGGTTGCGCGCGCCATCTTCGGTCATGCCGGGAGGCTCGGCACGAAGAAGGAGCACCGTGCTGCGCATGCCCGCGCGCTCTACCTCGAGGCGCTCTACGGGCTCGGACGCGGCGACTGGCGCGGCGTCGTCGCGTCGGCCGAGTCGGCCGCCGAGACGCTGAAGGCGGCCGGGGACCTGCAGGACGCCGAGATCGCGCAGACCGTCGCGGCGCACGCGGACTACTACCGCGGGGACGTCACGACCGCGGCGGTCGGCTTCGAGGCCGTGCTCGCGTCCGCGCGCGACCGCACGAACGTGCAGCACCTCGGGTGGGGGCTCTTCCTCACGGCACGCTCCTCGCTCGCGAGCGAGCGGCTCGACCACGCCGTCACCTCGCTCGAGGAGGCGCGGCGCATCCTGCAGCCCCTGGCGGACCGCTCGTCGATCGCCATCTGCGAGGGGCTCCTGGCGACGGCGTACCTGCGCGCGGGCGCGCTCGACGAGGCGTCGTCGGTGCTCGCCGAGCTGCTGCCGCGGCTCTCGCGCGGCGTCATGCCCCTGCCGCCCTGCTTCGACGCATACCTCGGGGCGGCCGAGGTAGCCGTCGCGCTGTGGCGCGCGAACCGGGACGATCCGGCGCGCGAGAGAGACGCGCGGCGCGCCGTGCGGGCGCTCGAGAGGTTCGCGGCGATCTTCCCCTTCGCGCGGCCCGCGTGCAGGCGGTGGCGGGGCGAGATCCTCGAGGCGAGCGGCCGCCGGAGCGCCGCCCTCGGCGAGCTCCGCGCGTCGCGGATCGTGGCGGAGCAGCTGGGGATGAAGCTCGAGGTGATGGCGGCCCGGCGCGCCGAAGAGCGCTGGCGAACCTGAGGGCGGCGAGGAGACGACATGGCGAGGACGGTGCGGGTGGCGATCCTGGGCGGAGGAATGGGCGGCGTCGCGGCGGCGTGGGCGCTCGCGCACGACACGACCCCGGGCGTGACGTACGACGTGACGGTCTACGAGGCGTCGTGGCGGCTCGGCGGCAAGTGCGCGAGCGGCCGCAACGCCGGGCAGGGGAACCGGATCGAGGAGCACGGGATCCACATCCTCATGGGCTTCTACAGCCAGGTCCTGCGCATCCTGCGCGATTGCTACGCCGAGGTGGATCCCGCGCTCGGCTTCGGCCCCTTCTCGAAGGCGCTCGAGGCCGGCGACGAGCTCCAGCTTCCCGACCTCGTCGACGGCGCCTGGGACTTCTGGAACATCGCCTTCCCGACGAACACCTCGAAGCCGGGCGACGCCGACCCGAACGTGCGCGACTTTCACGGCGCGCTCGCGAAGGCCGCCGAGACGCTCGTCGAGTGGGTCGAGGCGTACGAGGCGAAGCGCGAGCCCGCGAAGACCGTCGGCGCCGCGCTCCGCGCCACGCTCCCGGCGGGGAAGACCCCGGGCGAGATCCTCGCGGGCCTGGTGGGCATGAAGCCTCACCTGAAGGACATCCTCGGCAACCCGCCGTCGGTCGAGGGGCTCGAGATCTCGGTCCGCCATCTCTGGATGGCCATCTACTTCGCCGCGACCAACCTCCTCGGCATCCTCGAATACGGCCTCGTCACGCCGGCCGCCTTCCAGTCCCCCTCGCTCAACCTGAAGGACTACAAGGCGTGGCTCGAGAGCGTGAGCAACCCGGGCCCGTCGCCGGAGCTCACCTACGACTCGCCCGTCGTCAACGCGATCTACGATCTCGTGTTCCAGCAGAAGGTCGGTTTCGCCGCGGGCGTCGCCGTCTACGACTCGCTGATGATGCTCCTGCTCTACGCGGGGCACCTCTTCTACCGCATGGCGGGCATGGGCGACGTCGTCTTCGCGCCGCTCTACTACGCGCTCGCCGCGAAGGGCGTCCACTTCCGTTTCCAGCACACCGTGACCGACGTCACGCTCGGGGCGGGCTCCGACGGGACCCCCGCCGTCGTGGGCATCCAGCTCACGGGCGACGGGAAGGAGCGCACCCCCGCGGAGCTCTTCGTCACCGTGCACGGCAAGCCGTGCTGGCCCACCGCGCCGCTCGTGAACCCGCCCGTCGGGCCCATCACGCTCGGCCCCGCCGACTTCGACCACGTCATTTGCGCGATCCCGATCGGTGCGCTGGCGTCGAGCGTCCCGTCGCTCGCCGCCCTTGCGCCCATCAAGCGCGCGATCGACGGCATCACCACCATCCCCACGGAGTCGGTCCAGCTCTGGCTCGACCAGCCCCTCTCCGGCCTCGGGTGGGCTGGCGGGCGCATGATGCTCGGCTGCTTCGAGGAGCCCTTCAACTCGTGCGGCGACATGGCGCAGGTGATTCCCGTCGAAGACGTCCCGGGCGAAAAGGCCGTCCTCTACATGTCCGACGTCTACTCCGGCAAGGCGAGCGACTCGCAGGCCGACGCGGACAAGAGGGTGTTCGACGACGCCGTCGCGTGGACCGGTAGGTCGCTCCCCAAGATGCTCCCCGGGTTCGACGGGAGCCATCTCCTCGCTCCTCCCGGCGCGGCGGGCAAGGACCGCGTCGCGGCCCAGTACCTCCGCGCCAACGTGTCCGGGACGGAGCTCTACGTCGGGTCGACGCCGGGCACCGTCGCGCTCCGTCTGCCCGCCGACGGTGCGGGCGTCTCCAACCTCTTCCTCGCGAGCGACTGGGTCGTCACCGAGGAGAACGCCGGCTGCGTCGAGGGTGCGGCGCGCTCGGGCGTGCAGGCGGCCGCCGCCCTCACGCTCCGCGCGAGCTTGCCCGTGTACCGCCAGTACGACGACGACTGGGTCTTCCCCGGCCCCGTGCTGCTGCGCGGCGTGAACGCGCGCGCCTTCCCCTTCCTCGCCGACCCCGCGGCGCTCGCGACGCTCTGCGCGAGCCACTCGACCGGCAAGGCGACCGTCCAGCCGTGGAGCATCCCGCTCGTCCTCGTCTTCGCCGCCGCCAGCGACGACATCACGTCGACCGACCCGGCCTACGCGGACTTCGGCCGCCTCGCCGAGCGCGAGGTCGGGGTCTTCGTTCCCGTTCGCGTCACCGACGCGAACGGCGTGGCCTTCACCGCGCTCCTCTGTCCGTATCTCTTCGTCGACAACGGCGCGACGCTGCTCGCCGGGCGCGAGATCTACGGCATCCCCAAGGAGCTCGCGACGTTCCCGGCGTGGGACTTCGACGCGCCGGTTCCCCTGCCGCTCACGATCACCGGGCTCGCCATCCCCTCGCGGGGCGACCTCGCCTCGCAGCAGCCCATCCTCACGCTCACGGAGCTCGTGCGCTCTCCGTTCCACCTCTCGGTCGACCTCGGCGACACGCTGCGCACGCTCTGGCGCGAGATCCTCGCCGCAGACGCGACGGTGCCGCTCGTGGCGCTCAAGCAGTTCCACTCGATCCAGACCGGAAACCTCGCGTGCTACCAGGCGCTCGTCCGGTGCAGCATCGTCCCCGACGTCACGAGCGTCTCGCTCGACGCCGGCATCTGGTCGGTCGACTTCCCGAGCCGGTTCTTCCCCGATCCCGCGGGGACGCTCGGCCTGCCGAGCGACGCGCACACCATCCTGTCGCTCGAGGCGACGCTCGACTTCACGCTCACCCTCGGCTCCGTCGTGCCGTCCTGACGGCGCCGCTCAGCTCCAGAGCAGGTGCGTGTCGACGTCGACGATCGCGAACCCGTCGCGCTTGCCCGCCTCGTGGGGCGTCTCCACGCTCGACTCGACGAACGTCGCGCCCTTCATCCGCAGGATCTGCTCGGCGTAGGCGGTGTGCATCGGCGCGAACCATCGCACGATGAACTCCGGTACGCCGAGCCGGCGGAAGAGCATGTGGCCCGGCGCGACCATCTCGCCGACCCCGTCGCCGAAGTCGTAGTACTGCCGCTCGAAGCGCCCGAAGAGGGTGGCCACGTTTTCGAAGGTCATCACCTCGAAGAGGCGCCGGTACACCCCCTCGCCGTCGTGGCGCGCCTGGTGCGTGCCCTGCTCCCGCGCGAGGACCTCGAGCGGCTTGTCGAGCACGCGCGCGATCGCCGCGTTGATCGGCAGGAGCGGCAGGATGTCGTACCAGCTCGACGCGAGAAAGCGCTGGCGCAGGAAGCCGACGACGCGCTCGTCGTCGAGGGCCGCCTCGAGCGCGTCCAGGCCGCCGGGGACGCGCCGCTCCACGAGCTGGACGATGCCGCGGTAGGCGATGCCCTTGATGTGGAAGGGGCTCGCCCCGGGCTTGCAGGGGAGCTGCGTCGAGATGCGCACCGCCGACGTCTGCGAGGAGGGCAGGGGGCCGGGCGGCGGAGCGGGGGTCGTCGGGGACGCCGACGTCTCGTGCGCCCCCGCGCGGGTGAAATCGCGCGCCCACACGGCCGAGGTGCGCGGGTCGGCCATCGGGCAGAGCGCGCGCCCGAACGCGCGGACACCGTCGAAGCGCTCGCCGGGAGTGCGGGCGAGCGCACGCATCACAGCGTCGTCGATCGCCGCGGGGAGGGTCGGGATGGACGCCCGCAAGGGCGCGAGCGGCGCGTGGCGGATCTTCTCGAGCAGGGCGTAGAACGACTCGTCTGCGAAGGGTGGGCGCCCCGTGAGCGCCTCGTAGAGGATGGCCGCGAGCGCATACTGATCGGCCTGCGCGCCGGCGTGGGCCGTGCCGAACGTCTGCTCGGGCGCCATGTACTGGAGCGTGCCGATGACGGTGTCGTGCGCGGTCAGCGGCGCCGTCTCGACCGTGGTGGTGAGGAGCTTCGACAGGCCGAAGTCGACGATCTTCGGCTGCGGGTCGCCGTGCCTGTCGCGCGCGAGGAACACGTTCGCGGGTTTGAGGTCGCGGTGGACGACGCCCTGGTCGTGGGCGAACGCGAGCGCGGCCGCGACCGGGAGGACGATCTCGAGCGCCTCGACGAGCGAGAGGCGCTTCTTCTCGCGCAGGAGCGCCGCGAGGTCCTGCCCGTCGAGCCGCTCCATGACGAGGTACGCCACGTCCCCGTCGACGCCGACGTCGAGGATGCCGACGACGTTCGGGTGCTCGAGCTTCGCCGCGACGCGGCCCTCGCGGACGAAGCGGGCGCGCATCTCCTCGTCGGTCGTCAGGTGCTCGTGGAGCACCTTGAGCGCCACGCGCTTGCCGAGGCCCGTGTGGATGCCCTCGAAGACGCTCGCGGTCGCCCCGTGCCCGATGAGCGCCCCGATCTCGTAGGCGCCCAGGCGGACTCCCTTCAAGAGGTGGCTTCGTGACGTGGCGGGCATGAAGCGGACGGTTCGCGCGTTGGACCGAGAACCGCCACTCAAGGCTACGGCGCGCCCTACCGCGCGTCCACGCCGCCCGGGGCCTGCCGCCTCACCCTCGGAATCTGCCAACAATCGCTAGCGACCCCATCCCGAAGCCAACGCGATCACCGCCCCGGGGCGTCTATACTTCCAAGCAATGCGCATCCTCGAACGACTCGCGAAGGTCGGCGCCCTCGTAGGCGCCTTCGGCGTGGCCAGCTTCCTCGCGCACAGCCTTCACGGCGGCGGCCTGTGGGACGGCCTCACCCCCGCCATCGCGGCGCAGAACGTCGCCGCCGACCACGCCCCTGCGGCGTACGACCTCACGCAGCTCAAGGTCGTCAACGAGGTCCTCAAGACCATCCGCGATCGGTACGTCGACCCCAAGCGCGTCAAGCCCAAGGAGCTCCTCCTCTCGGCGCTCGACTACGTCCAGAAGGACGTGGCGCAGGTCATCGTCATCCGCGACGACACGAACCCGAGCCAGGTACGCGTCCGCGTCGACACGCAGGAGAAGACCTTCCGCGTCGACGACGTGAGCGGCCCGTGGGACGTGAGCTCGCACCTGCGCGACGTCTTCGCGTTTCTCCAGGACGGCCTGCGAGGCACCGACGTCGACCTCCGCGACGTCGAGTACGCGGCCTGCAACGGCATGCTCCACACGCTCGATCCGCACTCGGTGCTCCTCTCGCCCGAGGCCTACAAGGAGATGAACCTCCAGACGCAGGGCCAGTTCGGCGGCCTGGGCATCGTCATCTCCATCCGCGACCAGCAGCTGACGGTCATCAACCCCATGCCCGCCACCCCGGCGGGGCGCGCCGGGATCAAGAAGAACGACCGCATCGTCAAGATCAACGGCGAGTCGACGCTCAACATGGGCCTCAACGAGGCGGTGAACCACCTGCGCGGCGCGCCCGGCACGAAGGTGACCGCGTTCATCCACCGCGAAGGCCCCGACGGGTGGGCCGGGTCGCGGCCGTTCGAGCTCACACGCGAGGTCATCCACGTCGCCTCGGTCGAGCACAAGTTGCTCGACGGAGGCATCGGCTACGTACGCCTCAAGGGCTTCCAGGCCAACACGACCAGCGACATGCAGGCCGCGCTCGCGGACATGAAGAAGAACGGCGAGCTCAAGGGCCTCGTCCTCGATCTGCGCGGCAACCCGGGCGGTCTGCTCGACCAGGCGGCGAAGGTCGTCGACGCGTTCGTCGCCGACGGCCCGATCGTCGCGACGGTGGGCAACCCCCTCGAGGGGCGCGAGGAGAAGGTCGCCCACGGCGAGGGGACGGAGCCGAACTACCCGCTGGCGGTCCTCGTCAGCGGCACGAGCGCGAGCGCGAGCGAGATCGTCACCGGCGCGCTCAAGAACCACGACCGCGCGGTCGTCATCGGGGAGACGACCTTCGGCAAGGGCAGCGTGCAGCTCGTCTTCCCGGACATGCCGGACAAGGCGGCCCTCAAGCTGACGATCGCGCAGTACCTCACCGAGCCGGGAGACGTCTCGATCCAGGGCGTGGGCGTGACGCCCGACATCGAGCTCGACCCGATGACGGCCGACCCGCTCGAGATGGACCTCACGGCCGACACGAACGGCATCAAGGAGCGCGACCTCTCGCGCGCGCTCTCGAACGTGCGCGCGAAGGAGGGAGGCCGCCCGACCGAGGTCGTGAAGTACGACTGGTCGATGAAGGATCGCATCGAGTCGCGCGAACGCGGCGGCGACCTCGACGAGAACTTCGAGCTCGACTTCCCGATCAAGTTCGCGCACGACTTCGTGGCGCACGTCAGCCCGGGCAAGCGCCAGGACGAGGTCCGACAGGCGAGGCAGTTCATCGCCGACACGCGGCGCGCGGAGGTCGACAAGGTCGGCGACGAGCTCAAGCTCGAGCAGATCGACTGGAGCGACGCGCCCGGCGACGTCCCCGCGCTCCCCACGCCCGCGCCGCCCCCGAACGTCGACGTCAAGGTGGAGACCGACCGGCCGAACAACGAGGTCACCGCGGGCGACCCGATGAACCTCAAGCTCACGGTCACCAACCGCGGGACGACGACGCTCTATCGCCTCTTCGCGTCGACGAAGAGCGAGAACCCGATGTTCGACAACAAGGAGCTCGTCATCGGCAAGCTCGAGCCGGGAAAGACGCGCACGGCCATGGCTCCGGCCGGGTGGTGCGAGGTCAAGGGCCACAAGGTCGGCACGACCGCGGACCTGCCGAAGGACGCGGTGAGCCTGCGCACCTGCTACGTGCCCAAGGACGCGCTCATGCGGGCCGACGGCGTGAAGCTCCACTTCGAGGAGGCGCGCAACCGCGCTCCGGCCGACGCGGAGATCCGCACGACGGTGAAGTCGCTCGAGCGGCCGGTCTTCTCGTACTCGTACGAGATCATCGACAACCGCCGCGGCAACGGCGACGGCCGCTTCCAGAAGGGCGAGGGCCTCACGATGTACGTGACGGTGAAGAACACCGGCAAGGGCCGGAGCTTCGAGACGCAGGCCAACCTGCGCAACCTCTCTGGCGAGGGCGTGCTCCTGCACGACGGGCGCTTCGACATCTCGAACATGATGCCGGGCGACGTGAAGAAGGTGGCGTTCACCTTCGACGTCGAGCCGGCGCTGGCCGACCCGGAGGCCAAGGTACAGCTGCAGATCCGCGACGAGGACCTGCGCGAGGAGGTCGACGAGAAGGTGCGTCTCCCGCTGCAAGACCCGGTGGCCGTCATGGCGTCGGGCGGGACGATGCGCGCGAAGTCCGCAGGCGCGGACCTGCGGAGCGCTCCGGACACGGGCGGGCGGGTGTTCGCGCGGCTGCCCGCCGGGACCGCCGCGTCGGTGATGGGGCTCGCCAACGGCTACGTGAAGCTCGCCGTCGGCCCCGAGGGTCGCTTCGCGTTCGCGCGCTCGAGCGATCTCGAGAGCGGCGGGGCCGTCGCGACCCCGGTCGCGCTCGAGGACTCGATGGAGCACGCGCCGCCGGCCGTCGAGGTGCCGCAGCCGCAGCTCGCGACGCGCGAAGGCCACACGCTCGTGCACGGGCAGGCGGTCGACGACGCACGCTTGCTCGACGCGTACATCTTCGTCGGGTCGCGCAAGGTCTTCTACCGCTCGAACCGCAACGGGCAGGACCCGCGGCACATGGCGTTCGACGCCGACCTGCCGCTCCGGCCGGGGGTCAACGTCGTCACGATCGTCGCGCGCGAGAACCCCGACACGACGACGCACCGCACGTTCATCGTGCGGCGCGACGGCGCGAACGGCGAGCTCCTGCCGACGCCGAAGACCGACGACGACCTCAGCGAGACGGCGGCGAACGACGACGAGTGACGGCGAGGCCGGCGAGGGGCCTGGTGGCCGGCGCGTTCCTGCGCTAGCCGAGGAGTGCCCATGCACGTCCGCCTGCACGTCAACGTCGACCACGTCGCCACCCTCCGCAACGCGCGCGGGACGTCCTACCCCGACCCCGTGCGCGCCGCGGGGGAGTGCCTGGCCGCGGGCGCCCACGGCATCACGGCGCACCTGCGTGAGGACCGGCGGCACATCGTCGACGCCGACGTCGAGGGGCTGCGCGCGCTCTGCGGCAGCCACCACCGCACGTTCAACCTCGAGATGGCCGCGACCGACGAGATGGTCGGCATCGCGGCGCGCGTGCACCCGGACGTGTGCACGCTCGTGCCCGAGCGGCGCGAGGAGCGGACGACCGAGGGCGGGCTCGACGTCGTGGCCGGCGGGCAGGCGCTCGCGGAGCGCGTGAAGAAGCTCGCCGCCGCGGGCATCCGGGTGAGCCTCTTCATCGCGGCCGACGCCGCGCAGATCGAGCGGTCGCACGCGCTCGGCGCGGCGCAGATCGAGCTCCACACGGGCGAGTACGCGCACGGGCGCGACGGCGAGCTCGCGCGCCTCGCCACGGGCGCGAAGCGGGGGCACGCGCTCGGGATGGAGGTGGCGGCCGGGCACGGGCTCACGCAGGACAACGTGCCGGCGGTCGTCGGCATCCCGGAGATCGTGGAGCTCAACATCGGCCACGCCGTCGTGGCCGACGCGGTCTTCCTCGGCCTCGGCGCCGCCGTGCGCGCCTACCACGCCGCCATCGAGCGGGGCCGCCCGTGAACCCGGTCCTCTCGCGCGCGCAGATGCGCGCGTTCGACGAGCACGCCATCCGCGCGTGCGGCGTGCCGAGCGTCGTCCTCATGGAGAACGCGGGCCGCGGCGCGACCGACGTCCTGGTGCGCGAGCTGCTCGAGGGGGACGCCGCCAACGCGCGCGTCATCGTCGTCTGCGGCACGGGGAACAACGGCGGCGACGGGTTCGTCGTCGCGCGCCACCTCCTCGTGCGCGGCGCGGACCCCAGCGTCTACCTCTGCGGCGACCCGGGGCGCGTCTCGCCCGACGCGCGCGCGAACCTCGACGCGTGGCGAGGCCTCGGCGGCGAGGTCTTCGAGGTGGCGGTCGACGGGCCCCTCGAGGCTCTCGCCACGGCGATGGCGGGCGCCGATCTCGTCGTCGACGCGCTCTTCGGGACGGGCCTCGACCGCGCCGTCGAGGGCTTCTTCGCGGGCGTGGTGAAGGCCGTGAACGCGGCCCCGGCGCCGCGCTTCTCGGTGGATCTGCCGTCGGGGCTCGACGCCGACACCGGCGAGGCGCTCGGCGTCTGCGTCGAGGCGCAGCTCACCGTCACCTTCGCGCACCACAAGCTCGGCCTGCTCACGCCCGGCGGCGCGCTCCGCGCGGGGCGCGTCTTCGTCGTCGACATCGGCGTCCCGGCGGCGCTCGTCGCGCACGTCGGGGGCTCGGCGCAGCTCCTCGACGCGGGCGATCTCGGCCAGTGGATCACGCCGCGCGCACCCGGCGCGCACAAGAACACGGCGGGGCACGTCGTCGTCGTCGCCGGCTCGCCGGGCAAGATCGGCGCACCGCAGCTCGTCGCGCACGGCGCGCTCCGCGGGGGCGCGGGCCTCGCGACGATCGCGACGTGGCCCGAGGCGGCGACGGCGATCGAGGGGAAGGTGCTCGAGGTGATGACCGCGCGCATCGACCCGAAGGCGCCCGCCGAGAGCCTCGACGCGATCCTCGCGCAGAAGCAGGCGGTGGTGGTCGGGCCGGGGCTCGGCCTGAGCGACGACGCGCGGGTCGCCGTGGAGTACGTGCTCGCGTCTTGGCGGGGGCCGGTGGTGGTCGACGCGGACGCGCTGACGATGTTCGCGGGGCGCCCGAGCGTCTTCATGGCGGCGAAGAAGGCGATCCTGACGCCCCACCCCGGCGAGCTGGCGCGCCTGCTCGGCAAGACGGCCGCGGAGGTCGAGGCCGACCGGTTCCACGCCGCGCGCGAGGCGGTCGCGGCGACGGGCGCGGTGGTCGTGCTCAAGGGGGCGCACACGATCGTGGCGTCGCCGGATTCTCGGATGGCGGTGACGCCGGTCGCGTGCCCGGCGCTGGCCACGGCGGGGTCGGGCGACGTGCTCGGGGGGATCGTGGCGGCGATGGCGTGCCGGCTTCCGCCGTTCGAGGCGGCATGCGCGGGCGTGATGCTGCACGCGCTCGCGGGGGAGGCGTGGTCGAAGGCGCACGGGGGAGCGGACCGGGGGATGCTCGCGTCGGAGATCGCGGAGACGCTGCCGGGGCTGGTGAAGGCGGGGAAGTAGGGGGGGGCCGCGGCAACGCGAAAATCGAAAAGCCCGAGCGAAAGCCCCCTTGCGCCTCTCGCACGTTTGACGGAATGGACATCACGGCGCGGGCGCGGGCGCGGGCGCGGGCGCGGGCGCGGGCGCGGGCGCGGGCGCGGGCGCGGGCGCGGGCGCGGCGAGGCAAGGCCTCGGCTGCGCGAGCCAGGGCGTTGGCTCGGCGAGATGAGGCGATGGCTTCGCGAGCCAGGGTGTCGGCTGGGCGGGCCAAGGCCTCGGCTCGGCGAGCCAGGGCGTTGGCTCGGCGAGATGAGGCGATGGCTTCGCGAGCCGGGGTGTCGGCTGGGCGGGCCAAGGCCTCGGCTCGGCGCGCCAAGGCGTTGGCTCGGCGAGATGAGGCGATGGCTTCGCGAGCCAGGGTGTCGGCTGGGCGAGCCAAGGCCTCGGCGTGTCCCGACGTACACGCGGGACCACAAGCATTGGCTGGGCGGACACGCCCGTGGAGTGTGACAGGCAGATTCCCCAGCGATTCCGCAGTCCAAGCCCGTGGCGCCGCCGTTGCAGAACACCCTCGCATCCACGGAGGACCCCGATGCCCGCCCCCGCCCCCGCCCCCGCCGTCGCTTCCGCCCCCGCTTCCGCCCGCCGCGCCGTTCCCCTTTGCCCCGCTGCTCCCACACCCTCTGCGCCGGCCGCCTGCGCCGCGCCCGTCCACGGTCGCCGCCCTCCCGTCGTGGCGCGCGACGCCCGCGAGCTCGGGCTCGGCCTCGTTCAGCTCGTCCCCGAGCTGCGCGCGCGCGCCCTTCGCCTCTGCAGCGACCGCGCTGGGGCCGACGACATCGTCCAGGACACCGTGGAGCGCGCCCTGCGGTTCGCCGATCAGTACGAGCGCGGCACGAACCTGCGCGCCTGGGCGTTCCAGATCCTCTTCAGCGTGTTCGTCACGCGCTGGCGCCGCCGCCGTCGCGAGCGCAACGCGCTCGAGAACCTCGCGACCGACCCGTGCGCATGGACCGTCCCGGCGGGGTTCACGGCGCCCGACCGCGGGCCCGGCGCGCTCACGCGTTCGACGCAGCGCAAGCTCGACGCGCTCCCCGAGGGATTCCGCGCCGTCCTCGTGATGGTCGACATCGAGCAGCGCTCGTACCGCGACGCCGCCCGCGAGCTCGGCGTGCCGGTGGGCACGGTCATGAGCCGCCTGCACCGCGGGCGGAAGCTCCTCGCCGCGGAGCTCGCGAGCGAGCGCGACGCCGCCTGAGGCAGCGTGAGGCGCGTGGAGTCCGCTCCGCGCGCCGTCGCCGCGCCAGGGTGGCGGTCAGGTGCTCGACTTCTTCCAGCCGTCGAGATCGCTGATCCGCTGGAACCAGGACGCGACGTTCGGGAACTCGGCGAGCGGGATCTCCGACTGCTTCGCGTACATCAAGGACGACGCGAGGGTGAGGTCCGCGAGCGTCAGCGCGCTGCCGACGACGTACTGCTTGCCCTCCAGGCGCTTGTTGAGCACCGTGGCGAAGCGGCGGAAGTTCCCGAGCGCCTCCTCGATCTTGCGCGCGTCGGGGTCGCCCAGCCCGAGCATCCCCTTGAGGAGCTTCTCGAACGCGATCGTCGCGATGCTCGGCGAGAAGTGCGACGCGTCCCAGAACTGCCACCGCGTCACGTCCGCCCGCGCCGCCTCGTCCTTCGGCAGGAGGCCCGCCTCGGGCTTCTTCGACGCGAGGTACTGCATGATGGCGCGCGACTCGGTCAGCACGAAGTCGCCGTCGGTCAGCGTGGGGACGGCGCCGTTCGCGTTGAGCGCCAGGTACTCGGGGTTCTTGTGCTCGCCCTTGGCGAAGTCGAGCTTCTTCTCCTCGAGCTCGAGGCCGAGGACTGCGGCGGTGAGCCGGACGCGGCGGACGTTGGGGGAGAGGGGGTTGTAGTAGAGCTTCATGCGGGCTCCGATGCGCGGACGAGCCGGGCGGTCGCGCGCTTTTCAGAGCGACGGCGGAGGCGCGATGTGCTCGAGATCGAGGCCGCCGGGGTACTGGTAGCTGGTGTACGAGCCGTATCCCATGACCTGGAGCCCGACCGGGCTCGACGCGGTGAGCGTGTGCGCGCCGCTCGTCCCGGCGCCGAGCGTGATGCGCAGGACCGACCAGGCGCTCGTGCCGATGGGCGTCACCGTCCCCGTGGCGACGACGCCGTCGAGCGTCACGGTCGTCCCCGTCGGCTCGACGACGACGAGGTCGTTGTTCGGGTAGTCGGTCGGCGCGAGGAAGACGTACTTCGACCGGTACTGCTCGACCGGCGCCGGCAGGCTCTGGTCGGGGTCGCCCTGCTGGTCGGGCGCCACGTCGAGCGGGTCGACGACGGAGGCGCCCTGCGTGTGGACGCTGACGGCGAAGGGCTGGCTGCCCGTCACCTCGAAGTCCGCCGCGACGACGCCGCACGTGGCGACCTGTCCGGCGTCGAGCGTCGGGGGGCAGCCGGCCGGCGTCGACGGGACGTAGGCGAGCGTCGTGCCGTCGACGTTGCCGTAGAAGGTCACGAGCTGGCCGACCGCGCCGCCCTTGGGGCCCGTCGGCTGCGCGACGACGTAGTCCTTGCCGAGCGTCTCGGCCGGGAAGTTGGACTCCTCGACGTGGTCGCACGCCGGCGCCGTCGAGGGTACGTCGAGGCACGGTACGCCGGTGATGACCTGCACGGGGTTGGTGGCCTGCACGAGCGAGCCGCTGAGGTCCGACGTGTCGGTCGCGCCGCCGACGAGCTCCGCCACGTCGCCCGCGTTCATCGAGAGGGTGAGGGTGCCGTTCGCGGCCGTCGCTGCGATGCCGGTGCCCGCGACGATCTGCCCGGTGCTCCCGACCGCGACCTTCACGGTGGTGGCGTCCTGGGTCGCCGTGATGGACACGGTGGCGCCGATGCTCGCCGCGGACCAGCCCGGGTGGCCCGTCACGCGGTAGTTGCCCGTCAGGGCGGTCGTCGGGAAGAGGAGCGACGCGTCGTTCGTGAACGAGTAGCAGCCGATCGGCGCGAACGACGTCGCGCAGGTCGTGTTGCCCGGGCAGGCGCTCCAGTCCTTGCCGGCGGGCCCGCCCTGGCCGACGTACTCGAGCGCGTTGAACTGGTAGGCGATGACCGGCACGCTCGAGACGAGGTGGAACGCCGACGCCGTCGCGAGGACGCTCGCGGCGATCGGCGTCGCCGTGCCGCAGTTGTCGGAGTCGGGCCCCTTGAGGGAGGGTACCCAGGGCAGGGGGATGGTCGTGAGAGACCCTGGCGCGACGGTCGTCGTGACGTTCGTGTTCGAGGGGCCGGTGACCGTCACGCTCGCGGTCGTGCTGCCCGCGTTGGCGACGACGACGGCGAAGTCGAAGATGGACCAGACGTTGTTCGCGGTGACCGTCGGCCAGTAGTCGCAGCCGACGTACGAGTGGAGGGACTCGGCCTGCGCGCACGTGACCGGGTCGCCGCCGTCCGGCGGGAGCCCCGCGTCTCCGTTCGAGCCCGCGTCGTGCCCTCCGTCGCTCCCTGCGTCCGCCGTCGTCGCGTCTCCGCCGCTGCTGCCTCCGTCCTGGACCGATGCGTCTCCGCCGCCGCTCGAACCGTCCGCGCCGCCGCCGTCCCCTCCGTCAATCGACGCGTCCGCGCCGCTACTCGACGCGCTCGCGTCGACGCCGCTGCTCGAACCGCCGCCGTCCTCGCCGCCGCTGCTCGCGCCGTCGGGCCGCGACGCGTCGGGGATGCCGATGCCGCCGCTGCTCGTGCCGGAGGAGCTCGCAGTGCCCGAGGAGCTGGTCGCACCCGAGGAGCTCGAGGCGTCGCCCGCGGTCTCGTGACCGCCGTCCACCGGGCCGCCCGACGAGCCGCCGCACGCCGCGAAGAGGACGCACGCCACGCTCGCACCGATTCGCCATCGCACCATGCGTCGCTCCTGCGCGGGTCCCTCCCCGCAGACAGGACGTACGCGCGCGGGCACGACGATCTCCCCCCGGCGGGACGCGGAGGCGCCCCCACCGCCTGGAACCGCGCGGGCTCGCGGCGCTGCGGAGAGCGCGCGCTACGGGACGAGCGCGTTCTTCATGACGACGAGGGTCGCGATGCCGGCGGCGCACACGAGCACGGCGACCGCGAAGCCGGTGGTGCTCGTCTCGGCGTCGGTGTCGCCGCGCGCCACGCGCTTCGCCTTCGCGCCGAGGACGTGGTGGATGACGATGACGACGACGGCGAGCGTGAGCTTCGCGTGCATCCAGTGCATGTGGAGGTACGCCGAGGGCTGCATGAGCAGACGCGCGAGGCCCGCGAGGAACGAGACGAGAAACGCGGGCATGGCGAGGCGCACGTGGAGGCGGCGCGCGAGGCGCCCGAGCTCCGCGCCGTCGGCGGTGAGGCGCGCCTGGCCGAGGAGCCACGCCTCGGCGAGCAGCGCGCCTATCCAGACGAGGTTCGCCGTGAGGTGGAGGGCGACGAGCGGGAGGGCCAGGCGATCGGGGATCAACGGGGAGAGACGATAGCGGCTCGGCCGCGTCGCGTCCCGCGTTCTACTTGTCGCGGACGTTGACGGACATCTTCTTCACGTCGGACGTGCCCGCTCCGATCGTGGCCGTCACGTGCAGGTCGGCCGGACCCGCGGGGATCGCCGGGAGCTGGCAGGCGAGCTTGAGCTCGCAGTCGCCGTGGTGCTCGTTGCCGTCCGACACCTCGACCCCGCAGACCGACTCCGACGAGTCCTTGGTGTCGCACGCGACGTGCCCGACGTTCTTGCCGCCCGAGAGGACGTCGATCTCGTAGTGCACGGCGAAGTGCGAGTGCTGGCCGCCGTGCCACTTGCCGTCCGTGTCGGCCCAAAGGACGACCGGCGCGCCGGTCGACGTGAAGTGGGCGTCGGCGGTGCCCGGGCCGTGGAGCTCCGCGGTGCCGAGGACCTTGCCGCGGCACCCCGTGAGGACGAGGACGAGGGCGCACGCGCCGAGCAGGAGGAGGGAGGAGCGCATCGGGCCATCGTACGCGATGGTCGCGGGCGAGCGCCGCGAAAGCGCGCGCCGCCGGCGCGTTGCCTCGACTCGACTCGACTCGGTTCGCCTTGGCTCGCCTTGGCTCGCCTCGGCTCGCCTCCACGAGGCGTCAGAGCTGCATGCTCTTGACCTCGAGAAACTCCTCGAAGCCCCAGGTGCCGTACTCGCGGCCGTTGCCCGACTGCTTGAAGCCGCCGAAGGGAGCGCCCGGGTTGAACGCGCCGCCGTTGATCGCGATCTGGCCGGCACGGATGCGGCGCGCGACCTGCTTCGCGTGCTCGGCGTCGCCCGACCACACGCCCGCGGCGAGGCCGTAGGGCGAGTCGTTCGCGATGCGTACCGCATCCTCCTCGTCGTCGTAGGGCAGGATGCAGAGCACCGGGCCGAAGATCTCCTGCTGCGCGATCGTCATCGCGTTCTTCACGTTCGCGAACACCGTCGGCCGGACGAAGTAGCCCTTCGGCAAGCCGTCGGGCTGCTCGGCGCCGCCCGTCACGAGCGTGGCGCCCTCCTCGACGCCCTTGCGGATGTAGCCGCGCACGCGCTCCTGCTGCGTCTTCGAAACGAGCGGCCCGAGGCGCGTCTTCGCGTCGAGCGCGTTGCCCGGCGTGAAGGCCTCGGCGGCCTGCTTCGCGACGCGCACCGCCTCGTCGTGCTTCGCGCGAGGCACGAGCATGCGCGTGAGCGCCGAGCACGTCTGGCCCGAGTTGAGGTAGCAGTTCTGTACGCCGTCCTTCACGGCCTTCGCGAGATCGGCGTCGTCCAGGATGACGTTCGCGCTCTTTCCGCCGAGCTCGAGGGCGACGCGCTTGACCGTCTTCGCTGCCACCTCGCTCACGCGCTTGCCGGCCGCGGTCGACCCCGTGAAGCTCACCATGTCGATCGAGGGGTGGGCCGCGATGGCCTCGCCCACCGTGGGGCCGTCGCCGGAGACGAGGTTGAAGACGCCGCGCGGCAGCCGCGCCGCCTCGACGATCTCGGCGAGGAGGAACGCGCTCAGCGGCGCGACCTCGCTCGGCTTGAGGACGACCGTGCAGCCCGCGGCGAGCGCCGGCGCGACCTTCGCCGCGATCTGGTGCAGCGGGTAGTTCCACGGCGTGATGCAGCCGACGACGCCGATGGGCTCCTTCACGACCAGGGAGTTGCCGGCCTTCTCCTCGTAGGGGTAGCTCGTCGCGATCTGCGCCGCGGAGCCGAAGGTGAGCGTGGGGAGGCCCGCCTGGATCATCTGGCTGAGCGGCAGCGGCATGCCGACCTCGCGCGCGATCGTCTCGGCGATCTCCGCCGTGCGCGCCGCGAGCGCGGCCTGGATGGCGAGCAGGTACTGCGCCCGCTCGGCCGGGGGAGTCCGCGACCACCCGTCGAAGGCTGCGCGCGCCGCGCGGACGGCGCGGTCCACGTCGGACGCGTCGCCGGCGGGAACGCGGCCGATGATCTCCTCGGTCGACGCGTCGACGACGTCGAACGAGCCCTTGCCCGAAGAGGGGGTCCACTCGCCGCCGATGTAGTGGTTCGCGTAGGTCTTCATGGAGTGGGAGGATAACCTCGGGCCATGCGGAGGGAAGGGGGCGCAATCGTCGTCGCGATCGTCGCCATCGTCGCGTTCGTGTCGTGCCGGCAGCTCGTCGGCATCCGCGACGACCCCCCGACCGTCCCCGCTGGCTCGCCGGACGCGAGCCCCGGCGACGCTTCGAACGCGGTCTGCACGGCGGACGGCGGCGCTTGCGAGTCGTGCCTCGGCGAGAGCTGCTGCGGGGAGCTCACCGCGTGCAGCGCGGACGCGAGCTGCGAGCAGTCGCTCGGCTGCCTGCTCGGGTGCGCCGCCGGCGACGAGTCCTGCGCCGCCGTCTGCGTGCCGAGGATGGACGCGACGCTCGCCGAGGTCCTCTCGTGCCGCGCGAGCTCGTGCGCCTCGGCATGCGGCGTCTCGTGCGGCGGGATCCTCGGCGCGCTCTACCCCGACTACCTGGCAGGGTCCCCCGACTGCGCGGCGTGTGCGACGGGTGCCACGGCGCAGACGTGCGGCGTTCTGACGGCGTGCGCCGCGAGCGCGAGCTGCATCGCGTACGCCGCCTGCCTCGACCGCTCGTGCGAGCCGTTCGACCGCGCGTGCAACACGCAGTGCCGATACGCCGTCGGCCCCACGCCCGCGGCCGACACGATCGTCACCGCGTTCAAGAGCGCGTGCCCGACGCAGTGTCGCCTGGGGTCGAACTTCGACTGCGTGGGCAAGCGCGCATGGCCGCTGGGGGTCGTCGACACCCCCGTGACGTTCAACGCTCAGGCGACCGACCAGGTGTCCGGGCAAGCCGCGGCGGGCGTGCTCGTGAAGACGTGTCCCGTCGCCGACACGGCGTGCAGCGCGCCGTGGGACCAGGAGACGACCGACGACGCGGGCTACGTTAGCGTCGGGTCGCGTCTCACCGCCCAGGGCAACGCGTACGCAGGCCTCTTCCAGGGCTACTTCGACGTCTCGGGCGCCACCACCTACCCCAGTGTGGCCTTCCTCTTCCCGCCTCTGGCTGGCTCCATCGCGGGCGACTCGACGTACACGCCCTACGAGGTGCAGGTCGTCTCGAGGGACGATCTTGCGTATTTCGCGGGCGCGCTTCCCATGCCGCTCGATCCGACCCGCGGCCACGTGGAAGTGGTGGCGTTCGATTGCCTCCAGCTGCCCGCGGCGGGCGTCAGCGCCACCATCACACCATCCGACGGGGCGCTTGTCGCGTACACCAGGAACGACGTCTACGCGCCGCAGGCGACCACGACCGATTCGACCGGTGCGGTCGTGATCGTGAACGTCGAGCCGGGCCCCATCGAGATTTCCCTCACCCTCGCCGCGACGGGCGAGCTCGTGTCGCAAGTGAATGCGTTCGTACGCCCGCAGACGCTCACGTCGATCGGCACGGCGCCCCTGCCACCGTGAAGGAGGGAGGCCTCGTCCGCGCGGTCCCCTTGCAAGGTGCCCAGTCACCGGCGCGACGAGCGCGCGGGGTGATCACGGCGTGAACACGTAGAGCTGCCCGTTCACGCCGACGACGATGCGGCCCTTCGCGGCGATGGGCGTGTTCCACTTCTGGCTGGCAGTCGACATGCCGGTGTTGGTGCCGTCGACGATGACGGCGCCCGTGTCGCCGTTCCACCCGTAAAGCTTGTTGCTGACGTTCCACACGATGGGGTTGGCCGTGCCGTCGGTGGTCGTGATCATCGGCGACCCCAGGCCGGTCTGCGTCGAGCACCACGCGGTCTTCGCCGCGATGGGGTTCTGCGTGATCTTGACCACCACCTGGTTGCCGCCCTGGCCCGACGGGCAATCGCTGCCGCCCCCGCCCTCGATGTGCATCGCCACGTAGGTGCCCTGCGCCGTCGTGTACGCGGCGAGAGCGCCCTTGATGTTGCTGCCCGACACGGGCGTCTTCAGGAGCTCGCCGCCGATGCCGCCGAGGTTGTCGCGGTTGAGGACGTAGAGGTTTCCGTCCTTGCCGCCCGCGACGACGAGGTGCGGGACCTGCGCGCCGGGCATGTCGACGAGCACCTCGCTGGCGCCCCCGAGGTCGGTGTCGCTGTTGTCGAGGTCTTCCCAGTTGGAGGGCGCGTAGTAATCGGTGGGGTTGTCGGAGAACGTGGGGCCCGGGGCCAGGCGGATCACCGCCTCGCCGCCTCCCCAGGTGCCGTTGGTCCCCGAGGTGTTCCCCGTGATCGGGAAGAGGGAGGTGCCGTCGGTGGGGAGCGCGCCGGGGCCCCAGACGCCGCCCTTCGCCGCCTTCGTGTGCCACCACGTCGGCGTCCCCGGGCTCGCCACCGGGAAGCCGATCACCGAGCCGTAGTACGTCCCCCCGTCGCCGTCGTACCCGCCGTACGGCACGTAGACGACGCCGTTGAGGAACTGGAGCGCGCCGCGTTCGTTCTGGATGCCCGAGTCGAACCCCGACACGGCGGCGTTGACGTCGACCGGCCAGTTCTTCTCCACGCTGCCGTCGTCGAGGCTGATGGCGAAGACCTTGTGGTGGAACGTCGCGTTGCTGTCGGGCGTCGTCATCGCGTCGAAGAAGATCGTCCGCGAGGGCATGTCGATGTACGGGGTGCCCGTGATGCCGATGTGGCTCGGCCCGACCGAGCCGCCCGGCGGGTTCTTCGTGGCGTAGGGGCCGATCGTCGTCGGGCTCACGTCCCAGAGCACCGCGCCGGTCGTCCCGTTGTACGTGGTGACGTGGTTGTCCTCGGTGGCGACGACGAAGGCCTCGGCGCCGCCCGGGCCGTCCTCGACGTAGAGCGGCTGCGCGTACACGGTCGTGGTGACCGTCCCCATGAAGCTCGTGAGGACGTGGGTGGTCGCGGCCGCCGTCTGCGTGAAGACCGGATCGACGTAGAGACCGTCGCGCGAGCCGTTCTTGTGGTGCTGGTAGACCGAGGGATCGTTGGCAGGCGGGCCGGAGTCGCCGCCGCTGCTGCTCGTGCCGCCGCTGCTGCCGGTGCCGCCGCTGCTGCTGGCGCTTCCGCCGCTGCTCGTGCCGCCGCTGCCGCTCGTGGAGCCGCTGCTGCTCGCGCTGCCGCTGCTCCCGCCGCTGGCGCTCCCGTCCGGCTTTCCGCCGTCGCCCCCGGTGGCGCCTCCGCTGCTGCTGCCGCATGCCCCCGAAAGGACGAGGGCCAGTGCGCCGGAACCCGCGAGAACGAGACGCGTCAGCCGCATGGGAGGTCCTCCTCGTCTGCGACGAATGTAGCACCCGAGTCCGCCAGTCCTCCCTGAATCCGCTTGGATCCCATGCGCCACGCACGCACATGGACCACCGCTGCGGGGCCGTCCTCGTTCGGGACCGCCCTCAGATGGAGGCATGCGCGACGGACGTCACTCGATCTGGCACTGGTCGTTGCAGTACTGGGCCTCGCACGCGATGAGCGTCGAGCCCTCGGTCGACGCCGCGTCGGGGACCTGGGTGGCGCACTGGTTCTCGCAGGAGTCGAGCCCGCCGCTGCTGCAGTTCTCCACGCACGTGTAGAACTGGTTGCAGCTGTCGTCGCACGAGCAGCCGGGCGACGCGCAGTACTGCTGGGTGCACGTGTCGCACGGGTCGGACGGGAGCGAGAGGCTGCACCAGTTGCCCGAGCAGCAGAAGGTCCCCGACGGCCCCGCGCTGCACGTCGCGCCCGGGTAGCTCGTCGCCATCGAGGCTCCACCGGAGCACGCGAACGCCATCTGCGCCGGATCCGGGCACTCGGTGTCGACGGCCAGGGTGCACGCACCCGCCTCCGCGCTGGACGCGCCCGAGCTGGACCCACCGGAGCTCGAGCCCCCGGAGCTCGAGCCGCCCGAGCCCGAGCCCGAGCTGCCCGAGGATCCTGCGCCGCTCGAGGAGGAGCCGCCGCCGTCGTCCGTGCCTCCGTCCCCCGCGTGATCGCCCTTCGTCTGGAGCGGCTGGAACCCCCACACGTCCGCGCACGCCGCGCCGAAGAGGCACAGCGCCCCGGCGATGACCCAATCGGCGCTCCTCACCATCGCCCCACCAGCTGCAGGCTCGCGACGCCGGGAGCCGCGCCCGCGCCGACGGTCACCCCGCTCTTCGGCGCCGTGAAGTAGAGGACGGCGCCCGCCGCGAGGGCCGCCGCCCCCGCCGCGAATGCGACCGTCGAGACGAGCGCCTGCGAGTGCGCGGACTGCCCGTCCTGCTTGCCCTGCGGCGTGCACCCGTTCGGGTCGCCTCCGCACTCCGTCTGCAGGGCATGATCGTACGTCGACTTCGACGTCAACCCGAAGACGCCGCCCACGGCGAGGCCGACGACGCCGGCTCCGGCGAGCACCCAGCCCGCGGTTCGCTGCCCGCCGCCCGCGTCGGGATCGTGCGCGGAGGCATCCTTCTCCGCGGGCTCCTTCTCGCCGGGGGCCTTCTCTGCGCCGGCCGACGAAGCCACTGCGCCCGGCGTGGCCGATCCGTCGGCGCCCGCGCGCGAGGCGGCCTCCGCGGCGCCCTCGGCCTTCGGGTCGCCCAGCACGACGTGCACGCGCCTCGCCTTGTCTCCCTCCGCGACGACGAGCGTCCGGTGCCCCTGCGGAAGACCGTCTGCGTCGAACGTCAGCGCGTGCTGGCCCGGATCGATCTCGACCGGGGTCCCGTTGAGGGCGTCCTGGACGCTGGCTCCGTCGACGCCGAGCCGGACGCCGGGCACGTCGTTGCCGGCCGCGTCCTTCACGTCGAACACGAGCGACGGCATCCGCGACTCGACTGTCTGGAGGCGGCCGGCGCAGTCCTCGCGAACGGCGGCCGGGCAGCTCGTGGAGACGCACGCGGCGAGCCGGGTCCTCGCGTCGTGGAGCTTGCCCGCGCGCACGAGATCCTGGGCGCTCTCGTTGGCCGCGATGCACTCGCTCTTCGTGGGCGGGCGCGCCCCGGCAGCGCCGGCGGCGAGGAGCGCCGCGAGCGCCACGGCGCAGGGCACGACGCGGAGGACGCTCACAGGCACTCTTCCTTCCACTTCTTCTTCCCGGTCGCGGGATCGATCTCGTAGGGCGGCGTGCATCCCGCCTTCGGCGCGACGACGCGAGGCTTCGCCCGGAGGGGCGGCCGCGCGCTCGCCGCGCTCGCCGCGGGAGCTGCCGAGGGAGCCACGGGGAGGTCGGTCGCCGCGACGGTGGGTGTGGGCGTCGTCGCGGGAGCTACGGTCGGCGGCGCAGGGATCGGACCGGCGGACGCCGGCGTCGACGGAGCGGGGAGGAACGACGCGGCGGCCGCGCCGGCGGACGTGCTGGCCGCGCCCGGGAGGTGATCGGCGAAGCGCAGCGCGACGACTCCCGTGGCCGCCGCGCCCAGGGCGAGCACGGCGCCCACGGCCATGGCGACGAGCGCGGGACGGGACGTCCGAGGCAGGTCGATGGACGAGGGCGGCCGGCTGGCGGTCGCGGCACCGGGCGCGAGGGTCGGAGGCGTGCTCGGTGAGACGACCGGCGGCGCCGTGGTTCGACGGAGGGTCGCCGTCGCGGGCAGAGCATCCGGGCCCGGAGGGAGCGCGCCGGCGCGGATCGTCGACGGTGCGTGGAGGCGGGAGGCGGCATGGAGGGGTGCGCCGTAGCGGCGGTGGTACGCCGACTGGACGGCCGCCTGCATCGATTGCGCGTCCTGCCACCGGTCACGCTTGTCGAATGCCAGCGCCTCGTCGACGAGCTGCGCGACGAAGGGGGAGATCCCCGGTACGACGGAGGCCAGCGGGGGGGCGGGGCGCGTCATCGCGGCCAGCAGGACCTCGTTCCCGGTCCGCCCGTCGTGGACCGGCGCGCCCGAGAGCAGCGCGAACATGGTCGCGCCGACGGCCCAGAGATCGCTGGTCGCGTCGACGTCGTTCCAGAGGCCGAGCGCCTGCTCGGGCGGCATGAACGCAGGCGTTCCCATCGTCATGCCGCTCTTCGTCGCCTGCGCGCCCGGCTGGAGCTCGCGCAGCCTCGCGATGCCGAAGTCGAGCACCTTCACCTTGCCCGCCGCGGTCACGAAGACGTTCTCCGGCTTGAGGTCGCGGTGGACCACGCCCTTCTCGTGGGCCGCCGCGAGGACGTCGAGCACCTGGTCAGCCGCGTTCAGGACCTCGTCCTCCGTCAGTCGCCCCCCCATCCGGCTCCGTCGGTCCTCCAGCGTCTCGCCGTCGAGCAGCTCCGTGACGAGGAAGAGCGAGCCGTCCTCCGCGACGTCGTCGTCGAGGACGCGGACCGCGCCCTCGTGCCCCACGGCGTTCGCCGCGTATCCCTCGCGGAGGAACCGCGCGCGCGCCTCCGGGTGCGCGGTCAGCTCGGGGTGGAGCACCTTCACGGCGGCGCGCGAGCCGTTGCGGTGCGTCGCCGCGTAGACCGCGGCCATGCCGCCCACGCCGAGCAGCGAATCGAGCCGCCACTTGTCGCGCAGCGTCCTGCCGAGACGCGCACGCGCTCGTTCCACCCACGGATCCAATGGTTTCGCCACGGTGGGAGCTTCCACGTCCACGACGGACCCGCCCTGCAACGTTCGCTTGCGAACCTCGGACATCGGCTCAGTGCGGACTACGATGGTCTGGGAGCGAATCTTCCTCCCGGTCGGGCCTTTCTCGGGGCGGCCCGCGCACGGCTGGCACCATCCTTGTTTCCCGGGGCGCCCAGCATGCCTCTCGGGCGCATCGTCACGCTCGCGTTCGCCGCACACCTCGCATTCGCAGCGGCGGCGTGCGGCGTGGCGTTCAGCTCGGGTACGAAGCCCTCCGCCGCGCCCGTGGCGTTTTCGGACGTCGAGCACGAGGCGCCCCCCGGCGACCGGTTCGAGCTGTCGAGGGCAGCGACGAGGCCGGTGCCCACCGTCGGGGTGAGCTTCGTGCTCAACGGTACGCCGTTCGACGCGGGCGGGCTCCCTCCGCCGCCCATCCCGGTGGTCGTCCCGCCATGACGGAAGGGGCGGCTACCCGCGCGGTTTCCAGGGAACGTCGGGAACGCCTGCGACGACGTTCGCTCGCCGCGCCAGCGCGAAGAGGAGATCGCTGAGGCGGTTCAGGTAGACGACGAGCTCCGCGCGGGCCGGCGCGTCGTCCATGGCGAGGACGGCGCGCTCGGCGCGGCGTGCGACCGTGCGCGCGACGTGGAGCGCAGCGGCCTGCGCGGAGCCGCCGGGGAGGACGAAGCTCTTGAGCGGCGCGCACGCGGCGTCGGCTTCGTCGATGGCCTTCTCGAGGCGCGCGACGTCGGCTTCGCCGAGGGGTGTCATCCCGAGCTTGCCCTCCTTGCCGGGCACGCACGCGAGCTCGGCGCCGAGCGTGAAGAGGTCCTCCTGCACGTGCGCGAGCACGTCGTCGATCACCGGGTCGAGCGGGGTCGCGCGCGCCGCGCCGATGACGGCGTTCGCCTCGTCGACGGTCCCGTAGGCCTCGACGCGCGCGCTCGCCTTGCGCACACGGCCGCCGCCGAAGAGGCCCGTCGTGCCGTCGTCGCCGGTCTTCGTGTAGAGCTTCATCGCGCCGCACTCTCTCGCGCGCGCCGCGGGGACGCAAGGCGCCTACCCGTGGCACCCGTGGCAGCCGTGGCGTTCCTCGGCGGCGAGCCGGCGCAGCTCGTCGTCCTGGATCTCCTCGGCGATGCGCGCGGCCTCGGCGACGGCCTGCGCCGCCTCACCGTCGCGCCCCCGCTGCCGCAGGATGCGCGCCCGCGCGAGCTCGCATCGGGGGGCGAGGTCCGCCATGCCGACGGCCGCCGTGTAGAGCTCGAGCGCGATGTCGAGCTGGTGCTCCGCCTCGTGGCACGCGCCGAGCGCGAGCCAGCCTCGCTCGTCGAACGAGGCGAGGTGCACCATGGCGCGGAAGACGTTCTTCGCGTGCCTGTAGCGGCGCTCGGAGTAGAGCCAGTGGCCGGTGGCATACAGGCACTCGAGCGTGCCTTTCGAGGGGGACTCGAGGGCCTCTCGTCGTTCGCGGAGTGTCATCATCGGGGGGCCGCCTTTCTGCTCCCCCATCGGACGGCCGCGGCCGGTGGTTGCGTGAAATCGTCCGGCCGCCGGGGAACCCCGGAATTCTGCGGACGTCCCGCGCTGCGCCGTCCGGGCGGCTGCCTGGCGTCAGGCCCCGAGCGGTGCGGAGATCTCGGCCCGTCGAGGAGGCCCGACGGCCGACCCGCGAGCCTGGTAGCGCTCGATGGCCTCGCGCCCCAGGGCCCGGCCCAGGGCGTAGTCCCGCTCGAGGGCGGTCCGGTCGCGCGAGGTGCGGCTCGTCGCCAGGGCCGCCGCAGGGGCCACCTGGATGACCGTGGTGCCTGCGGGCGGAGCCTCGAGGAACGCGACGGCATCGCGGTACGCAGATGTCGCGGACTTGCAGGCGCGCGCGATCCCGGGCGTGCCGCGGAGCGTCCAGGCGCCGAAGCGGTTCACGAGGCGGTCCTTCTTCACGTAGGCGGCGGCGCGCGACCGGACCACGAGGAGGGTCCGGGCGCCTCGCCGGTAAGCCTCGCGGACGGGCAGGGGATCGCTGATGCCACCGTCGACGAGCGCGTCGCCTCCGACGTCGACGACCCCGCGGTAGAGGACGGGCAGCGCGCACGACGCCTTGAGCGCCTGGAGCATGTCGCCGGCGCCCGGCGAGAGGTAGCGCGGCTCGCCGGTGCGCGCGCAGGTCGCGACGAGAGCGTACTCGACGTCGCTCGCGGCGGCGGCGTGGCAGTCGAGCGGGTCGTCGCGCGTGATGGCCTCCCAGAGCCAGTCGAGGTCGAGCCAGTGCCCCCCGCGCAGAACGCGCCAGGGGGAGATGAACTCGGGCCGTGACATCTGGTCGAGGAAGCAGCGGCGCGCGCGGCCGTGCTGCCCGGCGAGGTAGGAGAGGAGGTTCGAGGCGCCGACCGAGACGCCGAGCGCGAGGTCGAACGGGTGGAACTGTTGCTCGAGGAAGACGTCGAGGACGCCCGCGGCGAAGATGCCGCGCATGGCGCCGCCCTCGACGACGAGCGCCGTGCGTCCCTGCGTTCGCGGGCCCATGGGGAGGGCCCCTCTTCTTCCGCCGAACGAGGCGCGTGTCAACGGCGTCGTCGGCGCCCGGCGAGGAGGGCCGCCAGGGCGACCCCCCAGGCCCACCCCGGACCCGTCGACCGCGGCGCGCCGACCGAGCAGCCGGCCGAGACGGGCCCGGCTCCCGTCCCCGCGCGCGTCCCGGCGAGCGCTCCGCCGCTGCTCCCGGCGTCCGCGGCGACGCCAGCCTCCTCGTCTTGCTCGTCCGTCGTGACGACCACCTCGCCCTTCGCGTGGTGTCGCACCTTCACGACGACCCCGATGGGGGACAGCGGCTGCACCACGTACCCCTCGTCGTCGAGGTCCGTTCGCTCGGCCAGCGCGGCCCCGTCGACGGTGACCTCCGACGGCGCGGTCGTCAGGCGCAGCGTCTCGGTCGCGTCGGCGTCGAACGAGCTCCAGGCGACGCGGCCCGGGTCGTACGAGGCCTGCGTCACGATCGACGACGAGTGGAGAATGTGATCCTCGTTCGGGGGCGCCCACGCAGGCACCGCGCCCATCGCGACGAGGAAGTGCCGGATGTAGTCGCCGTAGCCGTCGCTGAACCACCACCCCTCGTTGTGGTCCTCGCCGACGGCGACGACCCCGTCGTCGCTGCACGTGTAGGTCGCCCACGCGAGCGAGCGCGCCGCGCGGTCGAGGGCGGGCGCGTCGCCCGTCGCCTCCCACCAGAGGGCGGTCGTTGCGCCGAAGCGCGCCGTGTGGCTGCCCATCTTCGCCATGTCGGCGTACTGCTCGCTCATGACGATGGCGGACCACTGGGTCCCGCGCGCGTCCGCGGTGTCGACGCCGAAGGTCTGCGCGACCCAGGCCAGAAGGTGCGCCGCGTCGTCGCGCCACGCGGGGTCGGCGTCCGGGTGCTGGAGGAGCCAGCGCGCCACGCGCATCGGGATGTACTGGTTCGGGTTCGCGGCGGGGTCCGTCTGCGGCTCGATGTCCTCGAAGTAGCCGCTCCAGACGTCGTTCTTCATCGGGACGCGCATCATCCAGTCGAAGGCCGTCGTGCGCGCGCGCCCGTAGCCGTCGGTGTCGCCCGCGCCGAGCCGGACGAGCTCGTCGAAGAGGATGATCGCGCCGATGACGTTCGCCGAGTACTCCTCGCGCGCGACGTTCGTCTGCGCGTAGACGCGGAACGGCCAGGGCGAGTGCGTCTCGTCGCCATCGCGGACGTGCTTGACGAGCGCGTCGGCGCAGGCGACGGCGGCGTCGCGGTACCGCGCGTCGCCCGTGAGCTCGTAGAACTGGAGGTACGCGTAGCCGAGCTCGCCGATCTTGTCGGGCTCGATGACCCCGACGCCGTCGCCGCGGCCGCAGAAGTCGCACCACTCGTCGTCCGCCCCGCGGTAGTCGACCTCGCCGGGGCTCGCGCTCGCGTAGGGGACGCTCGCCCAGTCCCAGTCGGCGGGCGTCGTGCCGTGCGCGAGCTGGTGGTCGAGCGCCCTGCGGACCAGGTCCACCGCCGCGTCGTCGCCGCTGAACTGGTACCAGAGTACTGCCGAGTCGGTGAGCATCGCGTAGAGGCCGGCGGGGTTGTGCGGCCAGCCGACGCCGGAGAAGTCGTCCGGGTCGAAGCGCGAGTAGGCCATGTACGTGGGCAGGCCGTTGTCCTGCACGGGGAACTTCGTCTCGAGGGCCGTCCAGGCGAGGCGCGCGACGTGCGCGAACGGGGAGGGGACGCGCGGCCAGGGCAGGAGGCGCTTCTGCGCGTCGACGCGGATCGTGCGGCCCACGATGGTGGGCGGGGAGCTCGACACGGCAGGCCGGTTGCATGACGCGCCCGCCAGCGCCACGGCGGCGAACGTTCCAGCGGCGGCCCAGTGCGAGCGCATCCCCGACAGAATACGATACGGCGCGTGCGGCGCGAGCGTGGCCTGATCGTCATCATCGCGTACAAGCTCGTGAAGGGTGGTCTGTGGCTCGTCCTCGCGGTCGCGCTGGGCATCGCGATGCAAATGGGCATCGGCGACGATTTCCTCGGCTGGGCCACCCACCTCCGCCACCACGCGCACGCGTGGAGCCTCTTTCTGGCCGACGCGCTCGTGCGGGTCTCCACGCGGCGCGGGCTCTGGACGCTCCTGGTCGCGCTGGTCGCCGACGGCTCGGTGACGCTGCTCGAAGGGTGGGCCCTCTTCCACGGCCGCTGGTGGGGCCCGTGGCTGGTCGTTGCCGCCACCGGCTCGTTCCTGCCCTTCGAGGTGATTGCGCTCGTTCGTCACCCGCACCCGTCGCGCATCGTCTTGCTGCTGCTGAACGCCCTCATCGTCTGGTACCTCGCCCGCAAGGCGCTCCGCGAGCACCGCGAGCACCGCGAGCGACGTGAGCACGAGCGCGACGCCCGCAACGCGTCGCCGAACGAGGCGGCGCCGCAGTGAGAGCCGCGGCGGGGGCGTTCGCGCTGGTGGCGACGACGATGGGGTGCCGGGCCGCGCCCGCGCCTGCGCCCGCGTCCGCGCTCGCGCCCTTGCCCGGCTTCTTCGAGTCCCTGCCCGTCGCGGGTCACCCCGATGCGTTCCTGTCGCTCCCTACGAATGCAACGTCGCGCCGACCGGTCGTCGTCGTCATCCACGGCGCCGGTGACCGGCCCGACTGGCAGTGCGGTGGATGGCGCCACGCGACCGGTGACTTCCCTTTCGTCCTCTGCCCCACGGGGCACTTCGATCCCGGCGGCTCGACGAAGACCGACCGCCGGTACACGCACACCGGCGGGGCCGCCCTGCTCGACTACGTCGACGGTTCGCTCGCGGCGCTCGCCGCGCGCTACCCGGCGTATGCCGACACCGCTGCGCCCATCCTGGCGGGCTTCTCGCTCGGGTCCTACGAGGTGCTGGCGCTCGCGGTGCAGCACCCCGACCGTTTTCCGCGCGTCGCGCTCGTCGAAGGGGCGATCAGCCAGCTCGACGACGCGCGCGCCCGCGCCTTGGTGAAAGGCGGAGGAACCCGCGTGCTCTTCGGCTGCGGGCAGCGACCCTGCGAGGCGGCCGCGAAGGCCGCCGTCGCCCGTCTCGCGCACGACGGGCTCGACGCGCGCGTCGCCTTCGCGCCCGTCAGCCACACATTCGATCCCCCGCTCGAGGACGCTGTCCACGCGCAGCTCGCATGGTTCGTCGCGGGCGACGCGCGCTGGGATCCGGCGATCGCCGACGCCGGGCCGCCAGCCTCGCCGTGACGCCGCCGCGCAAGGCGCTCAGCGCGCTTCCGCGAACCGGGACGTCACGAGGCTCTCGAGATCGCCGCACCGCTCGGACGGAAGCGGGTGCCGTTCGGCCGGATCGCGGCGGACGTCGAAGCACTGCCACGCGCCGGGGGCGCCGATGAACGAGAGCTCGCCGTGCATGACCCCGAAGCGCGGATCGTCCGGCTTCCAGACCGACGTCGAGGTCGCGAGCAGGACGCGCGGCTCCCCTCCGAGCGGCCGAAGCAGCGACCTGCCCTCGACCTCGGCTGCCAGCGGGAGCGATGCGCGCGCGTCCTCGACGCCGAGGAGATCGACGACCGTCTCGTGGACGTCCTGCATGTAGGTTCGTCGCGCGGCGTGCGACCGGAGCATCTTCCTGGCGTCCTCGTCGAGCGCGCCGGGGCCGCCGTCGATCCAGCCGGGGACTCGCAGCTCCTCGATGTGGAGCGAGTGGTTGTGATAGAGCCCGCCGTGCTCGCGGAACTGCTCTCCGTGGTCGGAGAGGAAGACGACCACCGTGTCGTCCCAGTCCGCGCGCGCGCGCAGGCCGCCGACGACGCGCGCGACGGTCGTCTCCTGGAAGGCCACGGCGTTCCGGTAGTGGTTGTGGAAGGCCGCGACGGGGCCGAGCGGGTCGGCGGCCTCGACGGGGAACGGCATCACGGCGGGATCGCTCCGGTAGGGCGCGTGCGTGTTCGAGAAGTGGAGGACCGCGAAGTACGGCGTTCCCGCGGGGACCCCGTCGACGAAGCGGAGGAGCTCGTCGGCGGCGCGCTCGTCGGGCGCGCCGAGCTGCTCCTGGCCCATCCCGCCCAGGTCGGCCGCGGTCACGATGACGTCGATCCCTGCGCGCCGGACGAAGGCGCCGAAGTCCTCGTACTGCGTGTTCTGGGAGGTGACGTACGCCGTACGGTACCCGACCGCGCGGGCCAGCTCCCAGAGCACGGGTGCGGAGTGCGCGGACACGAAGTCGGCGTCGGCGCCCAGCCCCGTCCAGAGGATCATGCACGCGCTGAAGGTGTTCGGCGTCTGCGACGTGAGCTGGCCGAGGGGCAGTCGATCGCCGGCGACCGCGTCGAGCGGCGACGACCTGCACTGGGACGGGTCGGAGCACACGGCGTCGGCGCGCACGCTCTCGGTGAGGATGACGACGACGTTCGGCCGCGGGCGGCGCGCGCTCGTCAGCGTGGGCAGCGGAACCGGCGTTCGCAGGGACATGCCCTTGCGCTCGTTCCACGAGCCGGTCAGGCCCATGCGGGCCGCATGCACGACGCCGTGCGCGAAGCAGACGTCGGGGAGCGCGGCCTGCAGGAACCGGCTGTCGATCTGGTCGAACCACATGAGGGCGATGGCCCCGGCGAACGCCCCGACGAGGAGGAACGGCGTCGGCCTCGCGACGCGCGGTCCGACGCGCCGGGCGATCGCGAAGAGACCCACCGTCACGACCGCGCCTGCTGCGACCATCGCGACCATGAGCCAGGGGCCGCCCCAGGACGCCATCCAGTCGCCGACCGTGCCGCGCAGGGCGATGCCGAGGCGCAGCGTGTCGCGCCCCATGTAGCTGCCGAAGACGCGGTGGTAGATGGCCTGCCCCGCGAAGCTCATCGTCGCGAAGGGCAGGATCCACAGGAGGACGAGGAGGCCGATCCCCGCGCGCGCCCAGGGACGACCCCGGTCCGTCCAGAGGCGCGCGAGCGCCCAGAGCGGCAGCGCCCAGAAGGCGGCGCTGACGAGGATCGAGCTCGCGTAGATGGCCTTGCCCAGGAGGGCGAAGGACGCGAGGACGCGGCCCCGCAAGGGCAGGTCGAGGGCTAGCGCGAGCAGCGTCGGCGCGGCGAACGGCAGGAGCGACCGGGGAGCCGGACCGAGCGCGCGGGGCAGCAGGATCCGTGCGAGGCGCAAGCGGGGATCTTTTACTGCATCCCGTGTGGACGGCGGCTTGCTAATGTCGCCTCACGGGGAGACTGCGGGACGGCGGAGGAATGCGGATCGGGATACCCAAGGAGATTTGCCCCGGCGAGAAGCGGGTGGCGGCCACACCGATGACGGTCGCGCGCATGCGCAAGCTGGGCCTCGAGGTGATGGTCCAGGCAGGCGCGGGCGAGGCCGCCGACTACGCGGATGGGACGTACATCGAGACGGGCGCCGTCATCGTCCCCGACGCGGCGACGCTGTGGAAGGACGCGGACCTCATCCTCAAGGTGCGCCCACCCCAGCCGATCGGCGAGGCCGAGGGTCCGCACGAGGCCGACCTCCTGAAGGAGGGCGGCGCGCTCATCGGCTTCGTGTGGCCGGGGCAAAACCCGTCGCTCGTGGAGCGGATGGCGAAGCGCAAGGCCACCGTGCTCGCGATGGACGCCGTTCCCCGCATCACGCGCGCGCAGAAGATGGACGCCCTGAGCGCGATGGCGAACATCGTGGGGTACCGGTCGATCATCGAGGGCGCGAGCTACCTCGGGAGGTTCCTCGGCGGGCAGATGACGGCGGCGGGGCGCGTGGCGCCGGCGCAGGTGCTCGTCCTCGGCGCAGGCGTCGCGGGCCTCGCCGCCATCGCGTGCGCGAAGAGCCTCGGCGCGGTCGTACGCGCGTTCGACACGCGCCCGCAGGTGCGCGAGCAGGTCGAGAGCCTCGGCGCCACGTTCGTCGAGATGCCTACCGTCGAGTCGGGCGAGGGCGAGGGCGGCTACGCGAAGGAGATGAGCGAGGCGTTCATCGCCGCGGAGCAGGCGCTCATCGCGCAGCACACCGAGTCGTCGGACGTCGTCGTGTGCACGGCGCTCGTCCCGGGCAAGCCGGCGCCGCAGCTCGTGACCTCGGGCGCCGTCGTCAGCATGCACCAGGGGTCGGTCATCGTGGACCTCGCGGCCGAGCAGGGCGGGAACTGCGCCCTCACCGAGCGGGATCGCGCCGTCGAGAAGTTCGGGATCAAGATTCTCGGTTTCACGGACCTCCCGAGCCGCATGGCGCGCCAGTCGAGCGATCTCTACGCGACCACCGTCTTCAACCTGCTCGCGGACGTCCTCGACGCCGAGGGCAAGCTCGCCCTCGATCTCGACGACGAGATCCACCGGGGCGCCGTGGTCCTGAAGGACGGTGAGCTCCTCTGGCCGCCGCCCACGCGCCCACGCCCACGGTCCGCGGCCCCGCTGCCCGAGGCGAAGCCCGTCGCCGCACCCGCCAAGGCACGCGCCCCGAGCCGCGTCGGTCCGCTCGTCCTCGGCCTGCTCGGCGTGCTGCTCCTCGCGGCGGGCCTCTTCGCCGGCGGCGAGTTCGTCGAGCATCTCACCGTCTTCCTCCTCGCGTGCGTCGTCGGCTGGCACGTGGTCTGGAACGTGAACCCGGCCCTGCACACGCCGCTCATGAGCGTCACGAACGCCATCAGCGGGATCATCCTCGTCGGCGGGATCCTCCTCATGCGGATGGGCGGCATCGCGCCTCCCACGGTCATCGCCGCCGTCGCCATCCTCATCGCGAGCATCAACGTCGCCGGCGGCTTCCTCGTGACGTCGCGCATGCTGCGGATGTTCCACCGATGACCACCTCGCTCCTCTCGGTCCAGCGCCTCGCGTACCTCGCAGCGAGCCTGCTGTTCATCTTCAGCCTGCGCGGCCTCTCGACGCAGGAGAGCGCGCGGCGCGGCAACGCGGCCGGCATCATCGGGATGGTCCTCGCGGTCGTCGTGACCACCGCGGCGCTCCTGTCGCCGTCCACGTCGGGGCGCATCGCGACGTCGGGCGGCGAGGCGTGGGGCATGCTCGCGGTGGCCATCGCGGTCGGCGCCGCTCTGGGCGCGGTCCTCGCCGCGCGCGTCGCGATGACCTCGATGCCCGAGCTCGTGGCGATCCTCCACAGCTTCGTCGGCGCGGCTGCGGTGCTCGTCGGCATCGCGAACTACCTCGAGCCGGGCGCCCAGGGCGACGACGCCGTGCACGGCGTGGAGATCGTCGTCGGGTGCTTCATCGGCGCGGTGACGTTCACGGGGTCCGTGGTGGCCTTCGGCAAGCTGCGTGGCAGCATCGGCAGCAAGCCGCTCCTGCTCCCCGGGCGGCACGCACTGAACGCGCTCATGGCCCTCGCGTGCGTCGTGGCGTCCGTGCTCTTCCTCCAGACGACGTCGCCTGCCGGTCTGCCGATGTTGCTGGGCGTCACCGGGATCGCCTGCGTCCTCGGCGCACACCTCGTGCTCGCCATCGGCGGCGGCGACATGCCCGTCGTCGTGTCGATGCTGAACAGCTACTCGGGCTGGGCGGCCGCCGCGGCGGGCTTCATGCTCTCGAACGACCTTCTCATCGTGACCGGCGCGCTCGTCGGAAGCAGCGGCGCGATCCTCAGCTACATCATGTGCCGCGCGATGAACCGTTCGCTCTGGAGCGTCGTCTTCGGCGGGTTCGGCGCCGCGCCCGCCGCCGCGAAGGGGCCGGTCACGCCGGCCGGGCCCGTGCAGGAGGCCACCGCCGACCAGGTGGCGGACCTCCTCGCCTCTGCACGCAGCGTGATCGTCGTCCCCGGCTACGGCATGGCCGTCGCGCAGGCGCAGCACCCGGTGAAGGACCTCACCACGCTGCTCGAGAAGCGCGGGACGAAGGTGCGCTACGCCATCCATCCGGTGGCCGGGAGGTTGCCCGGGCACATGAACGTCCTCCTGGCGGAGGCCGACGTCTCCTACGAGCTGGTCAAGGAGATGGACGACATCAACGACGACTTCGGCGACACGGACGTCGTCATCGTCATCGGGGCGAACGACATCGTGAACCCGAGCGCCCTCACCGATGCGTCGAGCCCGATCTTCGGCATGCCCGTGCTCGAGGTGTGGAAGGCCGCGCGCGTCGTCATGATGAAGCGCAGCATGAACGCCGGGTACGCCGGCGTGGACAACCCGCTCGCGTACAAGGACAACACGGTCATGCTCTTCGGCGACGCGAAGGCCACCGTCGGCAAGCTCGTCTCGGCGCTCCAGGCGAAGACCGCTGCCGCGTGACGCGCCGATCGTGACCCTCGACAAGGACATCGCCGGAACCATCCTCGAAGGCTTCGACAAGCACTACCGGCTCTTCCGCGAGGCGAGCGCGCGCGCGAAGTACCGCTTCGTGCGGGGCGCCTGGGCCGGCGCGCGGGAGTCGGCGAAGAACCGCATCGAGATGTACGACCGGCGCGTCCAGGAGGCGGTCGCGATCCTCCGCGAGCGCTTCCGGGACGCCGTCGGCGACGAGTCGCTCTGGCCCGCCATCAAGGTCGCGTACATCGGCATGTTGCACGAGCACCTCCAGCCCGAGTGCGCCGAGACCTTCTACAACTCGGTCGCCTGCCGCCTGCTGGACCGGCGTTACTACCGGAACGAGTACATCTTCCGCCGCCCGGCGATCTCCACCGAGCACCTCGAGGGCGAGGAGCCCATCTACCGCGTGCACTATCCGCGCAAGGTGGGGTTGCGCGCCGCACTCCGCGACGTGCTCCTCGGCTTCGGACTGGCCAGCCCGTTCGAGGACCTGGGACACGACGTCCGGTGCGTCCTTCGCGCGATGCGCGAGGTGATGCCCGCGGGCTGGCGCACGCACGACAACCTCCAGCTCCAGGTCCTCACGTCCCTCTTCTACCGGAACAAGGTGGCGTACGTCGTCGGGCGGCTCGTGAACGGCAGCCAGGAGTACCCGTTCGTCGCACCGCTCCGTCGCACCGATAGGGGCACCGTGTACGTCGACGCGCTCCTCCTCAAGCCCGAGAACATCGGCCGCGTGTTCAGCCTCGCGCGGTCGTACTTCATGGTCGACATGGAGGTGCCGTCCGCCTACGTCACGTTCCTCAAGGCGGTCCTCCCGAGCAAGCCGAACGCCGAGCTCTACACGATGCTCGGGCTGCAGAAGCAGGGCAAGACGCTCTTCTACCGCGACCTCACGCAGCACATGCGGCACTCGACCGATACGTTCGTCGTCGCGCCGGGCGCCCGCGGCATGGTGATGGCCGTCTTCACGATGCCGAGCTTCCCCTACGTCTTCAAGGTGATCCGCGACTGGTTCGAGCCGCCCAAGGACACCTCGCCGGAGGCGGTGCGCGAGAAGTACCTCTTCGTGAAGTACCACGATCGCGCCGGCCGGCTCTCCGACACGCTCGAGTACTCGCACGTCGCGCTGCCGCTCGACCGGTTCGACCCCGCGCTCGTCGACGAGCTCCGGCGCGTGGCGCGCTCGTCGATCGAGATCGACGGCGACCAGCTCGTCCTGCGCCACCTCTACATCGAGCGCAGGATGACGCCGCTCGACGTCTACATCCGCCAGGCCACCGGCGCCGAGGACGACGTGAACCTGGTCGAGGCCGTCCGCGACTTCGGTGCAGCCATCCGCGAGCTCGCGAGCGCCGACATCTTCCCGGGCGACATGCTGCCCAAGAACTTCGGGGTGACGCGCTACGGGCGCGTGGTCTTCTACGACTACGACGAGATCGCGCGCCTCACGGACATGACGTTCCGCCGCATGCCGAAGCCCTCGACCGCCGAGGAGGAGACCGCCGGGGAGCCCTGGTTCTCCGTCGGGCCGCACGACGTCTTCCCCGAGGAGCTGCCGGCGTTCCTCTTTCCGGCCGGGCGCGCGAGGGAGCTGCTGCGCGAGCTTCACCCCGAGCTCGAGGACCCCGCCTTCTGGATCGGGACCCAGGAGCGCATCCGCGCGGGCATCCAGGACGACGTGTTCCCGTATCCGCTCGATGCTCGCTTCGCGAACCGTTTCGGCCCCGTGGCTACTTGAACCACCCGTCGGCGAGGTCGTCGCCGAGCGGCGGGACGGGCTGCTGGGGCTGCGGTGGGGGGGCCCGCGCCGCGCGAAGGCGCGGATGGGAGGTGCTCGTGCGCGCAAGCCAGCGCTCGAAGAGCGAGTCTTCCGTCTCGCTCGCCTCCACCGCCGGGTGGGGGGCAGACGGCTCCTGTGCGGACCGGGTCATCGCGACTCTCCGTTCTTCTGGCATGGGATGCGGCCGCGCGCGGAGGTGTTCATTCACCCGCGAAGGTCGGGTACGCTGCCGCCCATGCCCCAGACCACATTCCCCCTCGACGGCTCCGAGTGGTCCTTGATGCGCGAGCAGGTCGCGACGATCCAGGCGCTCGTGACGCGCAAGTACGGCGCGCCGGCGTTCGAGCAGACGCTGGACGACCTGGACCACCTGCAGCGGCTCCTCGACGACAAGGTCTGGGACGAGAGCGAGGAGGACAAGTTCCGCGCGCTGGGCTCGGCGTTCGGCAACGTCCTGGCCAAGGAGCTCGTGTTCGAGTGGGTCGCCGAGAACGACGGGCGCGGCGGGCGTCGCCCGGCGCTCATCCTCAAGGCGACCAAGGCGCTCGTCGTCCAGCCCCACAAGATGATCGTCGACCGCGTCCAGCGGGGGGAGGAGATCGATCTCCGCAAGCTGGCCGACGACGTCAAGGCCCAGGTCCAGAAGACCAAGCTCCTGCCGAAGCTCCCTTGACCGCGCGAGGCGCCGGCGTCAGTCGCCCGTGCCGACGCGGGCGACGATGCGGTGGAGGCCGTCGCGGAAGGTGTCCTCGGGGGTCAGCAGGCTGACGACGAGGTAAGCCTCGTCCTCGAAGTCGAAGAAGTGCCCCGGGTGCACGTGGACGGCGTCCTGCTCGAGGAGCGCGAGCGCCCAGGCTTCCTCGGAGCGCGTGCGCGGGAGGCGGAGCGTCGCGTACCAGCCGCCCTCGGCGTCGAGCAGCGAGACGGCGGTGCCGGCGACGGACGAGCGCGCGAAGGCGAGGTTCGCGCGGGTGCGCCGCCGGATCGCGTCCTCGGCGGGGGCGCGCGTCGCGAGCAGGCGCGGGACGGCGTGCTGGACGGGGCTGCTCACCGAGAGGAACGCGTCGGCGACGACCTCGAGGCGCCCGAGGGCGGCGCCCACCTGCGCGGCGTCCCCGCCGACCGCGATCCAGGCGGCTTTCATCTGCGGGAGCGCCGCGAGCTTCGAGAGCCCGCCGAGGGCGAAGACGAGCGGCGCTGCGCCGGCCTCGAGGACCGACGCCGCACGCGAAGGATCGTCGCGGAGCGGGTAGCGCGCGAAGACCTCGTCGCTGACGATGGGGAGCCCGAGGCCCGCCAGAGCGTCGAGCTCGGCGCGCTTCAGGTACGACCCCGTCGGGTTGTTCGGGCTCACGCTCACCACGGCACGCGTGCGAGACGTCGCTGCCCGGCGCGCCGAGTCCAGGTCGACGTGCCAGACGCCGTCGTAGGCGAGCCGGTAGGGGACCGCGCGCACGCCCTCGAGGCGCGCGAGGTGCTCGAAGAGCGGGTAGCTGGGCACGGGAACGAGGACCTCGTCGCCCGGGTCGCAGAGGAGCTTGAAGAGGAACGCGTACGCCTCGCTGGTGCTCGCCGTGAGGACGACGCGGGAGGCCTCGACCGGCGGCCCGTGGGCGGAGAGATCCCTCGCGACGGCCTCACGCGCGGCGGCGAGGCCGAAGGACGCCGGCTCGTAGAGGAGCGCGGCCGGGGACGCGATGGCCTCGAGGATCGCGTCGCGCGCGTAGGGGAGCCCGGTGCGGGTCGGGTTGGATTCGGCGAGATCGAGCAGCGGTCGTGCGGACTGCCGCGCGCGCGCGAGAGCGACCGCCAGCGGGTTGGGCGAGAGATCGAACGTCGCGCGCGACGAGAACACTACTGGGGAGCGCCCATGCCCTGCGCTGCGCGCTTGGCGCGCTTTCGCACGTCCACGTGCAGCGACTCGTCGTGGTTGATACCCGCGTAGACGGCCTGGGCTTCCATCTTGCGGCCGGCCGACGAGAACGCCTCGGCCAGGTTCCAGCGGAGCTTCCAGTCGCGCTTCTGCGTGTCGCCGAGCTTCTCGGCGTCGGCGATGGCCAGCGGGGCCTTGCCGACGCGCACGAGCTGACCCCACCACTCGCCGCGGAGGTCGTCGTCGTCCGGGGCCAGGGCGAGCGCCTTCTCGAAGAAGTCCGTCGCCTTGTCCGAGTCGCCGAGCGCAATCCATGCGCGCGCGACCATGCGCAACGCGCCGGCGTTGCCCGGGTTTGCCGCGGCGTGCGCCTCGAGCTTGGGCGTCGCCACCTGCAGCTGCTCGAGATCGTGCCGCTGCGCCGGCCACCAGCGCAGATCGAGCGCGACGAGGTCGCCCGGGTCCGCCGCGATGGCGAGATCGAGCTCTGCGTCGGCCTCGGCGTTCCTGTCCGCCGCCAGCAGGCAACGCGCGAGGTCCACGTGGGCCTGCGCCGACGGGCGCTTCTCGACCTCCGCCTTCGCGGCCGCCGTCGCCTGGTCGATTCGCTTCAGCTCGCGGAGCGCCGTGACCTTTGCCGATACGGCCCGCGGGTCGGGCGCGTCGCCACCCAGCGCGATCGCCTTCTCGGCGGCCGCGAGCGACACCTGGGGGCGGCGCTCCATCTGGTGGTACGTCGTCTGCTCGAGGTAGTACGTCACGTCGCGCGGTGCCGCGGCCCACACCGTCTCGAGGTGCTCGACGACCTTGTCCGTGCGGACGTACGTGAGCGAGGCCGCATCGCGCGGATCCTCGTAGATGGCCGCGAGGACACCGAGCGTCTTCAGCATGTCCATCGCCTGCCTGCTGGCAGGGTCCCGCTCGAGCGCGTCGGCGAGGGCGTTGACCGCGTCGTCGCGCCGCTGGAGCGCGACGAGCACGTTCGCCCGCGTGATGTGGAACTCCGGGTCGTCCGCCCACGTGTCCGCGATGGCGTCGAGCTCCTTCAGCGCGGCGGGGTGCTCCCCCGAGCTCGCGAGCGCCGCGGCGAGGTTCAGCTTCGCGCAGTGGTCGTTCGGGTCGATGTTCGACACCATGCGGAGCGAGCCCGCCGCCGTCTTGAAGTCGTTCTTCGCGAACGCCGCCTGCGCCTTCGCCCAGCCGTCCTTCTTCGCGACGAACACCTCGAACGACCGCGCGAGCTGCGCGTTCTCCGTGCGCCAGTTCGCGTTGTGCATCGCCGGCGACGTCGTGATGAACTTCTGCACCCAGCCGCGCATCTGGTCGACCGTCATCCCCTTGTCGGCCAGGGACTCGAACTCGCCCTTGGGGACCGGGACGCGCGAGGGCACGCCCTGCTTTCGCGCGAGCTTCTCGTCGAGGCTGATGAGCACCCAGTCGCCGGCGTCTTGGGACATGGCCGGGGAGGCTACCAGAACTACGCCGGCCGAGAATCCGCCAACTCGACGCACCGCAGACGCACCGCATGGGGAGGCCGTTCTCGAAATCGGCGACGGGGAAGCGGGCACCCCCCGGCGAGATCGTCGCGGCGCCGAGCGCGAAGAGGAGCACCCCAAGGGCGCGCCCGGGAGGCGCGGATTCTCGCCGGCCAACCTTGACAGTCCACACTGTCACAGTTATGAATGCTGCGACGATGCGGAGCGGCCCACGCGAGGCTGCGTGCGTCCGCGCGTCGTCTTCAAGAGGAGGTTTCTCCATGCTTGCCGAGCACCCGGGCGTGAGCACGCCTGCGCGCGTCCCCACGTCTTCGCCCACGTCTCCACGTGCGTTCCCCGTCACCGCTCCCCGCGACGTGCCCGACGCCGAGCGGTTCCGCCGCTTCGGCGAGGAGCTCGACGCCATCAAGCAGCGCGCGGTCGCCCGCATGGGCGCGGTCGACGTCACCTACATCCGTCGAATGAACCGCTTCTCCCGGGCGATGGAAGTCGTCGGGCGCGGCCTCATCTTCTTCAGCCCCGAGCCGCTGTCGTTCCTCTGCGGCGTGGGGGCCCTCTGGGTTCACAAGCAACTCCAGTCGACCGAGATCGGCCACAGCGCGCTTCACGGCGCGTTCGACAGGCTCCCCGGGGCCGAGTCCTTCGCGTCGAAGGGCTTCCGCTGGGACACACCCATCGACGAGGAGTCCTGGCGTCATGCGCACAACGTCCGCCACCACGGCAACACCAACGTCGCCGGCAAGGACCCGGACATCCACTTCGGCACGGTGCGCCTCACCGAGCAGACCCCCCACGGCAGGCGGCACCGCTGGCAGCTCCTCGTGGCGCTCACGGTCATCTTCCCCAACTTCTCGTTCTGGATCGGCACGCACGTGAGCGGCCTGAACGACGTCTTCTTCGACAACGGCCGGCCCGAGAAGCTCGACTTCCTGCCGGACCGCTCGCGCGCGAGCGTGCGCCTCGCGTGGAAGAGGGCCCTGCGCAAGTACGTGCCCTACTACCTCTACAACTACGTCCTCTGGCCGGCGCTCGCGGGGCCGATGTTCTGGAAGGTCCTCCTCGGCAACTGGATGGCCGAGACGCTTCGCGACGTGTACTCGGCGTGCACGATCTTCTGCGGCCACGTGGGCGACGACGTCGCCAGCTACCCCGCCGGCACGCGCGCCCACGGCCGCGGGCAGTGGTACGCGATGCAGGTCGAGGCGACGAACGACTACGAGGTGAGCTGGCCGGTGTCCGTCCTCTGCGGCGCGCTCGACCGCCAGATCGAGCACCATCTCTTCCCGCAGCTCCCGCCGCAGCGCCTGCGCGAGATCGCTCCCGAGGTCCGCGCCGTCTGCGCGAAGTACGGCGTCGCGTACAAGACCGACACGTGGGGGCGGACGCTGCGAAAGGCGCTCGGGCACATCGGGGCGCTCGCCCGCGAAGGCGGCGTGCGCGGAATCGTGCGGTCGATGGCGTGATTGTCCTGCGGTCCGTGGCATGATCGCCGCCGCGATGCCGACGACCGGGGACGCCGCGCCCGAGGGGTACACGATCGACGAGCTGGCCTCGGCCGCGCGCGTCCCCAGCCGCACCATCCGCTTCTACCAGTCGCGCGGCGCGCTGATGCCGCCGGAGATCCGCGGGCGCGTCGCCTACTACGGCCCGGCGCACGTCGAGCGCCTCAAGGTCATCGCGCAGCTCCAGGACCGCGGCCTGCGCATCGACGCCATCCGCGACGTGCTCGGGAGCATCGACCGGGGCGAGCTCGATCTGGCCGAGTGGCTCGGCGTCGAGCAGCAGGTGCAGGCCCCCTGGGCCAACGACCAGCCGCGCACGGTCAGCGAGGCGGAGCTCTACGAGCTCGCGGGGACGCGCCGCCCGGGGCTCCTCGCGGACCTCGTCCGGGCCCGCCTCGTCGAGCGCAAGAGCGACGTGTTCCTGGTGCGCAGCCCCGCGCTCCTCGGCATCGCGATGAAGCTCGAGGCCGCGGGCATCGACCTCGAGACCGCGTCGCAGGCGTCGGCCCTCGCCCGAAAGCACATGCGGCGCCTGTCCGCCGACGTCGTCGAGCTCTTCATGCGCCGGGCAGCCGACGGCACCCTCGCGCCGCGCGACATGGGCAACGTCTTCGCGTCCCTCCGGCCGCTCGGCACCGAGGCCGTGCGCGTCGTCTTCGGGCGGGCCATGGAGAAGGAGCTCCGCAAGCTCCACGAGTCGGGCCGCATGGCGAAGCTCCCGGCGAAGGCGCGCCGCGCGAAGAAGGGGTGACCGTCTACGGCCCGATGGCCGGGGTCTTGCCCGCCACGCACTGCGCGATGAACGCGTCCACGTCCGCCTCGGCGGCGGCGTCGTCGTACGCGACGAAGTGGCCGTCGTAGGTGCTCGCCGGCGCGTACTGGCGCAGGAGGGCCGTGAGCGTGACGCCGTTCACCGTGAGGTTGCCGCCGGCGGGGGCGGGGAGGGCCGGCGAGGACAGGAACGAGTCCGGCGTGACGCCCGCGGGGGCGGCGACCTGCCCGAGCTGCGCGGCGATCGCGAAGATCTGCTGCGTGACGGGGGGCGCGTACGTGTCGCCCTGCCCGTACGGCTGGAAGACGTGCTTCTGGTTCGCGGCCGCGAGGGGCGTCGTCACGAGCGCCCCTGCGTAGTTGATCGGGTCCACCACGCCGAGGTCGTTCTGGAGGAGCGCGAGCACCGGGTGGTTCACGTCGACCTTCGCGTCCTGGATGGCGATCGGCACGGCGGCGGCGACGTCCACGGGGTTGGTCTTCGTGACGAGCGCGTCCTCGAGGCTCGCGCCCTGGCCGCTCATCACCGCGCCGCATACGCCGGTCACGTACGGCATCGCGATCCCTCCCTCGGTCGCCCCCTGCGAGTGGCCCCAGAAGGCGATGGGCCCCACCTTGATCTCCGCCTGCGTCGGCGACTGGGCCGCCGGAAGGTCGAAGCCCGTGGCGAAGCGCACGAGCGACACCTGGTCCGCGCCGCCCTGGAGCGGGTTGCCCCGCGCGGCGGCGGGGTTGGCGAAGTTGTAGAAGAGATTGTCCGGCGACTCCTGCGACGTGCCGCGCCGCGTCCCGTGCTCGACCTGGTCGATGCCGAGGACGGCGACGCCGACGGCGGCCATCCGCTTCGCGACGCCCTCGGGCACGTGGCTCCGGAAGCTCCCCCCCGTGCCGTGCGCGTAGACGAGGAGCGGCCACCCGGCCGCGGGCATCGCCGTTCCCTTGGGGACCGTCAGGGCCATGCACACCTTCTCGGTGCGCTGCATCTGCGGCACGCCGCTGGCGTCGAGCACGAGGTCGCCGCCGTCCGAGGGCGTCTCGTACGGCTCGGTGCCCTTCTGGAAGATGGGCAGGCTGACGATCGCGTGGAGCTCGTCGAACGCCGGGTCGGGCGTCCCGCACGCGCGATCGCCCGTCGCCTGGGGGCACGGCGACGGCGCCGAGGCGCAGTTCACCCAGCTCGCCGCGGTCGGCAGGGGCGCCGCCGCCACGGCGGTGGCGAGGTTCGCCCCGAGGTTCGCCGGGTGGCCCACCGTGAAGACCGTCGCGTTCAGGACGGAGCTCGGCCCGAGCCCCTGCCCCTCGAGCCACGTCCGGAGCGGCGCGTACTTCGGCCAGTGCGAGAGGAGCGTCGTGTCCGTCGGCGGCGTCGCCGCCAGGAGCGCCGCGAGGTCGCTCGACTGCTGGATGGGCTTCTCGTTTCCGTCGAGCACGGAGCTCGCGAGGAGCGCGGCGTAGCGGTGGCCGGGGACGAGCGGCGAGCCCTGCGCCGGGCGAATCGCCATGTAGTTGTTGCAGATGTAGGCGTCGCGGTCCGTCGTCGCGACCCAGCCGAACGACTGGTCGACGGGGTTCGCGGGGTCGGTGATGTCGGTGAAGCGCACCGCCTGCGGAGCCTTGAGCGTCCCGTCGATGTCGACCCCCGCGCTGAAGCGGAAGTAGATCGTCGGGTAGGTGCTGAAGCCGTCGACCGTGGCCTCGAGGTCGGCGATGTAGCGCGCGACGACGTCGAAGCCGAGCACGCCGTTGCCGGGCGTCGGGTGGCCCGAGAGCGAGATCTTGCCGCCGTCGTTGCGGACGTCGTTCGGGAAGGGGAGGCGGTAGAAGTCGCCGTCGCCCGAACCGCGCGGAACGCGGAAGTAGGCCTGCGTCGGCCCGCTCGGGTCGGTGCACGCCGTCCCTGCCCACGTCGGTACGCCGTACGGCGGAGACCCGACGGGAAGCGACTGGCACGTCCCCGACGTGCACGCGAGGCCCCCGTAGCAGTCGGCGCTCGAACCGCAGGCGGCGCCGACGTCACCGACGCCCTCGGCCTGGCACTCCGCGCCGAGGCCCACGAGGTTGCATCGCATGCCGTCGGCGCAGTCGGCGTCCGTCTGGCACGTGCTCCCGGCGGTGCCCGTGCCGCCGGGGACGCACGTCTTGCCCGGCCCGCAGTACGAGCCCGCCGTGCACTCGTCGTTGATGATGCACGCCGCGCCGCCGGTACTGCACTGGCAGGGCTGGCACTCCCCCGCGTCGCACGCGAGCCCGGCTCGGCAATCGCTCGACGCCGCGCACGCGCCGCCGACGCCCGTTCCCTGGATGCCCGCGACGCCGGAGTCGGGGTACGCCGTCCCGCCGTAGGAACCGCACCCCGGCCCCGCGACGCCGAGCACCACGACCGAAGCCACCGTGACCGAGAGGCACGCGAACGCGCGACCCATGGAGCCACCTCGCAAGCAAGGAGGGCCCGATCCCTCGACTTCGAAGCGTACCACGCCGGCTGCGCGACCTCGTGGCCGGAGGCGGAGGCTCGGCAGCCGGAGCCGACTCAGACGAGGCCCTCGGCCTTCAGCCAGTCGAACGACTCCTTCAGCATCGCCTCGACGGGGACGGCCTCGTAGCCGAGCTCGCGGATCGCCTTGTCGCTCTTGAAGAGATGCGGCGGCCGGCTCGTGCCCGCCGCGATCTCCGGCGTCACCGTGGGCGCGCGCCGCGTCACGTAGGACCCCCACTGCGAGACGCGCCCGAGCGCGCGGATGACCCAGCCGGGCATGGTCTTGACGGGGACCTTCTTTCCGGTGAGGCGGCCGATGACCGTCACGACCTCGAGGTAGCTCGCCCAGGCGCCGCCGAGGAGGTAGCGCTCGCCGCTCCGGCCGCGATCGACGGCGGCGACGTGCGCCTTCGCCACCTGCGTCGCGTGCGCCCAGGTGCCGCGCCCCGGCGGGACGCCCGGGAGCTTGCCGGTGTTCACGAGCGTGATGAGCCGCGCCCACTGCGAGGTGTCGTATTTGCCGACGATGTGGCCGGGGCACATCATGCAGGCCTCGAGGCCCGCGGCGACGCCCTTCTCGACCTCGAGCTCGCCCAGGTACTTGGAGCGCTCGTAGTTGATGAACGAGTCGAGCGCGTTCGACTTCGCCGTCTCGTCGAACCCGGCTTCGTGCGGCTGCTGCTCGCCCCACGCGCCCTCGGTCGACGTGTGGACCAGGCGCCGCGCCTTCTTCGCGAGCGCGGCCTCGACGACGAAGCGGGTGCCGTCGACGTTCTCGCGGGTCTGCTGCTCGCGGTCGCCGGACCACAGGCTCGTGTTGCCGGCGATGTGGAAGACGGCGTCGCACCCCTCGGGGATGGCCGCGCGCAGCGAGTCGGGCTCGGTGATCGAGCCCACGGCGAGCTCCACGCCGTAGGCCTTCAGGTGCCTGACGTCGGACGTCGGGCGGTGGAGCGCGACGACGCGCCACCCCAGCGAGGTCAGCTGCTCGACGACGTGCCGCCCGAGGAAGCCGGTTCCACCCGTCACGAAAGCGGTTCGGGCCATGCGGCGGACGAATATACAGTGCTTCCCATGCGCATCTACGTGGCCGACGAGCTGCCCGCGAAGTCGATCGAGGATCTGACGGCGCTCGGGCTCGACGTCGTCGACGACCCGAAGTGCACGGCCGAGGAGCTCCCGGCGCGCATCGGCGACGCCGCCATCCTCGTCGTCCGGAGTACGAAGGTCACACGCGCAGCCATCGAGGCCGCCCCGCGCCTCGCGCTCGTCGTGCGCGCCGGCGCCGGGTACGACACGATCGACGTCGCCGCGGCGAGCGAGCGCGGGATCTTCGTCAGCAACTGCCCCGGCAAGAACAGCGTCGCCGTCGCCGAGCTCGCGATGGGGCTCATCCTCGCCCTCGACCGCCGGATCGTCGACGCGACCGACGACCTCCGCGCGGGCAAGTGGAACAAGAAGGAGTACGGCAAGGCCGACGGTCTGAAGGGCAAGACGCTCGGCCTCGCGGGCCTCGGGCGCATCGGCAGCGAGGTCGCGCGGCGCGCGCGGGCCTTCTCGATGCACTGCATCGCGTGGTCGATCCCCTTCGACGAGGAGACCGCCACCGCGCACGGCGTCGAGCGATGCGCGACGCTCCACGAGCTCGTCGCGCGCGCCGACGTCGTGTCCGTGCACCTGCCGCAGACCGTCGAGACGCGCCGCCTCTTCAACGCCGACGTCTTCGCGCGGATGAAGCCAGGCGCCATCTTCGTCAACACGAGCCGTGGCGGCATCGTCGACGAGGCGGCCCTCGCCGCCGCGATGCGCGAGCGCGGCCTTCGCGCGGGTCTCGACGTCTTCGACGCGGAGCCCGCGGGGGGAACCGGCGCGTTCCGCCCGGAGGTCGCCACGGCGGGCGTCTTCGCCGGGACGCACCACGTCGGCGCGAGCACCGACCAGGCGCAGAACGCCATCGCGGCCGAGACGGTGCGCATCTGCCGCGAGTTCCTGGCGACGGGCCGCGTGCCCAACGTGGTCAACGTCGAGGAGCACGCCCCCGCCGAGTGCCAGCTCGTCGTGCGCCACCACGACAAGGTGGGCGTCCTCGCGTCGGTGCTCGGCATCCTGCGCAACCACGGCGCGAACGTCGAGGACATGAGCAACACGATCTTCCAGGGAGCGCGGACGGCGGTGGCCACGATCCGCCTCACGCACACCCCCGCGCCCGAGGCCGTCGCCGAGATCGCCGCCCTCCAGGGTTCCGTCATCGCCGTCGAGGCCAAGGTCCTCGCGGCGCGGGCGGAGTGATCGCGTCGATCGGAGGGTGATCGGCTCGATCAGGGCGGGGCGGTCGGCGAAGCGAGCGAGCGCGCCCACCGCCCGCACGATCCCGCGGGATTCGCGCGTCGGGGAGATGGGGAGGGCGGGCGCGCGAGCGTGGTCCGGGCTTCGCAAAGGATGGGCGCGGAGGTTCCCGATGCGTGTCCTCGCCGTCCTGTCCGTGTGTGTGGGTTCGAGTCTCGCGATCGCGTGCGCGGGGGGAGGAGAGGGGGGTGGGCAGGGCGGGGGGTCGGGCGCGGGCGGGAGCGCGGGCACGGGCGCGGGCGCGGACGCGGGCGCGGACGCGGGCGCGGGCGCGGGCGCGGGCGCCCACGCGGACGCGAGCGGAAGCAGCAGCGGGAAGGGCGGAGGATCGAGCTCCGGCTCCGGGTCGGGCTCGGGGTCTTCGTCGGGCTCCTCGGGGTCCGGCTCCGGCTCGTCGAGCTCGGGCTCCTCCAGCTCCTCGAGCTCCGGCAGCAGCTCCGGTTCCGGCTCCGGGTCGAGCTCCGGCAGCGGCAGCGGGTCGAGCTCGGGATCGAGCTCCGGTAGCAGCTCCGGTTCGAGCTCCGGCAGCAGCTCCGGCTCGAGCAGCGGTGGGACGAGCGACGTGCCCACGATCGGCGGGTGCGCCGTCTTTCCCGCCGACAACCCGTGGAACACACGCGTCGACGACACGACCGCGTACCCGACCGACCCGATGTCCGGGACGTACATCGCGAACATGAGCCCGACGACGCACCTGCACGCGGACTGGGGCGACTGGTCCACCGACCATTACGGCATCCCCTGGCAGACCGTGCCCTCGACGCAGGCGACCGTGCCGATGACCTTCACCTATGCGGACGAGAGCGATCCCGGGCCGTACCCGTTCCCCGCCAGCGCGCTCGTCGAGGGCGGCTCGAACTCGGGCGGCGACATGCACGTGCTCGTGGTCCAGCAGGGGAGCTGCGAGCTCTACGAGACGTGGAGCTCCACGTACGTCGGGCCCGGGTGGAGCGCGGGCTCGGGCGCGAAGTTCGATCTCTCCTCGGACACCCTCCGCCCCGATGGCTGGACCTCCGCCGACGCAGCGGGCCTCCCCGTCCTGCCCGGCCTCGTGAAGCTCGCCGAGGTCAACGCGGGTGCCATCCACCACGCGCTCCGCTTCACCGTGCAGAAGTCGCAGCAGGGCTACATCCACCCCGCCACCCACGCCGCGGGCAGCTCGAACACGTCGCTTCCCCCCATGGGCCTGCGCCTTCGCCTCAAGGCGAGCGTCGACCTCTCGTCCTACTCCGGTCCCGCGCTCGTCATCCTGACCGCGATGCAGCAGTACGGTCTCATCCTCGCGGACAACGGGAGCAACTGGTACGTCACGGGCGACAGCGACGACGGCTGGACGAACCTGATGGACGGCATCGGCTCGGCGTTCGCGAAGATCACCGGCAACGACTTCGAGGCGGTCACGACCGGGACCATCTCCACGGCAGGCCTCTGACGCGAGCCACGCGCCCGCCGCGGCCGGCCGCGCAACCGGGCCTCCGGGGCATCATGCCCGGGCGAAGTCGCGCTCCATGAGCAGCACGAGCTCCACGTAGGCTTCGGCGGCGGGCGATCCCCCCGCGCGTTCTCCCGCGAACTCGGGCCCCCGCAGCCCCGACGCCTCGAGCCGTGCGAGCAGCTCCCGCGCGCGGCGTACCAGCGCGAGTCGCGCCTCGAGCGGACCGCCCTCGGCGCGGTGCCGCTCGAACAGGCGGCACGCGAAGCGGCGGCACGCCGCCGGCCTCTCGTCGTAGACGCCGCACGAGACCCCGCCCTCCTCGGCGCGCGCGAGCGCGGGGCACGGCTGGCGGAAGCCGCGCCCGTCGTCGAGTACGGGGAGGCGGTTGCGGCGGGCGCCCGGGACCTCGTCGGGCGCGAGCGGCACCTGCCCGAAGAGCGAGCCGTCGCAGCACATCCCGCACGACCGGCAGAGAGTGGCGAGATCGTCCCCGTCCATCCGCGCCACAGGATGCCCTCTCGCAGCGGGATGCGCACGAGGTCCTTTGTCGCCTACGGTAGCGGGGCGGCGTCGACCGAGCCGCGTGCCTCGAGCCTCGCGAAGGGAACGTGGGATGGAGCCCGATCTGCTGACGGGGATCGCCGTGGGGGCGGCCCTGGTATGCGCGGCCGTCGTCGTACTCGTCCTCGGCCGGGCTTCGCGCCGGCGCAGCCTCGCGTCGGTCGCCGGCCTCGCGGGCAGCGCCGCCTTCGGAGGCGCCCAGCCTCCTCCGACGATCGAGCCGCGACGGTCGGCTGCGCGCCGGCTCGGCGGCGCCGAATGGATCGCCGCCGGTCCGTCGCTCGAGGCGCTCGGCCTGGCGAAGCTCGACGCCGAGACCTACTGGAGCCGGAGCCTCTTCGTCTCGATCGACGTGAAGGAGGCGACCCTCCAGGGCCGGCTCGAGGGCGCCTCCGACGGCGGCGCGTTCGAGGCGTTCCTCGGCGCGAGCGCCGCGCTGCAGCCCGGCCAGGGCGGGTCGACGGCGCTCGAGCGCTTCGTCGCCGGCGAGGTGGGCCAGCTCCTCGGGGCGCTCCCCCCGGCGACCCGCCTCACGCTGAAGGCTCCGGAGATGCCCGGCGACAAGCACGTCATCCTCGTGGAGGCGCCGTTCTGCTCCCCCGACGGGCCGTCGGTCGTCGCGCGCGTGCTCATGCACCTCGACGAGGTCGCGCTCCGTCCTGCGGCGGCGGGGGCGGCGGCCAACCTGCCGCCGATCGTCCGGGCGTGGCGCGAGGCGGGCGCCTCGCTCGAGGCCATCGGCCTCCGGAAGCTCGACGCCGAAACGTACATGCGACACATGGGCTTCTACGTGAGCGTGGACGTGCCCCGAGCGAGCCTCTGGGGCCGCGCCGAGGGAAGCTGCGCGGGCGGCTCGCTCGAGCCGTTCCTGGGCACCGAGGCCGAGCTTCAGCCGGGGGAGCAGGGACGCTCGGACCTGGCGCGATTCGTCGCCGGCGAGGTCCGCGAGATCCTGGGCGCCCTGCCGAGGGCAGCCCGGCTGACCGTCAAGGCGCCGGAGATGCCCGGAGACAAGCACCTCATCGAGCTCACGACGCCGTTCACGAGCCCGGACCAGGCGGCCCTCGTGGCGCGCGTCCTCCTCGCGCTGGAGGAGGCGTCGAGCAGGCCCGCGCCCGCCGGAGCCGCCGCGCCCCTCCCGCCCTCTGCGGCCATGTGGCTGGCGGCGGGCCCGTCGCTCGAGGCCCTCGGGCTGAGGAAGCTCGACGCCGAGACTTACATGGCGCGCATGGACTTCTTCGTGAACGTGGACGTCCGCGCGGCGGCCGTGACGGGCTGGCTCGAGGGGTCGACGCCGGGAGGCGCGCTCGAGCAGTTCCTCGGCAAGGACGCCGAGCTTCGCCCGGGCGGGGGGGCGCGGTCGGAGCTCGCGCACTTCGTGGCCGGGCAGGTCGCGGAGCTGCTCGGCGCGCTCCCGCGCGGAGCCTCCGTGACGGTGAAGGCGCCGGAGATCCCCGGCGACAAGTACAAGATGCGCGTCGAGACGCCGTTCTCCGCGCCCGAGCAGGCGGCGACCGTGGCGAGGCTGCTGCTCCGGCTCGACGAGATCGCGCGCCAGCCCGCACGCTGAGTCTTCACCCGGACGGCAGCCCGGGTCTCGCGCCGAGGCGGTCTACTCGTTGCGCGCCGCGAGGGGTGCGACGCCGCCGTCGGAGCCGAACCCCATGTTGAGGATCGTGCTCCACGGAACGAGGCTCCCGTCCTCGGCATGGTTCACGACGCCGATCTGCAGGCCCCGCAGGCTCTTGGCGTGGTTCACGAGGCCAATCTGCACGCCGCGCACCTCGTCGGCCACGTTCACGAGCCCGATCTGCGCGCCGCGGATGTCGCCGCTCACGTCGAGCAGGCCGATCTGCGCCCCCGCCTGGTGGTCGCTCGCCACGTTCACGCCGCCGAGCTGCGCGCCGTCCACCGTCTCGCCGACGTTCACCGCCCCGATCTGCGCCAGGCCGTGGAACTTCTCGGCGTAGGTGCCGACGCCGATCTGGAGCGGCGCCCACATGTCCCGCGCCGTGCCCGAGAAGAGCCCCACCTGCGCGAGGCCGTCGAAGCCGCGCGTCGCGATGCTGAGGGCGCCCGCCTGGACGGCGCCCGTGAAGTGCCCGTCGTTCCAGTCGACGACGCCGAGCTGCGCGAGGCCCGTGAACGAGCCGTCCTCGTTGCCGTCGAGGAAGCCGCCCGAGCCGACCGCGTTCATGAGCCCGAGCTGGAGCCCGCCCGTGAACCGCTCGTCGTCCCTCGCGAAGACGCCCACCTGGACGCCGCCCGCGAAGTCCTTCGTGTGCGCGTACGGCGCGACCATCGTGGCGCCCTCGAAGTCGCGCGTGGCCAGGTGCGCGAGCGAGACCTGCGCGATGCCCGTGAACCGGTCCGCCTCGGCGTGCACGAGGCCGAGCTCGAGCGCCCCCGCGAAGTCGCCCTCGGTGCGGTCCCACCCGCCGACCTGCGCGATGCCGGCGAAGTCGCCCGCCCGCACGTACGGCGCGAGCTGGAGCGCGCCGCGGAAGTGCTCCGCGTCGTCGTGCGCGAGCGAGAGCTGCGTCACGCCGGCGAAGTCGCCCGCGAGGTTCTTGCTGAGGCCGAGCTGCGCGACGCCGTAGAAGCGCTCGGCGTTCGCCTGCCCGAGCGAGAGCTCCGTCAGCCCGACGAAGACGCCGGCATCCTGGCGGACGGTCGCGAAGGCCGCGAGCCCGTAGAAGTGGTGCACGCGGCCCTGCGCGAGGGCGAGGGTCCCCACGCCCCCGAAGGTCGCGAGGCGCGGGCGGATGCCTGCGTGGAGGAGGTACCAGTCGCCCGCGGGGGCGGGGGCTTCGGTGGACTCGGGGCCGGCGACGACGGGGAGATCGGAGGCGGGAGCGGGCGCGGGCGGGGCCACGAGGATGGGGACGTCGGCCTGGGCCGGGGCGGCGAAGAGGACGAGGGGGAGGGCGGCGGCGAGGGCGAGGGCTTGGCGCATGGCGAAGCGAGAACGGAGGCGCCACGGCAGGGCTTACACTGCCGGGATGCGTTTGCTGATCGCCCTCGGCGTGGGCCTCGCGTGTGCGCTCGTGTCCGCGTCGTCCTCCGCGGCGACCATCCTCAAGATCGGCACCCTCGCGCCTGGCGACTCGCCCTGGGGCCGCGAGTTCAAGAAGTGGGCGGCAGACGTGGCCTCCGAGACGAACGGCGACGTGACCATCGACGTCGCGTGGAACGGGCAGGCCGGCGACGAGAAGCTGATGGTCGAGAAGATCCGCTCCGGGCAGCTCGACGGGGCCGCCGTCACCGCCATCGGCCTCGGCCAGACGGGCGTGATGGATGTCCTCGCCTTCCAGCTGCCGGGCATGTTCTCGACCTGGCAGAAGCTCGATCGCGCGCGCGACGCCGTGAAGGACGAGCTCGCGCGCGAGTTCGAGGCCAAGGGCTTCACCGTGCTCGGGTGGGGCGACGTCGGCGCCGCGAAGACGATGTCGATCGGCTTCGAGATCCGCACGCCCCACGACCTCCAGGGCAAGGGCGTCTTCACCATCCCGGGGGACCCCATCAGCCCGGCGGTCTTCGCGGGCGTCGGCGGCCTCACGCCGCGGTCGCTCGCCGTCCCCGAGATCCTCTCCCACCTCGGCACCGACGTGAACGTCCTCACCGTCCCGCCGCTCGTCGCCGAGCAGCTCCAGTGGGCCTCGCGCATCACCCACATCAACACCCAGACGACCGCCTTCGCCATCGGCGCCTTCATCATGTCGTCGGCGCGGCTCCGGGGCCTCACCGACCCGCAGCGCGCGAGCTTCCTCGCGCACGGCAAGGACGTGAACGAGCGGCTCTCGCGGACGATCCGCAACCTCGACGCCCAGGCCTTCGCCCGGATGAAGACGACGAAGGTCGCCTACGACCCCACCGAGGCCGAGAAGAACCAGTGGCGGCCGGTCTTCGAGGGCGTCGCCAAGCAGCTCTGCGGGCCGGTGATACGCGCCGACTTCTGCAAAGAGGTGTGGGACGCGTCGCGGTGAGGGAGGCGAGGGCAGGAGACGGACGAACACGGGAGAGGCGAGGACGAACGCGGGAACAGGGAACGGGAACGGGGATGGGAATGCGGAACGGGTGACGCGTGCGGGGCCGAACGAGGCTCGTACGGGGGTGAACGAGGCTCGTGCGGAGGCGAACGAGGCAAGAGCAGGGGTGACCGAGCCACGTCGACGCGTGAACGAGGCTCGAGCAGGGGTGACCGAGCCACGTCCAGGCGTGAACGAGGCAAGAGCAGGGGTGAGCGAGCCACGTCCAGGCGTGAACGAGGCAAGCGCAGGGGCGAGCGAGCCACGTCCAGGCGTGAACGAGGCAAGAGCAGGGGTGAGCGAGCCACGTCCAGGCGTGAAGGAGGCAAGCGCAGGGCTGAGCGAGCCACGTACAGGCGTGAACGAGGCAAGAGCAGGGGTGAGCGAGCCACGTCCAGGCGTGAACGAGGCAAGCGCA
>DASXDU010000045.1:0-45499 GCA_036490515.1 Polyangiaceae bacterium
GATCTGATGGCGTTGCGAATCGACCCCGACCACCGGCGCTTCCGCGACATCGTGCGGGGGAAGATCAAGCAGGACCTGCGCAAGTACATCTCGCAGGGCGAGCTGATTGGCCGCAAGGGGAAGGATCTGGTCTCGATCCCCCTGCCGCAGATCAACGTCCCGCGCTTCCGGTTCGGCAGCAAAGACCGGGGCGGGGTGGGGCAGGGGGCGGGCGACGTCGGCGACAGCCTGGGCAAGGGCGATCCCAACGCCGACGGCAGCGGCAAGGCCGGCGACCAGGCGGGCGAGCACGCCCTGGAGGTCGAGCTGTCGCTGGAGGAGCTGGCGCAGATCATGGGCGAAGAGCTCCAGTTGCCGCGCATCGAGCCCAAGGGGAAACAGCGGATCATCGCCCAGAAAGACCGCTACGTCGGTATCCGGCGGGCAGGGCCGGAGTCGCTGCGGCATTTCAAGCGCACCTTCCGCCAGGCGCTGCGCCGCCAGCTGATGACCGGCACCTACAACGCCGAGCGCCCGGTCATCGTCCCGGTCCGGGAGGATCGGCGCTACCGGTCGTGGAGAACGACGCCCTTGCCGCAGTCGAACGCGGTGATGCTCTTCATCATGGACGTCTCGGGATCGATGGGCGACGAGCAAAAAGAGATCGTCCGCATCGAGTCGTTCTGGATCGATGCCTGGCTGCGCAGCCAGTACAAGGGGCTCGAGTCGAGGTACATCATCCACGACGCGGTGGCCAAGGAGGTCGACCGCGACACCTTCTTCCGCACGCGCGAATCGGGCGGGACGATGATCTCCAGCGCGTACAAGCTCTGCGCCAAGATGATCGAGGACGACTTCCCCCCCTCGGAGTGGAACATCTACCCGTTTCATTTCTCCGACGGCGACAACTGGTCGGTCGACGACACCGTCCAGTGCGTGGAGATCTTGAAGACCCAGATCCTCCCCAAGGTGAACCTCTTCTGCTACGGCCAGGTCGAGAGTCCCTACGGCTCGGGTCAGTTCATCAAGGACCTGAACGAGCACTTCGACGAGGAGGACAACCTGGTGGTCTCCGAGATCAAGGGGAAGGAAGCGATCATGGAGTCGATCCGCGACTTCCTGGGCAAGGGGAAGTAGCGGTCGTCATGTCTTCACTCCCTCCGTATCTGTCGGACATCCAGCGCGAGATCGAAGGCTATGGCCGCGAGTTCGGGCTCGACTTCTGGGACGTGGAGTTCGAGATCCTCGACTACAAGCGGATGCAGGAGGTGGCGGCCTTCGGCGGCTTCCCGGTCCGCTACCCGCACTGGCGCTTCGGGATGGAGTTCGAGCACCTGACCAAGAGCCACATCTACGGCTTCTCGAAGATCTACGAGATGGTCATCAACAACAACCCGGCGTACGCATACCTCCTCGAGGGGAACTCGCTCGTCGACCAGAAGCTCGTCATGGCCCACGTGTACGGGCACGTCGACTTTTTCAAGAACAACTACTGTTTCCGCTCGAGCGACCTCGACACCGGCGGCCGCACCGTCGACCCCGTGCGGCGGCCCTCGACCTACGACCCGAACCGGCGCTGGATCGACAAGATGGCCAACCACGGCTCGCGCCTCCGCCGCGTGGTCGCACGGATGGGCATCAACAAGGTCGAGGAGTTCCTCGACCATTGCCTGAGCCTCGAGAACCTGGTCGACCTGCACGCCCCGTTCTCCGGGCGGCGCGCGAAGCCCGTGGACGAGGACGAGGGGGAGCTCCGCGCCACCGAGGTCCCGCGCCTTCGCGCGAAGGACTACATGGAGAGCTTCATCAACCCCGAAGAATACATCGAGGAGCAGAAGCGGAAGATCGAGGCGGAGCGCGAGAAGTCGAAGAAGTTCCCCGAGCACTCCGAGCGCGACGTGCTCCTCTTCCTCCTCGACCACGCTCCACTCGAGCGCTGGGAGCGGGACGTCCTCGAGGTCGTGCGCGAGGAGGCCTACTACTTCGCACCGCAGTGGCAGACGAAGATCATGAACGAGGGTTGGGCCTCGTATTGGCACTCGAAGCTCATGACCAGCCGCATCCTCGATGCGTCGGAGATCGTCGACTACGCCGATCACAACGCAGGAGTCATGGCGACGAGCGGCGGCCGGCTCAATCCCTACAAGCTCGGCGTCGAGCTCTACCGCCACATCGAAGAGCGCTGGGATCGCGGCCAGTTCGGCAAGGAGTGGGAGGACTGCGATGATCTCGAGGCGAAAAAAAACTGGAACCTCCGCCTGGGCCTCGGCAAGAAGAAGATCTTCGAGGTGCGTGCGCTCTACAACGACGTCACGTTCATCGACGAGTTTCTCACGCCGGAGTTCGTGCGCGAGCACAAGCTCTTCAGCTTCTCGTGGTCGAACCGCAACGAGCGCTACGAGATCGAGTCGCGCGAATTCCGCGGCGTGAAGGAGAAGCTGCTTTTCCAGCTCACGAACGGCGGCAACCCCTTCATCTACGTCGAGGACGCGAACTACGACAACCGGGGCGAGATCCTGTTGCGCCACGACCATCAGGGGCTCGACCTCCGCCAGGACTACGCGAAGGAGGTCATGCGCAGCCTCCTGCGTGCGTGGAAGCGCCCGGTGAACGTCACGACGGTGGCGGAGGGCAAGCAGGTGATGCTCCGCTACGACGGCAAGGAGCACACTACGCGGCACCTGCGGGGGTAGGCGTGGCGGCCATGGGCGAGTTCGTTCGCGACCCGGATCACTGGCTCCGCAGGCTGTCGCCTGACGAGTGGATCCGGGCGGGGCTTGCCGAGCTGCGCAGGGCGGAGGTGGCCTACACGCGCGGGGACCTGCGGGGAGGCGCAGCAGGAGTGAAGCGCGCCGCGGGGATGGCGCTCAACGGGGCGCTGCTGGTCGAGCCGAAGAAGAGCTGGGGACGGACATACGTGGAGCACGTGGCTGCTCTGGCCGCGGACGAGGGGGAGCCCGCGCTCGTCCGTTCAGCGTGCAGGACGGTCCTCGACGCGGGCGCTCCAACGGGGAACGTCGTGAACTTGCGCACGCCGCGCTCTCTCGAGGCGGTGCTCGAAGCGGCGAAGGACGTCATCGCCCACTCATGGGCTGTGGTGAAGAGGCATGAGCCGCTATCGGATTGAGGCGATCGCGCTACTCGCGGTCGCCTCGTGCGGCGGGGCCGCGCTCGTCCCCGCGCCAGCGCCGAAAAACGTGACGTTCGTCGCATCCACGCCCAACCCGTCGATCGACCCCGATCTCGCGCCGCGCGCTCCTGCGGCTCCACCCGTAGCCGGCGCCCCCGTTGCGGACCCCGCCTCCTCGCTGACCGCACCACTTCCGGCCCCTCGCCCCGTGACCATCCGCCTGGGCGATGGCGAGCTCGCCGCGGGGGACGCGGCGTTCGAGGCCGGCGATCTCGACAAGGCGCGCGCGCACTACGTTGCGGCGCCCCGCGGAGTGCCCGCTTCGGTGGGGCTCGCGCGCGTCCGGATCGCTCACGTCGGCGCGCCTCTCGACTATGCAGCCGCGAAGGGCAACGCCGAGATCACGACGGCAGCTGCCGACCTCCTGCGGGCGACGCACCTCGCGCCGACCTTCGGTCCAGCGTTCGTGGAGCTCGGCCGCGCGCGCCTTCTCCTCGGGGACGCTCCGGGGGCGATCGAGGCCCTGCAGAAGGGAACGCAGCTCCTCCCCGACGAGCCGGAGGCGCACTCGCAGCTCGGCATCGGGCTGCTCGCTACCGGACACGCCGCGGACGCCGTCCGCGAGCTGACGCGCGCCGAGCAACTCGACCCCGGCAGCGCCGCGCGGCACGGCAACCTCGGGACCGCGCTCATGATGATCGGACGGACGAAGGACGCCATCGAGGAGTACGAGGCGCGCGTGAGGATCTCCGACTCCGACCCCCGCGCGCACTCGGACCTGGGTACCGCACTGCTCGCCACACAAGACCTCGAGCGCGCGCTGTCCGAGCTGCAGCGTGCAGTGCAGCTGGACCCCGGTCGCGCTACAGCGCACTCCAACCTCGGGTACGCCTTCCAGCAGGCGGGGCACGTCGACCGTGCGGTCGCCGAATACCACGAAGCCCTGCGCCTGGACCCGAAGCTCGTGAGTGCCTGGATCAACCTGGCCACGGCGCTCGCGCGCGATCCGAAGACACGGCGCGATGCACGCGACGCGCTGGAGCATGCCCGGGCTCTCGACCCTTCCGACCCGCGCGTGAAGCCAAACCTCGACGAGCTCGACGCCCTCGAGCACGGCCATGTGGCCCCCTGAGCGTTCGTTCGGAAAAGGCGAAATCCGATCTTCGCGTTCGCCGCTGGATTGCATGTTCCAGGTCAACCCCCGAAGCTCGCACCCGCTTTGGGTCCTTGACCTCCCGGAACGCCTTCCCCTAGCGTACAGCGCTGCCACGGCGAGCAGTTCGGCGCCGACGTCGACGGTTCGCAGGTCCGATCGTGCCTGGCAAGCGCGTTCGAGTCAGCAGTGGAGGCTTCCGATGGCAGTGGGACGCGTGAAGTGGTTCAATGACGAGAAGGGCTGGGGGTTCATCAAGCAGGACGCGGGCCCCGACGTCTTCGTGCACTACTCCCAGATCCAGGGGGAGGGTCGCCGCCGCCTCTTCGAGGACGAGCTGGTCGAGTTCGAGATCAAGGAAGGGCCGAAGGGTCTGCAGGCGGTGAACGTCCTGCGCCCGAGCGGTGCAGCCGCCGCCCCATCCTGATCCACCGGACGACGAAGCGTGCGCCCGGGGCCCGGTTGGGGTCACCGGGCGCACGTCATTTCGGCTGTCAGACGTGCTTGGGAACACTCTCGACGTGGAATGTTCCGTCTGCGGGGGAGTAGACGTGCGCCTCGACACGCGTCGGCTGCCCTGCGCGAAGGTCGTAGACGTTGAAGCCAGCCATCCGGTCCTCCGCCTCGTGGTGGAGCGAGGCACTCGTCGTACCGACCTGGAGAAGATGGCCAACGTCGGTGCGGATCGACCGCTGGATGCGCCGGTGCAGGTGCCCGTGCAGGACGAGACCTGCCGAGAGTCTCCGCAGGGCGGCGAGGAGTGCGGGGGCGTCCCGCAGACCCTCGACATGCGCTTTCAGGGCGGACCAACCGTGCTCCGGCGGATGGTGCAGCGCGACCACCAGCGTCCGTCGTGCCACCTCGGGGTGGGCGAGAACCCGCGCGAACGCCCGGAGCTGCTCGTCGCCGATCTCTCCAGCGGCCACGAGGGGCGCCCGAGGGACCGCGCTGCAGAGCGCGACGATGGCGACGTCCTCGCGAAGCTTGACCACAGGAAACCGCGCTCCACCGACGTCGACCGCGAGTTCCGGCAGGTCACCCGTGAGGTAGGGCCCGAGATATCGCTCGAAGCGGCGGGATGTAAGCGCGCCGCGCGTGTAGAGATCGTGGTTACCAGGGACGATCGTCACCCGAGACACGTCGAGCGCCAGATCGCGCTCGAACAGATCGCGTACGAGCTCGTACTCCGGCTCGAGCGCGAGGTTCGTCAGGTCGCCGGTCACCACGACGTGCGTCACGTCGAGCCGCGCGATCTCGCGAGCAATGGCCCGCACGTACGACGAACGATGGATGCTTCCGCGCTTCAACCGAAGGTTGACCCAGCCCGTGAAGCGCTTGTTCAGAAAGCGACGCGCGGGAACGCCCTCGAGAGAGAGCAAGTGGAGGTCGGAGAAGTGCGCGATCCTCATCGAACTCCCGCCGCGCAGCGAAAGCCTACATCCGCCGGTCGTGGCTGGATGGTCGTGTCGCGGGCAGCGCTCCGCAGCCACATCCCGCCCACGTCGTAGGAGCCGCCGCGTACGACGTGGAAGCCGCCCGTCGCGCCGCCATTCGTGTTGGGAGGTGGGTTCGTCACCGCCGCGTCGCTGTACCCGACGGGATGGTCATGCACGTCCACTTCGAGTACGTCGGCGACCCACTCTCCTGCGTTGCCCGCCAGGTCCAGTATGCCCAGCGGGGTCGCTCCGTCCGGGAAGGCACCGACCGGGGCGAGGTACGCGAAGCCGTCGCTCGCGTCCCACGGATCCGGGCCCCACGAGCCATGGTTGGCGAGACGAGGATTGTAGGCGTTCCCCCATGGGAACTCACGTCCTTCGCCTCCTCGTGCGGCGTATTCCCACTCCGCCTCCGTCGGCAGGCGCCCGCCGGCCCAGCTGCAGTACGCGACCGCGTCGTCGTAACGCACGTGGGTCACCGGCAAGTCGGGTCCGTCGAATCGTGCATCGCCGGGGGGCAGGTCGGCGGCCGCGCATGCGCCGGCCGAGACGCAGCGGCCGTAGTCCGCCACCGTGACCTCCGTCCGGTCGAGGTCGAACGAGGAGAGCGTCACTGAGTGCGGTTTGCCTTCGGCACGGACGAGGGCGACGTAGCCGTTGTCGTGGCAACGGGTGGCGTAGACTTCGCGCTCGCAGAGCTCCACGGCACGAGTCATCTGTGCGGGCGTCGAGCCCATCACGAACGTGCCTCCCGCAACCCGCACGCGGCCCCGAGCGGCGAGCCGGAGCACGCGCACGCCATCTGCGGGCGCATGGGTCTTGCTCGGGCCGAGACCGTCCCACCAGGCACCCGCGGGCTGCGGGCGATGTGCCCGCGCCTCCCCGGAAACGACGAGCGGCGCGCATGCGAGCAGGAAGGGTGCAAGCCGGGGTGAGCGCATGTCAGCCGGTCAGGACGCGGAGCGGGCGCTCGACGAGGCGCCGAAGCTCGGCGAGAAACGACGCCCCCACCGCTCCGTCGACCACGCGGTGGTCGCACGACATCGTCATCGTCAAGCGCTTGCCCGGAACGACCTCGCCGCCGCTCACGACGGGAACGTGTCTCACCTGGCCCACCGCCAGGATAGCGCCCTCGGGCGGGTTGATGACGGCGGAGAACTCGTCGATGCCGAACATGCCGAGGTTGGAAATGGAGAACGTCCCACCCTGCATCTCCTCGGGCTTCAGCTTGCGCGCGCGTGCTCGGGACGCCAGCTCCCGCACCTCGCTCGCCACCGCCACCACGCTCTTCCGGTCCGCGTTGCGGACGATTGGGGTCACGAGCCCGTCGGGGATGGCGACGGCGACCGAGATGTCCACGCGCTTGTGGACGAGGATCGCGTCGGGCGTGAAGCTCGCGTTGCACTCCGGGACTCGCACGAGCGCGACGGCGCAGGCCTTGATGAGAAGGTCGTTCAGCGACACCTTCATCGACTGAGCCCCGCCGTCCGCTTGCGCGTCGCTCGATGAAAGCTCCGCGTTGATCGTCTCGCGAAGTTTCACTAGCTCGGACGCGTCCACGTCGATGGTCAAGTAGAAGTGCGGCACCGTGGTCTTGGACTCGGTCAGCCGCCGCGCGATCGTCTTGCGCATGGGGGAGAGCGGGCGAACATCCGCGTCCTCGCGCGGCGTCGCCGCAGCGCGTGCCATGTCTGGCGTCACCGCGGGGACGCGTGCGAGTGGCGAGGACGAACCACGCAGCGCTTCGAGATCCTCGGGGACCAACCGACCCCCGGGCCCAGTGCCTTGCGCGCCCTGGAGGTCGATCCCCTTCTCCCGCGCGATCTTGCGGATGTACGGTGACGCGAGCACGCGTCCATCGGATTTCGACATCTCTGTCACGGGCTCCGGCACGAACGCCGTACGTTCGAGTGGGTTGGCGACCGGGGGCCGGCGCTGGGCAGCGGGGGCGAGCGTCTCCGCGGGGCCCGACGGCACGGGCCTCGGCGGTGCCGCCTCCGGCTGCGGTGCCGCGGCGGGTGCCTGCGCGGAGGCTGCCGTTGCGGGGGGGGCCGTGGCGGCCGGAGCCTTGCCAGCCTGCGCGACGAGCGCCGACACGTCCTCCCCGGGTGACCCGAGGATGGCGACCGGCTGCCCCAACTTCACCTGGGCCCCGGGCGCCACCAGGACCTTCAGGAGCGTCCCCTGGTCGAACGCGCGGAACTCCATCGTCGCCTTGTCCGTCTCGACCTCCGCAAGCAGGTCGTCCACCGCGACTGCTTCCCCCTCCTTCTTGTGCCACGCCGACAGCACGCCCTCCTCCATCGTGGGCGACAGCTTCGGCATCTCGAGGATCTTCGCCATCGATCACGCCCTCCCGCGGGCCATCAACCGCTTCACCGTCGCGACGACCCGATCCGGCTGGGGCATGCACGCCTGCTCGAGCTTCGCGCTGTACGGCATGGGCACGTCGAGTGTGGCCACGCGCAGGATGGGCGCGTCGAGCGCGTCGAACGCCAGGCGCTGCACCCGGTCTGCGATCTCCGCGCCCACACCCCCGTAGGGCCAGCCCTCGTGCACCACCACGAGCCGGTGCGTCCGCTCGACGCTCGCGACCAGGGTCGACTCATCGAGAGGGCGCAGGCTCCGGAGGTCCACCACCTCCGCCGAGATACCATCCTTCTCGAGCGCCGCGGCCGCCTCGAGCGCCACGTGGGTCATGCGCGAGTACGCGGCGAGCGTCACGTCCAGGCCCGGCCGAACCACCTGCGCCCGGCCGAGTTCCACGAGGCCCTCGCCGTCGGGCACGTCTCCCTTTACCGCGTAAAGTGTCTCCGACTCCATCACGAGCACCGGGTTGTCGTCGCGAATGGCGGCCTTGAGCAGGCCCTTCGCGTCGGCAGGGAATGCGGGAGCCACGACCTTGAGCCCGGGCACGTGCGCGTAGAAGTGCTCCATCGCGTGGCTGTGCTGGCTCCCTACTTGCCGCGCACTCGCGTTCGGCCCCCGGAAGACGATGGGGCAGTCGAATTGCCCGCCCGACATCTGCCGAACCTTGGCCGCGTTGTTGAGGATCTGATCGAACGCGACGGCGCTGAAGTTCCACGTCATGAACTCTATGATCGGGCGGAGTCCGACCATCGCGGCGCCGACGCCGATGCCGGCGAACCCACCCTCCGCGATCGGTGTGTCGATGACGCGTTTGTCGCCGAACTTCGCGAGCATCCCTTCGCTGACCTTGTAGGCGCCCTGGTAGTGGCCGACCTCCTCGCCCATCAGGAAGACGGACGGGTCGCGCTCCATCTCCTCGATCATGGCCTCGCGGAGGGCTTCGCGGAATCGCAGAGTAGGCATCGTGGCCGATGGCTCAGTAGGCGAACGGCCCGCTGTAAGTGGAAGGTTCGAGATCGGCGAGGGTCGGCTCGGGGCTCTCGTTGGCGAATCGGATCGCGTCCGCAACCTCGGTTTCGACCGCCTTCTCGAGCCCCTCGAGGCGCGCTTGGCCCAGCCCCTGCTCGGTGAGCGCCGTCCGCGTGCGATGCAGCGGGTCACGCTTCTTGTGCTCTTCGAGCTCGGCCTGCGTCCGGTACTTCGCGGGGTCGCTCATCGAGTGGCCTCGGAACCGGTACGTGCGGACCTCGACGAGGGTCGGGGTGGAGTTCTCCCGCGCGCGCTTCACGGCCTCGGCGATGCGACGCTCCACCTCGAGGACGTCGTCCGCGAAGAAGCGATCGCGGTCCATCCCGTAACCGAGCGCCTTGAGCGACACGTCCTCGACCGACATCGAGCGCGAGAGCGGGGTTCCCATCGAGTACTCGTTGTTCTCGCAGATGAACACGATGGGCAGCTTCCACAGCGCAGCCAGGGACAGCCCCTCGTGGAAGCCTCCGATGCTAACTGCGCCCTCGCCGAAGAAGCAGAGCGTCACCCGTCGGTCCTCGCGGTACTTGCTCGCGAACGCAACGCCCGCGGCGAGCGGAATGTGCCCGCCGACGATGCCGTAGCCGCCGAGCATGTGGTGCTCCCTGTCGAACATGTGCATCGAGCCGCCGAGGCCCTTCGAGCAGCCGGTCGCTTTCCCGTAGAGCTCCGCCATGAGCGCCCGCGCCGACATGCCTTTGGCGAGCGCGATGCCGTGATCGCGGTACGTCGTCACCACGTAGTCGTCCGGCTGCAGCGCCGAGATCGCCCCCACGCCAACGGCTTCCTGCCCGATGTAGAGGTGGAGGAAGCCGCCGATCTTTCCCTCCGCGTACCCCCGGGCGCTCTCCTCCTCCACGCGGCGGATGAGGAGCATTTCGCGGTAGAGCTTTGCGAGATGCTCGAGCTCACCGCTGGGGCGCGTCGCCGGCGCCTGCGTCTGAGGCTGCGCCTCGGGTGTCAAACCCTGCGGTATGTTCTCGGCCGGCATCGGCGGGGGCGGAATCTAGTACGGGGTGCTCGCTCCCACTAGGGGTCGCGGAGCCAGGGGCCGACGTCGCGGCCGATCCTGCCGTCGAGGCCGCACCACTCACAACTGCGCCGGCAATGTGGGCCTGGGCCCGGTGCGTCGCGGCGCCGCCAGCGGGGCGGGGCACCGTCGCGCCCGCAGCGCTCGTCGCGAAGGAGCTCGCGACGGCACGCAGAGACACGCCGTCAGCCTCGTCCGGGCGGAAGCGGCCCACGACGACGAGCGCCGCGATGACGAGCAGGCCGGCGAGGATGGCCGTGTTTTGCAGCTTGCGGGTCTTTCGCGTAGCGATCGACCAGCGTGGGATGGGTGTCATCGGATGGGAGGCGTTCGCACCCTCGAGCTCGGCGGCGAGCGCGTTGCCGAATGCCTCGCACGATCCGAACCGCTTCGCGTCGTCCTTGGCGAGGGACCGGTCGAAGATGACGTCGAGGTGGGCGAACCCCCGGAGCGCGGGCAGGACGCTCGTCGGGGCCGCGTGCTTGCCCGTGGCGACGCGGGTAGCCACGGCGAGTGTGTCTTCCCCCGGAAATGCTCGCTTGCCCGTCAGCGCCTCGTACAGGGTGGCTGCGAGCGAGAATTGATCGCTGGCCGGCCCAAACGTTCCGGAGCCGAGCGCCTCCGGCGCGCTGTACGCGGGGGTCCCGAGCACGGTGGTCGCGCGGGTGAGGGTGGAGTCGGGCAGGCGCGCGATGCCGAAGTCAGTCAGCTTGGGGCCAACCTTCGACAGCATCACGTTCTCCGGCTTCACGTCCCGGTGCACGACCCCGGCTGCGTGCGCATGCGTCAGCGCCGAGCCCAGCGCGCGCGCGATCGCGGCGACCTCCACGGGTGGCAAGGCGCCGTTCTCGTGGAGCCGCTCGCGCAGGGTCGGACCGATGATGCGTTCGAAGACGAGGTACAGGCCGACCCTCTCGTCCTCGCCCATGTCGTGGAGGGTCACCATCGCGGGGTGCGAGAGCGTCGCCGCCGCGCGTGCTTCCTGCCGCATCCGCTCGACGAGCTGAGCCCGGAGCTCGGGCGTCAGCCCGAGGTCGTCGCGCAGGATTTTCAGAGCGACTCCGCGCCCGAGGACCGTGTCCCGCGCGAGCAGGACGCGCCCCATCCCGCCCTCGCCGAGCAGGAGCTCCACGTCGTAGCGGCCGATGCGCGCCGGCAGATCCATGGCGGGACGTCGGGTGTAGCACGGGCCGATCGGGCTCACGCGCTCCCAGGGGCGTCACTCAGCAGGCAGGGACCAGGTCAACGCCGCCGAAGAACTCTGCCAGGATGGCGTCCCACGCTCGCCGGTTCTCGGGCGGCCCGCACTTGAACGCGGGATGCACCGGCTTGTCGCCCCGCACGATCGCGCGCTGCTCTCGGTACCAGCGGAGCGCGACCTCGGCGGCGTACTCGTGCGCGTCGTTGCCGGGCTGGAACGAGTAGAAGGTTCCCCTGCGTACGATGGTCGATGTCGGCGCGAACGGGGTCAGGCACGGGGTGTTCGTGCCGCACTTCTTCTCGATGGCGTCGTGGATCGGCCCCACGCCCTTCGGCGACCAGTCGCCATGGTCCGCGTCGTCGAGGTGGAAGATCTCGTGAAAGAGCGTCTCTCGCGCCGCGTCCGCGCTGGTGTCGATCGACCCGTTCACGTTGTAGGCGATCGTCCACCCCTGAGCGAACGCGTTGGGTGTGGTGTTGCCGACCGAGCGAAAGAAGCGAAGGGTGAGCCCGCGCCAGCGGTAGCGCGGCGGCGCTTTCGCGGTGATCGCGGCGAAGAAGGTGTCGAAGTCGTGGAGCGCGGCCGAAACCCAGGCGAGGTGCTTCCGGTCCGCGCCCGCCGGCACGGCTGGAACGAGCGAGACGACGCCGCGGTACCCGCCGTCGAAGCGCTCCGCCGGGAGGACGTCGACGATGTCGCCGTCCGTGTCGAACAGCTCCAGCGCCAGGCGCGCGGCCTCGGGGTCCCCTGCGAAGCGCGCGGCGACGTCCCCCCGGCCCGAGGGACTCCCCGCGGCGGGCAACGTGAACGTGAATGTGGCCCCGATCGTGAGGAGCGCTCCCAGGACCCCGAGTCGCACGAGGAGATGACCTCCGGTGCTGCCACGCCCTTGGGTCTCACGCCCCGTAGTAGGCCACTCGGTCGTAGATCGCCTTCACGCCGGGCTTGCTGAGGACGATGAGCGTGAAGACCCCCAGCGCCGTGCCCAGCGGGATGTTCAGGCAGCAGAGGCACGCCATGACGAAGCTCAGCGTCCGTCGTCGGCGCTTCCGCAGGCTGAACCCGGAGTAGATGACCAGTGCGGCCATCACCCAGATGACGAGCGAGATGATCCCTCCAAACATCGCGACGATGCCGCCGATCGCTGCGGGCGGCGGCCCCCCTGTTCCTCCGGCGGCGCCCATCGAGCCGGCGGCCAGGAAGACGCCGATTACGACGTAAACGATTCCGACGAGCCCCCCGAGAGCGAAGAAGCCGCCGTAAATGAAGTGGCAGATCGACAGCACGTTCAGGTTGCTCTCGTCTTCCGCCGTGGGCATGCCCGGGTGAGGCATGGGGAAGCCGGCGGGCGCGTACCCCGGGCCGAACCCGGGCTGCGGCGTGCCGTACGGCTGGTTGGGAGGCGGATACTGGTTCGGGTACTGGTTCACGGCGGCCCCTCCGTCTCCGGATGCGGATTCCAGCATGCCACACGGTGCCCCGTGCCGGGTGGCATCTCCTCGAGGGCCGGGACATCGTTGTCGCACGTGCCCGGGACGCGCCGCGGGCAACGCGGGTGGAACGTGCAGCCGGACGGTGGATCGATCGGAGAGGGGACGTCGCCCTCGAGGACCAGCCGGACGCGTTTGCGCTCCGGGTCCACCTGCGGAACCGCCGCGAGGAGGGCGCGGGTGTAGGGGTGGCGCGGGGCGGCGTAGAGGCGCTCGGACGGCGCCTGCTCCACGATCTTGCCGAGGTACATGACCGCGACGCGCTGGCTCACGTGACGCACGACCTTCAGGTCGTGCGAAACGAAGAGATAGGAGAGGCCGAGCCTCTCCTGGAGCTCGACGAGGAGGTTCACGATCTGGGCCTGGATGGACACGTCGAGGGCGCTGATCGGCTCGTCGCAGACGATGAACTCGGGCTGGACGGCGAGGGCCCTCGCGATGCCAATACGCTGGCGCTGTCCGCCCGAGAACTCGTGCGGATAGCGATCCATGACATCAGGCCGCATCCCGACCTGCTGGAGGAGCTCGGCGATCCGGCTGTCCTCGTCGGCGCGCGTGCGCGCAAGCTTGTGGATTCGGATCGACTCGCCGACGATCTCGCGAACCGTCATTCGCGGGTTCAGGCTCGAGTACGGATCTTGAAAGATGATCTGCATCCGCCGCCGGAGCGGCCGGAGCTGCCGCTGCGACTGGTGGGTCACGTCGTGTCCGTCGAAGACGACGCGCCCGAACGTCGGGTCGACGAGTCGCAGCATGAGCCGCCCGAGCGTGCTCTTTCCGCACCCGCTCTCTCCCACCAGGCCCATCGTCTCGCCGCGCCGCACTCGGAGCGATACGCCGTCGACCGCTCGCACGTAGCGTCCCGCGCGCCCGAACCACCCCGACTGGATCGGGAAGTACTTCGCGATCCGTTCGGTCGCCACGAGCGTGCGGGGTCGCGCCCCGCCCGGCGCCGCGGGATCTACCGACTCCTCGCGCGCCGGCGGCGCGGTGGTGGCCGGCTGGAAGAGGTCCTTCGACTCGCCGCTCACGCGACCTCCTTCGCGCGCCAGCACCGCGACCACCGCCCCGGCTCAACCTCCTCGAGCGGCGGCTCCTCCGCGCACTTCTCGATGCGCATCGGGCAGCGATCCGCGAAGCGACACCCCGGACCGAGGCGACGAAGGTCCGGGACCATCCCTTCGATCGTGCGAAGGCGGCGCGAGCCCGCGGCGTTCGCCTGCGGAATGCTCTCGAGGAGCCCGCGCGTGTACGGATGCAGGGGACGGGCGAAGAGCTCCTTCGTCGAGGCCCGCTCGACGACGCGCGCCGCATACATCACCACGACGCGGCTCGCGTTCTCCGCCACGACACCAAGGTCGTGCGTGATGAGGAGGATGCTCATCGAGAGCCGCTGCTGAAGCTCGCGGAGGAGCTCGAGGATCTGCGCCTGGATGGTCACGTCGAGCGCCGTCGTGGGCTCGTCCGCGACGAGGAGCTTCGGCTCGCAGGCGAGGGCCATCGCGATCATCACGCGCTGGCGCTGGCCGCCCGACAGCTGGTGCGGGTAGGCGTCGACGCGGGTCGTCGGCTCCGGGATCCCCACGAGCCGCAAGAGCTCGATCGCCCGTCCGCGCGCCTCGGAGCGGGATTTCCTCTGGTGCAGCCGTATGGCCTCCATGATCTGCCACCCCGCCGTGTAGACCGGGTTGAGGCTGGTCATGGGCTCCTGGAAGATCATGGACACGACGTTGCCCCGCACGGCGCGCATCTCGCGTTCGGGAAGCGGGAGGAGGTCGCGCCCCTCCAGCTCGACCGCCCCCGACTCGATTCGCCCGGGGGGTGACGCGACGAGGCGCAGGATGGAGAGCGCGGTGACGCTCTTGCCGCACCCGCTCTCTCCGACGAGCGCCACCGTCGTGGCACGTGCGACGTCGAAGGAGACGTGGTCGACGGCGCGGAATGCCCCCGTGTCCGTGCGAAAGCTCGTCACGAGGTCGCGCACGCGCAGGAGCGGGGCGTCGGCCATCCCGCCGCCATCCTACCCTTGTGCGGTCGCGGATGCCGCGCTTCCATGCGGCCGTGCGCTCGGCGTCCCCGCTCCTCCTCGGCATCCTGGTGCTGGCCGGGTCGTGCGTCCCGCCGCCGCGCATGTGCGCCCAGGAGAGCGACTGCGGATCGCAAGCCTCGTGCGTTGCGGGGCGGTGTGTGGCGCACGGTGCGACTCCCGCAATCGACAGCGCACGCCGTCTCCTCGTCGTGCCGGTCGACGTGGGCTACGCGTCCCGCGATGGCGAAGGGCACCACGGCGCGGTCGTCACCGTGGGCCGAGCATCCGACCCTGCCCTGATGTTCCTGCGCTTCGCGCTCCCGCTCCCGCCCGAGCTCAGCGTGCTCGAGGCGTACCTCGTCCTGGAGCGCGCCACGAGCGTCGACGCGGATGCCGCGCCGATCGCGATCCACGCCGCGCCCATCGCCAGTGCGTGGGACGGGGCGTCGCTCACGTGGGCCGGGCAGCCCCGGATCTCCGAGGTTGGCTCACCCGTCACGCGCGTCCTGCCCGAAGGAGGGCCGCTCGTGCGCGTGGACGTCCGCGACCTCGTGCTGCGATGGCGAAAGCGCGGTCGCGACGACATGGGCGTCGCGCTCGTCACCGACTCGGCCAGCGCGAGTGGCGTGGCCTTCGCACTCGGCCCCACCGACGTCGCGCGCGATCGCGACGATCCGGTCCTCGGCGCGCGGCGGCAGCTCGGCGGGCCGCGGCTCGAGGTCTACGTGAAGTGATTGCGCGGAGCGCGCGGGCTACGTCGGCGCGCGCCGGTCGGGCCGCGGCGTGCTATCTCCACGTGCGTGAGTTCGAAGCTGCTGCCCCCCGCACTCGTCGCGCTTGCCGCGCTTGCCGCGCTCGCGATGGTCGCCTGCAACAAGGACGGCCACGCGGCCTCGCAAGGCGCAGACACCTCCGCGGCGCCGTCCCCGCAGGCCAACTGCGGGCACACGGCGTGCGGTTCGAACTTCTTCGTAGACGCGGTTGCCCCCGCCGACTGCGCGCCTGGCGCGAAGTGTACCCTCGAGGTGAAGCTCGTCGCGACCGGGGACTTCCACATCAACGACGAGTACCCCTACAAGTTCAAGGCGGACGACGCCCCCGGCGTCGAGTTTCTAGGCGCCGACGCCGCCGGAAAGAACACGTTCTCGAAGGACGCCAAGGACTGGAAAAAGACCGACGAGAAGAGCGGGGTGATGACCCTCGCGTTCCACGCCGCCGACAAGGGGCAGAAGACGGTCGGCGGCACGTTCAAGCTGAGCGTGTGCTCCGCGCAGAACTGCCAGCTCGAGCAGCAACCCGTGAAGGCGACCGTCGCAATTCGTTGAGCCGCGCGATGGAGCTACGCTGACGGGACCATGAGCGAGCCGCGCGACGCCGCGTCGCAGGTCGAGAAGATCGCAGGCCACGTCGAGCAGCGGTTCCGGACAGGCCGCCGCGTCCTGTCGTTCGCCGAGTTTCTCGCTCTCTTCGACGAGCAGCCCGTCCGCTACTCGCGCGACGCGAGCCGCTATCTGCGCGACGTCTTCGATCACTACGGCAAGACCACGGTGCACCACCCCTGGGGTGACGCGACGCGCTTCACCCTGTTCGACATGCCCTGGGAGAGGCCGGCCCCCTCGGTGCCGGGGGCGCTGCCGCGAGGCGCGCTCGTCGGTCAGGAGAACGTGCAGGAGGAGATCTACCGCGCGCTCTCGAACTTCGTCCGCGAGGGACGACCCACCCGGCTCGTCCTGCTCGACGGCCCGAACGGCTCGGCGAAGTCGACCATCGCGCAGTGCATGATGGCGGCGCTCGAGCAGTACTCCATGCTCGACGAGGGAGCGCTCTACCGCTTCCACTGGGTCTTCCCGTCGCAGAAGACGGTCCGCGGTTCCCTCGGCTTCGGCCACGAGCGCGCGGACGGCAAGGGCAGCGACTCGTACGCGCACCTCGCCGACGACGAGATCGACGCGAAGCTGATGGTGGAGGTCCGTGACCACCCGCTCTTCCTCATTCCCACGAGCGATCGCGAGCAGCTCCTGCACGCCGCGTACAGGCGCGTCGGCGCGGGCGAGCCGCCGAACGAGTGGCTCCTCCGCGGGCAACTGTCGCACAAGAGTCAGCAGGTGTTCGAGGCGCTCCTCTCCTCGTACGACGGCTCGTACGCCGAGGTCCTCAAGCACGTGCAGGTCGAGCGCTACTTCATCTCGCGCCGCTACCGGACCGGCGCGGTGACGATCGGTCCACAGCTGAGCGTCGACGCCGCCGAGCGCCAGGTCACGATGGATCGCTCGCTCCAGTCGCTGCCGCCTTCTCTCCAGGCGGTGACGCTCTACGAGGCGAAGGGGGAGCTCATCGACGCGGCGGGCGGGTTGCTCGAGTTCAGCGATCTCCTCAAGCGTCCTCTCGACGCCTTCAAGTACCTCCAGCTCTCGGTGGAGACCGGCGAGGTCGCCCTCGCCGCACAGAACGTGCAGCTCAACTGCGTCATGATCGGCAGCGCAAACGAGCTTCACCTCGACGCCTTCCGTGAGCACCCCGAATTCGCGAGCTTCCGTGGCCGCCTCGAGCTGGTGCGGGTCCCCTACCTGCGCAGCTTCGAGCAGGAGAAGCTCATCTACGACACGCACGTGACGCCGCAGGTCCGACGGCACGTCGCGCCGCACGCGACGGAGATGGCTGCGCAGTTCGCCGTCTTCACGCGCATGCGAAAACCCAACCCCGACAGGTACGGGCGCACGGTCGCCTCGATCGTGTCCACCCTCAGCGCCACCGAGAAGGCGGACCTGTATTCGCTCGGTAAGGCGCCGGAGCGGATCGACGCCGACTCGCAAAAGACGCTGCGCGCTGCCATCAAGGACATCTGGGCCGAGAGCGACGCGTACCCGATCTACGAGGGGCGCATCGGCGCGAGCCCGCGGGAAATGCGTGTCGCGTTGCTCGACGCTGCGCAGTCGACCACCTACAAGTGCCTGAATCCGGTCGCCGTGCTGGACGAGATCGAGGCGCTCAACACGCGCAAGAACGAGTTCGAGTGGCTCCAGCAAGACCCGATTTCCGGCGGATTCCACGACGTGAAGTCGTTCACCGATGCGCTGCACATGCGGCTGCTGTTCGCGTCGGAGTACGAGCTCTACGTCGCGAGCGGCTTGGTGCAGGAGGAGCAGTACGCGGGTCTCTTCGACCGGTACGTGCAGCACGTGAGCGCATGGGTGAAGAAGGAGCGCCTCTACAACCGCGTAACCCAGCGGTACGAAGAACCGGACGAGAAGATGATGGTCGAGGTGGAGCGCCTGCTCGACTCGAAGATCGACCCGGGCGAGTGGCGCAAGCAGCTCATCAGCGCGATCGCCGCGTGGGCGCTCGACCATCCAGGGCAAAAGGTCGATGGTGCAAGCATCTTCCCCCAGTACCTGCGGCGCATGCGCGAGGTGATCTTCTCCGACCGCAAGAAGGACGTGGCCCGCATCGCGCGCAACGTCGTTCTCCTCGTTCGTGACGAAGGCGCCGGCATCGACTCCGAGGCGCGCCAGGAGGCTCAGGGTGCGGTCGACCAGCTCGTCGCACGGTTCGCGTACTGCCGCGAGTGCGCGGCCGACATGTGCACGCTCCTCGTCCGCAAGCGCTTCCACGACCTCCTCGGCTGAGGCCTCACCGGGACGTCATGCTCGTGCGGCATCGAGCTTCGCCCGCGCGGTCTTGACCCCGAAGAGCTCCGGTCCCTCCGGGTCGACGATCGGCCCGAGGTGGACGCTCGCGAGGATCATCGCCAGCCGTAGCGCGAGGCGATCGTCGTGCGACGCGCGCTCGACGATCCAGATCGACGGGCACCGGCGCGCCAGCCCGGCGAGGCCGCCGCCGCCCGCGCGTCGCTCGCCCTCGTCGGCGAGGGCGTAGTCCTCGGCCTGCGCGTCTCGCCAGGTGACCACGCGATCGCCTTCAGCCTCCCCCTCCGGTGCGACGTGGACGGCGCCCTCGGGCGTGCCGCGGAGGCGCGTGCGGAAGAACCGCTGCGCGTGGGCGTCCCACGCTCCGGGGTCCATCGCGAGCGCACGCGTGGAGGAGAAGACGACGTAGACGCTCGAGGTCGTGTGAGGAAGGCTCATCGGGGATGAGCATGGCACGGAGGCCGCGGTGCGCTTAAGGTACGCGCGGCGCCATGCCCGTCTCGCTCGTCGACGCCCATTGCCACCTCGACGCCGGCTACTTCCCCGAGGGTGCCGACGCCGTGATGGCGCGCGCGTCCGAGCAGGGGGTGGCCGGGTTCGTCGTCGTCGGCGTCGGCGAGGATCTCGGGCCTGCGCGGAGCGCGGTCGCGCTCGCCCGGCACGCGCCCGACCGGGTCGTCGCGTGCGTGGGCATCCACCCGCACGACGCCACGAGCTGGAGCGAGCCCGCGCACGCCGAGCTGCGCGCGCTCGCGTCGGCGCCCGAGGTCTCGGCGGTCGGCGAGATCGGTCTCGACTACCACTACGACCACTCCCCGCGTCCGGTACAGCGCGAGGTGTTCGCGCGGCTCATCGCCCTCGCGCGCGAGCTGCGCAAACCCATCGTCGTCCACACCCGCGAGGCCGCCGCGGACACCCTGGCCATCCTGACCTCGGAGGACGCGCGCGAGGTCGGCGGCATCATCCACTGCTTCAGCGAGGACCGTCCGTTCGCGGAGAAGGCGCTCGACCTCGGCTTCGACGTCTCGCTCTCGGGCATCGTGACCTTCAAGAGCGCCGTCGCGGTGCAGGAGGTCGCCGCCTGGGCGCCGGTGGACCGCATCCACGTGGAGACCGACAGCCCGTACCTCGCCCCCGTCCCCCTGCGCGGGAAGAAGTGCGAGCCTGCGCTCGTCGTGCACACCGCCCGGCGCGTCGCGGAGCTCCGCCGGATGCGCTTCGAGGACCTCGCCGAGAAGACGCGCGCGAACACGGAGCGGAGGTTCGGCAAGCGCTTCGGCGCGTGACAAGGCGCCTGACCACGTGCTGGCAACTGCCCTCACGGCGGAGGGCCTACCGTCTCGTCGAAGTGGGCGTCGTGCCAGCGGAAGTTCACGGCGGAACGCCGCGTGCTGTGCTGGGCGGCCATGAGCGTGCGGTCCCTGGTGGGTGTGGGCGCGTCGGCGACGGTGGTGGCGTTCGGCGCGTTGGTCGTCGTCGCGTGCGGTGGCTCGGGGAAGCCGGGCGTCGGACCCGGCGCCGACGCCGCCCCCGACGACGCGACGGCTCACGACGGCGCTGCCCACGACAGCGGCGGCGGGAACGACGGCGGCGTCCTGTCCGACGGCGGCGGTCCCGTACCATCGGACGCGGGTCTCTCGCCCGACGTCTTCGGCGGTGGCCCTGGGACGGGCGCGTGCCTCCAGCTCGGCGCCTCGTGCAAGACGGACGGCGACTGCTGCAGCGCCGACTGCGCGAACGGTTTCTGCAACTACCCGAGCTGCCAGTCCGACAACGGCGCGTGCACGTCGAACGGCCAGTGCTGCAGCCAGACGTGCGGCACGAACGGCACGTGCACGCCGCTGAGCGGCAGCTGCTCCACCGTCGGCAACGCCTGCTCGTCGGGCGCCTCTTGCTGTTCGGGCTTCTGCTCGTCCGGGACATGCCAGCCCTCCTCCTTCTGCGCGCAGCCCGGGGACGCCTGCGCGACCGGCACCGACTGCTGCACGGGCTCCTGCACCGTCGCCACCGGCAAGACGATCGGCGTCTGCGCCCCCTCCGCGCCGACTGGCCCCGCGAACTGCGGCCTCGTCGACGGGCAGCTCTGCGGCGGGACCGCAGCCGACGGGGGCGCGACCTTCATCGATGGCGGCCTGCCCGCCTGCGGCGGCCCGTGCTGCAGCCGCGCCTGCGCGCCATGGGGACCCACGGGGATCCTCATCTGCCAGCCCGCGAGCGGCTGCCACCCCGTCGGCGATCTCTGCACCGCGGACGGTGACTGCTGCGGCGCGACGGGGCTGCCCGGCGGCTCGACCAAGCCGGTCACCTGCGACATGAGCGGCGGCGGGCCGCTCGGCGTCTGCCGCCTGCCCATGGGGTGCAAGCCCAACGGCGACGTCTGCAAGCTGCAGAACATGTCGTGCAACTCGTCGTGCGACTGCTGCGCGGGCAACTGCGAGACGCAGGACACCTGCAAGCAGGACAACCTCGGGGTTCCGCGCTGCGCCGACGCCGTCTGCTTGAGCGCGGGCGCATCGTGCGCGTCGAGCGCGGACTGCTGCAACGGAGCTCCGTGCATCCCCAACCCCGGCGGCAACCCTCCCTTCGTGTGCTCGCCGAACGTCTGCATCTCGGCCTGCGGCGCGTGCTCGACGACTGCCGACTGCTGCCCGGGGACCTCGTGCGACCTCCCCGCGGGCAGCACGCACGGCACCTGCGGCCCCTGCGGCGGTGGCGGCCCCGACGGCGGCGCCGGTGGGCCGGACGGCGGCAGTGGCGGACCCGACGGCGGCTCCGGGCCCGGCGACGGCGGCGTCCCGCAAGACGACGCGGGCTGCGCCTTTTACGGGCAGGTCTGCACCACCTCGGCGGACTGTTGCGGAGGAATCCCGTGCACGAACGGCCGCTGCCAGGAGGTGATCCAGTAACATCGTGCACGACACACGTCCGGACCATCGACGCAACGAAGGGAGCCCTGGATGAGGAACGCCCGCGCCGTCGTCGCAGTCGCCTTCGCCGCAACCGCCGCATGCATCGCGTCGCCCGCCCGCGCGGACGACACCATCAAGCGCCCGGGGGACCACCCGCAGTACGCGGTGGAGATCGAGCCGCACGGCTTGTGGGGGTGGACGCACTACGACTACGAGCCCGTCGACGGCTTCGGCCTCGGCGCGCGCTTCTCGATCCCGATCGTGGATCGCGGCTTCGTCCCCTCGATCAACGACTCGGTCGCCATCGGCTTCGGCGTCGACTGGCTGCACTACTCGGGGGAGGGTTGTTACACCTACTACGGCCCGCACGGGCCGAACGGCTGCTACGGGGTCGGCGACTCGGACTTCGTCGTCTTCCCCGTCGTCATGCAGTGGAACTTCTTCGTCGCGCGGCGATGGAGCGTCTTCGGCGAGCCGGGGCTCGTCATCTACCACGGGTTCTTCGACTACTGCCGCAACGCCCCGGCCGGCTTCCCGTGCGCCGAACCGACGCAGACCGGCGTCGACTTCGCGTTCTACGCGGGAGGTCGCTTCCACGTGAACGACCACGTCGCCCTGGTGCTTCGCATCGGGTATCCGACGTTCTCCTTCGGCGTGTCCTTCATGTGAGGCACGCCCCCTCAGCGGCGCCCCGCGCACCCGGCGAACGGCGCGGCGGACCGTCGGAAACGGCGGAGCTGGCGGTCCTGCTCGCGATGTCGCACCCTGGAAGGAAGAGGCGCGCGGGGTCTTGGCAGGTTCCACGAAGAAGGTTCACGGCGCGACGCTCGTCGCGTCGGTGGTCTTCCATGCGGTCCTCGGCGGAGGGCTGTTCTGGGCCGCCCTGCACTCTCTCGGGGGCGACCCCATCGCGGCGGCGCCGTCTCCGGCGACTCCCGCGTGCAGCAACGCCCCTTTCGCCGTCGAGCTTCCGTCCGTGGGCGAAGGAATCAGCCTCGAGGATCGCCCGGTGGATCCCGCCGGCGAGCCCCCGACGCCGAGCGGAGGCTCCACCGTGGCGCGCCTCGACACCGGCACGCCCGGCCGCGGGGGCGACGTGTCGACCTCCGCGCAGGCGCTCAACCTCGCCGACGAGGACGACCGCATGCGCCTCTCGCCGGACCTCCTCAACCGGCTCGATCGCGACCAGATCCAGCGCCTTCGCGTGGCGCGCGCCCGGCAGTCGTGGGAGGACCGCCGCTCGACGACGCACCCGACGGAGCTCACCCTGGTCGTCACGGGACCTGCGAGGCGCCTCGAGCGCCGGCCGTCGTCGCCCGCGGATCCGAGCCGGGGTGCCCTCGAGTCTCCTTCGGCGAGCATCGCCGGCGGGGAGCTCGGCAGCGGCGCCCCGGGCGAGGCCGACGCGCAGCAGAACGCGGGGGGCGCCCGGCTCGGCTCGACGCGTGGAGCGCCGGGTGCGGGCGTCGCCGACGGGGCCCCGGGCAGCGACCACAGGCCCTCGGCTGCGATAGGCAGTGCGCGGCCGGACGTCACGCGCGCCCCGGTCGCGGTCCCCGCAACCGATCCCGCGCGCCCACGCGACGACGTCGACAGCGACCAGGAGGTCGCCACCACGGTGAAGTCGCTCCTCCATGCGAGCACCGCAGGGGGCGCTGCGGGGGAAGGGCAGGGAGGCAACGGCGGCGGCGGCGAGGCAGGCGCCGGGGGCGCGGCCGGAGCGGGGTCGCGCACGCGTCCGATGGGCGTCGGCGACGGGGAGATCTTCGACTTCTGGACGAGCGATCCGCGGCTCGTCCCCTACTTCCGGCAGCTCCACGCGAAGATCGATCCTCTCTGGGTGAACGCCTTCCCGAGGAGCGCGCTCCTCGAGCTGAAGCAGGGCACCGTCATCCTGCAGTTCACCGTGTCCGCCGAGGGTCGCGTTTCCGTCCAGTGGCCGCCGCTTCGCCCGAGCGGCGTCGACGAGTTCGACCGCAACTGCGCCGACGCCGTCCGGCGCGCCGCCCCCTTCCCGCCGATCCCCGCCTCCCTCGGCGTCGCGTCGCTGACGATCCGCGCCCCCTTCGTCGCGAGCAACCCGATCGTGAAGTGACGCTCGCTCGCACGGGGTCGCGCGGGCGCGATCAGCCGAGGGCCACGCCGAGCTTGCGTCGCAGCTCACCCGCCTCGGCGCTCGCCCAGAACGTCTCGAGCTGGGTGATGCGCGTCTCGGCGCCGGGCTCGTTCGCGAGTGCGTCGGCGGCGACCGCGAGCTCTCCGCACAGGAGAAGGCCCGTCCTGCACGCGGTCCACTCGGCCGCACGCGCCCAGCGCCGCAGGTTCGTCCGGCCGCCGCGAGCGAGGAAGCGCGCGACGAGACGGCGCAGCCGCTCGAGCTGCTTGGGCTCGAGGCACGGCACGATGGCCTGCGAGAAGACGCGCGCTCGTGCGCGGGTCTCGTCCGGCAACGAGAGGGCGGGCGCACCGAGCAGCAGCGCCGCGTAGAAGATCGTCTCGAGGTAGGCCACGTTCGGGACGAGCGTGCAGACGAAGTGCTCCTCGCGATGCCACGCGAGGTGCCGGCCGCACTGGAACGCGAGCTGCGCGGCCCCGAGGCCCGTGAGGACGCGTGCGCCGATGCGCGTCGACGGCGGGATGATCGTCACCATCTCGAAGCCGGTGTCCGCGTCAGGCGCGACGTACGTCGGCGGCGTGCGGATGCCCATCGTCGCCGCCGCCCACGCGATCGCGCGCACGGCGCTGACGGTGGAGCCGAGGGGGTTCTGGTAGCCCTCGGGGTCGAGCTTCGGGAGTGTCCCGTCGCGGCGCATCGCCGACACGCGCCCGACGAGCGCGGCGGACGCGATGACACCGAAGACCTCCCCCGTGGTGCGGTCCTCGTCCGGGTGCAGGAGGAAGGCCGTCCAGTCGTCGGCGGTGAGCGGGTGGAGCGGCCGGATGGGCCCGGGCCGGCGGTGCTTCTCCCAGAAGGAGCGCTGCTCGCGCGTGGCCGCGCCGCGCTGGACGAGGACCTCGGCGATGCGCCACTGGTCGTCGAGCGCGCCGTCGTCCGCGGCGGCCACGTAGCGCGCGTGAAGCTCGGTGAACGGCAGCTCGCGCGGGAGCTCGGCGGCCGCCGGCGCCGGCCTTCGCTGCGTCTGGTCCTCGTCGTCCTTCGGCCGCGCGATGGTCGGCGACTCGTCGTCGTCGAACGACGGCATCGCCGGCGCCGCCGTGCTGGGCGATCGGTCGGCGAGGGCGTCCGGGTCGCGGAGCGCGGCCGACCGAGGGTCGACGAGCGTCTCGGCGGCGTCCGACTCCCAGGCGTCGAGCAGCGCCGCCTCGAGCCTCTCGACGCGCGACGGATCGAGCCCCAGCGCGCGGGCGGCGAGGTCGAGACGCTCGCGCTCCTCGCGGCCGATCTCCCCCCCTTCGATGGCCTCCGCGAAGAGTGACTCGTAGAGCCTCTCGAACGGCCCGAGCTGGACGCTTCCGGTGTCCTCCCCGTCGGCCATCGACGGGGCGATGTCGAACGGCGATGCGGGCAGCGTCTCCGTGTCGTCCGGGTTTGGCGGGGCGGCGCGTCGGCGGGTCACCTGACCGACAGACTACCTCACGGAGCGCCCCCCCGGTCTGAAGCGTGCACCCGCACGACCCCGACGCGCACCTCGGGCACGGGTGTAGGATCGGAGCCGTGATGAGACGGGCGCTCGGATTCGGGCTCGCGTGCGCGCTCGCGATTGCGTGCGGCACGTCGTCGAACGGAGGGGGAGGGAAGGGGGGCGGTGACGGCGGGGCCGACGCACACACGGGCGCGGACGCAGGCGCGGACGCGGGCCCAGGCGCGGACACGGGCGCAGGCGCAGACACGGCAGCAGGCGCGGACACGGGCGCAAGTGCAGACACCGGTGCCGGCGCCGACACCGGCGCGGGCGCGGGCGACGCCGGCAGCTGCGGGGAGTTCACCGGCGACACGCAGCCCACGTGCTCGGGCGACGGCAACTCGCTCGGCGACTGCCCGGGGGGCGTCGCCAGCGTGCAGACCTGCCAGTACGGGTGCCTCCACGGCCAGAGTGGCGCCGCGGCGAGCTGCCTCCTCGCGAGCGCGACCAACTTCTCCTGCACCGGCTCGTACGGCACCGTGCCCGTCGACGACGGCAACTACTACCTGACCGAGTTCGGCTGCTACGTCGACGACGCGGGCGTCCACACGGACCCCGACGACAACTGCATCCCGTCGTGCCTCTCGCAGGCCATCCAGGCAGGTCTCTGCCCGGCGGGCAGCAGCGGTCCCCAGTGCGAGGAGGCCATCGGCTGGTACACGGCCGACGGCGCGCGCTTCGGCTGCCTCGCGCGCCTGCGCGTGACCAATCCGGCGAACGGCAAGGCGCTCGTCGCCGTGGCCCTCGACTACGGGCCCGGCTGTTCCGGCGAGAACAAGGTGAACCACGCCGTCCTCGACGCGAGCGGTCTCGTCGACGACACCCTCTTCGGCGGCGCCGAGGGCTCGAGCGACAAGGCGCTCGTCCACGTCGTCCAGGTCGCCGACACGACGCCGCTCGGCGCGCTCTGATCAGGCGTCGTGGAGGCATGCCTCGACGTTGTGCCCGTCGGGATCGACGACGAACGCGCCGTAGTAGCGCGGGTGGTACTCCGCGCGGATCCCGGGGGCGCCGTTGTCCTTGCCCCCCGCGGCCAGCGCGGCCCGGTGGAACGCGTCCACCTCGGCGCGGTCCTTCGCGGTGAAGCACACGTGCACGGGGGTGATCGGCGCGAGCTGCTCGGGCTTCTGGAAGCGCGTGGCTCCTTCGCCGATCCAGAAGTCCGGCTTGCCCCCGCGGCCGAAGCCCGCGGCCTTGCCGTATTCCATCGCGAGCGTGATCCCGAGAGGGGCGAGCGCCTGCGTGTAGAACGCCTTCGAGCGCTCGTACTGCGTCACGTTGATGCCGATGTGATCGAGGCTGGCCATGGGCAACGGAATCGCACGAGCGAGGGGACGCGCGCAAGACGGGTGCGTCGCAGGGCCGGCGCCGGGGAGACGTCGCTTCCGAGCGCACCCGACACACGCCACGCCGCTGTCGGCGACGAGCACTCCGTGTGTTCGAGCCGGCGCTGGATGCGTCCTAGTCGAGCTCGACGCCCGTCGCGTCGAGGTCCACCTTCGCGAGCGGCTTGGCCGGCGGAGGGGGCGCGTCGCCGCAGCCCTCGTCGGGCGTCGCCAGGACGGTCGCCTGCACGCGCGCCATGCGGCCCGACGCGCCCTTCGGGATGAAGAACTTGTGCCCGTGCATCCGCACGTGGGCCATGCCCGAGGCGTCCTTGAGCTCCATCCAGCAGCCCATCTCCTGGCAGACGGAGGTGATCTCGCCCTCGGTCGCGATGGTCTTGTTCGCGTACTGGCCGGGGTTCTTCGCGATGTCCGAGAGCGGGAGCAGCGCCGCGGTCACCGGACCGCCGAGCGCCTGGACGGGCTTCGCGGCCGCGGACGCCGCCCCGCGGGCCGATGCGGGAGCGTCCGCAGCGCGGCCTCCTTCTCGTTTCGTGTCGCCACCGCGCAGTTGACGCTCGCGTGCGTCGCCGTCTGGGCCGCAGCGAGGTCCTGCACTGCCTCGAAGACCGCTGTGCCGACCGGCAAGGCGGCGATGCCGACCGGAAAGACCGCTGTGCCGACCGACAAGGCGGCGATGCCGACCGGAAGAGGCGCTTCGTCAATCGTCACAGCCGTCTTTCCAGACGTCGATGCCGCTTTGTCGATCGGCATCGCCGCAGTGCCGGCTGGCGAGGCGGAAGCGCCGGTCGCGGAGCGTCCTCGCCGGTCGGCATCGGCGGGGCGTCGGTCGTCGCAGCCGCCTCATCGCCATTCACCGCCGACCCGTCCGGTCCCGCTGCGGCTCCGCCCGTCCGCGGTGCCGCGCGCGTGACCGTCGTCGCGTCACCTCACTGCGGCGGCGTGCAGAACACCCCTTCCACCAGGCCGTCGTCGTTGCTCGTGTCGCACTCCGCGATGCTGCCCCCGTCGTCGGAGACCACCGTCACGTTCACCTCGCTGCCTGCCGTCGTCGGCGGGCTCGCCCACGTGCAGCTCACGGTTTCGCACTTGCCGACGTCGAGCGCCGTCGCCGTCGTCGCGCTGCACACCTTGGTGCCGTTCACGTAGAAGCCGACGGACATGCCGGCCGCGAGCGGCGCGGTGCCGCGGTTGCAGACAGGCTCCTGGAAGACCGCTTGCCCGCTCGAGCACGAGAAGAACGGGCCCGCCTGGGCCGTCGAGTCCCCCACCGGGTTGCCGTCGGCCTCGCCGGGGACGTTCTGCCGGAAGTTGTTGAGCCCCGTCGTCGTCCAGTTCGAGACCCACGCGCTCGTCTTCGGGATGGTGCCGTCCTCGTTCACGTGCGTGACCGCGTACGCGTGCTGGTTCCAGATCTGGCGCGACTGCACCCAGCGGTTCTTCGCGTCGCCGTAGACGCGGATGCCCTGGAGGCCGTGCGGGTGGGGCGCGCGGCACGTGTTGCCGGTGCCCGGCGTGCCCGCCGGGGGAGGCGCGCACTGCGTGCCGGCCTCGAGGCACTTCGCGTCGTCGTTGAGCGGGCAGCACTGCGACGTCGTCGTGCAGCGGCAGTAGCCGTTGTCGCACGTGCCCGACACGCAGTCCGTGTTTGCCTGGCACTGCGCGCCGACGAAGATCGAGTCGACGCCGTTCGCGTCGAGCTGGCCGCACGCGATGCCCGCGCCGCCGGTGCTGCACGCGAGGTTCGAGGGGACGACGATCTCCGAGTGGAAGTCGCCGTCCACGTCGGCGACGACGGGGTTCTCGATCCACGTGCACGACGAGTGGTACTGCGAGAAGAGCACCGTGCCGTCGAAGCCGGAGAAGACGCGCGCGAAGCACTCGTCGGCGTAGACGACCTCCGGCGTACCCGCGCCCGCGAAGTCGAACACGCTGCTGCCGGTGATGTCCGACGAGTGGTCCTGCGTCTTCTTCGACCAGAGGACGTAGTCGGGGCAGGCCCCCGCCGTGCCGAAGTCGCAGTGCGTGCGGTCGGCGCACTTGCCGCCCTGGCGCGGCGTCGCCTGGCAGTCCGGATCGAAGACCGTGTAGTAGTCCTCGCCCGCGAGGCCGACCTCGGGCAGGCCGTCGTGGTCGTAGTCGGCGATGGTGGGCGGGCCGCCGCCGCCGCCGGGGACCGCGAGGCTCATGTTCATGAAGACGGAGTGGTCGAGGCCGTAGATGGAGAGCGTGCTGTTGGTGGCGACGGCGATCTCGGGCTGCTTCTTGCCGTCGTACGGGTTGAAGTCTGCGAGGGCGGTCCACCCCGGGTCGGTGGGCGCGCCCGCGTCCGACTCGTACGGCGCGAAGGGGACCCACGTGTTCGAGGCCGGCTCGAACGTCCACGTGTGCGCGCCGTTCGTGAGCTCCACCTTTCCGTCGCCGTCGAGGTCTGCGAGGACGGGCGGGATGCCGACGTCGTAGCTCGCGTAGCCGGGCGGGAGCTGCGCGCGGACGACGCCGGTGTTGCCCTCGATGACGTACCCCTCGCGGATGATCTCGGGGACGCCGTCGTCGTCGAGGTCGTGGATGCTCGGGCCCGACCAGATGTCGAGGCTCGTGCCGCTGCCGGGCGCCAGCGCGTAGACGCCGTCCGCCATGCAGACGAAGAGGCTCCCGTCGGCGTTCGTGGCCTTCACCTTCGGCCAGAGCGGTGACCACGTGCCGGCCTTGTTGCGCGTGAACGCGACGGTCGTCCGGTCGCCCATGAAGGCGACGATCTCCGGGACCTGATCGCCGTTGAGATCCGCGACCGCGACGGCCGAGGGCGAGTTGACCCAGTCGACCGTGCCGTCGCCGTCGAGGTCCGTGCCGCCGAGGTTGGCCTGGAGCGAGCAGTCGCTCCCCTTGAGCACGCGGATGATGCCCTCGACCTCGGTGTAGCTTCCGCTGACGTCGGCAGTGAACGCGGCGACGATGCTCGGGATCGCGCTCGTCCCCTCGCTGGCCCTGTCGAAGTTGGCGACGATGGGCGTCGTCTGGACGTCGAGGTGCTGCGGGAACGGGTCGTTCGCAGGGGCGGCCGTGAACTCGCAGCGCACGACGGGCGCGAAGGCCCCGGGGGCGACGGACTGCTTGCAGTTCGGATCGTTGGTCGCGTCGCTCGGTGGCTCGCCGTAGGGGACGCACTGCGAGCTGCTGCAGTATGTGTCGTCCTCGCAGTCCGCGTTCGTCACGCACCCGGGCTGCGGGGGCAGGCAGACGCCGTCGTTGCACGCCGTGCCCGTCGGGCAGCCGGCGTCGCACGTCTGCTGGGGCTTGCCGCCCGGGCCGTCGTCGCCGCCGAAGCTCGGGCCGCCGTCGCCGCCGGTCTTCACGGAGCCGTCGGACGAGCCCGTGCTGCCGTCCGGCGCGCCGAAGCCGGCGCTGTTCGATCCGCCGCCGCACGCTCCGAACACCACCGCGAGCACTGCGAGCGCGCTCGCGCCGGTAAGCCACTTCTTGGACCGCATTCCGCGTCCCTCCTGACGGTTCGACCCGTCAGCAAGGATTGAACCGCAATGGAATCATCTCGTGCAACTGGAAGGTGAGACAGGTCGCCGTGCGCGCGAACTCCCGGCAAAGTCACGAGAAACCGCGTTCCTCCCGGTAGCGCCGGAGAAGGCGCGGCGGCGAGCCGCGGATGCCTTCCACCGTTTCCCCTGGATCGTCCGTTCCCCATCGGGCCAAGGTGGGCCGTGGCGTTCTCCCTCCGGGCGGCCTCCGTGGCGGACTATCCGGTCTACGCGGGTCTTTTCCCGGAGCTCGCGGTCCCCGACCCGGTTCTCACCGCGGCCGACTTCGGCGCGCGCATGGTGCCGTCGATGGTCGTGCTCGACGGGGAGGAGCGCGGCATCGGGTACGCGTACTGGCAGGCGTACGGGGCGACGACGCACGTCGTGCACGTCGTGGTCGACTCGCGCGCGCGTGGACGCGGCGCGGGCGCGGCGCTCCTCGCGGAGGTCCGGCGTCGCGCGGTCGCGGCGAGGAGCACGCGCTGGTACCTCAACTTGAAGCAGGACAACGCGGCGGCCGTGCGCCTGTACGAGCGGACGGGCTTCGCCGTGGAGCAGGAAGGCTGGGCGCTCCGGACGCGCTGGCAGGACCTCGCGGCGCTCGCCGGGGGTGCCGATGGCGTGTCGGCGGAGACGAGCGATCCGGCCGACGACACCGGCGTGGGCGCGCGCTTCGATCTCGCCGCCGAGCGCATCGCGCAGCTTCGCGCGCGCCCGGGAGAGGTGCTCGTCTCGCTTCGTCGCGGCGGCGCCGTCGTCGCGTTCGCGGGCTTCGCGCCCGGTTTCTCGGGCGTCTTCCCCGTTCGCGTCTCGTCGCCCGACCTCGCGCGTCCTCTCTTCGACGCCCTCCGGCCGCACGCGACGCGCGACGACCTGCACGTGTTCGTCGAGGGCGACCGTGTGCTTCACGACGCCCTGCGCGCGTGCGGTGCGACCCTCGAGCACGCAACCTACCGGATGAGCGCGGACCTCCTCTGAGGGCCCGCATCGACTTCGGTCCGCGGCCGCCCCGCCGTCAGCCTTCCGGCTCGGGCTCGTCGCGCTTGCGGCGCGCGTCGACGATGCCGTGCTCGTCCATCTTCGTGTAGAGCTGCGGGCGCGCGATGCCGAGGATGCGCGCGGCCTCGGCGCGGTTTCCGCCCGCGCGGGCGAGGGCGCGCTCGACGAGGTGCTTCTCGAGCGCCGCCATCGCGTCGCGGAGCGGCATGTCCTCGAGGCCCGCGAACGACGCGGCGGTGGGGGCCGGCGTGTTCGTCAGCGCGGGCGGTAGGTCCGAGACGTCGATCACCTCGGCGCTGCACATGACGGCCGCGCGCTCGACGACGTGGAAGAGCTCCCGCACGTTGCCGGGCCACCCGTAGGCGACGAGGCGCGCCATCGCGTCCTCGGTGACGGCGCGCGCCTTGGTGCGCGAGAGGGCGAGCGAGAGCAGCAGCGGGATGTCGCTCCGCCGCGCGCGCAGGGGAGGGAGCTCCACCTCGACGACGGCGATGCGGTAGTAGAGGTCCTCGCGCAGGGTCGCGCCGGGGTCGCCGGGGCGCACGGGCTTGTTCGTCGCCGCGACGATGCGGGCGCGACTGGTGAGCGTCTCGGTCCCGCCGACGCGCTCGTACCGGCCGTCCTGCAGGACGCGCAGGAGCTTCGTCTGGAGGGAGGCGTCGAGGTCGCCGATCTCGTCGAGGAAGAGCGTGCCCGCACCCGCGAGCTCGAGGCGCCCGGCCTTGCGCGCGGATGCGCCGGTGAAGGAGCCCTTCTCGTGGCCCATGAGCTCACTCTCGAGGAGCGTCGGCGTCAGCGCCGCGAGGTTGACGGCCACGAACGGCTGCCGGGCGCGCGGCGAGTGGTCGTGGATGGCGCGGGCGACGAGCTCCTTGCCGGTGCCGGTCTCGCCGACGACCATGACGGGCGCGTCCGACGCCGCGGCGCGCCCGATGATCTTCCAGACGGCGAGCATCGGAGCGCTCACGCCGACGAGGGGGCTCTGCGGCGTCGACGGAGGCGGCGGGTCCGACTCGGCCATCGTGCGCGCGAGGGCGCGCTTCTTCACGGCGCGATCCAAGGCGCCGAGAAGCGCCGGCAGGTCGAACGGCTTGGTCACGTACTCGAACGCGCCCGCCTTCATCGCCTCGATGGTGCGCTCGCTGTCGCCGTAGGCCGTCGCCATGATGACCGGCGTCTCCCGGTGCGGCCCCGCGCGGAGCTCGCGGAGGAGATCGAGCCCGTCGCCGTCCTTGAGGCGCATGTCGAGGAGGACACAGTCGGGCGTCTCGCGCTCGAACGCGAGGCGCGCCTCGGTCAGGCTGGGGACGGGGACGGCGCGGTGGCCGCGGCTCGTCACGGCGCGGGCGAGGCCCTCGCGCACGCCGGGCTCGTCGTCGACGATGAGGACCGTGGCCATGGGAGAGCCTCAGGGTACGCCGAGGACGAGCGTGAAGCGCGTCGCGTCTCCGTCGCGCTCGTAGGTGAGCGTCCCTCCCTGCGCGCTCGCGACGGCGCGGGCGAGGGCGAGGCCGAGGCCCGTCCCCTCGGGCTTGGTCGTGAAGAACGGCTCGAAGAGCTCCTCGCGACGCGCCGGGGGGACCCCGGGGCCGTGATCGACGACGGCGATGCGGGCGGGCCCGCCCGGTGCGCGCTCGACCGCGGCCTCCACCGAGCCGCCCGACGCGGACGCCTCGACGGCGTTGCGGAGCAGGTTGTCGACGGCGCGGGCCAGGGCGTCGGCGTCGACCGTCGCCTTCGCGGACCCCTGCGCAGTGAGCGCGACGCCGCGGCCCTCTGCCCACGGCGCGAGCAGCGCGACGCGCTTTCCGACGAGGACGCCCAGGTCCACCTCGGACAGCGGGCCGGGTCTGCGACCGGCGACGACGAGCAGATCGCTCACGAGGCGGTCGAGCCGGGCGATCTCCGACGAGATGTCCTCGAGGTCGCGCGCCACCGCGCGCGTCGTGTCCCCGCTGGCGCGCAGCAGGTCGGTCCGGAGCTTCATCGCGGCGAGGGGGTTACGCACCTCGTGGGCGATGCCGGCGGCGACCCGCCCGAGCGCCGCGAGTCGCTCGCGCTCCCCGAGGTCGCGCGTCAGCTGTTCGCGCTGGCGCTGCGCGCGATCGAGCGCCGCGGCGAGCGACGAGATGCCCGACGCGACGTCGTCGAGCTCGCGGAGCGCAGGCTTCGCGACGGGCGCCGTGAGGTCCTTCTCGAGCGCTTCGAGCGAGCGCCGGAGCGAGCCGACGCCACGCTCGACGGCCGCCAGCGTGCGGAGCGCGCCGACGACGAGGGCGAGCGCGAGGAGCGCCAGCGCGACGACCACCACGCGCAAGCTCCGCGTCTCGTGGCCCGCGACGACCCGCTGGGACGCGAACACGAACCCCACCGGGCGAACGGGGGCAGCCGCGGCGAGAACCGGGGTCCCGCCTTCCTCCGCCCGCTCGACGACGACGAGGTCGCCCGTCTGCTCCGCCTCCGTCATCGCGTCGCGCGCGAACGACGGGGGTTCCGCGTCGGGTCGCAGCACGAAACCGCTGAGGAGCTCCCCCGACTGGAGGAGCGCCGCAGGCTTCCGTCCCGGCGGCAGCGCATCCGCGGCGCCGCGCAGCCGCTCGACCTCGCGCGTCACGTTCTCGCGGGCGTGGGCGCGTCGCTCGTCGAGGGTCGTCTGCTGGAGGAACAGGAGGGCTGCAATCGCGCCCAGGCAGACGAGAACCGTGAGGACGGCCAGCGCGATCAGCCTGCGACGGAACGAGGATGCCACGACCTCTTCAACCTACACGTAGGCCGTCGATTCGCGCACGTTGCGCACACGGATCGTCGTCGATCCGCGCGTGCATCGCGTCAACGCGACGGCTCGCGAGCCGGCGCCGCGGTCCCTCGCGAGCCCCGAGAACGCTCGCGAGCGCGGGTGCGCTCCTTCGTGCGATCCCCCACGAATCCTCGCACGGCGCGCGCGTTGCTCTCTCCTCGTACATGCTCCGCACCTCGCGCTGGGTGGTTCTGTCGGCAGTGGGCCTTTTCGCGTGCGGCGGTACGCCTGGCGAGGACACGGGGTCGGCGGGCAGCGACGTGACGTCCTGCGCCAGCGGCCAGACGGTCGAGGGCATCGACGTCTCGAAGTGGGACGGGACGATCAACTGGAGCCAGGTGAAGCAGTCGGGGCGGGCGTTCGCGTTCATCCGCGTGAGCGACGGGTTGAACAGCCCGGACGCGACGTTCGCCACGAACTGGTCGGGCGCGAAGGCGGCGGGCATCTACCGCGGCGCGTACCAGTACTTCGAGGCGGACCAGAACGCGACCTCGCAGGCGAACATGGTCCTCTCCGCGCTCGGCAAGGATCTCGGCGAGCTTCCGGTGGTCGTCGACGTCGAGGTCACCGACGGCGAGTCCGCGAGCACCATCCGGTCGGCCATCAACACGTGGTCGTCGGTCATCCAGAAGGGCACGGGCCGCGCGCCCATCGTCTACGTCTCGCCCGGCTTCTGGCCGTCGGTGGGCGGCAGCTCCGAGTCGGACGGCCTCTGGGTCGCGAACTGGAGCGTGAGTTGCCCGTCGCTCCCGTCCGCGTGGACGAGCTGGCAGTTCTGGCAGTACTCGGACACGGCGTCGGTGCCGGGCATCAGCGGCCAGGTCGACGCGAACAAGTTCAACGGCTCGCTCGCGCAGCTCGCCTCGTATGCCCAGGGCGGCGGCGCCGGCGGCAGCAGCGGCGGGAGCAGCGGCAGCAGCAGCGGCAGCAGCAGCGGCGGCGGGAGCTCGAGCGGCAGCGGAAGCAGCGGCGGCGGGAGCAGCTCGAGCAGCAGCAGTGGTGGAGGCAGCAGCGGGAGCAGCTCGGGCGGGTCCAGCAGCAGCTCCAGTTCGAGCGGCGGGTCCAGCAGCGGCGGCTGCACGGGCTCGATTCCCGCGGGCGACATCGCGCGCTCCACGGTCATCGCGAACGCCGAGGAGTGGGTGACCGCGAAGCTCGCGTACTGCCAGAGCCCCGACGGCGAGCCCGATCCGGACACGTCCTGCGCCGGCACCTGCGAGCGTACGAGCAACCCGGAATGGGACCCCTACCGGTCCGACTGCTCCGGCTTCGTCTCGTGGGCGTGGCAGCTCCCGGCCCCCGGCCTCGTGACGAGCGAGTTCGCACCCTTCGAGACCGGCGACTCGACGACGATCGACTGCACCGACATGCAGCCCGGCGACGCCGCGAACCTCACCGCCGGCGGCCACATCGTCCTCTTCAAGGAGTGGGTCACGCCGGGCTCCGAGGCGGTCTTCATCGAGGAGCCCGGGTGCAGCTCGTCGATGCCGTACGCGCACGAGTTCACGAGCGCGGTCTCGTGCAGCGGCAGCAGCGTCGACATCAGCTACGAGGGCGAGAGCTTCACGGCCATCCGCTACACGCACATCGCCGACGACCCGACATGCGGCGGCTCGAGCAGCGGCGGCTCGGGGAGCTCGAGCGGGAGCAGCTCCGGCGGATCGAGCGGCGGCGGCTCGACGTCGTGCACGCTCGGCGGCGCGACCTTCGCCCAGAACACGTGCACCGAGACGCTCCAGTGCAACGCCGGGCAGTGGGTCGCGCGTACGGGCGACCCCTCGGAGTGCGACAACGGCGTCGAGGCGAACGGCGCGTGCGTGACCGACACGGGCTCCGTCGTCCCGCAGAACACGTGCACGACGACCCTCCAGTGCGACGACGGCGTGTGGGTCGACAGGGACACGGACCCGACCGACTGCCTGTGAGCGGGGCGTCGGGACCGGGCCGGCGGGGCGACGGGCGACGGGAGTAGGAAAATCGAGCACGGGACTCGAAGTACGGGCACGCGCACGAGGAGGAGAGATCGAGCACGTCGGCCGAGTACGGACACGAGCACGAGGACGTGTACGAGCCGTCGTGCTCGTGCACGTACTCGTCCTCGTACACATGCTCGGCCGACGTGCTCGTACTCCTCCTCGCGCGCGTGCCCGTACTTCGAATCCCGTCCTCGATCCGCGGCCCCATTCCTCGAAACCGCGAAGCCGCTTGTCATAACGCCTTCTCGCCCGACCTCTACGCCCTGCTACCCTCTGCGCGGTGAACGATCGCTTTCTCCGCGCCTGCCGGCGCGAGCCCGTCGACGCGACTCCCGTCTGGTTCATGCGGCAGGCCGGGCGGTACATGCCCGAGTACCGCAAGCTCCGCGAGAAACACACGCTCCTCGAGCTGTGCAAGACGCCCGAGCTCGCCGTCCAGGTGACGCTCCAGCCGATGGTGCACGGCGTGGACGCCGCCATCCTCTTCGCGGACATCCTGTTGCCGCTCGAGCCGATGGGCGCGCCCTTCGAGTTCGCGAAGGGCGAGGGCCCCGTGGTGCACGAGCCCATCGCGTCGCGCGCGCAGATCGATCGCCTGCGCGTCATCGACCCGGAGGAGTCCCTCGGGTACGTCCTCGCGACGCTGCGCCTCCTCCGCAAGGAGCTGAAGGTGCCGCTCATCGGCTTCGCGGGCGGTCCCTTCACTCTGGCGAGCTACCTCATCGAGGGGGGCAAGAGCGCCAACTTCGCCAAGACGAAGAAGATGATGTTCGGCGCGCCGGACGACTTCCGCGCGCTCATGGAGAAGCTCGCCGAGGTCGTGCGCACCTACCTCCTCGCGCAGATCGCAGCCGGCGCGCAGGCCGTACAGCTCTTCGACTCGTGGGTCGGCGACCTCGCCCCCGCCGACTACGTCGCGCACGTGCAGCCGCACACGAAGCGCATCCTCGACGACGTGGGGCAGGCGGGTGTGCCCGTCCTCCACTTCGGCGTGGGGACGGCGACCCTGCTCGAGGCGATGCGCGACGCCGGCGGCACCGTGATCGGCGTCGACTGGTGCACGCCGCTCGCCGACGCGTGGAAGCGCGTCGGCCACGACCGCGCGGTGCAGGGCAACATGGACCCGTGCGCGCTCCTCACGACGCCCGAGGTCGCCGTCGCGCACGCGCAGCGCGTCCTCGACGCGGCGGGCGGGCGACCCGGGCACGTGTTCAACCTCGGGCACGGCATCCTCCCCGAGACGCCGGTCGACCACGTGAAGGCGGTCGTCGACCACGTGCACGCGGCGAGCGCGCGATGACCGACGCGGTCCTCCTCGTCTCCCACGGGACGGTCGAGGACCTCGCGGACCTCGAGGCCTTCGTGACGAACGTGCGCCGCGGGCATCCGCCGGGCGCGGAGCTCGTCCGGGAGCTTCGCCGGCGCTACGAGGCCATCGGCGGCCGCTCGCCGCTCAACGACGTCAACGCGCGCCTCGCCGCGAAGGTGGGCGCGCGCCTCGGGGTCCGCACGGCATGGGCGAACCGCCTCTGGAAGCCGTACACGCGCGAGGTCGTGCAGAGCCTCGCGGGCGAGGGGGTCACGCGCGTCGCGGTCGTGCCGCTCGCGCAGCACTCGGCGCACGTCTACGCCGAGGACGCGCGCGCCGCCGCCGACGGGACGGGCGTCCTGGTCGCCACGGCGCCGGGCTGGGGGCAGACGCCGGCGCTCCTCGACGCCTTCGCGCGGCGCATCCGCGGCGTGCTCGCGGATGCGGAGAGGACGACGGTCGTCCTCTCCGCGCACAGCCTGCCGCGCGCCGTCGTCGACCGCGGCGATCCCTACGAGCGCGAGGTGCGCGCGGCCGCGGCCGAGGTCTCCGAGCGCCTCGGCCCCGGCGTCCGCGCGGCCGTCGCGTTCCAGAGCCAGGGCTTCGGCGGCGGCGCGTGGCTCGGCCCCGACCTCCCCGCCGTCCTCGACGAGGCCGCGGCGCGCGGCGACACGCGCGTCGTCTTCGCTCCCATCGGCTTTCTCGCCGACCACGTCGAGATCCTCTACGACCTCGACGTCGAGGCCGCCGCGCTCGCCGCCGCGCGCGGCATGACCTCGGTGCGGTCTCCCTCCCTCAACGACGACGACGATCTCGTCGACGTCCTCGCCGGCGTCGCCCGTCCGCTCCTCGCCCATGGCTGACGCGGTCCGCTTCGCCGTCGTGGGCGGGGGCATCACGGGCCTCGCCGCTGCCCGCGCGGCCGTCGCCCGCGGCAAGGAGACGGGTCGCCGCGTCGAGGTCACCGTCCTCGAGCGCTCCGCGCGCCTCGGGGGCAACCTCGTCACCGAGCGGGAAGGCGGCTTCCTCCTCGACGGCGGCCCCGACTCCTGGGTCATCACCAAGCCCCAGGCCACGACGCTCGCCCGGTCGCTCGGCCTCGGCGGCGCCATCGTCGGCACGAACGCCGCCCACCGCCGCTACTTCGTCGCGTGGCGCGGGAAGCTCCACGCCGTCCCCGAGGGGCTCGTCCTCGGCGTTCCCACGCAGCTCGCGCCGCTCGCGCGCACGCGGCTCTTCTCGTGGCCGGGGAAGGCCCGGATGGCCCTCGAGCCGTTCGTCCGGCCGCGCCACTTCCAGGGCGACGAGGACGAATCGATCGCCGAGTTCGCGACGCGCCGTCTCGGGCGCGAGGCAGCCGAGCGGCTGGTGGCGCCGCTCCTCGGCGGCATCTCGGCGGGGGACGCGAGCGACATCTCGGTGCGCGCCTCCTTCCCGCAGCTCGTCGCGATGGAGGCCCAGCACGGATCGCTCGTCCGCGGAATGCGCGCCGCCGCACGCGAGCGGGCGAAGGCGCAGGCCGCGACGGGAGGGAAGGGGACGACGGGCAGCGCGTTCGCGTCCCTCGAGGGGGGCATCGGCTCGCTCGTCGACGCGCTGGTCGCGGAGCTGCGCGCGGCGGGCGTCGTCCTCCGCACGGGATGCTCGGTCGAGGCGGTCGAGCGCCGCGCCGAGGGGTGGTCCCTCCGCGCCGGCGGCGAGGCGGTCGACGCCGACCGCGTGCTCGTCGCCGTGCCCCCGTGGGCTGCCGCGCGCCTCCTCGCCGGCATCGACGCGCGCGCGGGGAAATCGCTCGCCTCCGTCCCTTGCGGCTCCACGGCGACGGTCTTCCTCGGCTACCGCCGGGCCGACGTCGCACATCCCCTCGACGGCGTGGGCTTCGTCGTCCCGCGCGCGGCCGAGCGCCCTATCCTCGCGGGCACGTGGGTCTCGAGCAAGTGGGACGGCCGCGCGCCCGAGGGCCACGTCCTCGTCCGCGCCTTCTTCGGCGGCGCATGGGGCGAGGAGGTCCTCGCGGGGACCGACGACGACCTCGTCCGCCTCGCGCGCGGCGAGCTCCGCGCGCTCATGGGGCTCGACGCCGAACCCGTGCTCGCGCGCGTCTTCCGCTTCGATCGCGCGACGGCCCAGATGCGCGTCGGCCACCTCGCGTTGATGCGCTCCGTCCACGAGCGACTCGCGGCCCTGGCTCCCGGGCTGCGCGTCGCCGGCGGCGGCTACGACGGGGTGGGCATCCCCGACTGCGTGCGCCAGGGCGAGGACGTCGCGCGCGCGCTCGTGGGCTGACGGGACGTCAGAAGCCGGGCGTCGTCGCCACGGGCCGAGGGCGAAGAGGCGCGTGCACGTGGGTGGAGGGGGGGGGGTGGGCCGGCGCGAGGGTGGGCGCGGGCGCGGGCGCCGGCGTGGGCGTGGGCGTGGGCGTGGGCGTGGGCGCGAGCGTGGGCGTGGGCGCGGGCGCGGGCGCGAGGGTGGGCGCGGACGCGGACGCAGACGCGATCGGCGGCAGGGCCTCGGCTGCCACCCCCGCGGCGGGGGCGCGGCGGAGGACGAAGACGCCGACGCCGAGGAGCGCGCCCGTCGCCAGCCCGGCGACGAGCCACGCCGACGCCGGCACCCGCCACCGGCGACTGCGCAGGACCTGGCTCGTCCGGTCGCGCGGCGGAACGGCCACCACGCCCGCGGCCTCCTCCTCCTCGTCCGACGTCGGGGGAGGCCGCGTCAGGCTCGCCTCGAGCGCGCCCTCGGTCTCTCCCACGGCCGCGCGGAGCGCCGTCGCGAGCTCCTGGGCGGTGAGGTGCCGCTCGTACGGCTGCTTCGAGATCGCGCGGTCGAGCTCGAGCCACACCTTCGGATCGATACGCGGGTCCGGATCGATGTGCCGCTCGAGGATGGCCGCGAGCGACGCGCCCGGCGTCGTCGCGGCGAAGGGCGACGCGCCCGCCATCGTCTCGAAGAGCACGACGCCCACCGAGAACACGTCGACCCTCCCGTCGATGTCTGCCGCCTCGCGGATGCGCTCCGGCGCCATGTACCGCGGCGTCCCGAGGACGCGCCCCTCGACGGTCTTCACCGCGGTCGAGCGCGTCACCGCCGGCGCGTGGCCCGTGAGCTTCGCGATGCCGAAGTCGACGAGCTTGGGCGTCACGTGCCCGTCCGGGTCGACCGCGAGGAAGATGTTCGCGGGCGAGACGTCGCGGTGCACGATGCCCAGATCGTGCGCGTGCCCCAGCGCGCCGAGGATGGGCGCGAGGATGGCGACGGCTTCTCGCGCCGGGCGCGGCCCCTTGCGCTCGAGGTATCGCAGGAGCGTCTCGCCGCGCAGGAGCTCCATGACGAGGATGAGCGTCCCGCCCTCCTCCTCGACGAGGTCGAACACCTTCACGATGCTCCTGTGCGAGAGCATCGCGGCGACGCGGGCCTCGTGCCGGAAGCGCGCCTCGATCTCGAGCTCCTCGTCGCGGTCGCTCGTCCCGCGGCGGAGGACCTTCAGCGCGACGTCCGCCCCCGTCGACTCGTTGCGCGCGACCCACACCTCGCCCATCCCGCCGGCCGCGATCCTGCGGCGCAGGCGGAACTTGCCCCCGACCTTGTTCTGCGGCTCGAAGCGCTGGATCGTGACGGCGCCGGCCATCGCAGGGGACCTCAGAACTCCGCCGGGTCCGCGTACGTCCCGAGCACCTCGCGAAGGACGTCGCAGATCTCCTGCTGCGTGCAGTACGCCCTGGCCGCATCGATGATCGGCGGCATCAGGTTGGCGCCCGCCTCGCCCGGCTTCGCGCGGGCCGACGCGCGCACGGCCTCGAGGCACGCCTTCACGCGGGCGCCGTCGCGCGCCGCCTTGACGCGCGCGAGGTTCGCGACCTGCGTCTTGTGGGCCTCCTCGTCGATGCGGAGCAGCGGGATGTTCGCGTCGCGGTCCTGGCCGTCGGCGTACTTGTTCACGCCGACCATGATGCGCTCGTCGCTCTCGAGCTGCCGCTGGAAGCGGTACGCGCTCGCCGCGATCTCGCGCTGCGGGTAGCCCTTCTCGATGGCGCTCACCATCCCGCCCATCTCGTCGATGCGGCGGATGGTGGCCGTCGCCTCGGCCTCCATGCGGTTCGTGAGGTCCTCGACGAGCCACGCGCCACCGAGCGGGTCGATCGTGCCCGCGACGCCGCTCTCCTCGGCGATGATCTGCTGCGTCCGGAGCGCGATCGTCACGGCGTCCTCGGTCGGCAGCGCGTACGTCTCGTCGAGCGAGTTCGTGTGCAGCGACTGCGTCCCGCCGAGGACGGCGGCGAGCGCCTGGAGCGCCACGCGCACGACGTTGTTGTACGGCTGCTGCGCGGTCAGGCTCACGCCGGCCGTCTGCGCGTGCGTCCGGAGCTTCATGCTCTCGGCCTTCTTCGCGCCGAACCGCTCCTTCATGATGCGGGCCCACATGCGGCGGGCGGCGCGGAACTTCGCGATCTCCTCGAAGAAGTCGTTGTGGACGTCGAAGAAGAAGGAGAGGCGCGGCGCGAAGGCGTCGACGTCGAGCCCGCGGTCGATGCACGACTGCACGTAGCCGATGCCGTCGGCGATGGTGAACGCGAGCTCCTGCGCCGCCGTCGCCCCGGCCTCGCGGATGTGGTAGCCGCTGATGCTGACCGTGTTCCAGCGCGGGACCTCGCGCGTCGAGAACTCGATCATGTCGGTGACGATGCGCATGGCCGGGCGCGGCGGGACGAGCCACGCGTGCTGCGCGATGAACTCCTTCAGGCAGTCGTTCTGCACGGTGCCGCCGATGCGGTCGCGCGGGATGCCGCGCACGTCGGCGAGGGCGACGTAGAACGCGAGGAGCACGATCGCCGGCCCGTTGATGGTCATCGACGTCGTGACCTGGTCGAGCGGGATGTCCGCGAAGAGGACCTCCATGTCGCGGAGCGTGTCGATGGCGACGCCGCACATCCCGACCTCGCCGAGCGACCGCGGCGAGTCGCTGTCGTACCCCATGAGCGTCGGGAAATCGAAGGCGGTCGAGAGGCCAGTCTGCCCCTGCGCGAGCAGGTACTTGAAGCGCGCGTTGGTCTGCTCGGGCGTGCCGAAGCCCGCGAACATGCGCATCGTCCAGGTGCGCCCGCGGTACATCGTCGGCTGCACGCCGCGCGTGAACGGGTACTCGCCGGGCAAGCCGAGGTCGCGCAGGTAGGGGACGGGGACGTCGGCCGGCGTGAGGACGTCGGGGAGCTCCATGTCGCTCCACGTCGTGAAGCGCGGCTTGCGGGGCGGCATCTTCGCCTCGGCCTTGGCGACGGTCTTGGCGCGCCACTCGGCGGTGGCCTTGCGCAGGCCCTCGAGCTCCCCCGGGGACTCCCCATCGGAGGTGAACTCCTGCGGGGCCCCCCGGCCGAACGCGGCGACTTCCTGAGCCATACCGACAATGTAGCGCGGTTGGGGAAAGGCGGCTGCAGGGCTGAGCGCGGGCGCGGGCGCGGGCGCGGGCGGCCCTCGCATTCCGGTGGGAACGTCCGCTACTTGGGGAACTTCGGTCGGATGGAGGGCTGTGGGGGCGGCGTCGGCTCGGGCGGCGGCGGCAGCGCTTGCAGGAACCCCGACGGCTCCGCCGACGCCGAGTGCGCGGGCTCGTTCATGGACGGATCGGGGCGGATCTCGTCGCGCGGCTGGAAGATGGCCCAGAGGATCGCGCCGACGGCGAGCGCCGCCGCAACCGCGGCGAAGAGCTTCCCGAAGAAGACCATCCGGTTCCGGCGGCGGACGCGCGCGCCGTACTTCTCCTTGAAGCGGTAGACGCGCAGGTGGACCGCGTTGTGCGTCGTGCCGCGCTCCTTCGCGATCTGGGCGTACGTCTTCTTCGTCTCGGCCTTCTCGCGGATGATGTCGCGCGTCACCCGGTCGTCGGCGTCGTCGCCGATGAGCCGATCGAGGGTGCCGCCGAGCAGCGCGTCGTCGTCGTCGTCCGATGCCTCGGCGAGGTCCACGCCCGCGGCCGGAACGTCGTCCCCGAAGACCGACGCCGTGTCTTCCCGCGCGTCGTGCGCCGCCTCGACGGGCTCCCCCGTGTACTCGTCCTCGCCCGCGGCCCGCGCCGGCATCCGGCCCTCGTACTTTGCGCGGCGCTTGCGCTTCTCCAGCCACCGCGCGGCCTTGCGGCGGGCGATCGACGCGAACCAAGGCGCGAGCTTGTCCTCCGACGAGGGAGGCCGCGCCTTGATCGCCGCGACGAACGCGTCCCCGACGAGCTCCTCGACCGCCTGCTCGGGGACGAGGGCCGTGATGACGCGCTCGGCGATGCTCCTCGCCTCGGAGGTCGCGACGAAACGCCGAACGAGCGCCGGATCGATCGAAGGCGCGGAGGGATCCTCGCCGGAGGGCGGCCCGTCGTCGTCGGAGTCGGGGCTCTCCTCGGAGGAGGGCGGGTCCTCGTCGGGGGACGAGCCGTCTTCGTCGTCGGAGGGCGGGTCGTCGTCGCGGGAGGTCAAGGGATGCGCCGCAGGCATGCTGGGGTAGCGAGGGGAGGCGCGCAAGTGTGTGGCAGAGGCGTGCTTCCCCTGCAGGGGAGGGCCGCGCGTGCGGCGGGGAGGCGTGCTTCCCCTGCGAGGAGGGCCGCGTGTGCAGCGGGGAGGCGTGCTTCCCCTGCGGGGAGGGCGGCGCGTACAGCGGGGAGGCGCGCTTCCCCTGCGGGGAGGGCCGCGCGTGCAGCGGGGAGGCGTGCTTCCCCTGCGGGGAGGGCCGCGTGTGCAGCGGGGAGGCGCGCTTCCCCTGCGGGGAGGGCCGCGCGTGCAGCGGGGAGGCGAGCTTCCCCTGCGGGGGAGGGCCGCGCGTGCAGCGAGGAGGCGAGCTTCCCCTGCGGGGAGGGGCGCGTGTGCGGCGGGGAGGCGGGCTTCTCTGCGGCTGAACGACGTCTCCCTGCCGAGGGGAGACTCGGTCGGGTGATGCAAAAGGCCGATATCGGATCAGAAGAGCAGCACCTCGCAGGTGAGCCACGCCGCCATCTGCCGGGCCCTCTCCAAACCCTCCGCTTCGTCGGTCCTGACGAAGGCAAACTCGATCGCCAATAGGCGAGCGATCTCCTTCGCCGCCGGCAAGCTCCCTGTACGTTGCGACGCACGATGCGTCCCGGTCATCCTCTCTTCTTCTTGCCGCTTCGAGCGCGTACCGCCTCGATCACCTTCTGCCTCTCGGCGCGCAGCGGCTCGAGCTCATTGACCACCTTCGCCAGCAGCGCTTCCGCGCTCTCGCCGCGCGCGGCGACGACGACCGCGGGGGCGAGGAGGTCGGCGAGGCCGGCGCGCGGCTCCCATCCTCGGAGCGTAGACCACCGCGAGCCCGGCTGGCGCTCTTCGAGGCTCACGGCTCACGGGACGCGGGACGGATCCGGTCGGGTTGACGCCGCGCCGTGGGTGGTCATATTGAGTGGTCAGGTGAAGTCCGTCGCTGTCACGGAGTTCAAGGCTCACTGCCTGTCGCTGCTCGAGGACGTCGCGCGCACCGGCGAGCCGCTGATCATCACCAAGCGCGGCAAGCCGCTCGCGCGAGTGGTCGCGAGCTCGGGCGGGAGCCGATATCCGCAAGACAGCCTCGCCGGGACCGTGACGGTGGTCGGCGACGTCGTGCGTCCGTCCGTGCCGCCTTCCCGCTGGAGCTCCGTTCGGGGGGAGCTGCTGCCTCCGGCCCGGCCGAAGCGTCGCACGAGGCCTCCGTCGCGGTGATCGCCCTGCTCGACACGCACGTGCTCGTCTGGTGGTTCGAGAAGCCGAGCCGCCTCACGACGGCTCAACGGGGCACCCTCCGTCGCGCCGGGGACGCGCGCAGCCTCGGCGTCTGCGACATCACGCTCCTCGAGATCGCGCAGCTCGTCGAGCGCGGGCGCGTCCGCCTCGCCCTTCCCCTCGACGAATGGCTCTCGCGCGCCACCGCGGCGCCACTCGTCGACCGCGTCGGGATCTCGCCGGCCATCGCGCGCGAGGTCGCCGACCTTCAGGTCACGCGCGACTGGGACCCTGCCGATCGGGTGATCGTGGCCTCGGCACGGGTCCTCGGTGTGCCGCTCGCGACCTCCGACGAGCGAATCGTGGGCTCGGGCCTCGTTCGCACCATCTGAAGCACGCGCTCGCGCAACACCGCGTCCTGCCTCGCCTTTCCAGGAAAGCGCAGGGGCCCGCACGAAAGTCCGAAAGATTCCGGACCCACGTGGCCACTACGGGGTTGAGGGGGCGAAAACCGCCTCCCGGAAAGAAAGAAGAACAGGACCAGATGCCGAAGAACATAGCGATCAACAGCAAGGCGGCCGCGGTGACGAAGCTCATCGCCGGGGCCAAGAAGCGCTTCCCGAACGGGACCCAGACGGTCACGATCGGGGGGCAGGGCTTCACGGTGGACCAGCTGACGACGGAGATGCAGTCCTTCGTCGACAACCGGGCCGCCACCGTGGCCGCTCAGGCAGCCGCCAAGGCAAAGGTGGCGACCGAACGTGCGCAACGACCGTCCCTGCTCGCCGTCATCGCGGC
>DASXDU010000010.1:0-80874 GCA_036490515.1 Polyangiaceae bacterium
CGCCCGCGCCCGCGCCCGCGCCCGCGCCCGCGCCCGCGCCCGCGCCCGCGCCCGCGCCCGCGCCCGCGCCCGCGCCCGCGCCCGCGCCCGCGCCCGCGCCCGCGCCCGCGCCCGCGCCCGCGCTCACGCCCGCGCTCACGCCCGCGCTCACGCCCACCCCCGCCCTTTCCTTCGCGGCTTCGCGCCTTTGCGGCTCCCCCTCTCCTCTCCCCTCCCGCCGGGCCCAGCCGCGCTACCGTGGGGTAGGCGCGCCCCTTCCCTGAAATTTGTGGGTGGGTCTGGGCGAATTCACCCCCGTCGGGATGCTCACCCTGCTGATGCCGAACGACGCGAACGCGACGCCTGCTGCTCGGCCGGACTCGCAGTCGCTCGCGACCGCCACGGCCGACCTGCGCCCGCACGTCCGGGCGGTCATCGCGGCCATGCTCGGCGTCGGCCGCGACCACCCCGACGTCGAGGACTGCGCGCACGAGGCGCTTCGTCGGGCCATCGAGGGGCGCGACCGCCTGCGCGAGGGCGAGCCGCTCCGCCCGTGGGTGACGGGCATCGCGCGCCACGTCGCGCTCGACGCGATGCGCGCCCGCAAGCGCCAGCGCGACCGGACGGCCGCCCCCGCGCGCGACGCCGACGGCGAGCCCGTCAACCCGCTCGACCAGGTCGCCGACACGGGCCCGAGCCCGTTCGACCGCCTCGCGGACGCGCGGCGCAAGGAGACCATCGCGCGCGCGCTCGGCGCCCTCCCCGAGGGGCAGCGGCGCGCGCTGACGATGTTCCACATGGAAGGTCTGCAGTACCAGGAGATCGCGGCCCGCCTCGGCGTGCCGCTCGGCACGGTGGCCACGTGGGTGATGCGGGCGCGCAAGAGCGTGGCCGCCGCAGCCGGAGTCGCGGAGGAGTCATGAGCGAAGGCAAGCACGGCGAGCAGGACACCCTGCCCAGGGAGCTCGTCTGGGACGGAGCGCACGTCTCGGAGCTGGCGATCACCGCCATCGCGGACGGACAGGAGGCGATCGTCGAGCGGACGGCGGTCGCGCACACCGAGTCGTGCGACTGGTGCGCGGGGAGGCTCGGCCGCGTGGCGCTGCTGGCCGAGGCGGTCGGGCACGCCGTCGGCGCCGCGCGCTCGACGCGGTCGACGTCGTCGCGCGCCCCGGCGCGCACGGTGGCCGGCGCGTGGCGGGCGCTGAGCGCGGGCATCGCGGTGGCCGTCCTCGCCGGGCTGCCCGCCGTCGCGCACCTGGGCCACTTCGTCTCCTACCTCATGGCGTTCTTCACGCGCGGCGTGCCGGTGCTCGCCCGCGGCGGGTACGCCCTCGCCAGCAGCGACGCGGTCACCCGCGCGCTGCCCGCCGCCACGCTCGCCGCGTCGGCGCTGCTGGTCGTCGTCGGTTCGGTGATCGCGCGATCGCGATCGGGTTCGTTCGAGAGGAGCGCGTCATGAAGTCGTTCGCTTGGGGTCGCGTCGCCGCAGTGGCGGGGGCGCTGGTGATGCTGGCGGCCGGGACGGCCGACGCGCACGTGACGCGGCAAGGTGCGTGGCCCGACGCCGACAAGGCGGTGACGCTCGACCTCGACGGCGTGCCCCGGCGCGACGCGCTCCGGAAGCTCGCCGACGCCGCGGGCTGGAGCCTCGTCGTGCACGCGCCGGCCGGCGACCCGGTCGACGTCCACGTGAAGGGGCAGCCCGCCTCGAAGGTGATGGAGATCCTCCTCGACGACGGCGACTACACGGCGAAGCGCGACGGCACGCTCGTGTCGATCGAGCGCACCGCGCCCGGCGCAGCGGGAGCGACGGGAGCGACGAGCGCGACGGGCCAGGCGCCCACCCCGAGCGGCATCGCGCCTCCGGCTCCTCCCGTCCCGGCGGCTGCTCCCGTTCCCCCGACGCCGCCCCGTCCGCCCGCGCCTCCCGCGCCGCCGTCCCCCTCGGCCAAGGACCTCAAGATCCAGATCGGCGGGCCGTCGTCCGAGATCGAGGAGCCGCACAAGCGCGGGACCGACCGCACCGTCATGGGCGGCAACGTGAACGTCGCCAAGGGCGAGGTGGTGCGCGACCTCACGGTCTTCGGCGGCAACGTCGACATCTCCGGCGACGCGACGGGTGACGTCACGGTGTTCGGCGGCGAGGTGAAGGTCCACGAGGGTGGCCACGTGAAGGGCGACGCGACCGTCTTCGGCGGCGAGCTCTCGCTCGCGAACGGGTCGAAGGTCGACGGCGACGTGAGCTGCGTCGGCGGCTCGCTCGACCGCGACCCGGGCGCCCAGGTCGGCGGCGACGTGAGCGTGAAGGACGGCGCGGAGTCGGAGCACGAGGACGGCGACAAGCCCGCGCCGCGCGTCGGCTTCCTCCGGCACACGGCCTCGTCTCTCCTCGACGGCGTGCGCGGCGCGGCCGTGCTCTTCGTCATCGGGACGATGCTCCTGGCGCTCGCGGGGCGACGCATGGAGCAGCTCCGCGTCGAGGTGGCCGCGCGCCCCATGCGCTCGATCGCGCTCGGCATGCTGGGGTCCTTCCTGGGCCTGCTCCTCATCATCGCGCTCTGCATCACCGTCATCGGCAGCCCCATCGCCGTCGTCGTCGCCATCGTCGGCGCCTTCGGCGTGCTCGCCGCGATGTGCGCGGTGCTCTCGGTCGTCGGCGAGGGGCTCGTGCGGCACCGCACCGAGAACCCGTACGTCCACCTCGCGGTCGGCTGCGGTCTCTTCGTGCTGCTCTCGGCCATCCCGTGGGTGGGAGGGATCGTCGTCGCGCTCGTCATGGTCGCCGGCGTGGGCGTGCTCGTCGCGACGCGCGGCGCGGGCTACTTCGTGAAGAAGAACGGCGGCGGCACGCCGTACCGCACGCCCGACACCATCTGAAGCGCCGCGCGGTCGCTCGCTCGTCCCCCGCTAGTCGGCCTTCATTCCCGCCAGCGGCCGCTCGAGCACCCGGTCGGCGAGCGCCCGCGCGTCGGTCTTGTGCACGCGGTACTCCGCGTCCACGAGCCGCAGCGGGTGCATCCCGTCCACCTGCCCGACGAACGGCGGATGAATGCTGTACCCGAGCATCGCCCTCGTCCGCGCCGAGCACCCCCGCGCCTTCTCGGGCGGCACGATGAGGAGCTGCGACTCCTGCGGGCGGAGCCAGGGCTGGCAGTACTGCGGGCTGATGGCCAGGCGCGTCCCCTTCGACGCGTTCCCCCCGCCGCGATGCCACGTCCCGGCGTCGAAGACCACGACGGAGCCTGCGGGCATGACGGCCTTCACGGCCTTCGCGGCGTCCTCCGGCCGGTCGTCCGGGTGCTCCATGCCCCAGAGGTGACTGCCGGGGACGAGCTCCGTCGCGCCGTTGTCCTCGGTGAAGTCCTCGATGGCCCAGATGCACGAGACGCCGAGCGTCGCGCGCGGCCGCGGCGAGAGGTAGAAGGCGTCGTCGGTGTGGAACGCCTGCGGCGTCTCGCCGGGGTGCAGGCGGATCGACTGGAGGTTCGAGAGGAGGAAGTTCTTCTCGAGGACGGCGTCGAGCAGCGGGAGGACGCGCGGATGCTCGGCCAGCGCGAGGAAGGGGGCGCCCTTGCCCGCGAGCGAGTAGACGCGCTGCGACCGCTGCCCCTCGAAGTCGTTGCGGCCCATGGGCCGGTCGGCCTCGAAGGGCGCGAGCGCGGCCTTCAGGGCGTCGAGCTCGCCCGCCGAGAGGACCCGCTCGAGGACGACGAAGCCGTCCCGCCGGAGCCTCGCGAGCTCGGCGTCCGGCGACGCGACGCCGCGCACGTCGCGCGCTCCCGGAGCCGGCTCAGTGGGCTCAGTGGGGGAAGCCACACATCCCCCAGAGGGTGTCGAACTGGCCGGGAGCCGGGCACGCGGGGCAGCCGAGGAACGGGATGCCTCCGCCGGAGGAGCCGCCGTTCGCGGACGACTCGGAGCAGGTGCACGTCGCGTCCGGGCAGGAGCAGCTCACCGAGTACGTGAAGCCGTCGGAGCACGACTCGCTCTCCTCCACGGAGCACGAGGTGCCGCCGCCGCTGCCACCCCCGCCGCTGCCACCGCCTCCCTGCGACGTGCACGTGACGCCCCGGCTCCCGTCGGCGCCGACGAAGGGCGCGTCCGGCGTGGTGGAGGCGTCGGTGCCGGGGTTCGGGTTCGTGACGCCGCCGCTGCTGCCGGTCTCCCCGCCGCTGCTGCCGGTCGTCCCGCTTCCGCTGCTGCCCGCGCCGCCGCTGCTCGTCGACGCGGGGCCGCCGTCGCCCGCCCCTTCGACCTGACCGCCGCACCCGTACGGGAACGCGAGGATCGTCAGGGCGGCGCCGCACGCGGCAAGCGCGCTGGCCCAGCGGCTGGAGGACGAAGCCATGCCGGAAGCTTAGCTCACTCTCCCTCGTGGTCGTGCGTCAGCGCTGTGCCCTTCGCGACATCGTCATGATGGCGCGAAACACGTCCGCGACGGCGTCCGGGTCGACCTTCAGCTCCTCGGCCCACTGGCGTCGCGCGCCGACGACCTCCGCCTCGCGGTTCGTGTCGAGCACGGGCGCGCCGAGCTCCGCCTTCGCTCGCGCCGCGCGCTGCGCGAGCCCGGTCCGCTGCGCGAGCAGGCGCACGATCTCGCGGTCGACCGCGTCGATGTGGTCGCGCGTCTGCTTGAGCTCCGGCGAGCGCTCGCCGAGGTCGGGGATGCTGAAGCCGCCGGTCGCGTCGGGCGACTCGCTCGCCGGGTCGGCCGCCTGCGCGTCGAGCGCGCCGTCGATGGCGGCGAGCGCCTGGACGAGCTGCTTGCGCGCCTGCGCGGCGAACGGGTTGTCACGCGCGATCGCCGCGAAGAGGTGCCCGGCGTCGGACCGTACGGTCTCGATGGTGCGGGCGATGGCCTGGAAGCTCGGGGGCGCGAACGGCACCTCCATCCCGGCGCCCGCGTCGATCATCCCCTTCGCGACGAAGAACGTCAGCGCGTGCGTGTGGGCCATCACGCGGTCGTGCCCCTCGGGCGTCTGCTCGATCACCTCGCAGCCGATGCGCTCGTAGAGAGCGCGGACGCGCGCCGCGGCGTCCGCGTGACGCGTGTCGGCGGCATGACCGCCGTGGCCGGCGTGACCGCTCGGCGCCGGGCAGAGGACGACGCGAAGCGGGCGCTCGGCGAGCGCGAGGCTGAGCGGCCCGAAGAGCGGATGGGTCGCGACCCAGGGGATGTCGGCCCCGAGGACCTCCTCGAGCGCCTTCGCGGGCCCGACCTTCACGCTGCCGACGTCGAAGACGATCTGGCCGGGGCGGAGGTGGGGACGGAGGTCGACGAGCGCCGACCGGATGCGCGGCACCGGGACGGCGACGACGACGAAGGTGGGGGACGCGCCGGCGTCCACCCCCGCGCTTGCGCCGCCTGCTCCCCCGACGCGCCCAGACCCAGAGACGAGGTCGTGGAGCGAGTCGGCGCGGACGGACGGCGGCAGCGCCCCGGGCTCGCTCGCCAGCCCGCTCACGACGTCGAGCGCCCTGTGGGGGATGCCGGCCTCGGCGAAGAGCTGACCGAGCGCCCGCCCGAAGCGCCCGTAGCCGAGGATGGCGACGGATTCCGTCACGCCGTCACTCTAGCTGATGCGTAGTCCCCCGAGGCGTGTTCTCATCAGCCACCATGGGAGGGGCGCAATCACGTCTTGTCGCGGCGCAGCTCGAGGCGCGACGCGCTCGTGCGATCACGATGGTTACACAGGGGGCCACCCAGGCGGCCGTCGCCCGGGAGCTCGGCGTGACGCGCGAGGCGGTGCGACAGTGGGTGCACGCGTACCGGACGGGCGGGCCGGCCGCGCTGGCGCCACGTCCGCGCGGGGAACGGGGGCGGGTGCCGCTGGCGGAGCTCGCGAGCACAATCGAGCGCGCCTTTCGCGGCGGGCCCCCCATGACGACGTCGTCCGTGCGCGCGGCCTTCGAGCGATCCCACTCCGTCCCGTACAGCGCGTCGAGCGTCCGGGCGATCCTTCGCCGGCTCGGCTACGTGCACTCCCGCGGAGGAGGGTGGCTCCGTGCCGAGAGCCCGCGCGACAGCGAGCCGCCGAGGCTGCGGACCGGGTGAGCCGCGCTATCGTTTGCTCGTGCGGCGACGGCTGACGACTCTCTTGGCAGTGCTGCTGGCCGGCTGCGCTCGCCCGCCCACGTCGTTCGCGCCGGGCCCGCCGCACCCGCCGGTGTGCTCCCTCGAGGGATGCGACGGCACCCGCGCCGCCGCCATCGCGGCGTCCCACGCCCCCGACGCCTGCCCGAGCGCCGGGCAGGCGCCTTGCCAGGGGGCATCGCCCGACGCGTGCACCGCGCGCGCGCTCGCCGCGTGGGCCGAAGCCGACGACGATCGTCAGGTGGCGTGCGTGGCACGCACGCTGACGGACGCATGCTCCCTCGGAGACCCTCGTGCGTGCGGGTTCGCGGGCCGCATGGCGCTCGACGGCCGCGGCGTGGCGAAGGACGCCGAGAAGGGCGTCGCCATGCTCGAGCACGCGTGCGACGAGGGGCAGGAGCTCGCCTGCATGGCGGCCATCCGGTGGCTCGCCGACGCGTCCCACGCGCAGGCGGTCAAGGGCGCGCCCCTCGTGCGGCGCCGGCTCGAGGTCGAGAGCTCGTGTCTCGCCGGGTCGGCCGACGCGTGCCTGCAGATCGGCGGCGCGCTCTCGCAGGGCGCCGAGCCCTACCCGCGCGACCTCGCGCGATCGGCGGCGGAGTACCGGCGGGGCTGCGACCTGGGCAACGGCCTCGCGTGCAACAACCTGGGTGACGCCTACGAGTACGGGCGCGCGGTGCCCCGCGACCTCTCCCGCGCCGCGGGCCTCTACGAGCGCGCCTGCCGCGCCGGGCGGCCCATCGGCTGCTCGAACCTCGGGCACCTGCTCCAGCACGGCGAGGGCGTGACGGAGGACCTTTCGCGCGCGCGCTCGCTCTACCGCGACGCGTGCGTCGCGGGCGACGTCTACGGGTGCCTGCACGTGCAGCTGCTCGCGGCCGAGGACGCGGGGGCGCCGCGCGACGCGACCCGCTCCGTCGCTCACTGGCAGCGGGCGTGCGACGGGCGCGACGCGCGGGCGTGCGCCTTCGTGGGGCTGCTCTTCGAGGACGGCCCCGACGGCTACGCACGCGACGAAGGCCGCAGCCTCCGGGCGATGAAGCGCGCGTGCGACCTGGGGTTTCGCCCGGGCTGCGACTGGCTCGAGGACCACCCGGGGTCGTGAGGGCCGGCGAGGTGCTAGCTTCGAGGGGGATGCGGAAGGTCGTCGCGGGCGTCGTCCTCCTGGGGATCGTCGCGGTCCCCGCCGGCCTCGCGCGCGCGTACTGCCGCACGACCACCGTGCACGAGCCGGTGCCGTACGACCCGGTCGCGAGCGGATGCTGGACGCAGGGGACGGCGCTCGCGTGGCAGGCGGGCGCCGACATCGGCTACTCGCTGTCGCAGGCGGCGAGCGACCAGATGAGCCTCGCCGACGCGACGCGCGTCACGGACGCGGCGTTCGACACGTGGAACACGGTCGAGTGCGCCGGGGGCGTGGCGCTCGACGTCCACGCGTACGACGAGGGGCCGGTCTCGGAGGAGGCCGCGGTGAACGACTGCGGCCTCGTCACGACGTGCGACCCGACCTACCACGACCCGCTGCACGTCATCGTCTTCGACGACGTCGCGTGGCCGCACGACGACCCGAACAACACGCTCGCGCTGACCACGGTCACGTACGGCATCATGGACGGACGGATCTTCGACGCGGACATCGAGGTCAACACCGCGCAGCACACCATCACCGCGGCCGAGCCCCCGCCCGACGGCTCGTACGATCTCCAGGCCATCCTGACGCACGAGGCGGGGCACTTCTTCGGCCTCGCGCACGCGACCGAGACGACGCCCATCATGTACGCGCAGTACCAGCCGGGCGCGATCACGCTGACGAGCGACGACGTCGCGGGGGTGTGCGCGATCTACCCGCCGCCGTCGCCGGCGCACGCGAGCTGCGCGGCCGCGCCGGGCACGGACGCGGGAGGGGGAGCGTGGACCGGGACGGGGGCGCTCGGGCTGGTCGCGCTGGCGGCGGGGCTCCGCAGGCGCAAGCGCGTCACTCGACCTCGACCGGGTTGATCGCGACGGGCCACCGGCCGTGCACGGGGGGCGGCGCATACGATGCCGTCGGCGTCGCGGCGGGCGGGGGCAGTGCGGGGGCCGGAATCGAGGAGGCGGGAGGGGCTTCGGTCGGGAGGTACACGCGCGCCAACCCGCCCGCCGCCGCCTTCATCTGCGTGCCGACGGACGCCCAGGGAGAGGGGTGAGGCCACGGGGTCGGCGTCGCCGGCTGCGGCGGCTGCGTCGTGAGGTCCCACGCCACGGCCGGGGCGGCTCCGAGCACGAGGGCCCCCGCGAGCCCCACGAGGACGCGGGCGACCTGCCTGCGCGGGGTCGGTGGCACCGAGGGCCGGGCCGGATGGGCCGGATGGACCATGGGTCCTCTTGGACGTGCGGCGGGGGCGAAGGTTTTGTTCTCCATCCCAGCCGCGGGAACGCTCCCCGCACGGCCTGCCTTCCCGGCGAGGCGCGTGAGACGCGCGAGTGAGACGTGACCCGGGGGCCCGGCGGGCTCATTCCTGGGGGCGATGCGGTCCCGCGTCCTCGGCGCATTCGGCTTGCTCGGCGTCCTCGGCGCTTCGGCGACGGCTCTCCCGCTCGGCTGCTCGCGCGCCTCGTCGCACGCTCCCGCGGAGACCGCCGATGCCGGAGACGAGGCGGGCGCGCTCGACATGACACCCACACGGCCCGCCGAATCGGCCGTGGCCCCCGCGCTGCTCGGCTCGGGCGGCTTCGGCTTCAGCGTGGGGAGCGCGTTCCCCGGTGCGGCCGCTCCGCAGGGCCTGGCGAAGGTGGGGCCCGACACGGTCGGCCCCTGGGGGAACGTCAACTTCCTCCACTGCTCGGGCTACTGGTACGGCGACGACACGATCCAGGGCTTCTCCCACATGCACGTGCACGGCACGGGCGTGCCCGACTACGGCGTCCTCGGCATCATGCCGCTGCCGTCGTTCTCGGCGTCGACCACGACGATGACCGGGTACCAGTCGAAGTTCGACAAGACGACCGAGCAGACGAGCCCCGGCAAGTACACGGTCACGCTCACCAACGGGAGCATCCTCGTCGAGGAGACGGCGACGCCGCACGCGGCGCACCACCGGTTCACCTACCCGGCCGGCGCGACCACCGCGCACGTCGTCCTCGACCTCGACCACCACATCGTCGACGGCACGGTCTCGACCGAGAGCCTCACGATCGATCCGGTCGGCCACACGCTGAGCGGCTCCTTCCGCAGCCTGGGCGGCCTCTCCGCGGGCTTCGGCGGGACGATGATCTACTTCGTCGCGAAGCCCGAGCAGCCGTGGACGAGCGCGGTCGTCTGGAGCGGCGGCTCGGCGCCCGCCGCCGGGACGCAGGCGCAGGGGACCGGCGTCGGCGTGGACCTCGACTTCGACCTGACGGCCACCCCGGGGCCCGTCGAGGTGCAGGTCGGGCTCTCGCTCACGTCGATCGCCGAGGCCGGCGCGAACCTCGCGGCGGAGATGCCCTCGTTCGCGTTCGACGCCGAGGCATCGGCGACGGCGGCGTCGTGGCAGCAGGCGACCTCGGTCATCGCCGTGCAGGGCGGCACGCCGGCGCAGCAGGCGATGATGCAGGCGGCCGTCTACCACCTCTTTCTCATGCCCACCGTGCAGAGCGACGTGGACGGCAGCTACGTGGGCCTCGACGGCAAGGTCGCGCAGGCGACGGGCTGGCACTACTGCTCGGACATGTCCCTCTGGGACACGTACAGGACTCTCAACCCGCTCTACGACCTCGTGGCGCCGGATCGCGCGAGCGACTGGGTGCAGTCGCTCGTGGCCATGGCCAAGGCGTCCGGGTTCTTCCCGAAGTGGCCGATCGGCGACGGCGAGGCCGGCACGATGATCGGCTCGAGCGCCGAGGTCGTCCTCGCGGACGCCTACGTGAAGGGCATCCGCAGCTTCGACGCCGAGGGCGCCTACCAGATCATGCGGGCCGCCGCGATGAGCACGACCGACCCGCCGGGTGGCCGCGGCGGCAGGGACCAGGTCGTCCCGTACATGCAGCTCGGGTACGTGCCGGGCAGCTCCGGGCCTTCGGTGTCGCTCACGATCGAGTACGGCCAGGACGACGCGGCGCTCGCGCAGCTCGCGGCGGGCCTCGGGCACTCGGACGACGCGAACACGCTCCAGACGCGCCTCCACGGCTGGCAGAAGCTCTACGATCCGACGACGGGGTACCTCTGGGCGAAGAACGCCGACGGCTCGTGGGCGACGACGCACGGCGACCCGACGATCCAGAGCGACGACTTCGACGAGGCCAACGCCGCGCAGAGCCTGTGGGGCCCCTGGTACGACGTGCAGGGCCTCGAGACGGTGCTCGGGGGGCAGGACGCGCTCGTCGCGACGCTCGAGAGCTTCTTCGAGCAGGGGAAGGCCGACTACGACTCGGTGCAGTGGTCGCAGCCGCTCTCCGTCGGCACGCAGCGCAAGTGGTACTGGGGCGGCAACGAGCCCGACATCCACACGCCGTACATCTTCGCGCTGGCCGGCCACCCGGAGCTCACGCAGCGGTGGCTGCCGTGGATCGAGGGCGAGGTCTACGCCGAGGGCGCGGACGGACTGCCCGGCAACGACGACGCGGGGACGATGTCGGCGTGGCTCGTCTTCAGCATGGTGGGCTTCTATCCCATCCCCGGCACCGACCAGTACGTCGTCGGCGCGCCCGCGTTCACGCAGTCGACGCTCGCCGTGACCGGCGGGACGTTCACCGTGTCGGCGCCGGACGCGTCGCCGGCGAACCTCTACGTCCAGGGGGTCACGCTGAACGGCGCGCCGCTCGCGACACCCACCTTCCACCACGCGGATCTCGTGGCCGGCGGCACGCTCGTCTTCGACATGGGCCCCAGCCCGAGCACCTGGGGACAGGGCGGCTGATGGTATGCTCGTGAGCGCTTGAGCGCTCCGAGCGATCGACGAAGGCACCCGCGGCTCGAGTCCGCGGCGCGAATCCTCTGGTCGGTGGCGGGGACGGGCGACCTACAGGTCGACCGGCTGCGCGACGTCAGCCAGGGCGGCGCGCTCGTCGCGACCGAGTCGCCGGCGAAGGCAGGGGAGGAGCTGCGGTTCGACCTGCTCGACGACGACGGCGAGAAGTTCGCGTCCGGCATCGCGAAGGTGAGCTGGAGCGACGCGGCGCGCGGAATGGGCATCTCGTTCGTCGCGCTCGGCGTCGACGCGGTCCTCGTCGCGCGCCTCGCGAGTCCTGCGGGACGCCAGCGCCCGCCTCCCATTCCCGGGGTCGCGGGCGGTCCCCCGCCCATGCCCGGCGAGCACGTCGCGTCGGCCGAGCCTCCGCCGAAGCCGGCGCGCCTCAGCGAGCCGCCGGTGGACGAGGAGATCGCGCCGCAGGTCGAGCCGCTCGCGGTCAAGCGCACGGGCGTCATCATCGGCATCGACCTGGGGACCACGAACACGTGCGCCGCGTACGTCGTCGACGGCCGGCCGAAGATCATCCCGGGGCGCACCGGCACGAGCACCATCCCGTCGATGATCACGTTCGACCCCGACGGCACGTTCCACGTCGGGCAGCGCGCGGCGGACCGCCACGTCCTCTATCCGCTCCGCACGGTCTACGGCTCGAAGCGCCTCGTCGGCCGCACGTACCGTCCCGAGCTCGCGGCGGAGCTCCAGCGCCACTTCGCGTACCCGCTCGCGGAGGCCGAGGGGCAGCGCTTCGGCGTGCGGATCGACGACCGCGTCGTCAGCATGGACACCATCGCGGCGCGCGTCCTCGAGGAGGTGCGGAGCACCGCCGAGGAGCACCTCGCCGGCAAGGTCGAGGGTGCGGTCATCACCGTCCCGGCGTACTTCACCGAGGTGCAGCGCGACGCCGTCCGGCGCGCCGCGCGCGAGGCGAAGCTCGTCGTCCACCGCATCGTCAACGAGCCCACGGCCGCCGCGATCGCGTACGGGCACAAGGAAGGGCAGCGGCGCGCGCGGGTCGCCGTCTGGGACTTCGGCGGCGGCACCTTCGACTTCTCGATCGTCGACGTGACCGACGGGCAGCTCGAGGTCCTCGCCACGGGCGGCGACAACTTCGTCGGCGGGCAAGACTTCGACGATCTCCTCGCGTCCCACGTCCTCGGCGAGTTCCAGCGCGCCGAGAAGCTCGACTTCGACCCGGACCCGCAGCAGATCGCGCGCCTGCGCGAGGCCGCCGAGATCGCGAAGCGCGCCCTCTCGGTGCAGACCGAGTGCGTCGTCGAGATCCCCGAGCTGACGCGCGACCCCAAGCGCCACGTGCGCGTCGAGGTGACGCGCGACCGGTTCGAGGCGATGGCGAGGCCCCTCGTCGAGCGCACGCTCGCGATCGCGCAGGAGGTCATGGGCTCGATCGCGCTCGCGCCGAAGGACGTCGACGACGTCCTCCTCGTCGGCGGAACGACGCGCGTCCCGGCCGTGCAGGAGGCCGTCGCGGCGCTCTTCGGCCGGCGGCCGAGCAAGCGGATCAACCCGGACGAGGCGGTCGCTCACGGCGCCGCGCTCCTCGCCGACGAGATCGGGTCGGCCGACGCCGCGACGCTCCTCGACATCCTGCCGATGAGCGTCGGGCAGGGCGTCCACGGCCTGCGCTTCGAGCCCGTCGTCGCGCGCTACGCGCGCCTGCCCGCGCAGCGCGAGGTGCGCCTCAAGGCCGACCTCCTCGGCGCGGTGACGTTCCACCTCTTCCAGGGCGAGTCGCCCGACGTCAGCAAGAACGAGTACCTCTGCACGGCCTCGGTCGAGGACCCATCGCTTCGCGACGGCGGTCGCGTCATCCTCCGCCTCTCGTTCGACGAGCACTGCGTCATGTCCGTCGACGCGCGCGACGCACGGACCGGGCGCGCGCTCGCTGTGAAGCTCGATCGCGCGCGCTCGGTCGAGAGCATCCTCCAGGACCTCGGCAAGTACGCTGGCCCCGAGGTCGAGACGTGGAAGCTCCCCGAGTCGCGCATCGGGCGCGTGCTGGGGAAGCTGTTCAAGATGTTCGGGAAGTGACGCGCCCTTCCAGGCGGCCCGGATCAGCGCATCTCGATCGTCGGGATGGTGAGCGTCTCGGCCGACGCGGAGGGCGTCGGCGCGGCGGCGGCGGAGGTGACCGGCGGCGCGGCGGGAAGCGCAGCCGCAGACGGCGCGGCGGGCGTGCCCCGGACGCGCGTCCCGACGAAGAGACCTCCGGCGACGGCCGCGCCGATGAGGACCACGAACATCGCGACGAGGGCGACGGTCTTGCCGACGTTGCGAGGCTCGGCCGGGGCAGCGGCGGGGATTGCGGCCGTACCGGAGGCGCCCCCGGTTCCCGGCACCGCCATCGCCGCCGCGCCGGGCGGAAGGGGAGGCGGGGCCTTGCGGTCGTCGGCGCCGAGGGGCGGCGCATCGGGATCGACGAGCTGCACCTGCGCGAGATCGATCTGGATCGTCGCGTTGGCCAGGTACTTGGGCTTGTCGGTGTCGCTCATGCCCTCGCTCCAGGCTGCCACCATCCACGCCGGAAGGGCAAGCGGGACGGGCTCATCGCGTGGGCTGGCGCATGCGGTTCTCGCGGATCTTCCACCGGACGCGGGCCTTCTCCTTCTCGCCCTCGCGGGTCCGGACGGGGGCGCGGGCCTGGAGCGCGGCGAGCACGCGCTGCGTCGCGGCGGTCACCTCGTCGACGGCCTGGTCGAAGACCGCCGCATCTGCGGCCGACGGCTTCTGCAGGCCGCAGACCTTGCGCACGTACTGGAGCGCCGCGGCGCGCATCTCGTCGTCCGTGGTCGGCGGCTCGAAGTTGTAGAGGACGCGGATGTTGCGGCACATGCCGCGGAGGATAGCTCCGCGCCCGGCTAGAAGCCGTCGTCGACGGTCTTCTTCTTCTTCTTCGGAGCCGGAGCGGGAGCGGACCGGGGTACGGGCACGGGCGTGGGGCGGACGATCACCGCCGGACGCACGATCGGAGGCGGCGAGGTGCCAGCAGGGGCGGCCGGCGTGCCCGCCCTGGGGAGCGAGTCCGCCTCGAAGACGGGGATGGACTCGGACGCGCTGGGCGCAGCGGATGGGGCGGGATCGGACACGATCGCGCGCGCGCCGGGCGGCGACGACGGATCGGTCACGACGATGGGCGCCGCGGCCGGCCGCGCGGGCCCGGAGCGCGTCGCCACGAAGGTCACGCCCGCGAGGGCGATGAGCGCACCGACCCCTGCGCTCGCGAAGACGATCGTCCGGCGCGGCCGCAGGCCTGCGGCCTCGAGCGGGAGCGAGAGGTCGACCGGTGCGGACGTCGAGGTGGGCGAGGGGACGACGTCGTGGCGGAGCGCCTCGGGGCCCGCGGCCACCGTGCGGATGCTGCCCGGTGCGGAGGTCACCCCCGAGTCGGTCCGCTCGTGCGCCGGCTTGAGCAGCTCCTCGACGCGCTCGCGCTCCGCTGCTGCTGCCAGCGCGATGTCGATGACCTGCCGCCGCTTCGCCGTGCGATCGCCGAGCTGCTCGCCGATGAACGCAGCCACGTCGACCGGCGTCGCCGAGACCTTCGCGTCGATCATCGCGGCCTCGATGGCGTCGCGCATCTCGGCCGCCGACCCGTAGCGCTTGTCGGCGGGGACCGTCAGCGCCTTGCGCGCCACCGCGGCGATCGCCGGGTGGATGGTCGGCGGCATGGGGACGGGCGGCCGCCCGGACGTGAGCAGGTGCAGCGTGCCGAGCGTGTTGTCCGCGTCGAACGGCGGCTTGCCCGTCAAGAGGTGGTACATCGTCGCGCCCACCGCCCAGAGGTCGGCGCGCCGATCGACCTTGCGCCCGAGCGCCTGCTCGGGGGCCATGTACTGGATCTTGCCCTTGAGGACGCCCGCGTTCGTCTCGCCCGCGAGCCGGTCGCGCGCCTTGGCGATGCCGAAGTCGATGAGCTTCGCCACGCCCTTCACGCTCACGAGGATGTTGTGCGGGCTCACGTCGCGGTGGACGATCTCGAGCGGCTTGCCGTCCTCGCCGCGGAGCTCGTGCGCCTCGTGGAGGCCCGAGCACGCGTCCGCGAGGATGCGCAGGATGACGCCCGCGGGAGGCGGGACGTTCTTCTTCTGCCAGGCGCGCCGCAGCTTCGAGAGCGAGTCGCCGTCGACGTACTCCATCGCGAGGTAGAGCACGTCGTGCTCCTCGCCGAGGTCGAGGATGCGCGCGACGTTGAAGTGCTCGATGCGCGACGCGATGCGCGCCTCGTCGAGGAACATCTGCTGGAAGCGCAGGTCGCTCGCGAACTGGGGGAGGATCGTCTTGAGCGCGACCAGCTTCTCGAAGCCGTGCTTGCCGCGCTGGCGCGCGATCCACACGCTCGCCATCCCGCCCTCGGCGAGCGGTCCGAGCAGCTCGTACCGATCCAGCCGGTAGCCGGGGATGAGCGCCGACATGGGCGGGGAGGAGGCGACGGGACGCGCCACGGAACCAGAATACATCAGGCGCGTGACCAGTGAGGACGGAATGTTGCAGTGGTAGCTGAAGCGCCCGTCATGGCGAGAACCGCGCCTTGACCGAGGTCACGCGACGGCGCGGCTCGCCGACGTCCTCCCACCCGTAGGGGTAGCGGCCGTAGTGCCAGAGGCGGATCGCGGTGTCGAGCATGACCCTGTGTCCGGCCTGCCGGGCGCGCTCGCAGAAGGACCACGCCTCGCTGAGGTACCAGAAGCCGATCTCCTCGTCGCGGATGACCATCGGCAGGAAGTAGGGGACGGCCGGCGTCTCGATGGTGTTGCACGTCGGGAGGTCGAACGCGCGCGCGACGTCCTCGTAGACGCGGCGGTGCGTGAGGAGAAACCCCGTGCCGAGGTAGCGCACCTCGGCCGGGCCGCCGCCCTCGCCCAGCGTGAGCTCCCCGGTCCCGGGGAGGAAGCGGCAGCCGAAGTGCGCGATGCCTCGCTTGGCGAAGAGCCCCCCGACGAGCGGCAGCTCGTGCGACCGCAGACGGTCGACGGCGGCGGGGTCGAAACCGATGTCCGAGTCCACCCAGAGGAGCTCCTCGTACCCATCGGCAAGCGCCTGCGTCGCCATCTCCGAGCGCGTCCGGTCGATGGCCGCGGACGCGTTCGAGCGACGCACGCGGTAGCCGAGCGCCTCGAGCCCGTGGAGGCTCTCCTCGCACTCGGGGTCGACGCCGTCGCGTTGCGGGACGAGGACGATGCAGCGGCTCCGGTCGGCGGGCATGCGACCGTCATAGCGCCGCCGGCGCGCCCCGTCCTAGCGTCCTAGCGTCCTAGCCGCCCAGCCACGCGCGCGAGGGCGCGTTCAGCAGCACGCCCCTTGCGGGCAAGGGATGATGTCCCACGAGATGGTCATCGGGAGCGTGACGCCCTGGCACACCGGACCCGAGGTCGTGAACGTGTAGGTCCCGCCGCCGGTGCATTGGCTCTCGATCTCGACGGTGTCGCTGACGCTCGCGCCAGCGGCGAGGCTGACGTCGTTGGCCCCATTCAGGGGATCGAGCGCGGCGAAGTACGGGTTGCCGGGGTTCGGCTCCGTCACGGTCGCCGCCATGTTGCCCGAGTTGTGGATCGTGTAGGGCTGCGTCGTCTGGCAGGCGCTGAACGAGAGGTTCGCCCCGGCCGTGAAGCTCAGGTTCGCGCCCGAGACGGTGAGCTGCACCGGGACGCTGTGGGTCGGCGTGCCGAACTCGTTGGTCTTGAAGAGGAGGGCGTCGGCGTACGTGCCCGAGGCCTTGCCGCCGATGGCGACGGCCGGGGCCTGGACGCTGAACGAGCCGCTCGAGTTGGCGGGGACGGTGATGCTCGACGCGCTCGTGAACGTGAACAGGCCGTTCTGGCTGCTGCCCTGCGCGGTCAGCGGGTAGGCCGTGTTGTTCGTGATCGTCAGCATGGCGACGTTCGACGCGGCGCCGCCGCAGGTGACGCCGACCGCGAGCGTCGCGCCGGAGTAGGTCGCGACGGGGCCGACGCCCGTCCCCGACAGCGTGACCGCGGCAGGGAGGGGCGCGCAGCGAACCGCCGTCGTGCCGATCGAGAAGGAGCCCGGCACAGTGCCGGCGGCGACCGGCGTGAAGGTCGCGTTGCCGGGCGCGGTGCCGCCCCCCGACGCGGCCGTCGACGTGCCCGTGAAGACCGCGCCGAACCCCGAGGCCGCCGGCGTCGCCGAGAGCGTGATGGGCGCGTCGAGGTTCCCGGTGTTCGTCACCGTGAACGGCAGCTTCCCGGTGCTGCCCGCGACGACGCTGCTGAACGCGCCGCTCGCCATCGTGAGGCCCAGGATGGCGCCCTGCGCGCTCTCCTGGAGCGCGACGTTCGTCGTCGGGTTGCCGGGCGCGGTGGTGGACACGGTCAGCGTGTCGTCGAACGCGCCCGCGGCGATGCTTGCCGTCCCGGGGATGGGCTGCGGCGTCACGTGGATCGTCGTCGAACCCTGCGCCGGAACGTTGCCGCTCGTGACGTCGAGCGTGTACCTGCTCGTCCCGCCCGCGATCGACGCCGAGAAGCCGACGGCGAAGCCGTAGCCGTTCGAGATGGTGACCGGCAGGACCTGGCTCGATTGCGCGCCGCACGACACGGTGCCGAACGAGAGCGTGGCGGGGCCGACGGTCACGGGCTCGGTCGTTCCGGTTCCGTTCATCGCGAGCGAGGTCGCCGGAGATGCGCAGAGCACGCCCGTCGTCAGGATGGCCGCGGTCGCGCTCTGCAGCCCGGCGCTCGCCGGCGTGAAGTTCGCCGCCGCCGCGGGCAGCGTCGCCCCCGGGGCCAGGCTCACCGCACCGGGCGAGCCCGTGTACGCGAGCGAGAACTGCGGATCGGTCGGTGCGCCGAAGCTGACGCTGACCGCCGCGTTGCCCGCGTTGGTGAGCGTGAGCGGGACCGCCGGCGCCGCGACCGTGAGGTCCACGCTGCCGAAGGCGGCCGTCGCCGGCGTGAGCGTGATCGAGCCTCCCTGCGGCGTGAGCGTGAGAGGGACGGCGACGAGCGTCGACCCGGGCACGTCCGTCGTCAGCGTGAGCGTGCCGGTGATCGGGCTGCCCGCCGTGGAGGTCGCCGGTACGGTGGCGGCGGTGAGGACGATCGAGCCTTGCTTGCCCGGCGCGACGGTGCCCGAATCGCCGCTCGTGATCGAGAAGAGCGCGCTCGTTCCGACGGTCGCCGTGTACGTGATGGGCACGATGCCCGTGTTCGCGAACGAGTAGGTCTGCGTCTGCCCGGGCGCGCTCCCGCAGTTCACGAGGCCGAAGTCGATGGGCGTCGTCGGGAACGTGCCCGTCGGCGGGGCATCGGGCGGCGCGTCCACGGGGGCGGGCGCGTCGACGACCTCGACGTCGCTGGCGGCGTCTGCGGTCGCGTCGACGGCGGCCTCCTCGTGCGCGTCCCCGTCGGGCCCCGCGTCCGCCGACGTCTCGCGCACCGACGAGTCGAAGGGCGGCAGGCTCGTGTCCGTCGAGGCGTCGATGCCGCCTGCGTCGGAGCCGGGGGGCGTGCTGTTGCCGAAGCATCCGGCGAGCGCGCCACCGGGCGCGAGGGAGCAAAGGAAGAGGAGAGCGGTTCGGCGCATGGCGCGCGTCTACCACGCCGCCGGTCGGGCGCCATACGCCGTACGGGTGACACGGCGGGCTTCACGAGCCGTATCGAGGGGATGCGTGCGTCAGGCCGCCACGAGACGCCAGTGCGGAACGGGGGTGCGTTCGACCCGCAGGAGCATGCCCTCCTCGATGGGCTGCCACGGCTCCTCGGTCATCCTCTCGGAGGCCACGATGACGGCCGTACGCCGCTGCGACCAGGGCGTCTCGAGGATCGTGCCGTCGCGGCTCGTGCGGCGCGCGCGGACGGCGTCGTGCGGGCCGCGCTCGAGCAGGTGCATCGTGCGGCCGAGGCGGTGCGCGTAGATCGTCGCGCCGTCGGAGAGGACGAAGTTGAACGCGCCGAAGTCGGGCCGGGAGCGCGCGGCGCGGACGGCGGCGCCGAGCGCCCGATCGGTCTCCGGCGACGCGCGGGAGGCCGCGACGCCGGCGGCGTCGAGGCACGTGAGGAGCCACGCGAAGAGGCGCTCGCTGTCGGTCTGGCCGCGCACCTCGGAAGCGCGCGCGGCGGACGTCTGGCCGGCGAGCCACGCGAGGTCCTTCACCGTCCCGTTGTGGGCGAAGACCCAGCGGCCGTTCGCGAACGGGTGCGTGTTCGCGAGCGACGTCTCGCCCACGGTCTTCTGGCGCACGTGCGACACGAGCGCCTCGCCGCGCTGCCCGACCGCGAGCTCGTGGAAGCGCGCGTCCTCGCCCGCGCACGCGACGCCCTTCTCGAGCCGCCAGCCGTTCGCCTCGTCGTAGACCGCGATCCCCCAGCCGTCGCGGTGCTCCTTGGACAGCGCAGCGAGGGAGCGCGGCGCATCGCGCAGGACGATCCGGAAGTCGGTGGGCTCGCTCGAAGCGATCCCGAGAAGACGGCACATCGAGCCTCTTTCACCATAGCAACGCCCCGCGCCCGCGGGCCACTCCGCGGCGGATTCGTGAGATCATCCCGGCCACCGCTTGCGCTTGGCTCGCCCGTCACCCACGCTCCGTCCCGCGCCCGCGCCCGCGCCCGCGCCCGCGCCCGCGCTCGCGTCCGCGCTCGCGTCCGCGCTCGCTCTCGCGCTCGTCTTCACGGCCTCGACCGCGCGCGCCCAGCGAGCGGCGCCGCCTCCCGCCGAGCGCCTCCAGATCTACTCGCCGTACGAGCAGCAGACGATCGCCGAGGTCTTCGACGACCGGCAGCTCGTCCGCGACCCCGCGCCCGAGGGCAAGCTCGTCGAGCGCATCGACGTCGTCCCGCTGAAGCCGTTCGAGAAGCGCGACATCGTGCCCCAGCTCGCCAACATCGTGCACGTCACGACGCGCGAGTCCGTCGTGCGGCGCGAGGTGCTCCTCCACGTCGGCGGCGTCTACGAGCAGGCCCTCGTCGACGACACCATCCGCAACCTGCGCCGCCTGCCGGGCGTGCCGCAGCTCTCCGCGGTCATCGTCGTCGCCGCCCGCGGCAGCGCGCCCGACCGCGTCGTCGTCGTCGTCATCACGAAGGACGTCTGGAGCCTGCGCCTCAACTGGGGAATCGTCGGCGACAACGGCGGCATCGACCAGCTCGTCCTCCAGCCCGCCGAGACCAACTTCCTCGGCACCCACCAGATCGTCGGCGCGAACTTCATCCTCGAGCCGAGCGCGACCACGTTCGGGCTCGGGTACTTCGTGCCGCGCCTCGGGGACTCCCGCATCGCCGTCAACACGAACGCGAACGTGATGGTGAACCGCGGCACGGGCGCGCCCGAGGGCACCTACGGGGAGCTCGTCGCGGGGCAGCCGCTCTTCTCGGGGCGGACGGAGTGGGCGTGGGACTCGACGGTCGCGTGGCAGGACGTCGTCACGCGTCGCTACTCGAACGCGGAGCTCAGCGCGTACGTCGACCCGGCGACGGGCGAGAAGCTCCCCTTCGCGTTTCGCACGCGCACCTACGTCGCGAACTACGAGGCGACGCGCTCCTTCGGCTGGGACGTGAAGCACGACTTCACGCTCGGCGCGACGCTCAACCGGGCCGTCTACCAGGTGAACCCCGCGCCCGGTGTGAGCGCGCAGACGGTCGGCGACTTCGTCTCGCAGGAGGTCCCCGTCGGCGAGACGCGCGTCGGGCCCTCGCTCCAGTACCACACGTACCGGATGCGCTTCGTGCGCGTCATCGACTTCGACACGCTCGCCCTCCAGGAGGACTACCGCCTCGGGCACGACGTGGTCCTCCGCGTCTACCCCGTGCTCCGCGCCTTCGGCTCGACGCGCGACGTCCTCGGCACGTTCGCCGCCGCGCAGTACACCTGGGCGCTCCGCGACGGCGTCTTCCGCACCATGTTCCAGGCGACCACCGAGCCGCAGCTCTCCGGCGACCAGCGCATCTCGGACGCGTCCATCCAGCCACAGGCGCACCTCGTCACGCCCACCATCGCCGGCGTCGGGCGCCTCGTGCTCGACGCCTCGTGGCTCTATCGCTGGCGCAACTACCTGAACCAGATCAATTACCTCGGCGGCGACGACCGCCTGCGCGGCTTCCCGACGAACTTCTTCGTGGGCGCCAACGTCGTCAACTACAACGTCGAGGCGCGCACGCGGCCGCTCGAGATCTTCTCGTCCGAGCTTGCGGGCGTCGCGTTCTTCGACGCCGGCGACGCGTACTCGCCCGCGTCGCAGTTCCACGCCTACCAGTCCGTCGGCGTGGGCGTCCGCATGCTCTTCCCGTGGCTCGACCGCACCGTCTTCCGCTTCGACTTCGGCATCCCGCTCGAGCGCCCCATCGACCCGACGACGGGAGCCAACATCCCGCCCTTCGGCTTCGTCTTCACCTTCGCGCAGGCGTTCACCATGCCGACGGTCGCGCCGATGCCCGTCCTCGCGACGGGGCAGGGGCCGGACTCGCCGTAGCCTAAACGGGGCGTGGCGGCACCCGCGCGCCCCATGGCCGATCGCGGTCACTGGTTGGGGACAGGCAGGACGCAGGTGCCGCCCTGGGCGCCGACCACGACGCACGTGAGCGGCGCGCAGCAGTCTGCGTCGGTCGTGCAGGCCGTGCACGCGCCGCCCTTGCATGCGGGCGTGGCGCCGGAGCAGTCGTCGCACGTCTGGCAGGGCGTCCCGGGCGCGGTGCAGCCGGGCGTCTCGAGGATGGTCGTGTCGTAGGTGATGTCGAACGCGCCGGAGAAGGCGAGCGACCTGGCGAAGATGGCGCCGCGCATCGTGAAGTCGCTCGCGAGCAGCACGTCGGCCGCGGGGGCGTAGACGTTGACGTTCACCGAGGCGTCGCTCGACTCGAGCGTGAAGGAGGAGCCCGCGACGTAGAGGCGCATCGCGGCGGGCGCGCCGGAGTCGCCGAGCGCGAGGTCGCCCTTCAGCGTGACGTTGCCGGAGACGAAGAGGTCGAGCTCCACGGCGGGATCGAGGTTCACGGTGAGGCCGGCCTCGGCGTCGAGATCGCCGTCGACGAAGAGCGCGGCGCGGCCGGTGACGTGCAGCGTGACGGGGGCGGTCGAGCCGTGGATGCCGTCGACGTAGAAGAGGCCGCAGGGGAGGGTGACCGTGCCGGCGGGATCGTCGAGCGAGGTCGTCGTGAGCGGCGGCAGCGGAGGAGGGACGTTCGCGTCGTCGTTCGACGTCTTCCGTGCGGAGACGAGCGACGCGATGGGGATGGTGTCCTGGCAGTCGCATGGCGGCGCGACGCTCACGGGGCCGTTCTGCACGCCGCCGCCGGAGGTGACGCCGCTGGCGGTGTCGCCGGCCGGGACGTGGACGGCGCCGACGACGGCGAGGCTGCCCGACTGCACGGTGACGTCGCCGTCGGCGTAGAGGTCGCGCCCGACGAGGAAGTTGCCGCTCGTCGTGACGTCGCCGCCCGACTCGACGTCGAGCGTGACGCTGCTCGTGCTCGCGCCCGACGTGATCGAGACCGCAGGCGTGCCGGGCGTGAGGTTCTGCCCGCCGGCCCAGATGGAGCCGCTGACGCTGGCGTTTGCGTTCAGCGCGACCTGGCCGTTCGCGGCGATCGAGGCGCCGTTCGGCTCCCCGGCGTCCGCCGTCGAGTCCTTCGCCTGCGTCGTGAGCGCGCCCGAGACGGCGAGCGAGTCGCACGCGCACGCGGCGAAGCGGAAGAAGCGCGCGACGTCGCCGCTGCACTCGGCGTTCGAGATGGGAATGGGGCCGGAGCCTGTGCAGAACGAGGAGCCGTCGAGGGGCGGGGCGCCCTCGGCGACGACGGGGGAGTCGCTCGCGGCGTCGCTGCCGCCTCCGCTGCCCCCGCCTTCGCCGCCGCTGCTGCTCGCTCCGCCGTCGCCGGGGGCGCCGCCGATGGGCTGCGCGACGACCTCCCCGCACGCGACGAGCCAGACGAGGATGCCCGCGGTCGCGAGCGACCAGACCCGCGCCGCGCGCCGGATGCGTGCGGCGATGCCGCGCTTCGTTGGTCGCACGAGGAAGGGAGGCACGCCGCGCGTCACAGGTCCACCGCGAGGGAGAGGGAACCGAGCGTCCCGGGGTGCATCGCCGAGGCCACCTGCGTGCCGGCGAAGTCGACGACGGGCTGCGGGAGCGCGAGCACCTCGCGAACGTCGAGGACGATCGACGCGGCGCCGGCGACGCGGAGGCGCGCGCCCACCCCGGCCGCGAGGAGCGCGGCCCAGGCCTCGTCGTGCCCGCTCGTGAAGGGCGCCGCCGCGTCGCCGCTCGCGTAGAGGTGGTACGCCCCCGCGCCGAGGGTCCCGAACGCCGACAGCGCGCCGCTCGTCGGCGGCTCGAACACGACCTGCGCGAGCGCGAGCTCCTGTCGCACGCTCGCGTTGCCCTCCGCCGCCGTCACGCGCCCGCCGAAGCCGGGCCCCGCGGCCGCGACGCCCACGCTCCACGCCGGCGTCGCGTGCCACGCGACGCGCAGCTCCGGCGCCACCGCCAGCCCGATCGCCCCGCCCGCGAACGCCCCCGTCACCCCGAGCGAAATGCCCACGTGCGCCGTCCGCACCGCGCCCTCGCGCATCCCCTCCCGCGCCCACGCCGCGACATCCCGCGGAACCCCGCCCCCACCCCCGCCCGCGCCCGCGCCCGCGCCCGCGCTCGCGCCCGCGCCCACGCCCGCGCTCGCGCCCGCGCCCACGCCCGCGCCCACGCCCACGCCCGCGCCCGCGCCCGCGCCCACGCCCGCGCCCACGCCCGCGCCCACGCCCACGCCCGCGTCGCCCTCCTCCCCCTCCTCCTCCGGCATCACCATCCCCTCCACGAGGCTCGCCCGCATCAGCTCCACCACCCTCAGCGCGAGCGACCGGTCCGCCGCATCCCCCGTCCCCCGCGCGCCCACCCTTCGCACCACCGTCTTGTGCGTCACGTGATCCGCGACCCACACGTCGGTCGCCGCGCGCGCGCCCGTGCGCCGGAGGAGCACCGTCGCGAACGAGCCTGCGGCGTCCGACGCCTCCACCTGCTTGCGCGCGTCGTCGTCGCCGTCCACCGTCCGCTCCTCCACCTCGAACCCCGCGGCGCGCAGCTCCGCTGCCAGTCGCACCTCCGCCCGTTCCACCACCGCGTCCGCCGTCCGGTCGCGCACGATCACCACGCGTGAGCCCGCCGCGTGCGCCGCCGTGCTCCACGCCGTCGCGCAGAGCGTTGCCGCCGTCGCCGCCGCCGCGAGGGCCACGGCGCGGAGGGCGATGCTCATGGCGACAGGTCGCGCGCCGCCGCCGCGTACGGGCCGCCCGGGAACTGACGCAGGTACCGCGCAGCCAGCGGTCGTGCGGCGTCCCGTCCCTGCGACCTCGTCACGATGACCATCTTGCGTCCCAGCGCGTCGCCCGCGTACGCGCCGCCGGGCGCCTCCGACAGGTACGCATCGTACCAGCGGCTCGCCTCGGCGCCCGAGTGATCTTGCTCCTCGGCGATGCGGCCGATGAGGAACGCCGCGGTGCGCGCGTCGCCGCTCGACGGGAAGCGGCCGCGCAGCATCGCGTAGGCGCGCCGCGCGAGCGCGGGGTTGCCGGCGTAACGAGCGGCGTCGCCGAGCGCGCGGAGGTCGGCGAGCGAGCGGGTCGCGAGCGCGTGGGGGACGCCCTCGGCGTCGGCCTCGTGGACGACGCGCGCGTACTGGCCGGCAGTGACGAGCCTGGACCAGGAGGAGGAGGGGAGGGCGGGAGTGAGAGAGAGCGCGGGCGCGGGCGCGAGGGCGGGCGCGAGCGAGGGCGCGGGGGCGAGCGGGAGGGCGGGGGTGGGCGGGAGCGTCGAGTCGGGCGCGGGGGTGGTCGGCGGGGGGTTGATTGCGCCCACTTCGGCTCCGGGGGGCGCGGGGGCGGCGTCGATCTGGACGGCGCCGTCCTTCAGGCGAGCGCGCAGGTGCTGGCCGGTCGCGAGGGAGAGCGCGTCGCCGAGGACCGGGCCGGTGACCTCCACCTTGCCGGACGTCATCCACACGTCGAGCGTCTCGGCGTCGGCCGCCCACGCGACGAAGAACTCCGTCCCCGTCACCTTCACCGCGAAGGGGCCCGCGTCCACGAGCCACTTCGTCCGGTCGCGGTGCTGCACGTGCACGCGCGCGCGCCCCTGCTCGAGCACGAGCTCCGCCCCCACCGGCGTCGTCGCCGCGACGCGGCCGCGCGACCCGGGCGCCATCGTCACGTCGCTCCCGTCGTCGAACACGAGGCGCGCGCTCGACGCGGTCGGCGGGACGCTCACGTAGCCCTGCGTGCTCGGCGCGCCGTTCTCGACGTGCCACGCGATCGCGGCGGCCGGCGCCGGCGTCGCGCGCACCCGCAGGAAGAGGAGCACCGCAGCCGCCGCGGCGACCGCGAACGACAGCCCCAGCGCCGCGGGTCGAGCGAGCCGCGCCAGGCGCGCCGACGGGCGGCGCATCTCCTCGACCGCCGCGATGAGCCGCGCCCGGCCCTCGAGGTGCTCCTGCAGCGTCGCGGGAGGCGTCGCCTCGCGCATCCGCTCGCCCAGCCGCTCCAGGCGTCGGGCCGCTCCGGGACGTCCTTCACTCATCGTCCCCTCCGCTCCACTCGCACAGCAGATCGTCCTCTCTCGCGCGCGCGTGCACGTGCGCCTCGGCGCGCTGGAGCATGCGCTTCACGGTCGCGAGGGACACGCCCAGCGCAGCCGCCGTCTCGGTGAGCTCGTGTCCCTCGGCGTGCCGCAGCACGAACGCGAGCCGCTCGCGGTCCGGCAGCTCGTCGAGCACGGCGTAGAGGCGACGAACGGCCTCGCGCGTCCGCGGGTCGCCGTCGTCGCTCGCGACCTCGGGCAGCGTGCCGTCGGCGGACAGGTGGAGCCAGCGGCGCACGCGCTTCTTGCGCAGCGCCGTGCGCGCCGTTCGCAACGCGATGCCGACGAGGAACGGCCGCAGGGACGACGTGTCGCGGAGCGACCCCACGTTGCGGAAGAAGCCGATGAAGACCTCCTGGAGCAGGTCGTCGACGTCGTGGCCGGGGCCCACGGACCGGTAGAGCACGCCGCGCACGAGGCCGGCGTACCGGTCCCACACCATCGTCGCCGCACGTGGATCGCGCTCCTGGGCGAGCCGCGCGAGCTCCGCGTCGGGCGGCCCCTCGGATGCGCCGCGGTGGTCGTGCCCCGACGGGGAACGCCCCACGATGCGCAGCAGGCGCGCCGAAGACGGGTGGCTCACCTCTGCATAGTAGCGGCACGACCCCGGGACGGCTCACGCGGGCTTGCGACGGACGCGTCGCGGCGCGAGCCGGAAAAACGGCAAGAAAGACGGGCAAGCCGCTAGCGCGTGGTCCCCCGCGGGGGAGGGACCACGCCTTTCGCGGTCGGCTTGCCTCTACGGCGCGTGGGTCAGTGCTTGGGGGGCGGGGGAGCCGGGGTGTTGTGCGCCGGGTTCGGCGCGCAGGCCTCGGTGTACCCGTCGGGCTTGTGGCCGTCGATCTCCTCGACGTCGAACTCCGTGCGGCGGTTCTTCTGCTTGTTCTCGACCGACGTGTTGGGGACCAGGGGGTCCCTCGCGCCGCAGCCGACGCCGTGGAGGCGCTTCGCGTCGATGCCCTTGCCCGTGAGCCAGGCGATGACGCTGTCCGCGCGCTTCTGGCTGAGCGACAGGTTCAGGTCCTTCGAGCCGTCGCTGTCGGTGTGGCCCTCGACGCGGATGCGCGTGATCTGCGGCGCGTGGCTGAGCGCGTCGAGCGCGGCGTTGAGGACGCGCTGCGAGTGCTCGGTGTCCTTGATCGTGGCGGCGCCCACGTCGAACTCGATCTCGCCCGGGATGTCGAGCTGCGCGCCCACCATCGCCGGAGGGGGCGGAGGCGGCGGCGGAGCCGGCGGAGGGGGCGGGGGCGGCGGCGGGGGCGGCGGGGGAGGAGGCGGCGGCGGCGGCGCGACCGCGACCTGGGCCTCACCGTGGCAGCCGGCGACGAAGGGGACCGCGAGGGCCATCGCGGCGAGGGCGAGAACGGGAACTGCGATTCGCTTGGTGTTCATTGAACGATGTCTCCTGAGGGAAGCCGACGGCCGCGCAGAGTAGGAAAGGATGGGCTCCTTGGGAAGAGCCGCGTCGCGTCGCGTCGAAATCGACCCTCGGGGCCTTGGTTGCCTGGCCCTGGCCGTGGCCGTGGGCGCGGCCCCGCGACCGCTCGCCGTCCTGCCGCCCGTTCCCCTTGCCCCCCTCCCCGCTGCCCGCCCTTGCCCTGCAGGGCCGCACGGTCCTCAGAACGACTGGGTGGAGAAGCGAAAAAAGAGGATGTGCGCGGTCGGGGACAGGGGGTCGATGACGAGGGCGCCGTCTTCCGTCCCGTTCTCGTAGTGCACGTCGTGGCAGCCGTTGTCGGTGTCGTACCCGTCGCCGAACACCGAGACATGATTGGCGTTTGCGAGCTCCTGCTGGATCTTCTGGCCGAGCCCCTGGGGCGTCAGGGAGGTCGTGAACTGGGTCGAGTGGAGCCCGAGCTGGGGGTAGGAGAGCCCCACGTCGTGCCAGCCCTCGGCCCAGGCGCCCTGCGGCATCGGCATGTCCGCCTCGTAGAGGAGGGCGTCGCCCTGGAACTTCCCGATGTCGACTGCGACGTCGTAGACGTGGCCGTCGGCGCGGATCTGGAGGTGGACGTGGCTGTCGTCGCCGTTGCAGGAGCTCGGGCCGCTCTGCGGCACGACGAACGAGAGATAGCCGTCGAGCCTGCCGTGAGACGTGTTGATGATGGTGCCCGTCTGCTGCGAGAGCGGCGTGCACGACGCCGTGTAGCTCGGGGGGCCGTCGGCCGATCCACCCGCACCGTCGCCCTCGGAGCCACCCTCGGAGCCGCCGCCGTCGGCCGGGGAGGGGCCGTCGTCCGGGGCAGCCTCCTCGCTGCCGCCCTCGGTCACGGCCGCGTCGTCGCCCGGCGTTCCGCCAGCCTTCTGGCCGCCCTTCGACCCGCCGCAGCCCGCGGGGACCGCGAGCGCGACCAGGAGCGCGGCCCACGAAACCGAAGCAATGACGCGCATGAAGCGCTCGACCGTAGCGCGCCGTCACGGTCCCGTCACGAGGCAGGGGAGAGCCGGCCCGCGTGCGCCTCGACCTCCGCTTCGTATACTCGAACGCTTCATGCCGACCGAACCGCTCGTCTCCGTCGTGATGGCGTGCTCCGACGTCGAGGGGACTGTCGAGGGGTGCCTGCGCTCCGTGCAGGCGCAGGACTGGCCCCGCGACCGGCTCGAGATCCTCGTCGCCGACGGGATGAGCATGGACGCGACGCGCGAGATCCTCGCGCGCGAGGCGGCGGGCGACGCGCGCATCCACGTGCTCGACAACCCCGCGCGGACGCAGGCGGCCGGCCTCAACGAGTGCATTCGCGAGGCGCGGGGCGAGTTCATCGTGCGCGTCGACGCGCGCGCGACGTACGCGGCGGACTTCGTGCGCCGCTGCGTGGCCGTCATCGAACGAACCGGCGCGGACACGGTGGGCGGGCCGCTTCGCGCGCGCGGGACGACGTTCTTCCAGCGGTGCGTCGCGGCCGCGCTGCGCAGCCCCCTCGGCGTCGCCGGGGCCGGGACGAGCGCGAGACCGCGAGGCGAAGAGACCGACGGGTGGGTTGCGGGCGCGTGGCCTGGCGCGTTCCGGCGCGAGGTGCTCGAGCGGGTCGGGCTCTACGATCCCCGTGCTGCGACGGACGAGGATCGCGATCTCGACCAGCGCATCGCCGACGCAGGCGGACGCGCGTACCAGAGTCCCGAGATCCACGCCGAGACGCTTCCACGCGAGTCGCTGCGCGCGCTCGGGCGCGACGCCTTCGAGCGCGGCGCCGGCCGGGCCCGTACGCTCCTCAAGCACAAGCGCTTCTCCGCGCTCCCGCCCGTACTCCCGCTCCTCGGGCTCGCCGGCGAGGCCACGCTCGTCGCCACCTCACGCGGCCGGCGGATCGCGCCCTGGTCGCTCGCGGCGTACGCGCTCGCGACGGGCGCCGAGGCCGTCCGCATCGCGCGGCACGAGGGCCCGCTCGCCGTCCCCGTCGTCTGGGCCATCTTCCCGGCCATGCACGTCTCCTACGCGGCCGGCTTCGCGCGCGGCCTCGTGCGCTACCTCTTCAAGCCCGACTGGGAGCCCGCGGAGAAGCTCGCTAGGCCGCCCGTGGAGCAGCCGACCCACGCGACCGCCGCGCGGTGACGACCACTGGCAGCCCGCCGCCCGGCATGATCGTGACGCCGCGCCGCACGGTGGGGACGCGCTTCGCGTCGAGGCGCATCTCGACGCGCGGGAGAAGCGCGGCGAGGACCATCTTCATCTCGTAGATGGCGAAGGTCGCGCCGATGCAGCGCCGGAGGCCGCCGCCGAAGGGCAAGAACTCCCAGGGCGACGGCTTCCAGCCGAGGAAGCGCTCGGGCCGGAAGCGCTCCGGGTCCGGATACAGCGCGGGCCGGCGGTGAACGAGGTAGATCGACGGCGCGACCACGCCGCCCGCGTCGAGGTCGAGGGTGCCGATGCGCGCGGGCTCCTGGAGGACGCGCCCCACCATCGGGATGACCGGCTGGAGGCGAAGCGACTCCTTCACGGTCGCGTCGAGGAGCTCGAGCCGGGCGATCTTCTGCGGGTCGCCGCAGGCGGTGGCGATCTCCTCGCGCAGGCGGCCGAGGAGATCGCGGTCCGGGAGGAGCCAGCGCAAGGTCCACGCGAGCGACGTCGCGGTCGTCTCGTGTCCTGCGGCGAGCAGCGTCACGAGCTCGTCGTGCACCTCGTCCTCGCTGAGCGGGCGGCCCTCCTCGTCGCGTGCGTCGAGCAGCATCGCGAGGACGTCCGCGCGCCCCGCGGTCCCCTGCGCGCGCCCGCGCCGGATCTCGGCGCGAAGGAGCTCGCTAGCGCGCGCCGCGTGCCGGACGAAGCGCCCCCACGGCGTGAGCGGCCCGAGGTCGCGCTGGAGGAAGGTGAGGATGAGGATGGGGTTCGAGGTGGCGTCGAGCATCGTCCGGAGGACGGTCGCGAGCTCGGCGAGGCGCGGGCCCTCCTCGACGCCGAAGACGGTGCGCAGGATGACCTGGAGCGTGATGTTCTGCATGGGACGCATCGCAGAGAACCGCGCGCCGACGGGCAGGCGGTCGATCTCGTCGTGCGTCATGTCGAGCATCGTCTGGCCGTAGGCGTTCATGCGCTCGCCGTGGAACGCGGGCATCATCATCTTGCGCTGCCGCATGTGCTCCGCCCCGTCGAGGAGCAAGAGCGAATGCTGCCCGACGACGGGCTTGAGGACGAAGTTCGCCTTGCCGGCGTGGCCCTGGTCGGGCCCGAGGCCGAACACGTCCTTCACCGCGAGCGGGTCCGCCACGAGGACGACGCGCGGCAATCGAGGCAGGCGAAGCGTGAAATAGTCCCCGAAGCGCGCGTGGCACTCGTCGAGCATCGGAAACGGCGCGCGCAGCCAGCGCGCCATCTGGAGCACCGGCGGAAGGGGCAAGCTCGGGGGAAACGGCGAGGGCATCGTGCCCATGAGCCTAGGGACGCCCGCGAAGCGCGCAAACCCGGCGGCGCGCGAAGGGGCTCGATGCGCACGAAGGGGAGAGCGAGCGGGGGAAACAGGAAGGTCAGAAGATCAGAAGGCGAGAGGGGGTGTTCACCCGATTGCACGGGGGAAGGCGCAGATCTCCCCCCTGTTCCCCTTTTCGAGGTGCACGCGAGCCTTCACCCCCGTGCAGCCATGCGAAGACCCCTCTCGCCTTCTGATCTTCTGACCTTCCTGTTTCCCCCTCTCGGGAGTGAAACGCGCCTAGTGGGTGTCGGCGTACTGGCAGCCGGCGATGGTGGCGGAGCGGGCGCCGTCGGTGGAGCGCATGGCCTCGTCGCGCCAGCCGCCCTTGTTCTGCTCCGCGCGCAGGAGCCAGTCGTGGGCGCGGTCGAGGGAGAGGATGGCGGCGGCCATGTTGGGTTGGTTATTGCACGCGGCCGGGCCGGGGGGCGCCGCAGGTGTGCACGCGACGGCGAGCGACACGCCGAACGCGGCGATCGAGAGAGCGGCGAGCAGCTTCCACGGGTTCTTGTTCGTCTTCATGGCGCGCCTCCTCAACGCCCGTTCGCGACCGCGCACCCGCGCTCGGTCGCTCCGATGGCACGGTTCGTCCATTCGACCGCCTGCACGCGGAAGCCGCCCTTGTCGGCCGCCGCGCGATCGAGTGCGACGCGCGCGTTGCGCAGCTCGACGAGCGCGTTCCACATGTTCGGCTGGTTGCCGCATTGCCCGGCACCCTGCGCGGACGCCACGTGTGCTCCCGCGGTGATGGCCGTCGCGACGGCGAACGTGAGCGCCACTGCCTTGTAGACGTTCATGACTTCGTTCCCTCCACCCGCCGCGAAGGCGGCGAGACGAGCCGCTACGATACCCGGCAATGGCGCGGCGTTCGCGCCAAGAACGCACGGGGGGCGCACGGGTGCCGTCAGCGTGCCGGGGCGATCGGGTCCACCCGGAGCGAGACGCCCGCCGGCGGGGCCCACAGGGACCGCAGGGTGCCCGGATCGCGCGCCTCGACGCGGAGCTCCACCGCGGGAAACTGCCCGTCGTGGAGGGCCGTCACCGGCCGGGGCTCCGTCGTCATCACTACCATCGCGCTCACCGGGACGAAGCCCGCCGTGCCGCGCACGAACCGGTCCTCGAGCGACGACTTCGCGCGCACCGCCAGGGGCACCGAGATTGCCCCGCTCGACCACGTCCCCGCCGGCACGCCGCGGTTCGCAGCGAGCACGGTGCGCACGTCTTCCACGGGGACCCCGAGCCGCTTCGCCATCGCCTCGTCGATGCGGGCTTCGGGCTCCCCCAGCTCGTTCATTCCCACGCGCTCGACCACCTGCGGGCCGAGGCGCGTTGCGAGCTCGCGGGCCGCAGCGTCGAGCTTCGAGCGATCCGGCGACGCCAGGATCATCGCCGCGTTCGGCTCGCCCGCGGATCGCACGAGGGGCAGCGCGCGGAGCGCCTGGAGCACGTGCTCGGCGGTCGCGTCGTCGCCCGCCGCCAGAAGCAGGCGCGCGCCGTGTGCAGGCTCGCGTGGATCGGTCGCGCCGAACTCGAGGACCATCGCGCCGCCGGCCACCGGGCGCGCGACCTCGGCGATCTGCCGCGCCTCGCGTGGATCCATCCCGAGCGTTGGGTCCACCGTCAAGACGCGCGCGGCGGCGAACGGGCGCACTGCGATCGTCGCCGGGAGCGCCCGCCCCAGCTCGGCCATCTTCGCGGTGAGCGCCTTCGCGACGCTCGCCGCGTCCGCGTCCATGCGGGCGCGCACGACGGTCTCGGCGACGAAGGTCGTTCCGTCGAACGCCGTGCACGCGTCGTCCTCCGCGCCGTCCTGCACGGTCGCCACGTCGCGCAGGCGCACGGGCACGGGCCCTTTCGCGTCGACCGGGATCTCCTCGAGCGCGTCGACCGGCCCGGAGGCCCCCGGCGGAGGCGCGCCACCCGCCGCGCGCGACGACGACGTGACCGCCGCCACCAGGTCCGGTACGGTGAGACCGAACGCCGCGAGCTTGCGAGCGTCGGCGTCCACGAGGATCCGCCGGCGCGCCTTGCCGCACTCGCCGACGGACGCCACGCCGGCGATCTGCGCGAGCGACTCGTGCGCCTCCTCGAGGAGCTCGCCGAGCTCGACGCGCGGGACTGCTCCGCTCCACACCCAGCGCGCCACCACGGGCCCCGGCGCCCGCGCCACCCACGGCGTGCCGGCCTCGAGCGGGAGCGTCGCTCGCGCGTCGCGCACGCACGCCTGCGCCCCGCGCAGCGCCGCGTCCGCGTCCTCGTTCGGCTCGAGCTCCAGCCACACCGTCGCGGCGCCGTCCTCGCTCGCGCTCCGCAGCTTCGTCAGGTGCTCGACGCGAGCGCACGCGTGCTCGATCGCCGTCGCCGCGCTCTCGGCCTCCGACGCCGGTCGTCCCGGCAGCGCGATGCGCACGATCGCGCCTGGCCCCGCCGCGGGCGCGCGCTGACGGTGGCAGGCGCACGTCGCGAGCAGGACCAGGAGGAACAGGCGTCGCAGGGACCGACCCGGAAGGTGCTGCATCGGTCGCCCAGAGTACGCGGTCGTGGGCGGATCGCCTCGCGCCGGGCGAACCCCGGCTACCAGCTCTGCTTGCCGGCGATCTGGCGCGTGGCGACGTTCATGCGGTTGTACACGTTGACGAGGGCGATCTGCGTCACGAGGCCCGCGAGCGCCTTCTCGTCGAAGTGCTTCGCCGCCTCGTTCCACACGTCGTCGGGCACCGGGTCGGGCCTGTCGGCGAGGCGCGTCACGGCCTCGGTCAGCGCGAGGGCCGCGCGCTCGGCCTCGGTGAAGTACGGCGCCTCGCGCCACGCGCTCACCGTCATGAGGCGCTCCTCCGTCTCGCCGTGCTTCTTGCCCATCCGCACGTGCATGTCGATGCACACGGCGCAGCCGTTGATCTGGCTCGCGCGCAGGTGGGCCAGCCCCGCCGTCTTGGGGGGCAGGCCGCTCTTTTCGATGACCGCGTTGAGCGCCTGGAACGGCGGCATCAGGTCGGGGAGGAGCACCGCGGGGTTCTTCAGCCTGGCTTGCATGGTCGAGTGTCCTCGACGGAATCGTGCGGCGCCCGGTCACATCCGGGCGGCGCCGTCCGTCATCGCTATGACGAACCGCGAACGAGGAGTGTGACCGTGAACGAGCGCGACCTTGCAAGACCCTCCGACGACCTCGCGAGACCGTTCGAGGAGAGCCGCAACCACCTGCGCGGCGTGGCGTACCGCATGCTCGGCTCGCTCAGCGAAGCGGACGACGCCGTGCAGGAAGCGTGGCTGCGCCTGCAGCGTACGGACACGACCGACGTCGCGAACCTCCGCGGATGGCTCACCACGGTCGTCGCGCGCGTGTGCCTCGACATGCTGCGCGCCCGCGAGGCCCACCCCGAGGAGCCGCTCGAGGCGCACGCGGCCGACCGCGCGTCGGACGCGGCCCCAGGCTCGGGCGCGGACCCCGAGGGCGATGCGCTGCTCGCGGACTCGGTCGGGGTGGCGCTCCTCGTCGTCCTCGAGCGCCTCGAGCCGGCCGAGCGCCTGGCGTTCGTGCTGCACGACCTCTTCGGTATGTCGTTCGAGGAGATCGGCCCCGTCGTGGCGCGCACGCCAGCCGCGGCGCGCCAGCTCGCGAGCCGTGCGCGCCGTCGCGTGCAGGGCACGCCGGCGACGACCGAGGCGGACCTCGGCCAGCAGCGCGAGGTCGTGAAGGCCTTCCTCCGGGCGCTGCGCGGCGGCGACTTCGCGGGCATCGTCGCGGTGCTCGATCCGGACGTCGTCGTCCACACCGACGGCGCGGGCGTCGGTGCGGCGGGCAAGGGGCCGCGCGAGATCCGCGGCGCCGACGCCTGGGCGCGCGGCGCGGTGGCGTTCGGGCGCTTGGCGGGCGACGTGCACGTGGCGATGGTCGAGGGCACCATCGGCCTCGTCTTCGCCCCGCGCGGCAAGCTCCAGCGCGTCATGCGTTTCGAGTTCGCGGGCGGTCGCATCGCGCGCGCCGAGCTCGTGTCCGACGCCGCACGCCTGGCCACGATGGAGGTCGGCATCGTCCGGGAGTGAGGCGCGATCGACCTGCGCGAGCTGCGCGAGAACGTCCGCGCACCCGCAGCGCGCCGCTGTACCATTCGGGATATGTCCGCCGCGCCTCGCGACGCCGACGCCATCGCCAGCTTCGTCCCGCGCCTGGTCGCCGGCGGCTCCCGACCGCGCGAGGCGGCCGTCCTGTTCGTCGACGCCGTGAGCTTCACCTCGCGCGTCGCCCCGCTCGTCGACGCCGGCCCTCGGGGCATCGAGCAGGTGAGCGCGCTGCTCGACGCGCAGTACGCGCCGCAGCTCCGGGTCGTGGCCGAGCACGGCGGCGAGGTGATCCGCTTCGTGGGGGACGCGCTCCTGGCGGTGGTCCCCGCCGAGGGCCGCACGCTCGCGGAGGCGACGCGCACGGCCGAGGCGTGCGGCCGCGCGATCCAGGCCGCCGCGCGCCCCGCGATGCCCGACGGCGCGCCGCTCGCGGTGCGCGTGGTCGTGACGGCGGGCACCGTCGCGGCCCTCCGCGACGCGCACGGCGAGCACTTCGTCCTCGCAGGTTCACCCGTCGCAGCCCTCGCCGCGTGGGCCCCCAAGGCCGGCCCGGGCGAAGTCCTCGTAGCCCCCGCCCTCGCCCCTCCGCCCGCGCCCACGCCCACGCCCACGCCCGCGCGCCCCCCCACCCCCGACGACCTCCGCCGCTTCGTTCCTCGCCCGGTGCTCGATCGCATCGACAGCGGGCATCTCGACTGGCTCGCGGAGCTGCGTCGCACGACGGCCGTCTTCGTTTCGCTGCGCGGGCTGGCCGACGCGGACGTGCCGGACGTGCTCGCGCAGTGCGGCGCGCTCGCGGCGAAGCACGAGGCCTTCTTCAAGGAGCTGGTACTCGACGACAAGGGCTGGACCCTGGTCGCGCTGACGGGCGTGCCGCCGTTCGCCGGCTCCGACGACGCCTCGCGCGCGGCGGCGTTCGCGCGCGACGTGGTCCTCGCCCTCGACGCACGCGGGCTTCGCGCGGCGGCGGGCGTCGCCAGCGGACGCGTCGTCTGCGGCACGGTGGGTTCGATCCACCGCCGCGAGTACGCCGTCACGGGCGTCGCCATGAACCTCGCGTCGCGCCTCTCGCAGGTGGCCGCGGCCGGGCAGGTGCTCTGCGACGAGCAGACGGCGCGCGTGGCGCGCGGGCGCGTCGCGCTCGAGGCGCAGCCGCCGGTCGTCGTGAAAGGTTTCGCCGCGCCGGTCGCGGTGTCGTCGGTGGGAAGCGACGTCGCGGCGGCGGCGCGCGCGGCGGGAGACCTCGTCGGTCGCGCCGCAGACCGGGCGGCGCTCGCCGGGGGTGTCGAGGAGGCCCGCGCCGGCCACGCACCGGCGGCGACGGTGCTCGAGGGCGAACCGGGCATCGGCAAGTCGCGGCTCTGCGCGGACCTCGTCGTGCGTGCAGAAGGGCAGGGGCTCCTCGCCTGCGCGGGTGCGGCGCAGTCCGTGGATCGAGCCTCTCCGTACCATGCGTGGCGCGGTGTCTTCGCGGCGGTGCTCGCCGTGCTCGGCGCGACCGACGCGGCGTCCCTCGCCGCGACGGCGGGCGAGGCGGACGCGCCGTACGTGCCGCTCCTCGAACCGCTCGTCTCGCTCGGCATGACCGACGGCAGCGCGACCGCACCCCTCGTCGGCCAGGTGCGCGCGAAGCGGACGCGCGATCTCTGCGTCGCGCTCCTGCGTCGCGCGGCAGCGCGGCGGCCGCTCCTCCTCCTGCTCGAGGACCTCCACTGGGGCGATGCCGCGTCGTGGGACCTCGTGCGAGACGTCGTCGGCGCGGCCGTCCCGGGCCTCTTCCTCGTGGGCACGTCGAGGGCCGAGGGGTTCGACGAGCTGGCGGCGTTCGAGAGGGCGGGCGGCGTGCGCCGCGCGATCACGGGTCTCCCGCGCGAGGCGACCGCCGCGCTCCTCGCGTCGAGCTTCGGCGTGAACGAGGTCGACGCGGCTGTCCTCGATCGCGTCCACGGGCGCTCCGCGGGCAATCCCCTGTTTGCCGAGCAGCTCGCGCGATCGCTCGTCGAGTCCCGGGCGGTCACGCGCGAAGGCGGCCGATGCGCGTTCGCGCCGGGCGTGAACCTGGCGACCGTCGAGCTTCCGGCGACCGTCGAGGGGGCGATCACCGCGCGCCTCGATCGCTTGTCGTCCGCCACGCAGCTCGCCATCAAGGTGGCGAGCGTCGTCGGCGCGACGTTCGAGCGCGCGATGCTCGAGCACGTCTATCCAAGCGCCGACGGAGCGCGCTCGGTGGACGCGCACCTCGCGGCGCTCATCGAGGCACAGCTCCTCGCGCCCGCGGCAGGCGCCACCTACCGCTTCCGTCACGAGCTCGTGCGCGACGTCGCCTACGGGATGCTCCTCTTCGAGCAGAGGCGCGTGCTCCACGGCCAGGTCGCAGCGCGCATCGAGGCCCAGCACGGCGCCGACCTCGATCCGTACCTCGTCGTCCTCGCGTACCACCACCGCAACGCCGGCAACGCCGAGCGCGCCGCCGGCTATCTCGAGCGCGCGTCGGTCCGCGCGTTTCGCATCGGCCTCGCACGCCAGTCGGTGGAGCTCGGAATGGAGGGCGCAGAGCTCCTCGGCGTGACGCTCCCGCGCGATCCGGCCGCCGTGGGCGCGCGTATCGGAGAGCTCGTCGGCGCGACCATGGGGCGCATCGCCGGCCGCGTGCCGACCGCGATGCTCGATCTCCCGGACATGAAGGACCCGGTGGCGCTGCGCACGATCGGGGTCCTTCTCGAGCTGGCGCCCTTCACGTTCCAGGCGGGGCGCCCGGACCTCTACGCGCTCCTCGGCCTCACGATGCTCGACCTCGTCCTGTCCCACGGCAACGCGGCGCCCGACGTGTACTCGACGTACTCCGTCATTCACAGGGCCGTCCACGAGGACCCGCGCGGCGCGCACGCGTGGAGCGAGCTCGCGCTGGCGCTCGACGCTCGGCAGGGCGGTGCGGCGCGGGCGCGGGTCGCCTTCGTCCACGACTGGTTCCACGCGCACTGGCTCCGGCCGCTGCGCGAGAGCGTCGCGCGAAGCCTCGAAGCGGCAGAGGCGGGGCTCGCGACGGGGGACGTCCTGTTCGGCTGCTACAACCTGTCGGGGCACGTCGTCTACGCCGCCGCCGCGGGCCGCCCGCTCGGCGAGGTGGCGGAGCTGGCGGCGACGATGCGCGAGCGCAACGGCGGGCGCGTGGTGAACGCCGCGTTCCACTGCGTGCACGAGATGCAGGTGGCCAAGGCCATCGCAGGTCGGACGCGCGCGCCGCTGTCGCTGAGCGACGACGCGGTCGACGAGGAGCGCGACGTCGCGTCGATCACGGCCACCGACTTCTACAACCAGATCGGCTACTACCTCGTGTCGCGCGTGAAGCTCCACGCGCTCTTCGGCGACGCTGCGGGGGCGCTCGGCTGGGCGGCCCGCATCGGGCCGCTGCACGGCGCAATCGCGGGGCAGGTGGCGGAGATCGACCTGGTGCTCTTCCGGACGCTCGCGGAGATCGACGAGGGGCTCGTCGATCAGGCACGGGCCGGCGCGGCGCTCGTCACGCGCTGGGCCGAGCTGTGCCCGGCGAACTTCGCGCACCTGGCCGCGTTGCTCGACGGCGCATTGCGGGCCCGAGACGGGGATCGCGAGGGCGCGCTCTCGACGTTCGCGGCGGCGGCATCGCTCGCGGAGGCAGAAGGGTTCGTGCAGCACGCGGCGGTGGCGTACGAACGCGCGGCGCGGGTCGACGCCAGCCTGCTGACGAACGCAGTCGATGCGTACGCGCGGTGGGGCGCAGAGGCGAAGGTGCGGGCGCTGCGCGGGGGATGACCGGGAGCCATCGGGTACGCAGAGTGAGCCCGGTTGCGTCTCCGGGCCATCGACCCAGTAGCCCTCGCGCGCGAGATGCGCTGGAATGCGGCCGTGGCCAACGCATACCGAGACGAGGACGGGCTAGCGCAGGACGCCTGGCGGCGCGAGGCCGAGCGTCTCCACCAGCGTTACCTCGTCGAGGTGGTCGAGGCGTGCGGCCTCTGCCCCTGGGCCGAGGTTTCGCGTCGCCTGGGGCGGATGCGAACGTCCGTGGTGCTCGAATCCGGTGACGCGGCTGCCCTGGCGTCGCTGAAGCTCCTCGACGGGTGGATCGCGCTGCCGGAGGTCGAGATCGGCTTCCTGATCTATCCGCGGCGGCCGGCGAAGGCCGCCTTCGATCGGTTCGTGGCGGAGCTCCGCACCCTCGACGCGGGCCGCCGTCCAGCGGGCGAGGCGCCCTTCGCGCTCGCCGCGTTCCACCCGGACGCCGCGCCCGATCTGAAGGACGCCGAGCGCCTCGTCCCCTTCCTCCGTCGCAGTCCCGATCCGTGCGTGCAGGTCGTGCGCATGAGCAGCCTGCACCGGGTGCGCCGCCGCACCCCCCAAGGGACGCACTTCGTCGACGTAACGATGCTCGACGGCGCGCTCGAGAACGCCCCCGAGCCGCCGCTCGCGGAGCAGATCGCGCGCGCCAACCTCGAGACGGTTCGCCGCATGGGCGTCGAGGCTCTCGCGTCCCGCATCGAGGACATCCTCGGCGATCGCGACCGGTCCTACGCGCGCCTCGCCTGCGGCTGAGGGCGTCCTTCCGCCGGGGGGAGCCTACGGCTCGCGTGCGCTCGGCTAGGCGCGCTTCAGGAGCATCGCGTTCGTGTGCATGTCGATGCCCACGGCGAGCAGTACGATCCAGTCCGTCGCGATCTTCTCCCAGTAGTACGCGACGTCGAGCGGGATGTTCGCCACCGTCATGTTCGCGAACTGCTCCAGCGTGTGGAGGTACGCGCCCGGCTGGATCGCCTGCTGCCACGCGTCGATGAGCACACTCGATGCCTGGTGCGAGATCAGCGTCACGTCCTTGGACCGCACGCCGTTGCGCGCCAGCAGGCGGGCCGCTGCCTTCGGCGGCTCCTTCGCGCCGAACGTCTGGAACCCCTCTTGCCCCGCCTCGGTGATCTGGAAGAACGCCTTCGTGTAGAGGTCCCCGTGCTCGTGGTCGTCCTCGTGGCCGCAACGCACCTCCTCGCCCTGCATGTACATCGTCCCGAACCACGACGCGTCCGTCGTCGTCTCGCAGTCCACCACCTCGAACGCCTGCGGCGTCGCCGCGCCGCCGCCGCCCGCGGCGCCCGTTGTCGCCGTGATCACCGCGGCGCCCGCGCCGTCGGCCGCGCTGATCGACTGCGGCGTGTGGTAGTCCACGCGCCGCGTCCAGTCGCCCGCGCACACCACGAGCGCCGTGCGGATGCGCCCCGCGCGCACGAGCGCGTCGGCGAACCAGAGCGCGGCGTTGTAGTTCGAGAAGTCGTCCCGGAGTGGGACCGTCCAGACGCGCGGCGCCATCCGCAGGAGCGCCGGCAACCGCGCCAGCTCGTCGGGCGTCACGTACGGCCCCGCCGAGCACGTGCCCATCAGCAGGTCCACGTCGGCCGGGGCCACCTTCGCCATCTCGAGCGCCTGGAGCGCGGCCGGCACGGTGAGGGTGTCGAGCCCCTCGCCCTCCGCGAGGACGCGCCGGTCCTTGTACCCCTTGAAGAGGTCCTGGCCGTGGGGGTGGTGCTTCTTCAGCCAGTCGAAGATGGGATCGTCGTTCGTCCGCACGTTCGCCGGCACCGCCCACCCCGTCCCGACGATCCTCGCGCCCGCGCCCGCACCCTCTCCCACCCCCATCACTTCACCCACGGCGGGGGCGCGAGCCCGAACCGCTGCTGAAGCACGATCTCCGCCGTCTGCAGCGCGCCCTCCGCCCACGTCTGCCCCTGCGAGTACGCCTCGCCGCAGACGTAGCAGGGGAAGTCCGGCCGCGGCTGCGTCATGCGGTCCATCACCGCGGTGGAGTCGTAGCCCACGTTCCAGAAGTGCACTCCGCCGCCGTACGGATCGTCGGACCAGTCGTGGTACGCGGCCGCGTAGGGCTCGGGCGCGTACTTCACGCCGTGCATCTCGACGATCTCGCGGTGCATCTCGGCGACCATCGTCTCGGGCGCCCGGTTGATGCGCCAGTTGTCGTCGCCGGGCGACGCGTTCGGCGCGAGCCGGTCCGCGAACATCTTGAGCGCTCGCATCGGCCCCCCTGCGCCTGCGCCCGCCCCCAGGCTCGCCCCGACCCTTCGCGCGTAGCTCGTGAAGCCCCTCAGGCCGCCCCAGAAGAGGACGTTCGACAGGTCGTCGTACGCCATGAGGAGCGCGTTGGTGTTCTTCGGGTCCGCGCCCGGCTGCTGCCCCTCGACGGCCCAGTAGTAGCACTGGCGCACCATCGTGTCGGTGAGCGAGCGCCCCTCCTTGACGCCGACCGACTCCCACCACGGGAACGGATACGCGAGGAACATCTTGAAGAGCGGCACGGGAAAGACGCTGCCGATGAGCTCCTGCACTACCGGGTCGGTGAGCACGGGGCCCACCACGTCGAGCATGCGCAGCGACCGCTGCGGCATCGCGAGGACGAGCGCCCGCGCGAGGAGCGGCGGCCGGTCGCGGAACTGGAGGAGCACGCCCTGCGATCCGTCGGGCATCTTCGCCGCGTCGAACGCGCGCAGCGTCGCGCCCATCTCGACCTTGCCGCCCGCCGCGACGAACCCGTCGCGGAGCTTCCACGGAACGGTCTCGTAGCCGTCGACGAAGAGGCTGTATTTCGTCGTCGGCGTGAAGTCGAAGTACTCGAACGTCTGGTCGACCGCGTTTCCGTTCGCGCCGAGCGAGTCGTACCCCACCGTCGCGGTCGAGAGGGCGTACGCCTCGTGGCTCATCGCGCGCGCGACGACGTTCCAGAAGCCGTGCTCGCGGAGCGGCTTGTCGTCGAGGCGGAACGCGTCGAGCATCTTGCGGAGTGCGGGGCCCGAGAGCTTGTCGACGCCGGGGATGACCTGCGCGAGCGCCGTGCCCATGAGCCCCGACGGGTCCTGCCCGCGCTCGTTCCAGGCGAGGTCGTAGGGGATCACGTCCGGCTCCTTCGTGAGCTGGCCCTGGCGCAGGCGGCGCCCCCGCAGGTACGCGAGGTTCTCCGGCTTGTCGACGACCTGCGGCTTCGTCGGAAGCCGGAGCTCGTTCTCGACGAGGCACTTCACGAGCGTCTGCGACGACATGTACCGCATGCCCCCGAGCTCGCAGACGACGTGCGGCGCTCCGGGCGCGCGCGCCGAGAGGAGCCGCCCGCCGATCCGGTCGCTCGTCTCGAACACCGAGACGGAGAGCTTGCCCGCGGCGCCCCCGGAGCTCGCGGCCCCGGCCCAGCCGCGCAGGAGCGCCGACTTCGACAGGTCGGCCCCGAGCAGGCGGAACCCCGTGTAGACGCCGCTCACTCCCCCACCGACGATCGCGACGTCGCGAACCTCGGGCGTGCTCGATGTGCTCATTGTCGTGACCCCGGTCCCTTCTGGTAGTACGGCGGCACTGGCCTCGGATCGATGCGCGCGACGACGACCTGCGGCCTCCCCTTCGCCGCCCCCTCGTACGCCTTGCGGAGCGCGTCGCTCGCCTCGCGCGGCGACTTCACGTCGTAGGCCTCGGCGCCGAGAGCGCGCGCGAACGCGGGGATGTCGGGGCTGCCGAGCCGGTAGAGGTGCTCCCACGCCGTCGGGTCCTTCGGGTCGGGGAAGAACTGCTCCTGCCCCTGCGTGACCATGTGGAGGTCGTCGTCGTAGAGGACGACCCAGATCGCGCCGATGCCGTGCGCGTGCGCCGTCGAGACCTCGTTGCCGTGCATCATGAACGCCCCGTCGCCGACGACGCCGACGCACGTGCGGTCCGGCGCGCCGCGCTTGGCGCCCATCGTCGCGCCTACGCCGAAGCCCATCGGCCCCATGTCGAGCGCGCTGTGGACCTCGATGCCCTCGCGCGGCACGAGGTAATGCTCGACCCAGCCGACGCAGTTGCCCGCGTCGGTGAAGACCATCGCGCCGTCGGGCAGCGACCCGTCGATGCACTTCATGAGCGCCGCCGGGTGCATCGGCACCTCCTCGGAGTCGCGCGCCTTCGGATCGGCGAAGGGCGACCGGTCGTGGATGGCGGCGACGAGCTTCTTGCGCGCAGCGACGGCGGCGGGGTCGGGCGGGAACTCCTTCGACAGGACGTCGAGTGCGTCGAGGAACGCGCCCACCTCGCCGACGATCCCGAGCTCCACCGGGAAGGCGCGCGCGATGACGGAGGCGTCGGCGTCGACCTGGACGACGGGCCCCTTCGGCACGAGCCGCGGGTCCCACTTGTTGGTCGCGAAGCCGCCGAGGCGCGACCCGAGGACGAGCAGCATGTCGTAGGGCGGCGACGAGGGGTCGACGAGCGTCGGCGTGAACCAGTAGTACGGCCACTCGCACGAGCCGGTGCCGTAGACGCGGAGCGAGAGCGGATGCTCCTCGGGGAAGACCGCCTTGCCGTCGGGCGTCGTCGCGAGGGGGATGCCGTAGCGATCGGCGAGGGCGGCGAGCTTCGCGCGGTGCGGGCCGCGGAGGGGAAACCGGCACCCGTTGCCCACGAGGACGAGCGGCCGCTTCGCGGCGACGAGGAGCTCGAGCGCGCGGCGGGCCTCGACCAGCGAGACGCCGCCGGGGGTCGCGCGGTAGCTCGAGGTGGAGGGCGGGAAGACGACGTTCGCGGGCACCGTCTGGCCGGCGACGTCGTTCGGGAGGCTGAGGTGGACGGCCTGCCGCGGGATCGTGAGCGCGTCGCGGAGCGCCTGGCCGACGATCGTCCCGGTCTGCGCCGGCGACGTGAGGACGGAGCTGTAGCCCGTCGCGGCGCGGTAGACGGCGTCGACGTCGAGGCGGCCGTCGATGCCCTCCTGGAGGTAGCCCATCCCGAAGTTCACCTCGGGAACCTCGCCGGACAGCGTGAGCACGGCCGAGCCGTCCGCCTGCGCGTTCATCGTGCCGGTGAGCGCGTTGGTCGCGCCCGGCCCCGACGTCACCATGACGACCCCGAGCTTGCCCGTGGCCCGGTGGTAGCCGTCGGCGGCGTACGCCGCGCCGGTCTCCTGCCGGCAGACGACGTAGGTCATCCGCTGGCGCGCGTCCTTGAGGGACACGAGCACGTTCCCGAGGGCCCCGCCCGGAATGCCGAACACCGTGTCGACCTCTTCCAGGTCGAGGTACCGCAGGATGCGTGTCGCGACGTTCTCGTCGACCATTGTCACCCCTTCGTGAGACTGAACACGATACGCTCATCCGGCGAAGCGATGGTGAAGGACTCGCGCGACGAGGAACGGACGGTCGCGGAGCGCGTGCCGGCCGTGGAGGGGACGCTTCCGGTGCAGGCGCCGACGCTCGACGAACGCCTCGAGTCTCGTGGGCAAGAGCACGCCGCGCGCGTCGTGGTCGACCCGGACGGCCCCCGCATGGAGGAGGTCGGCGTCCTCGGCCGCGGCGGGATGGGTGTGGTCCATCGCGTCTACGATCGCGCGATCGGCCGGCAGGCGGCGATGAAGCTCATCGATCCCGAGTCGGCCGCCGACCCCGTCGCCGCACGGCGTTTCGTGCTCGAGGCGCGCGTCACCGGGCAGCTCGACCACCCGAACGTCGTGCCGCTGTACGACTTCGTCGTCGACGAGGGCGGGACGCCCAGGCACTTCACGATGAAGCTCGTCGAGGGCGTCACCCTGCGCGAGGCCATCAGCCGTTCGCCCGTGGCGGGCCGCACCGACGCCGCTCTCTGGGAGCTCCTCCAGGCGTTCCTTCGCGTGTGCGACGCGATGGCGTTCGCGCACAGTCTGGGCGTCGTTCACTGCGACCTCAAGCCGGACAACGTGATGCTCGGCCAGTACGGGCAGGTCTACGTGATGGACTGGGGCATCGCGCGCCTCCTGCCGGGCTCGAAGGTGCGAGCGAACCGACCGGACGAGTGGGACGGCATCGGCTTCGCGCTCGGGACCGCGCAGTACATGGCGCCCGAGCAGGCGTGGGGGCGCACGAACCTCATCGACGCGCGCACCGACGTGTACGCGCTCGGGGGGCTCCTCTACGCGATCCTCACGGGCCACGCGCCGCACCAGGGCTCGTCGCAGTCGGACACGCTGGAGCTCGCGCGCAAGGGCGTCGTGCGCGACCCGGCCGCGGTGTGCCCGGGCGTCCCCATCGCGCCGTCCCTCTGCGCGATCGCGATGAAGGCCCTCGCGAAGAACGCCGCCGACCGGACGCCGAGCGCCGAGGCGCTGAAGCTCGAGGTGGAGCGCGCGCTCCGCGAGGGCCTGTGGTTCGGGTCGCGCGTGTTCGCGGCGGGGACGGTGATCCTGCGCGAGGGCGATCCGGGCGACGCGGCGTACATCGTGACGAAGGGGCGGTGCGAGGTGACGCGTCGGGTGGGCGGCGCGAGCGGCGAGCAGGTGCGCCTGCGCGAGATGGGGCCGGGCGAGGCGTTCGGCGAGCTCGCGCTCGTGTCGGACCGGCCGCGGAGCGCGACGGTGACGGCGATCGACGAGGTGACGGCGATGGTGATCACGCGCGAGGCGCTCGCGCGGGAGCTCCAGGCGGGGTCGTGGATGGGGGTCCTCGTGCGCACGCTCGTCGAGCGCTTCCAGGACGTCGAGGAGCGGGCGATCAGCCGGACGCGCTGAGACGAGCCGCGGGGTCCCCCGAACCGGGCCGGCCGTTGTACGCTCGCACCGTGCCTCCGGCCGCCCTCGCAGCCTTCACCGCCGTCCCCCCGTTCTCGTCGCTCGACGGCGCGTCGCTGTCGTCCGTCGTCGCGCGGTTCGAGCCGGTCCGCGTGGCCGAGGGTGAGGTCGTCATCGAGGAGGGCGACGACGGCGCCTGCATGTACTTCATCGCGCAGGGTCGCTTCCGCGTGCACAGGCGCGCGGACGACGGGGCGACACGCACGCTCGCCGAGATGGGCGAGGGCGAGTTCTTCGGCGAGATGTCGCTCCTCTCGGGCGCGCCGCGCTTCGCGACGGTCGAGGCGCTCGGCCCGGGAGAGCTCCTCCGCCTGCACCGGCGCGACCTCGACGTGGTCGTGGCGACGCACCCCGACGTCGGCCGCGCGCTCGAGCGCTTCTACAAGGAGCGGCTCGTCGCGAACGTGGCGCGCGCCAGTCGCCTCTTTCACCTCATCGTCGAGGGGCACCGCGACGCGCTCGTCCAGGTGGTGCGCGTCGAGACGCATCCGGCGGGCGCGCTCCTCCTCGTGCAGGGTGACCCCGCGAAGGGCTTCTTCCTCCTCCTGCGCGGGAGCTGCGAGGTCTTCCACCGCTCCGCCGAGGGCCGCGAGATCGCGTACCCCACGATGCACGAGGGCGACGTCTTCGGGGAGCTCTCGCTCCTCCAGGACGGGGCCATCACGGCGAGTGTGCGGGCGCGGACGCGCGCGGTCGTGCTCGCGATGGGAAGGCAATGGTTCGACGAGATGCTCCTCTCGAGCCAGTCGGTCCGCAGCGAGATCTACGCGCTCGCCGGCGACCGATCGCAGCGCACGCGGGAGCTGATCGTGCGCGAGGAGCTGGAGAAGCGGCTGATCTAGCCCCTCGCGCGGAGCGCCTCGATCGTCTTCTTCAGGCCCTCGCGCACGTCGACCGCCGGCGTGTACCCGATCAGGTCCCGCGCCGCGTCGATCGACGCGAGCGAGTCGCGCACGTCGCCCGCGCGCGCCGGCTTGTGCTCCGGATCGAGGCGCGCCCCCGTGAGCTCGCCGACGATGCGCAGGAGCTGGTTGAGCGAGGTGCGCTCGGCGCAGGCGACGTTGACGACCTCGCCGGCCAGCTTCTTCGGCGTGCTCGCCGCCAGCAGGTTCGCCCGGACGGCGTTCTCGATGTAGCAGAAGTCGCGCGTCTGCTCGCCGTCGCCGAAGACGATGGGCCGCTCCCTGCGCAGCGCCGCGGTGACGAACTTCGGCACGACCGCGGCGTACTCGCTCTTCGGGTCCTGCCGCGGGCCGAACACGTTGAAGTACCGGAGGCTCACCGTCTCGAGGCCGTAGAGCTGCGCAAAGACGCGCATGAGGTGCTCGCACGTGAGCTTGCTCACCGCGTAGGGCGAGAGCGGCTGCGGCGTCATCGTCTCGATCTTGGGCAGCGTCGGCGTGTCGCCGTAGGCCGAGGAGCTCGCGGCGAAGACGACACGCTTCACTCCCGCGCGGCGCGCGGCGTCGAGGACGACGGTCGTCCCCTGGACGCCGGCGAGCATGGTCGACGCGGGGTCCTCGACAGAGCGGAAGACGCTGGGGATGGCGGCCTCGTGGAAGACGACCTCGACGCCGCGCATCGCGGCCGCGACGGTCTTCGGGTCGACGATGGTGCCCTCCACGAGCTCGTGCCTGCCCGGCAGGCTGGCGAGGTTCTCGCGGCGGCCGCTCGAGAAGTCGTCGAGGATGCGGACGGAGTCGCCGCCTGCGAGGAGCGTCTCGGCGATGGACGAGCCGATGAAGCCCGCGCCGCCGGTCACGAGGTAGAGCGCCATGGTCGGGTCACTTATACGACAGGTCCTCCGCACGGCAACGGAGCGGAGCCCGCCGGCGTATCGAGGGCCGCCAACGGCGCATCGGCGGCCGCCGAGACAGGGGTCCGGAAGCCCTCGACGTGCACCTGCGGGTGCTCAGGCGCGCCGGCGCTCGGGTCCGCGCTTGTCGCCGTTGAACGCCGCGTTCAAGGCCGCGCCCAGCTCGTCGTTCTCCTCCCGGCGGTCGCGCCGGCCGCGCCGGTCGCGGAGCAGACGCCGCAGCTCGAGCTCGCTCGTGGCCTGGATCGTCGACCGCCGGTGCATGAGCGCGTGCGAGCCGCAGAGCGTGGAGCGCGCCCCGCCGCGGAGGACGACGTCGACGAGCGTGCGCGCGTCGGCAGCACCGCACACGCAACAGGACGAGCCGGCAGCCTGCATCATCCTCGACCCTTCGCACCGGGTCTCGCCGCCGGGCAACTTTTCGCTGCTCCTCCGCGGTGCTATCCCGGGGGCCGCGACCCATGGCAGAGGCCCGATGACCGACGACAAGCCCGAGGCGGAGTCCACCAAGAAGCCGGCGACCACGGCCGCGAAGAAGCCGGCGAAGAAATCCGCCAAGGCCGCGGGCGACGCCAAGACCAAGGAGGTTCCGCCGGCCAGGCCCGCGCCCGACGCAGGGTGGTTCACCGGGTGGCGAACCTGGGCCGTGCTCGGCGTCGTGCTCGTCGGGGGCGTCGCTACGTGGAAGATCGTCGGTTCGACGTACAAGGGCGACGTCGAGACGATCTGCAACGGCGAGGCGGGCTCGGGCTTCACGATGGGCAAGGAGACGTCGAAGGTGACGACGTACATCCGGTCGCACCTGGCGACGCCCGAGGGCAACACGCTCTACTCGACGCTGAGCGACGCGCGCCTGATGGATCGCGCGAAGGCGCTCCAGGACGAGGCGAGCAAGCTCCACATCGGGTCGTGCCCCATGGTGGCGTCCTTCGAACGCATGGCGGCGGAGGGCGAGTACCGGTCCGACGTGCAGCACCTCTGCTCGAACATCGCCTTCCCGAACCTCGGCCAGCAGGAGGAGGCCGGGCGCCTGCAGATGCTCGAGGACTGGATCGACAAGAACGCGAAGAGCCCGCGCACGAAGGAGATCGGCGCCGCGCTCCGCCAGGGAGGGCCCGCGGACCGCGCGACGCTGCTCCGGACGACGGCCGGTTCGCTCGACATCTTCACGTGCGATCTCGCGAAGACGCTCGAGGGCCCGCTCCTCCCGGCGAAGGGCAAGATCCCGCCGACGGTCGATCTCTTCGCCGAGCCGCAGGTCGTGGGCGACATGCCGATGGCGGGCCTCAAGGCCGCCGTGCTGGCCGCGCTCCCCGCGATGACCGAGTGCTACAAGGCGACCGTCAAGACCAGGCCCGACTACGAGACCAAGATGCCCGTGAAGCTCAAGGTCGGGCCCGACGGCAAGGTGATCTCGGCCGGTCCGGGAGACAGCAGCCCGCAGGACAGGCCGACGCAGGAGTGCATCATCGACGCGGTCAAGTCGATGGAGCTGCCGAAGAACCCGGGGCCGCTCGCGAGCATCCTCCTGCCGCTCGAGCTCACGCAGACGGGCGTCGCGAAGACGCCGCCCGGGGCCGCCTCGTCCGCGCCGGTGCCAGGCGGTTCGGCCGCTCCTCCCGGCGGGTCGGCCCCGCGGCGTGCCCCCGCAGCGCCGGCGGCGTCCGCCCCCGGGCACTGACGCGAATCCGCGTATCATCGGGCCATGCCGGCGCTCTCGCGTGGCGACCGAATCGCGCTCCTCACCAGCGGTGGCGACGCGCCGGGCATGAACGCCGCTCTCCGCGGCGCCGCGCGCGTGGCGACGTCGCTCGGGTTCGAGGTCATGGGCGTCGAGGACGGGTACGTGGGGCTCCTCGCGGGTCGCGTCCGGCCGCTGCCCACGGCCGAGGTGGACGAGGCGGCACGGCGCGGGGGTACGGTGCTGGGGTCGGCGCGCTCGAAGGCGTTCCCCACCCCCGAGGGTCAGCGACTCGCGCGCGCGGCGCTCGCGGCCCACGCCGTGAAGGCACTGGTCGTCATCGGGGGAAACGGCTCGCTCACCGGCGCGCGCACGCTCTGCGACGCCGTGGCGGTGGCGGGGCTGCCGGCGTCGATCGACAACGACCTCGCGTGCACGTCCATGGCCATCGGCGTCGACACGGCGCTCAACACGATCGTCGACGCGTGCGATCGCATCGCGGACACGGCCGGCGCGCACCGGCGGACGTTCTTCGTCGAGGTGATGGGCCGCGACTGCGGGTACCTCGCGATGACGAGCGCGATCGCGTCGGGGGCGGACGCCGTGCTCGTGCCGGAGGCGGGCCGCGACGAGGAGGCCATCGTCGACGGGGTCGCGCGCGCGATGGAGGCGGCGTACGCGCGCGACTCGGGCAAGCGGAGGGTGCTCGTCGTGAAGGCCGAGGGAGTCCGCCTGGACGCCGCGACCCTGAAGGAGCGAATCGACGCGCGCGTGCGCGGGTCGCTCCCCGACGTGGACACGCGCGTCACGGTGCTCGGGCACGTCGTCCGGGGCGGGACACCCACGGCGTTCGACCGCCTGCTGGGGGCGCGCCTCGCCAATGCCGCGGTGCGCGCTCTCGCCGAGGGAGAGACGTCCTTCATGGCCGGGTGGTACGGGCCCGGCGTCACGCGCTCCGCGTGCCGGTACGACCCCTACGTCGTCCTCTCGCCGCTCGACGAGGTCCTCGCCGAGACGGCTCGCCTCATGCGCGGCGAGTCCGACATCGCGCGCTGGCGGCGGGCGATCGTCGCCGAGATCGAGCCGATCCTCGCGCGCTGATTCGCCTGGTCCCCCGGCGGGCGCGCGGGCCACTCAGGTTCGCTCGACCGCAGCCCGCGCCCTCCGCTTCGCGGCGACCCAGAGCGCGACGCCCACGGCGTTCGCGACGACCGTGATGGCGACGATCTTCGCGGTGAACGCGCCGCGGCTCGCGACCTGCACGATGGGCGCGCCGCTGAGCGCGACGAAGAGGACGGTCATCGCGAAGCCGGACACGCAGAGGACGCGGAGCAGGAGACCGGGCCGGCGCGGCAGCGTCCGCGGGGCGACGATGGGGATCGCGAACATGACCATGTACGTGAGCGCGTAGAAGACGAGGCAGGCGTTGAGGAAGAGCTGCCAGGCCTCCTGCGTGCCGACGCCCAGCATCCCGAGGAGCCCGAGGACGAGCGCGACCGCCGCGAGGAACGCCACCGATCCGAGCGGCGTCTTGAACCGCGGATGCAGGCGCGTGAAGGCCGCCGGGAGCAGGCCGTCCCACCCCGCGACCATCGGCAGGCGCGACATCCCCGCGAACGCGGCGCTCCCCCACGCGACCGCGCGGAACGCGATCGCGATCGACGCGGCGGTCGCGAGCCACGAGAACCCGTGCAGCGCGCGCGTGCCGAGGGCCACCGCCTGCGGGACGGGCGCGATGAGGTCGATGTCCTCGGGCCGGGAAAACGCGAGGACGCCGCTGGTGCCGAGGACGAACATCGCGACGACCACGGGCGCAGCGATCCAGACCGACCGGCGGATGGCGCGCGACGCGCCGCGCGACTCCCCGGCGAAGATGGCCACGTACTCGAAGCCGCTGAACGCGCCGAAGCCCATCTTGCCGAGGACGTCGAGGCTGAAGAGCGACGTCGGCGGCGACGTGAGTCGCGCCGGGTGCCAGTCGACGTGTGCGCCCGCGAGCAAGCACGCGACGGGCAGGAGGATGAGCACCGTGTACGTCGCGATCCCGAGCGCGCCGCCCGCGTTGTGGATCCACTTGCCGACGCGAAGGCCGAGCGCGGCGGCGAGCGCGAGCGCCCCGACGACCGCGACCGTCATCCCCGCGATGAACGGCCGGCTCGTGGCCATCCACGCGCCCGCCGGCCCGGCGGCATACGAGAGCGCGGTCGAGATCTCGAGGCCCATCGACGCCAGGTTCACGATGGCCCAGAGCCACAGGTTCCAGCCCACGAGGAACCCGCACGCGCCGCCGAAGGCGAGCTTCGCCCACTGGTAGAGCCCCCCCTCGAGCGCCCAGCAGTCGTTGAGGAAGACGACGACCGCGGCGAGCGGGACGAAGAAGAGGGCGGCGGCGAGGAGCCAGTAGACGAGGTTCGCCGGCCCCAGGCGGCCCGCGACGCCCACCCACGTCGCCCCGACGATGAGGACGATCTGCGCGAGGACCAGGTCTCCGAGGCGCAGCTCCTTGCGAAGCTCCGCGCTTCGCTCCTCGACGCCCGCCGCGCCCTCGGTCACGAGCGCGAGGCTACAGGAAGAGGCGTCTCCGCGCGCCGGGAGGTCAGCGCTGGGGGCTGGTGTTGGCCGTGGCGCTCGGCGGCGGCGTCTGCGGCTTGACGCGCGGCGCGTCGCTCACGACCGAGGCCGGCGGCGCGTGCGGCAGGCGGCCGCGGTGGTACGCGAGGTCCTCGGCCGAGCTCTCGGCCGGGAAGCGCATCCCCATGTACGCGACGAAGTCCTCGGCGAGGTCCTCGTCGCGCTGGCGGTCGTAGCCGACGATGTCCCAGACGCCGAGGCGCGAGCTCAGGATGTGCGAGATCTCGTGGGTCATCGTCCGGACGAAGCGCGGGTTCGCGACGAGCGTGCCGTCCGCGTCCTTGATGAGCGGGTCGTTGCGCACGAAGAGATGGTTCAGCGAGTCGACGTAGAGGCCCCAGTAGCAGCACCCGGGGGCGACCGACTCGAAGCGCGTCGGCAGGTCGTTGAGCGAGCGCGAGGCCTTGCCGTCGAGGAGCGTGTTGCCGGGCAGCAGCGAGATCGCGGGGAGCACGTCGGGCTGCGCGTGGAGGCGCGGCAGCTTGCGCGCCTTGAGGAAGTCGCCGTAGCGCTCGAACGCGTCGCGGCAGGTCTCGTCGATGACGGCGAGGGCCTGGTCGGTCGGCGTGGTCTCCGCGCGGAGCGCGGCGGTGGAGCGCCACTCGACGATGCGCATGCCGCAGTGGGGCAGCCAGATCGGCTGCGCGAGGCGCTCGTCGGCGCGCGGCAAGGCGTCGTACCGCGAGACGGGCGAGCGCCCAGCGGACGGCGTGGCGACGAAGGCCACGACGGCGACGGTGGTGCACGCGAGGAAGCGTGCGATGCGGGAGGCGATGGCGGTGTGGAGGCGGCTGCGGCTCATGCGTCGGGTCGCTGGCGCGGGGAAGGTCCTCGGCAACAGTCGCGTACGAAGAGGAGATTCGCGACGACCGTTACGAGGTACGGCACCGTTACACGCAAAGTTAGCGTGGGCGAGCGCGACCTATGCGTGCAAACGCGACGCGACCATGATTTCGGTCGCATTGGCTCGCATCGAATCGCATGCCCTCGCACCGCGACGACGCGCACGCACATTCGCGCACGCCGCGTCCTCGCGCCCGCCGCATCGTCGCGCCCTCGCCCTCGCCCTCGCCGCGCCTCGCCTTGCGTCTCAGCGCAAATCTTCAACGCGAGCGATCGGGGTGGCCGCGATTGCAGCGCCGAAGCGAAGGCTCGGCACGTCGGCGTGCGCTTCCTCGACCGGCTCGATCGCGACGCCTCCGACGTCGGCGTAGGGCGCGTACGGCTTCGAGGAGCCGTCGATGCGCGCCGCGAGCGCCCGGGATCGCTCCTCGGTCCCTCCGCAGCAGGTGTAGAAGTCCACGAATCGACGCTTCGGGCCGCTGGCGGTCGCGTCTGCGTCTGCCGCGTGGGCCGCGTCCGTCGCGTAGGCGTCGAAGATTGCGTCTGCGCCGTACAGGGCATCGAGCAGCACGACGTCGGTCACCGGGACCTCGCCGCGTGCGACGACGCTCGCCGCCGCCTGGTAGCCGCCGGAGTGCGCGACCACGACCACGCGATCGAGCGCGTCGACCTCGAGCGGCACGGGGCAGCCGAGGACGCCGGTGGCGCTGGTGGCGCTCGCTGCGCTGGCCGTACCGGCCGTGATGGCCGCGTCGCTCGAGCCGGCGAGGTGCTCGTCGAAGAGCTCACGTACGAGCTGACGCAGGCCGCCCTCGGAGGCGAGTGCGCCCGGCTCGCCCGTCGGCGCATCGCGCCGGAGCTCGACCGCGACGAGGAGGGCGTTCACACGTGCGGCGTCGAGCTGGCGCGCCAGGGAGCTCGCTTGCCGCATGTCTCCACCGGGCGTGCAGGGAGCGTCCTCGTCGCCCATGACCGTCTCGACGCAGCCGTTCCAGCCGTGGAAGTAGACGACCAGCGAGGGCCTGCGCGTCGCGTCGAACCCGGGCGGCACGTGCACCGCCACGTCGGGGTGACCCGAGCCCGGGAACGCGCCCGCACGGAGCTCGTAAAAGAGCGTCGGAAGGGGCGCCCGGTTGCCTTCGCACGCCGTGCGCACGCCGGGCGCCCTGCCGCGGGCCTCGCGCTCGCCGTCCTGCAGCGCGCCTCCGAGCGCGGCGAGCAGGACCAGCACGAGCAGAGCCGCGAGCGCGTCCCTCACGGTCGCTCCGCCACCGCCACCACCACCACTACCGTCACAGCCACCGCCACCGCCATCGACGCGCGCGGCTGCCCGCGTCAGCCTCCGACCGCGAAGCCGTAGAGCTCGGGGTCTTCGAGGGGCGGAAGGTCCTGCGCACGAACGAGGAGCGTCCGCACGGCCCACAGCTCGCGGAAGACGCGGTAGCGAAGCGCCGTAGTGTCGAGGTAGTCGACGCCGGCCGAGCCGCCGGTGCCGGTGCGCCGGCCGATCATCCGCTCCACCATGCGCGCGTGCCTCTGCCGGAAGATGACGAACGCCTGCTCGAACGACGTCAGCCCGTCGATGACCTCGCGCGGCCAGGCCAGGAGCGGAAGCTCGCGGTAGCTCTCGATGAACACGAGCGCGCACCGGATGCGCGACGTGCGCGCGTCCTCGCCCAGGAGGTACGCGCGCGCCGACGCGAGCTCGCCCGCGGCGCGCTTCTCGAGCCGCTCGACGTCCGCCGTCGAGAGGCCCTGCGCGCGCGCGTTCGCGAGCCCGCGCTCCACGGCCTGCCGGTGCGTCGCGAGGTAGGCTTCGGCGAACGCGCGCACCCGCTCCGCGTCGTCCGGCCGCGACGGCGTCGAGCCCTGGATCGGCGTCCGGTGGATCCACTCGAGCACAGCCTCGCGCAGGGACGGCCGGTCCCCGAGGCGCGCGCGGACGCGCTTCAGCGCCGGCGAATCCGACCCGTCGGGCTCCTTCAGCGCCGTGAGGTACGACCCCTCGGGCCCGAGCGGCACGCGCTCGACCTCGTCGAGGCCCATGAGGATCTCGATCTCGCGCATCTGCGCCGACTGGAAGCCGCTCGCGCCCGTCAGCTTGTCGCGGAAGCCGAGGTAGTCGCGCGTCGTCATCGTCTCCATCAGCGCAAAGTGGGCCGCCAGCTGGTGGAGGATGGTCTCCATCCGGCGGATGCCGCGCACGGCCGAGGCGAGCGCCTGCTCGGGGACGGGCGCGCGCGCGAAGAGGTTTCGCACCGCGACCATCTCGCGAAGGACGAGCTTGAACCAGAGCTCGTCGATCTGGTGGACGACGATGAACATCACCTCGTCGTTCCCGAGCTCGGCCTCGGCCCCGCCGATGCCCGTCTGGAGCGACAGGAGCGACTCGACCTCGATGTAGTCCCAGTACGGCGTGGGCGTCTCGGCCATGGCGGTGCGCATTCTATAGCGGCATAGTGGCAGCGCGTCCCACGCCATGCCCCTCTCCGTCGTCCAGCCGAAGATCGCGTTCGTGATGGTGGGCCTGCCCGCGCGCGGCAAGACGTTCATCGCCCGCAAGATCGCGCGCTACCTCTCGTGGCTCGGCCACCGGACGCAGGTCTTCAACGTGGGCTCCTACCGCCGCGCGCGCCTCGGCAGCCACCAGCACCACTCGTTCTTCGACCCGCGCAACGAGGCCGGGCAGGCGGCGCGCCGCGACGTCGCGCTCGCCGCCCTCGACGACATGCTCGCGTTCCTCCGCGGCGGCGGCGACATCGCCATCTACGACGCGACGAACAGCAACCGCGAGCGGCGCGCGCTCGTGCAGGCGCGCTGCGCCGCCGAGGGGCACGAGGTCGTCTACGTCGAGTCGATCACGAACGACCCGGCGCTCATCGAGACGAACATCCGCGGCACCAAGGCGCGTTCGCCCGACTACGAGGGTGTCCCCGAGGAGACGGCGGTCGCCGACTTCCGCCAGCGCATCGCCCACTACGAGCGCACCTACCAGGAGGTGACCGAGGACGAGGGCCGCTTCGTGAAGATCATCGACGTGGGGCGCACGATGGTCCTCCACCAGATCGAGGGCTACCTCCTCGCGCGCGTCGTCCACTTCCTCCTCAACCTCCACGTCCAGCCGCGGAGCATCTGGTTCTCGCGGCACGGCGAGAGCGAGTTCAACGTCCTCGGGCGCATCGGCGGCGACGCGCCGCTCAGCGAGGCGGGTCGCTCGTACGCGCGCGCGCTGACGGCGGCGGTGCGCGAGCGCATCGGGCCGGACGTCGTCGTGTGGACGAGCACCCTGCGCCGCACGCTCGAGACGGCGGAGATCATGGGCCTGCCCCACCGCGCGTGGCGCGCGCTCGACGAGGTCGACGCCGGCATCTGCGACGGGATGACGTACGACGAGATCGCCGAGAAGATGCCCCACGAGTACGAGGCGCGGCAGCTCGACAAGTTCCGCTACCGCTACCCGCGCGGCGAGTCCTACCAGGACGTCATCCAGCGCCTCGAGCCGGTCATCTTCGAGCTCGAACGCGAGCGCGCCCCCGTGCTCGTCCTCGGCCACCAGGCCGTCCTCCGCGCGCTCTACGCGTACATGATGGACCGCCCCGCGCTCGAGTGCCCCTTCGTGAGCATCCCGCTCCACACGATCCTCGAGCTCGAGCCCACCGCCTACGGCTGCGACGAAACGCGCATCGCGCTCCCGCCTGCCCCGCTCGACCCCGAGGGGTTCCGCCAGACCAGTTGACCCTCGGAGAGTAGGAAACAGGAAGGTCAGAAGATCAGAAGGCGTGAGGGGGATTTCACGCGGCTGCACGGGGTGGAAGGCGGCGTGCACCTGCGAGAGGGGAAAACAGGAAAAGGAAAAGACCAGGAAGGAGTGAGGGGTGTTCGCGCGCTCGTGCGAGCGCTGCTGCTCCAGGCCCCTCTCCGAGGTGCACCCCGCCTTCCCCCCCGTGCAGCCCGCGTGAAATCCCCCTCACGCTTCTGATCTTCTGACCTTCCTGTTTCTCCCTCTCCTCTCCCAGGGGGGAACGCTCGCGCTGGCGGAAGGAAACTTGGCCGGCGTCGTGCAGTTCCCGTAGCGGTGACGATCGTGGGGACCATCCGGCTCGCCGTTGCAACGTGCCTCGCGGGGGTCGCGCTCGCGGCGCTCGCGCCTCTTCCAGCGCGAGCGGGGACGGGCGAGGCGCCGGTGGACGTCGGCGAGGTCTCTGCCGTGGCGGCGTCGCCCGAGGTGGACGAAGGCGCGCTCCGCTCGATGGTGGTCGACGCCGTGGGCGCCCTCGACGCGACGACGATCCCGAAGGGCGCGCGCGCCGTCGTCAGCGTGTCGGTCGTCCGCCTCGACGCGCGCGCGTCGTCGCCGGGCCAGGGAGCCCAGGGAGCCCAGGGAAGTCAGAGCCCGCCGAGCCCCGTGTCGCAGGTGACCTGCGTCGTCTCGGCCACGCTGCGCGATGCAAAGCGCGGCTCGGTCTTCGCCGTCCTCGAGGGGTCCGCGCGCGGCGAGGACGCACCCGCACGTCTCGGAGGTCTACGGCGCCGGACGATGCGCGCCGCCGTGGCGAGCGCGATCGCGCGCGTCCCCGAGGCGATGCACCGCCGGCGGTGAGCTGCTCAGCGATGCGTCTGCGTCGCGGCGTCGGGAGCGGGCGCGCCCGGCAGCACGGCGAAGCGACCCGACACCGGCGACGGACGCTCGACCGCGTCGTGGTAGACCGACATCATCGACACGCCGAGCTTGCGCATCTCGCCGCCGTCGAGCGCGCGCTCGAGCCGCGGGAAGAGCTCCTCGGCGGTCTCTTCGGCGTGATGCTCGACGGCCGCGCGGAGCTCGCCGACCGCCCGCTCGAACTCGGCTCCGCCGATCGGCGCGTCGATCGCGCGCCCGAGCGACTGGCGCGCTTGCCGGTGCCACGAGTGACACGACTCCGACCAGCCGTCCTCGTGCAGCGCGGCGCACGCGGCCGGGAAGAACACCTGCTCCTCGACCTCCATGTGCGCCTCGAGATCGCCTGCCAGCTGCGGCAGGAGCGACTCGCGGACGCTCGCGCTCCCCTGTTCGACCGTCTCGCAGAGCTGCTGGAGGTTGCGGTGCTGTCGTTCGAGTAGGGTCGTTGCTTTCATTGCGCGTCTTCCGATGGGGCGGCGGGGAGGGAGGGGTGACGAGTCGCGCGACCCTTCGCACTCCGCGTGCCGTCGGGCGCGCGTCGCGATTCGCCGAGAAAACGCTCCCCCCCGGCCGGACGGCATCGTGGCGGCGCGCCACGTCGCGCGCAACCGTCACGGTGCACATTTCACCAGCACGTTCCGGGCGTGTCGCCGTCGCGCCGCGTCAGACTCACGCTGCCGAGGAGGCTGACGCGGCCGACGAGTTTGACGAGACCGAGCGGACGTCGCGAGACCGGGGCGCGCCGCCCTGACGCGAAGGCGCGTGCGCACCTTCCGGTCCCGAATCGCGCGCGCCGATTGAAGGGAATGGGCGGCCGGCCCGTCCACCGGGGGGGAGCGACGGGCAAGCGCGGCGAAGACGCAGCGAGCCCCATAGAGCCCGATGAAGCCCGGTAAAGCCGGACAAAGCCCGAGGAAACCGCCCCACCACCGTCCTCATGTAGAAGAGCGGTTGAGGGCCGAGCGCCTCCCGTCGTAGAACGCGGGAGGACAAATAGTTCCGCGGAGACCCTTAGGGGTTGCCAATTCTGACGGATTGTCATCCACTGCTACGCGGAGCGATTCGCCCGGTCGGTTCCCAGCCGCTGGGTGCATGCGTTGTTAACCGACTGGGGAGGTCATCCAAATGAAGCTTCATGGTGCAATTGGTGGAGTTCTCTTCTGTTTCCTGGCGGCCTCGCTTGGCGCGGCTGGTTGCTCGTCGTCCTCTTCGCCCGGAACCGGCAACGGCGGCGGAAACGGCGGAGTGCCGATCCCGGCAGGCTGCAACGCGGACGACACGCTCGATTGCTCGGGCGGCGGCACGGGCGTTTCTTGCGCGAGCGGAACCACGCCCGACGAAAGCGCGGGAGTCTGCAGCGATCCCAGCCCCCAGGCGGATGGCACCGACGGCTTCTGCTGCATCGCGTTCGCCGATCCCGGATGCTCGCAGGACGACACGGTCACCGGCTGCGACGACACTTCGTACGGCTTCTCGTGCACGTCCGGCAGCGACGACCCGAGCGTGTCTGACACGTCGCTCGTCTGCAGCACGTCGGTGACGGATCCCACCACGGGCAACGACGACTACTGCTGCGCGGACAGCGGCGGCGGCGGCGGCAGCAGCGGCGGCACCAGCAGCGGCGGCAGCACCGGCGGCGGCTGCTCGGCTGATGGCTCGCTCACGTGCGACGCCGGAGCAACCGGCGTGAGCTGCGACAGCGGCACCACCCCGGACGCCGGCACCTACGGCATCTGCAGCGATCCCAGCCCGCAGGCCGACGGCAGCGACGGCTTCTGCTGCGTCGACGAGACCTTCAGCGACTGCACCGAGGACGACACGGTTACCGCCTCGTGCGATTACCCGTCGTTCGGCTTCTCGTGCTCGAGCGGCAGCCCGGATCCCAGCACGGACGACTCGTCGCTCACCTGCAGCGACGCTGTGACCGACCCGAACACGGGCAACGACCTGTACTGCTGCCAGTAGCCTCGGCGTAGGACAGCAACCCGCGAAGGCGCGCTCGGCGAAAGCTGGGCGCGCCTTTCGCTTTTTTCTGCCCGAGGCGACTGGGGCTCCCTCCGAAGAGGCGGGGTACAGCCACGAGCGCGGGGTGCTCGGGGGTGAAGACGAGGTGCTCGGCCACGAGGAGGAGGTGCTCGGCCACGAGGAGGAGGTGCTCGGTCACGAGGAGGAGGTCCTCGGTCACGAGGAGGAGGTGCTCGGCCACGAGGAGGAGGTGCTCGGTCACGAGGAGGAGGTCCTCGGTCACGAGGAGGAGGTCCTCGGATACGAGGAGGAGGTCCTCGGTCACGAGGAGGCGGTCCTCGGATACGAGGAGGCGGTCCTCGGGCACGAGGAGGCGGTCCTCGGCCACGAGGAGGCGGTCCTCGGTCACGAGGAGGAGGTCCTCGGTCACGAGGAGGCGGTCCTCGGATACGAGGAGGCGGTCCTCGGTCACGAGGAGGAGGTCCTCGGTCACGAGGAGGAGGTCCTCGGATACGAGGAGGAGGTCCTCGGCCACGAGGAGGCGGTCCTCGGTCACGAGGAGGCGGTCCTCGGTCACGAGGAGGCGGTCCTCGGTCACGAGGAGGCGGTCCTCGGTCACGAGGAGGAGGTCCTCGGATACGAGGAGGAGGTCCTCGGCCACGAGGAGGCGGTCCTCGGTCACGAGGAGGCGGTCCTCGGCCACGAGGAGGAGGTCCTCGGCCACGAGGAGGCGGTCCTCGGTCACGAGGAGGCGGTCCTCGGCCACGAGGAGGAGGTCCTCGGCCACGAGGAGGAGCGAACACTAGATCCGCGCCGGCAGCCCGAACCTCGGGAAGAGCGTCGGATCCAGGAACGCCGTGATGGCCGCGATCCGCTCGTCCGCGAGCGACAGCAGGTGGAGCGCCATCGGCTCGAACCCTTGGTCCCCTGCGCGCCGGTACGCCGCGAGCGCGGGCAGGCCGTTCGCCTTGGTGGGGAGGAACCGGATCTGCCCGCGCGCCTCGGGGACCAGGACCATGGCGCCGATCGACTCGCCGATCGCGCGCGGGCCGAGCAGCCAGAGGGGCAAGGGCGGCATCGACAGCGTGGCCTCTTCGTGGAGCAGCGATACGAGGGCAGGCACGTCGGCGCGCTCCCATGCCTGGACGTACCGCGACAGGAGCGTGCGGGTCGTCTCCTCGTCCGGCAGGCGCGGGCGCCAGCGATCGGCCCGGGCGTCGAGGGTCTCGCGGGCGCGCTGGAGCGCGCTCCGGACGGACGCCACGGTCGACTCCAGCATCTCGGCGCACTCCTCCGCCGTCCACCCGAGCACGTCGCAGGCGAGGAGCGTCGCGCGCTGCTTGGGAGGAAGGAGCTGCAGCGCGGCGAGGAACGCGAGCGCGACGCTCTCCTTCGCGCCGTACCGCGCCTCGGGCGTGCGAGCGCCGGCCTCGTAGAAGGACGCGGGGCACGGCTCGATCCATGCGCCGAGCTCGGGGGCGGGGATGGGATCGCGTGGATCGGCGGGCGGCCCGCGATCCACGCCGAGCATCCGGGGGGGCTTGCTCTCCATCGCGTCGATGCAGGCGCTCCAGGTCACGCGGTAAAGCCACGTGCGCAGGCTCGAGCGGCTCTCGAACGAGGGGAGGCCTCGCCAGGCACGCAGCAGGCTGTCCTGGAGCAGGTCGTCGGCGTCGGCCGGAGAGCCGGCCATGCGGTAGCAGTAGGCGCGGAGCTCCGACTGGTACGGCTCGACCAGCGCGCGGAAGGCCCGCTCGTCGCCCGATCGAGCGGCGGCGAGCCGGGCCTCCTCGTCGATCATGCGCGGGAGGGTATCACCACTCCGACCACACACCGCCCGACGCCTGCTGCCACACGGACGACTGCGGCTTGCCGGAGAAGGCTTTCTCGAAGCCCGAGAGCGCCTCGTAGTGCGCCTTCATCCCGGCGCCGTCGCACCACAGGTCCACGCCGAGCACCTCGGGCCCGCTCGCGTCGCCCGGCATCGGGATCTTGACGAAGAGCTGGTGCGAGAGCTGGCCGCGCTGGCGAGCCTGGGAGAGCTGGTCGGAGAGGACGCGGCGGAAGACGTCGATCGCCGTCTCGGGGCTCGACACGCCGCCGCGCACGATGCCGACGGTGCGATCGGGCTTGCTCGCGGGAGCCGGGAGGTCGAACCCGAAGGCTCCGCGCGCGGGCATCCACATGACCCCCTCGCGCTCGCTGAAGAGTTTGGCCGCCATTCCGTGCACCTGCGGATCCGAGAAGAAGGCGCCGAGGCCCTCGGCGGTCTTCCACCAGTCGAAGAAGAGCAGCTCGCCCTCGTTGGCGCCGAGGCCGGGTACGGGCGCGTAGACCTTGTGACTCAGGTCGCCGAGCGCCCGGGCGGCTGCAATGCCCGGGGCCGAGCCGGCGGTTTCGTTGTGGAGCCTGCACGCGGCCTCGGCTCCCTTGGGAACGAGCGTTCCGCGGACGGTCAGAAACACGAGCGATTCGTTCGAGGTGGTCATGGGATGTCCCTTTCTCGAACGTATGGACGGCGCCTGCCCCCAAAGCTCATCGGTCAATCGACGCCCTCCGCCATGTCCCTGTTCGGGACGCCTCCGCCGTCACAGCCCCCCCGCCTCCGGCGTGGACGGCGGCACCGGCTCGACGCACGGTCCGCCGTCGCACGTGTCGACCACCTGCCCGGTCGCGAAGAACGCCTCCACCTGCGCTTCGCCCTGGGGGATGCGGCGGATGGCCTCGTGGACCTGGTTGTCGTCGGCGGGCGTCTGGTTCGTGTCCGGCGGGACGGGCGCGCCGTGGACGTCCCAGGTCGTGAGGGCGCTCGCCGAGGGACCGGGCGCCTGCGTCATTCCGTAGACGGGGAGCGCCGCCGGCGAGAAGAGCGCGATGCCGGTCGTGCGCGCGATCATCTCGGTCATGACGTTGGGCACCTGCGCGTCGTCGACGCCCATCTGCATGAGGAGCTGCTTCTGCGGGACGCCGGGGAGCGGCGCCTGGAGGACGTGCGGCGCGACGGTCGCGGGCTCGCTGTAGTCGAACTGCATCTGCGCGAGGGCGAGGAGCACCTGGCCGTCGAGCGAGTCGGGGTACGCCGCCGGGACGAGCAGCGCGGCCTCCTTCCAGTTGACCGACCGCTGGAAGAGCGTCGCCCAGAAGCCGCCGCCGCACCCGAGGACGCCCTCGGTCACGTCGGGGTCGTAGCCCATGAAGCTCAGGCCCATGATCCCGCCGAGCGAGATGCCGTAGTAGTGGACGCTCGACGGGTCGGCGACCGGCGCGCCGCCGGCCTGCCCGCTCACCGTGAGCGCGGGGTCGTTCACGATGCGGCCGACCATCGTGCGCTCGAGGACCATCGTCGCGACGAGCGCCTGCTGGAGGCGGTCGGTCACCCACGTGATCTTCGAGAAGTCCGTGAGCGCGTACGAGAGCGCCTGGTTGGTCACCGTCGAGATCGGGTTCTCGTACGACGAGAGGCCGATCCAGTCGGTCGCGACGACGACGTAGCCCTCGAGGTTCGCGAAGTCCTGGAGCCACGAGCCCTCGGGCCCGCCGAGCTCCGACTCGCCCGTGTTGAAGAGCCCGTGGCCGTAGACGATGACGGGGAGCGGGTGCTTCGTCGCCGCGACCGCGGGGACGATGACCGTGAACGGCGCCTGGTAGGTGCCGAGCATCTGCGGGGTGCCCGTCGCGTCGAGGACGAGGGACGCCTCGGGCTTGGTCTCGTCGGTGTTGTCGAGGAACTGGGGGACGGTGAAGGTGCCGCGCACGCGCCGCAGGACCTCGGCGTCCATGTTCTCGTCGACGCCCGTGACCGTGTAGCCGGCGCCCGTCGGGCCCACCGTCTCGAGCGCCTCGTCGCGCATCGAGAGCACGTGCCCGGTGAGCGCCTCGTCGCTCCCGGTGACGAAGTCCCACGCGACGAGCACCGTCGCGCGCGGCACGCCGGCCGCGTCGAGCGCGGCGAGGATGTCGGGCATCCGCGCCGCCTCCGCCTGCGAGAGCGCGTCGGACGGCGGCGTGCCCGCGGCGATCGCCTCGAAGAGGGGCGGCGGCGTGGGGAGGCCGCCGTCGGTCGTGCGCACCGTGTTGGTCACGGCGACGGCGTAGCGGCGGTTGGGCAGGAGGCGCTGCGCGGGCGTGATGAGGAGCGCCTGGCGGTCGCCGTCCTTGACGACGTTCGCGTCGACGCCCGAGAAGTGCGCCACGAGCTCGTCGGTGGTCATGTCGACGATGGCCGTCGCGGCGCCGGGCTGGAGGCTCGCGCCGATGTTCGTCTCGGGCACGAGCGACGCGGGGTCGATGGTCTCGGCGAAGTAGGTGATCGCGGGGCCCGCGGGCGAGAAGCCGTCGGCCATGTTCCAGCGGGTCACGTCGAGCATCTCGCCGGTCGTCGAGACGCTCGGGAGCGTCGTCGGGTCGAGGGCGACGCGCAGGCCGGTCACGGTCGTCGCGTCGGGCTTCGTGTAGATGGCGTTGGGCCAGGGCATGTCGCACGCCCCGGGGACCCGCAGCGGGCTGCACGTCGAAGGGAGGCCGTCGTCGATCGACGGAACGAGCGTGCTCCCGGCCTGGTCGCAGGCCGCGAGGGCCGCGAGGCCGACGAGGAACGGAAAGGCGCGGCGCATGGGCCGCACCATCGTGCGTCAATTCCGCGGGCTGCGGGAGCGCTATCCTGCGGCCCGTGCCCAAGGCCCGCGTCGTTCGTCAGGACCCGGACGCGATCTTCGCCGTCCGCAAGGCGCCGAAGCGCGTCCCCTTCGACTTCGTCCTCCAGGAGCTCGAGGAGCTCGGGCCCTTCACGCGCCCCATGTTCGGCTGCCACGCCGTCTACGTGGACGAGCGCATCGTCTTCATCCTGCGCGACAAGAAGGACCCGCGCGTCGACGACGGCGTCTGGGTGGCGACGACGCTGGAGCACCACCGCGCGCTCAAGCGCGAGCTCCCGAGCCTCCGGTCGATCACCGTCCTGGCCGGAGGAGCCGTGACGGCCTGGCAGTGCCTCCCCGCCGAGAGCGACGACTTCGAGGAGAGCGTGATGCGCGCATGCGAGATGGTGAAGCGCGGCGACGCGCGCATCGGGAAGATCCCGGGCAAGAAGCGGGGCAAGCGCTAGGCACGGGGCGCGCGAGGCGTCGGGCCTCGTGCTTCTCCGGTGCGTCGCGAACGACGGCGCGCCGTCGCGAGCGCCGCGCCGAGCACGAGGAGCAAGCCCGCAGCGCCGGACGCGTTCTCGTGCGTGACGCTGCACCCGCCTCCTCCTCCGCTGTCGCCGCTCCCGTCGACCGTCTTCGGGCCCGGGCCGCCGGCTCCCGCGCTGCCGCTGGAGCTCGCGCCACCGGAGCTCGCACCCGAGCTACCGCTGCTGCCGCTCGATCCGCCGCTGCCGGAGCTGCCGCTGCTTCCGCCCGTCGAGCTCCCGGCGCTTCCGCTGCTGCTTCCGCTCCCGGTGCCGCTCCCGCTGCTGCTGCTCGTGCTCCCGCCGTTTCCGCCGCTCGAGCTGCCAACGCCGGCGTCGACGCCCGTCGATCCCGAGCTCCCGGAGAAGCCGCCGTCGTCGCCCGGGTCGCCGGACTCGCACGCCTCGACGCCGAAGTACACGGTCTCCGTCCCGCCGTCGGCCAGCGTCACCGGCCCGCCGCCGCCGCCCTGACCCTGGCACGTGCCGCCGTCGCCGCACGCGTCGCCGAGCTGCGAGGGGAGGCAGTAGCTCCCCGCGACGAACGCGCACACCGCGCACGCGTGCGAGACGCCCGTCCCGCCGCCGCCCGAGCCGCTGCTGCTGCTCGTCGAGCCGCCGCCGCTCGTGCTCCCGCTCGATCCGCCGCTCGAACCGCTGCCGGACCCCGCGTCGTCGTCGACCGCGCACCCGTTCGGATCGTCGCAGCACGTGGCCGCGACGCACGTCGAGACGCCGTCGGAGCACGCGCTCCCGACGTCGGCGACGGGGCACTCCTGCATGTCCGCTGCGGCCACCCCGGACACACCGAGGGCGGAAAGGACGACGAGGCTCGCGAGGAAGGACCGGTGCATGGCGACGCGCTGAGCACGCGCCGCGCCACGCGCGAAATCACGGGAAATCGGGCGGAGGCGAGGGGGGTGGCCCCCCCTCCGGTGTCGCGGGCGGCAAGGGCTGGCACATCGAGTGGGCGACGAGCAGGAGGAGGCCGGCGACGACGAGGACGTCGGCCACGTTGAAGACCGGCCAGAGGTGCACGTGGATGAAGTCGACCACGTGCCCGCGGGCGGCGCGGTCGATGGCGTTGCCGAGCGCCCCGCCGACGACGAGCGCGAAGCCGGCGTGCTCGACGCGGCTGGCGCGCGGGCGGCGGAGCCACACCGCGAGGACGACGGCCGTCTCGAGGAGCGCGAGCGCGACGAGGAGCGACGCCGGCGGATGGAGCGAGAGGCGCTCGAGCGCGCTGAAGGCGATGCCGCGGTTCTCCGTGTAGAGGAGGTCGACCCCGGGCGCGAGCACGACGGGCGCGTGGTCGCGGAGGGTGGTCTCGGCGGCGAGCTTGGTCGCGTGGTCGCAGCCGACGAGGCAGGCGACGCAGGCGAGCAGGCAGAGAAAGAGACGACGCGACGCGCGCACGTCGGCTGGAACCGCTCGAGCCGCCCCGGCATTCCGCGCGGCCTCGTCGAGGCGCGCGATGACGCGCGGGCGTACGATGGGGGCGTGATCATCCCGATCAGCCACGAGCGGATGTCGGCGCGCCGCCTGCCCGTGGTGACCGCCGCGCTGATCGTGGCGTGCATCGTGGTGCAGATCGTCCTCACGGTGCGCGGGGATCACGGGGGAGACGGCAACGCCGACGCGCGGACGCACGTCGTCGAGTACTTCACGCAGCACCCGTACCTGTCGGTGAAGCCGGACGCGATCCCCGAGCTCGACGCCGAGACCGTGCAGATGGCCCACATGGCGTCGGGCGCGATCGAGGTGCCCGACGAAGCGGCGCGCGCGTCCGAGCAGAAGGAGCTCGACGCGCTCGTCGCCGAGGCGACGCGCGCCGCCGCCACCGACGACCCCATCCACCGCTTCGGGTACGTCCCCGCGTCGCCGTCGGTCCTCGCGCTCTTCACGTCCCAGTTCGTCCACTCGGGGTGGTTTCACCTGCTCGGGAACATGTACTTCCTCGTCCTCTGCGGGATGACGCTCGAGGACCGGTGGGGGCGGCTCGTCTTTCCACTCTTCTATCTCGCGTCGGGCGCGGTGGCGGCGCTCTCGCACGGCCTCCTCCACCCGCACGACACGGCGCCCCTCGTCGGGGCGTCGGGCGCCATCGCGGGCTGCATGGGCGCCTTCGCCGTCGCGCTCGCGCGCACGCGGATGCGCTTCGCGCTGCTCGTCACGTTTCGCCCCCGGACGTTCACCGCGCCCGCGTTCGTCGTTCTCCCCTTCTGGGCGGCCTTCGAGGCGCTGTGGGGCTGGGTGCTCCCGGGGGACGGCACGGCGCACTTCGCCCACGTCGGCGGCTTCGTGTTCGGCGTCGTCGCGGCGACGGTCCTTCGATGGACCGGCGTCGACCGCCGCCTCGACGACTCCGTCGAGAAGGTCGCGAAGCTCGGCGACGACCCGCGCGTCGACGAGGCGCGCCTGCTCGTCCAGCGCGGCGACCCGAAGCTCGCGCTCGCGATGCTCGAGGGGCTCGCCATCGAGAAGCCCGACAGCGCGCACGTCCAGGACGCGATCGCCGAGGCGGCGCGCGCCATGGGCGACGACGCGCGCGTCCAGAAGGCCGTGCAGCGCGCGACGCGATTGCGGGCGGCGCCCTGATCGCTCATCGTGTTCGGGGGGACCGGCGGTAGACTGGCGACGTCAGGAGGACTCCCGTGAAGCTTTCCCATCTTGCAGGCCTTGCGTCTCTCGCGTGCATCGGCGCCGCCCTCGCGTGCGGCAGCAGCAGCAACAAGGGCGGTGGCGGTGAACCGGACGGAGGAGGAGGAGGGGAGGGCGGGACGCTCGAAGGCGGAGGAGCCGAGACGGGGCCCGCGAAGCTGCCGTACGTCGGCTCGGTGTCGGCCGACTCGACGGTAGCGGCCACGACGACCACCCACAGCCTCACCGGCGCGTTCGCGCTGGCGTCCGACGCGGGAGCCGCAGGAGCCGACGGCGGCACGTGCCTCGGCACGGAGTCCGGGAGCTGCTGCTACGTCCCGCCGGGAACGCTCGCCGAGGCAGGCGCCGGGGACGCGGGAACGACGGTCTCGCTCGTGAGCGCGGGGACCCTCTCCGTCACCGACGGGACGACGGCCGTCGCGAACATCACGCCGGGCAGCAACAACGGGTATGCCATCACGTCCGGCACGAGCAACCCGAGCGTCACCTGGAACGGTGGAGACATGCTCACGGTGTCGGCCGCGGGTGCGGCGGTCGAGGCGTTCAGCGGGAAGATGACCGCCGTGGAGGACTTCGCGGGCCTCACGCCGGCCCTGTCCTACAAGACGGCGACGACCGTCCCCATCGCGTCGGACCTGACGATCTCGTGGACGGCCGGAAACGGCACCACGGTCCACGTCCTCATCGACGCGGTGAAAGGCACGACCAACGAGGGCACGATCTCGTGCTCCGCTGCGGACTCGGCGCACACGGTGACGGTTCCGTCGGCGCTTCTCGGCAAGTTCGCCTCCGGCGACACGGGTCTCATCACGCTGAACCGCTCCTCCGTGACGCAGGTGACCGGGCCGAACGCGACCGTGTCCCTGATCTCCACGTCGACGACCGGGGGCACGGCGAAGTTCCAGTAGGCGGCCGCTTCCTCGGCGACGTTCCCTTGGCGCGGGCCCCCCGCCGGGCGTAAAACCCCGACCGGTGAGCGCCGCGCCGACGTTTCCGGACCGCTTCAACCTGGCCGACTACTACCTGTTCGACCGGCTCCGCGAGGGGCTGGGCGAGAAGGTGTGCCTGCGGTTCGGGGCGCACGCGTACACCTACGACGACGTGGCGCGGCGCACGCGCGCCTTCGCGTCGGTCCTCGCCGCGGCGGACGTCCGTCGCGGCGAGCGCGTCCTGCTCGTCCTGCCCGACGTGCCGCCCTTCGCGTGGGTCTTCTTCGGCGTGCTCGCGCGCGGCTGCGTCGTGGCGATGGGCAACCCGGACTCGCCCATCGAGAGCCTCGCGTACCTCGTCGATTACACGCGTGCGACGGCGGTCGTGACCGTGCCGCGCGTCGCGCGCGCGCTCGCCGAGCGTGCGAAGGCCGAAGGGACACGCGGCGAGGTCCGGCGCGTCTGGTGCGTCCCCGAGGCGGCGGCGTTCTCGGGGGCCGTCGATCCCGCGGGGCCTTGCGAGACGGCCGGCGGCGGCGCCTTCGACGACCTCGCGACCGACCTCGCGGCGGCGGACGCCGACGGTGCCGGTGGTGCCGAGGGTCCCGGTGGCGCGGCCCTCGTGACCCACCGCGACGAGCCGGCCATCTGGCTCTTCACGAGCGGCTCCACGGGCGAGCCGAAGGCGAACGTGCACTCGCACCGGGACTTCGCCTTCAACACCGAGGTCTACGCGAAGGGGACCGTCGGCTACGCGCGCGGCGACGTCAGCGTGAGCGTCCCGCGCCTCTACTTCGGGTACGCGACCGGCACGAACCTCATGTTCCCGTTCGCCGTCGGCGCGACGGTGGCGCTCTTCAGCGAGCGCCCGACGCCCGAGTCGCTCGCGACGGCCATCGCGACCTACCGCCCGACGATCGTGACGAACGTCCCGACCATGCTCGGCAAGCTCCTCGACCACGACCAGGCCCTTCGCGACGCGGGCAAGCCGGGGCTCGACTTCTCCTGCATCCGCTTCTCGCTCTCGGCGGGCGAGGCCTTGCCCGAGGCGCTCCTGCGTCGGTGGATGGAGCGCTTCCAGAGCGACGTCTACGACGGCATCGGCTCCGCCGAGATGTTCCACATCTACGCGAGCAACCGGCCCGGCGACGTGAAGCCGGGGTCGCTCGGCCGCGTGGTCGAGGGCTACGAGCTGCGCATCCTCCCCGAGGAGGCCGAGGGGCCGGGCGCCGCAGCCGTGCCGCCGGGGGAGATCGGCGTCCTCTGGGTGAAGGGCGACAGCGTGAGCCACGGCTACTGGATGGACCGCGACAAGAGCTGGCGGGTCTTCCACGGCCACTGGTGCCGCACGGGGGATCTCTTCCGCATCGACGAGGACGGCTACCTCACCTTCGCGGGCCGCGCGGACGAGCTGCTCAAGGTGAGCGGCCTCTGGGTCGCGCCCGTCGAGGTCGAGGAGTGCCTGATGCGGCACGAGGCGGTGCTCCACGCCGCCGTCATCGGCGTCGAGGAGGAGGGGCTCCTCAAGACGAAGGCGTTCGTGGTGCTCCGCTCGGGGACGCCCGCGGGCGGTGAGCTCGGCGCCGAGCTCCAGGAGTTCGTGAAGGCGCGCCTCGCGAAGCACAAGTACCCGCGCATCGTGGAGTTCGTCGACGACCTGCCCAGGAACGATCGCGGCAAGGTCGACCGCAAGGTCCTGCGCGCGCGCGAGCGCGATCGCGCGAAGTAGCGGGCCGTCGGTCGGGGGCGTCGTCGCGGTTCGCCCTGGTCCCTTCGCCGAGGGCCCTGGACGCGGTTGCGGGCGAACCGGCGGGCGTCCACCCGCGCGATTCCCGCGAAAAACAGCCTTCCGCGTGATTGTTTCTGCATCCCGCGTGCTGGTTCCACCCTTGCAGTGGGGCGCACCACCATGGTGCGCCGGAGCATTCCCTTCCTCGCCACGACGATCGCCGCCTCCGCCCTCGCGAGCGCCGTCGCCTGCCACTCGTCGGGTACCGCGGCGAGCGGGAGCGGCGGCGGCGGCGACGACGGCGGCGCCGTCGCAGAAGCCGGGATGCCTTTCCAGGCCGACCCGCCGACCGTCTACGTGGCCAAGGTGAAGAACGTCCTCGTCGGGCTGCCGCCGACCGACGCCGAGGTGCAGGCCGTCCAGGCCGACCCGACGCAGCTCGCGCCGCTCATCGACCAGTGGATGCAGACGCCCCAGTACACGGCCAAGATGCTGCGGTTCTTCCAGCTCGCGTTCCAGCAGACGCAGGTCACCTACACGGACTTCGCCGACCAGGTGTACCCACGCGAGGTCGCCATCAACTCGACGACCATCCCGCCGCTCATGCAGGACGTGCAGGAGAGCTTCGCGCGCACGATGCTCCAGCTCGTCGCCAGCGGGCAGCCGCTCACGCAGGGGGCGACGACGACGCAGCTCATGATGACGACGGCGCTGAAGGAGCTCTACGCGTTCCTCGACGTCTGGGAGGTCGACGACGACAGCAACACCACCGACTACTTCAAGCAGGCGAACCCGAAGCTCAAGATCACCGTCGGGTCGGCGCAGGGTCCCATCCCCATCGCCGAGACGCTCGACCCGACGAGCCCCAACTACATGCACTGGTACGACCCGGACGTCGCGACGGCCGACTCGACGATGGCGGGCTGCACCGAGGACCCCATCGTGTATCCGGCCGACGCGTCGACGCTGCACTACCTGCTCTACGGGTCGCTCGCCGGCTACAAGGGGACGACCGGCAACCAGTGCCCGAACGTGTCCGGCTCGTCGTCGGCCCCGCAGCTCCAGACCGGGGACTTCACCGACTGGTCGATGGTCACGATCCGCGCGCCGAACGCCGGCGAGAGCACGACGACGTTCTACGACCTTCCGACGTTGCGCCAGGCGAACGAGCTCGTGCTCGACATCCCGCGCGTCGGGTTCTTCAGTACGCCCGCCTTCTTCGCCAACTGGCAGACGAACACGAGCAACACGATGCGCGTCACGATGAACCAGACGTTCATCGTCGCGCTCGGGTCGATGGTCGACGGCACCGACACGACGACGCCGCCGGGCACGCCCGGCCTCGACACGACGCACGTGACGGAGGCCGCTTGCTACAACTGCCACAAGGTCCTCGACCCCTCGCGGTCGATCCTCGCGGCCTCGTGGTCGTGGAACTACCACTCGCAGCTCGACTCGACGTGGTCGTCGCAGCCCGGGATGTTCGCGTTCCGCGGCGTCGTCACCCCGGTGAAGACCCTCGGCGACTTCGGGAGCGCGCTCGCGACGCACCCGTACTTCGCGCCCGCGTGGGTGCAGAAGATGTGTTACTGGGCGAACTCCTCGGCGTGCGACCCGAGCGATCCGGCGTTCGAGCAGATCGTGAAGGACTTCACGAGCTCGAACTTCTCGTGGAACGCGATGGTGAAGGAGCTCCTCGCCTCGCCCATCGTGACGAACGCGAGCGAGAGCGTCACGGCGGCGACGAACGGCGAGATCGTCGCGGTCGCGCGGCGTGACCACTTCTGCGCCGCGCTCAACGACCGCCTCGGCTTCGACGACGTGTGCGGCCTGGCGTCCCTCTACGCGAAGGGGACGGCGTCGACGCAGACCATCCCCGAGATCGTCTCGGGCCTCCCCTCCGACGGCTACGGCCGCGGCGCGGTGGCTCCCGTCCTGCCGAACGACCCCACGCTCTTCTTCCGCGCCGCGACCGAGAACATCTGCGAGACCGTCGCGAAGGAGGTCATCGACGTCCCGACGTCGAAGCAGACGCCCGGCGTGAAGCAGTGGTCGAGCGACCAGTACACGGCGGCCATCGGCGACTTCGTGAGCACGCTCATGGGGCTCACCTCCGGAGACCCGCGCACCGCGCAGGCCACGACGCTCCTCACCCAGCACTACGCGTCCGCGCTCGCCCAGAAGGGCACGAGCGCGACGGCCGCCTTGCAATCGACGTTCGTCGCCGCCTGCATGGCGCCGTCGTTCGTCTCGATCGGGATGTGACGGAAGGAACACGACGATGGCTCCCATGAACTTCTCCCGCCGCGATGCGCTCCTCTCGACCCTCTTCGGCGCCGGCTGCGTGGGCCTGCGCGCCCTCGCCACGGGCTTGCCCGCGTCGTTTCTCCTGAACCCGCGCGAGGCGCTCGCAGCGACGCCCGTCACCGGGTGCCTCGCCCAGGCCAAGGCCCAGTACGTCATCTTCCAGACGTCGGGCCAGGGCGACCCGATCAACGCGAGCGCGCCGGGCACCTACGAGGACCCGAACATCGTCCACAGCACCGACCCGACGATGGCGCCCGCGTCGATGACGATCGGCGGACAGTCCTACCAGGTCGCGACGCCCTGGACGACGCTGCCGGCCAGCGTCGTCGCCCGGACGTGCTTCTGGCACATCATGACCGACACGCCCGTCCACCCGAAGGAGCCGCAGGTGCTCGAGCTCATGGGCGCGTCGCCGTCGGGCGAGATGCTCCCGTCGCTCCTCGCCAAGGCCATCGCGCCCTGCCTCAACACGATCCAGACGCAGCCCATCAGCATCGGCGCGTCCTCGCCCTCCGAGGCGCTCACGTTCGCGGGCACGACGCTCCCGATCGTCCCACCGCTCGCCCTCAAGGCGACCCTCGCGAACCCGACCGGGCCGCTCACCGACCTCCAGCCGCTGCGCGACCAGACGATGAACGCGCTCTACGATCTCTACAAGAACGGCGCGAGCCCCGCGCAGCAGGCCTACATCGACTCGCTCGTCACGTCGCAGAACCAGGTGCGCAACATCGAGCAGTCGCTGCTCGATTCGCTCGACTCGATCACCGACAACACCGCCGACTCGCAGGTCACCGCGGCGATCGCGCTCATCCAGATGAACGTCTCGCCCGTGATTGCCATCCACATCCCGTTCGGGGGCGACAACCACCACGACGCCGGCCTCGCCAACGAGACGTCGCAGACGGTGTCCGGCGTCCAGACGCTGGTGAACCTGATGGCCGCGCTCCAGAGCGCGAACCTCCAGGATCAAGTGACGTTCATGTCGCTCAACGTCTTCGGCCGCACCATCGGCCCCGGCAACACCGACGGCCGCCAGCACAACCAGAACCATCAGGTGTCGATCACCATCGGCAAGCCCTTCAAGGGCGGCGTCATCGGCGGCGTCGCGCCCGTCCAGAACGACTACGGCGCGCTCCCCATCGACTCCAAGACCGGCGCGGGGTCGACCGGCGGCGACGTCCAGGCCATCGACACGCTCTCGGCGTTCGGCCAGACGATGATGGCGGCGGTGGGCGGTGACCCCAGCGGGATCACCAGCCCGTCCTCCACCGCCACCGTCGTCAGCGCCGCGCTCGCGTGAGGACGCTGCGCTACTGGCCGCCCGCGTCCTTCGCGCCCGCGTCGGCGCCGGCGTCCACGTCTTCGATCGAGAAGTCGAGCACGATGGGCGCGCCCGCGTCGCCGGTCAGGCTCGCGCCGCTGAAGGGCGTCGCCGTGAGCGTGTGCTTGCCCACCGTGAGGACGCTCGCGCACGACGTGATCGTCCCGGTCCCGTCGTCGCTGCAGAGGAAGTACGGCGCCGTGTTCTCGGTGTGCGTGTACGTGGCGTCGAGCGCGAAGGCGACGCTGCCGACGAGCGCAGGCATCGTGTTGGCGCGGATGCTCAGCGCCGAGCCCGTGACCGCGAGGTTGATCGTGGCGCTCTCGGCGATCGGGTCGAATCCCGTGACGGGCGAGCCGTCCACGATGCCCGTGATCGCCGTATCGACGAGCGTGAAGCTCGAGGTCGTGGGCGCCGCCTCGCCGGGAGCGTCCATCGAGGCTCCGTCGACGGTGAGCGTGATGCCGCCCTCGCCCACGGCCGCCGCCTCGCCGCCGCCTCCGCCGCCGTCGACCGTCGCGGTCGCGTCGCCCATCCCGGTGGATGCGTCGGGCATCCCGCTCGAGGTCCCGGAGCCGGACGAGGAAGCGCCCGAGGTGTCGTCGTTCGAGCCGCCGAGTGGGCCTCCGCCGCTTCCCGGCCAGCCGCCGCCCGAGGAGCCTGAGCTCGCGCTACATGCCGTCATCGCCGCGCACGCCGTTCCGAGGAAGAGACCTAGGATCGACGCGAACGCCGACGGCGCACCGCTACGCCGTACGAGGTTCATGATGAACGCATCTCTTTGCAAGAGGCTCGCCGCAGCGCGGGCCGTCTGCTGCACGCGCGCATTCCATGGAAGCCCAACGATTTCCACGCGCGCATCACGCCCGGCGCCGTCCCCCGCCCATCGTCGCTGGATGTGCGCGGAATCACCGCCCGAGGCGCGCGGGGCTCACTCCGGCGCGGCGTCGCCGGCGTCCATGTCCGCGCTGCTGTCGGTCACGGTGAACTCGAACAGGGTCGGCGGCTGGTAGGGCGCCCCCTGGAGGTCGGACTCGGGGTAGACCGTGACGGTCAGCGTGTGCTTGCCCGGGGCGAGGGGGCACTTCATGAACGTGCCCTTCCCGTCGTCGCCGCAGAGCGAGTAGGGGGCCGTGTTCGCCGTGTGCGTGTACGTCGCGTCGAGCGCGAAGGCCATGCTGCCGACGGCGGACACCTGCGGCGGCGTCACGACCATGCTCAGGTCGTAGCCGACCATCGCGAGGTCGAACGTCGAGCCATACGCCATCGGGTTGAAGCCGCTGACGGGCGCGCCGCCCGGGAGCGTCGTGATGCCGGTGTCGATGAGCGTGAAGGACGCCACGGTGACGTTGCCGAACGCGGTGGACCCGCCGTCTGCGCCGCCGCTCGACCCGGGGGCGACGCCGCTGCTGCTCCCCACGGGAGAACCCCCGCTGCTGCTGCCGGTCGCGCCGCCGCTGCTTCCTCCGGTGTCGCCATTGCCGCCGCTGCTGCCGGTGCCCTTCTGGGCGACCGCCGACGCGGGATCGCCGCCTCCGCCTCCGCGGTACTCGACGACGCCGCTCGAACCGCACGCCACGATCGACGCAGCGCAGGAGACCGTCAGCGCCAGGCAGAGGGCGGGGGCGAGCTTCATGCCGCCCCCTGGTGCAAGACCCGCTCCCATGGCGGTGGAATCGTGCGGGGTGCACGCAACTTCCGGAAAACGCATGCGGAACGGACCGACATGCCCTCCCCCCTACCGCCCGCCCCGGGGTTGGGGGGTCCGCGGGGAGTGGATCAGTCGAACCACGCCGTAGCCCCTTCGGGGACCTCGACGAATACCCGCCCGGCAGGGTTCGTCGAACTTCGTGAACGTCCCGAAGTATCCTCGTTCCCCTGTTCTCTAAGGAGGAGACCCATGAACGCTCGTAGCTTCGTCCTCGCCTCGCTCTTCGCGCTGTCGGTGCCCGCCATGGGCTGCGCAGCCGAGGTCCAGACTGCGCCCCCGCCGCCGCCCCCCACCGAGGAGGCCGAGGTCAGCATCGAGACCGAGCCGCCGCCGCCCCCGCCCGCGCAGGTCGAGGTCGTTCCCGCGTCGCCGGGCGTCGACTGGTACTGGACCCCGGGCTACCACCGCTGGTGGAACGGCCGCTACGTCTGGGTCGGCGGCCGCTACGCGCGCCGCCCCTACGCTGCGGCCATGTGGGTCACTCCCCACTGGGAGGTCCGCGGCCGGTCGCACGTATGGGTCGGCGGCCGCTGGCGCTGATTTCAGGCCGCCGCGAGCCGCTCCAGCCGGGCCTGACGCGCCGGCGCATACGGGATGAGCGCGGAGAGGATGGCGAGCGTGAACCGCTCGCCGGCCTCCGTGTTGCCGGCCTGCGTCTCGGCGGGCACCTCGACGGCGAACCCGCGCTGGAGCGCGTCGGTCGCCGTCGTGAGGAGCTGCACCTCGGTGGCGCAGCCCGTGAGGACCACCGTGTCGACGCGGAGCTCGTCGAGCACCTGCTCGAGGGTCGACGCCGTGAAGGCGCTGTAGGTGGGCTTGGCCACGATGCGATCGCCCGACTGCGGCGCGAGCTCGGGCCAGACCTCGGCCCCCTCGGAGCCTTCCACCGCGTGCGCTCCCCACTCCGCGAGCTCCGGATCGTCCGGCGCGTGGCGGTCGCACACGTAAACGATGGGCTCGCCGGCCGCGCGGGCGGCCGCGATGCGGCGAGCGACGGCCGGGAGGATGGCCCGTGCGCGCGGCACCTCCATCGGCCTGCCCGGCGTGAGGTGGTCGACCAGCATGTCGCACACGAGGAGCGCGGTACGAGGCCGCCGCGCCATGCGCGCCTGCACGCTCGCGAGGATGCGCCCCCGCAGCCCCGCCGAGGGCGCCACGGGGTCGATCGCCTGGCCGAGCGCGGCGATCGCGTCCGTCGCCACGCCGACCCCCGCCTTGCTCTCCGGGTGCATCTGCGAATGCACGGCCTGCGTGATTCGCTCGGCCCGCCCGGCGAGCACGAACGAGAGCAGATCCGCCAGGACGTCTTCGGAGGGCATGACGCTTCCCGATGTCTACGCTCGAAAGCATAGCTTGGCTCCCCGGCCTTTGCCTCGGCTAGCCTCGTCCGCGTGGACAATTCCTCGCCGCCCACGCCGCCGTCCCCGCCCGCGCCGCCCACGCTCCCCGCGGCGTCCGCGCCTCCCATCTTCGCGTTCAACCGGCAGCGCGACGCGCTCGTGGACGAGGTCGTCCAGCGTGTTGCCTCCGAGGTGCGAGATCCCCTCCTCGTCCTCAACGAGGCGGCGTTCCTCGAGATCAAGCGCCAGCGCGCGGCGGGCAGCGACGACGTGGTCCCCTACGGCGAGTGGCGGTCGCTGGCGCGCTCGCTCGGGCGGATGACCCCGGACGAGAGCCGCGACCGCCTGCGGGACGTGGTCCGTCGCTACGCCGGCGACGTCGCCGGGAACTTCGACCCCCGGGTCTACAAGTTCGCCTCGCGCGCGGCCGCCCCCATCATCGGCCTCATGATGTCGCCGCTGCAGACGCTGCGGCACCTCGGCGGCGCGTTCGACCTCCGGGCGCTCGACGGCCGCGTCGTCATCGAGGGCTCGGTCGGCCTCGTCCGCGACCTCGCGGCGAAGGGCACCGTCGTCTTCGTCCCGACGCACCTCTCGAACCTCGACTCGGTCGTGTTCGGCTTCGCGCTCGAGCGCGCGGGCCTCCCCCCGGCCACGTACGGCGCGGGCAAGAACCTCTTCGCGAACCCGGTCCTCTCCTTCTTCATGCACAACCTCGGCGCCTACCGCGTCGACCGGCGCCTCAAGCACGGGCTCTACAAGGACGTGCTGAAGGCCTACTCCTGCGTCCTCATCGAGCACGGGTACCACTCGCTCTTCTTCCCCGGGGGGACGCGGTCGCGGTCGGGCGGCGTCGAGCGCAAGCTGAAGCTCGGCCTCGCGGGGACGGGGGTCGAGGCGATGGCGCGCACGGCGGCCCGCGGCGCGACACGACCGGTGTACTTCGTCCCGGCGACCATCAACTACCTCCTCACGCTGGAGGCCGAGACGCTCGTCGACGACTTCCTCCAGGAGGAGGGCAAGCACCGGTACATCATCGAGGACGACGAGTCGTCCCGCCCCGGGCGCGTCGCGGCCTTCGTCCGCAAGCTCCTCGGGCTCGACGCCGGCTGCGTCATCCGCTTCGGGACGCCGCTCGACTGCTTCGGAAACGAGGTCGACGCCGACGGCGTCTCGCGCGACGCCCGCGGCCACGCGGTCGACCCGCTCTCCTACCTCACCGACGTGGACGGGAAGATCGCCCACGACCCGGCCCGCGACGCGCAGTACACGCGCGAGCTCGGCGACGCCATCGTCCGCTCGTTCGCGCGCAACACCGTGGCCATGGCGACGCACCTCGTGGCGTCCTGCGCGTTCCAGAAGCTCCGGGAGTCGCTCGGCCCCGAGGGCCTCGGCAAGGACATCTTCGGCATGCTCCGGGCGCTCGACGACGTCACCGTCTCGCGCACCGAGCTCGCCGAGCAGGTGGAGCGCCTCCGCGACCGCGCCCGGGAGCTCGAGCAGCGGGGCGGCATCGTCCTCGGGCCGCGCCTGGGGCGCTCGACCGGCCGCGAGATCCTCGACGAGGCCCTCCGCGCGTTCAGCGGGTTCCACACGACGCCCGTCCTCGAACCGCGCGGCGACCGGCTGCTGCTCGTCGACACGCGCCTCATCTTCTACTACCAGAACCGTCTCGCCGCCCACGGGCTGGCGGCTGACCTCATCGCCCCTTCGTCCCTGCCCAGGCCCGGCGCCGCCCGCCCCGCCGACGGCACGGGAAAACCGCCACGGAGTGCGCTAGGCTCCGCGCCTCGCCCCATCGACCCACCGACTCCATGACCACCACGGAATCCACAGAGCACCCGACGCCCGAAGCCGGCGAGCAGCCGGCCGCGTCGCCTTCCGACACCGCGAACCACGCGGCCGAGCCGTCGACGAACGGCCAAGCTGTGAGCGAGGCGTCGTCGGGCGCACACGCCGAGGCGAACGAGGGAGGAATCCCGGGGGAGGGCGAGGGCGAGAGCGGCGACACCGAGGGCGGTGCCGACGACGAGGGCGGCGAGCACGCCGAGGGCGGCGGAGAGCACGCCGAGGGGGCGCAAGCCCAGGGACAGGGCGCGCCGCAGCCGCACGGCGAGAAGAAGAAGCGCCGCCGTCGCCGCAAGAAGAAGCCGCACGGCGAGGCCGGAGCCGAGGGCGCCGCCGCTGCAGGCGTCGCGGGCGAGGGCGGCGAAGGTGGCGAGGGTGGCGAGGGTGCGGCCACCGAGAGCGCGCCGGCCGAAGGAGCCGAGCCGCACGCCGCCCAGGGCAAGCCGCGTGAGGCGCGCGACAAGAAACGGGAGAAGAAGCCCGGGCCGCCGCGCGAGCGCCCGCCCGTGAACCAGGGGGACATCGTCTTCGGCAAGATCATCGAGATCACCGACGAGGCGATCCTCATCGACATCCCGGGCAAGGCGAAGGCGATCTTCGACCGCCGCGAGCTCCTCCTGGCCGACGACGACGAGGAGACCACGCCGCCGCCGAAGGCTTCGGCCGAGGAGGGCGACGCGTCGACCCCGGAAGAAGCGGGTGGTGAGACACCCGAAGCGCACGCCAGTGAGGGTTCGGCCGAGGGCGCGCCCGAGCTCGCGCTCGCGCCCGCGCCCGCGCTCGCGCTCGCGCCCGCGCCCGCGCCCGCGCCCGCGCCCGCGCCCGCGCCCGCGCCCGCGCCCGCGCTCGCGCTCGCGCCCGCGCCCGCGCCCGCGCTCGCGCCCGCGCCCGCGCCCGCGCCCGCGCTCGCGCCCGCGCCTGCGCCCGCGCCCGCACTCGTCTCCGAACCCTCCCCCTCCGACGCTCCCCGCAAGGAGCCGAAGGTCCCCCGCGTCGTGCTCGAAGTGGGCGCCGACTTCATCGCCGTCGTCCACAGCGACGGCGGCCGAGGTGGGCTCGTCGTCCTCACGCACCACCCGCGCCGCGCCGAGAAGGCGCGCGTGCACGTCGAGAAGGCCTTCAACGACAAGACCCTCATCGAGGGCCTGGTAACAGGCGTCATCAAGGGCGGCGTCGAGGTCGACGTCGACGGCCTGCGGGCGTTCGTTCCCGGGTCGCACATCGATCTCCACCTCGGGGCCAACCTCTCCTACCTCGTCGGCCAGCGCCTGACGTTCCAGGTGACGCAGTACGCCAAGCGCGGCCGGGACCTCGTCCTCTCGCGCAGGTCGATGATCGAGGAAGAGGCGAAGAAGGCCCGCACCGATGCGCTCTCCCGCCTCAAGATCGGCGAGGAGATCGAGGGCACCGTCCGCAGCGTCGTGCCGTTCGGCGCGTTCGTCGACGTGGGCGGCATCGAGGGGCTCGTCCCTCTCCAGGAGATGAGCCACAACCGCGGCGACGGCCCGAGCGACGTCTTCAAGGCGGGCGAGCCGACGCGGGTGAAGGTCATCAAGATCGACGACAAGGGGAAGATCTGGCTGTCGCACAAGGCGACCATCCCCGACCCGTGGCAGCAGGTCGCGGCGAAGTACGCCGTGGGGACCAAGCACGCCGGCAAGGTGGCGCGCCTTCAGCCGTTCGGCGCGTTCATCGAGCTCGAGTCGGGCATCGACGGCCTGATCCACCTGGCGGACCTGTCGGTGAACCGCATCGAGAGCCCGGCCGACGTGGTGAAGGTCGGCGACGCCATCGACGTCGTCGTGTCGCACGTCGACCCGAGCAACCACAAGATCGCGCTCCACCCGGCCCCCACGGGCGAGGCCGCGAACGAGACCCCGCAGCGCGTCGCGCCCCACAAGGCGCTCAAGTGCAAGGTGGTCACCGTCGAGAGTGGCGGCCTGGTCGTCCGAATCCTGGGTGTCACCGGGCGCAACTCGCGCGGCTACGTCACGGCGGCCGGCACGGGCACGCCGCGCGGGACGGAGCTCCGCAAGCACTTCAAGCAGGGCCAGGAGCTCGAGGCGAAGGTGGTCGAGCTCGACCCGCGCCGCGGCGAGGTGAAGCTGTCGATCAAGGCGCTCAGCGAGGAGATGGAGCGAAGCGCCTACCAGCAGTACCGGCAGCAGCTGAAGGCCGAGGCGAAGTTCACGTTCGCCGACCTTCTCGCGAAGAAGGGCACGCCGCAGCGGTAACGCTCACGCCCGCGGGCTCTCGCTCGATCGAGGGGGGATGCACGGTGCGGGGGCCCGGGGGAGGCGAGGACGCGATGGGGTCGCGTGGGGATCGTTCGTGCGGCGGGGATGAACGCTTCGTCGCGGGCGGGTAGGAGTCCTGACGGCCGGGATGTGGCTCGATGAGCGGGGGCTGCCGCTCGGGAGGGCGGGTTTGAGGCGCGGGAGGTCCTGGACGACGCACGTCCGGGGCGGAGGAACGCTCGTGAAGGTGGATGCGACGCGCGTCCGGGGCGGAGTAACGCTCGTGGAGGCGGCCACGAGGCATATCCGGGGCGGAGTAACGCTCGCGGAGGCGACCACGAGGCACATCCGGGGCGGAGTAACGCTCGTGGAGGCGACCACGAGGCATATCCGGGGCGGAGTAACGCTCGCGGAGGCGGCCACGAGGCATATCCGGGGCGGAGTAACGCTCGTGGAGGCGGTCACGAGGCACATCCGGGGCGATCTATCGCTCGTGGAGGCGAGTACGACGCACATCCAGGCCGGTCGATCGCTCGCCATCGCGAGAGCGCTGCGTATCCGGCGCCGACCATCGCTCACTCCGGCCCGAGCGTCGCTCGCGATGGCGGGATGACGCAACGGCGAGCGCCCACGTCTCCCGCGCCCGCGCCCGCGCCCGCGCCCGCGCCCGCGCCCGCGCCCGCGCCCGCGCCCGCGCCCGCGCCCGCGCCGTGATGTCCATTCCGTCAAACTTGCGAGGGACGCAATAGGGTTTTTCGCTCGGGCTTTTCGATTGTCGCGCCGTGCTCGGCGACGTCAAGGACGCGCGCAGGAGCGCGCGCCGCTGCCGGGGGCAGCGGCACTGCGCGGCCTGGCGGCCGCTTCGTGTCCTTGACGTCGC
>DASXDU010000024.1:0-392121 GCA_036490515.1 Polyangiaceae bacterium
AGCGCTCGAGCTTCCAGGTGCCCCTCTGCGACGCGCACCTGGCCTCGTGGAAGAAGTGGAACCTCTACGCCGGCCTCTCGTGGCTGCCCGGGCTCCTCCTCGCCGCCCTCGGCGCGGTCGTCGGCGGCGACTCCGGAGTCGCCCTCGCCATCGTCGGCTTCAACGCGATCCTCGTCGTCGTCATCGCGGCATTCGTCATCCGGGCACGGAAGATCGTGGCGCCCCGAAAGATCGACAACACGAACTCGTGGCTGACCGGCGTCCACCCGTCGGTGCTCGCGGCAGTGTCGTCGTCGGAGGGTGTGCCGTACGACGGCTGATCAGCCCGCGCGCTTCGCGAGGGCAGGCGCGAAGAGATAGGCTCCGCATGATGCCGGCGCGCCAACAGAAGATGACCTACGCCGAGTACGGTCTACTCGCCGGAGTCATCCCACTCTTGTCGTGCAACGGTTTAGCCTCTCCGGTCCAGACGGTGCCGATGTCGGCGCCTGCTTGGAATCCTGTCCGCCCGGCGAGGGGCGCAAAGGGGTTCGTCGCCGTGACGTACGCGACTCAGAAGAGGTGCTGCCTAACGTAGTTCCCCGGGGTCAACGTGCTGCTGCCGCTGGGGGCCGCGGCGGGGCGACGACCCGCACTCCATGTCCGCAAACCCAAACAATCTTGGCAACCGATCGCGCGTGATCCAGAATCGCACCGCTCGGCCCTAGTATAACGGGCTCGATATTATCCGCAGGTATTTGACCCTGTAAGGGGCGGACGCCTCTACCTCAATATCCATTCTGCTCTGCATCCCCTCGCACGCCAACGCCCCCGAGAGCATCTCACCACGGTACGACGTTACGCAGCTCCAGGCACACGACCGTGCATTCCGGTGCGTCCTCTCCAAGAACAGCTCCAACTCACGCCTACTGGCCTTTCGCAAGAATCCCTCTGAAAATACGTCTTCCAGCTTGTGCGACTTGGGATCACCCACGAGCTGGAGCACGCTCCCGATGGAATCCGATACATGCTGGGGAATCGTCGGCTGTTCTTGCAAGCAGGCCGGCGCCATGCGGGACGCCGCCAAGCCGAGGAGCGTAGCCACCACGTTCATTTGCGCGTGTGCAACCGTGGAGACGGACCAACCACTCGCCTGTGCCGTTACAGACAACACCAAGCCAATCGCTACGATTGTCAGCGCACGTGACCACGACCAGTCCACCACCACATGCTTCAGCGTGAACATCACACTCGTGCCCAACACCCCGTAGAACGCGCCGTTACTGGCCGCGAGCCTACGCTGTACAAGGCCTCGCCACACCAACTCCTCCGACACGGGGACGACCAAACCATTTACGACCAATATTGCGGACGCGAGCAGCCACCATGGCACCCGTACCTCAGGGCCGACCTCGCCGAACGGCTGCGGCCCGTTTCCATCCCATCTTGAATGCCCTGCGACTGACAATGCCAAACCGAGAGCAAGTCCCACGGAGCCACTGACCCACCCTTCCCATCGACCGGCCGCGGACCACACGGCTCTCATCGCGCCATGAACAGAGCCCGCAACCAGCCGGGCGACGGCCACCGCAATAGCGAGATCGAGCATCCCAAGTACCGCCAGATCCGCGGCAGCGGGAGCTATGGACACCACACGCATCACGAGAGGCGGTAGTACGTGCCGTGCGCTCACCTCAAGCGTCGACACAGCAACCGCAATGGCGCAGGCCTCCCAACATTGCGACTTGGGTCGCCGTCCGGCCCCGACCGCCTCGTCGCCCCTATGCATGGATCCTACACCAACAATACGCTACTGCTGGGTAGGCGCCCACAAACGCCCAAAAGAACGTATTTAGCCCCATCGCCACGGCGATCCCCGCATGCAACATGGCGCCGAGCAACAAGTAGCTTGTGAGCAGCCGCGCGGGGCCAACAAGCGCCACTGGGAAACTCACCTCCCACGCAGTTACCGCCCATGAAAGCAACAGCGTCACAACGGGTCGTCGGACCAGAAAGCGGAACACGGCTCCCCCGTACGTGTGTGTGCAAGCGACCCCAGATAGTGCCCTGCCGGTGCGCCACTGAGCTGACCATACGGGAAGCCTCTGCCCATTGAACTCGCGAGCTAGCCAGTCGCAGAAGAAGGTGCGTAACACGCGTGTGCGGCTGGAAAAAAGGTTGTCGTACGTCTTTCGGCGCCTAACATCCGCGAAATCCGCCCAGAAACTCCTACTCCGTCCTATGTGGCGCGGCGCCCATCGTGCGCTACGGCCGTTCGAGAAGTGCAGGATAGCGAAGAGCCGCTGGTTTACGTGAACCGGAATTGGCGCAAACATTGACCATGAGTGCCACAGTCCGACGAACAGGATGGTGGCCCGGCCTCGCCGCAAGAGCCGAGCGAGGGGGGAGTCGGTTGGCAGATTCCAGCCCCAGGCGATGAGCAGAAAGATGGCGATGAACACGTCTGTACTAGGGTGCGACATGCTCTCACCGCGTGTAGTGCTCGGCGGTGAGCGGGGGAGTCATCGACAATAGGAGGCGCAATGCGAACGGGGGACGCCGTCGTGTTAGGCTGTGCGGCATGGCGGTCGCAACTCGCTGGGTGGTCCTTGCTGCCTCGGCTTCGTTCCAGTGTCAGGGAGGGTCCTCAGGATACCCGGCCGGTTCCTCGGAGCAGTCAGCGGAATATCGTGGAATCGCCGTGGCTCCGATGGCCTCGGGCCAGTCTCTCGGTGATGCGGAAGCAAGGCTGCCAGGAGACACGCCTCAGACCAGACTTCAGCTAAAGCAGTCGCTAGAGCGCAAGATGAGGAGCGGCCGTATCAGTCAGGACGAGGTCACATTGTTAGTCGCTTTGTGCCGGTCGCTCGATGATGTCCAATGTGTAAGCGCTGCAGGGGCATATCAGTCCGATCGGAGAGATGCCCAGCCACCTGGCCAGTGAGGTCCGCCGTTTACGACGGCCCCACGCAGACATAAAGGCAACTCTGGTTTGCATCGGCGGCCATGCTGACGCATAGATCGCCATCGCCGAGGGTTATCATGCACACGCGATAGACTTCGGCGGCGACGCTGTCGCACATTGTCTCGCATTCATCTGATTGGTCCGGCGGCGCTTCACCGGAGTCGCTGGTGCCGGTTGTTGCTCCTTCCACGATGCCGATGTCGTCGAATCCCACATCGTCGAATCCAAAGTCGTCATCGCCAGCGTCGCTCCCTTCGTCGTCGCCCGCATCGGCGTCTGCGACTCCAACGTTCGCGGCGCCTACATCATCCAAGCCGAGATCTTCCGCACCGAAGTCCGCGCCCAGCTCGGCCAATCCGAGGACGTCCTCGCCAGTGTCACCCGCGTCCTCTGCTCCCCAGTCGCCGGCCTCGGCATCGCCGCCCTCATCGCCGTCAGCGGTATCACCGCTGTCACCACTATCACCGCTGTCACCCGTATCGCCGCTACCGCCCACAGTTCCGCTGTCACCGGCCTCGCCCGTATCGCCGCCCTCGGCGCGGTCGTCGGCGGCGACTCCGGAGTCGCCCTCGCCATCGTCGGCTTCAACGCGATCCTCGTCGTCGTCATCGCGGCATTCGTCATCCGGGCACGGAAGATCGTGGCGCCCCGGAAGATCGACGACACGAACTCGTGGCTGACCGGCGTCCACCCGATGGTGCTCGCCGCCGTGTCGTCGTCGGAGGGCGTGCCGTACGACGGCTGATCAGGTCATTCCGCGCCCGCGTCGATCGCCCCATCCGGAACGGCGTCCGCGCCCTGGCCAGGTCCACCGTCTGAAACGCAGGAGTCCGACGGCGCCAGGGCGAAGGGCTGGTAGCCCGGCGGATAGCAGCAGGACGGTGCCACGAGATCGCCGGCGCAGGTGCAGACGAGCGCGCCGCCTGCGTCGCACGCGCATCCACCGACGAAAAGGTCGATGCAGGAACCGAGGGCGCTGCACCCGCCGTCGGTGGGAAAGCCACAGAAGAGATGGTTGCCCGGGTCACAGTCGGCACTCGAGCTGCACCGGCTGCCCGCTTCGACGGAGGTGCTTGCGCCGCCAGCTCGTACATCCGCCGCACCGACTTCCGTGACGACATCGGCCGCCGTCGTGTCCGAGCTCGCGTCCTGGCCGGGCGCCCCGCGGCCGCCCGATGACGAACCGCAGCCGAGAAGTCCTTCGCCAACCCCGACCAGAAGGCACAACCCGAGAGCTTGTCGGCGCGGACGCATGGTCTCCCTCCTGCGAGCCCCGTGCGCGCTCGAGCGCGCCCACTGTGCTGCGGATTGCCGGACATGGGCAGGCCAGGGTGTGCCAGGCAAGATCGTTGCGCCTCGGCGGATGGTCGAACCGCCGCAGTCGAGCGCTCCGATGCCGCAAGAGTATCTGTCGGCAATGCGGTACCAGAGCGCACGCAGGGTCGCGACGCAGGCCGCGACCAATGCCGAGGGCCCATCCTCGACGAGCACACTATGGACCGCCCCCTACGGGTGGATCCTCTTCGTAACCGTCCAGTGATGGTGGGGCTGGAGCGATCCGCCCGGAACCGAAAGCTGGTCCCGCACAGCGGCTGTACTGGTGGGAGAGGAAGCTCGCCTTCGGCGGCTTGGCGGACAAGGGTCGAGGTCTGGCGCTGCTGCCGGTGCAGCTCTCCGCGTCGGAGGCCCGAGCCCAGCGGCTGCGTGAGCTCGAAGACAAGGAGGACCGCGCGGCGGTCGGGCAGGCGCGGAAACAGGAGGACTCCGTCGCGTGGGTGGTCATCAGGCGGGAGCTCGGGCTGGGCTGAATGGCGCGCCTCGGCATCGGCCGCACGCGCTACGAGTTCGCTTCAAGCCGTCGGCCACCGAGGTACGGGCTCGACGACGTGGCGCGCACGGGTGAGCCGCTCCTGGTCACGAGGCGCGGGAAGCCTCTCGCGCGCATCAGTCCCAGCGTCGACGCCTCGAGCGGCTACCCCCAGGACACGCTCGCTGGGACCGTCGTGGAGCTCGACGACATCGTGGCGCCGGCTGTACCGCGCGGGCAGTGGTTGCGCTACGCAATCGGAACGTCTGCTTTCGCATTCATGGGCGTGCATCTCGCAGATGAACGGCCTCCTTGAATCCTGAAACGTGTCTCCCGGGAGACATCCTGGCTCCCTTTCCTCGAAAACGAGGCGATTGGAGTCACGCCTTGCTCTTTTTCTTCACGAGATTCACCGCGAGAATCGATGGCGTCGACCGATGAATCGCGAACGCGCCACTTTGGTTCGACCGCCTCGCCTTTTGCCTCGAAACGAGGACGGTTCAAGTCGTGAACGGCGCCCTCCGAATCGAGAACGTGCCCCCTCGAATCGAAAGAGCTGCCCTTTGCATCGCGATGGTGGCATCTGGCCTTCCGGGTGCGACGTTTTCGATTCGAACCGTGGACTTTCAAAGCCAAAAGGCCGCGCCGAGAATCCTCGAAGCGAGTTTCAGGACTTCGAACGTGGCGAACCGTTTCGAAACCGTCGCGTCTTCGTTGGCAGCGTGGCTCTCGGGAAACCAAAGACCTCATTCGCAGTCTTCAGAGCGACGCCTTGCTTCGTAACGGCCGCTTTGTACTTCGCGGCGCCGCACTCGGTCTTCCAATCGTCCCTCTCGCACTACGGATCGTGACCCGGGCGATCCGCGTCGCAGCGCCGACGACCCGTCGGTTCTACTCGGTCTCGCCGTCGGCGAACTGCTCACCGCCATGGTCGCCACGGGAACGAGCACGGCGAACCACGCGAGCCGCATCCGTCGAGTGTACGCCCGCCGAGTCCGCCCCTCACTTCGCGCAGCGGAACCCGATCCCGTAGCTCCTCTTCGTAGGCGTGTCCTTGTAGCGGAACGTCGGCCTCACCCACGCGGGGCTCGAGCCGTTCCACGCGCCGCCGCGGATGACGCGCTGGGTGCCGTCGGCGGGGCCCTTGGGCTCCTTCTGCTCGTCGGCGGTGTAGGGGCCGTACCAGTCGGCGACCCACTCCCAGACGTTGCCGACGACGTCCATCACGCCGTAGCGCGAGGCGCCCTTGGGGAAGCTCCCGACGGGGGCGGTGTTCGCGAAGCCGTCGTCGACATCGTACATCGGATCCTCGTCGACGCCGTTCTTCTTGCCCCAGGCGACGCACTCCTTGCCGCAGGCGTTGAGCCAGCCGCCGCCCTTCGGGTCGTCGTCGCCCCAGGGGTACTTGCGGCCGTCGGGGCCGCGCGCGGCGAACTCCCACTCGGCCTCGCTGGGCAGGCGCTTGCCGTCCGAGCGGCAGAACTTGTCGGCCATCTCCCAGTCGACGCAGTCGATGGGGTGCTTGGCCTTGGCCTCGGGGTCGCGGATGTTGCAGAGCGGGTCGAACGCCTTGCGCTCGCTGTCCTTGATGCCGTCCCACTCGTTGGTCGTGCCGGCGCGCTTGCAGTGGCCGCCGTCGCTGCACGCCTTGTACGCCTCGACCGTCACCTCGAACTGGTCGATGCAGTAGGGCGCGAGCGAGACCTGGTGGGCCGGCTTCTCGAAGGGCAGGCCGTCGTCGCTCCCCATGAAGAAGCTCCCGCCCGGGATCTTGATCATCTTGTCGGGGCAGGCGACGGGGGCCGCCGCGGCGGCGCTGGCGCTCGGGCTCGCGCTCGACGGGGGCGTCGGGACGACCATCGCGCTGCTCGCGGTGGCTCCCCCGGACTTGCGGCCGACGAAGAAGACCGCCGCGCCGATCCCGGCGACGGCGACGAGGCCGAGGGCCACGAAGAGGCCCATCTTGCCCGAGCCTGGCGTGTGCCCCGTCGTCGTCGTGGCGCGCGGCATCGTGGCGCCCGAGGCGGCCATCATCGGCGCCGTCGCCCCGGCGGGATTCGGGTCGGACGGAGAGGCCGCGATGGTGGGAGCGCTCGCGATGGGGTCGGGAACGCGCACGGACTGGACGGGGCGCGGATCGGTCATCCCGCGCATCGGGTCGAGCCGGTGCGCCTGCCGGAGCGCGCTCCAGAACTCGCCGGCGGACTGCCAGCGCTCGGCGGGCTTCACGCGGACGGCCTGCTGGAACACGGCCTCGACCTCGTCGGAGACCTGGAGGCCGAAGGTGCGCGGCGTCGGGCGCCGGTCGGCGTTGCCCGACGAGACGGCGAGCTGGAGGAAGTCGTCGCCGTCGAGGGGCTCCTTGCCGCTCGCGAGCTCGAGGGTGATGAGCGCGAGCGCGAAGACGTCGGTCCACGGGCCCGTCGCGCCGTGCGTGCGCGAGAACTGCTCGGGCGCGCCGTAGGCGGGCGTGAAGCTCGTCACGTTCCCCGCCGTCTTCTGGAAGGAGCCGGCCATCTTCTGCGCGTCGTTCACGACCTTCGCGATGCCGAAGTCGAGGAGCTTGACCGTGTTCTCGCCGCGCGGATCGCCGAGGACGAAGACGTTGCCGGGCTTCACGTCGCGGTGGGCGATGCCCTTGCGGTGCGCGAGCGCGAGCGCCTCGGCCGCGGGGTTGAGGAGGTGGACGACCTCGGCCATGGAACGGAGCGGCAGGCCGCGCGCCTTCTCGTCGGCGATGACGGCCTCGAGGGTGGAGCCCTCGAGCCACTCGAGGACCATGTAGGGAATGTGCTCGCCCTTGGGCGTCGTCAGCATCCCGATGTCGCGCGCCTGCACGATGGCCGCCGTCCGCGCCGAGAGGTCCGCGAGGACCGACCCCTCCTGCACGAACTCGTCGAGGAGCTTCTGCCGGTCCTTCTCGGAGAACTCGCCGAACGCCTTGAACACCTTGAGGGCGACGGGCCGCTTCCATATGAGGTGGGTCGCCCGGTACACCGTGGCGAAGCCGCCCTCGCCGACCACGGTCTCGACGGCGTACTTGTCGGCGATGGTGTGACCGATGAGCTGCAGCGTGTCGGTTCCGGACAACGTGACCTCCTCGCGCGACGCGTGGCGCCTGCGCGCTGCGGGCGATGATAGCCGAGGGAGTACGTGTCGAGCGAAACCGCGGTTTCATGCCCTTGACACGGCGCGCGAGGACGGCTTACTTCCCGGTCCCCCAAGGGCCGCCCCGGCGGTCCGAGGAGGGGTTGCCCAGGTAGCTCAGTTGGTAGAGCAGGGGATTGAAAATCCCCGTGTCGGCGGTTCGATTCCGTCCCTGGGCACCGCGAGTCCCCCTGTAACGTGCCCGGATGCGCTCTTCGTGGTGGGCCCTGGGCTTCCTCGTTGCGCTCGGCGCCACGGCGTCCGGCTGCAGCAGCTCCTCGTCCCACCCGGGCGACGTCGGCGACGGCCAGGACGCCGCGACCGAGGGGGGCAAGGGACCCGACGCGGGGCCCTCCGACGGCGGCACCGGCATGCACGACGGCGGCGGCGGTGACGCGTCGACGGGCCCGAAGATCGCGCACCTCGTCCTCATCCTCCAGGAGAACCACACCTTCGACTCGTACTTCGGCCGCTGGTGCACCGCGCTCACCGGATCGAACCCCACGTGCACCTCCGGCGCCTCCTGCTGCGAGGCCGGGCCGGCCACCGACCCCGGCTCCGCTACGACCCCGTCGACGTTGAACGACGCCTTCAACGCGGCGCGCGATCCGAACCACCTCCAGGCCTGCGAGGTCACCGAGATCGACGACGGCAAGATGGACGGCTTCGTCACGTCGGCCACGTGCGGCGCCACGCAGAACCTCGCGTACGCGGATTCGACGGCGCAGCCCTACTGGGACCTCGCGCAGCAAGGGGCCCTCGCGGACCGCTACTTCCAGCCCGTCGCGGGAGCGAGCACGTCGAACGACCTCTACCTCGCGCGCGCGCAGTTCGTGTTCGTCGACAACACCTACGAGGCGCAGGCCATCGGCGCGGGGTGCACGGCCACCCCGACCAAGCAATACAGCGATCCGACCATCGCCGACCTCCTCGTGCAGGCGGGCCTGACGTGGTCCTGGTACGGCGCCGGGTACGACGCCATGAAGACGGCGGCGGCCTCGGGTGGCTGCCCCTCGGCGCCCTCTGCCTGCCCCCTCGGGGTGGAGACGTATCCCTGCGTCTACGATCCGGGCGACGATCCGTTCGCGTACTACGCCGACCTCGTCGACAACCCCGCCTACTTCAAGGATTACACCGATCTCGCCACCGACCTGTCGGGGGGCTCGCTCCCTGCCGTCTCGTTCGTGAAGGCCATCGGCTACGAGAGCGAGCACCCCGGCTACGGCGACACGATCAGTGCGGGCACGCAGTTCGTGACGTCCACCATCGCGGCCATCGAGGCGAGCAGCTACGCGGGCAGCACCCTCGTCCTCGTCACCTGGGACGAGGGCGGCGGCTTCTTCGACCACGTGGCGCCGCCGCCGGCGAGCACGGTCGACCACCAGCCGTACGGCACGCGGCTGCCCCTCCTCGCGGTCGGGCCGTTCGCGCGGGCCGGCAGCATCAGCCACGTCGTGATGGAGCACTCGAGCATCGTGAAGTTCATCGAGTCGAACTGGCTCGGCGCGACCGGGCAGCTCCAGGGGCGGGACGCCACGGTCGCGAACATCGGGAGCATGCTGGATCCGACCCTCGGGGTGCCGGAGAACTGAGGGCCGCGGGGACGGTCGACTCCGGGCCGTGGATCTCGGTGTGACGGGCAGGATCGAAGAAGCCGCTCGGGCATCGTTGCGTGCGAGCGGATCCGTCCGTCCCTCGTGGAACCGGCGCCGGAGGGTCGGCCCTTCCGCGCGCGATGTCGTTCGTTGGGCGCGCGATGATGCGGCGGGGAGCCAAATGCACGCGCTGTGCTCTTCCGGGAGTGCGACTTGCACCACGGGCCGGAATGCGACGCCTCCTGCCGGCTGCGGTCCTCGTCGTCTCCGTCTCGGTCGCCTGCGGCCAGGCGACCTCCGAACACTTCGCCGGTCCGTCCGGCGGCGGGGCGTCGTCGAGCGGCGGTACGAGCAGTGGCTCCGGTGGAGGCGGTAGCTCGGGGGGCGGAGGCACGTTCGGCGACGGCGGCCTCGCGGGGGATGCCTCGGCTCCGGTGAGCGATCCGACGACCTGCGCCGAGGCCGCGGCAGCCCACTCGTACATCGGCTGCGACTACTGGCCGACGACGCTGTCGAACTTCGTCTGGTCGATCTTCGACTTCGCCGTCGTCGTCGCGAACCCGCAGCAGGCGCCCGCCACGGTCACCCTCACGGGCCCCGCGGGCTACTCGCAGCAGGTCACCGTGGCGCCGGGCGCCCTGACGAAGGTCTACCTCCCGTGGGACGACGCGCTGAAGGGCCCCCAGTGGGACACCTGCACGGACATCCCGTCGTTCGCCGCGTCGATCGCGTCGCCCAAGGGGGCCTACCACCTCGTCAGCTCCGTACCGGTGACCGTCTACCAGTTCAACGCGCTCGAGTACGCCCCTCAGGGCGGGCCGTCCGGCAAGAGCTGGAGCAGCTGCCCCGGCGACCAGTCGTGCCAGGGCTCGCCGTACGGGTGCTACTCGTTCTCGAACGACGCCTCGCTCCTCCTGCCGACGACGGCGCTGACGGGGGACTACCGCCTCATGGGCGTCATGAGCTCGACGGGCCAGGGGAGCTACTTCGCCGTCACCGGCACCGAGGACGGGACGACCGTCACGGTGAAGCTCTCGAAGACCGCGAGCGTCGCGGCGGGCGGCGGCCTCGCGGCGACGCAGGGCCCCGGCACGATCACCTTCACGCTGAACGCGGCCGACGTCGTCGAGATCGCCGGCCCCGGCGCGAGCACCTCCGAGGATCTCAGCGGCTCGCTCCTCACGGCCGACAAGCCCGTGCAGGTCATCGCCGGGCACCCGTGCCTGGCCATCCCGCAGGACGACCCCAACGCGACGTGCGACCACGTGGAACAGTCCGTGTTCCCGGCCGAGACGCTCGGCAAGCACTACGTGGTCGTCGCGCCGACGGGGCCGAAGAACGCGCCCGTGGGGCATCGCGTGCGCGTCTACGGCAACGTCGACGGGACGCAGCTCACCTACTCGCCGTCGCGACCGAGCGGGTGCCCCGCGACGATCGACGCAGGGGCCGTGGTCGACTGCGGCGTCGTCAGCGCGAGCTTCGAGGTGGAGGGCGACCACGAGTTCGACGTCGGGATGATCCAGCAGAGCGCCGACGTGGTCGATCCGGGCGCCGCCGAGGACGCGAGCGAGGGAGACCCGTCGCTCAGCTTCGCCACGCCGGTGGAGCAGTTCCGGAGCGACTACATCTTCCTCGCCCCCGGCGACTACGACATGAGCTTCGCCGACGTCGTCGTCGCGCCCGGAACGACCCTCACCCTCGACGGCGCGCCGGTGACGGCCACCCCGCTGCAGGTCGGCTCGAGCTTCTCGGTCCTGCGCGTCCCCCTCTCGGTGGGCACGACGGGCGGCACGCACGTCATGGCCGGCAGCCAGCCCTTCGGCATCCAGGTCATCGGCTACGGCCAGTACACGAGCTACCAGTACCCTGGCGGCCTGGATTTGCGGAGCATCGCCCCCGCCCCGGCGCAGTGACGAAAAAAGGAATCTCTCTGTCGGATCGCGCGCAGCTGGTACGTCCTCGGGGGGAACCCATGGAGGCAACGTCATGCGCTACCTGACTTTCATCCGTCATTCCGAGTCGTACCGTCAGACCCCGCCGCCGGCTGCGCTCATGCAGGCGATGGGCGAGTTCGTGCAGAGGTCGAAGAAGGACGGTTCGCTCGTCGACACGGGCGGCCTCCTTCCCAGCAAGGACGGCGTGCTCGTGCGGCTCGCCCGCGGCGAGATCACGGTGACGGACGGGCCGTTCGTCGAGAGCAAGGAGATCATCGGCGGCTGGGCGATCCTCGAGCTGCCGAACAAGGAGGCGGCGGTCAAGGTGGCCAGGGAGTTCATGGAGCTCCACCGCCAGCACTGGCCGGGGTTCGAGGGCGAGTCCGAGGTGCGGCCGATGTTCGCCCCCGGGATGGGGCCCTGACCGCGCGGGGCGCTGGCCTACGCGACGGGCGCCGACCGCTGGACCGCGCACGGCGACCGTGCGCCCGCTGACGGGCTGACGGCGGCTGCTGGTGGTTCCTGCACGCCGTATGAAAAATGTACGAGGATTCGCGCCTCTTCCGTGACGGCATCCCCGATGCAAAGAGGCCCGTTCACAAGGCAGGCGCCCGCCCAGAGAGGGCGGGCCCGAACAGGAGATCGTCCATGGACAAGCTCGTCGCAGTCCGCCGCATCGGTGTCTCGATCCTCGTCGCCGGCAGCGCGCTGTTCGCGTCATCCGCGGCTCACGCCGACCCGCACAACTCGTTCCGCGCCGTGAACCACATGCCCGCGATGCACGCGAGCCACATGGCCTCGTGGAACGCAGGGTTCCGCGGCATGACCCCGCCGTCGCACCCCGTCGTCTTCCACATGCGCGACATCCGCGGCGGCGTGACGACGGTCAAGGTCGGCGCCACGTCGGGCGGCAGCCGCGCGATGCCCGCCACGTCCGGTGGCACGCACGCCGACAGCCGCTGACGCCAGCGGCTACTCGGCCGGATCCGCCTCCTCGACCGCCGGCGCGGCGGGCCACCGCATCTTCTGTGTGGTGGCGAGCTTCACCACGCCGAGCGCGGCGAGGAGGCGCATCACCTGGTAGGCCGGGTCGAGCTCGAACCAGCGAGCGGCGAAGTTCGGGCTCATCCCGAACTTGTGATGGTTGTTCTGGAAAAGCTCGCCGGCGGTGAGCACGTCGAAGACGAGCGTGTTGCGCGAGTCGTCGCCGTTGTCGAAGTTCTTGTACCCGTAGCGGTGGCCGCACCAGTTCACGATCGCCCCGTGCACGGGCCCCATCACGAAGTGGATGGGCAGGAGCGCGAACATCCACGGCGCGGTCGCGAACTTCACGTAGAAGAGGACGTACGCCGCGCCCCACGCGACGCGCATGATCCACTTCTGCCCGAGCCGGTCGACGAAGGGCCACTCGGGCACGCCCCCGTCGAAGCGGGCCTCGGGCTCGACGCGGCGGTAGGCGAAGTCGTCGTAGCGCTTCTTCGTCGCGAGCATCATCGCCATCACGTTGCGGTAGTTGCGCGGCGAGTGCGGGTCCTTCGGCGTGTCGCTGTAGGCGTGGTGCATCCGGTGCAAGATCGCGTAGCCCCGGGGCGAGAGGAAGCTCGAGCCCTGCGAGACGTACGTGCACAGGTGGAAGAAGCGCTCCCAGCCCTTCGACATCGTCACCATGCGGTGCGCGCCGTAGCGGTGCAGGTAGAACGTCTGGAAGAAGACGGACACCTGCCAGTGCAGAACGAAGAAGACGAGGACGGCCACGGCCGGCAATCTGCCGTGGTTCTCGCCCGCCGGCCCGTCATGGCTTGGTCACGACCGGCTCAGGGCGGGGGCGTGCTGGGCGGGGGAATGGCCGACCCGCAGGGGACGGTGATTCGCGCCTGGGCCGTGACCGCGACGTAGACGCGCAGATACCCGGCGTGGGCGTGGATTCCGGTCACCTCGACCCGGTCGACCTGGCCGTGGAAGCAGCCGCTGTCGCTGCCGAAGGTGAGCTCGTCGCCGAGCTTGTCGCGGGCGTCCCGGAGCCGTTCCCCGAGGTCGAGGCGGAGGGCCGCACGCGCCTGGTCGCGGATCGAATCGCTGCTCGTCGCGGCCTTCAGCGAGAGCAGAAGGTTCCGCGTTTCGATGGTGGGCTCGAGGTCCGGGATGCGGAGCTCGTTGTCCACGACCGCGGGGTGCCCCGTCAGATAGAGGTCGCCGTCCAGGTCGGCGTCGACGAAGGAGCGCACGGGCCCGGCGATGTGGAGCTTGAGGACGACGGAGCCCTGCGACTCGTAGACCTCGGGCTTCTCGAGGTAGATCTGCGGATAGTCCTTCGAGAAGTAGAGCTTGCCGTCGGTGAAGGCGGCCGACATCGCGCGCGTCAGCTCGTCGTAGCGTGCCGCGATGGGGATGGTCACCGTGAAGGGCCCGGCCGGGACCGAGGCGACGTTCGAGAGCGGCGGGAGGTCGGGCTCGGCGTCGACGTTGACGTCGGGGCAAGGCATCTCGATGGAGGGAGCGACGACGAGGGCGACGTCCTTCTCGATGCCGTCGGCCAGGACGGTGGGCCCCGCCTCGACGTCGAGCACGCGCAGGCGCGCGCACGCGTGGGCGTCGCCGACGGGCAGGTCGATGGGCTTCGCGAGGCGCGCGTAGGCCCCGCCGAGCAGCGGCCGCAGGTCGAAGGCGAAGTCCTTCATCCGCCCCGCGACGGCGTCGGCGATCTTCTCGTAGACGCCCCCGATCTTGTCGGCGAACGCGATGCGCGAGTCCGTCGACGCGACGTGCACGTCCACCGACTGGAGCTTCACCGCGTAGGCGGCGCTGACGACCGGCTCGGCTTCGATGCGGAGGTCGAGCGGGACGTCGACGGACTTGAGCGGCAGCGCGACGTGGGCCTGGACCTTCGTCGTCAAGACGAGGCGGCCCTGCGAGAACGCGACGTCGAGCGGTCCCCGCTCCCAGGTGTACCTCCGGTCGCTGCCGAGGAGCGGGAACGTCCCCTCCCCGGTCCTCGGAGCTGCGCCGTCGAGCGACTCGCGGAGCCCCGCCGCGGTGACGGCGAGGTGCGCGACGACGCGCGAGGGCGGCGGATCGGCGAGCGGGGGATCCTCCGATGCGGCGGGCCGCGGCGGGTACACGGGACCGAACCGGGAGCAGGCGACGACGGACGCGGCGAGGAGAAGAGCGACGGCGGAGCGCGGGCGCACGGTGCGGGCACGATAGCCCGCGAACCCGCGGTCGCGCGACCGCCGCGACCGTCAGTACGGCTCTTCGCCGTTCGGCTTCGTGTTCGAGAGGACGTTGCCCCCCGCGCCGGTCGGCTTCATGGGGGCCGAGGGCGCGTACGGCTGGAAGGGCAGCATGAAGGCGCTGTTCATCGACGGCACCTTCGGGAAGAGGAAGCTCGGGACGTGCGCCCAGTCGCCGAGCACGATGGTCGTGCCCGTGCCCCCCAGGTGGGCGAGCGCGTCGTAGGCGTGAATCATCACCTCCATCGGCGTCACCCCGGCGCTCTCCGCGCGCTTCTCGGCCGCGTGCGCCCCGGCCATCTGGCGCGCGGCCTCGGCGTCGGCGTGCGCCTCGATGATCTTGGACGCGGCCGCGGCCTGCGCCTTGAGGCGCCCGATGTCGAGCTCCGCCCGGGCGGCCTTCTTCTCCATGTCCATCGTCGCGAGCTGCTGCTCGGCGTGGAACTTCGCCGCTGCCGACTGGTTGGCCACCTCGAGCTTCTGCTGCTCCGCCTCGGTCTTGAGCTCGAGCGCGCGCGTCGCGGCGCTCGCCTCGATCTGCGACTGCTTCTGCTCCTTCTCGATCGCGACCTCGCGCTCGTGCTGCTCGTGCTCGGCGTTCATCACCTGCATCTTCTTCTCGTGCTCGGCGGCGATGGCGACCTGCTGGCGCGCGTATTCCTGCTTCGACGCCTCGATCTGGCGGATCTTCTCGGCGAGCTCCGGCGCGTAGTTGACGCCTTCGAGGGTGACGCTCGAGATCTCGACGTGCTTGCCCAGGGTGCGGCGGCGCACCTCGGCCTCGACCTCGTTCTCGATCGACTCGTTCTTCTTCTGGAGCTCGGTGTACGAGTGGCGCGCGAAGACGCCCCGGCACGCGCTCCGGAACTCGGGCCCCACGACCTCGTCGTAGTAGTTGGGGCCGATCTCCGTGTCGAGCGCGTAGAGCTCCGAGACGATGGGACGGTAGATGACGCTCAGCTTGAGCTGCAGGTCGAGGCCCTCGGCGCTCTTCGTCGTCACCGCCTCCTCCTTCGTCGAGTAGGTGACGTCGAAGTCGTCGACGCGGTTCGGCGTGCAGTACATGAAGCACCAGCCCAGCGTGTACTTGCCGGGCTGCAGCACGTCGCGGCGCAGCCCTCCCGAGTTCGGGGCGAAGTAGAGGCCGCGGTGGCCCGGCTCTACCAGCGAAGTGGCGCACCCCGTGGAGCCCAGCGCCGCGGCGACGAGCGCAAGGCAGGACATGACTGTGGTCGTTCTCATGATGGGACCCTCGCGTGGCGTTGGATTGTGGAGAGACGTTCTTCGAGATGGGTCGCGCAGCGCGGGCGGTTCAGGGAGCTCGCGCAGCGCGGGCAGCGGCTATCCGGCCGCGGGCGGAGGTGGATCGAGGGGCACGCCCCCGCCGAGCCAGCCGGCGAGGTCGCGCCCGATGCGCGTCATGCAGCGGTAGATGACCGGCGCTCCCTGGTCCGCGGACCGGAGGCCGCCCTCGTGGCAGCCGAGCTGCGTCTGCCCGAGGTAGATGTTGCCGCTGCGCGTCCGGAGCGTGGCCCGCACGTCGAGGCCGACGACGACGCGGCCTCCGGACTCGAGCTCCGCGTCCGCGCCGATCACCTCGACGAGCACCGTCCAGCCGCCGTGGTGGGCGACGGGGTAATCGCGGTGCGCGTCGGCCCACGAGACGGTGGCCGACGAGACGGCGAGACCGAGGGCGGACTCGAGGTCGCCGTAGACGAAGTCGGAGCCGCGGACGGGCAGCGGGTCGGGGACGGCCGTGCCGCGGCTGACGATCTCCAGCGGAGTCGCGCTCGACGGCGTGATCGTGTTGGGTGCGCCGGCGGTGCGGAGCAGCGGGATGATCTGCGGCGCGGAGGACCCGCAGCCGGAAGCGGCCAGGGTCGCGACGGCGAAGAGGCCCGCGACGGCAACCTGCGACGTTCGCATGCATGCCCCTGGAGCAAGCGACGAGCCATGCCCTCGCAGGACCCCGCGGGCGCGGAGCTCGCGGGATTTTCGAGGCGAAAGGCCCGGGCTTCGCGCGTGCGCGCCGCGCGCGAGGGCAAGGCGAGGGGCCGAACGTCGCGGGGCGAGCCGTCCCGCGCGGTGCGCGTCGCGGGACGACGAGCGGCGCAAATCGGGCTCGTCTTCGCGCGATTCGTGACCTCCGGGGCGTGGTCCCTCTATCCTGGGCGCCTTCCGGAGGTAGCCATGGCCAAGGGCATCGAACGAGGAAAGAAGGACAACAAGCCGAAGCTCTCCACCAAGGAGAAGCAGAAGAAGAAGAAGGAGAAGAAGGCGACCAAGGGTTGACGCGCCCGGCGCGTCCTCAGCGACAGGAGGGCGCGCCTCACCGTGTGCGGCGAGGCCGGGCGGGTGGCTTCGCCGCAACCCGGATCTTCTTCGGGGGGGAGACGACGCTCTCGTAGGCGGCCCGGACGCGGGCCGCGACGTCCTTCCAGTCGACCCTGGGCACGTCCAGCCGGACGCCGAGGTACCCCCGGGAGCCGATGTACGCGGGGTGGAAGAAGCGCTTCGGGTCCTTGCGCAGGAGGGCCGCGTTGGCGGCCTTGTCGCCCTTCAGGCAAGCGCCCACGACGCCGTCGCCGTGGTGGTTGTCGAGGAAGTACGCGTAGACCTTCTTCTTCGCGCGGAACGTGGCGTGACGGCCCTCGCGCTCGACCTCGGTGCCGGGGAGCGCCTCGCAGACCGCGGCGAGCTTCGCGAACGCCTCGCGCGCCACCTTCGCGTCGGTGGTGACGCGCTCGGGGGCCGCGGCGATCGGCTTCGCGGCGACGTCGCCGCGCAGGACCTTGGGCGGCGCCACCGCGCGCCACGCCTCCTCGACGAGGATCTGGAGCTCGATCCAGTCGGCGTTCTTCTCGTCGACGCGCACGCCGAGCCAGCCGCTCACGCCGACGTACGGCGGCACGTAGAAGCGCGCGGGGTTCTCGGCGACGAGCCTGCGCTGCTCCTCGTGGGTCGACTTGCACCAGACGGCGATGTTGCCGTCGCCGTGGTGGTCGTCGACGAAGTTGAGGAACATCTTGCCGCGCACGTGGAACGAGGGCGCGCCGTGCGAGAGCTTCTCCTCGGCCGCAGGGAAGCCGAGGCAGATCCGGCGCACGCGGTCGTACGCGGCGTCGGCGGGAGACGCTTTGGAACGGGCCATGGGCCGACTCAGAGCCAGCCGGCGACTTCGAGGCGGATGCCGACGCTCGTGAACTTGTCTCCGTCGGCCGACTGCCCACCCGCGGACGCCTTCGACGAGAGGTCGGTCGAGACGTACGGACCGACGCCGAAGTGGAAGTGGGACACCGGGTGGATGAGGAGCGGCACGAAGGCCTGGAGGGTCATCGTCGTGAGGCTCACGCTCGAGGGCGCTGGAGCGGGCTGCCCGGTGGGCTCCGACTTGGTGTTGAAGAGGAACGTGACCTGCGGCCACAGCGAGAGAGAACCGGGCGACAGCCAGATGTTGTAACCGACGGTCGGGCCGATCCCGAACGTCGTCGTCGCATCCCCCGAATTCGGCTTGGTCCAGTCGAAGAGGAGGGTCCCGCCGACGCTCAGCCCCTCGATGACGAAGTACTGGATGTCGGGCTGGAGGTTGAGGTCGATGGCGCTCGTGGACTTGCCGCCGGCGGGCGGGCTGTCCTGGGTCCAGCCGAAGTTGGCGCTCGTGCTGCCCCCGATGGCGATGACGCCCGGATTGCCGAACTCCTTCTCGCGCCCGCCTTCCCTCGGCTCGGGCGGCGCGGGCCGCGCTTCGGGAGGCGGCGGCGGGGCGAGGGTCGGCGGAGGGGGCGGCGGCGGTTCCTGGGCGAACGCCCCCAGCGAGACACTGCACGTGGCCAGCGCGGCGGCGACTGCGACGACTTTCCTCATGAGGCTTCTCCCATCCTTGCCCCACGCGTATCCGGAGGCCGGGAGAAGGCCAAGAATCGGGCGCTTCTATTCGGGCAGGGGCACCGCGGCGGCGCCGTCGATGGGCATTCCTCCCGAGGGAGAAGGAGGACGCTGCACGAACGCGACGACCTGCCCTGCCGCACCGCGCAGATCGGACGGCGAGGCGAGCGTCATCGAGCCCGCCGCGGCGCCGAGGCGGAGGCTGGCGAACGAGCGCACCACGTCGAGGTGGTGAAGGACGCGTCCGGCGTTCTCGCCTGCGCGCACGGACGTCGTCGCCTCGTCCTGCACGACGGCGACGTTCAGCGTGCTCCCCGGCGCGGCCCCGCTGCACGACCAGTCGACGACGACGGACTCTGGCTCCCGCCTCCGGACCACCACGCTCAGACGCGCGGCAGCGGGACGCGCCAGCGCCCCCGCGACGGCCGCGTCGGCGTGGGACCGGTCCGACCCGGTGAACTCCTCCGTTCCATCGACCACCATCTGGGGCGTGTACATCCCGCGCGCGCCGAAGGACCGCCCATAGGCACGCTGCCGCGCCGTGTTGGCCGGCGAGGCGAAGCGGTCGGGCCACCCGAGCTCGTCCCAGTAGTCGACGTGGAACGCGAGCGGGAAGACGGCCTTCCCCGTGGAGGTACCGGCGATGGCGGCGAGGACGTCGTCGGCGGGCGGGCAGCTGCTGCACCCCTCGGAGGTGAAGAGCTCGACGACCGCCACGCCGTCCGCACCGGGCGTCGCGGGCGCGACGCGGGGCTCGTCCGCGCGCGCCTCGGGCACGGGCGAGGAGCGGGGCTCGCACGCGGCAAGGAGCACGAGCATCGCGGCAAGCGAGGTGGAGAGGCGCACGCGAAAAGTACGCTCCGGTGGTCGGGAGGTTACGGAGATCGCACCCCACCGTGCGAGGCGCCGTCACGATCGGGGAACCTCGCGCGAGGATCGGGTGTCCCAAGAGGAGACTGCCCCGGGAGTCCCATGCACACGGAGGCCGCCGAATGAAGCTCGCCATCCCCGCCCTCGTCGCCGCAGCCCTCGCGGCAGCCGCCGTCGCCACGACCGACGCGCGCGCGTGTGGGTTCTTCGATTACCGCGAGGTGCGACCCGTACGGGTGAAGCCCGTTCCCGTCGCAGCAAACGACCGCATCGCCGCGGCCGACCAGCGGCTCGACGAGGAGAAGCTCGCCGCCGCGGGGCAGGAGGTCGTGCTGGCGTTCCCGGCCATCCGCGGGGTGGCCGTGGGGGCATCGCCGCTCGAAACGCATGCGCTCCGGGTCCTCGCGCTCGCCGTCGTCCGCGCCGACGGCGTGCTTCCGGGCGTCGCCGGCTTCTCGGGCACCGGCCCCAAGGCGCACGACGCGAACCTGGCGTGGGCCGTGGGGACGCTGCGGGCCATCGAAGGGCAGCGCGACGAGGATCCGCTGGCAATCGCCGACCTCAGCGAGGCGATGGCGCACTCTCCCGCGTTCGAGAACGAGGCCTTCACGACCCTCTCGGACCTCGCGGCGCGCGATCTCGTGGGAAGCCCGCATGCCTACGCGGCGCTCGCCCGGATGCGTGCGGCCCACGGCGACGCCACGGGCGCCGTCGATGCCCTCGGCCGGTGCGAGCACATGACGCGCGTGCCCGCCGCCGTCTGCAAGGCGCCGGACGGTCGTCTGGCGCTCGGGGACTGACCGGTGCGCGCGCGCCTCGTCGCGGTCGCGATCGCGATCGCGATCGCGTTCGCAGTGCTCGCGATCGCGTGCGGGCACCATGCCCCGGGCGACGCGCCCGGGACGGGTCAGCCGGAGGTCGTCGAGGGCGACGCCATCCACGGGAGGCAGCTCGTCGACCACTTCGAGTGCGCGCGGTGCCACACGGTCGCGAACGTGCCCGAACCGCCGAAGGACAAGCAGTGCGTCGGGTGCCACCACGACATCGACCGCGGCGCGGTGAAGGCGACGCCCGAGCAGCTGACGCGCTGGCAGGGCAAGGTCGCCGAGCTCGGCGACGTTCCCTCCCTCGCGGCGACCGGCGGCCGGTTCCGGCGCGCGTGGCTGAAGGACTTTCTCCTGCACCCGCACGACCTGCGGCCCGGCCTGCGGCCGACGATGCCGCGCCTCGCGATGACCGAGCAGCAGGCAACCGACCTCGCGACGTACCTCTCGCCCATCGACGAGTCCCCGAAGGACGACGCCGCAACCGTGCTCGCGGGGGCCCTCGCGACGCGCGGTCGCGAGCTCATGGACACGAAGGGGTGCGGCCTCTGCCACCAGATGACGGGCGTCGCGCCGCTGCACCCGGGGCTCCTGCCCACCGGGGTCACCGTGCCCGACATGGCGCGCGCCGTTCGCCTCGCGCCCGACCTGCGGTTTGCGCGCGATCGCTGGCATGCCTCGCTGCTCGTCCGCTGGCTCGAGGATCCGGCGCTCGTGAAGCCCGACACTCCGATGCCGAAGCTCGGGCTCTCCGGGGACGAGGCGAAGGCCATCGCCGCGTACCTCGTGACCGCGCCCCTCGCCCCGCAAGCGCTGCCTCCCGTACCGGCACGGTTGCCGGGCCTCGCGCGCAAGGTGACCTACGACGAGGTCGCGACACGCATCTTCCGCAAGACGTGCTGGCACTGCCACGGCGAGCCCGACTTCGAGCGCGGCGACGGGGGACCCGGCAACTCCGGCGGCTTCGGCTTCCCGGGGAGGCGCCTCAACCTGAGCGACTACGCGTCGACCTTCGCGGGCTTCCTGGAGCAACCCGAGAGGTCGACCCGCCGGACGAGCGTCTTCGCGCCGACGAAGGACGGGACGCCGTACGTGGTCGCCGCGATGATCGCCCGCCAGGAGGAGGAGTCCGGCAAGGAGTCCGCCTTGCGCGGGATGCCGCTCGGGCTCCCGGCGCTCCCCGCAGAGGACGTGCAGCTCGTGGAGACGTGGATCGCGCAGGGTCGTCCGCGCTGACGGTCCGTGGGCTCCCCCGCCGATGGGCACGACCGGCCGGGGCCGGCGTTCCGGGCGTTCTGCCGTTCCCGAATCGAGACCCGCGAGGGACATGACGCGTCGCGCTGACGTGCGCTACGTGTGCCCTTCACGGCCGGGGAGCAGCAGGGATGGGACGGGCTCGCATCGGGGGGACACTCGCCGCGCTGATGGCGGCGACGGCGCTCGGTTGCTCGTCCGACTTCGACACGACCCGCACGAGCACGACCACCGGCTCGCTCGGCGAGCAGCTCTACGTCGCCCTCTGCGATCGGATCGCGGCGCAGGCGCTCCCGGAGGACGTCACCAGCGCGTCGTGGCACGCGGTCTGTCACCCCGACGCGAGCGGGGCGTTCGCGACCAAGGTCGACCAGACGCGCCTTCCGCCCATCGATCCCGACGCGAAGGACGTGGACGGCAATCCCGTCTCCGCCGCCGTCCAGCAGACCGAGCGCGCCTACCGGGTCGCGCGCATCGAGGCCCTCGCGCGCGACCGCCTCGAGACGACGCAGGCATTCGACACGGCGTTCCCGGAGCAGGCGATCCCGCTGAAGGACCTGACGAACCCCGACCCGACGAAGTCGTGCGATCCGGCGGGGAACGGACCCCTTCCCACGGAGCTCGCGGCGGTGCTCGGTCGGATGGTGACCCTCGAGGACGACGGGACCGTCCCGCTCTTCACCGAGGCCCTCGGGCGCGTCATGAACGACGTGAAGGCCTCGACCGAGACGCAGGCGGCGCTCGCGCGCTTCGACGCCCGCCAGGGATACCGGCCGCTCGAGGTAGCGATGGGGGCGGCGCAGCCGGTCCTTTCGTACCCGCAGCTCGTGCCGATGGTGCAGTCGCTCCTCTCGCTCGTCGCGACCGACTCGGATCCGTACAATCCCGCCGGCGCCATCGATCCGTCCAAGCCCGTCGGCATCGGCAACCGCAAGCCCATCCCCGGCGCCGCCGCCGCCCAGATGCAGCAGCTCCTCGCCGTCGGCCGCGAGGAGATGCGCACCGCGGCCGACGCGGCGCCGCTGTCGCTCCTCGCCACCTCGCAGGACCCGCTCGTGGCGACCCGCCAGATCCTCTCGCGTCCTCGCACCACCCTCGAGCTCACGCGCCAGATCCTCCTCCAGGACGCGACCGCCTTCGACGTGGGCCTCGTCCCTCCGTCGTACCTCGTGGAGCGCGATCCACGCGCGTACGCGGCCGTGCCGCTCGTGAACGGCGCCGTCCCCGCCCCCTTCGTCGACCAGGACGGCGACGGCTTGCCCGACGTCGACGCGCTGGGGCAGTTCCTGACGACGACCGGGCAACCCGTCGCGTCGCCGTTCTTCTCGCCCGACGGCGTCGACGGGCCGCGCGACGCCCAGGGGCGCGCGACCGGGGGGGGCTCGACTCCGCTCTACGGGTATCTCGACGTCGGGCAGACGTTCGTCGCCAACCTCGAGGACAACCTCCGACCGCTCATGGATCCCGATCCGACGCACGGGCACGAGGCGGTCATGAACGTCCTCGGCGGGTCGTACGCCCTCTTCGGCAACCGCGATCCGGGCGCGACGACGACGCGGACCTACGCGCCCGATCCGACCGCCGCGAACCCGAGCGAGCCGGTGACGATCGCCTACAGCGCGTTCCACCCGGAGAACTCGCCGCTCGAGGACCTCGTCTACGCGCTCGGCGTGATGATGTCCGATCCCGTGATGGACGACCTCCTCCAGCTCGGGCGCCAGCTCATGGCGAAGAACCCGCAGGCGCTCGCGCGTCTCGTGGGCCTGGGCTTGAAGATCAAGGCCATCGCCGACGCGCACCCCGAGGCGCACATCCCCACGGGGTCGACGCTCTGGGACGAGCTCCTCGACGTCATCGCGAAGATCGCCCACGTGCAGGACTCGATAGGCGGCGGCGGGGTCCTCGAAGACCTCTTCGCGTCGTTCGCGCAGGACGCGACGGTGCCGCTCCAGCAGACGTTCGCGAGCTTCACCCAGTACAAGGACTCGCTCACGTACGATCACCAGTCGACGGCGCCCGGGCTCACGAACGCGTTCAACGGGGCGGCGTGGAACCTCACGTCGGCGGACACCGAGCCGCTCCACGTCCCGGTCGACCGCTCGCAGCCGGACGTCGGCTCCAACCAGAGCGCGCTCCAGCGCTTCATGCAGCTCCTGCACGACGCCAACGGCCTGGACGTGTGCACGAAGGCGGGCGCCGTCGCGCACGTCCAGCTCGACGTCGACCCGCTCGGGCTGAACCTCGGGACGATCGACTTCGACTACCCGACCAACTCGCTGACGGGCCTCGCCTGCACGTTCGTCGGCGCGCCCGCACCCCCCAACCCTCTCCCTGCCTGCGGCATCCTCCGCATCCAGAACGTCGACGCGCTCCTGCTCGACGTGGTCCTGAACCGCGCGACCTTCGACATCCGGGACCCGTGTCTCAAGGCCATCATGAACTCGTCCTTGGCGAGCTTCGTGGGCGGCGTCGACCAGTTCCTCCAGACGCAGTCGGGCATCGCCGGGTTCGACACGCACCCGACGGTCCAGGGCGTCGGGCGCCTCGTCTACTTCGAGACGCCCTTCACCGGGCTGCCGAACAACCCCGAGCCGGGTGGCGACCCGAACCCGAACACGATGACGACGGTGAACTTCCTGGGCGGGATCATCGACCCGGTGCCGACGACCGTGTGCGACCCGACGCCGTTCACCGACACGGACGGGACGATCCTCAACCTGCGGACGTGCTCGACATTCACGGACACGATCCGCGGGCGCGACCCGGGGTTCATCTTCCCCCTCGAGGAGCTCGGCTTCGTCCAGGACGTCCAGCCGCTCGCTGCGGCGTTCGACGACCACGGGCAGTCGCTCCTCTTCGTCGACCTCTTCGACACGCTCCACCTCCACTGGGCCGACGCGCAGGAGCCGACGACCGAGTGCGACCCGACGCTGCCGCGTACGGACGCGCGCTGGTGCTCGCAGGACGGCGCGGTCACCTACGAGCCGCTCCTGGCGGACGTCCTCACCAACACGGACCTCTTCCAGACGCTCCACGACACGGTCCCCGTCATCCAGAACACGACCGTGCAGCACTGCGACGCGACGGACCCGAAGACGGGCGTCTGCACGTCGACGAGCACGCGCAACGGCGTCCAGGTGCTCGCGCAGGCGGTCCGCGTCATGGTCGATCCGGCGCTCAACCAGGGGCTCACCGATCGGCACGGCGTGCAGACCGCGCCACGCAACGACGGCACGACCAACCCGCAGGTGACGCCGATCTACCTCTTCGTCGATGCGCTGAACGGGATCGACGCGGCGTTCGCCGCCTGGGCGCAGGCCCATCCGGGGGACGACCGCCAGCCCGCGTGGAAGGCGGCGCGCTCGGAGATCGTCGACCAGCTCCTGACGGTGAACGGTACGGGCGCGCAATCGCAGTGGGCCAACGCGGCGATCCCCGCGATCGTCCCGCCGCTCCTCGACGCGCTCGAATCGCAGATCCTCGCGCAGTGCCCCGACCGGTCGTCCCGCGCTGCCTGCCCGTGGTGGACGCAGTCGATGCCGCAGAACCTCTCCGATGTCGTAGGGGGGCCCACGTTCGCGGCCGTGATGGACCTCCTCGACGCCGTCCGCGCGAATCCGGGCGCGCGCGGACAGCTCGAGGCGCTCTTCCAGTACCTGCTCGACCCGGCGGGCAGCGGCACCGCGCGCGCGTCGACGATGACCGCGACGGTCGATCTCCTCCAGATCCTCGAGGACGACACGAACCTGACCCCGTTCTATCACTCGGCCTTCGACGTCCTCGGCGCCCAGGCGCTCGGCGCGCAGGGCGCCGTGACCCGGCGCGGGCTCGCCGACGCGGGCATCGAGGCGCTCTCGCGCATCTTCGCCGCCGCGAAGGACGCGCAGGGAAGCGAGACGTGCTCGGAGGAGATCGACCCGAACGCGGCGATCGCGGCGACGCTCGGGCACATGGTGGCGCCGCCCTCCGCGACGCAGTCGTCGCCCCTCGAGGCGCTCATGGATGTGACGGCGGACGTGAACCGTGCCCACCCCGATCAGACGACGAAGCTCGACGGCGCGGACTACGCGAACATCGCGAACGAGATCAGCGAGTTCTGCCTCGACGAGCAGTCGGGCCTCGAGCAGGTGTACGAGGTCGTCCGCGAAGCCACGCTGCCGGATGCGGGTCCCTGACGCGGCGATGGGGCTCCGGGCGATCGCGGGCGCCGCGCTGGCGGCGGCGGTGGTGTGCACGCCGTGCGGGGCGAGCGCCTCGGGGCTCTACTTCACCGACCGCGGCGTGCGGCCGATGGGCCGGGCGGGAGCGTTCGTCGCGGGCGCCGACGACCTGGGCGCCATCTGGTACAACCCGGCCGGCCTCGCCGACGCCGGCAACAGCGTCCTGGTCGACGCGTCGTGGCTGCAGTTCTCCGTGAACTACACCCGGACGCTGCGCGTCGTGAACGCCGACGGCGTCGTCGTCTACCCGCAAGACCCGGCGGTGCACGGGAGCTCGCCGGTCCTGCCGCTGCCGACGATCGCGTGGTCGTGGGTCATCGACCCGCAGAAGCGCTTCACCCTCGCCGGCGGCGTCCTCGCGCCGTACATCGCGCTCGCGAGCTACCCCGACTCGGTCCAGTACCCGTACGGCCCGGGCCCGTCGCCCGCGCGGTACACGCTCTCGTCCTTCGACGGGTCGCTCCTCGCGATGCCTGGCCTCTGGATCGCCTACAAGCCCATCGAAGAGCTCCGCTTCGGCCTCGGGATGCTCGCGCTCGTCGGGTGGTTCCAGGCGGGCGTGACGTTCAGCGCGTGCCCGCAGGACCGGCTGCTCTGCGCGCCCGAGCAGCCCGAGTACGACGCGGCGGCGCAGATGCGCGTCGGGCCGATCTTCGCGCCGTCGCTCGACGGCGGCGTCACGTGGGTCCCCTCGAAGTGGGTGCGCTTCGGCGCGAGCGGCGCGCTGCCCATGATCGTGAACTCGGAGGCGACGTTCAAGGTGAAGATGCCTTCGGCCGCGGAGTTCGACAACGCAACGGAGGACGGCGACAAGGCGCACGTCCGCTTCGTCCTGCCGGCCATCGTGCGCGCGGGCGTCGAGGTGCGTCCGGTCGACGGGCTTCGGGTCGAGGCAGCCTGGGTCCACGAGTTCTGGTCGGCCCACCAGTCGATCACGGCGGTCCCGGAGGGCATCACCATCGACGGCGTGACGGGGCTCCCGCCCAAGCTGGCGGTCCCACCCATCACGATCCCGCGCGGCTTCCAGGACGCCGACTCCTTCCGCCTCGGCGGCGAGTACCACTTCACGGTCGGCGACTACCCGCTCGACGTGCGCGGCGGCGTCGCGTACGAGACCAGCGCGGTCCCGCCGGCGTACCTCTCGCTCTCGTCGCTCGACTTTCCCAAGTGGATCCTCTCGGGCGGCGGCAGCCTGTACGTGGGGAAGCACTGGCGCTTCGACGGCGTCCTCGCGCACGTCTTCGCGAAGGGCACCTACGTGAACCCCGACCAGGCGGCGATCCCGAGGATCAACCCGCTGCCGGGCAGCGCGCCGCTCGAGGCGGTGAACGGCGGGTACTACGCCGCGAGCGCGAACGTGATCGGCGTGGGCCTCAACTACAAGTTCTGACCGCGCGCTCGTCATTCTCGAACGAAGCGCGACGGTGACTCACCGCGTGCAGCGCTCGACGAGGCGAAGGACCCACTCCTTGCGGCCGCCCGAGCTCCCCTCGAACGCGGAGCCGGGCGCCTCGACGGCGTCCTTCACGCGCAACATCGCGTCGCGGTCGGCGAGCGCGCACGCGACGATCGCCCGCTGCCTGAGGAGCTCCCTTCCGACGCGCGCCGTCGGCACGTCGCTCGCGAGCGCGCGATCGAGCCAGAACGCGGCGCGCTCGTACTGCTCGTGGAGGGCGAGGTTCTTGCCGACGAGGTAGCTCGCGAGCGGCTCGTGGGTCTCCTCGGCCCACGTGCCGAGCGTCAGCGCGCCGAGCCACGTGTCGACGGGGCGCCCCGGCTCGCCGATGAGGAGGTCGAGGATCGCGCGCCGTGCAGGCGGGTTCCCGAGCGAGAGCGCCTTCACCTCGAGGGTACGCGCCACGTCCTCGTCGAGCGTACGCCCCGCGAGCCGCCGGTAGGTCTCGCCCGCGGGGGCGTCGCGCTCGTGCACGAGGTCGTCGTCCGCGAGGGACTCCTCCGCGCGGTCGCGCACCGTGCGCGGCACCTTCTCGTCGGCCGCGATGGTGCCCAGCTCCTGCCGCCCGCGCTCTTCGTCGAGGAACGTCGTCCGGACGCGCGCCCGATCGAGCTGCGCGTGCCAGTCGTGCGGGTCGCGGCCGAGCGCCTGGTCGTAGAACTGGACCGCCTTCGCGAACCGGTGCTCGTCGCGGCACCTGTCGCCGCGGCGGTCGAGGGCGTCGACCGCGTGCGGACACGTGCGCGCCCAGACGCTGGGCCGCTCGAACTTCGCCCTCGCGTAGGCGGTGGCCTCGGCCGGCATCGGCAGGGTGCGCAGGAGGTCACGGAACTGCGCGTCGAGCGCGCCCCACGACTGCCCCGTCAGGGCCTCGATCGAGCCGCCGCCGTACCACGCGCGCAGCGTGGCGGCGCCCCAGCGGTCCATCACCCACGAGACGAACGCGCCCGCGACGGTGTAGCTCTTCGACGCGTTCTCACCGAGGAAGCCCAGGGAGAAGAGGTCGCGGATCGACGGCAGGATGCCGTTGTCCATCATCGCGCGCGCCCACTGCGCGTCGGTGAGCTCGTCGTCGTCCGGCGACGTCGCCACCGCCGTACCCTCGATGAGCCCCGGGTTGGCCCAGACGCCGTCGAGCGCGCCGGCCACGCGGAACGGCCCGCGCGCGAAGGACCCCGACACGACGTGCGCGATCTCGTGCCCGAGGACCGGGTGCGGGAACCCGGACATCTGCACGTACACCTCGCGCCGCCACGGCTTGGCGATGGACGTGTCGGCCGCGCCCATGAGGCGGCGCTTCTCGTCGGCGTCGCGGAAGACGAACGCCGTCAGCCGGCCCTCGAGGTGCGTGCCCAGGCGCTTCTCGTCGGCCGCGAGCTCGTCCTCGCAGTCGCGCACGAGGAGGGCCGCCTGCGGCGCGAGGAGCGAGTCGGGGTAGACGACGTCGCACCGCGGGCCTGACGCACGCCCGCCGAGGGCGCTCGCGATGGAGGCCGCCGTCTGCCAGTGGCCGAGCGCCGGACCCTTCGCGGTGATCGCGAGGCTGGTGGCGAGCGCGACGACGCCGAGCGCCAGGCGAACCATCACCGGGCCGTTGGCTCGCATCGGCCGGAAGGCGAGGCGCCCGTCGTTCGTGCGGAGCAGCGCCGAGGCCACGAGCGCCGCACCCGTCAGCGTGGCCAGCGTGCCGGCCCGGTAGGTCCAGAGCTCCGGCCGCACGTCGACGACCGTGTCGTAGAGCGCGCCGCTGAAGAAGCCGAAGAACGGGTCGTACCCGAACACCATCGGCGATCCGTAGAAGCGCGCGACGCTGACCGCGATCCCCCCGAGCGGCCCCGCGACACCGAGGAGCACGCACCAGAGCCGCCGCCGCTTCCGGCGACGGCACGACTCGGCGACGACCGCCCCCCAGAGGCCACCGAGCAGCGCGCCCGCCGCGGCCGTGAGGACGAAGAGCAGCGTCCCCCCGGTGAAGTCGCAGATCCCCGCGCGCAGGCCGTGGAGGAGCGCCGTGACGTAGGCGATGCCGGCGAGGATCGCCCCGAGGCCGACGCCGCGCGCGACGGCCGTGAGCGGCGCGACGTCCGGGGTGGCCGAGAGCTCGAGGGCCGCCGCGATCGCCGCCGCCGTCGGCAGGACGACGCCGCTCGCGACGCACATCTCGTAGCCGGGCCCGCCGAACAGGGGCAGGAACCCGATCGCCGCGAGCAGAACGAACGCGACGACGAAGGCGACTCGCCGCGGCAGGGGAAGGGATCGCCAGAACGCCACGGGAGCGCCGGCGGGAAAGGCTACTACAGCTGGGTCTCGGTCTCCCCATCGGGCTGCCCGGACGCCGGAGGCGCCAGCGGCGGCTCGAGCACCAGCGGCAGCACCTCGTCGACGCGCTTCACCAGGTGGATCTTGAGCTCGGCGAGCACGTCCTTGGGCACCTCCTCGAGGTCCGGCTCGTTGCGCGCCGGGACGAGCACCTCGCGGATCCCCGCGCGGTGGGCGGCCAGGAGCTTCTCCTTGATCCCACCGACCGGTAGCACGTTGCCCCGCAGCGTGATCTCACCGGTCATCGCGACGTCCTTCTTCACGGGGCAGCGGAGGAGCAGCGACGCGACCGCCGTGAACATCGTCACGCCGGCGCTCGGGCCGTCCTTGGGCGTCCCGCCCTTGGGGACGTGCAGGTGCAGGTCCGTCCCCTTGAGGAACTCGGGATCGAGCCCGAGCTCCTTGGCGCGGCTGCGCACGAACGACATCGCCGTCGCCGCGCTCTCGCTCATGACGCTCTTCAGGTTGCCCGTCACGAGCATCTCGCCCTTGCCGCGCATCGTCGTCGCCTCGATGAAGAGGATGTCCCCCCCCGAGGGCGTCCACGCGAGACCCGTGGCCACGCCCGGGCTGCTCGTGCGCTCGGCGAGGTCCGGCATGTAGCGCGGCGGCCCGAGGATCTTCTCCACCGCAGCGCCGTCGGCCTGCAGCACGAGGTCGGTCTCTCCCTCGGCGACTCGCATCACCACGGACCGGCACACGCTCCCGATCTCGCGCTCGAGACCGCGCACGCCTGCCTCGCGCGTGTAGCTGTCGATGACGCGCTCGATGCCCTCCCGCTGGAAGTCGAGGCGCTCGTCGGTGAGGCCGTGGGCGCTCAGCTGCTTGGGGACGAGGAACTCCTTGGCGATGTTGAGCTTCTCCGCGCGCGTGTACCCCGCGCACTCGATGATCTCCATGCGGTCCCAGAGCGGAGCCGGGATCGTGTCGGGGTTGTTCGCGGTGCAGAGGAACGTCACCTGCGAGAGATCGTACGGGACGTCGAGGTAGTGGTCCTGGAACGTGCCGTTCTGCTCCGGATCGAGCACCTCGAGGAGGGCCGCCGCCGGATCGCCGAGGAGGTCGACGCCCATCTTGTCGACCTCGTCGAGGACCATGACGGGGTTCTTCACGCCGGCCTTCTTCATCCCCTGCACGAGCCGCCCCGGGAGCGCGCCCACGTAGGTGCGGCGGTGGCCGCGGATCTCCGCCTCGTCGCGCACGCCGCCGAGGGCGATGCGGTGGTAGCGACGCCCCATCGAGCGCGCGATCGAACGCCCGAGCGACGTCTTGCCGACGCCCGGCGGCCCGATGAAGCAGAGGATGGGCGCCTTCTTGCTGCCCGCGAGCTTGCGGACGGCCATGTACTCGATGATGCGCTTCTTGATCTTCTCGAGGCCGTAGTGGTCCTCGTCGAGGCAGCGGCGCGTCTCCTCGATGTCGAGCTTGTCGGGCGTCGACTTCGTCCACGGCACGTCGGCCAGCCACTCGAGGTACGTGCGCGTCACGTTGTACTCGGCCGACTGCGGCTGCATCCCGGACAGGCGCCCGAGCTGCTTCTTCGCGACCTTGTTCACCTCGTCGGGCAGCTGCGCAGCGCGCAGCCGCTCGCGAAGCTCGTCGACCTCGTCCTCCTCGCCGCCCTCGCCGAGCTCCTCCTTGATCGTCCGCATCTGCTGGCGGAGGATCTGCTCGCGCTGCGCCTTCCCCTCGTCGGCGATCATCGAGGTGACTTCCTTCTTCACCCGCAGCATCTCGAGCTGGCGGTTGACGATGGCGAGCACCGCCCGCACGCGCGCCTTCGGCTCGAAGGTCTCGAGGATCTTCTGCTTGTCCGGGACGCTCGCCTGCTCGGGCGAGAGGTTCGACGCGATGAGGTCCGCGAGCGCGCCGCTCTCGCGCACGTTGTCGAGGATCCCGGCCGTCTCGCGCGGCAGGTTCGGCATGAGCGCGAGCACCTGGCGCGTCCCCTCGCGGAGCGAGGCACCCAGGGCGTCGAGCTCGGCGTCGCGCTCGAGGTCCTCGGGGATGCGCCGTGCGCGAGCGCGCATGTACGGCTCGAGCGTCGCCCGCTGCGTCAGCTGGAAGCGCGCCAGGCCGTGGAGCACCACCGAGTAGTTGTTCGGGCCGAGGCGGAGCACCTTCACGACGCGCGCGACGGTGCCGACGTCGTAGAGGTCCTCGAAGCGCGGCTCGTCGACCTCGGCGTCGCGCTGGCTGACGATGCCGACGACGGCGCGCTCGTGGCCGACCAGATCTTCGACGAGGCGCACGCTGCGTGGCCGTCCGACGTTGATGGGCACCACGCTCGCCGGGAAGACGACGCTGTTGCGGAGCGGCAGGATGGGAAGCAGCTCGAGCTCGGCCCCGGGACGCGAATCGCTCATCGTGCCCTAGGCTATACCCCGGATCCCCCGTTGCCGCAGTGCCGCGCCGCGGTTGCCACGCGGATTGCCGGAGGATTGCCGGAGGATTGCCCGAGGAATCCGCCTCCACCGCGGCGCGTTGCAATGCTAGGACAGTGCCCATGCTGCTGCGGCCCCTCGCGAGCATCGCCCGCATCGCTCGCGTCGCCCGCATTGGCCTCGTCGCCCGCGTCGGCCTCGTCGCGCTCGCCACCTCGTCCGTGGCGTGTGCGGCGCAGCAGGGTCTCGGCGGCAGCGGCGACCCGCAGTCGGTGCTCCACGGATACGCGCGCGCTCTGGAAGAGGGCCGCGCCGACGACGCGTACCGCATGCTCTCGGACGAGGCGCGCCGCGGCATCTCGCTCGAGGCGTTCCGCCGCATGGTCAAGGACGACCCCGACGGCGTGAAGGAGATCGGCCGCGCCCTCGAGCGCCCCACCGCGCCGCCCGTCGTGACCGCCACCGTGACGAGCCCCGCCGGGCAGGAGCTCCACCTCGTGCTCGAGAACGGCAGCTGGCGCGTCGACGCGTCGACCATCGACCTCTACGCGCAGGACACGCCGCGCCATGCGGTGCAGGGCTTCATCCGCGCCGTCGAGCGAAAGCGCTACGACATCGTCATGCGCTACGTCCCCGACACGCACAAGGAAGGGCTCGACGCCGCCAAGCTCCAGGCCGCGTGGGAGGGGCACGAGAAAGAGGAGATCGAGCAGGTGGTCGCCGCTCTCAAGCAGGCCCTCCCCGCCGCGACGATCGAGGAGACCGGCGAGCGCGCGACGATGCCGTACGGCGCGGGCACGATGCAGCTCGTCCGCGAGCACGGCCTCTGGAAGATCGAGAACTTCGACTGACGCGGGCGGGTCGCCCGTCAGGCGAAGGTCGCCACGACGGGCGCGTGGTCGCTCGTCCCCACCTCGGCGAGGACGCGGCACTCGGTCGCGTGGAGCGCCTCGCTCGCGAGGACGTAGTCGATTCGCCAGCCGCGGTTCTTCTGGCGCATGCCCCGCCAGGGGGGCCACCACGTGAAGAGCGTCTCGCTGTCCGGGTCGAGCGACCGCCCGACGTCCACGAGCCCCGTCGCGAGGACGCGCTCCAAGAGGGCGCGCTCGTCGGGCCGCTGGCCGATCACCGTGGGGTTGCGCTCCTTGATGGTCACGTCCTTCTCGGTGCGGGCGACGTTGAGGTCCCCGCAGAGGACGAGCCGCCCCCCGCCGGCGCGTGCGCCCTCGGCGTACGCGAGCATCGCCTCGAGGAAGTGCATCTTCGCGGGGAAGTCCTTGCCGCCGTTCGGGACGTAGACGCTCGCGACGACGAGGCCCCCGTCGGGGAGCGCGAGCTTCGCCTCGACGACGCGGTTCTCCACGTCGAACGCCGGGTGCGTGAACCCGGGGCGCGCCGCGCAGACGTCCTTGCGCACGTGCAGCGAGACGCCGCTGTACCCCTTCGGTCCGCCGTGCCAGTAGCTCCAGTACTCCGGCAGCATCGTCAGCGTCTCGCCGAGCTGCTCGGCCGTCGCCTTGATCTCCTGGAGGCAGATCACCTCCGGGCGGTCACGGTTCACCCACTCGACGAACTGGGCCTCGCGCGCGCGGATGCCGTTCACGTTCCACGTGGCGATCTTCACGCGGCGGTCCCTCGGGGCTTGGGCATCGTGATCTCCGGCGGCCGAACGTAGACCGGCTCGAGCGAGTCGGCATCCTCGGCCGCGCGCCCGAGCGCGAGGCGCCCCACGGACGACGCCCGCGGCAGATCGTGCGGGGCGGAGGAGAGGAGCGTGACGTCGCCGAGCGCGCTCCAGTCGATCCCGGCGCCGGCCTCCCCCACGACGAGAATGCGACGGCCGCCCGCGCCCGCGCCCGCGCCCGCGCCCGCGCCCGCGCCCGCGCCCGCGCCCGCGCCCGCGCCCGCGCCCGCGCCCGCGATCCGCGCTCCTGCCTCTGCGATCTTCACGTGGCACGGCGCGACGACCACCCCTTCCGCCCCCACCGCCTGCACGAAGACCTCGCCCTTGCCCGCGTCGACGACGCTCACGACGAGCTCTCCTTCCCCGCCGAGGCCGTGCGCGATCGCGTCGAGGGACGTGACGCCCACGAGCTCTGCGCCCGTCGCGATCGCGATGCCCTTGGCGGTCGCCACGGCGATGCGTGTCCCCGTGAAGCTCCCCGGCCCCACGCCGACGCCCCACCGCGCGACGCTCGCCGGCGTCCACCCGTGGCGCGCGAAGAGCGCGTCCACCATCGGCAGGAGCGACTCGCCGTGCGCGTTCGAGACCCGCCGCGCGTCCTCGGCGACGAGCGCGCCGTCCTCGAAGAGCGCGACGGACCCGAGGGCCGTCGACGTGTCGATCGCGGCGAGACGCATGCGCCCCGGCGCTCAGAACCTGCCGACGACGTCGAGCCGGCCGACGCCGGGGGTGACCGCGACCGAGTCGGTGAACCAGAGCGTCGCGCCGGCGGCGAGGGCCACGGCGCCCCCGATGAAGAACGCCGTCGAGAGATCGGCCGACTCGCCGGCCTGCCCGTTGGTGGTCGGCGTCTGCGGGGACGCGCCGTTCTTCGCGATCGCGTTGAGCCCGAAGCCCGCCCCCACGCCGACGGCGGCGACGCCCGCCCCGGCCGCGACGAGCGCGAGGACCCGCTGCGTCGAGAGCCCGTGCGTCGCCGGAGGGGGGGGCGGCACCGGCGCGGGGGAAGGAGCGGCGGCGGGGGCCGGGGAAGGAGGAGGCGCCGGAGGAGGCGAAGGCGCGACCTCGACCAGCGGCGCGAGGGTCGCCGTCTGCGAATCGCCTTCCGGCTTCACCGTCAACTCGATGCGCTCGGCCGTGCGCCCCGCGGCCGTCGCGACGACGACGTGCGGACCCGGATCGACCGGGATGGGCGTCCCCCACGCGGCCCGCCCGAGGAGAGCGCCGTCGCGCGTGATCGCCAGGTCCGCGAGGTCCGCAGCCGGCGGCACCACGATGACCAGCTTCGACAGGCGCGGCTCGAGCGCGCGCAGGTGCTCGTCGGCATAGGCGACGCGGTCGGCGCGTCCGTCGCGATCCGCCATCGCCCGCGCCTCGCGGAACTCGGCCAGCGCGCTCGCCGTCAGCCCCTCGCGTTCGTGGCAGGCCGCGAGGTTCAGGATCGTCCCCGGCAGCGGATCGAGCCGCCGGCTCTCCTCCAGCTTGCGGCACGCCTCGCCCACCTTGCCCCCTGCGAGGAGCGCCTTGGCGTCGTCGAAGAGCACCGTCGCCGCGGCCTTGTCCTGGTCGGCCGGCGCCTGCGCCCGCGCTCCGGGCGCGATCAGCGCACCCGCGACGCCCACCGCGACGAATGCCCCCCTCGACCCGCGCATCATGGGCCGAGGCTATGCGACAATGCCGCGGGGTGGAATGACCCAGCTCGCCGCGGACCTCGTCATCGCCGGTCGCTACCGGATCGTCCGCATGCTCGGTCAGGGTGGGATGGGCGCCGTCTACGAGGTGGAGCACGTCCACACCGGGCAGCGCCTCGCGCTCAAGGTGCTCACGAGCCACCAGGGCACCTCCGTCGAGCGCTTCAAGCGCGAGGCCCGCGTCGCCTCGCGCATCCAGAGCGATCACATCGTCCGCGTGACCGACGCCGACGTCGCGCCGGAGCTCGACGGCAAGCCGTTCCTGGTCATGGAGCTCCTCGACGGCAGCGACCTCGAACGCGCGACGAGCGGCGCGCCCGCCGCCCCCGCCGACGTCGTCGAGTGGCTCCGCCAGGTCGCGCGCGCGCTGGGCAAGGCGCACGAGGCGGGCATCGTCCATCGCGACCTCAAGCCCGAGAACCTCTTCTTGACGCGTCGCGAGGACGGGGCGCCGCTCGTGAAGATCCTCGACTTCGGCATCGCGAAGATGGCCGCCGACGCGGGGCCGCTCACGCACTCGGGGCAGTTCCTGGGGACCCCGCACTACATGGCGCCCGAGCAGACCGACAACCACGGCTCGCAGGTGAACGAGCGCGCCGACCTCTGGGCGCTCGGCCTCATCGCGTTCCGCCTCGTCGTCGGCACGAGCTACTGGAAGTCGGGGAGTCTCGCGCAGCTCCTCGCGCAGATCCTCGTCGAGCCGATGCCCCCGGCCTCGGCCCGCGGCGCGACCCTCGGGGCCGCGTTCGACGCGTGGTTCGCGCGGGCGTGCGACCGCGATCCGGAGAAGCGCTTCGCTTCGGCGGTCGAGCAGGTCGAGGCCCTTGCGTCCGCCCTCGGGTTGCCCCGCGTCGAGCGCACGTCCACCCCGGTCGAGACACGGCACGTCACGCCCGAGGCGCCCGTGAAGACCTTCGAGTCGGCGCCGACGCTCGACGCGTCGTCGCGCGAGCTCCCTGCGATGCGCGCCCGGGCCGGAAGGACCCGATGGGGCGTCGTCGCGGTCGCCGTGGCGGCCGCCGTCGGCGTCGGCGCATTCGTCGTGCAAGGACGGAACGACGGCAGCGGGACGACGACAGGGAGCGCAGGAACCAGGACGGACACCACGACATCGGTCGGGCCGGTGGCGGGGGCCGCGGCGGCGTCTGCGTCGGCGTCTGCGTCCGCGTCCGCGCCCGCGTCTGCGCCCGCGTCTGCGCCCGCGCCTGCGTCCGCGCCTGCGCCTGCGCCCGCGCCCGCGCCTGCGTCCGCGTCCGCGCACGCGCCCGTGCCCGCGCACGCGCCCGCCCCCACGCCCTCCGCCGTCCCCCGTTCCCGTCCCTCGCCTTCCGCCACGCGCGATCCGCTCGAAGGCCAGTATTGAGGGCCCCTTCCCGACGACGCTTCGTCGCCCGGTGACGAGCCTTCGTCACCCGCTGGCCGCGTCTTTTCGCCGGGTTGCACGGCGCCTGCTCGCTCCGGACGACGGCACGTCGCGTGCGATGGGTCTGCTCATCATGAACGCGACCCTCCGCAGCGCCTCGCCGATGCTCCTCCTCGCCGCCTCCGCCCTCGCCCTCGTTGCGGGGTGCTCGAGCGCCCTCCCCGCGGGCGCCGCCTCGACTTCGTCCCTGGCTCCGACCGTCGCCTTCGCCGCGAGCGAGGCGGACGTCACGTCGCCGTGCGCCATCGTCGGCGTGCCGCAGGTCATCGCCGCGCACGTGCAGCCGATGGCCGGCGTGACGGCGGAAGTCGACGGCGAGCGCGTGTGGCTGCGGTTTGCGACGAAGTACAACCCGCGCGCGGCCGTCGCGCTCGATCCCGGGAGCCTCCTCGTCGAGGACGAGGAGGACGCCGCGCCCGCCGCCCCGCCGCCGGTCGCGAAGAAGAAGATCGCCAGCGGCCCCGTGGGCGTCGCGATCGAGGGCGGCCGGCAGCTCGTCGCGTGGACCGACGGCTCGACGTACTTCGGAATGCGCGTCCGGGCCGTCACGCTCGCCGAGGGCGGGGACGCGGTGGGCGCGCCGATCGATCTCGGCTTCGAGGGCAGCGCCATCGGCCGCCCCGCGGTCGCGGTCACCACGTCGGGCCGCGGCGTGCTCGCCTTCGAGGAGTCGTACGGCGGCGGGTTCCACCTCGTCGCGGCGAAGGTGCAGTGCCAGGCGCCGGTCGCGCGCTGAGCGGGAGTCGCGAGGCAGCGGACACGCGAGAAGCGATGACAGCGGCCGGACCGCCGTCCATGATGGAACCGATGGGGAGCCGGGGCCGACGCGTCGAGCGTGGGAAGAGGTGGCTCGCATGCGTCGCACTGGCCGCGGCGGGCGCGCTCGTCGCCTGCCGCGCGCTCGTGGGCATCCACGACCAGCCGGAGGGCGCGGGGGGCAGCGACGGCGGGGCCCGCGACGGGCAGGCGGGCGACGAGCACGACGCCGGGAGCGGCGGAATCGCGTGGGCGTCGCCGGCGTGCGCGTCGTGCGTCGAGGGCTCCTGCGCGACCCCCCTGGCGGCGTGCCTCGCGGACACGGGATGCGCGCAGTCGTTCGCGTGCCTCGAGCGCTGCGCCGGCGACGACGACATGTGCCGTAGCACGTGCTTCGCGCAGGGAGACGACACGCTCGCGGCGCTCCTTCACTGCCAGGCCCTCTCGTGCGCCTCCGACGCCGGCTGCGGCCTCCAGTGCGGCGGCTTCCTCGGCGTGGCGGAGACCGACACCGCGGCGTGCACCGCTTGCTACGTGCAGTGGGCGTGCAATAACGCCGCCTGGTGCGCGACGGTGAGTCTCGCCTGCCTCGGCAGGCAGGTCTGCCTCGACGCGTGCAACCCGCTCGACTGGGTTTGCCTGGGCAACTGCCTTGCGTCCCACGAGGACGACGTCCCCGACGCACAGTGGCAAGGCAACTTCCCCTCCACCGTGTACGCGCAGTGCGCGGGCGCGTGCGAAGCCGGCCCCGACTGGGCCTGCGTCGGGCACGTCACGTGGCCGGTGGCTCACACCGCGACCGTCACCCTCACCGTCGTCGTGACCGATCTCGAGTCGGGCTCCGGGTTGCCGGGCATCCAGCTCCGGCTCTGCCCGAACGGAGACACCGATTGCGCCACCCCCCTGGACGGGGGAACGGTGACGACCGGCGACGGCGGGGCGGTCACGCTCACCCTGCCCGCGGCGTTCGCGGGGTACATCGAGGCGACGGGCGACCCGTCGTACGCCCCGATGCTGACGTACTTCTATCCACCGATGGCCGAGAGCCTGAACTCCCTCCAGTACCAGGGCATCCAGCTCCTCTCGTCGAACTACGTCGCGAGTCTGGCCGCGGGAGTCAGCGTGCCGCTCGATCCGAGCCTGGGCATCCTGGTCGCCGAGTCCGCCGACTGCGACGGCCAGCAGGGCGTGGGCGTGTCGTTCGGCGGCACGCCACTCGGCGACGCCGCAGTACCCTACTACCTGCTCGACGGCATCCCGACGCCGCCGCCCGAGGCGACCGCCACGGCCCCACCGAGCTTCCTGGGCGGCATCGTCAACGTGCAACCCGGTACAGTCGACTTCGTCGCGTCCGTGGACGGGGGGACGGTCTCTCGAGTCTCGGTGAGCGTGCGGGGCGGCGGGGTCACCTGGCTGCGCAATCTGGTGCCGACGCCGTGATCGGAGCCGCCGGCCGCTGAACCATCTCGCGACGGTTCGCGCGCGTGGTGCGCCCGGCCCGCGAGGCGCCGCGATGGATCGACGGTGCACCCGCCGGTTCGCCGCGGTTTGTGGCGCGGCACGCTGGTTGCGCATACCGAGGGCGATGCGGAGTCTCCTCGGCGCGCTCGCGGCGGTGCTCCTCACGGCGTGCGGTGCGTCGGGGGGTGGGGGCGCGGGCACGGGCGCGGGCACGGGCGCGGACGCAGGCGCGGACGCAGGCGCGGGCGCGGACGCAGGCGCGGGCGCGGGCGCGGGCGCGGGCGCGGGCGCGGGCGCGGGTTTCTTCGGCGCGAAGCGAGCCAGCTGCCTCGGTGTCATGCCGTCGAGCTGCGCGCGCACGTCCTCGAGCCCGAGCCCCTCGCGGCGGAGGGCGAGCGCCGCCCAGATCCGGAGCAGGTGATCGCGCGTGTACAGCGCCGCGGGCCCCACTCCGTTCGGGCGGGGGAGGATGCCCAGGCCAATCCACGTGCGGATCGTCCTCGTGGCGACCCCCGTCTCCGCGACGAGCTGCCCGATCGTCATGTCCATGACGGCTTCCTACCGCACGACGCGGCCGGCCGGGGATGAAACGCGGCCGACGACGCGGGCGAAGGCCTCCGCCCGCCTTGCAACGCGGCCGCCACCCCGAGGAACGCGGCTCGCCTCGCCGGCCACGCGGCTGGCCTGGGGAGCCACGCGGCCGGCGGGGAGGGCCACGCGGCTGGCACGGCGAGCTACGCGGCTCACCTCGAAGGCCAGGCGGCCGACCTTCCGGGCAAGCCGGCTGGCATCGAGAGCTACGAGGCTAGCTCCTCGAGCAAGCGGGCTCACACGACGAGCCACCCGGCCGGCTCGCGATGCCAGCCCGGTGGCTTCGCGAGCCAAGACCTTCACTCGCCTGGCCAGCCTCGTGGCTTCGCGAGCCAAGGCCTTCACTCGCCTGGCCGGCCTCGTGGCTTCGCGAGCCAAGGCCTTCACTCGCCTGGCCGGCCTCGTGGCTTCGCGAGCCAAGGCCTTCACTCGCCCGGCCGGCCTCGTTGCTTCGCGAGCCAAGGCCTTCACTCGCCCGGCCGGCCTCGTGGCTTCGCGAGCCAAGGCCTTCACTCGCCTGGCCGGCCTCGTTGCTTCGCGAGCCAAGGCCTTCACCCGCCTGGCCGGCCTCGTGGCTTCGCGAGCCAAGACCTTCACCCGCCTGGCCGGCCTCGTTGCTCGGAATGCGGAGCACCTGCCCTGCCGGGCAAGCCCGATGGCGTCGAGTGCGAACGGATGCACGCGAGGACTGGTCTCCCCGCGACCTCGCCCCGCGAGGTCGTTCGCCGAAGGCGATGCGGGGGAGGACTCCGATGCAAAGCATCGGAGGGGGCCTGCAAGGCCCCACACAACCGTCCCTCCGGCGTCGTCGGGAGCTCGGCTCCCGACGAGGGCCGGAGTCTCTACTTCGGCAGCTGACCCGCAGGGTCAGATGTCGAAGTAGAGAAAGAACTCGTACGGCGTGGGCCGCATGCGGATCGGGTTGAGCTCCCTGGTCTTCTTGAACTCGAGCCACTCGTGGATGGCGTCCTTGGTGAAGACGTCGCCCCGGAGGAGAAACTCGTGGTCGCGCTCGAGCGTCGCGAGCGCCTCCTCTAGGCTTCCGGGCATCTGCGGGACGTCCTTCAGCTCCTCGGGGGAGAGGGCGTAGATGTCCTTGTCCATCGGGTCGCCGGGGTTGATCTTGTTCTGCACGCCGTCGAGGCCCGCCATCAGCATCGCCGAGAAGGCGAGGTACGGGTTGCAGCTCGGGTCGGGGAAGCGCACCTCGATGCGGCGCGTCTTGGGGTTCGGCCCCGTGATGGGGATGCGCACGCTCGCCGAGCGGTTCCTGCTCGAGTAAGCGAGGTTGACGGGCGCCTCGAAGCCGGGGACCAGGCGCCGGTACGAGTTGGTGGTCGGGTTGGTGAGCGCGGCGATCGACTTCGCGTGCTTGATGATGCCGCCGATGTAGTGGAGCGCCGTGTCGGAGAGGCCCCCGTAGCCGTCGCCGCCGAAGAGGGGCTTGCCCTCCTTCCAGAGCGACTGGTGCACGTGCATGCCGCTGCCGTTGTCGCCGAAGAGCGGCTTGGGCATGAACGTCGCCGCCTTGCCGTGCTTGCGGGCGACGTTCTTCACGACGTACTTGAACCACATGAGCTGGTCGGCGCAGGGCCCCAGCCGGTTGAACTTCATCCCGATCTCGCACTGGCCGCCGCTCGCGACCTCGTGGTGGCCGACCTCCACCTCGATGCCGGTCTCCATGAGCGTCGTCATGATGGCCTGGCGCACCTCGCCGAGCGTGTCGGTCGGCGGGACGGGGAAGTACCCCTCCTTGTGGCGCGTCTTGTAGCCGAGGTTCGGAAACTCCTCGCGGCCCGAGTTCCACGCGCCCTCGTTGCTGTCGAGGAAGTAGTAGCCGGCGTTCGGCTGCGACTGGTCGAACCGGACGTCGTCGAAGAGGAAGAACTCCGCTTCGGGGCCCATGAACGACGTGTCGGCGATGCCCGTCTGCTTGAGGTACGCCTCGGCCTTCTTCGCGATGTGGCGCGGGTCGCGCGAGTAGGGCTGCTTCGTGATGGGGTCGAAGATCGAGCAGACGAGGCTCATCGTCGGCGTCGAATAGAAGGGGTCGAGCTTCGCGGTGTCGGCGTCGGGGATCATCACCATGTCCGACGCGTTGATCGGCTGCCAGCCGCGGATGGATGAGCCGTCGAACGCGAGGCCGTCCTCGAAGAGGCCCTCGTTCAGGCGCGTGGCCGGGATGGTCGTGTGCTGCCAGATGCCCGGAAAGTCGATGAACTTGAGGTCGACGAACTTGACCTCGTGCTTCTTCGCGAGCTCGAGTGCTTCCTTCGGTGTCATGGTCTCGGTGTCTCCCTGAGCCTAGATGCCTGGATGGCTAGATGGCTTCCTTGCCACGTTCGCCCGTACGGATCCGCACCGCCTCTTCCACGGGGACGACGAAGATCTTCCCGTCGCCGATGCGCCCCGTCTTCGCGCTCTTCTCGATCGCGTCGAGCACGTCGTGCACCAGATCGTCGGGGACGACGACCTCGAGCTTCACCTTGGGCACGAAGTCGACGACGTACGCCGAGCCCCGGTAGACCTCCTTCTTGCCGCCCGTGCGGCCGAAGCCCTTCACCTCGGTCACGGTCATGCCCTGGACCCCGACCTCGGCGAGCGCGTCCTTCACCTCGTCGAGCTTGAAGGGCTTGATGATGGCTTCGATCTTCTTCATGGTCTCCGGCGCCTCGAGCGCCCGCGATGGAAGCCCGGGGCGGCCCCGCACGCAAGCCTCGCGGCCTCACCGCTTGCCGTAGCATCGGGACGTTTCGCGCATGTTTCCGACCACGCGCATCCCTCTCGGTAACTACCCGACGCCCGTCGAGCGCGTTGACGCGCTGTCGTCGGTCTCGTCGGTCTCGTCGCCCTCGTCGGTCTCGTCGCCCTCGTCGCCCTCGTCGCGCTCGTCGCGCTCGTCGCCCTCGTCGCGCACCGAGCTCTGGATCAAGCGCGACGACCTGACGCACGACGTCTACGGCGGCAACAAGGTGCGCAAGCTCGAGTACGTGCTCGCCGAGGCGCGCGAGCGCGAGAAGACGCGCCTCGTCACCGTCGGCGCGGCGGGCAGCCACCACGTCCTCGCGACGACCTACTTCGGCCGGCGTGCCGGGCTGACCGTGGAAGCCGTGCTCGTGCCGCAGCCGCGCACCGAGCACGTCGTCGAGGTGCTGCGCGCGGACGTCGCGCTCGGGCTGAAGGCGTTCCCGGTGAGCTCGTGGGGTGCGGCGCCCTTCGCGCTCGTCGCGCGCGCTCTCTCGGGGGCGATGCTCGTCACCGTCGGCGGGTCGAACGTCGCGGGCTCGATGGGGTACGTCGACGCCGCGCGCGAGCTCGCGGCGCAGGTGCGTCGAGGCGAGCTCCCCGAGCCGGACATCTGCGTCGTCGCGCTCGGGTCGGGCGGCACGGCGGGCGGGCTCGCGGCGGGGTTCGCGGCCGAGGGCCTGCGGACGCGCGTGGTCGGGGCGTGCGTGTCGACGCCGCCGTGGGTGCTCCGTGCGACGTCGCTCTTGCTCGCGCGAGCCTGCGCGCGGCGGGCGGGCGTCCACGGCGCCGAGGGCTCGCTCGCCGCGATGCGCGCGAGGCTGTCGATGGACGTGCGCTTCCTCGGGCGGGGATACGGCTTCGCCACGGAGGCCGGCGACGAGGCGACGGCCGTCGCGCGCGACGCGGCGGGCATCACCCTCGACCCCACGTACACCGCGAAGGCCTTCGCGTGCGCCCTCTGGCACGTGCGGGCCCGCCGCGCTCCGCGCATCCTCTACTGGCACACGCTGTCGAGCGCCCCGATGGCTCCCCTCCTCGAGGGCGCTCCGGACGAAACCGAGCTCGATGTGCGACTGCGCGCACTCGCGCTTCCACCCGCGACGCGGGCGCTCACGCTCGACCGCCTCGCGTTCGACCGCAAGGACGGCTAGCCTGAGAGGACGCGCTCGCCAGGAGCGCTCCTTTCGACCGACCCGATGCCTCCTCGACGACAGCCGTTCACCCCCGAAGCCGACACCCAGCCCGGACCGCGCGCGACGGCCCGCCCGCCCAAGAAGCGGAAGGACGGCGAGACGGTACCGCCGCCGCCGCCGCCGCGGAGCAAGCGCCCGAAGTCGGCGCAGACGTCGGGCACGCGCTCGAGGCGCCCCGCGCCGAAGGGCGACGGCAGCGGCGCCACCGTCGACGAGGTGATCGCCGACATGTCGAAGGACCCTCGCCGCGAGCGGGACTGACGCGCGCGACGCCCACGCGACGCCCACGCGACACGGCGCGAGGCGACCGCGAGGCGGACCGCGGGGCCCGTCTAGCCGTGCGCCGCGGACGGGGTGTAGCCTCCCGGCCCGATGATGAACGCTCCGCAGAACCAGGCGATGGTGCAGGCCGCACCGTCGGGGATGGCCGCCATCTGGCACGCGCACGACGTGGTGAGCTGCCGGCGGAAGGTGCTCGCGATCGCGCCGACGTTCGAGATCTTCGACGGGGCGGGCAACCCGATCGTCTTCTGTCAGGAGAAGCTCTTCAAGATCAAGGACGACATCCGCATCTACGCGGACGGGTCGAAGCAGGTGGAGCTCCTCCGCATCAAGCAGCGCAACATGATGGACTGGGCGGGCCTCTTCGACGTCTTCGACCCGCAGTCGGGCGCGAAGCTCGGCGCGTTCCGCCGCAAGGGGTGGCGCTCGTGGATCCGCGACGAGTGGCACATCCTCGACGCGAACGACACGCAGGTGGGGACGATCCTCGAGACGGGCACGACGTGGCTCCGGCGCATCTTCAAGTTCCTGCCGTACACGTTCGCGTTCAACCTCGGCGGCCAGCAGGTGGGCGCGTTCGACCAGCACTTCGCGTTCATCGGCTACAAGGCCACGATGAACCTCGCCGGCTGGAAGGGCACGCCCTACGACCGTCGCCTCGCGTTCGCGGGCGCGCTGCTCCTCATGGCGGTCGAGGCCAAGGAAGACGCCTCGCGCTGAACCGGCCCCGCCGCGGGCTCGGCGGGTCCGGGCGCCTCAGCGCGGCTCGAGGACCAGCGTCTCCGCGCCGACGTAGTCGACGTACTCGTACGGCGCGCGGATGAGCAGGGGCCGCGCGGAGAAGTCGATGGTGTGACCGACGGCGAGGCGCGTGCCGCTGCTCGACGCGTAGTCGAGGATGCTCGCGAACATGGAGTGCACGGGTTCGAGGTCCTCGTCGGGCTGCGCGAGCCACGCGAGATCGGGCAGGCCCACGAGCCACGCGCCGCGCGTGACGGCCCACGTCGCACCGTCGGGACGGAAGAGCTTCACGAAGCCGAGCCACAGCGCGAGCGACTCGGCGGGGCTCGCGCGCACCGCCTCGACGAACTCGGGCTTCATCGTCTCGCCGAGCATGTCCGTCGTGAGGCACATCCAGGTGACGGGGTTCATCACGCCGAGCATGGAGTCGTCGCGGAGCGCCCACGCGGTGCGGTAGAGCGCGACGAGGCCGTCGGCGCCGGGTACGCCGTCGCCCTGGTGGACGACGAGCGCGTGCGCTCCGTGCGCGGCGAGCTGGGCCTTCTGCTCGGGCGCGAGGTGCGCCACGGCCAGGCACTCGCCGACGAGCGCCTTCGTGAGCGGCACCCCCACGGGCAAGACGTGGAGCTCGCGCTCACCGAGGCGCACCGACAGCACGCCGCCGGCCCCGGTCACGCGCGCGCCGTCGCCGAGCGCCGCCTGCACCGCGACCGGGTCGAACGAGGGCTTGCCGCCGGCGCCGGCGCCAGCCGCGCGAAAGAGGACCCAGAGGGCGGCGGGCGCGGGGACCCGAGGCGAGGACGCGGGCATCGCGGAAGGCGAGCATAGCTTGCCCGCCTCGCCGGGCGTGTGAGAGCGTGCGCGCGGAATGCGAGCGTGGGTCGTGGCAGCGTGCGTCGTACTGGCGGCGTGCGGGAAGAAGGGAGAGGGGAGTGGGGGGCCGGGGCCGAGCGCGAGCGCAGGCGCGGGCGCGGGCGCGGACGCGGGCGCAGGCGCAGGCGCGGGCGCGGACGCGGGCGCGGACGCGGACGCGGGCGCGAGCGCAGGCGCGGGCACGGGCGCGGACGCAGGCTCCGGTCCTTGCCCCGACGATATGGCGTTCGTCGAGACGAGCTACTGCCCCGACGTCGAGCGGCGCTGCCTCGACATGGAGCACGAGGAGAAGAACAACCTGGAAATCTGCCATGCGTTCGCGCACGAGCAGCGCTGCCGCACGCCGGGCGACGAGAAGAAGCTCGCCGTCTGCATCGACCGCTACGAGTACCCGAACGTGAAGGGCGGGCACCCGGTCTGGATGCTCGACTGGTACCAGGCGCAGGCGACGTGCGAGTCGAAGGGCAAGCGGCTCTGCGACGCGAGCGAGTGGACCGCCGCCTGCGAGGGCCCGGACCACACGCCCTTCCCCTACGGCTGGGAGCGCGACCACGACAAGTGCAACATGGACAACTTCTACATCGACCCGAAGAAGCCGGCGCCGCACGCGCAGTTCTTCTTCTACTCGAAGGACCCGGTCGTCGCCTTCAAGGAGCTCTCCCGCCTCGACGAGAGCGTCCCGAGCGGGTCGATGGAGAGCTGCAAGAGCGGCTTCGGCGTCTACGACATGCCCGGCAACGTCGACGAGTGGGTGGTCAACGACGGGCCGCCGCACGAGAAGTCGAAGTGGGCGGGCCTAAAGGGGGGCGCCTGGGGGCACGTGCGCAGCCAGTGCCGGCCCGAGACGTTCAGCCACGAGCCCGAGTTCACGTACTACTTCGTCGGCTTCCGCTGCTGCCGCGACCCGCAGGGGCCCCCCGCGGAGGAGACGTGGAAGGTGTCGCCCCAGGCGGTGGCCGCCCCGTCGGTCGAACCGCACGACTTCGCGCCGGATCCCATCGTTCCGGTCGACCCGTCCGGTCCGTCGAAGACGAAATTCTCGCGCACGGGCCACCGCGAATGAGCGCGTGCGCTTGCAGCCGGGCGCCGGCCCGACGCGTCGTCTATCCTGGTGACTGCCCCGACGTACGCACGGCGTCACAGTGCGGCGCGGGGGTGAGGCGCGCATCATGAGGAGAGCGGTGGTCCGGGGTGAGGCTCGCATGGCTCGCGGAGCTCGCGTGGCTCGCGTCAGGAGGGCGCTGGTCGTGACGTCGGTGGCTCTCGCGGGCGCGCTCGTCGCGTGCAGCGGCCTGAAGAAGCACCGCGTCGACCGGCAGGACTTCCAGTCGGTCACCGACTACGTCGACAAGAACATGCGCACGTCCAGCGTGGGGCCCGACGACCGGCGCGAGTACACCATCCGGCAGCTCGGTGCGCCGCACCACAAGGACGGCGACGTCGAGTACTGGTACACGCCCGAGGCCGATTGCTACTACCTCCAGCTCGGCTCCGACGGCTGGGCGTCGTGGGGGCCGGGCACGACGGGCGACTGCAAGCGCTACGCGGTCACCAAGTAAGGCGCGCGAGGGCCTCGCCGCGCCGGCTGCCCGCCCTCACAGCGCGAGCATCAGGACGTTCTTCAACTCGGTGTCGGTGCGCAGGACCCCCGGCACGGGGTTGCTGTCGTAGTGCGCCGTGAGCGTGATCCCCGTCGAGAAGACCTTGGTCACCTTGAAGACGAAGCCGCTCTCGCTCTCGACGCGGACGTCGCCGGGGTCCTCGACGCGCGGCTGCACGTAGGTCGTGGTCACGACGTCGATCCCGTCGCTGAGGGTCGCGTGGAGCGTGAGGTAGCCGCTCCAGCGGCTGTAGACGGGCGTGCGCGTGAGCGGCGAGCCGACGGCGAGGTCGTACGCGTCGCGCTCGAGCATGTACGCCGCGCCCGCGTAGATGCCGGTGAACTTGTCCTCGTAGAGCGCGAAGCGCGGCCCCGTGCCGAAGAGGTTCCGGATCCCGAGCAGCTGGAAGTAGTCGCTCTGCACCTGGGCGAACGCCTCCCACCACGCCCAGGGCACCATCTCGAGGTCGTAGCGCGCGTGCGCGAACGACTTGTCGACGCCGAGCGCCCCGTTGAGCTTCGAGTAGTCGGCGCTCGCGAAGGCGAACGCGAGGTGGCGCCCGGTCGCGAAGCCACCGCCGATCAGGCCGTCGGCCGTGAGGCCGGAGGTGTTTCCCGTGTGCCCGTCGAACGTGCCCTCGAGGACGAACGACAGGCCCTTGGCCTTGACGCGCTTGCGGAGGACCTCGACGTTCACCTGCGCGCGCGCGTCGGTGGCGTGCGCGACGAGGCCGCCGGCGAAGGCGAGCGCGACGAGGGACGCGGAGGCGTGGCTCGCGTGGCGCAAGACGTCTGCTCAGCGGCGGCCGGCCACCATCGCCGCGAAGTTCGCGAGCACGTCCGCGCCGCGCGTCTCGTCGCGGACGGCCGCGAGGAGCGCGTCGGGGTCGCCCCCTTCGTCGCGGATCAGGTGCGCGCGCGCCGCGATGTACGCGCGGACGGCGGGGGCGTCGAACTCGGGGTGGAACTGCACGCCGCGGACGCTGGGGCCGACGCGGAACGCGGCGGCGGGGTCGAGCGACGTGCGGGCGAGCACCTCGGCGCGCGGCGGGAGACGCACCACGGAGTCGACGTGCGTGGCGTTCACGTCGAACGCCGCGGGGAGGCCCGCGAAGAGGGGATCGTCGCCCACGCTCTCGACGCGCTCGACGCGCACCGTGCCGATCTCGCGCCCCCGCGGGTTGCGCCGGACCTCGCCGCCGAGGGCCTGCGCGATCATCTGGTGCCCGAAGCAGATGCCGAGGAGGGGCACGCCGGCCTGCTCGATGCCGCGGACGAGCTCCTCGGCGCGGAGCATCCAGGGCGCCCGCTCGGTGACGCTCGCGCTCGACCCGGGGATGACGAAGCCGTCGGCGTCGCGCGTCCCCGGAAGAGGGGCGTCGGCGCGGACGTCGTGCGAGACCCAGGAGCCTCGCCAGGCGTCGCCCGTCGCCGCGCGGATCCACGCGTCGTAGTCGCCGCGCTCGGCGGCCACCTGGGCCATGGCGTTGCCGGTCACGAGGATGACGATGCGCATCGCGGGAGCTCGGCCGGCAGCATAGCGGCGCATTGCAACCGTGCACCACGCATGGGAAAGTCCATGGCAACGCGTGCGAGCGGGTCTCGCGCGCCGCCCTCGATGAATCCCCTTCAGCTGTCGCTTCCGATCGACGAGTTCCTGGCGCGCGCGCCCTCCCCCGGAATCCCCCGACCGCGCCGCATCTTCTGCAACCGCAACCTGCGCATGGCGAACATCGCGTGGGTCGGGTTCGACATGGACTACACGCTGGCCATCTACAACCAGCGCGAGATGGACGAGCTCTCCATCAAGGCCACGATCGAGAAGCTCGTCGCGCGCGGGTACCCCGAGTTCGTGCGCTCGATGCCCTACTCGACCGACTTCCCGGTGCGCGGCCTGCTCATCGACAAGCGGTTCGGTCACATCCTCAAGATGAACCGCTACAAGTTCGTGACGAAGGGCTACCACGGCCTCCGCGAGCTCGCGAAGGACGAGCTCCGCGCGCTCTACCACTCGAAGAAGATTCGCCCGGCGACGCCGCGCTACCACTGGATCGACACGCTCTACGCGCTCTCCGAGGCGGCCGTCTACGCGGCGCTCGTCGAGGCGATGGAGAAGCGCGGCCTCCACGTCGACTACGCGAAGACCTTCAGCGACATCCGCGAGAGCATCGACGAGGCGCACCGCGACGGGACGATCCTCGACGCCGTCGCGTCCGACTACCCGCGCTTCGTCATGCGCGATCACGACCTCGCGCCGACGCTCCACAAGCTCCGCAGCGCGGGCAAGAAGATCTTCGTCCTGACGAACTCGCGCTGGTCGTACACCGACAAGATGATGACGTACCTGCTCGAGGGCGAGATGAGCGAGTACCCGCACTGGCGGAACTACTTCGACGTCGTCATCGTCGCGGCGACCAAGCCGGCGTTCTTCCAGGAGCGGCGGCCGCTGATGGAGCGCGACGGCGAGAAGCTCTCGCCTGCGGAGTTCCCGCTCGAGCGCGGCAAGATCTACGAGGGCGGCAACCTCCAGGACCTCGAGCGCGCGCTGGGCGTCGAGGGCGACCAGGTGCTCTACGTCGGCGACCACATCTACGGCGACATCCTCCGCAGCAAGAAGGAGAGCGCCTGGCGCACGGCGATGATCATCCAGGAGCTCGAGGGCGAGGTCGCCGCGCACGACTCCTGCCACGAGGACTTCATGCGCGCCGAGCAGCTCGAGGACGGGCGCGACCGGCTGGAGGACGAGCTCCGCTTCTACCAGACGCGCTTCAAGGACCTCTCGCGCAAGATCGAGCACGCGCACCACAAGCCGAACGGCTTCCACGTGGCCGAGGCCGAGGCGGAGCGCTCCCGGATCAAGCGCGCCATCGACCGCGTGCGCGGGCGCCTGCGCCTCGTGGACGCCGAGCTCCACGCCATCGAGCGGCGCGTCGACCAGCGGTTCCACCCCTTCTGGGGGTCGCTCCTCAAGGAAGAGAACGAGGAGTCGAGCTTCGGCGCGCAGGTCGAGGAGTACGCGTGCCTCTACACGTCGCGCGTCTCGAACTTCCTCGCCTACTCGCCGCAGCAGTACTTCCGCAGCCCCCGCGACGAGATGGCCCACGAGATCGGCACGTAGGCGCCCGAGAGCGAGAGAGAGAAACAGGAAGATCAGAAGATCAGAAGGTTCGTGAGGTTGGTCACTCACCGGCACATCGGGAGCCCACCCAATCCCCCTTCTGATCTTCTGATCTTCTTGTTTCCCCCTCTCGCTCTCGGGTGACGTGCGGCTACTGGGTGACGTGGAAGTCGACTTTGCCGGGCTTGCCGCGGGGGCCGTCGGCGCCGCGCGCGCCGGAGGAGCCGTTCGAACCCTGCATTCCCGGCGAGCCGCCGCTGACGGACGTCATGTGGCCCTGCGAGTCGGTGCACGACGTGCCCGAGCCGCCCGAGCCGCCCGCTCCGCCCTGTCCGCCGTTGCCTCCGGCGCCCCCCGCTCCACCCGCGCCGCCCTCGCTGCGGACCGACTTCTGCACCGCGCCAGCGACGCTCCCGCAGTCGCCCGTCACGCACGACACGTCGACGGCGACGTTCCCGCCGGGCCCACCGGGCCCACCGGGGCCGCCGGGGGTCCCGTTGCCGCCGGCCGTGCCGTTGCCCCCGTTGCCTCCCGGCGAGCCCGGGCACGACGCCGGCGAACCCGAGCTCCCGGCCGACCCGTTCGAGCCGTCCATCCCGCGCGATCCCGGCGTCCCGGCTCCGCCGCGGCTCGCGATCGTGTACCCGCCGAAGTCGGTCGCCTCGACGACGCCCACGAGCTTGCCCGCCGGGCCGTCGACGTGGAAGAGGATGCGCGGCGCGTACCGCCGCTCGACGACCACGCGGATGTCCGGCCCCCGCCCCGACGTCGGCCCCGTGAAGACCACGTCTTCGGGGCGCTCGAAGGCGATCGGCCACTCGACGGTGAGCAGCTTCTTCCCGCCGACCTCGAAGGGCAGCGGCAGGTTCGGCGTGTCGTAGACGAGGCGGAGCGCGTCCTTCGAGGCCACGCGCTCGACGAAGTGGAGCAGGCCGTCGGGGTCGACGTAGACGATCGGCACCTCGGGCTTCACCGCCCCGGGCAGGAGGCACGGCGTCACGTCGAGCGTGTCGGGCGACGCGCAGATCGTCACCGGCTCCTTGATCCCGTCGACACGCGCGAAGAGCGCTCCGCGGAGGTCGATCGACGGCAGCACCTGCGGGCTGGCGCGCTCGCCCTCGTACGCGAGGAGCGTGGCGGTCTGCTTCCACACGTCCTGCCGCACGAGGACGCCGCGCACCTTGGCGCGCTCGGGATCGAGCCAGGCAGCGGTCGGCGGCTGCTTCTTCGTGTCGATCGCGTTGCGCCCCGTCTCGGTGACGAGCGCCTCGACGTCCGCGGCGTGCGCGCGCACCACGTCGCTCGTCGACGCTGCGACGTGGAGGTGCACGATGCGGCGGCGCGCCTCCTTGCGGATCGCCTCGTCCGGGGCGCGCAGCATCACGCGCCGGAGGAGCGTCTCGTCCTTCTGCGCAGCGAGGTCGTCGAGCGCGGCGACGGTGAGGGGCGCGCCCTTCCAGAGGCCGTGCTCGAGGTCGATCGTGGCGAGGACCTCGCGGCCGTACTTCGCCGCGACGGGGCCGAGCTTGCCGGCGTCGAGCGCCGCGCGCAGCGCCGCGACGTCGTCCGCGATGGCGGCGGGGTGGGGGCTCGTCCCGCCGCGACGCAGGAGGAACGCCCGGTGGAGCGCCTCGAGCCGCGCGCGGGCCGCGTCGTCGGTCTCGAGGGCCTTCTTGCCGAGCACCTTCCGGTACGTGTGCGCCATCGCGTCGAGCAGCGACGACGCGTCCTCGTCCGACGACGTCTCGAGGAGCAGCATCGCGCAGCGCTGCCAGAGCTCGGGCTTCACGCGCGCGTCGGCGAGCCCGCCCGCGAGGTCGGCCCAGTCGTCGGGCCGCGACCCGAGGAACCGCGGACCGTCGCTCCGGCGGTCGCAGACGGCGGCGGTCGCGCCGGGCTGGCCGAGGTAGTGCACGAGCGCGTCGCCCGTCCCGATGCCGGCCATGTCCTGCGCCGTGAAGGGGGACGGGTAGCGGCGCGCGCAGCCCGCGGCGAACAGCGCGAGGAGCGCGAGGACGCCGCCGACGAGGCACGCGGCGCGGAACCGTACGACCGGGCGAACCAGGAAACGCGCGCTCCCCACCCGGCAGCCTCAGTTCCTCTCTTCCGGGAGGGGCGAGAGGACGTGCAGCGGGACGGAGCGCCGGATGGGCGTCAGGAAGATCTGGATGGGCGAGTCGCAGTCGACGCTCGGCTCGGTCTTCGTCGAGTGCTCGCAGCTCGACGGGTCGCCCGCCGCCCGGAGGATCGACTTGCTCTCCTTGCCGCTGCCGTGGACGCCGATGCCGTGCACGTCCGCGCCTGCGCCGCCCTGGACGTCGCCGCCCGCCACGAGCTTGAACGCGCCCACGCTGAGCGCCGTCACCAGGTGCGTCGCGCGGGCGCACTCCGCGCCGCTCGTCGCGTCTCCCACCGTGCCGATCAGCTGCATCTGCCCCGAGACCGTCGTCTGCACGTGGAGCGACCCGGACGACTGGAGCTCGCCCGAGAGCGTCACCGCGCCGAGCGGCAGCTTCGCGTAGAGCTCGTCCTCGTCGTGGATGTCCGTCGTGTCCGTCGAGAGCGTCGTCTTCTTCCAGGCGTACGAGCCGGGGATCTTGCAGGTGTCGACGATGCGCAGGTCGCACCCCGAGTACTCGACCGCCACGGCCCCTTCGTGGAGCATGGCCTCGAGCCGCGCCTTGTAGGACGCCGGCCACTCGGTCACGAGCGGCTGCTCGTGGCTCGCGGCGACCGCGCACTTCGCGAGCGGCGTCGGGTCGAGCCCGCCGTTGGGCATCGCGCTCTGCGCGACGGGCGCGCCCGCGCAGCCGGTTCCGAGGACGACCAGGACCAAGAGCGCGCGCATCGGCGGAACCTTGATTACCTGATACCGCTCCGGTCCGGCTACTCTCCCCCGCGCTCGCGATGGCGGCGGAACGTCCCCACGGCATCCTCAAGCAGAGCCCCGAGGACTTCGTCGTCGAGGAGCTCCCTGCCTACACGCCCTCCGGCGAGGGGACCCACGTCTACGTCCGGTTCACCAAGACCGACCGGACGACCCTCGACGCCGTCCGCGCCATCGCCCGGGCCCTCGGCTGCGATCCGCGCGACGCCGGCTTCGCGGGGATGAAGGACCGCCGGGCCGTCACGACGCAGACCATCTCGCTCCAGCCGCCCCGCGGGGTCGATCCGCGGGCTCTCGCCGCGCGCGCCGCGGCGGGGGGGCTCCCCGGCCTCGACGGGATCGCCGTCCACGACGCGTCCCTCCACGGAAACAAGCTCAAGCCTGGCCATCTCGCCGGAAACCGCTTCACCATCGTCGTGCGGGGCGTCCCGCGCGAAGCCCTCGACGCCGTCGAGGCCGGGCTGGCCCGCGTCGCGACCGAGGGCGTCCCCAACGCCTTCGGCGCCCAGCGCTTCGGCCGGCAGGGCGACAACGCCCGGCGGGCGCTCGCGTGGCTCCGGGGCGAGGAGCGCGGCCCCTCCGACCGCCGGGTCCAGCGCCTGCTCTGGTCGGCTCTTCAGTCCGCCGTCTTCAACGCCGTCCTCGACGCGCGCGTCGCCGGCGGGACCTTCGCGACGCCCCTGGCGGGCGACCTGTTAAAACTTCGTACGTCCGGGGGGCTCTTCGTCTGCGCGGACGTTCAGACCGACGAAGGGCGCGCCAGGGCGGGTGACCTTTCCCCCACGGGCCCGATCATCGGCGGCTCGATGCGCTGGCCCGAGGGCGCGCCCCTTGCCCTGGAACGCCGGATTGCGGCCTCGATCCTCGGCGAGGGCTTCGACCTGGAGCAGACCCGGCGCCTCGGCGAGGGGAGCCGCCGGGCGCTCCGCGTGTGGGCCCAGGACGTGCGCTGGGAGAACGTCGAGGACGATTCCGGGCATGGCGACGCCTGCATCCGGGTTTACTTCGTGCTACCGAAAGGGGCGTACGCCACCACCGTCCTCGCGTCGGTGTTCCACCTCCCGGGGGAAGGCGCTACGGAGAGCGAATCGGAGGATTCCTAAGTGAACTCGCTGATCGAACGAGTGAAGAGCGCGATGGTGGGGCTCGGCACGGGGTGGGTCCTCGTGCTCATGCTCCTGCTCAGCATCATCTCGCTGGCCATCATGCTCGAAAGGGCGTGGCTCTACTGGTCGCTCCGCGACGACATCGACGAGCTGATGCGCGACCTCGGGCGCCTCCTCCGCGGCGGCGACCTGCCGGGGGCGCGGCGCCGGCTCGAGGCCTCGCGCAGCGCCGAGGCGGCGGTCGTCGTGGCGGGCCTCGTCGAGGCCGACCACGGGGTCGAGGCCGCGCAGGAGGCGATGGAGGGAGCGAGCGCGCTCCAGCGCATCAAGCTCGAGAAGCGCCTCGCCTACCTCGGGACGCTGGGAAATAACGCCCCGTTCATCGGCCTCCTCGGGACGGTCATCGGGATCGTCGCGGCGTTCGACGAGCTCTCGAAGGTGAAGATGGCCGCGGCCTCCGGCGCGACGCAGCTCGCGCCCGAGGCGGTCATGGCGCGCATCTCCGAGGCGCTCGTCGCCACGGCCATCGGCATCCTCATCGCCATCCCGGCGGTCGCCGCGTTCAACGCGTTCCAGCGCATCGTGCGCGGCACGCTCGCGAACACCGACGCCCTCGGCCACCTGCTCCTCGCGCACCTCAAGGCGACGCCCGTCGAGGGCGGCTCCGGCGAGGAGGACGACGCGCCGCGCGGCGAGCGCAGCTCGCGCAAGGACGCGCCGGAAGACTCGGAGAGGAACTGACCGATGGCCGGCGGCGCCACCCAGGATGCCGACGAGGCGATCACCGGGATCAACGTCACCCCGCTGGTCGACATCACGCTCGTGCTCCTCATCATCTTCATGGTCACGACGAAGATCGTGCTCAACCAGACGGTGCCGCTCGACCTGCCCAAGGCTGCGACCGGGACGAGCGACGTGCAGGTCGTCTTCAGCATCATCATGGCGGCCGACGGGCGGGCGATGGTCGACGGCAAGGCCATCCCCAACGACGACGCGATCATGCCGCTCGCGCAAGAGGCAGCCAAGTCGCACAACGATCTGCGCGCCGTCATCAAGGCCGACGCGGCGGTCACGCACGGGCGCGTCATCCACGTGCTCGACCTCCTCAAGCAGGCCCACGTCAACAAGATCGCGTTCGGCGTGACGCCGGCGCCCCCGGCGGCGGGAGCGCACTGACCGATGATGGCGGGACCGTCCGAGGCCGCGCGCGTGAACGGGTCGTCGCACGCGCACGCCTTCGTCGCCGCCGGCCTGCCGTACGACGACCCGATGACCCGGGTGCTCGGGCTCGACGCGAAGACGTCGGGCATCGGCGCGTGGTTCGGCTTCGGGTCGGCGGGGACGCTGCTCATGGCGTGGCTCATGGGCCTGACGGTGCTCGTCGCGTGGTGGCGCGCGTCCCACGCGCCGATCGCGTCGAGCAGCAGCGAGATCGAGATCATCAACGAGGCGCCTCCGCCTCCTCCCCCGCCGCCGCCCGTGACCGAGGCGGAGACGAAGCCCGAGCCCGCGGCGCCCCCGCAGCGCGCCGTCCCGCACGACGCGCCCCCCCCGCCCCCCGCGCCCGCGCAGGCGGCCAAGGTGCTGACGGCGGAGCCCAAGCCCGACGAGCCGGTCGACCTGACGGGCGACACCATCGTGCAAGGCAACGCGGACACGTTCGCGGGCGGCTTCACGGCGTCGAACGGGACGAACACGAACGCCGTGCACACGGCGCCGAGCCCCACGGGCGTCGTCGGCGGCACGGGCACGCCCCAGGCGGCCCCCGCGCCGCCGGTGCAGGCGAAGGACCTCTCGCGCACGGCGTCCCTGTCGGGCAGCTCGGACTGGAACTGCCCCTTCCCCCCCGAGGCCGACACCGCGCAGGTCGACGAAGCGGCGGTCGTGCTCCAGGTCGACGTGCGCGCCGACGGCACGGCCGGCGCGGTCCGCGTCCTGGGGGACCCCGGCAACGGCTTCGGTCGCGAGGCGAGGCGCTGCGCGATGAGCCGGCACTACACGACCTCGCTCGACCACGACGGCAACGCCATCGCCGGCACGACCAAGCCGTTCCGCGTGCACTTCCAGCGCTGAGTCGCCGGCTCGCCCTCCGCCCTCGACGCCCGGCGCTCACCGGGCTAGCTGCGACCGCATGACGGACGATCCGCGGGCCGCCCTCGCCGACCTCGCAGCCGCGCTCCGCGCCTACGTCGAGTGGCAAGGCGAAGCGGGAACCGTCGGCTTCCCGCGCCGCCCCCCCGGCGAGAGGGCAAAGCCCGCGTCCGCGCCCGCGCCCGCGCCCGCGCCCGCGCCCGCGCCCGCGCCCGCGCCCGCGCCCGCGAACGAAACCACGTCCACCGTTCCCATTCCACATTCCCCTTCCGTATTCGATCATTCGTCCTCTCCCTCTCCCGCGGTCCGCCTTCCCGCCCTCGCCCTCGAGGTTTCCTCCTGCACCAAGTGCGGCCTCGCCTCCACCCGCACGCAGACCGTCTTCGCGCGTGGCAACCCCGAGGCGCAGCTCTGTTTCATCGGTGAGGCGCCCGGCGCGGACGAGGACGCGCAGGGTCTGCCCTTCGTGGGGCGCGCCGGGCAGCTCCTCGACCGGATGATCGGCGCGATGGGCCTGAACCCTGCGAGCGACGTCTACGTCTGCAACATCCTCAAGTGCCGCCCGCCCGGCAACCGCCGCCCGGAGCCCGAGGAGATGGCGGCGTGCTTTCCCTACCTCCACGAGCAGCTCTCGCTCGTGCGTCCCCGCGTCATCGTCGCGCTCGGGAACACCGCCGTGGGGGCCCTGCTCGACACGAAGCTCGGGATCACGAAGGTCCGCGGCCAGTGGAAGCTCTACCGGGGCATCCTCGTGATGCCCACCTACCACCCCTCCTACCTCTTGCGCCCCAGCCCCCAGCAGACCGAAGCCAAGCGTCAGGCCTGGGAGGACCTCCAGCTCGTCATGAAGGAGCTCGGGCTCGCCGTCCCCAAGAAGGGGGCCTGAGGAAGCCGGGGAGGGCCGACGACGAGTTTCACTCGCCACGAGGGGGCCAGTCATCGGACAATGGCCGGGCGCGAGTCTCATGCCCGAACCGATCGAGGAGCTCGTACAGCGCTGGCGGCAGAACCCCAGCCCCGTCGCGACGATCGCGCTCTGCGACGCGCTCCGATCCACCCCGCGCGGGCCCCTCGTCCAGCAGGTCGGCGAGTTCGCGACGCAGCGTCACGCGACCGACGTCGGCGTCCTCGTCTCGGTCGCGCGCATGTACATGGAAGCGCACCGCTTCGGCGACGCGCAGTCGGTCCTCGTCGGGGCCGGCAAGCAGGCCCCCCGCGACGGGAACATCTACCGCTTCCTCGGTGAGGTCCTGCTCCGGCGCGGGGACGCCGACCGCGCCGAGAAGGTCCTCGAGCGCGCCATCCAGCTCGGGGCGCGCGACCCCGAGGCGCAGCTCTGGCTCGAGCGCGCCCGCGTCTTCCGCCCGATGCAGGCGAAGGCCGGCACGCGCGCGGTCGCCGCCGAGGTCGCGCACGCGACGGCCCACCCGATGCGCCCGCCGCTCGACTCGATGAGCGACAGCACGACGGCCGTGCACGTGCGCCCGGTCCAGGGCTCGAGCCCCGACGGCGACGGCGACGAGGAGCCGACCCGCGCGGGCCCCATCCCGCCCATCCCCGCCGCGGGCACGCCCGCTCCCCGCTCGGTGCCGCCCATCCCGATGCCGCCGATGCCGTCGGCCCCGCCCCCCGCGGCCGCCCCGCCGATGGCGGCCATGCCCCCGATGCCGGCCATGCCTTCGCCGCGGCCTCCCCCGGCCCGCTTCAACAAGGACGCCGAGACGAGGCCCGTCTCGTTCGAGACTCCGGGCATCGCCATCCGCGCCCCCGCGCCGTCCGCGTCGGGCGAGATCGAGATCTCGGTCAACCAGCCCCTCCCCACGGCCCCGCCCATTCCCCCGGCCGCGCCCGTCCCCACCGCGCCGCCCATCCCGAAGCGCGCCGGGGCCCCCTTCGAGCCGGAGCCGACGAACGGCAAGGCCGCGAAGGCCCCGTTCCCCCCCTTCCCGTCCGCGCGCACCAGGATGCCCGAGGGGCCGATGGTGCCTCACCCGCGCGACGTGCTCGATGCGCTCGCGCTCTCCGGCGTGTTCGAGCCGCCGACCGAGCGCGCCATCGCCGCCGCCGCATGGGCGAACGCCGACAGGGGCCCGAAGCGCAAGGGCGCCCCGACGCTCATCGTCGGGATGGTCCTCTTCCTCGCGGGCAGCGTGGGGACGTACGTGTTCTACAAGCACAAGCGCGCGCAGGATCACGTGCAGGCCGAGGCCGTGCTCGACACCGTGGAGACCGAGATCCACGCCGGCAAGCCGGACACGCTGCCGGAGCTCGAGAAGCAGCTCTCGCAGGCGTTCCAGCTCGAGTCGCGGAGCCCCCGCGCCGCGCTCGACTGGGCCCACGAGCGTGCCCTGTCGGGCATCGTCAAGAGCGGCGCGGACGTCGCGTTCGAGGACGCGATGGCGCGCGCGAAGGACGTGGGCGTGCCCGAGGAGAAGTACGCGTTCGCGCGCGTCGCGTCGTTCCTCTTCCAGGGGGACACGGCGGGCGCTGCGGCGGTCCTGCCGCGGTGGGACGGGCCGGCGGGCATCGACCCCTGGTACCAGATGATCGCGGGCGCGACGCTCGAGCGGGCCGGCGACGCCCGCGCGAAGGACCGCTACGCCACGGCCGCGAAGCTCGACCCGCAGCTCGTCGTGGCGCAGGTCGCGCAGGTTCGCGCGACGGCCATCGAGGGCGACACGCAGGAGGCAATGCGCCTCGCGCTGGCTCTCCGCAAGACGATGCCCGACCGCGCCGAGCCGGTGGCGCTCGTGGCGCTCGCGTGGGGGCGTGACCCGAACCGCGAGAGCGTACCCGCGCCGCCCGAGGTCGACGAGGTGGGCAAGCGCGCCGAGGAGCTCCCCATCGGGCTCAAGTTCGTCCCGTGCGCCATCGCGGCGCTGCGGGCGGTCGACAAGCACAACGCCGACGAGGCGCGCGCGCAGATCGTCAAGGGCCTCGCGGTCATCGAGTCGCCGGGGGCGGCGGTGTGGCTCGGGACGATCGCGCTCCCGCTCGGCGACGAGGCGCTCGCCCGGAAGGGTGCCCTCGCGGCCCTCCAGCTCTCGGCGGTCTACGAGCCTGCGCGCGCCCTCGCCGCCCGCGTCGCCCTCCTCGGCGGCCGCCTCGACGAGGCCCTCAAGGCGACCGAGGATCTCGAGGCGACGTCGCCCGACGTGGCGGTCGTTCGCGCGGCCACGGCGTACGAGCGCGTCGACGCAGACGGCGTGACGCGCGCGCTCGAGGCGCTCCCGCCGGAGACGCGCAAGCTCCCGTTCCTCGCTTCGCTCGACCTGGCCGACGCCGCGCTCGCGGGCAAGCTCCAGCTCGACCCGACCAAGACGCTGGCGATGGCCGCGGACGACGCGCCGTGGAGTGACCTCGTCGCGATGGACGTCGCGCTCGACGAGGGCGACCTCGCCGCGGCCGACAAGATCGCCACGAGCTGGGGCAAGGACTCCGAGGGCCACGCGCTCCGGGCGCTCCGGCTCGCGCGGCTCGCCCGCTACGAGAACCGGCTCGACGCCGCGGACGCGCTGTCGCTGACGGCGATGCAGCAGGGCACGGTGACGTCGCGGGCCCTCTGGGAGCGCGTCTACGTGCTGGTCGCGCACAACAAGGCCAACGAGGTGGGGCCGCTGCTGGCGCACTATCCGCTGGTCCTCGGGCCGCTCGCGACGTGGCTGAGCGCGTACGCGGCGGCGTCGGGCGGCAACACCGAGGGCGCCAAGGCGCGGACGGCGTCGGCGGATCCGCCGCCGCAGGGAGCGTCGCTCGAGCAGCGCGTCGTCGCGGCGGTCGCGCTGAGCGCGATGAAGGACAAGAAGCGCGGCATCGAGTACGTGCGCGAGGTGCTCGCGGCGGCGCCGCAGCACCCGGACCTGGTGGCCGCGGCGGTGGCGCTGGGGTTCAAGAAGGTCGAGCACGGGAAGAAGCCGCCGACGTACGAGGCGCCGTAGGCGGGCGCTCTTCGGCCGGTCGAGGATCGAGCACGGCGGGCCGAGTAAGTGCACGTGGCACGTGCACGAGGACGAGTACGTCCTGTCGAGCACGTGAACGAGGACGAGAATCGGTGTACGTCCGCGAACCCGTTCTCGTACACGTCCACGTCCTCCTGCACGTACACGACAGGACGTACTCGTCCTCGTGCCACGTGCACGTGCACCTACTCGGCCTGCCCGTGCTCGGCTCTCCAGCGCTTCACCGTCCCGGTCGGACGCCCAACCGCCTCGGTGGAACGCCTCACCCGCCCAGCCGGACGCCCCACCGCGTCGGTCGAACGCCCAACCCGCCCAGCCGACCGCCCCACCGCCTCGGTCGAACGCCCGACCCGCCCAGCCGACCGCCTCACCGTCTCGGTCGAACGCCTCACCCACCCAGCCGACCGCCCCACCGCCTCGGTCTCCCGCCCGCCCGGCCCGGCCACCCACCCCACCCCCCCTTCTGATCTTCTGACCTTCCTGTTTCTCCCTCTCCTCTCTCAGTGAGGCGCGACGAGGGCGTCGGTGTGGACGTGCACGTTGTACCGCTCGCGCGCGACCTGCTGGACGGCGGTCGCGAGCGCGGGGCTGTCCCTCAGGATGCGGGCGAAGTCGCTCTTTTCGAGGACGAAGAGGTCGCAGCTCGTCTTCGCGCGGACGTCGGCCGTCCGCGGCGTCGACATCAGCACCGCGATCTCGCCGAAGATGTCCCCGTCGCGGAGGACCTTCAGCACGTTGCCGACGTCGTCGAGCACCTCGACCTCGCCGCGCGCCACGAGGTAGAGCTCGCGGCCGATCTCGCCGCGCTTGATGACGAGCTCCCCGGACGCGACCTGCCGCGCCCGGAGCGCCATGATGACGGCCCCGAGGAAGAGCGGGTCGCCGTCCTTGAAGAGCGGCACCTTGCGGAGCACCTCCTCGTTCACGACCTCGTGCCAGCGCCGGCCGTCCTTCGCGATGAGGTCCGCCGCGGCCTTGGGGCCCCAGCTGCCGCGCGCATAGTTCGGGAACTCGGGCTTCGTGATCTTCCACGCGTCGAGCATCGGCTGCGCGATCTGCCACGCCGCCTCGACGAGGTCCCCGCGCGAGAAGAGCGTCGCGTCCCCGTGCGAGCACGAGTGGAGCATCACCTCGTAGCCCGTGTAGCGCGACGCCTTGAACGCGTCGCCGTACGCGAAGCGCATGTTGACGGGCTGGAGGAGCATGCGAGGGCCGGGGATCTTCGCCTGGAACTGGATCTCGATGGCCTGGTACGGCTGGATGTGGAAGAGGAGGCGATTGGGCCCGAGGTGCGTCACGGGCGTCCCGCGGAAGATGACCTCGGGCGCCTTCTTGAACTCGACGACGATCTCGGTCCCGCGCTTCCAGAGCGCCTTGCCCGACCGGAGGTAGACGGGCACGCCCTCCCACCGCCAGTTGTCGATGTGCAGCCGCGCCGCTGCGTACGTCTCGGTGTTCGAGTCGGGCCTGACGTCCTTCTCGCCGCGGTAGCCGGGCTTGAGGATCTTGCCCGCGTCGTCGCGCGACGGGCCGTACTGCCCGCGCACGACGTAGCGCGCGACCTCCTCGGCCGTGTAGTGCCGCACCGACTCGAGCAGCTTCGCCTTCTCGTTGCGGATCGAGTCCGGCTCGAACGAGCCCGGCACCTCCATGCAGAGGTACGCGAGCATCTGGAACATGTGGTTCTGCATCATGTCGCGCAGAACGCCGGACGAGTCGTAGTACCCGCCGCGCCCCTCGACGTCGACGGCCTCGCTCACGTTGAACTGGATGTTGTCGATGTAGTTCTTGTTCCAGAGCGGCTCGAACATCCCGTTCGAGAAGCGGAAGGCGAGCAGGTTCTGCACCGTCTCCTTCCCGAGGTAGTGGTCGACCCGGTAGATCTGGTTCTCCTGCCAGTGCGCGAGCACCTCCTTGTTGAGGGCGAGCGCCGAGGGCAGGTCCGTCCCGAACGGCTTCTCGACGATGATGCGCTTCCAGCCGGGCCCCTCGCGGAAGCCGTTCGCGGCCAGCTTGTCGCAGAGCAGGCCGAAGAAGCGCGGCGCCGTGGCGAAGTAGAAGAGGACGTTGCCGCCCGCGCCGACCTCGGCGTCGAGGCGCCCGACCTCCGCCTTCAGCTTCTCGTAGAGCCCCGCGTCGTCGAAGCCGCCGGGGACGTAGTGGAAGCGCGCGACGAGGGCCTCCCACACCTTCGGGTCGAACTCCTTGCGCGTGTGGAACTTCTGGATCTCGGCGCTCATGCGCTCGCGGAACGCGTCGGTGGTCAGCGGGTCCATCGCCGTGCCGAGGAGCGCGAACTTCTCCGAGAGGAGGCCGTCGCACGCGAGGTTGTAGAGGGCGGGCACGAGCAGGCGCTTCGTGAGGTCCCCGGAGGCGCCGAAGAGGAGCATCACGAACGGCTCGGTGGGCGGGTTCTCGTCCGGCGTTTCCGCGCCCGCGCTGCGTAGAACGAGGGCGCCGGGGCCCGCGGCGCGCTGGACCAGGGGAGTGTCGGTCATGTCGATATGCCTCGGTGCCCGATGAAAACATGAGTTGGCGGCGCGGCGCGAGCAGGCCCGGGGCGGGCGGCGCAGCTTCGTTGACCGCCCGGTTCAGGTCCACCTACACTCCCGCTACTGCCATGCGCGCGTCTTGGGTCTCCTTTCCCGTCGCACTCCTCGTCGCGGCGGCGTGCGCCGTCTCGGCCACCGTGGGGGAGGTCGGCTGCAGCCAGAGCAGCACCTTCGTCACGCAAGACCAGTTCCCGTCCGAGTACGCCCAGGCGCTCTGCTCGAGCCTGACGCACTGCTGCGCCGAGAACGGCGTGTCCCAGGACTACGACGAGTGCACCAAGGGCTGGGAGTCGACGGTGAGCGCCCTGCTCAACGGGCCGCAGTCCTCGGGCAACTACGACGTGACCGCGGCGACCCAGTGCATCCAGGCGGTGCGCGACGCGGCCGGCGCGAGCTGCCAGCCCGTCGAGGGGAGCCTCTCCGCGGCGCGCCCCATCTGCCAGTCCGTCTTCGCGGGTCAGCTCCCGCTCGGCTCGCCTTGCACGGCCGCCGTGCAGTGCGCCCAGGTCGACGGCAGCGAGGTCACGTGCGCGGTGGTCCCCGGCGACGGCGGCGTGTCCAGCGGCGGCGGGGGGCAGCTCCCGCTCTCCGCGCGCGTCATGAGCAACGGCGTCATCGTCGCGCCGGCCGACGTGCCCGTGTGCGTCGTCGTCACGCCGCCCGAGGCCGGGTCCAACCCGATCCCGTGCACCATCAACCAGGCGGCCGGCGCCGACACGTGCACCGCGCAGGGCATGTACTGCGACCCGACGTCGCTGACCTGCCAGCCGCAGGGCCCATCGGGCAACGGGTGCGATCCCTTCGTCATCACGTCGTGCAGCCCTGGCAACTACTGCGGGAGCTCGGCCGCCGCGGGCGCCGCGGGTGACGGGGGCGCCGGCGCGGCGTCGCCCATCCTCCACCCCGAGGCGACCGACGCCGGCGACGATGGCGGCGGCGGCACGGACGGCAGCACGGACGGCGCGACGGTCCCCGACGGCGCGGGCGACGCGGGCGGCGGCGGCAGCGACGCGACCACGAGCGACGCGGCGCCGTCCCCCGAGGCGTCCGCGGGCGACGCGGGCGGCGGGACCGACGGCGGCGGGACGGATGCCGGAGGCAGCGGCGGCGAGGGTGGAGCCGGTGCGACCGCCGCGGGCGTCTGCGTGACCGCGGGCCCCGTGGGTAGCCCCTGCACGAGCGACGCGATGTGCGACGCCACCGGCGCCTGCGACACGACGACGCAGCTCTGCATCGCCCTCGAGCCGCCGGGCTCGCCGTGCACGTCCGGCGCAGAGTGCACGATCGGCGTATGCGACGGCACCACGCACAAGTGCCTCACCAACGCCATTGCGACCACGGCCGCCTGCAACGGCTCCAGCCAGTAACGCGCGCGCGGCGCTGGCGTGAAGCCTGCTTGGGGGTCCCGCATGGACTCCCTCGCTCGCGTTCGCACTCCCCTCACCCTCGCGATCCTCGCGACGCTCCCGTTCGCCCTCGGCGGCTGCCGCGTCATCGGCGGCATCTTCAAGGCCGGCGTCGGGGTCGGCGTGGTGGCCGTCTTCTTCGTCATCGCCATCGTCGTCGGCATCGCGGCGCTGTTCGGCAAGAGCTCGCGCGCCTGACCCGCGTGCTATGACGCGGTCGAGATGCCCTCCGACCGCCCCGCAGACACCTTCGCGGCGCTCTTCGAGCAGAGCGGCCGCGCCGCCCCGGACCGCCGCGCCCCGCGCATCGGCGACACGCTCGAGGTGGTGATCGTCCAGGTGGGCAAGGACGCCGTCTTCGTCGAGCTCGACGGGCGGCGGCAGGGCTACGTCGAGACCGCCGACCTGCGGGCCCCCGACGGGACGACGAAGGCCGCCGTGGGCGACCGGCTGCGCGCGCGCGTGGTCCGGGTCGACGAGCAGGGCGTGCGCCTCGCGCCGACGGTCGAGGCCGCGGCGAGCGCCGGCGTGAGCGTGAGCCTCGACGGGAGCACCGAGCCCGACGCGCCGAAGTTCGCCGTGGCGCAGACGGTGGCCGGCGCGGTCGACCGCGTCGAGAGCTACGGCGTGTTCCTGCAGATCGACGGCACGAAGGGGCGCGCGGGCCGCGGGCTCGTCCCGGTGTCCGAGCTGGGCACGCCGCGGGGGGCCGATCTCCGCAAGGCGTTCCCCATCGGGACGAAGATGAAGGCGAAGATCGTGGGCCTCGAGGAGGGCAAGATGCGCCTCTCGGTGGTCGCGCTGAAGGACGACGAGGAGCGCGCCGAGTTCGAGGGCTTCAAGGGCAAGGAGAAGGTGAAGCAGGCGAGCGCGCCCGCCGGCTTCGGGACGCTGGGCGACCTGCTGAAGAAGAAGCGGTAGCGCCGCGTGGTCCGGCTTCAGGCCGGCTCGGTCTTGCGCGCGATTGCTTCGAGGCGTTCGGCGTCGTCCGCGGCCTCCACGAGGGCGACGATGGCCTGGCAGATCTCGCGGTCGAAGACCCGTGTCGGGCCGACGCCGGCCACGTTGAGGATGTACCCATCGACGCCGAAGCGATCGAGCCCGCCGAAGAGCGTCGGCCCGGCGAGGACGTGTGCCCCGAACGGCGCCGCGGCCGCGCCGAGCTTGGCGCGTCCCGCCTCGAGACAGTCCGATGCCGAGAAGATGAGCCCCGGGTTTTTCAGCCCCGCCGCTCCGACGGCCGTGACCAGCGCGGCCGACGCGTCGGCGAGGACGCCGAACGAAGGGTACCGGCCGAGCGCGAGCCCGAACTCGGCTCCCTGGTCGATGGCCTGCTCGAGCGTGACCGCCCGGGCCCAGGCCCGCCCGAGGGGGATGGCCTTGCCGCCCATGTACCACCCGTCCGCTTGGGGCGACCCCGGGTTCACCTGGACCGTCTCCAGCCCGTCGGGAACGCGCTCGAAGACCTGCGTCCCCTGCAGCGGCCCGGCCACCGGCCCGGGCACGAGGCCCCGCTGCAGCGCCTCCTCGCCGGCGTCCTTGTCGGTGAACAGCCAGAGGGTGGCCGGTGGAAGCGCCGAGGAGCTCCCCCAGAGGCACACCTCGTCGAACCGGTTCGTGTCGAACGCCTTCGCCGCCCAGCCCATCGGCGCGTACCAGCCGTCGTGCGACACGAGACCCCGCATCGCGTCGTCCACGGATGCCTGCTTCCGCGAGAACCGCCGCAAGAGGTCGCGGAGCGACATGCCCGCATCCTACGCCCGGCCTCCGCGGAAGCGAACGACCGGCGGGCGATCCACAGTTGCGTCCGCGCGTCCGCGCGCCCGAGCGCCCGCGCGCCCGGCCTACCCCGGGCGCTTCATCCCGCCCGGCAGCTGCCCCGGGATGCCCATCGCGCTCCGGCCCTCCATCATCATGCGGAGCTCCTCGGGCTCGACGGAGCGGCCCATCGCCTCCTCCTGCGAGATGAGCCGGCGCTGGAAGAGCGAGTAGAGGCTCTGGTTGAGCGTCTGCATCCCGTACTTCTCCTGGCCGACCTGCATCGCCGAGTAGACCTGGTGGACCTTGTCCTCGCGGATCAGGTTCCGGATGGCGGCGTTGGGCACCATGACCTCCATGGCGAGGACGCGCCCGGGCGCGTTGTGCCGCGGCAGGAGCTGCTGCGAGACCACCCCCTGGAGGACGAACGAGAGCTTCGACCGGATCTGCGGCTGCTGGTGCGGGGGGAAGACGTCGATGATGCGGTTGATGGTCGAGACGGCGCTGTTCGTGTGGAGCGTCGCGAAGACCAGGTGTCCCGTCTCGCTGATGGTGAGCGCGGCCTCGATGGTCTCGAGGTCGCGCATCTCGCCGACGAGGACGACGTCCGGGTCCTGCCGGAGGACGTACTTGAGCGCCTGCTTGAAGCCCTCGGTGTCGCTGCCGACCTCGCGCTGGTTCACGATCGAGAGCTTGTGCCCGTGGAGGTACTCGATCGGGTCCTCGACGGTGATGATGTGGAGGCGCTGCTCGGTGTTGATCTTGTCGATCATCGCGGCGAGCGTCGTCGACTTGCCCGAGCCGGTGGGCCCCGTCACGAGCACCAGGCCGCTCGGCTTGTCGGCGAACTCGGAGACGATCTTGGGCAGCCCGAGCTCGTCGAACGTGAGGATCTTGAACGGGATGGTGCGGAACGCCCCGGCGACGTTCCCGCGCTGCATGAAGATGTTCGCGCGGAAGCGCGATAGGCCCTTCACGCCGAACGAGAGATCGAGCTCGTTGTGCTTCTCGAACTGCGCGCGCTGCTCCTCGGTGAGCACGGTGAAGCAGAGCGCCTTGGTCTCGATCGGGCCGAGCGCCGGGAGCTTCAGCGGGATGATGCTCCCGTCGACGCGCAGGAGCGGCGGCGTGCCCGTCGTGATGTGCATGTCGCTCGCACCCTTCTCGATCATCGTCTTGAGAAGCTGGTGCAGGTTGACGCGCAGATCGGTCTGGTCACTCATCGTCGCTCCTCGCGGTACCGCGATCGGGAGAGCAGAGGACAGGAAGGCGGGAAGGAATCGGGGATCGAACCTCGGTTCTTCCCGTCTCCCGTCTTCCTGTTCTCCCCTCTCATGGGACTAGTCGGACATGGTGACGCGCATGACCTCTTCGGGGGTAGTCACGCCGTCCATGATCTTGCGGATGCCGCTCGCGCGCAGGCTGCTCATCCCGTTCTTGATGGCGCCGAGCTTGAGCTCCGCGGTCGACGCTCCCTGGAGGACCATCTCCTTCAGGGTGTCGGTGAAGCGCATGACCTCGTAGAGCGCGACGCGACCCTTGTAGCCGCTGCCGTTGCACGTGCGGCAGCCGGCGCCCTTCATCAGCTTGCCGACGGCGATCTGCTCCGCCGAGAAACCGCAGTCCTCGAGCACCGTCTTCTCGTACTTGATGACCTGCTTGCAGTCCGAGCAGATCTTGCGCGCGAGGCGCTGGGCGAGCACGAGGTTGACGCTCGCCGTGATGAGGAACGGCTCGACGCCCATGTTGAGGAGGCGCGAGATCGTCGCCGGCGCGTCGTTCGTGTGGAGCGTCGAGAGGACGAGGTGGCCCGTGAGGGCCGCCTTGACCGCGATCTCGGCGGTCTCGAAGTCGCGCACCTCGCCGACCATGATGATGTCCGGGTCCTGCCGGAGGAACGCACGCAGCGACATCGCGAAGTTCAGGCCGATCTCGTCGTGCATCTGCACCTGGTTGATGCCGTGCAGGTTGTACTCGACGGGGTCCTCGGCGGTGCTGATGTTGTGGGCGACCTTGTTGAGCTCCGTGAGCGCCGAGTAGAGCGTCGTCGTCTTGCCGGAGCCGGTGGGGCCCGTGACGAGGACCATGCCCCAGGGCTGGTTGATGGCCCACTTGAAGTCGTCGAGCGGCTTCTGATCGAAGCCGAGCTTGGTCATGTCGAGCTGGAGGTTGCTCTTGTCGAGCAACCGCATGACGACCTTCTCGCCCCAGATGGTCGGCAAGACCGAGACGCGGAAGTCCATCTCGCGGCCCTTGCCGAGCTTGAGCTTGATGCGCCCGTCCTGCGGGAGGCGCCTCTCGGCGATGTCGAGCGAGGCCATGATCTTGATGCGGCTCGTGATGGCCGCCTTGAGCTTGAGCGGCGGGGTCATCTCCTCGGCGAGCACGCCGTCGATGCGGTAGCGGACGCGGAGCTTCTTCTCGTAGGGCTCGATGTGGATGTCGCTCGCGCCCTTCTTGATGGCGTTGAGGAGCATCATGTTGACGAGGCGGACGACGGGCGCGTCCTCGCTCGCCTTCTCGAGCTCCATCAGGTTGATGTCCTCGTCGTCCCCGGTGAAGTCGATCTCCTTCTCGTCGAAGCCCGCCATCACCTCGTCGTAGGAGGGCCCGGCGTTGTAGTACTTCTCGATCGCGTTGTGGATCGCGGTCTCGCTCGCGATGACCGGCTCGATGTTGTAGCCGGTGAGGAACTTGAGGTCGTCGATGGCGTTGAGGTTCGTCGGGTCGGCCATCGCGACGATGAGCGAGTTGCCGGTGCGCGACACGGGCACCACCTTGTGGCGCTCGCACGGCTCCTTCTGCACGAGCTTCAGGATCTCGACGTCGATCTCGTACTCCTCGAGGTTGACCGTCGGTACGCGGTACTGCGCGCTCAGGAAGCTCGTGATCTCGTCGTCGGACACGTAGCCGAGCTTGGCCAGCGTGTAGCCGAGGTTCTGCCCCGACTTCTGCTGCTCCTCCTGCGCGTGCCGCAGCTGCGATAGCGAGATCAGCTTCTCTCGGACGAGCAGCTCGCCCAAGCGGTTGTTATTCGCCATGCTAGCGCCATAGCTTACAGGGAGTGGGCAGGCCTCGAAAGCTCGGTGCGTCGAAGCTCTTCGCGCAGGCGCAGGCCGCGGAGCTCCGGGGCGAGCTGGCCCACGCCGCGGCCCTCTTCGCCGAGGCGGGGCGGCCGGACGAGGCCTCGCGCGTCATGCTCATCCGTGGCGACGCCGAGACCGACGGAAAGGAGCGCCTGCGGCACTACGTGCAGGCCGTCGCGACGGCCCCCGAGGGCGGCGAGGCGCGGGCCGCGGCCCGCCGCAAGCACGCGACCCTCGTCCTGGCGATGGCCTCGGAGGGGGACGCGATGACGCCGGCGCTCCGCCAGGATCTCCGCGGCGCGGGCGCGGACTTCGAGGTTCTCGGGATGCACGCGGAGGCGGCCGACGCCTACCGGACGGCGGGCGACGTCGACGGGGAGGCGCGGGCGCTCGCACGGGCCGGGGACGTCGAGCGGCTCGACGCGCTCCTCGCGACGCAGCAGGGGCGGGAGCGCGAAGCGCGCGCTCGCCGGGAGACCCACGAGGAGATGGCCGTCCTCGTCGCGAGTGGACGGCGGCGCGAGGCCGTGGCGCTCGCGAAGGGGTCCGACGACGAGGCGGCGCGCGAGCGTGGGCGCGGGCTCGAGGAGCGTCGCGTCGCGGGAGACGTGGTCGCCGTGCGGATCGATGGGCACGAGCTGACGCTGGTGCTGGGCGACGAGGTGATCGTCGGTCGGGTCGCAGCCGTCGCCGTCGCGTCGGCCGCGGTGAGCCGCCAGCACGTGGCGGTCGCGCGCCGGGGAGACCAGGTCGTCGTGCGCGACCTCGGGAGCCGGAACGGGACGCTCCTCCGGGGGCTCGCGCTCGCGGGTGAGGCCGTGGTGGGCGACGCGATCGAGGTGCGCCTCGGCAAGGAGGTCCCGCTCGTCGTGCGACCGTCGCACGAGCTCCCGGGCGCCGTGGTGCTCGAGGTGGGGGGCGCGCGGTACGTCGCGCCGCTCGGGCCGGCCCTGCTGGGAATCGGCGCCTGGCGGCTCGAGCGGGGCGCCGACGGATGGGTGGAGCTCGTGACGGACGACGCACCCGCGGCGTTTGCGGGCGTGCTCCAGCTCGCGCCGCGCGTCACTCTCGTCGCGGGGGACGCGATCGCACGCGAGCGAGGCGGCGCGCCGGTACTGGGCGTGGGGGGCGCGTGTCGCCCGAGCTAGCGCGTCTCCTCGCGCCGGGAACGCCGCTCGACGAGGCGATGTCGCTCTTCGCGCACGTGCGGACGACGCCCGAGGAGGGGCGGGCGATCGACGCGCTCCTCGGCAGGACCGGCGTCGCGCTGCCCGAGGCGCTGCTCGTGGCGGTCGCCTCGGCCCTCGTCGACCGGGGCGAGGACAGGGCTGCTGCGGACGCCCTCGAGCGCGCGACGTCGAACGAGGCCCTCATGCTCCGTGCGGAGCTCTTCGCTCGGCGGCGAGACGTCGCCGGGGCCCTCGCCCTGGTCGAGCGCGTCCTCGCACGCGACATCGACTGGCCGGGCGCCCGCGAACGGCACCTCCGCTGGCGCGAGGAGCTCGGGATCGTCGTCGTGCCGCGCCCCGACCCCTCGCAGACGATGATGACGAGCGCGCCCGAGGCGCCCTTCCGGCTCTTGCGCGAGGTGGGACGCGGCGGGGCAGGCGTGGTCTACGAGGCGGAGGACCGCGATCTCGGGCGCCGCGTGGCCCTCAAGGTCTACCACCGCCCCGATCGGGACCGCGCGCAGCTCCTCCACGAGGCGCACGTCGCCGTCGCGCTCGCGGGGCCGGGCATCGTGCGCGTGTTCGACGCCGACCCGGACCAGGGCTGGCTCGTCATGGAGTGGGCGGCCCTCGGTGCGCTGCGCTCCCTGCTGCGGGACCGTGACCGGGTGACGCTCGTCCCGCTCGATCGGTGGCTCGTCCCCCTGGCGCGCACGCTCGCCCGCGTCCACGCGGCCGGCTGGGTACACCACGACGTGAAGCCCGCCAACATCCTGCTCCGCGCGGCAGGCGCCCCGCTGCTGAGCGACTTCGGCACGGCGCGCCGCGCCGGCGAGGGGAGCCCCCCGGGAAGCCTCGGGTACGTCTCGCCCGAGCGGCTCGCCGGGCGGCCGAGCGACCCGCGCGACGACGTCTACGGCTTCGGCCGCGTCGTCGAGGACGCGCTCGAGGTGCTCGACCTGCTCGCGCCCTCCGATGCCGGGAGGTGGCGCCGCGTTGCGGTCGCGTGCACCGGCAAGGACGCCGATCGCCCGGCGGACGGCGCTGGCGTCGTCTCCCTGCTTGGGTAGAGTCCTCGGGCCATGCCCACCACGTACACGGACTTGATGGCCGACGTGCGCAAGCGCACGCGCCAGGTCTCGCTCGAAGAGATGAAGCGCCGCCTCGAGGCCGGCGAGAAGATGACGCTGGTCGACGTGCGCGAGAAGGACGAGTGGCGGGCCGGCTACATCCCGGGCGCCGTCTCCATCCCGCGCGGCTTCCTCGAGATCCAGGCCGAGCAGAAGCTCCCCGACAAGAACGCCCGCATCGTCGCGTACTGCGCGGGCGGGACGCGTTCGGCGCTCGCGGCGGCCACGCTCACGGAGCTCGGGTACACGAACGTCGAGACCGCGAACCCGGGCTTCGTGCGCTGGAAGGACCTCGGCTGGCCGATGGAATCGCCGCCGCAGCTCACCGACGCGCAGCGCGAGCGGTACTCGCGCCACATCCTCTTGCCCGAGGTGGGCGAGGCCGGGCAGGCGAAGCTCCTGAAGAGCAAGGTGCTCCTCCTCGGCGCAGGGGGCCTCGGCTCGCCGGCGGCGATGTACCTGGCGGCGGCCGGCGTCGGGACGCTCGGCGTCGTCGACGCCGACGTGGTCGACGCGTCGAACCTCCAGCGGCAGATCGTCCACGCGACGAGCCGCGTCGGCATGCCCAAGGTGGAGAGCGCGACCAGGACAATCGCGGAGCTGAACCCCGACGTGAAGGTCGTGCCGTACATGGAGCGGATGACGAGCGCCAACGTCGATCGCCTCTTCGCCGACTACGAGGTCATCGTCGACGGGACCGACAACTTCCCCACGCGCTACCTCGTCAACGACGCGAGCGTCTTTCTCGGCAAGCCGGTCGTTCACGGGAGCATCTTCCGCTTCGACGGGCAGGTGACGACGTTCATCCCCGAGAAGGCCGCGAAGAAGCTGGGGATGCCGGAGCCGAGCCCCTGCTACCGCTGCCTCTACCCGGAGCCGCCGCCGCCGCACCTCGCGCCGAGCTGCCAGGAGGCGGGCGTGCTCGGCATCCTCTGCGGCATCATCGGCACGCTCCAGGCGACCGAGGCGATCAAGATCCTCCTCGGCAAGGGGACGACGCTCGCCGGGCGCCTGCTCACCTACGACAGCCTGAAGATGAAGTTCCGCGAGCTCCGCCTCCGCCGCGCGCCGGATTGCCCCGTCTGCGGCCCGAAGCCCACCATCACGAGCTACATCGACTACGAGGGGTTCTGCGCGCTCACGTGATCGGGTGATCGCAGGCGGCGAGCGGCCCGTGGCAGACGGGGCACTCCTCGTACTCGCAGCCGGGCTCGTGGAAGTTCCAGTAGTAGGCGCCGCAGCCCGGGCAGGGCGACTCGCAAGGCGGCGTCTCCTGCCCCACCCGCAGGCGTCCGGAGCCGTCGTCGTCGCTCGTGCTCACGCGGGCGCTCTGCTCACGCGGCTGCCGTCGTCAGAAGAACAGCGGGTGCTTGCCGGCCTCGCCCGCGGGGCGGCGCATCGAGAGCGAGGGCTGCTCGTCGGGGGGCAGCGCGGGGAGCTTCGCCGGGTCGTCGCCGGGCGCGGGCCACGCGGTGACGTACTTCGGCGGCTCGCCGGGGCGGCTCACGTCGATCCATGCGACGTGCCCGGCGCCTGCGTTGCGGACGTCCATGTGGACGAAGGTGCTGTTCGGGTAGTAGCCGCAGCCCGTGTCCTGGAGGGTCTTGCAGAAGGCGACGAGGGCCTCGTTCTGGACGCCGTCGACGCGGAAGTCGATCGCGCGCCCCGACTGGTGGTAACTCCCTGCGCTCTTCGGGCGGACGCCGGACACGATCTGGATCTTCGCGGCCGCTCCCGGCTTGCGGAAGTGGTCGACCGCCTGCTCGATGCGCTCGAGGAGGCGCGCGTCGAGACGGCGGATGCCCGGCGCGACCTGGGGGCCGTGGGTCTTGCCCAGGCTCTCGACGGTGATCTTGGGCCGCGGGGCGCTGCCGGGGCGGGCGAGGATCGAGAGCTCGTCGACCGCGCTCGGGACGGGGGTGCCGTCGCACCGGGCGAGGGAGAACGTGGCGGCCTCGCCGGCGCCGAGGACCTCGATCGCGCCCTTCATGCACGCCTTCGGCTCGGCCTTCTGCGTCTTCTGCACGCGGGCCGTGCGCCCGCGCTTCGCCTCCTTCGGAGGGGCCGCACTCGCGACGGCGGGGACCAGGACGAAAAGGACGACGGCGGAGAAGGACAGGACGGGACGCATCGCGAAGCCTCCGTGTTGTCGCACACTGTCACACAACCCTGCTTTGGCGGCCAAGAAAGCCGCGGCGCCGCGGTAACGTGGCGACCCCATGACGGGCTCGGAGTTCGAGGCAGCGTTCCGCAAGCTGGTGTCGGGCGCTGCGCGGAGCAGCGCGAACGTGGGGTGCCTGCAGTGCGACCGGTGCGAGAGGTGCACCGAGTGCACGTTCTGCGTGGGGTCCAAGGGGCTCGCGCGCTCGCACTACTGCGTCGAATCGAGCGACTGCACCGACTGCGCGCACTGTGTCCGCTGCGCGGGGTGCCTCGCCTGCCAGCACTGCGTCGACAGCGAGCGCTGCGTGGGGAGCGCCTACCTCGTCCGGTCGGTGAGCTGCAGCGGATGCACCTACTGCTTCGGGTGCGTCGGTCTCGGCCGGCGCGACTTCCACATCCTGAACGAGCCGTACGATCGCGCTGCCTACTTCGCCGTCGCCGGGCAGCTCGCGCGCGACCTGCGCATCGCGCTTCCATGAGGGCCGTCGTCCAGCGCGTCACGTTCGCGCGCGTCGAGGTCGCGGGCGACGTCGTCGGCGCGATCGACGAGGGCCTCCTCGCATACCTGGGCTTCGGGCACGGCGACACGGACGAGGACCGCGCCTGGGTCCTCGGCAAGATCGTGGGTCTTCGCGTCTTCGAGGACGAGCAGGGCAAGATGAGCCGGAGCGTCACGGACGTGGGCGGGGCGCTGCTCCTCGTCAGCCAGTTCACGCTCTACGGCGACCTCCGGAAGGGCCGCCGCCCGAGCTTCGACGAGGCCATGGCCCCCGCGGAGGCCGAGCGCGCCTACGAGGCCGCCGTCCGCGAGGCGCGTGCGATGGGCGTCCGGGTCGAGACGGGCCGCTTTCGCGCCGACATGAAGGTCACCTCGGTCAACGACGGGCCCGTCACCATCTGGATCGACTCGGCGGCCCGGCAGGCGCCGCGAAGTGGCTGACGGCAGTGGCCGGGGAGATACTCCCGCCGTGACGGACGAGACGAGAGACGCGATCCTCGAGGCGCTCTGGAAGCGTGTCCTGGACGCGTGGGACGACGACAAGGTGCACGCTGCGATCATCGAGCACGGCGTGCGCGAGCAGCAGCTCCCGGAGATCGCCGGCCGCTATCGCGCGCTCGTGGACGACCCCGGGAAGGGGCCGCTCGCCAAGAAGAAGCTCGACGCCATCGTCGTCGCCGCCACGCAGATGCTCATGGCGATGAAGACGCCGGCGCGCGGGACGAAGGTGCCCTGGCAGATCACGCTGAGCGCCTTCGGCGTCTGCGCGTTCCTCCTCGGGTGGCTCGCGTGGGCGCTGTGGGGGCATCGCTGACATCCGCGACATCCGCGCCGCACCCCTTCGTGGCGATCTGCCGCGACCAGCACGCGTGCCACGGCCCGGCCCGCCGCGAGGTGCGCGAAAGCACGTCCAGGATCTGAGCACGACCGTTGCTGAGGAAGCGCACGATGCCGAACGACTCGCTCGGACTGGTGGGGCTCACCATCGACGGCAAGTACCGCGTCGAGGAGGTCGTCGCCGAGACGCACCTCTCCGTCGTGTACCGCGCCGTGCATCGCGTCTGGCGGCGCCCCGTCGCGATCAAGGCCTTCAAGGCGGGCCACGTCGCCGAGTCGCAGCGCGCGGGCCTGCTCGCGGCGTTCATCCGCGAAGGCGCGATCCTCACGGAGCTCTCGGAGCGCTGCGCCGCGATCTGCCAGGCGCGCGACGTGTCGTCGATCATGAGCGAGGACGGCCACTGGGTGCCCTACCTCGTCCTCGAGTGGCTGGACGGCGAGACGCTCGACGCGATGCTCGTTCGCGAGCGGGAGGGGGGCGCCCGACCACGCACGGTGGCGGAGGCCATCTGCCTTCTCGAGCCGGTGTCGCGCGCGCTCGCCCTCGCACACGACCGCGACGTCGTTCACCGCGACGTGAAGCCCGGAAACATCGTCGTCCTCGCGAGCGGCTGCAAGCTCCTCGACTTCGGGATCGCGAGCATGCTCCACAGCGCACTCGCGGCGTCGAGCGGCAGCGGCAGCGGCAACGGGCGCGCGGGCGCCGCGGCCGCGGACGTCGAGCAGGACCCGTCGTTCACCCCCGCGTACGGGGCGCCGGAGCAGTTCCTGCCCGAACTGGGGCCCACCGGGCCCTGGACCGACGAGTACGCGCTCGCGCTCGTCTTCGTGGAGCTCGTCACGGGTCTCGAGCCGCTGGGGTCGGGCGACATCGGCGAGAGCTCGACGCGATCGTGCGACCCCGCCCGGCGACCCACGCCGGCGACGCTCGGGAAGCCGATCGATCCCGTCGTCGAGCGGACGCTCGGACGCGCGCTGTCGCTGCTGCCATCGGAGCGGTTCGGGCACGTCGGGGAGTTCTGGTCGGCGCTCAAGAGCGTGGCCCCGTCGCGATGGGCCGACGCGTCCCACACGATTCCCATCCCGCTCCGGCGTCCCCGCTCCAGCCGGTCGTGGCGGCGCCTCTTCGGGGGCGCGTCGACCTGAACACTCAGCGCCCGACGATCGCGTGCGTGTCGAGGTAGCGCGCGAGCCCCGCGAGCGCTCCGGCCGGCGGAAACGCGGCCGCCACGTAGCCATCGGGCCGCACGAGCAGCACCGCAGCGTCACCACCCGCCAGGGCAGCGAACGAGTGCACGGGGATGCGTCGCGAGGCGAAGCGGTCCGCGAGCTCGGCGGAACGCGCGCCGTAGGCGTGGATCTGCCAGTCGAGAGAGCGCAACGCGGCGTAGTTGTCCGTGAGCCAGGGCAGACGGTCCCCGCCGTGGACGCCCGCGGCGTGCCCCTCGCTCCAGGCGCTCGTGCGGTACTGGATGGCCGTCTGCGAGACGGTCCGGAAGAGGAAGCGGCGGCCCTGCTCCGTGCGGGAGATCGCGGCGAAGACGCGCGGCAGGACCCGCTTGCGCACCACCCCGGCGACGACGCCCCCGCTCGAGACGCTCTGGAAGACCCGGTCGGTCGTCCGTACGAGTCGGCGAGCGAAGGCGATGCGCTCCGGCTCGTACGTGCCGAGGACATCGGCCTTCGCGCGACCGCCGAGGACGGCCGCCAGCTTCCAGGCGAGGTTCATCGCGTCCCCGATGCCGGTGTTCATCCCCTGCCCGCCGACGGGGCTATGGATGTGCGCCGCGTCGCCGAGGAGGAACACCGGCCCGCGCTGGAAATGGTCGGCGACGCGATGATGCACACGATAGGTCGAGAACCAGTTCACTCGCGCGACCTGGATACCGGCACGCTCGACGGCGCCGAGATCGACGTCCTCCCACCTCGCCTCGCGGCCGCCGCGGACGGCCGCGTCCTCGATCGTCCCCACGAGCCGCGCGCGGCTGCCTCCGGCGAGCGGGAAGACCCCCAGGAACCCCGCGCGATCGAGCATCACGTGGAGCTCCCCGTCGACCACGCGTCCGCGGGCCTCGATGTCCGCGACGTAGAAGAGGTGCTCGTACGTGCCTCCGGGGAAGCCGGTGCGGATCGACTCGCGCACGCGCGACCGCGCTCCGTCGCACCCTGCGACGTACGACGCGCGGCACTCCTCCACCGCTCCGTCCGCGCCGCGGAGATGGGCGAGCACGCCGTCGCCCGAAGGCTCGAGGTGCACGAGCTCGACGGGGCGCTCGACCGTGCCGCCCGCGGCGCGCAGGCGCTCGACCAGGAGCGCCTCGTGCTCGTCCTGCGGGAAGATCAGGGCATAGGGGTACGGCGTCTTGCCCTCTCCGATCGGGCCGAGCTCCACGCGGACCTGCCGCTCCCCGTCGAGCCAGAAGTTCACGCCCGGAACGCGGAGACCGCGCGCAACGACTTCGTCGGCGAGGCCGAGCTGGTCGTAGAGCTCCAGCGTCCGCGCCTGGACCGCGAGCGCGCGCGAGGTGGTCCCGGTCGTGGCAGCCTTGTCGACGACACGTGCGCGAACGCCGAGCTTCGCCAGCGCGAGCGCGAGCACGAGGCCCGTGGGGCCTGCACCCGCGACGAGGACGTCGGTCGACGAGCTGGAATCCGCGCGAGGGCTCATGCAGTCGATGGGTGCAGGCCCGGTGCCAGTCAGCGCACGAGGCGCGTCGCGAGCTCGATCGCCGCGCGCATCCCGGAGGCGTCGGCCGTCCAGGTCCCGGCGCGGTCGTACGCCGTCCCGTGGTCGACGCTGGTCCGCACGATGGGGAGCCCCAGCGAGACGTTCACCGCCTCGCCGAACGTGGCGACCTTCATCGGGATGGTCGCCTGGTCGTGGTACATCGCGACGACCCCGTCCCACCGCCCCCCGACGGCGAGGCGAAATGCGCTCTCTGCGGGGACGGGCCCCTCGACGCGCGCATCGACGTGCGACGCGCGCAGCCGCTTCACTGCTCGCGCGATGCCGGGTGCGACGGCGCGGGTCTCCTCGTTTCCGAGGATGCCGTTCTCTCCGGCGTGTGGGTTGAGCCCCGCGACGACGACCCGGGCGGTGCGACGGTCACGGGGCCCGCGGCCTGCGAGGCGCGCGAGCAGCCAGCCGAGCCAGTAGGTCGCTCGTTCGACGGCCGCCGGGGTGATCGCCCGCGGGACCCGCGCGAGCGGCAGGTGCGTCGTCACCAGGGCCGTCGTGAGCGCGGGCGACCAGAACGCCATGACGACCTCCTTCGCTCGCAGGCGCCGCTGGAGGTGCTCGGTGTGGCCGAAGAATCCGCGGCTGCCCGGGGCACCGGACCGCACGATCGCCTCCTTGCTCACCGGTCCCGTCGCGAGCGCGTCCGCCTCGCCCGCGGCCACGAGGTCGCACGCCGCATCCACCCAGGCGAGCTGCGCGGCCCCCGCGCCCTTCGTCGGCTTCCCCGGCGCACGATCCTTCTTCGCGAGGCTCGCGCCGGGCTGCCAGACGGCGACACGGCCGGGCCCGACCGACCAGCCTTCGCCAGGAGTCGCGACGCGCACGACCCGGGACGCGGCGAGCCCCCTGCCCCTCGCGGCCGCACGGATCGCCCCCTCGTCGCCCACGAGGAGGACGCGCGCGCGCCTCTCGGCCGCCGCGGCGACGACGCTCACCTCTGGCCCGACGCCGCACGGGCAGCCGACGCTCACGACGATGCGCGGCTTCAATGCTTCGCTCCGTCCCCCGGGGCGCGCAGCTTGTACCCGGCGCCACGGAGCGTCTCGAGGGGGAGCGCGTCGCCGAGCTTCGCGCGCAGGCGACGCACGTGGATGTCGACCGTGCGGGCGCCGCCCTCGTAGCGGCTGCCCCAGACGCGCGCGAGGAGCGATTCGCGCGTGAAGACGCGCCCGCGGTTGGCCGCGAGGAACGCGAGCAGCGCGAACTCCTTCGCCGTGAGCCCCACGCGGCGCCCGTCGAGGCTGACCTCGTGCGCGGCGCGATCCACGACCAGCGCGCCGATCTTCAGGCGCTCCTCCGTGGCGAACTCGCTCCGGCGCCACTCGAGGGTCCGCAGGCGCGCGTAGATCTCCGCGGGGACGCAGGGCAGGACGATGAAGTCGTCGAACCCACTGGCCGGATCGAACGCCGTGATCTGCCGCGGGGGCAGCGCGAGGAGCGTCGGGGTCTCGAGGAGCTCCGGCAGCTTGCGGGCGGCACGGAGCGCGGCGGATGCGAGGTCGGGGCGTTCGCCAGCCTCGAAGACGAGCGCGCGGACGCCCCCCCTCGATGCGGCGTGCTCGAGGACGACCGAGAACTCGTCCCACAGATCGAGCGTCCGGACGTCCGCGCCGAGCTGGCGCAGCATGGCGGCCGCGCCCTCGGCGCTCTCGAGGTGGGGCCGGTGCCCGACCACGACGACGAGCAAGCCACTCTTGGCAGACCCGGCAGGCACCCTGAGGGCTTGTCTATCAGCCGACGCGCGTACCGCCCACCGTGATCGACGCGATCTTCACCGTGGGGCAGCCCACGCCGACCGGGACGCTCTGGCCGTCCTTGCCGCAGGTCCAGATGCCGTCGCTCACCTCGACGTCGTCGCCGAGCATCGACACCTTGCGCAGCACCTCGGGGCCGTTGCCGATGAGGTTCACGCCCTTGAGGGGCGCGGTGATCTTCCCGTCCTCGACGAGGTAGCCCTCGGTGAGCGAGAAGACGAAGTCGCCGTTGGCGATGTCGACCTGCCCGCCGCCGAAGCGCTTCGCGTAGATGCCGCGCTTCACGGACCTGAGGATCTCCTCGGGATCGTGCGGGCCGGCCAGCAGGATGGTGTTCGTCATGCGGGGCATCGGCGCGCAGGCGAAGCTCTCGCGGCGGCCGTTGCCGCTCGGGCGCAGCTTGAAATGCTTCGCGCTCAGCCGGTCGTGCATGTACCCGACGAGCTTCCCCTTCTCGATCAGCATCGAGCTCCGCGGCTCGTTCCCCTCGTCGTCGACGTTGATCGTCCCGCGGCTCTGGAGGAGCGTCGCGTCGTCGACCACGGTGCAAAGGTCGCTCGCGACGGGCTCGCCGACCTTGCCGGAGTAATTGCTCGTCCCCTTGCGGTTGAAGTCGGCCTCGAGGCCGTGCCCCACGGCCTCGTGCAGCAGGATGCCGCTGTCGCCCGGCGCGAGAACGACCTCCATCTGCCCTGCGGGCGCCTCCTGCGCGTCGAGCATCGTCATCGCCTGCCGCGCCGCCTCGCGCGCGTGCCACTCGGGGCTCCTGCCCTCGAAGTACCCGAGGCTGGTCCGTCCGCCCCCGCCACTCGACCCCTCCTGGCGCTTGCCGTCGCGCTCGGCGATGACGCGAACGCCGAACCGCAGGAGCGGCTGGGTGTCGCGCGCCATCGTCCCGTCACTCGTGACCACGAGGATCTCGCGCACCTCCTCGGCGAGGCTCGCCTCGACCTTGACGACGTGCGAGTCGGCCGCGTGTGCCGCCGCGGCCGCGCGCTCGAGCAACTGCCGCTTCTCGATGCCCGGAACGTCGAGCGTCACGCGCTCGAGCTCGTAGCGCTGCGGAAGCTCGACGGCACGGGCGGCGACCGGCGCGGCCGCGCCGCCCCCGCTCGCGATCTGGGCCGCCGTGTCGGCCGCGTTGCGCATCGCGTCCCAGTCGAGACGCTCGACGTACGCATACCCCGTCGCGTCGCCCTTCTGCACCCGCACCCCGAGCCCCATCGACACGCCGCGCGAGGCGCTCTTCAGGATCCCCTCGTCGAACACGAGCCCCCCCGCGGCGCGGTACTCGAAGAAGAGATCGGCGTAGTCCCCCCCGCGCGCCAGCGCGACCGCGAGCAGCTTCTCGGCGAGGGCGGCGTCGACGGCGGAGGTTCCGCCGGGACCGAACGGAGCGCGATAGAGCGCGGACTGGGTGGCCATGATGTCCGGGGGGAACGTACGTGCTCGTGCGCAAGGCGTCGAGCGCGGGCGTGGCGGCATTTCGCCCGTCACGGGGTGTCGGCCGTGCCGCCGAGGGTGGGGCCGCGACGTCGTGAACGTCTTGGGCGTCGTGGGCGCCATGGCCCATGGCCCCGTGGCCCCCCCCGCGGCTCCGTGGCTCCGTGGCCCCGTGGCTCCGTGGCCTCCATGAGCGGACGGCGACGTCGGAGCCTTCGCACTCACTCACCTACATCGTAGACACCGTCGGCGTGCTCGACGGGCTTCGGGCAGCGCGAACTCCCCGAGATCGTTCGCGGCGCGGCCGTGCACGGGTCCGCTCGAAGTATGCAGTCGCACCAAACAGAGGTATCCTTTTGAAGATCCTGCCGTCCCGTCCCCTGCGCGCCGCACCGTCACTCACTCGCCATCACGCCGACCTGGGAAGAGCCCGGGAGCCGATGGGACTCCATCCGTGCGACGGCGCCCGCCCCCTTGGCATTCACTTCGTCGTGGCACCCGAACCGAGGAGCTGTCCCAGTCGTGGCGATTGACCGAGAAAAGGTGCTCGCCGCCGCCCAGAAGTACGTCGAGAAGAAGAAGTACGACAAGGCGGTCATCGAGTACCAGAGGGTCATCCAGGAGGATCCGAACGACGCGCGGACCCTCCTGAAGATCGGCGACCTCCAATCGAAGATGGAGGCGTACGGCGACGCCATTGCCACGTACGAGCGGGTCGGGAAGTTCTACGCGAGCCAGGGCTTCGCCCTGAAGGCCATCGCCGTCTACAAGCAGATCCGCGAGATCATCGCGAAGCACGTCCCGAACCTCGAAGAGCCGTACGCGCACATCACTCCGAAGCTCGCGGAGCTCTACCAGCAGCTCGGGCTCACGAGCGACGCGCTGGCGGCCCTCGACGAGGTGGCCACGCGCCTGCAGCGCCAGAACCGGGACCCAGAGGCCATCGAGGTCTTCCGCAAGATCGTCGAGCTCGATCCCACCAACCCCCTCCCGCACCTTCGCCTTGCCGAGGCCCTCTCGCGCGCGAAGGACGCCGAGGGCGCGGTCTCCGAGTTCGCCATCGCGTCGGGCCAGCTCGTGAAGCTCGGTCGCCGCGACGACGCGCTCAAGGTCGTCGAGCGCCTGCTCCACCACAAGGCCGACCCGGTGCACGCGCGGGCCGCGGCCGAGATGTACCTGGCGCGCAACCAGCCCAACGACGGCCTCCAGGCGCTCAGCAAGCTGCAGATCTGCTTCCAGGCGAACCCCCGCGACCTCGACACGCTCGGCCTCCTGGCGAAGTCGTTCAACCAGATTGGCCAGGCCGCAAAGGCCATCGAGGTCCACAAGGAGATGGCGCGCATCGCGCGCGACTCCGGGCGGCAGGATCTCTTCCGCGAGCTCGTCACGAAGCTGCAGAAGCTCGCGCCCAACGACGAGCAGGTCCGTCAGCTCGCGATGGGGTCGATGGCGCCGCAGCCTGCCGGCACGTCGTCGATGCCCGCGCCGATGAACCGCGGCGCCGCGCAGCTCGAGTCGCGTCCTCCCCCGGCGGGCGCCGACGAAGACGCGGAGGCCGAGGACGCGTCGTACGAGGACGTGGGCGACGGGGACTTCGAGCCCGACGAGCAGCCGCTCGAGCTCTCGCGCCGCGCTCGGGCGCCTGCGCCGGACGGGGACGACGTCGTCGTCGAGAGCTCCATCGAGGTCGTCGAGGAGGTCGGCGAGGCGCCGATGTCCGCCGCCGCCGGCGAACAGATCGCGCGCATCCTGGCCGACGCGGCATCGTTCCGGCGGAGCCGCCTCGACGCGAAGGCCATCGAGACGCTGCGCATCGGCCTCGAGGTCGCGCCGCGATCGATCGAAGTCCACGAGATGCTGCGCGACGTCCTGCTCGAGAACGGAGAGACGGACGACGCGGTCCAGGTGATGCTCGACCTCGCGGGCCTCCTCGTGGACGGCCTCGACGGAGAGGCCGCCGCGCGGACTCTGCAGGAGGTCCTCGGCCTCGACCCGCAGAACGGACGCGCCACCGCGATGCTGCGCGAGCTCGGGTACGAGCTCGTCGAGGAGCCGCTCTCCGCGCGCACGGCGGCGGCCGAGCGCCTGCCGCCGATGCGGCCCGAGTACCACAGCACCTCGAGCTACGACCCGGAAGCGCCGCTGCCCTCGTACGACCTCGAGGAGATCGGCCCGGAGGACGTCGCGCTCCGCTCCTACTCCGAGCCGAGCATGCGTACGGCCCCCGCGGTCGCCTCGACCGTGCTCCGCACGTCGCTCGACGACGTGGACGATCCCTTCGGCGAGGGGCCGCTGCCGAGCTTCCCGCTCGAGCCCGGGGCTCCGGAGAGCGAGTCCGCCTTCGAGCTCGTCCCGGGCGCACAGCATGCCCGCCTCGACGCGACCGACGCGTACGCGTCGCAGCCCGACTACGCCGAGATCCAGGACGCACCGCCCGCGCCGGCCCCCGCGCCGGAGCTCGAATCCGCGCTCGAGGAGGCCGAGTTCTTCGCGTCGCGAGGCCTCTACGACGACGCGCGCACCATCCTCGAGGAGCAGCTCGCGCGGCTACCGAACCATCCCCTCCTGCGCGAGCGGCTCGCCGAGCTCGAGGGGCAGGAGCGCGGCACGCAGGGCGGCTCGGGCACGCGCCCCTCGCCCAACGCAGGCGCCGAGCCCGAGGATCGCTCGTTCGACATCGCCGAGTCGCTCGGCGCCCTCGACGGCGGCGACCGCGGCAGCGGCGTCGGGCCGCCGAGCTTCCACCGCTCGAGCGACCAGGTCGACGTCGAGGAGGTCTTCGCGAAGTTCAAGGAGGGCGTCGCCAAGCAGATCGGCGTCGACGACGCGCAGAGCCACTACGACCTCGGCGTCGCGTACAAGGAGATGGCCCTGCTCGACGACGCGATGCGCGAGTTCGAGACGGCGGCGCGCGACCCGAAGCGCGCGTGCATCTGCCACTCGATGATCGGCTCGGTCCAGCTCGAGCGCGGCAACTTGAACGAGGCCATCGACGCATTCATGCGCGGCCTGCAGTCACCGGACCGCTCCAAGGAGCAGGAGGCGTCGCTCGCGTACGAGATCGGCGCGGCCTACGAGGTGAAGAAGATGTCGAAGCAGGCGCTCGACTACTTCCAGCGCTCCGCCCGGCAGCTCCCCACCTTCCGCGACGTCCAGGACCGCATCCGCAAGCTGAGCAAGAGCGAGACGAAGCAGCCGGTCCGCGCCGTGGCGGTCGGCGCCGACGACGAGTTCGACCGGGCCTTCGACGACATCCTCGGTTCGGGAAAGCTGCCGTGAGGCGCGGGCGCGGGCGCGGAAGAAGCTAGCCTGGGTCAGTGGGGATCCAATTGAAAGCGACGGAGCCCTCGGTCACGATGAGGGAGACAAGGGGCTCACCATGCAGCGATCCCTGTTCGTCGCGATTCCGTGCGCGCTGCTCGTCGGGGCCGTGGCCTTCTCGTGCGGCTCGAGCAACGGCTCGCTCTTCCCCCACCTGAACGGCGGCGACGCGAGCACGGGCGACGACGGCAGCAGCAGCGGAGGCTGCGGGCTCTTTTGCGGCGAGGGCGGCGGCGGCAGCAGCGGCGGCAACCCCGGGCCGTGCCAGGGCCTGCAGTGCGCGGCGGCGGACTGCTCCGGCAAGGGCACCGAGACCACCCTCTCGGGCACCGTCTACGACCCCGCGGGCAACCTGCCGCTCTACAACGTCTACGTCTACGTCCCGAACGGCACGCCCTCGCCCATCGTGCCCGGCGACCCGACGTGCACGCCGTGCGAGGCGCCCGCGTCCGGATCGCCCATCATCGGAGCGGCCACGGGCCCCGACGGCACGTTCAAGATCGTCAAGGGCGCGAGCGACGCCTGGGGCGTTCCCGCCGGGACCAACGGCGGCAAGGGCATCCCGCTCGTCATCCAGACCGGCAAGTGGCGCAAGCAGATCGTCATCCCGAACGTCGCCGCCTGCGCGAACAACGACCTCGACGCGCAGTTCAACGCGGGCAGCGGCACCGCGCGCCAGCTGCGGCTTCCGGCCAAGTCGAGCGAAGGCGACATGCCGCTCATGGCGTTCACGAGCGGGTGCGATCCGGCCGAGTGCTTCCTCCGGCACATGGGCATCGACGACAGCGAGTTCGTCCCGCCGGGGGCGCCGGTCCCCGCCGCGTTTCCCGCCACGACCCCGGGCGCAGGCCACGTCCACTTCTACACCGCGCAGGACAACCAGAACGGCCCGAGCGGCAGCGCCGTCACGGGCGGAAACACCGCCGCGCAGACCTACCAGTGGTGGACCGATTCGAAGAACCTCCTCCAGTACGACATCGTCTTCAACGCCTGCGAGTGCAACCCGAACGACCGCGGCGCAGGCTCGTACGCCGCGATGGACGCGTACCTGCAGGGCGGCGGCCGCCTCTTCACGACGCACTATTACGGCAACTGGTTCGTGCCGACCACGGGCACGCCGGATCTCCAGAGCGTGGCCTCGTGGGCGAGCATCCAGCCGGGGGGCTGGCAGGCCAACCCGTCGCAGGGGAGCGAGGACGACGCGGTCGACCAGTCGTTCCCCAAGGGCGCCGCGTACGCGCAATGGCTCCAGGACAACGCCATCAGCACGAGCCTCGGCAACATCACGCTGTCCGACGTGCGCGACGACATCCTCGCCCCCAAGCCCGCTGGCTGCGCCGCGAGCGGTTCGTGCCTCTCGACGCAGTGGATCTACAACCCGGGCAACAATCACCCGCGATACCTCTCGTTCAACACGCCCGTCGGCACGCCGGTCGCCCAGCAGTGCGGCCGCGCCGTCTACAGCGACGTCCACCTCTCCGGCGTCAGCGACGACTCGACGTTCCCCGCCGAGTGCAGCGATCCGGCGATCGACAGCCCGCCCGGCCACGCCATCAACGAGAAGGCGCTCGAGTTTCTCTTCTTCGACCTCTCGTCGTGCGTCCAGAACGACACGCAGCCCCCGCCGCCCCCGAACCCCACTCAGTGACGGCGGACCGCCGCCACGAGGCGCGCGACGTAGGGGTCCGCCTCGGTCTCCAGGCCGCGGAGCGCCTCGGCCTGCACGCCGCGCGAGAGCCACAGGCGGTGCACGGCCCGCGCGAGCGCACGGAGGCTCTCCTCCGGCACGCCGCGGCGCCGGAGCCCTACGACGTTGACCCCGCGCACGCGCGCGCGGTTGCCCTGGACGACGACGAACGGGGGCACGTCGCGCTCGCACGCCGTGAGCGCCGCGACGAACGCCCCCTCGCCCACGCGCACGAACTGCGTCACGCCGCTCAGGCCTCCGAAGTTCACGCCGTCCTCGATCGCCGCGTGCCCCGCGAGCTGGACGCCGTTGGCGAAGACGCAGCCCGAACCGACGACGCAGTCGTGCGCGACGTGCGTGCCGACCATGAAGAGGTTCCCGGTGCCGACGCGCGTCGTGCGCCCCTCGGTCCCGCCGTGCACGGTCACGTGCTCGCGGAAGACGTTGCCCTCGCCCACCTCGAGCCGCGCAGGGGCACCCGTCGAGTGGCTCTTCGCCTGCGGCTCGCCGCCGACGACCGCGAAGGGGTGGACGACGCACCGCGCGCCGAGCGACGTGGGCCCCCGGACGACCGTGTGGGCGTGAAGGACGCAGCCTTCGCCGAGGAGGACGCCCGCCTCGACGACCGCGTAGGGGCCGATGGAGACGTCGGCCGCGAGCTCCGCGCGCGGATCAACGACGGCGGTGGGGTGGATGCCGGGCCTGGGGTCGTGCGGCCGTCTCTTCGCGGGGTCCTCGGACATCGTCGCCGGACAGGGTGAAGAAGAGCGCGCCTTCGCGCAAGCGTGGACGTCAGCCGTGCATCGCGAGCTGCGGGTAGTGCACGACGACCTCCCGGTTCGGCCGCTCGATGCGGACGAGGGTGCTCGTCACGATGTCGTCGAAGTCGTCCTTGCGGCCCGAGGCGAAGCAGAGCTGGTCGCCCACGTGCGGGATCTCGGGCGCGGATGTGGCCGAGATGTTGTCGCGGTCGAACCGTATGCTCCCGGTGAGGGTCTTGCCGATGGCGCGATTGCTGGGCTGGGCGTTGCCGGTGTGGCGATCGAACACGGCGACGCAGATGCGGTCGTGGCAGTGGTACTCCGTGTTCATCGTGACGTAGATGCGATTCCGCCGGCGATCGGGCCCGCGGTACTCGTCGATGTTGCTGACCTGAGCCATGAGCGTTGGTCCTCCTGACGAGGACGGATACGCATGGAGCGGGCCGCGCGAGCTCGGCCGGGTGGCGGGGCAAGCCTGCGGCTATCGCGGGTTTGCGGGTCCGTCTCGGCCTCCCACCGCTCAGTACGTCCGCGGCTTCTCGTGCTCGTCGCTCCCGGGCGCGGGGAGCACCCACTTCACGTCGCCGAGGATCTTCGCCATGCAGCCGGCGGAGTAGCGCGACGCCACGCCGTCGAGCTGGCGGAGCTTGGCCGCGTACTTCAGGTCGCCCGCGTTGCCGCGGAACTTGAGCGCGTTCCACGTGTCGAGGCCGTCCGTGTAGCCGTTCTCCCACAGAGGAAGCCCCATGATCATCGCGCCGCTCCCGGTGCTCGCCGAAACGTCGTAGCTCGATCCGCCGACGCTGACGGTGCCGATGCTCACGGAGTCCTGCGTGGCCAGCGCGCCGTGGCCGCTGGCGCGCATGGTATCGAGGTCCTTGGCAAGCCCGAGGGCTCGACCGTCCGAGAGCACCGCGCAGACGCGCGGCACGACGTTCTTCTCGTACGAGGTGGCCGGGCGGAGCACGGCGTCGCGGTCCGGGTGGCGGCTGTCGAGGAGCTTCTGCTGCGCTTCGTCCACCTTGCTCTGCAGCGCCGGGTCGACGGCCGCGTCGTCCGCGACGATGAACGGGCCGAAGGTTCGCGCGCCTGTCACGACCATCACGTCCTGCATCCTCGGGTCCTGCGCCACGTGGCCATAGCGGAGGGCCCAGCTCCCTACGCGCCGGTGGCCGACCATCGCGATCACCTGGAGTGCGTGGAGCGTGTGATCGTCGAAGCGCAGGTCGCGAAGGCGGATGCTCGTCATGCCGAGGTCCACGGCGGGGTCGCCCTCCTGCTTGATGCGGCGCGACTCGAGTTGCTCCACGCCTGCGGGCCCCGGGCCCATGGCTCCGTCCTCCACGACGAAGAAGGTGACGTCGCGGAAGATGTACGACGCGTCGATCGGCAGCCACGTGCAAAGCACGAAGCCGTTCATGTAGCTGCTCACGTAGGCCGGCCCGACGCGCGGCGCGGGGTCGACGATGAGCGCCTTCGTTCCGCCTGCGCCCGGCACCGAGACGAGCGCGAACGAGGTCTCGCGCAGCTTCTGGCCGCGCCACGACAGCTCAATGGTGTAGGTGCCCGCGCGCGCGTCGGCGTGCGGGAGGTCGAAGGCGCAGGCGTCGTTCGTGTGCTTGATCGTGTCCTTTGGCGCGGAGTCGCACGTCTTGGTCAGGGTGAGCGACGTCGACGGCGCTCCAGGCCCGACGAGCCGCGTCTCGACGGGCCCGTAGCCCTCGGGCACGACGATGGTCGCGTAGAGCTTGTCGTGCACGTAGCGCAGCTCGGGCTCGAAGACTCCGAAGCCGCCGCGGGCGTTGGCGGGGGTCGTGACCATGAACTGGCAGCCGAGCGCCCAGCCGGCGAAGAGGGCCGTCAGCGTCGTGGCGGTGAGCCGGGCGATCCAGTTCGGCAGACGCGGGCGGGCGGAAGCTCGCATGGATGGCGAGAGATACCGACCCCGCCGCGGCGCCCTTCCCTGGTGGCGGGAACGCGAAAGCCTTTGGCGCGAAGAAGAAAGTGCGCCTCACCCCGCGCGGTCGACGACGCTCGCGAGGAGCTCCGCGCTCGCGCACAGCGTGCCGTCGACCGACGCCTCGCCCTTGAACTTCCACACGTTCGTGCGGTGGTGGAGGATGGTCACCTCGAGATCGAGCTTGTCGCCCGGCGTGACCGGGCGGCGGAACTTCGCCTTGTCGATCCCGAGGAAGTACATGAGCGAGCTCGAGGCGTCGAAGGGCTCGCTCGCGTACGCGAGGATGCCGCCGATCTGCGCGAGCGCCTCGAGGATGAGCACCCCGGGCATGATGGGGCGCGCGGGGAAGTGCCCCTGGAACCAGGGCTCGCCCATGGTCACGCACTTGTGGCCGACGATGCGCTCGCGCGGCACCACGTCCGTCACGCGGTCGACCATGACGAACGGCCACCGGTGCGGGAGGATCTGGAGGATGCGGTCGATCTCGATCGTCGTCGGGAGTTTCACGCGTCAGGCCTGGCGGCGCGACCCGCGGTAGAGCTTCGCGAGAGCGCGCAGCCACCGCCCCCGCGGCACCGCCGGGTATCCTGCCACGACCGCCCCCGGCGGTACATCGCCGATGACGCCGCTGCCGGCGGCGATGCGCGCGCCGCCGCCCACGGTCACGTGGTCGGCGAAGCCCGCCTGCCCGCCTACGAGCACCCCGCGGCCCAGCGTGACCGATCCCGCGAGGCCTACCTGCGCCGCGACGATGCACCCCTCGCCGACGTCGCCGTTGTGGCCGACGTGGACGTGGGCGTCGAGCTTCGCGCCGGCGCGGATGCGCGTGGGGGCGAGCGTGCCCGCGTCGACCGTGCAGAGCGGCCCGATGGCGACGTCGTCCTCGAGGACGACGCCGCCGAGCTGGGGGACCGGGCGCACGGCGCCTTCCTCCCCGGTCGCCCATCCGAAGCCCGGGTGGCCGATGACTGCCCCGGCCCCGATGCGGACGCGCGCCCCGAGGACGACGCGCGGGCCGAGGACCGCGGTCGGGGCGATGGAGCAGCCGGGGCCGATGACGGGAGGGGTATCCTCGACGACCGCGTCGTCGAGGAGCGACGCCATCGCCCAGGCCGCGTGCGGGTGGACCCAGATCTGCGCCGTGCCGGCGATCGGGGCGCCGAGGCGCGCGTGCAGCGAGGCGTCGACGAGCAGGACCGCGCCCTTCTCGAGGGCCCCGTGGCCCGCGCCGAGGAAGCGCGAAGAAAGAAGGGGGGCAAGCTCGCCGCCGGCGGCGTCGGTGACGCGAACGAGCCGCAGGGGCGCAGGGCCGTCCCCGCCCGGGAGCGTGCCTCCGTGGCGGGCGACGAGCGTGGCGAGCGTTGCGAGCGGATCTCCGCGGAGGGAGATCCCGCGCGCCGTCACGGCTTGCCGGCGGGACCGGGCAGAGGCCCGGGAGCGGGCGATGGCGCCGGCCCACGGGGCGCGCTCGGGGCCGGGGCCGACGGCGAGGCGCCTCCGTTGGCGAGCTGGATGACGCGGTCGGTGAGATCGAGGTCGCTGCGCGAGAAGGCCACGGTCGCGCGGTCGACGATGAGGTCGTACCCGTCGGTCCCGGCGATGCGCTTGATGGAGGCGACGACGCGCTCGAAGATCGGGTCGGTCAGCTCCTTCTGCTTCTTTTCGAGCTCCTTGTTGTACTCGACGAAGGTCGTCTGGAGCTCGACCATCTGCTTCTGCCAGTCGTCCACCTTCTTCTGGAGGGCGCCCTGCGAGAGGACCTTCGACTGCTTGTCGATGTCCTCCTTCTGCTTCCCGAGCTCCTGCTGGCGCTTGTTCAGCTCCTGCTGGCGGCTGTCGAAGAGCTTCTTCAGCGTCGCCTGGGCGCGCAGCCCGTCTTCGGTCTGCATGACGGCACGCTGGACGTCGACGACGGCGACCTTCATCGTCTGGGCGGAGGCGCTGCGACCGAGGAGCATGACGAGCGCCGCGAGGCAGGCGGCGGCGAGGAAGCGGGCGATGCGGGGCATGGTGCGCAGGGCGTACTCAAAGCCAGAGGGGCGGTCAAGCGCCCGTCTTTTGCGCTCGCGCAATCACCGCCCGGGATCGGCGTTCGCGAACCGTGATTCCGGCGCCCCGCAGGTCTCGCTCCCGACCTCCACCTGCACGGTGACGTACTCCACGCCGAGGGTGCTCCGGACCTTCTCGGAGAGGCACTGCCCGAGCTTCGGATCGTGGGCCTCGGTCCGGACGTGCACGGTCACGGCGTCGTGGCCGGCCCCCAGCGTCCACACGTGGAGATCGTGGAGGGACACGACACCGGGGTAGCCCAGGATCACCTCGCGGATGGCCGTGATGGGGAGGTGCCGGGGGGCCGACTCGAGAAGGACGAGGGTCGCGTCGCGGAACAGCCGGAGGGACCCGACCAGGAGGATGGCCGCGACGACGAAGCTCGCGATCGGGTCGGCGCTCGCCGGCCCGCCGAAGTGGATGACGAGGGCCGCGACGATCGCGGCGACCGCCCCCAGCGTGTCGCCCAGGAGGTGGAGCCACGCGCCGCGGAGGTTGAGGGCGTGCCCGTGCGCCTTGCCGGTCGCCGCGCCCTCGCCGTGCGACGCGTGGCCGTGCCCGGCGTGGTCGTGGCCCGCGTGACCGGCGTCGGCGTGATCGTGGCCGGAGTGGTCGTGGCCCGGCGGATCGTGGCTGTCGGGCGCGGCGGCCGCGCGGTCGTCGGGGTTGTCCGGATCGTGGGCGTGCGGGTGCGCGTGGCCGATGACGTCGTGCAGGAGCCACGCGCTCAGGCCGTTCACGACCAGCGCGAGTGCCGCGACGATGAGCATGATCCCGGCGCGCGGCGGCGTGCGCTCGCTCAGCGCTTCGACCCCTTCGACGACGATCCCGACGGTGGTCGCCAGGACGAGCGACGCGCTGAAGATGGCGGCGACGGGCTCCGCGCGCCGCAAGCCGTACGTGAACCGCGGCGTGGGCCTGCGGACCGCGAGGCGCATCGCGAGCAGGCTCACGGCGAGCGCCAGGACGTCCATGAGGAGGTGCAGCGCGTCGGCCTGCAGGACGACGCTGTCGGCCCAGAGCGCCCCCCCGAGCTCGACGACGAAGAACCCGCCGACGAGCGCGAGCACCATCTTGAGGCGCCCCGCCTGCTTCGCCTCGCCCTCGGTGAACTCCCCGCGCGCAGCGGGCGGCACGGGCGCGTGCTCCTGCCCGGGCGCGTGATCGTGGGAGTGCTGGTGGGCGGCCGTCACGCGGACCCCTGTGGCTTACAGGAGGACGTAGTCGTCCGCCACCGCGGCAGGCGCCGAGTCGAGGGCCTGGGCCGTCTCGTCGTCGCGCCGAACCGCGCTCATGTAGAGGCCGTGGAGGATCGCCGGATGGTCCTGGACGAGCGAGAGGAACTCCTCGCGCGGCAGGAACAGGGTCACCGTCGGGTGCACGGCGATGACGTCGGCGTTGGTCTTGCGACGCAGGACGAGGGCCACCTCGCCGACCGTCTCGCCCGGGGGCAACGTCGCCAGGACGACGGACTCGCCGCCCTCGTGTGCGACGACCGCGACGCCGCCCGACGCGATGAGGTGGAGCCCCTGGGCCTCCTCGCCATCGGACACGAGCTTGTCGCCCTTCTCGAAGATGCGCGTCTCGAACCGCTCGACCAGCGTCGCGCGCTCCTCGGAGGGGACCGCCACGAGCACCCGCGACGTCCGGGCAAGGTTTGCCACCATCCGGCGGCGGCAGTGCGCGGCGAGCGCGATCCCCACCTCGGGCTTGCGCGCCGTGACCTGCTCGAGCGCGTCGCGCGTCGCGACGAGGAGGATGGAAGGCCGCGTCGTGACGACGCTCGCCGCGCGCGGGGCCCGCGAGAGGAGCGCCATCTCTCCGAAGAGAGCACCGTTGGTCAGGCGCGCCAGCACGGTCGGCGGCGCGCCGTCCTCGTCCCGCGGGCGCCTGCGCACCTCGAGCTCGCCGCGCACGACGATGTACGCCTCGGCGCCCTTCTCGTCCTCCTCGACGACCACGTGCCCGGCGGGGACGGTGATCATCTGGAAGGCGGCGACGAGATCGCGAAGCGCCTCCTTGCCCAGGGTGCTGAAGAGCGGCACGGGCGCGGCGAGCGGCTGCGGCGCGTCCGACTGCTCCTCGTAGTTGCGGTTCGCGGCGTGGACGATCTGCGTGGCTTTCGACGTGAGGGCGGGCCCCGTGAGGAAGGGGCTCAGCGGCTCGAACCCTTCGAAGTGGGGCAACGGCGGCGGCGGGACCTCCCCCTCGTGGAGGCGGGGCGACCCCTCGCAGAACGCCTCGGCCACCTGATCGAGGCAGTCGTCGAGGTTCGCGTCGAGCGCGCGCATGTCGCCGATGGCGGCGATCGCCAGCGGCAGGTTCCCGGCGTCGATCGCGCGCCCCACGGCCAGGCGGAACGCTTCGATCGCGGCCTCCTTGCGGCCCATCTGCGTGAGCAGGCGCCCCGTGATGACGAGCGCGCTCGGCATCCGCGGATCGCGCTCCACGGCCGCGGCCGACCAGCGCAGCGCGGCCTCGGTCTCGTCGGCGAGAAGGAGCGTGAGCGCCCGATCGATGGGCGAGTTGCTCGAGTGGTCGCCGGGGAGGTCCGGCGGGGCGCCGCGCATGACGCCCGTAGCCTACCACTCAGTCCTCTTCGGGGTCTTTCCGGGCGCTCTCGGCGCGCTCCATGAACTCGCTCATGGCCGACGCGGTGGCGGCGACGAGCGGCAGGACGCGCGGGTAGTCCATGCGCGTCGGGCCGATGACCGCGACCGCACCCGCGGGGTGACCGTGCGACGTGTACTGCGCGCCCACGATGGCGAGCTGCCCGCCGCCGAGGTCCCCGACCTCCTCGCCGACCACGACGTGGCCGCCCTTGCCACCGGCGGCGCGGTCGAGGGCGAGATCGAGGAGCTTGACGATCTGCTCGCGCGCGTCGAGGGCCGAGACGAGCTGGCGCACGTTCCCCGCGTCGTGGAACTCCGGCTTGTCGAGCAGACGCTCCTGGCCCTCGATGACGATGTCGGTCTCCGTCGCCGCGGTCCCCTCGACGGCGGCGCCGCCGAGCTGGAAGGCGCGCCGGCGGAGCTCGTCGAACTGCACGCGCTCGCTCTGGAGGCGTCGCTCGAAGAGCTCGCGGAGATCGCCGAGCGAGCGCCCCTCGACCACGTCGTCGAGGAGGTTGTGGACGCGCGTGAGCTCCGCCTCGGCGATCGACGCCGCGAGGAACCGGTTCTGCACGGTGCCGTTCTTGAGCACGAGGACCGCGAGCACCTCGTCGTTCGAGATCCGGATGAAGCGGAGCTGCCGGAGGACGAGCGTCTCGTGCCGCGGAGCGACGACGACGGCCGCCGTCCCCGTGAGCTCGGAGAGGAGCTTGCCCGTCTCGCGCATGACGTTCTGGCCCGGCTCGATGGCGGCGAGGCGCGCGCGGATCGCGTGCTCCTCGTCGGTGGTCAGCTGGTGCACCTGCATCAGCGCGTCGATGAAGAGGCGAAACGCGCGGTCGGTGGGAACGCGGCCGGCGCTCGTGTGGGGTTGCTTCAGGTACCCGAGCTCCTCGAGATCGGCGAGCACGTTGCGAATGCTCGCCGGTGAGAGGTCGAGGCCCGCCTTCTTCGACAGCGTGCGCGAGCCGACCGGCTCCCCGGTCGCCACGTACTCGGTGACGCAGTGGTAGAGCACTTGCCGGGCGCGCGCGCTGAGCTCGGGCATGACGGCGTGTTCCAAGGAAACTGTACACGATTTGGCGGAGGAGGCCGCCGAGGCTAGGCTCCGGACCTCATGCGCGGAGCCGTCAGCCGCCTGATCCTCGGGGTGCTCGTCGTGGCGGGGCTGGCCTGCGGCGAGCACGAGTCCCGGGCGGCCTTCGGCGTGCCGCTCGCCATGCCGGATCGGTATCCCCTCCCGGTCGGCGAGCCCGCCCTCCGGTACGGGCGGATGGACGGGCCCTCGTGCGAGGCGGAGCTCACACGCCGCGGCATCCCCTTCACGCGTGTCGACGAGGCGCGCGGCGTGCTCGCCCCCGTCCGCCTCACGGGCCCGCTCCACGGGGTCACGTTCCGCACGGGTCTCCCCGCCGACCAGCGCGCCACCAGCGTCTGGGAGATCGTCGACTGCCGGCTGGCCCTCGCGCTCGACGACTTCTCGGTGCAGCTCGCGGCGCACGACATCACGCAGGTCATTCACTTCTCCGTCTACCGGCCGCCCATCGCGAGCTGGCCCGAAGGTCGCCTCGGGTCACGCCACCCGGGCGCGCTCGCCATCGACGCGGGGACCTTCATCAAGCGTGACGGGACGAAGCTCGAGGTCCAGCGCGACTTCCACGGGCACATCGGCGCGCACACCTGCGGCCCCGGTACGGGCCCTCACCCCGCGACCCCCGCCGCCCTCGAGCTTCGCCGCATCGTGTGCGACGCCGCGGACGCGCGCCTCTTCAACGTCATCCTCACGCCCGACTACAACTGGCCGCACCGCAACCACTTCCACATGGAGGTCACCGCGGGCGTGAACTGGTTCGTGGTTCACTGACCGCGTCTGGTATGTAGCGCCCTCCTCGTGGCGACCGAGCGCCGGTACCTCCCGGCACCTCTCTGGGCGATCCTCACGCTGCCGTTCGGGCTCGCCGTCGGCTACGCGCAGATCGCCGTGCCGTTCGTCCTGCGCACGCGGGGCATCGACATGACCCTCATCGCCACCGTCTCGAACGTGGCGCAGCTCCCCCACGTCGTGAAGCCGTTCTGGTCGCCGGCCCTCGACGCGGGACCTCGCCGGCGCAGCTGGTTCCTCGCGATGATCGCCGTCACGGCCGTGGCGCTCGGCGGCGCGGCGCTCATCCCTCCGAGCACCACGGACCACCTCGGGCCGTTCGCCCTCATCTGGGTCTTCACGGGGGTCCTGCTCGTCGGGCAGGCGTCGGTCGCGACGAGCGCATCGGCGGTGCTCGCGATGATGGCGGTCACCGTCCCCGACGAGGCGCGCGGGCGGGCCTCGGGCTGGCAAACGGCGGGCAACCTCGCGGGAACGGCCACGGGTGGGGCGCTCGTGGCGTGGATGATCAACCACGTCTCGAGCCGCACCACGGCGGTCGTCCTCGCCTCGCTGTGCGCGGCGTGCGCCATCCCGGCCTTCTTCGTCGAGGAGGAGCCGCTGGCGCGGCGCAGCGCATGGCGGCTGATCGTCGATCTGGTGCGCGCGATCGGCCGCACGCTCCGGTCGCGCGAGGGCTGGACCGGGATGCTCATCTGCCTCTCGCCCGTCGGGACGGGCGCGCTCACGGGGCTCTTCAGCGCGCTCGCGAGGGACTACGCCCCGACCGACGCGGCCGCCGAGAACCTCGTCGTCGTCGTCACGGGCCTGCTGGGGGGGATCGTGAACGCCGGGGGATCGCTCCTCGGCGGGTACCTCGCCGACCGCATGAACCGGCGCGTCGCGTACGTCCTCTTCGGCGGCGTCACCGCCCTCTCGGCGGTCGCGATGGTGCTCGCGCCCGCGACGCCGGCCGCCTTCACCGTGGGGTGCCTCGCGTACACGTTCGCCAACGGCCTCTGCTACGCGGCCTTCTATGCGTTCCTCCTCGAGCTCCTCGGGCAGAAGGACGGCGTCACGACGCAACTCGCGCTCTACGTCGGCGCGTCGAACATGGCCATCACATACGTCACCTGGTTCGACGGCGCGAGCTACGACTGGGCGGCGAAGCTCCTGCCTGGCAGGGCGTGGGCGCCCCGCGCGGGCATGCTCGGCATGGACGCGCTCATGACGTTCGCCGGCATCGCCATCCTAGGCGTGATGCTCGCGTACCTCCGGAGGACGCGCGCGCGAGCCGTCAAGCCCGAAGCCGCGTGAGGACGGCCTGCACGTCGGCAGGCGGCGCGCTCTCCCAGCGCACCGGGTGCTGGGTGGCCGGGTGCTCGAACCCCAGCTCCGCGGCGTGGAGCATGAGCCGCGGCGCCTCGAGGAGAGTTCCCGCGAAGCCGCGCACGTAGACGCGCTCGCCGACGATCGGGTGACCGCACTCGCTCAGGTGGATGCGGATCTGGTGGGTACGCCCCGTCTCGAGCCGGCACGCGACGAGCGTCGCGCCGTGCAGCGGCTCGATGCGCTCGACGTGGGTGATCGCCTCGCGTGCGCCCGACGCCTTCTCGGGGTGCGTCCCGCGCGCGCTCCCGCGGCGGCCGTCGCCGCGATCTTCGACGAGGAAGGTCCGCACCGTGCGCGAACGGACGTCTCCGTGCGCGATGGCGAGGTAGCGGCGCTCGACGGTGTGATGACGGAACTGGTTCGACAGGGACTGCTTGGCGAGCCACGTGCGCGTGAAGACGACCAGGCCGCTCGTCTCCTTGTCGAGGCGGTGGACGATGCCCAGGGCCGGTCGACCTCCCCGCCCGCCGTGCTTGCCGTGACCTCCGGCCGACTTGTTGCGGCGCTCGAGCCATGCGCGGACGCGCGCATCGAGCGTGTCGGTCTCGCCCTCCTCGTACGGGATCGTGCTCACCCCGGACGGCTTGTCGACGACCACCACGTGCGCGTCCACGTGCACGATCTGGTCGTCCCCGAGCTCGCCTCTCCCCGCGCCTGCCGCGCGCGGTCGGGCCCCTCGCTCGTCGACCTCGATCCGTTGCCCCGCCGTCACGCGCGCCGTGGGAACCGTCACCGCCTGCGCGTCGACGCGGACCTTTCCGCGCTCGATCCACGCGCGCGCCTGCCCCCAGCTGACGCCGAAGAGGCCGCGGACTGCCCTGTCGAGCGCCCCGGCCAGCTCCGGCGGGACGGACTCGTTCCGGAGCGGCGGACGCGGCACCCGGCAGCCTTGTAGCACCTGCTTGACACTGAACGCGATGGGTCCGCACAATCGAGGCTGTCCGCCTTCCCGGCGGGCCGGAGAAGCCACGTGCCCAAGACCCTCCTCGCCGTCGACGACAGCGCCACGATGCGCAAGGTTCTCGAGATCACCTTTGCCGGTGAGGACTTCCGCGTGGTCACGGCCGATGGGCCGGCGGGCGCGCTCGCCCGGATGGCCGAGGAGCCCTCGGCGGTCGTCATCGACACCTCGCTCACCGAGGGCGACGGCTACGGCCTCGCCAAGGAGATCCGGGCGCGCGATCCGCGGGCGGCCATCCTCCTCATGGCGAGCCGCTATGCCCCGTACGACGCCAACCGCGGGCGCGACTCGGGGGTCGACGACTTCATCGACAAGCCGTTCGACACGCAGGCCCTCATCGACAAGCTGAAGAAGGCGATCGTCGCGCGCGACACGGGGCGCACGGCTCCGGGCCCTTCCCTCTCGGCCTCGCCTGCGCCTCCGCCGGTCGCGGCGGCTCCCGCACACGCTGCCCCTGCGGCGCCCGTCGTGCAGCCGCCGGCCGCGTTCACCAATACGAGCCCCCGGCCGCCCGTGGTCTCGCCGCCGGGTGCGCGTCCCCACTTCCCGACGCAGCGGACGCACACCCTCTCGTTCGAAGGGTCGCCCCACCCTCCGCCGGTCTCCGCGCCGCCGGCTCACCCGGTTCCGCCGATCTCGCGCACGGCTCCGTCCGGCGTCCCCGTCGTGCATTCCCCGGCGCCCGCTCCCGCGGCACCGCCCCCGGTCGTGGCCCCCACGGCTCCCTCGATCCAGCGCACGCCGGAGATGATCCAGCAGATGCACGCGCCGCGCGCTGCGGCTCCCGTGGTCACCGGCGCCGACGCTCCGATCTCGGCAGCCACGGTGTCCGGGGCGGCGGTCAACGGGCACCTCGCCGGCAAGCTCGGCGATCTGGGGCTCAACCCAGCCCAGGTCGAGGCCGTGCTCGCCCTCTCGCGCGAGGTCGTCGAGCGCGTCGTGTGGGAGGTCGTGCCCCAGCTCGCCGAGACGATGATCAAGGAAGAGATCGCGCGCCTCACGAAGGACTGAGCGACCTTCGGGAGCTCGTGCCGCGTGATAGGCGGGCGGTGCGGGAGCGCAGGGGCTGCCGGCGTGCCATGGATCGTCGGGCATGGCCGACGACGACGCGCTGAAGACGCTGGCGAAGACCATCGCGCGGATCGAGGAGCTCCTCGAGCGGTTGCCGCTCGACGCGGCGAGGGACGCGCGGGTGCGCATCGCGACCCTGCGGCAGGTGCTCCTCGAGAAGAGACCTCCGGCGCTCGTGCTCGTGGGCCGGAGGGGCGCCGGCAAGTCGTCGCTCGTCAACGCGCTTTTCGGCGCGAAGGTGGCCGAGCTCGGGCACGTGACGGCGCAGACGGGCCGCGGCAGGTGGTACCGGTACGAGCGCGGGGGCGGGGCGATGTCGATCCTCGACACGCGCGGCATCCAGGAGGGGTCGCTCCCCGCCGAGGCGGACGCGGCGAAGACCGCGCTCGAGTCGATCGCCGTCGAGCTGCGGGCGCAGGCGCCGGACGTGGTGGTCTTCGTGGCGAAGGCGAGCGAGGTCGACGCGGCGATCGACGCGGACCTCGACGCGCTCGAGAAGGTCTACGACGAGGTTCGCCGGGCGCACCGCCTCGAACCGCCGCTGATCGCCGTCGTCACGCATTGCGATCTGCTCGAGCCCAAGTCGACGCGCCTCCACCGCGCCGACAAGGAGCCCGAGGACGACGTCGCCGAGAAGAAGCGGCACGTCGCCGAGGCCGAGCAGGCGCTCGTCCGCAAGCTCGACGGGCGCGACAAGCTGCGGCCGCGTCACGTCGCGACGGTCGGGACGTCGGTCTACATGTCGTGGAAGAACGACGGCACGCTCCGCGCCGACGAGCGATGGCACGTCGACGAGCTCGCGATGAAGCTCTTCGAGCACCTCCCCGACGCGAGCCGCGCCGAGCTCGCGCGCGCCACGCAGGTCCGCGCCGTCCAGGAGGACCTCGCGACGTCGCTGACGAAGGCGACGGCGGCCGTCTGCGCCGGCATCGGCGCGGCGCCGGTGCCCTTCGCCGACACCATCCCCCTCACCGCGCTCCAGGCGGGCCTCGTCGCCGGGATCGCGTGGATCGGCGGCCGCTCGGTCGACAAGAAGGGCGCGGGCGAATTCGTCGGCGCGCTCACGGCGAACGTGGGTGTCGCCTTCGCCCTGCGCGAGGGGTTCCGGCAGCTCATGAAGGTCATCGCTCCGGGAGGAGGCGCCATCGTCTCGGCGACGGTGGCCTTCAGCGGAACGATGGCCATCGGGGCCGCGGCCAAGGCGTACTACATCCATGGCGTGTCGCTCGAGAAGGCGCGGCGCATCTTCTGGAAGAAGGAGAGATGACCGCGTCTCGGCTGCATGACCGGGTCCTCCGGGCTTCTTCGCTTCAGGAGCACGTCTCTTCGCGGAAGGAGCGCGGTTCTTCAGCGGAAAAGACGCGGCTCTTTGGCGTTTGCCTGTAGTCCTTCGCTGCAACCGTGTGGTCCTTCCGACGAGGAACATGCTCTTTGCATGCATGACGATCCTCACGAGGCACAACGGGGTGCCTCGTCGGGGCCAACCGGCCTGTCGGTGTTGGCCAACGATGCATGCCGTTGGGACGGACCATGTCTGTCGTTGCGGTCACCATGGGTGCCGTTGCCGGCAACGACACGCTTCGTCCCGGTCAACGAAGCGTGCCGTTGCGGCCGACCACGTAGCTCCTGGCGGGCAACGATGCGTGCCGTCGCGACCAACCACGTAGCTCGTCGCGGGCGACGATGCGTGCCGTCGCGACCAACATGCACGTCGTCGGGACCAACCATGCCTATCGTTGGGGGCAACGACCCAGGCCGTTGCCCTCGACCACGTGCCCCGTCGGTCGCAACGAGCCCCCTCGTTGTGGCTCATAAAGCTGGCCATGTACGCGAGAGCCGTGTTCATCGCGCGAAAGCCCCTCGGCAAGGGCCCGAGGACCACCGAGAACGCGTGAAGAGACGCGCGGATGGCGCGACCGGGACGGACGCGCGCGAGGCGAAGTGCCCGAACTGCTTCGCCTGCTTGGGCGCGCTACGACATGATCATGACCTTCGACTGGCTCGGAACGAGACGGGTATCCGTCGGGCAGTTCGTTCCATTGCCCATCGACGGCATGGTCAGGCGGGTGGCTGGCTTACCACCCATCATGACCTTCGTAGAGCCCATCGTCGGGCTGGACTTGCCCATCACCATGCCGGAGGCGACACCCGTCGCGAGGCCGGCGTTGTCTCCGCTGGTCATGGGTATCGACGTCCCGAGGTTGTGCGCGGGAGCACCCGTGATGAGGACCTTCGTGACGAAGGACACTGCCATCGCCGACTGCGCGATGTTCGGGTAGGGAATCGGCACCGGGGACGGAGCCGGCGGCGCCGGCGTCAGACACACGTCGGGGAAACCGTTGCAGGTCCCCTTGGCTTGGCAATTCGCGAACATGGCTCTTCTCCTCAGCCCAGGTGGACCTGATCGGCGTCGATCTTCGCGAGATTGCGCGCGCCGACGAGGTAATTCTCGGCGCGGATGCACATCTCCTTCTCCGTCCTGTAGTCCGCGCTTCCCGCCCGGAGCGTGTCGAGCTCCTCGACCGTCCGCTGCCACGACTTGGCGGTCTGCGCGACGTGGTCGCAGAAAGACTCGAGCGCCTTGGCGGCGAAGCGGACCGTGTCGGAGTGTGCGACGACGGACGTCGCCAGGACGGTGAGCTTCGAGAAGGCCGCGCTCCCCTCCGCGGCGCGCAAGTTGAGCACCTTGGACACGAGCGACATTCGTCCCTCCGTACGCAGCTCCACTCCCTCGCCTGCATCGATGCGACAGGTGCCTCCTCGGGCAGCGATGTGAAGATCGCCGTCCACGGCGATCTCCGTGGGCCGATCGTTGGCCGCGACCAGGATGGCCGTGACGAACGCACGACCATCGCCGATCACGACGACGGCAACCTCGTCGCCCTCGCCGGGCGGGACGAGGCACGAAGCCGCGCGGCTCGCGGTGATCACGTCGTCGTCCGTGTGGATCGTGAGCGAGCCGTCCGACGCGACGGAGGCAATGCCCACGACGTAGCTCGCTTCGATCTGGTTCAACTTGAATACGGCGTTCGCCATCGTGCTCCTCCTCAGAAACGGCCCCAGTGCGACCTGAAACTCTCGACCTGGCGCAGGAACTCCTGACGCTCCTCGGGGTGCGCGTCGAAGCGGGTCCGCCAGACCTTGTGCTCCGCCGTGATCGCATCCCCGGCAAGCCCGTACTTGGCCCATCCCTCCGCGGCGCGCTGGGGGTGTGCCGCGGCCCACCCGCATGCCGACGCGTACGCAACGAAGCTCAGTCGCGCGCCGATCTCGGCGGCGGACGGCACGGCGATGGGTGGAGCCGCGAACTGGCCCGGGCGCGCGGACGCCGGCCCTGCCGGCCACTGCCCCGAGGGCGGACGGTAGGAGGGCTGCGCCGACAAGAAGGGGCCGGAGGAAGGAGGGTTTCCGGGGAGGCCCGCGGCGGACGGAGTGACCATCGCTGGGGGCGCGACGGGCCTGCCCGAGAGAAGGCCGGTCACGGATGGCAGCGAGGCGAGCGTCGCGGGAACGGAGGGCGCGGCGACGGACGGAGGTGGCGGCGGGACCGGGGCACGACTCGGCGGCATCGACGGCGTCGACGGTGGGGGCGGGTTGGGAGGCGTTCCCGGCCCGGAAGGGCCCGAGGGAGGCCCCTTCTCTCCGAACCGCTCTGCCTCGGCGAGGTCGGCATCGTCGCCGAGAGCGGCGGACGAGACGCCGGTGGTGCCGTCCAGGTTCGCCCTGTGGAGCCTCGTGCGAAACATCGTGGCTCCGGCGAACTTCGCGCTGCGCAGGTCGGCGTGGGACATGTCCGCATACGTCAGATCCGCCCCCGCGAAGTTCGCGAGACCGCATCCGGCACGCATGAAGAGCGTCTCCGTGAGCGTCGCCTTCGAGAAGTCGACCGCGGGTGCCTTGGCGTCCACGAAGATCGCCTGCTGCAACCGAGCGCCGGCGAAGGAAGCCTTGTCGAGCGTGGCCGCCATGAAGATTGCGTTCCTGCCGTCGACCCCGTCCAGCCGCACCCCCTGCAGGTTCGCGTCCTTGAAGTTGCAGCCCGCGACGTTCGCGCCGCGCAGATCGCAGCCCGCCAGGTTCGCGCCCGTGAGCTGGCTTCGACCGAGGTCGACGGCGCCGAGCTCCTGTCCCGAAAGGTCGACCTCCACGAGGACGGACTGCTTGAACGACGCGCCCTCGAGGACCGCCTTCGTGAGGTCACCCCCGAGGAACGTGACGCGTTCGAGAAACGCGCCGGAGAGATCGATTTCCGCGGTGCCGCACTTCAGAAACGTGGCGTGTACGAGCGACGCCTGCGAGAAGCGCGCCCCGGACACATCGGAGCCGAGGAACGATGCGCGCGTGAGCTTCGCGGAGCCGAAGTCGGCGCGCTTCAGTTCGGATTCCAGGAACGACGCGCGCTCGGCGCTCGCAGACACCGCCTTCACGTCGTTGACCTTGCTGTTGTAGAAGACCGCATCGTCCAGCGTTGCGCCGGTGAGGTCGGCGCCCGACAGGTCGCACTCGCTCAGCTTGGCGCCGCGGAGGGCGCACGAGGAGAGCCTGGCGCCCGCAAAGCGCACGTGGCGGAACGACAGCTTCGAGAGATCGAGACCCGCCAGATCCTGTCCGCTGACGTCCAGGTTCGCGAGCGGACGGCGCGCCGCCGCGCGCTGCCGGAACACCTCGACGTCCGACGGCATCAGGGCTCCTTCCGACCCTTCACCTTCGGCACCATCAGCGCGCGCTTCAGGTTCGCACCACGGACCTGGGTCGTGTCGCTCGTCCGCGTCAGGCTCAGATTGGCCAGGAAGAGGTTCGTCCGCGACAGATCCGTACCTTGCAGCGTCGACTTCTGGAGCATCGCCTCCATGAGGTTCGAGCCTTGCAGCTTCGCGTCGGTCAGGTTGGCGCGAATGGCGACCAGCTCCTTGGCCTGCACGTCGGTCATCGTCGCGCCCGTGAGATCGCAGTCGCTGACGTTGGCTCCGTCGAGCTTCGCGCCCTCGAAGTGCGCTCCCCGAAGATTGCAGCCTCGAAGAACGGCGTCGGTCAGATCGGCGCCCTGGAAGTTCGCGCCTTGCAGCGAGGAGCCCAGGACGACCGAGGTCTTGCGCAAGCACGCCCCTCGAAAGTCGGCGCCGTTCGCGGAAACGGTGAGCAACGTCGCCGACGTGAGATCGGCCCCGGCGAACTCGACGCCGTCGAGCTTCGCTTTCAGGAAAGAAGCCTTCACCAGCCTGGCCCTCGGGAACCGGCAGCGCGCCAGATCGTGGCCCAGGAAGCTCACCGCCCCGAGGTTCGCCCCCTCGAAGTCCACCGCGCCGATGACGACGCCGAACCAGTCGATGTCCGCGAGATCGGCGTCCTTGAGCGAAGCGGACAGGAGGCTTGCCCGCGCGAAGATCGCCTTCCGCAGATTCGCCCCCACGAAGTGGCTGCCCTCGATCGTCGTCGCGCCGAGGTTCGCACCTTCCAGCACGGCGCCATCCAGGGCGGTGCTCCGCAGGACGGCGTGCGCGAGGACGGCACCGGATAGGTCCGCGCCCGCCAGGCTCGCCTCGCTGAGGTCCGCGCCTTCGAGCAGCGCCTTCCGGAAGTCGGCCCCCTCGAACGTCAGACCGGACAGGTCGTGTCTCGTCAAGTCGCGCTCCGCGAACTTGCCGTCGGCGCGCAGCCCTTCGATCACGGCGCGCGCGCGCGCGAGCTCGGTCTCCTCGAGCGGACGAGCCGGCCGAAGCACGTGGGCGCGCGTGCGGTAGGACTCGATCGCCCGGGCGTCCGCCTCCTGGAGCGACTGAAGCCGCTTCTCGACGTCGGCTTCGGACTCGATCGAGGCCTCCCGCAGCCGAGCGAGGAGGAGCGGCGCCTCGAGCTTCGGGGGTCCTCGGCCCCACTTCGGGGGAGGCGGCTCCTGCTCGCCGGGGGCAACCTGCTCGGCTGGGAGAGGCTCGGTGATGGCTGCTGGCGACGGCACGCCGCTCTGCTCTACCGCCGCTCGCGCCTCCTCGAGCACCTGGTCGCGTCCCGCCTCCGCGACGCCGGGGGCGTCAGCCGACAAGCCGAGCGCGAGGAGGTTGGTCCCTGCCGCGAACGGCGGGACCATGTCGTCCTCGTAGAGCGCGAGCTTCGGGTCCTGGTCCTTGTCGAGCCGGCGCTCCAGTGCCCTGGCGTAGTGCGACGCCGGACGTGGGTCGCCCGGATCCTCGCAAGCGGCGAGCACGTGCTCGATGTCCGCAGCGTCGTCCTCGGTCACCGGCGTCGTGCCCCGGAAGACGAGAAATCCCATGGCGCTGTTCGGCAGGAACACCACCGTCTCCAGCCGCGTCCTGACCTCCTCGATGTCGCGCTCGCCGCAGCGGCGCACGAAGATGCGGGCCGCCACAGGCGGCAGGGTCCCCTCCAGCAGCGGACGGGAAGGATGCATGTTCTCGATGAGGTACTGCTCGTCGCCCTCGAAGAAGCCGTCGATCCTCTGGTCCTGCGGCGCGCCGCCGAAGAACTCCGGATCGATGTCGCCGGCGAAGCCCGGGAAGTCCGCCTCCAGCCAGCGCGCGTCGTAGGTCCCCGCCTTCAGCCGGCGCTGTGGCCAGCCCATCTCGAGCAGCCCGAACCCCGCCGGCTCGGGGCGCTGCGAGGACGAGGCGATCAGGGACGAGGGGTGCTCGACGTTCGGTAGCGACACGAACCCCGTCTCCTCGTGCGGATCGATTCCGCGGCCCAGCGGGTTCTTCGCGTACTTCGTCCCGCCGAAGGCCCGGGCCCACCCCAGGGGCATCATCGTGAACGGAACGGCGTCGGTCGGCTTGTCCCCGAAGATGCCGGGACGCCACGAGCGGTCGCCGAACACCGCGAGCTTCTTGTCCACGGTGCGCCGCGGATCGCGCTGCTCCGGCCCGACGCGCACCCGGACGGCGGACACGGGAGTCGGGCGACCCCCCGGCGCGTGACATGCACCGAACACGAGCACCTCGCTCCGAGGCTTCGGGAGCCCTTCGTCGACAATCCCTTCGGTCGCCGCGCTGATCGCCTGCCACAGGTGGATGTCTGCGACGAGACGCCGCACGCCCTCGCCCAGCTCGAAACCAACCATTCCTGTCGCGCTGAACCGGAGCTCTCCCCGCAGCTGAAAGACCCGGTAGAGGAACGACACGACGAGCGGCTTGACGACCTTCACGGTGTCAGATCTCGCATGGTCTCGCGCAGTCGATCATCCGAACTGCAGCAGGCTGGCATCGACCTTCGCCAGCGAGTCGCACTTTGCGTCGAGGGTTCCCGCCTTGATGCCGAACTGGGAATCGGCGTTCAACTTCAGCTGCTTCGCATTCTGTTCCATCGTCTCGGCCTTCCACTCCGCGTCGTTGGCCTCCATGTGCAGCTTCTGGCCCACCCGGACGTCCATCTCCGACTTCGCCTCGGTTCTGAGGTTCTCCACCTCCTGCTTCAGCTCCTCGGCCTTGTGCTCGATGTTTTCGGCCTCCTCGTAGATCTTCTCGGCCTTTTCCTTCATCTCCTTCGCTTCGCGCCTGCTCTCCCCGATGCAGAACTCGGAGACGTCGCCCTTGATGAGCTCTTTCTTGTTCTTGAGGATCGTCTCGGTCACGTTGCCCTTGATCGTCGTGGTCTCGTTCCCACCGACCACCTCGGTCTTGTTCTTCGCGATGAACTCACGCGACGAGCCGAGAATCGTCGTGAGCTCGTAGCCGGCCACGATCTCTTCCTTGAACCCGAAGATGTGAGTGAGCTCGCCTCCGAGGATGTGCTCCTCGAATAAGCCCACCTTCCTTTCGCTGGTCGTAAGCTTGATGTTTAGAATGCGATCACCCTGGATATCTTCCTCCTTCTTACCAAGAACCGTAATGTTCCAGTCCTTGTCGACGGTGTCCTTTCTCTCGCCCTTGACGTGAGTCTCCCATTCGTCGTCGAAGTCGTCCGTCACCTTCTGAATGATGTGGGTGTGCCGAGTCTTATCGATCTTCTCGTCGACGGCGCCGGTCACGTGGAGCCAGGTGTCCCCTTGAATGTGCCCCTTCTGCTTTCCACCTATTTCGAAGTTCACGTCCCCGGACGTTTGCGCATTGAACCCGGCAGACGTACCGAACTCGAATCCGCCGAGTCCGTGGCCGATGCCCCCCATCGACAGCATGGTCGAGGACGTCGGAACGCTCAGCGTGAGCGCGTTGTTGTTGCCCGTGCACGTTGCGCTCTCGTTGGGTACCTCTTCGGCCGCCGGGGCGTAGCTCATCCACGGGTCCTGGATGGACGTGGACGCAAAGGGTGTCGAGTCGGGTTCCGTCGTCTCTGGTCGCGGCGGTCCTGCCTCGCCGCCCTCGCTTCCGCCGTCTTCGCCTTCGTTGCCCATGGGACTGCTCCTCTCCGCCGCACCCGTGCCGGCGCTACTGGATCCTCACGCTCAGGCTCGAGATCGATACGCACAGTTCCGCGAGAGCCGCGTACAGCGGCCCCTTGTCGCCGAGAGCCCCATCCTCCAGCGTCCCGGCATCGGCCTGCCGCAGGACGTCGGCACAAGCCCCATGGAACGCGGCGTGCGCCTCTGCCAGCTTCGTATGCTGGGGGCGCGTCTGGTGCTTGGCACCGTCGCCGACCAACCACTTGCCGAGTTCACACTGGTCGGGTTTTTGGATCTCGTCCGCGTCGAGAGAGCCCTCGCCGCTGCCGACACGGTCTTCGACCCGCTTGTGCAGATCCATGTGCTCTTCGATGGCGTCATGGAGCTCCATGGCGGGCCTCAGAGCTCGTCGTCCATCGCGATGTGGATCCCCGACGCGCTCCGGATCGTCGATTGGCTCGCGTTCTTCGCCGTCGACGCCGCCGGGGTGACCGCGTTGGGAACCGCGCCGACGATGATCGGGCGATCCGGATCGCCGTCGTAAAACGCCACGAGAACCTCGGTCCCCTTGTGGAGGGGATAGTGGGACCCATAGCCCGTGCCGGCGTAGCTCTGCGCCATTCGCACCCAGGTCGAGGACGCGTCGCCCTTCTTGCCGGCGCCGTCGAAGGGGAAGCGCACCTTGTAACGCGACTTCGCGTCGAGCGTGGCGAACTTGCCGCTGCTGTCCGAGTCGATGTGCGCGTGCACGACGCCTGCAACCGAGGGCCACGGGGTTTGCCGCGCAGGGCGGAACGCGACCTTGAAAGGGACCGCCCGGAACTTCAGCTCGTAGTCGAAAGCATCCGCGTCTTCCTTCCCCGGCACGGGACCGAGGATGTGCTCGATCTCGGTGATCAGGTACTTCTGGTTCTGGGCGCTGTCGAAGTGGTCGGTCAGCGTGAAGGTGTGGCCGACGTGGAAGCGCACGCAGTCGGTCACTCCGAAGACCGTGAACTGCTCGGTGAGGAAGCGTTCCGCGCGGAGCTGCGCGAGCGCATCGCCGTCGGCGGGGACCTCGAAGTGGTCGCCGTACTCGAAGTACGTGCCGAAGCCGCGTTTCTTGTCGACGTCGGCCTTCCCGATGAGAGGGAGGAGCGGCTTGAGGTCGTTGTAGTCCGTGAGAAGCACGCGGGCGGGGATGCGGCGCTGCACCGACCGCCAGTCGACGATGGTCTCTTCCATCGGGCTCCCCATGCCGGGGTTGCGGTACGAAACCGAGCCCTTGCCTTTGATCGGCGTCGCCGCGGCGTTGCTGTCGGCGACCACGAGCTTCTCGCCGCTCGCCGAGTGCTCGAACCAGTAGAAGTAACCCTCGTGCTCGAACCAGCGCTGGAGGTAGTCCCAGTCGCTCTCGTGGTACTGCATCGCAAACTCGCGCGGATTCGATTTCTCGATGCGCAGATCGAAGTGGTCGCCGGAGCTCAGGCTGTAACGGGCGAGGATCTCCTGCGCCATGTCCTTGACGCTCTTGGCCTGGAAGACGCGCGAGAGCTTGGAAAGAGTGAGGAGCCAGGTGGTCGGGACGAGGAGGATCTCGTAGCGCGAGGGCTTGTCCTCGACCGCCTCGTGGACCTCGACCTCGCGGGCGATCCCGTGGATTGGGTCGCCGTCGCCGATCGTGAGCGTGCAAGGCGCCAGCAGGATCTTGCTGATGTCGTCGTCCGTGAGCGCACCCGGGATGTGCACGATGCGCACGCGGAGCTCGTAGAGCTCACTGATGCGCTCCCGGCCTTGCACCGTGACGACGCGGACGTTCTTCGGGTCGAGCGCCTTCGTGACGAAGGTGGACCCGAGACTGGAGCCGGCGAAGTTCAGCATGGAGCAGCCTCAATGGTTGGAGCGCGGGCCACCCCCTGTCAACGGCGCGAAACGGGTGACACGACGCTCGACGCGAGGCGCTTGGGTCCCCATTCTACCGTTCGACCCGTTGCGATGCTGACGTCCCTACCTGATGCGTGGGCCGGTGACGTCCCCATGTCCCCGATCGGTGACGCACGAGCCCGGGCCCCGGGGCTTCATCCTTCATCATCCAACGCATGGTCCTCGCGGAACGAAGGTTCACGCCCGCCTTCGACCCTTCGCACCTCCGCCACCACCTCACCCCCGCCAAGCACCATCCGCGCCCGCATCGTGCCCTCCGACGACTTCCCCCGGAGCCACGTGGATGACCCCAGCGTCGCGGCCTTGGGGCCGCCGAGCTGGAAGTGGCTCGTGTCCCCCTCGCCAAGCACCACGAGCTCGGCGTCGACCTGGGGAGGCAGGAACTGCTCGATGACCTCGCGGACACGCGCGTGCCGACTGCCGTCCGGTAGAAGCGACTCGAACGTCTCCTGGTCCACCGGGCCGATGACGACGCGGGCGCGACCCGTGCGGTCGATGATGGTCCGCCCGATGACGAAGTTGACCGAGACGGTGTTGTTGCGACCCGCGAGGATCACCGAGTCGAACGGCACGAGCTGCGCGACGAACGGGACCACGCGGACGGGCTTCCCCGGCAGGATGTGCTCGAGGACGGTGCCAAGCATGCGCGCGGTGCGGGTACGCGTGCCGAGGAGCGAGGCCACCTCGAGGAGCTCGAGGGGGCGCAATCCGCGCTCGGGGATCGCGCCGTCGCGGTCGACGCCGACGAAGGCGAGCATCTTCCGGCTAAAGGGGTCGGACGCGTCGGCGCGGAAGCTCGGGCCGAAGCGGTACTTCTTCCACGTGCGGTAGAAGAGGCTGACGAGCCTGTGGTGCAACAGATCGTAGAAGGCGCGGAGCGTCTTCTCGTCGGCTGCCTCGGCGCGGAGCACCTCCTCGGCCAGGACGGTCGCCATCGGCGACGACGCCCCGGTGAGGCCGAGGAAGGTCGTCGTCATGACGGTGCGCGTGCCGCCCTCGCGCAGCGGTACGCGCTCGATCGAGCGGACGTCTCCGGCGTGGAAGATGAGATCCGGGTCGTGCCGGAACCGCACCGGCTCCGCGCTCGGCGGCCCGAGCTCGCCGACGGGCGCGGCGCCGTCGGACAGGCGGTGGAGCAGGTTCACGGCCTGAAAGAAGCCGAACCGCGCGCCCTCCTCGCCGAGCAAGGCTACAAGATCGTCTGGTTCCCGGGGCGGGGTGGCCATCGGACCTCGGTCTGGGATCGCAGAGCGTGGAACGTGCACTCCGTGAAGGCGTGCGTCGAGACGTGCTCGGAGAAGATGCGCTCGAGGATGGCGGCGAAGAGCAGGAGATCGCCGGGGCCGCGGAACCCGTCGTCGTCGAGATCGCAGTCGACCGAGACGCCGCGCTGCGCGGAGCCCCTGTCGACGCGGAGGATGCGGCCCATGCGGACGTCCTTGATGGCATCCGCCCGCAGGTCACGCGCACGCGCCGCCTGCTGGTCGACCATCGCGGGCAGGTCGTACATGCCGACGACGGTCCGGAGCACGGCCGGCTCGACGAGTGTCCGGAGGCTCATCGCCGTGTGCGCGAGCGCCCGCCACTGGAGGTGACGGCCCGCGGGAGGCGCCAGGTGGGGCGTGAGCGGCGCGATGTTGGCGAACGTCGCGACCGCGGGTGAGCTCGCGGTGTGGACCTTGACGTCGCCGGGGTGGAGGGTCGCGGCGACCGCGCGGTTCGTGGCGAGGACCTGGACCGCGAGCTTGTCCACCTCGAGCCCCGCAGGAGGAACGATGGAAAGGAGGGTCTCCTCCCCTTCGCGCGTCACGCTGGGAGCGAGGTGCGTCATGTAGCCGCCGGACTCGCCCCTCGCCGGGCTCCCGAGGTCGAGAAGCGGCGGGATCACCACCTGCTTGCCGGCGCCGCTCGCGACCGCGGTCACCTTCAGGATCGCGTACACCTCGCCGTGCGTCACCGGCAGCCCCGCCGGCCGCACGACGTACCGGTCGCGCCCTCGCGTGAGCGGGATGGGCTCCGCGTTGGCGGCGAAGACGTTGACGATGGGCACGCAGTGGAGGCGCAGGTTGGTCGCGTCGATCGCGACGCCGTCCGGCAGCGGCCGCGCGAGGCGGATCGCGACGGTCATCGCGCGCGCGTCCGGGTCGAGCTCGCGCACGCGGCCGAGGGACGGGAGATCGACGAACGCGAACTTCGCCGGCAGGATGCCGTACTCCTCGAGCAGTCGGTAGCCGGGGAGGACGTGGTGCCCCTGCGGAAGCAGCGCCTCCGCCTCGTCGAACCCGGCCCACCGGACCGCGTCCGGGCCGAGGGAGAGCTCCTTCGCGCCCGTGGGCCCGAGCACGAGCGCGACGCTCTCGGCCTGCCGGAGGATCGCGAAGAGAAGCGCCGAAACGGTGGGCGCCTCCCCGGTGAGGTGCAGGCGCAGCACCGCCGGAAGCACCTCGGCGAGCGGCTTGTCGGTCCGGCTTCGCAGGTCGACCTCGACCGACTGCCTCCCCGACGCGTGCGTGGTCAAGCGCACGCCCTCGATCTCGATCGGAGCGAGGACGCACTCCGCGGTCGACCGGAACGTGCACCGAGCGCCCTGCACCGGCGCGGACGCGAACTCCGTGCCCGCAGGGACGACGTGCGGCTCCGCCATGGCGCTGGCCATGGGGCGCAGCTCGAGGATCGACGCGCTCGGCAGGGGCCGTGTCAGGTGCGGGTAGAGGAGGAGCGCCAGCGACTGCGAGAACTCGGGGATGTCGTCGTCGAGCTTCTGGCGCACGCGCCCCGTGAGGAACGCCGTGCCCTCGAGGAGGCGCAGGACGTCGGCGTCGGCGGTCCCCGCGCCGAGCAGCGGGGCGAGCTCCGGGTAGGCGTCGGCGAGCTCGCGCGCGTGCTCGCGAAGGTAGGCGACTTCCTCCTGGAAATACGTCTCGAACATCGTTTCGAAAGCCGGCGGTCCCCTCCCGCAAGGCCCATGGGATCCTATATCTTTTCGCAGCCTCATGCGTGGCTTCGGCTGTCGCCCATAGGGGCGACGCACGCCCCCGCGGCGTGCTCCCGCCGGCCCGACGCGAGTTGGCGACCGACCGGACGGGCGCTCGCCCGGCGACTGACCGGGCTGTGCTACTTCCCTCGGTCCCATGACCGAGACGCTCCCCACCCTCGATCAGCCCTACGATCCCGCCCAGGTCGAGCCTCGCTGGTACGCTTTCTGGGAGAAGAACGGCGTCTTCGCCGCGACGGACTCGGCCGCCGACGCGCGACCCGTCTACGTCGTGCCGATGCCGCCGCCGAACGTCACCGGCTCGCTCCACATGGGCCACGCGCAGCGCTGCACGCTCGAGGACGCGCTCGTCCGCTGGCACAGGATGCGCGGCTTCAACGCGCTCTGGCAGCCCGGCACCGATCACGCGGGCATCGCCACGCAGCTCGTCGTCGAGCGGATGCTCGCCAAGGAGGGCAAGAACCGCCGCGACATGGGCCGCGAGGCGTTCGTCGAGCGCATCTGGCAGTGGAGGCACGACACGGGCGACCGCATCCTCCTCCAGCAGCGCATCCTCGGCGCGAGCCCCGACTGGACACGGTCCAAGTTCACGATGGACCCGGACCTGTCGCGCGCCGTGACCGAGGCGTTCGTGCGCCTGCACGAGCAGGGCCTCATGTACCGGGCGACGCGCCTCATCAACTGGTGCCCCGAGTGCATGACGTCGCTCAGCGACCTCGAGGTGGAGAGCGAGGAGGGCGCGAACGGCGAGCTCTTCGAGTTCGCGTACGAGGTCGATGGCGGGGGCGGCGGCGAGATCGTCGTCGCGACGACGCGCCCCGAGACGATGCTCGGCGACACCGCCGTCGCCGTGCACCCGGACGATCCGCGGTACACGGCGCTCCACGGAAAGCGTGTGAAGCACCCCTTCGTCAATCGCACGTTCCCGATCGTCACCGACGCGATCCTCGTCGACCCCAGGTTCGGCACCGGCGCGGTGAAGGTGACTCCGGCCCACGACTTCAACGACTTCGCGACGGGCAAGCGCCACGGGCTCGAGGAGATCAACATCCTCAACCTCGACGGGACGCTCAACGCGAACGCCGGCCCCTTCGCGGGCATGGACCGCAAGCGCGCACGCACCGCCGTGAAGAAGGCGCTCGCCGACAAGGGCCTCGCCCGCGGCGCCAAGCCCCACGTGCTCACCCTGCCCCGCTGCCAGCGCTCGGGCGGCGTCGTCGAGCCGATGATCTCGACGCAGTGGTTCCTGAAGATGCAGTCGATGGCCGAGAAGGCCCTTGAGGCCGTCCACTCGGGGAAGACGGAGATCGTCCCCGCCGAGTGGGTGAAGACCTACGACCACTTCATGGAGAACATCCAGGACTGGTGCGTCTCGCGGCAGCTCTGGTGGGGGCACCAGATCCCGGCGTGGCATCACGCCGACGGCCGCGTCGTGGTGGCGCGCGAGCGGCCCGCCGAGTGCGGACCGGGGTGGACGCAGGACCCCGACGTCCTCGACACCTGGTTCAGCTCCGCGCTCTGGCCCTTCTCGACGCAGGGGTGGCCCGACGAGACGGCGGCGCTGAAGAAGTTCTACCCCGCGAGCGATCTCGAGACGGGCTACGACATCCTCTTCTTCTGGGTGGCCCGCATGATGATGATGGGCCTGCACTTCATGGGCGAGGTGCCGTTCCGGCGCGTGCTCCTCTCGGGGCTCATCGTCGACGAGACCGGCGACAAGATGAGCAAGGTGAAGGGCAACGTCATCGACCCGCTCGACCTCGTGAACGGCGCGACGTTCGCCAAGATGACGCCCGACGCCGAGAGCCTCGCGCGCTTCAAGAAGGCGTACCCCTCCGCCGCGGCGATGGGCGCCGGCTTCCCCGCGTTCGGCGCCGACGCCGTCCGCTTCACCCTCGCGAGCTACCCGCCGTCGAACAAGCGCATCGCGCTCGCGCCCAAGCGCATCGAGGGCAACCGGCACTTCCTCAACAAGATCTGGAACGCGACGCGCCTCGCGCTCGAGCTCCTCGGCCACGGCCCGTGGGTCGAAGGGCAAGCACCGAAGACCTTCTACAACCGGTGGATCCGCTCGCGCTTCGCCGCGGCGTGCGAGACGGCCCACGGCGGGCTCGACTCGTTCCGCGTCGACGAGGCGGTCAGCGCCGCATACCGCTTCTTCTGGAACGATCTCTGCGACTGGTATCTCGAGATCGTCAAACCCATCCTGCGCCAGCAGACCGACGGCACGTTCCTGCGGCCCGAGCAGGTCCCCGAGACGCGCGAGACGCTCGCGTACGTCCTCGAGGGGAGCCTCCGCCTCATGCACCCGCTCATGCCGTTCATCACCGAGGAGCTCTGGCAGCGCGTGCCGCGCCCCGCGTCGCGCAAGGCGAGCATCGCGTTCGGCCCCTACCCCACGCCCGACGCCGAGAAGGGCGCGCGCGACGCCGAGGTCGATGGCTGGATGGACCTCCTCCAGGAGGTCATCTCCGCGGCGCGCACGATCCGCAGCGAGCACGCCATCGACAGGAAGGCGGAGGTGCCCGTCCGCGTGCGGTCGGGCGATCCGGCGGTGGTCGCGTTCCTCCGCGAGCACGCCGAGACGGTCGCCTTGCTCGTGAAGACGCAGGGCCCTCCTGTCTTCGAGGCGCCCGGCGGTCCGCGCGACGCGGGGACCACCGTGAGCATCGTGTCGGGCAAGCGCGGCCCTCTCGAGGTGCTCGTGACCCTCAAGGGCCTCGTCACGAAGGACGAGGAGCTCGCGCGGATCGACCGCGAACGAAAGCGCATCGAGAAGGACCTCGCGGCCATCGAGAAGAAGCTCGCGTCCCCGGGCTTCGTCGATCGCGCGCCCCCGGAGGTCGTCGAGGAGTCGAAGCAGCAGCGCGCATCCCTTGCGGAGGCCAAGGTGCGCCTCGACGAGGGACGGAAGCTCGCCGAGGAGCTGTAGGCGCGGGCTCGCCCCCCCAGGCGAGGCCGGCCAGTCCGAAAAAGGAACGGTCCTCGCTCGAAGCACGCAACCTCCGCCCCTCCGCGTCCGATGGGAGGTCAGAAAGAACGGAGAGCCCGTGCACCGGGCCCGCCGTGTGCTACTGCACCGCCCACTTTCAGGGCGGGGCACGGGAAGGGTGCTTTCGATGAGTCTTCGTTGCGGCTTCGTTCTGTCGGCGCTCTCGGTTCTCGTGGTGGGTGCTGCCGCGTGCTCCAGCTCGTTCGGCACGGGCGGTGACACGGGCAACGACGCTGGCGACGACGGGGGCCTCGTCCACGGGAGCGGGAGCGGCGCCGACGCGCAGGGCGGGTCCCCGGACGGCACCGCGGGCCCCGACGGGACCGGCGCCGAGGCGTCGAGCCACGATGCGAGCGGCGACTCGGCGGGCGACACCGGTGCGGACGGCACGGGGGCCCCCGAGAGCGGCAACGACGCTGCGACGTGCACGACCGGCGACATCGAGTGCAGCGGCACGTGCGTCCCGAGCGACGTCCACAACTGCGGCACCTGCGGCCACGACTGCACGAACCTCCCTCACGTCTCCGGCACGACCTCTTGCACCGCCGCCGGCGCGTGTTCGTTCCCCCCCTCGGCGTGCGCTGCCGGCTGGGCAGACTGCGATTCCAATCCCGACAACGGGTGCGAGCAGGACGTCACCGGGCCCGAGCACTGCGGCGCGTGCACGAATGCGTGCCCCTCCACCTCCCCGGTCTGCGCGAGCGGCTCCTGCGTCACCGGATGCCCGTCAGGCACGCCCGATCTCTGCGGGAGCACGTGCGTCGACGAGACCTCCGACCCGGACCACTGCAATGCATGCGGCACGGTGTGCCCGGCCGGCCCCGCGAGTTCGCAGCCCGCCTGTGCGAGCGGCGCGTGCACCTTCACATGCGACACCGGCTTCGCCGGGTGCCCGACCGCGGCCCCCACCGCGTGCGTCAACGAGACCGACGACACGGGAAACTGCGGCGGATGCGGCCACGCGTGCCCGCCGCCCACCAAGGGCAGCGGCCAGGCCGCGTGCTCCGCGAGCACCTGCGGCATCAACTGCGCGCCCGGCGAGACGGCGTGCCCGACGGTCGCGCCGACCGAGTGCGACAACCTCACCGACGACACGAGCAACTGCGGCGCGTGCGGGAAGGTCTGCACGACAGCTGTCGCCTTTGCGACACCCACGTGCATCACGAGCGCCTGCGGCTTCGCCTGCAACCCGGGCTACGCCCTGTGCGGCACGAACACGTGCATCCCGGTGGCCGACCCGAACGGGGCCTTCGTTTCGCCGGGCGGCAGTGGAAGCGCCTGCACCGAAGGGGCGCCCTGCGCGACCATCGCCGCGGCCCTCGCCACGGGCAAGGCGACCGTCTACCTCGGGGCGGGGACGTACACGGAGCAGGTCGCGCTCCCCGCGAGCGGCGTGACCATCCACGGTGGGTGGACCGAGACGGGCGGGGTCTGGTCCAACTGCGGCGGCACGAACGCGACCTCGATCATCGAGACGACGTCGAGCGACCGCGTGGTGACCACCGCGACGAGCGGCACCTGGACGCTGGACACGTTGACGGTGAAGAACCTCACGACCGCGGGCACGGGGCAGACTCTCTACGGAGTCTTCGTCTCGGGCGGAGGGCTCACCCTGAACGACGTGAGCATCTCCGTGGCGGGCGGCGGCGTCGGCTCGACGACGGGCGGGACGGCCGGCGCGGGCGGCGGTGGGGGAACGGGATGCGCTGCGGGTGCCGTCCCCGCGGGCACCACCGGGACGACGGGATCGGCGGTCGGCAACGGTACGACGGCGATCGGCAGCTTCGGCGGCGCAGGGTACCTGCCCGGCAACGGCAGCACGGGGCCGATGGGCAACGCAGGCGGCAACGGCGGGGCTGCACCCACGCCGACGAACGTGCAGATCACCGCCTGCACGACCAACTGCGCAGACCCGCCCAGCTGCAGCACGCACGACTGCGTCTGCGGAGTCACCGCCGACGGCGGCGGGACCTTCAGTCAGGGCTCCGCAGGCGCGAACGGCTGCGGCGGCACGGGCGGAAGCGGAGGGGTGGGCGGAGGCGGTGGCGGCGCGAGCCTCGGCGTGTTCGTGGGCGCGGGAAGCGTCATGTTCGGGGCGGGGACATCCCTGGCGACGGGCGCCGGAGGCGCGGGTGGCAACGGCCAGGGGGGCGGCAGCGGCGGCCCGGGGTCGTCGGGAACGACCGGCGCGAACGGACCGAGCTACCTGGACAACTGCTCGAACGAGAACAAATCGGGGACGTGCACCGGCTGCACGAACGACTCTGGCCCCGGCACGACGGGGGGCACGGGCGGCAATGCCAGCGCCGGAGGAACGGGGGGAGGCGGCGCGGGGGGCGACTCCTTCTGCTACGCGACCGCCGCCGGCGCGACGGTCGGGGGCAGTCCGGGTTGCACGCCCGGAAGCGGCGGAGCGGCGGGAAGCCCGGGAGCCTCGGCGGGCACGTCCGCTCCGCACGACTGACGCCCTGATCCGCGTCATGCCCCTGACCGAACGCCGTGCGTGGACGCGGCGAACGTGCACACTTCATCGAGCCTCGATGCGATCGCTGCTACCCCTACTGACCGCCGGTCTCCTTGCGCAGGTCGCCCTCGCCGCGTGCGGCGGCATCGCGGCGGCTCCGGCCGACGGTGGTTCCTCCTCGGGCAGTGGCGGCGCGGGCAGCGGGGCGACCGGCAGCGGGAGCGGCGGCACGGGCGCAAGCTCCGGATCGAGCAGCGGTGGCTCGTCGAGCGGCGGCGCGAACGCAGATGGGGGGTCGGTCGGCTCGGACGCGGGGAATCCCGACGCCACTTCGAACGACGCGACGACCTCGCTCGACGCGCCCGCCTCCGACGTCGTCTCGCTTCCCGACGCGCCGGCACCCGCCCCCGCCGTCTCCTGCCCGCAGGACCTCGCGCCCGCGACGTGCAACGCGGGGCAGTACTGCTGCGTCGTCGGCGACGGGCACGCCGGGACGCAGACGGACACCTGCCAGGACGACGCGGCGAAGTGCGCCGGCACCCCGGTGCGCTGCGCGGTCCCCGCCGACTGTCCCGCGCCGCAGGTCTGCTGCGGGACCGAGCAGACCATCGACGGTGGCACTTCGTACACGGACGTCACCTGCGCCACATCCTGTTCCGGCGCGAACCAGCGCGCCTTCTGCGATCCGCTCGACAACACGTGCCCGATCCAGCATCCGACGTGCGCGATCAGCACGATCCTGCCGGGCTACAACGTCTGCAATCAATAGATCGTCGAAAGCCGGTGCCCGAAATGCCCACGTCGGTCTCGAAGGGCGTCGCTGCGTTTCTCGGGTCGGGCTGCCTCGCGGGGGCGCTCATGACCACAGGAGGCTGCAACCGAGCCGACGACGCGCAGTGCTACTGCCCGAATGACGGCCCCGGCGTCTCGACGATCGAGGTCGCGTGCGATCAACTCGTCACCGCGACGGCGGGCGGCGGGTGCACCGCGTCGGTCAGCGGATCCTTCGTGGGGGTCGAGCAAGGCGAAGCCGGCGCTGGATGCCAGGTCGTCGTCACGGTCGGAGCCACCACGACGACCGTCGCCTTCACGTTCACCCAGGAGTGGATCGCCTGCGGCTCCGATCCGCACGGCTGCGGTCAGGGATTCACGACCAGCCCGGCGTACGTGACGCTCCCGTGCGGGGACGCCGGCGTCGGAACGACCGCGCCCGACGCCGCCGGCGAGTAGAGGTCATCCCGGGCACTTCGCCGGGAGCGCCGCCTTCAGGCGCTCCACTTCGTCGCGCGTCGTCTCCTTGGGCGGCGGCGTACCCCCGTCGACGATCACGCGCCACGCGCCATCCGCGTCGAGCGCCCACACCGACTGGTACACGCCCGTCATGTACCGCGCGGGCTCGCCCGGCTTCGCGAGCTCGAGCCAGTAGGGCCCACGCGACAGCGCCACGCGCGGATCACCCGTCAGCACGACCGACGTGGGGTGCCACTGGAGATGCACCCCTTCGCCGCGCACGATGGACGCCCACCCCTTCACGATCGCCTCGCGGCCCTGCGCGACGCCCTGCGAATCGACGAAGACGGCGCCCGGGTGCACGTGCTCCGCGAAGGCCGCCGCGTCGTGATCGTTCACCGACCTCGCGAACTCGACCTCGCGCGTCCACACGGCGCACGCACCTCCGGCCGGAGGAGGCGGCGGCGACACAGGCGATGCCGGCGACCCGACCGTGCCCACGCCCGCAGGGGTGGCCGGTTCGGGCTCCCCCACGCCGAGGTTCGACTGGACGTAGCAGGCGGACGTGGCGAGGAGGGCAAGCGAGAGGAGGATGCGACGCATGGCGGCCGCAGCGTTTCACGCGGCGTGGAGCGGCGCCAGCACGACCCGCGCGCGTGCAGGCACGCACGCACGCACTCGTCGACAAAAGCGGAGCGGGGCCCCCGGCCGGTACCGGGAGCCCCGTTCCTCGTGACGGCCGTCGATCGCTACGGCTTGCTCGGTGACCCCGGGTTCGCCGGCACGGCCTGCGTCTGCTCCGTCTGCCGAGGATCCCGGCATTCTTCGTGAGCCCGTCGACCAGGACTGGTCGGCGGCGATCTGGTTGATGCGGTTCGTGTTGCTCATGATTGGCTTTCTCCTTTCCGAGAGGGGTGCCCTCGGGAGTACCTACCTCCGTCGTTGCTTCCCTCTCGAAGATCCACGTTGGCTGGGTGGCCGGTCGCCGGAAAGAAATCGTGTCCGCGAAAGAAAACGCGTCGGCCGTCGTGGCCGGGGCTCTGGCCATGGCAGCCGAAGCCCTGGCGGTGACGGCCGAAGCCTTGGCCGTCGCAGCCAAAGCCCCGGCCGTCGATGCCGGACCCTCGGCCACCGCAGCCAGCGCCTTGGCAATCGATGCCAGGCCCTCGGCTGCCGCGGTCAGACCCTCGCCCCGCACGGCCAGCCCCTCCGACGTCGTGGCCGCTCCTCCCCCCGCAGCGGCCACCCCCTTTTCCAACCGCCCCCACCGGGTGCCCCTCCCAACAAGGCAAGAGCCCGCGTGCGCCGCGCAACGAGCGCCCGGTGGTAGGCTCTCCGCCCCCATGTCCGAAGCGTCCGACGCGCCTCTGCACGCGGCCCTCGCCTTCCTCCGTGCCCAGCCAGACGTCCGCTACGCCGAGGTCCGCCTCGTCGACGACGCCGGCGAGCGTCTCCGCGTGCGCGACGGCCGCCCCGAGCAGGTCACGACCGAGGCCTCCCGCGGCGTCGGCATCCGCGTCCTCACGAAGACGTGGGGCTTCGCCTGCACCCCCGCCGCCGAAGACGAGGCCTCCGTCGTCTCCGCCGCTCGCCGCGCCCTCGCCGTCGCGCGCGCCTCCTCGTCCGTCGCGCGGTCGCCCGTCCCCTTCCCCGAGCAGCCCCCCGCGAAGGGCACCTACACGACGCCCGTCGCGGTCGACCCCTTCACCGTCTCGCTCGACGAGAAGCTCGCCGTCCTCGACGCGCCGGTTCGCGCGCTGCGCACGGGCGACGCGCGCCTCAAGAGCGCCGAGGCCTGGATGGACTGGACGCGCCAGACCAAGCGCCTCCTCACCACCGAGGGCAGCGACGTCACGCAGACCTTCACCTACGGCGCGTGCGGAATGCACGTCTTCGCCTCCGGCGACGACGGCGTCTCGCAGCGGCGGAGCTACCCCACCTGGCAGGGCGGCGACGGCTTCCAGGCCGGCTGGGAGCGGGTGCAGGCGCTCGATCTCGCGGGCCACGTCGGCCCCGTGCGCGACGACGTCCTCGCCCTCCTCGCGGCGCCGCCGTGCCCCGCCGGCACCCGGACGCTCCTCCTCGAATCGAGCCAGGTCGGCCTCCAGATCCACGAGTCGTGCGGCCACCCCACCGAGCTCGATCGCGCCCTCGGCAGCGAGATCTCCCTCGCGGGGGGCTCGTTCCTCCAGCCGCCGATGCTCGGCAAGCTCCGCTACGGCTCGCCGCTCGTCACGCTCGTCGCCGACTCGACGAGCCCCGGCGGCAACGGCACCTTCGGCTGGGACGACGAGGGCACGCCCGCCGGCAAGCGCGCGCTCATCGACCGCGGACTCTTCGTCGACTACCTCTCGAGCCGCGAGACCGCCGCAGCGCTGGGGCGATCTTCGACCGGCACGATGCGCGCCGACGGCTGGAACCGCGCGCCCATCATCCGCATGGTGAACGTCTCGCTCGAGGCGGGCGGCGCGGGCTCGCTCGAGGACCTCGTCGCCGACACCGACGACGGCATCCTCGTCGCGACCGACAAGAGCTGGAGCATCGACGACATCCGCCTCGACTTCCAGTTCTCGTGCGAGATCGCGTGGGAGATCAAGAAGGGCAAGCGATCGCGCATCCTCCGCGACCCGTTCTACACGGGCATCACTCCGCGCTTCTGGGGGTCGTGCGACGCCGTGTGCGGGCCGGACGAGTGGCGCCTCTGGGGCATCACGTCGTGCGGCAAGGGCGACCCGATGCAGGTGATGCACGTCGGGCACGGGGCGAGCCCCGCGCGCTTCCGGGGCGTCTCGGTCGGGAGCGCGTCGTGAGCGCGGCCGAGCTCCTCGCGCTCGCGAAGGACGTCCTCGCGTCGGCGGGCGAGCCCGAGGCGGAGCTCTACCTGCGCGCCGCCGAACGCGGGTGCGCGCGCTTCGCGATGGGCGAGCTCGGGCAGCACATGGAGCTCACCGAGCCGCTCGCCGTCCTTCGCGTGGCGCGCGGCGCGCGTGTGGCCGAGACGCTGACGAGCCGCCTCGATCGCGCGACGCTCCTCGACGCGGTGCGCGCGACCGGACGCGCGGCGATGCTCGTGCCCGAGGTCGAGGGGTTCCCGGGCTTCACGCGCGGCGGAGGCCCGACGCCCGAGGTGCCGGAGCGGTACGCGGACGCGACGGCCAGGGCGACGCCGGAGGAGCGCGTCGAGCGCCTCGCGCCTGTGCTGAAGGCGATCCGCGACGCGGGCCTCGTGAGCGCGGGGATGCTCGAGACGACGTCGGTGTCGCACGCGCTGGCCACGACCGCGGGCTGCGAGCGCACGCACGCAGCGACCATGGCGGGTTTCCGGGTGTGGGCCCTGGCGACGCCCGGCGCGGGCGGGGCCGCAGGCTACGGCGGCCACGTGCACCGCGACGTGGGCGCGCTGCGCCTCGTCGAGGAGGCGGAGCGCGCCGTCCGCGTCTGCAAGGACTCGCGCGATCCGGCGTCGCTCGACGCGGGGACCTACGACGTCGTGATGGAGCCCGAGGCGGTGACCGAGCTCCTCGAGTGGCTCGCGAACATCGCGTTCGCGGCGCCCGAGGTCGAGCAGGGCTCGAGCCCGATGGCGGGCCGCCTCGGCGAGCGGATCACGGGCGAGGGCGTGGACCTCGTCGAGGATCCGCTCTCCTCCGACCCGGCGCTCGGCTTCGGCGTGCCCTTCGACCGCGAGGGGACCTGGCGATCGCGCATCCCGATCGTCGAGCGCGGCGTCGCGCGGAGCGTCCTCTACGACCGCACGTACGCGGGGCGCCTGGGCGCCGCGTCCACCGGCAGCGCGCAGCTCCCGGCGATGGGCTCGGCCGGCGGCATCGGCCCGACGGCCCTGATGCTGGGCGGCGGGACGGCGGCGAGCGTGGACGAGCTCGTCGCGGGCATCGATCGCGGGCTCTACGTGTGCCGCCTCCACTACGTGAACGGGCTCCTCGAGCCGCGCCGGGCGGTCATGACGGGCCTGACGCGCGACGGCTGCTTCCTCGTCGAGAAGGGCAAGGTCACGCGGCCCGTCGGCAACATGCGCTTCACCGACAGCCTGCTCGAGGGGCTGGCGCGCTGCGACGGGATGACGCGCGCCCGCAAGGCGATCCCCACCTGGTGGAGCGACGCCGGCGCGTTCGTGTCGCCCGCCGTCCGCATCCGCGGCTGGCGATTCAACGGAAAAAGCCAGGACGTCCGCCCCGATATGTGAGGCGGGGCCGGCCCGTTCGGAGCTAGTCCCGGGAGGCCAAAGTTGCTAAGCCCTCACGCGCCGCCCATGAGCGACAGCAACAGCCGCGCAGCCGAGAAGGGCTTCCCCGTGGGGCTGGCCCGGCGCGGTCTTTCGTACGGGGGGGTCGCGCTCGTCCTCGTCAACGTCGTGCTCATGGTCACCGGCGCCGCCGGCGGCGTGGGGACGATGACCTCTGCCGGCCTCTGGGCCGCCGCCGCCGCGTGCTTCCTCGGAGCCTTCGTCGCCTTCATGTTCGAGCCCACCAAACCCGAAGCGTCCACCCCACCGTCCAAGACCGAGTCGTCCGCGCCCGCGAAGAAGGAGGACGCCGTCGGGGCCGAGGCGGGCGGGAGCGCAGGAGCGGCGGAGAAGGTCGCCGCGGGAGGAGCCGGAGGCGCCGAGGCGAAGGCCGGCACGCCCGTCGACGACGAGGAGGGTCCCCCTCCCTCGCAGCCGCCTCCTCTCCTCCGGCGCGGCAACCCGCTCCGCTGGGCCCGCGGCGGCGCGACGGCCTTCGTCGCGTCGCTCTTCGCGTTCGTGCTCATGGCCCACCCCGGGCAGCTCCGCTGGGGCGTGCCGATCGGCGCGGTCCTCTGCGCCATCGCGTCCTGGGGCGTCATGGACTTCCTCGGCACGTTCGACGACGCCCCCGAGCGGGTGGTCGCCTCGACCGATCTGCGCTCGCTCCTGACGCCCGTCGTCGCGTTCCTCGGCTCGTTCGTCCTCTTCGCGCTCGCCCTCGCCTTCGCGCACGTGGGGCTCGGCCTGCCGCAGATCGGCTGGGGCATCCTCGTCACGCTGACGTACGTGATGGGCGTCGTGACGCTCTTCGGCCTCGGGAAGAAGCTCGGCGCGTGGGCGACGGACGAGGACGGCGTCGACCGCCCGCTCTGGAAGCGCCACGGCTTCTGGCTCGTCGTCATCGCGGCCTGCCTCTACTTCCCGTGCATGGGCAGCTACGCCCTGTGGGATCCGTGGGAGACCCACTACGGCGAGGTGTCGCGCGAGATCCTCGCGAAGGACGACTGGATCAGCCTCTGGTGGGCGCAGGACGGCTGGTTCTGGAGCAAGCCGGTCCTCGACATGTGGATGCAGGCCATCACGATGGCCACGCTCGGCGTCCACTACCTGCCCGGCAAGATGCTCATCGGCGACGGGCAGATCCCGCACTACCACCCCGAGTGGGCGGTGCGTGCCCCCGTGGTGCTGCTCACGATCGTCGCGCTCTACCTCCTCTACAAGGGGGTGGCCAAGACGTTCGGGCGGCGCGCCGCGTTCCTCGGCGGCCTGGTGCTGGCAACGATGCCGGACTGGTTCTTCATCGCGCACCAGACGATGACGGACATGCCGTTCGTGGGGGCGATGACGGCGTGCATGGGGCTCGTGCTCATGGGCCTGCGCACGCCCGAGGAGCAGGAGACGCGCGCCTACGAGGTGAAGGTCGGCGCCACGCGCTGGCGGCTGACGGCGTGGCACCTCGTCTTCGGGACGATGCTCGTCTGCCTCGTTCCGCAGGTGCTCTACCTCTTCTCGCGGAACATGGAGTTCCTCTGGAAGCCGGGGGCGCACGGCTTCCGCCCGCACTGGGACGAGTTCTGGAGCGGCTCGGGCGGCGGCAACTGCGGCCTCCCGGGCAACGAGGACTGCCACCTGACGACGCCCGCGAGCATCCCGCACGCGGCGACGGCGAACCCCGACAGCATCGGCGGCGGGCTGCTGCACCTGTTCGGCGGCTTCGAGCCGGTCATCCAGGGCCTCCTGTGGGCCGGCGTCATGGGCGTCGTCCTCTACATGAGCTGGGGCGAGCGGCGCACGCGCCGGCTCCTCTACCTCGCGGCGTGGTTCTTCGCGGGCGTCTCGACGCTGGGCAAGGGGCCCGCGGGCTTCGGCCTGCCGATGCTCGTGACCTTCGCGTACCTGTGCGCGTCGCGCCCCGGCGAGGAGCTCTACGCGCGCCTGCAGCGCATCGTGCGCGAGCTCACGCAGTTCGAGATCATCGCCGGTCTGCTCGTCGTGATTGCCGTGTCCCTGCCCTGGTACGTGGCGATGTACGTCCGCCACGGGAGCCCGTTCACCGACCGGCTCATCTTCCACGACATGTTCAACCGCGCGTTCCACCACGTGCACGACACGAACGAGGGCGACGACACGAGCTTCCGCTTCTACGTCTGGCAGCTCGGGTACGCGCTGTTCCCGTGGACGGGGCTCGCGCCCCTCGGCCTTCTCTGGTGGGTGCGCCGCGGCACGTCGGTCGAGGACAACGACCGCGCGGACTCGTCGGTCCTCCTCTGCATGTGGTTCGTCTTCGCGTTCGCGCTCTTCTCGTTCATGGGGACGAAGTTCCACCACTACATCTTCCCGGCGGTTCCGCCGGTGGCGATGCTCGTCGGCGTCGTCCTCGACGACATGCTGGGCCGGCACAAGGCCGCCCGCGGAGCCGACTTCGCGCTCACCCTGGTCGGCATGTTCGGTGGCGTGGCGCTCATGGTGCTGGGGGTCGCCCGCACGCAGGCGGGCTCGTTCCTGGGCGCGAAGCCCGACGGCAAGCTCGCAGACGCGTCATGGGGCATCGGCGTCCTCCTCTTCGTCGTCGGTACCGTGCTCGCCGTAGGCAGCGCGTGGCTCTTCCGCGCGAAAGGGGACGACGCTCCGTCCGAGCGCGAGCCCGAGGACGGCGCGAAGGCGCACGCGTCGCGCATGCTCGCCGGTGCCGCGGTGGCGGGGGCGCTCCTCCTCGTGCTCGTGGCGCGCGATCTCGTCATCAAACCCGAGGGGGCCGATCAGCCGGGCGCGATCCGCCTGCTCCAGCTCTTCACGTACAACTACCGGCGCGCGTGGCCCGACTCGCTCGATTTCTCCGCGGCGCTCGTGGGCTTCGGTGCGATCGCGATCCTCCTGTCGCTGTGCATGGCGGTCCGCGCGATCCGCCAGCAGGCGGTCGTGGCGATGTGCGCGCTCGGGTTCTTCTGGGGCCTCTGGGGCGTCGACGTCTACATGCCGAAGACCGCGCCGCACTGGGGCCAGCACGAGGTCATCGAGGCCTACTACGCGCACCGGGCGTCCCCCGACGAGATCCTCGTCGCGTACCAGATGAACTGGAAGGGCGAGAACTTCTACACGGGCAACCACATCCCGGCGTTCGTCTCGACCGGCGCGACCTTCACCAACTGGCTGAAGAAGAAGCGCGAGGAGGGCACCAAGGTGATGTTCTTCATCACGGAGGCCGGACGCGTCGGCGGGCTCAAGAGCGAGGTCGGGGCGAAGTCCTACCAGGAGATCACCGACAAGACGCTCTGCAACAAGTTCACGGTCGTCCGCGCAGAGCTCTGACGCGAAGGCAAGGGCTCGGGGCCCGGGGAGAGCGCTCGCGCTACTTGCAGTAGCCGCGCGTGTTGCACGACGCGGGCGCGCAGCCGGCATCCTCCGCGCTCCCCGTGCAGTCCGGGTCGCCGGTGCAGGTCTTCGTGCACCACGAGCCCTGGCCGCCGACGAAGCAATCGGGGAAGGCGGGGTCCGTGCAATCGGTGGGATCGGGCCCCGTCACCCCCGCCTCCGTGGCCGTGCAGGACCAGCCGAAGCTCCCCTGGGCGGCGCATCCGTAGAGCGCATCCGGCGCGGGGCCATCGTGCAGACCGTTCCCGCCGTCGAGCGCGCTGTCCGCCCCACCCCCGGCGTCGCCGGAGCTCCCCGTCTCGGATGCCGCGCCGGTGTCGCTGCCGCCGCCGGCTTCGTGCTCGGACCCCGTGCCCGTTCCGCTGGAGCTGCTGCTGCACCCGGCGACGAGACCGAAGCAGAGACCCAGCGAGCTTGCGGCCGACAGCAGCACGACGGCGAGACGAGCGTTCATCCGGCACCCCTTCCACCGCCAGGATACCTCGCCGCGCCCTGGCGGATCCGGCATCTGTTGTCCCTGGGGCTGACGCTTCGCATATCCTGGCAGCTCGATGCCGCTCTACGAGACCCTCGCCCTCGCCGCTGCGGTCGTCCTCATCGTCATCGTCGGCCTCCGCGCCTCGCGACGCCGGCCCGCCGAGGAGCAGCTCCCCCCGGCGCCCGCGAAGAAGAGCGAGCCGCCGCCCGCGGAGACCGCGACGAAGGACGCCTCGAAGGCGGAGCCCACGACGACGACGCCCGCGCCCATTCCCACCCCCGCGCCCACCCCCGCGCCCACGCCCGTCCCGGAGCCCCCGCCCGAGCCTTCGCCGGCCCCCCCGCCTGTCTCCGAACCACCGCCGACGCCCGCGCCGATCGAGGCGAAACCCGCGAAGGCCGCGAAGGCCCCGACGCCGGCCCCGCTTGCTCCGCCTCCTCCCGAGCCACCCGCCGAGCGCGGGCCCTCTCCGGTGCGAGCGAGCACGCCGCCTCCCGAGTCGTCCTCGCGTCCGACGGTACCGCCCCTCGTCCTCGAGGGCCTCGCCGAGCCCGTCGTGATCCCGAAGGCGGCCCCCGTCCCTTCGACGAGCCCCGCCCCCAAGGCCGCGCCGGCGCCGGCACCGGCTCCCATCCCGAAGCCTGCACCCGCAGCGCCGCCGGCCCCTGCACCGGCCGCTGCGCGAGCGCCCGTGCGTGCACCCGCACCATCACCCGCGCCCTCACCCGCTCCGGCACCGACACCCGCTCCCGCCCCTGCGCCCGAGCCGACTCCCCCCCCTCCCGCCGCCGCCGCGGCTTCGGCGCTCGACGAGGATCCGCAGCACAAGAGCGCCCGCAAGCTCGCGCGCCTGCTCGTCTCGGAGATAAAGCTCTACAACGAAGCGCTCGTCGTCGAGGGTCGGGGCGCGGGGGACCTCTACAGGCGCCTCAAGGAGCCCATCGATCAGTCGATCGCGCTCTACGACCGCCGCGTCCCGGAGGCCGTGCGAGCGCACAACGACTACGTGCACGACGAGCTGGTCCGCCAGCTCGCCGGCGGGGACGTCGCGAAGCTCGGATCCGATTACAAGGGGCCGCGCCAGTCCTGACCCGACCCGACCTGGCTCGAGCGCAGGCGGCCTCCCCTCCACCAAGCAGACCGCCCTCGCCGGGGCGCTCCTGCTGTCACTCGATCCCGGGGCCCAGACGCTCGAGGACGAGCTCCAGCGCATGGGGGCCATCTTCCAGCGGCACCCGGATCGCGCGCAGATCGGGGGCCAGGCCTACGCGCGCCTCCGCGAGATCGCGCACGACCTCGACCGGACGACGCTCCCCTACGAGGACTGGGTCGCCCTCGATCGGACTTTGCATCGCATCGAGCGAGCCCTCGGGGCAGGAGGTGACGTCCTGCACGACGACCTCGCCGTCGAGAGCATCATCGGCCCGAAGGAAGCGAGGAAAGACATGCCGGCGGAGGTTCGTGACACGGCGGAGCCCACGGGACAGCTCGTGCGCGAGGCCATCGACGAGATGCGCGAGCTCGTGCAGCTCGAGGTTGCGCTGGCCGTCGACGGAGCCAAGGGGGACCTCGCGAAGGCCCGGACGGCGGGGATCTCGCTCGGCGCGGCCGCGGCGCTCGCCGTCTGCGCGGTGACGATGTTCTTCGTCGCCCTGGCGGCGGCGTTCGTCCCGATGTGGCTCGCCGCGCTCGTCGTGGGCGGCGTCCTTCTCCTGATCGGGGGCATCCTCGGGCTCGTGGGGTGGCGCGCGCTGCCGCGCAAACCCCTGGCCGAGACGCGGGCACGGCTCGAATCGGACGTGAAGCAGCTCCGGGAGCGAATCGCATGAACACGAATGGCAAGTCCCACGACGAACTGGCGACCGCGGCGAACCGCGCGCGCACGAAGCTGCTGCACACCATCGAGCAGCTCGACCATCGCCGCCACGAGATCCTCGAACCGCGCGTGCAGATCATCGAGCACACGCGCGAGCTCGTGATCGCCGGTGGAGTGCTCCTCGCCGCGACGGCGGCCGGCATCGGCCTGGCGGTCTACCGCGCCCGCTCGGCGCCGCGCCGCCGCTGGCGTGGGCGCTGGGCCCTCGCGCGCGACGTGTGGCGTCGCCCCGACCGCGCGATGCACGGCGAGCGCCGCTCCTTCCTGGAAGAGGCGCTCCGGTCGGTGCTCATGACGCTGCTCACCGCGGCGGTCACCATCCCCGCCCGTCGCCTCTTGACGGAGCTCGTCGAGGGCAAGCTCGGGCAGGAGACCCCGGCGTCGCGATGAGCGCCGCCACGCGAGCCCTCTGCTAGCGTGGCACGTGGTGCGAGCGAGGTTCCTACGCGGTCCGGCGCCGTTCCTGGCTGCGCTCGTCGTCGCCTGCTCGAGTTCGAGCCGGGCGCCGTCGAGCGGCGCGGATGCGTCGATGACGGACGGCGCCTCCACGAACGATGCTCCGGCGGGCGCCGAGGCGGCTGCCGACGCGGCCACCGACGGCGCCTCCCCGGAGGCCGCCGACGCATCGCGCCCCGCGAGCGCGTTCGTCCTCGCGCAGGTGAGCCCCTCGGCGACCACCTCGTGCCCGTTCTCGTCCGTCCAGGACTGGCTCGACGTGGGGATCCCGCTCGCGTCCCATCCACAGACGATCGTGAACGGCGGCACCCAGAACGGGGTGCCGGTCCAGGTCGTGTGCAGCGTGGTCCCCGTCGGCAGCGGCTTCGACGTCGCGCTGAACGTGTCGACGAGCGGCGCAGCCGGCTCGGGGCTCGTCATCACGTCGTCTGCCGGCCAGGGCGCAGTGACCGACGCGGGCGCGCAGGGGGACGTGCGGGTCGAGTGGACGAGCGCCACGCTGCCGACCGGCACGCAGACCGACTGCACGCTGCGGTTCACCTACGGTGCGGGGCCCGTGCCGAGCCCGCAGCCCCTGGCGCCCGGTACGATCTGGGCGCACGTCTCCTGCCCGCGGACGGTCTTCGCCAGCGACGCCGCCACGCCGCCGTCGTGCGACGGCGAAGCCGACTTCTTCTTCGAGGACTGCGCCGCCCAGTAGGCCGCGCGCGGCTCAGGAGTCCTTCATCGTGATGTGGATGCCCGAGCGGCTCTGCAGGTGGTTGATCTTCGGGTTGGCGGCCGTGACGACGTGCTGGTTCAAGCCGTCGTGCACCGCGCCGACGATGATGGGCCGGTCCGGATCGCCCTCCATGAAGGAGACCGCCACCTCGATGCCGGGCTTGAGCGGGAAGTGCATCCCGTAGTTGCCGCCGACGTGCGGCTGGAGCATCCGCACCCTCGCCGACGACTGCTGCCGCTTCGCGCCGTCCGCCTCGTCGAAGTAGAAGCGCACCGTGTAGCGCCCCTGATCGTCGAGGACCGGGTCGATGCCTTGCGTGCCGGGGAGCGGCGCGTCGGTGATCGCGTGCACGTACCCGGCGATGCGCGGCCACGGCGTGACGAAGGGCGGCCGGTACGCCTGCTTGGTGGCGGCGAGGCGGAAGCGGTTCACGTACTCGTGCGTGTCCTTGCCCTCGTGCATCCGGGCGCCTTGCGTCAGGCGATGCTCGACCCAGACGACCAGGAGTCGATCGCTCCCGAGCAGCGGGTGCCCGTCGATCGCGATGGTCCGGCCCGCCTCCGGGTACGGCAGGTTGCACGCACCTTCGACGCCGTTGGCGACCGCCTGGCGTGAGAGCCCGCGGATCTCCGCCAGCGCCTTTGCCTCCTGCCCGCTCGTCTGCCCCGTGCCGAAGTCGACGACCTGTCCGGCGAAGGGGACGTCGACCTTGAACTCGCCCTCGAGATTCAGCTTGGGGTGCAGGGACCAGTAGTCGTTTACGGTGTGCTTCGACGCCATCATCGCCGACTGGATCTGGACATCGACGACCCCGCGCTTCTGCGTGCGCGCGACGTAGGGGATGGTGTCGGGCCCGGTGGCGTTGCCGAAGGGCGCGTCGTTGTCCGAGAGGACGAGCACGTCCTTCGCGCCCGAGTGATCGAACGAGTACGCAATGCCCGCGCGCTCGAGGTGCCGTGACACGAACGCGAGGTCGGTCTCCGCATACTGGAGGCGGAACTCCGCGGGCTTCGGCGGCGCCTGGATCCGCACCTGGACGTCGTCCCCGGAGAGGTTGGCGCGTCCGAGCTTGTCGAGCGCGATGTCGACGACCGACTTCCCGAGGAAGACCTCGGTCGTCGCGCTCAGCGCCATGCGGAAGAGGCGTGGCACGACGTGCAGATGGTGCCGCGTGTACCCGTCCGCCGAATCGGCCTCGTCGCGCATCGCGGATACGATCCCGTGCACGCTCCGCACGTCGGCGTCGTCGAGCGAGAAGACGATGGTCGCCTGCTTGCCGAGCACCTGCGCGGCGCCGAACGTCTGATCCTCCGGGACGACCACCTCGACGTCGAACGCGAAGGGCTCCGAGATCCCCTCCCGGCCCCGCAGCTCGCGGATCTCGATCTTCCCGCAGTCGAAGTCCGGTGACGCGAGGCGGGCACGAACGTCGTTCTGAACGCTGGCCATCGATGCTCTCCTATCGGTCCGGGGAGGATAACAAGCCTGCCAGCGCCGCGCCCGGTGGAACGCAGCCTCCTGCGTCGTCCAAAGAGACGACGCCTCCCGCCCATGAGCTCCCGCTACCGACGCGCGCGACGACGGCGCACGCCGAACCCGAGCGAAACGAGGAGCGCGAGGGCCCACGGAGCGCCGCCGGCGCCGCCGGCCGTGGTGCACCCGCAGCCCGACGACTTGGACGGGGTTGCGCCGTTGCCCGCGCCGGCGTCGCTGCCGCCGCCCGCGGACGCGTCGGGCTCCCCGCCCTTCGTCCCGCCGTCTGGCGAGATGGGGCCTGCATCCGGGCCCGTGGTTCCCCCGTCGGGCGTCGCGACCGGCGCGCCCGTACCCGTCAGCGTGACGACGCCGTAACCCGGCACCGTCACGTCGGCGCTCCCTCCGCCGACGGCGACCTGGGACGTCTGCCAGTACGAGCCGTTCGCGGAGGTGTACGCCGCGAGGGACGAGAGCCCCTGGGGCGCCGCGGTCAACGCCAGCGCGACGTGCGCGTCGGCGGAGGCCTCGTTGACGAGGACGACGGTGAGCGCGCCCGAAGCGTCACGCACGAAGGCGCTCGCGAGGAGCGAGCCGGCCCCGCCATCGGCACCGCCACCCGAGCCGCCGTCCCCTGCCGCGCCGGCGCCGCTCACCGCGGCGGAGACGCGCTGCGCGCCGGGCCGGACGTACTTGAAGAAGTGCTTCGCCGCGACGTACTTGGGGTCGTTCGCGAGCTGCGTCGCGTCGGTGAGCGTCTGCACGTCGCTGTCGCTCGACGCCGAGCCGTCGGTGAGCTGCCAGTAGAGCCACGCGCTCTCCTGCCCCGTCGTGAGAGCCTGGTGGATCTTCACGGCGATCGAGAACGCGCCCGAATCCGGGAACCCTCCGCTCGTCGACGACGCGAGCCACTCGGGCTTCTCGCCGGAGGTCTCGGTCATCCACGAGCGCTTGCCCGTGGCGGCGAAGCCCTTCACGTTCGCGGGGATCCCGCCCGCGGGGCTCGTCGTCCAGCCGTTCGCCCACCAGTCCCAGAGCTGCGAGTTCGCGCCTGCGGACGACGTCCCGTCCGAGCCGTAGCCGTGGATGTTGAAGCCCCCGATGGCGCTCGTCGCCGTCGGGTCGGCGGCGATGGCCGACAGGTACTGGAGGTTCTTCGCGACGGTCGTCGAGCCGGAGCCGTACTGCCACATGCCGTACGGGTCGCCGCCCATGAGGTCCTCGGGGCCGATGATCGCGATGGTCTTCAGGTCCGGGTACTGGTCGAGCTCCGCGCGCGCGGCCTTCAGCGCCGTGACGTAGTCGGCGGCGGCCGGGTACGTCGCGCTGTTGTAGAACTCCTCGAAGTTCAGCTCGTTCTGGATGCTGATCGCGTGGAAGGAGACGTTGAACGTCTTCTGGAAGCCGTGGAGGAACGCAGCCAGGCCGCGCGTGAACTGCGTGAGGGCGCTCGTGGGGCCCGTTCCGTCGTCGAACTGCGAGAGCGGAGTGCCCGACACGTCGAGCTTGCCGCCCGCGAAGTTCCCTCCCCAGATGAACGGCCACGCGACGCCCGCCGTCGGCAGGGGCGACGCGCCGCCGCCGTAGGTGTTGCCGGAGGTGATCTTCACCCACGGGGCCGGCGACCACATCGACGCATAGAGCTCGAAGCCGCCGAGCTCCGATGCCTTGCTCGTCCCGAGCTGCGCGACGAGCCCGGGCACGGCCTGGGCCGTCGTGAAGTCGAAGAGGGCGGCGTTCTTGTCGATGTCGGTGCCCATGACGGCGATGGGGGCGCTGCAGCCGCCGAAGCTCGTCGAGTAGTCGGCGGGCCCGGTGTATTGCCGCGTGCGCGTCCCGTCGGGGCCGTTGCCGCCGTTGTCGAGCGAGAGCGGCGCGGCCTGCCCGAACCACGGCGAGCAGTAGCTCTGCGCGTTGTACGGCGCGGCGAAGGTCGGCGTGATGTCGACGCGGACCATCGAGGCGGCGAGGTCCTCGTAGTAGAGCTGTTGCCACCACGTCTGCTTGCCCTCCGTGCCCGAGAGGCACGTGCCGAACCCGTCGATCGTCTGGAAGCGCTTCGACCCGTCGACGGTCACGGTCTGCGCGGACGCGACGGCCGGGAAGAGGAGCGCGGCGCCGAGGACGCCGAGAACGCCGAGGGAGACGCGAAGGGAGCGGCTGGACGGTTCCACGCGTCGATTCTGTCACACCGTCACTGCGCCGGGAGATCCCCCTGGAGTCGCAGGATGCGCTGTGGGTTGCCTGCATACGTCGCAGCACCGCAGTACGCGGCGAGCCCGCCGCCGACGTGGGCGTCGCCGCCGCGACGGACGAGCGACAGCGCCAGCGAGACCGGCGTCGTGTCGCCGCAGGGCCCACCTCCGAAGGGGGGGATGGTCAGCGTGGCGGCGTAGGCCACGAGGTCGGACTCGGGATAGGCGTCGAGCCGCCCGGTCATCGCGACCGGCGACGACGGATCGAAGAAGCCGTAGCCGTTCGAGAACTGAAGCGACACCGTGACGGTCTTCCCGTCCGCGGCGAGGAGGAGCGTGACGTCCGCGGTGTCGATCACCTCGGACGTGAGGGTCCCTCGATAGCGGGTCACGACCTGCGTTCCGCTCTCGTCGCAGGCGGCGACGGCGAGGAGAGCGCACACGATCGCGGCCGCCCTCATCGCCACACCTTCGGCTGGACGTTCACCGCCTGCGCGACGGCGGCGGCGGTCGCGAGGTCTCCCTGGAGCACGTGAAAGACCCAGGTCTCGTGCTCGCCCGCCGGCGACGTGTCGTCGTGGAAGAGGACGTCGCCGCTCGCCGGCGTGATCTCGGCTGCGACGTGACCGTGGCCCTCGTCCTCGACGATCCACCAGCCGCCGCCGAGCCCCACGAGGCCGTCGCTGAGCGGGAGGTCGTACGTGTCGAAGGCGAAGCCGCCGCGGGGGATGCGTACCGGCGCATCCGTCAGCGCGGGCGTGTAGACGATGTCATCGAGGGTGCCGGGGAAGTCGACCGATACCGACTGCCCGACCGTCCCCGGGGCGAACGTCACCGAGAGGAGCCAGTGCGCGGCGTCGACGGACGCCCACGCCACCGTCGCGGGCCGGTCGTCGCTGCCCCCCGGCGTCACGGCGATGGGACCTTCGGCGATCGACGGCGGCGGGTCCGGCGGAGTGTCGCCCGGCGTCACGGTTCCCGACTGCGTGTCGATCCCCACCGACGCGGCGCCCATCGCCGCCTTCGCGCGCTCGACGACATCGCGTGCGATCCGCAGCGCCTCGGCGTCGTACGCGAGGCCGTACTCGACCTCGCCCTGGATCGGGTTCACGCCGGTCGCGTCCGACCCTTCGCCGAGAAAGAGGACGCGCCATGCCGCATCGAGGTCCGACGACGCGTCGATTCCCGCCGCGCGCGCGATCGTCGCGGCCGCCTCGAGCTCCCGGTGGGCGACGACGGCGAGCGACTGGTTGTCGTCGTCGCGCTCCTGCGGACCGTGAAGCCCCGCGCCGCCCGTCCACTGGTAGTTCGAATGCGTGGAGTCCGGCTGCCACGTGCCGTCGAGAAGCGGCGGCGCCACGGGGGGCGTGATCATCGAGCGAACGGCGGCGGCGTACTTGCCGACCGTCGTGACGTCGTAGCCGCTGGCCTCGAGGCTCGCGAGCTGCGATTCGTACGCAGCGACCGCGGACGGAACGGTCACGAACGACGGGACGACGTACGGGTCGAGCCCGTCGGTCGCGAGCTTCTCGCCGTCGTCGACGAAGGTCCACGTCACCTGGATCGAGTCGGAGCCTGCCGGGTACGAGCCTCCGTCGGTCGTGACCATGAAGACGTCGCCGAGCTGGTAGAGCGGCGCATGCGGGGCCGCCGCGCCGAGCTGGTAGGAGAAGAGGTTCTTCGGGAAGACGAGGGTCGAGTACCCCTTCGCGGCCATCGCCGACGCCATGCCGGCGCCCGACTGCTCCTCCTGGCAGAAGACGGTCGACGAGAGCGGCACGCCCCACTTCGCGAAGGTCTGCTGCGTCAGATCGGCGGAGCGCGACCAGTCCTCGTGCGCGTGGGCGATGAAGTACTGGTCGGCGTAGTGGAAGCTGACGAACTCGACCTGCCCGGACGTCGCGAGCGCCTGGATCTTGGCGAGCGTGTCCGGATGGCGGGCGGCGATGACGTCGAGCATGTAGCCCTGCATCTCGATGTCGGTCCCCCACGTGGGGTGCGCCGCGAAGAGATCGAGCACGGGGTCGAGGCTCTGCGTCACGATGAGGTCCTGGAGCTGCTCGTCGCTCACCTCCCAGACCGTGTGGGGCGTCGGCCAGAGCCCGTACGTGCCGCCCTCGACGTACTGGATGTTGAAGTGCATGACCGCGAGCGCGAACTGCTTCGTGGCGGCGTGCACGCTCGATGCCCCGGCCAGGAGCGCCGCGCAGACGCCAACCGGAACGAGCGCGCTGCGCGTGACCATCGCCGGCATCATACGCGCACCGTATACTGCGAGCGGGCTTGCCCCCGTACCCGGAGGAACAACTCGTCCCGTTTCCCTCGACGCTGTCCGATCAGCCCGAGGTCACCCACTGCCGGGGGACGCTCCTGGTCGCGTCGCGTCGGACGCTGCGCGACCACGGCCACTTCGAGAGGTACCGCACGCTCCTCGCGGAGGAGCACGAGACCACGTTCGCGTCGCACGCGGCGGCGGGATGGATCCCCATCGAGGCCGGCGTGGCGCACTACCGCGCGTGCGATGCGCTCGACGTGCCCGTCGACGAGCAGCTCGTCATGGGCGCCGCGGTGGTGCACTCGCTCCAGCGGACGTTCCTGGGGACGGTCCTGCGCGCCGCGGGTCGGGGAATGGGCATCACGCCGCTCTTCGGGATGCAGAAGTTCTTCACGATCTACGGTCGGTCCTTCCGCGGGGGAGGAGGACGGCTCGTCCGGACGGGACCGAAGGAGCTGCGAGTCGAGTTCGTGGGCAACCCGGTCGCCGCGATCCGCTACTTCCGCATCGCCTACCGTGGCTTCATCGCGGCGGGCTGCGAGACGTTCGCGACGCGCGTCGTGACCGCGGAGCTCGACTCGTATCTCTCCCCGACGTCGATGGCTTACCGTATCGCCTGGGCGTGACGCGACCACGCCGCTGCTCCGGCATTCGCAGCGTCGGACACCCCCGCGCCAGACGGGGCCGCCAGCCTCCCTCTGGCGCGTGCCGCGGCGCGGCACTACACTGAATGGCGATTCATTCTGGCGCTCCGCCGCCCGTCTTTCCGAGGAGACCCGCCCGTGTCGAAGCCCATCCAAGCGATCAACCGGTACAAGGCCGATCTTCGTGAGCTCCAGTTCCTGCTCTTCGAGCAGTTCCGCGTCGACGAGCTGCTGGGGAAGGCGCCGTTCGAGGCGTGGGGAGCCGACGAGTGCCGGTCGACGCTCACCGAGTGCTACCGGTGGGTGCGCGAGGTCATCGGGCCGATCAACGCCGTCGCCGACGCCGAGGGATGCAAGGTCGAGAACGGGCGCGTCGTCACGCCGCAGGGCTTCAAGAAGGCGTGGAAGAGCCTCTACGAGGCGGGCTGGAAGCAGATCTCGGTCGAGCAGGAGTACGGCGGCGCGGGCGCGCCCCACACCGTTCAGGTGCTCATCGAGGAGATGATCAGCGGCGCGAACACCGCGTTCGCAATGTACTCGGGGCTCGCGTTCGGCGCGTCCGAGGTCATCGAGTCGTTCGGTACGGCCGAGCAGAAGGCCCTCTACTGCCAGCGGATGTTCGGCGGGCAATGGGGCGGCACGATGTGCCTCACCGAGCCGCAGGCCGGCAGCGACGTCGGCAGCGCCAAGACGTCGGCGACGCGCAACCCGGACGGGAGCTACTCGATCCGCGGGACGAAGATCTTCATCTCGGGCGGCGACCACGACCTCGCCGACAACATCATCCACCTCGTGCTCGCGCGCGTCGACGGAGCGCCGGCGGGCACCAAGGGGCTGACGCTCTTCATCGTGCCGCGCGTGCGCGCCGGCGCCGACGGCTCGCTCGGCGAGTTCAACGACGTCACGCTCGCCAACATCGAGCACAAGATGGGGATCAACGGCTCGGCGACGTGCATCCTCAACTTCGGCGACTCCGGCAAGTGCATCGGCTGGCCCGTCGGCGGCGAGAGCAAGCTCAATCAGGGCATGCCGCAGATGTTCAAGCTGATGAACAGCGCGCGCATCGCCGTGGGCGTGCAGGGCCTCAGCGTCGCGTCGAGCGCGTACCTCAACGCGCTCGAGTACGCGAAGGAGCGCAAGCAAGGCTCGGCCATCACGCACTGGAAGGACGCGACCGCGCCGCGCGTGCCCATCATCGAGCACGCCGACGTGCGCCGGATGCTCCTCGACATGAAGTCCCGCGTGGAGGGCATCCGCGCGCTCGCCGTGAAGCTCGCCAACCACCAGGACCACGTGCGCGCGCTCCAGGGCAAGGACGAGCAGAAGGTCGCCTACCACCAGGGGCAGGTCGATCTCCTCGTCCCGCTCGTGAAGGCCTACGGCAGCGACCAGGGCTTCCGCATCTGCGAGACGGCCATCCAGACCTACGGCGGCGCCGGGTACACGCGCGACTACCCGGTCGAGCAGTACTGCCGCGACGCGAAGATCTTCAGCATCTACGAGGGGACGAACCACATCCAGGCGATGGACCTCGTCGGGCGAAAGCTCGGGCAGGCCGGCGGGGCGAACCTCCAGATGTACCTCGCCGACGTCGCCGCCTTCGTGAAGAAGCACTCGGCCGACGCGACGCTCGGCCCCGCGGTGAAGACCCTCGCGCTCGCGCAGGAAGCCCTCGGCGGGTGCGCGATGCGCCTCCTCATGTGGTTCCAGACCGGCAAGCTCGCGATGGTGCCGCTCCACGCGAACCGGTACCTCGAGATGATGTCCGAGACGACGGTCGCGTGGATGCTCCTCGAGGGCGCCGCCCTCGCGCTCGAGAAGAAGAAGGGCGTGGCCGCGGGGCACCCCGACGCGGCCTTCTACGACGGCAAGGTCGCCGCCGCGCTCTACTTCGCACGCAACGTGCTGCCGACGGTGGAGCTCAAGGCGAAGCTGATGGCGGAAGAGGACACGACCCCCATCGACATCGCGGACGCGGCCTTCGCGACGGTGTGACACAATGCGCGCCCGATGAAGGGTCGGTCGTGCGCGGTGCTCGCGGTGGTCGTCCTCGCGGCGGCGACCGCGGGCTGCCGTTCGAAGGTGGCCTCGCTGCGAGACGCGCTGCTCGAAGGGGGCGACGCGCAGGTGGCGGGCGTGGTCGATGCGCCGGCGTGCACCACCACAGGGTGCCTCGACGTCGTGGCGCGTGCGCTCGGCGCGAAGAACGGCTTCGACGCGAACGACCCCGATCAGGCCTCGGCCGGCGCCGTGGCGGTCGTCCTCGCGCGCGACCACCGAGGCGACCTCGTGCCCGACCCCGACCGGTGGATCGCGGCAGCGACGATGGCACGCGGCTACGGGGCGGACGCGCTGCGTCTCGCGCTCGCGCGCGGAATGGCCGACGTGGCACCGCGTCTCGCACGCGCGCCCGCCGGCGAGGCAGAGCTCGCGAACGTCGTTCGCGCGATGGCCGCTGCGATGCCCGGCGCGTGCGACACGTACGCGGACCTCGGGGCAAAGACCGTGGCGGAGCTTTCGCCCGCGAAGCGACCCGAGACGTCGAAGTGCGTCCAGCGGGACCTCGAGCGCAAGGACGGGCCAGGCGCTGGCTGGGGCAGGGGGACGTGGCGCGCGGCCGCTGGAGCCCTCGCGCTCTGGAAGGCCTACGCGCGTGCCTTGCGCGAGGGAGAGCCCGCCGCGGATCCGATCGTGCGATCGGCGCTCGAGGCGAAGCTGGCGGTGATCGAGGCGGCCACGGCAAAGGCGCAGCTCGTGCCGCCCGGAGGCTGACGGCCGTCAGCCGGGGACGACGTGCGCCGTGCCCGGCGTTCCGCCGGAGAGGTGCCCCACGATCGACGCGCAGGGCACGCCCGAGGCGAGCAGATCGTCGCAGAGGGCGATCGCGGCCTCCGGCGTGACGGCGATGAGCAGGCCGCCGGAGGTCTGGGCGTCGCAGAGGACGAGCTGCGTGGCTTCGTCGACGCCCGACCAGTAGGCAACCGACTCGGCGAGGAAGCGCCGGTTGGCGTGCGTACCGCCCGGCGCGATGCCCTCGCGGACGTACGCCCAGGCGGCCTCGATCACGGGGACGGCGGCCGTCACGATGACCGCCGAGCAGCCGCTCGCCCGCGTCATGTTCCGGAGGTGGCCCAGCAGGCCGAAGCCCGTCACGTCCGTGCACGCGTGCACCGCGTCCCCCGCGCGGCCCATTGCCTCGGCCGCGACCCGGTTGAGCGTCGCCATCTGCCGGACCGCCGCGCCGATGGCGCCGGCCGCGTCGCGATCCTGCTTCGCGGCCGTCGTGATGATGCCGACGCCGAGCGGCTTCGTGAGGACCAGCACGTCGCCCGGCCGGGCCCCTGCGTTCGAGGCGATCCGTTTCGGGTGGACGATCCCCGTGACGGAGAGCCCGTAGATCGGCTCGTCCGTCTTGATGGTGTGTCCGCCCACGATGTCGATCCCCGCCTCGCGGGCCTTGTCGGCGCCACCGCGGAGGATCTGGCCGAGGATCGAGACGTCGAGCTCCGCGTCCGGAAAGCCGACGATGTTCAGCGCGGCGAGCGGCTTGCCGCCCATGGCGTAGACGTCGCTCAGCGCGTTCGCCGCGGCCACGGCGCCGAAGTCGTACGGGTCGTCGACGATGGGGGTGAAGAAGTCCGTCGTCAGGACGAGCGCGCGCTCGTCGTCGATGCGGTACACGGCCGCGTCGTCGGCGGTGGCGCTCCCGACGAGGACGGCGGGGTCGGTCACCGCCGGCAGCCCCCCGAGGAGCGGGAACAGGTACCCGGGGGGGTGCTTCGCTGCGCAGCCTGCGCGCTTCGCCGTCTGCGTGAGGCGGACCGGCGCGGGCTTGTCGGTCACGGCTTGTGGTGCCCGCCCGAGTGGCTGCCGCCGGGGGGCGGCGACCCGTGCGACGGCGGGGTGGAGCCACCGTGCTGCTCGACGGGGAGCTTCTCGTTCGACGGGTGCGGGTTGCCCTGCGGCGTGGTCTGCGCCCCCCCGTGCTCGTTCGGAAGCGTGTGCTCGTTGGGCAGCGGATGCTCGTTCGGGCGCTCCGTCGGCGTCGGATGCTCGTTCGGGAGCGTGTGCTCGTTGGGAAGCGGGTGCTCGTTCGGCGCCCCGTGCTCGTTCGGATTCGGGTGCTCGTTCGGCAGCGTGTGCTCGTTCGGGAGCGGGTGCTCGTTCGGCGCCCCGTGCTCGTTGGGGGGTCCACCTTGCGGCGTCGGCGTGTGCCCCGCGCGCAGGACGTACGAGCCGTTCGCCTGGCGCTCGCCGCCGTGCGCGACGATCTGCGAGGCGGTGTTGACGAAGCGGGCGTGCGAGAGCGTGACGGACGCCGACACGGCGACGGGGGTGAACTTCTCGCCGGGCCTCACGTTCACGTTCGGCATGTACGCGACGCCGCGGTGCGCCGCATCGTGATCCCACCGGCCGGACTGGTAGTAGTAGCGGCCGCCGGAGAAGACGTACCGCGGCGCCACCCACTCGAGACCGACGACGGGCGGGCGGCCCCAGGCGCCGCCGACCCAGACGTATTCGCCACCACGCCACGCGTAGTAGCCGGGGGTCCAGTCGTAGCCGACGCCCGGGGCGGGCGGCTCGACCTCGAAGCGCGGCGGGGGCGGCGCGGACTCCGCGAACGACGGAGCCGGCTCGTTGTGTGTGCCCCAGAAGCCCGGCATCCAGATCCACCGCGTCGGCGACGCGGAGACCCAGTTGCCCGGCGTCCAGCTCTGCTCCGGCGGCGGATTGCGCCAGCCGCCGGTGACCCAGACGTACCGGTGATAGGTCGAGCTCCACCACCAGTAGCCCGGCACCCAGACGTCCGCGGGGTCGGGGCTCGCCGGGCGCTCCTCGGTGATGGCGGCCGGGGGAGCGCTGTCCGCGGCGTAGTCCGCCGGGACCGGCGTCGTGCCGACGATGGCCTCGTTGATGGGGATGTCGGGATCGCCGGCGACGACGGGCGCAGGCGGGGTGGCCTCGGCGGACGACGCGCCGGGATCCGGAGCCACCGCAGCCGAGGCGGACGGATCGGGCGTCACGTCGGACGAGCTGCTCTTGTTGCAACCGCCACCCAAGGTCAGCAGCACCCCCGGCATCGCGACGGCCAGGATCGCGCCGCTCCACTTCCCACCTCGACCCAAGATTCGCTTCGAGCTCATGCCGCCATCGTAGACATGGGATGGGCAGTCGAGAAAGCTCTACGGCCAAGTAGCGGACTCGACTTCAGAAAGCCCAGCCCAGGGAGCCGTCCACGACGAGCTGGGGTCCCCCGAGAGCCACGGCGCCGGGGGCACCCGTTCCGCCGAGGAAGTACATGCCCCCACCGCCGAGGCGGACCGTGAAGCCGTAGTCCCACGTCCACTGCCAGCCCGCCGTCGCGCCGAGTCCGAAGGCGTCGGTGGCGAGGTCGACGTGCGTGAAACCTTCGGACAGGGGGCGGGCGAAGACGGCGCGCGGCTGCACGTAGAGACCGTGGAACGCAGTGCCGGGATAGAAGAGGAGGCCCGCGCCGAACGCCGTCGCGACGCCGCTGCTCAGCGTGTAGACGTCGCCCTCGACGCTCGCCGCGAAGTGCCGGCCGAGGACGAAGTCGACGTCCCCGCCGTAGACGCCGGCCGAGATGGCCAGGGGATCGAGCAGGATGGCGAACGAGCGGTCGACCTCGACGACGTCACGGGTCGAACGGTCGGCGAAGGTGGGCACGTCGTCCGAGGCGCGCGCCGTACCGGAAGCGATGGCGAGGGACGCCGCGAGAGCGAAAGCGAAGGCAACGGGGATCGGGCCGAGCGGGCGGGAGGGCATGACGGTCTTCCTTTGCCCTCCCATCGGACGCGGCGCGGGACTGGTTGCGTGGAAAGCGACGCCGGGCCGGAAGGTCGACCTCGCCCCTCAGCTCTCCCCGCCGCCAGCGAGCTCGTTGAGCAGCGCCGCCACGGCCTCGTAGAGCGCCTCGGGGATCTGCTCGCCGACGGCGAGCTCCGACAGCGCCGCCGCGAGCGGCACGTCCCGGACGACCGGGATGCCGTAATGAAGCGCCGCGCGCTCGATGTGCTCGGCGAGCAGGCCGTCTCCCGCCGACACGATCTCCGGCGCCTGCTGCTCGTCGGGATCGTACCTGAGGGCAATCGCGCGCTTCACGTGACCTCGACGGCGTCGGCCGCGATGCCGCGCGCCTGGAGCCGCTCGGCGATCCGCCCGTGGAGGCCCGAGGCGTCCACGCCGGGGGGGACGTCGACGTGGACGCGAACGCGACCGCCGTCCGCGTGCACGAGGAGCGTGGAGCCCGCGAAGCGCCCGGCGCCGATCTCGAGCCGCATGGTCCCGCGGCGCCCGTCGCCCGAGAAGGCGACACGACGCACGAGCGCGGGCAGGAGGTCCTCGAGCGAGGCGACCGCGCGCGGCGAGGGTGCGTCGGCCGGTGCAGCGGCGAACGCCTGGGCCATGGGGATTCCGCCGGGTTCGAAGGCCAGCTGGCGAAAGGATTCCGGTGGGCCCATCGAAGCGTGATGCCGGGCGAAGGGATCGAGGGGATCGCCGTCGCGCGCGGCAACCGGTGAGGTCGCGTCCTCGCTGGCGGCCAGTCGGTCGAGGGCATCGTGCCCCTCCGACGGCGACGAACGAGGTTGCGACGACGAGGCGAGCCACGGCGCGGACGACGAGCCGACGGGTGGTGCGAAGGGAGAGGCCAGGCCCTTCGGTTCGCGCGGCGAGGCGTCGTCGCGCACCGAGGACTCACGCAGCAGCGAACGAAACTCGATGCGCGTGAGCGGGGCGCGGACGACGGGGACGGCCGTCCCCGGGGCCAGCGTGACCGCGGTGGGCGGCGGCTTCTGCGTCGAGGCGAGTGGAAGCGCGGGGGCGGTCACGGAGCTCATTGGCCGCCACCTTGCACGACCGTCTTCAGGCTCGTCGCTGCGTGGTCCACGAGCCGCGAGGCGAGGTCGATGGCCTCGCTGTACCGGTAGACCCCCGCCTGGAGCGCGATGAGCTCCGACGGCCCGAGGTCGTGCGCGGCCGAGACTGCGCCCCGCATCATCGCCTCGCCCTGGTTGATCTGGCTCCCCAGGCCGTGGAGGAGCGTCGCGAACGGCGACCGTTCCGGGGTGCCGGACGCAGGCGCCGCCGCATGCAGGGCGTGCGACGCGGCCGGGGTGGGCGGCGCGACGCGCGCTTCGTTCGGTGCGATGCGCATCGGCCGCTCAGGAGTGGATGTTGCCGATGGCGTTCTTGCAGCCGTCGTGTTCGGTCTTGAGGATGTTGCTCTGGGCCGTGAAGGCGCGGTTCTGCGAGTCCTCCTGCTCCTGGAGCTGGAGGTAGTAGAGGTTGAGGTTCGCAGACTGCTGGAGCGACGCCTCGATGGTGCTCGTCGGGTCGCCGCTGCTGGCTGCGCCGCCGAGCGAGAGACCGCCCAGCGGGCTGCTCGACGTGCTCGTACCCGTCGACGACGCGAGCGGGATACCCACCGACGAGAAGGGGGACCCTCCCGCGCCGCCGGGTCCCTCGGCCGTCGTCGTGCCGCTCGTCGGGCTGAGCGCGAGGATCGACGCCGAGGACGTGCTGCCGCCGCCGCGCACGGCCGCCGCGGTGACGGCGGAGCCGGGGAGCGCGCTCACCGCGAGCTGCGCGCCCTGGGCGATGCCGCTCGCACCGGCGGCGAGGACGTCGCCGAAGGCCACGCGGGCGGGGCGCGGGGTGGGTCGCTGCGTGCTCTCGACGAGCACGACGTCGGTACGGGGCGGGTTCACGGGAATCATCGGGTCCATGGTGAGGTCTCCTTCTGCTGTCCCATCGGGCGTTGCGGGCGTGAGGTTGCGTGAAATCGTCATCGACGCGCGCCGTGCGCGTCTCGTGCGGTGCGGAGCGCGTAGCGCGCGACGGCGTCGTCCGGGTCGAGCGAGGTCGCACGCTCGGCGGCGTCGGTGGCTCCGGCCACGTCGCCCTCGCCGAGACGCGCCACGGCGAGCCATGCGAGGGCCTCGACCTTCTGGGGCCGGTTCGCCCGCGACGCGAGCGGCTCGAGCGCCTTCGCCGCGTCGTCGTAGCGGCCGTCGAACAGGAGGAAGCGCGCCTCGAGGAGCGCGATCGCGGGGAGGTCGCCGAACGCCTCGCGTGCGTGTCCGGCGACGGCGCGCGCGTCGTCTCGACGATCGAGCTTGAGGAGCGTCTCGCAGAGGCCCGTCCATCCGTCGAGCGCGTCCGGGGCCACCTGCGTGAGGCGCAGGAAGTGCTCCCGGGCTTCCTCGAAGTCGCCGCGCGCGAAGAGCCGCCGCGCCAGGTTGATGCGCGCCGGCGCGAAGCCGGGGTCCACCTTGAGGGCGGCGCGATAGAGCTTCTCCGCCTCCGCCGTGTGGCCCTCGGCGTCCGCGAGCACGCCGAGCGCGTGGTGCGGCGCGGGGAGGTCGGGGTTGAGGTCGCGCGCCTTCACGAAGTCGCGGCGCGCCAGGTCGAAGTTCCCGCGCCGCTCCTCGACGAGCCCCAGGTTCACCCACGCCTCGGTGAAGCGCGGGTTGTACTCGAGCGCGAGCGCGAGGCGCGCGTACGCGAGCTCGAGGTTCCCGTTCGCCAGGGCCACCGCCCCTGCCCCGTTCAGCGCGATGGCCTTCGGGGGCAGGGGCGGGTTGCTCGCGCAGCCGCCGATGCCGACGCCGAGAGGCAGGGCGACGAGAGCGACGGCGAGCGCGCGGAAGACCCGGCGGCGCGAGGTGCGAGCGAGCCGGGCGAAGAGCGAAGAGGGCATGGCGTGCTTCCTTTGCCCTCCCATCGGACGCGCGGGCGGGGAGGTTGCGTGAAAAGCGCTCTCCCCCGCCGATTCAGCCGCGGTAGCCGGTGGCGGCCGACCGTGTCGCGGCTTCCGACTGGAGGACCGCTGCGAGGGTCTGCTGAACCTGCGCCTGCTCCTGCGTGTCGTTCTGCACCTGGGTGTTCGCGTGCTCGTACTGCCGCACGTCTGCGTCGGCCGATGCCTGCGCCGCGGCTGCGGAGGCGTCGTCGCCGTCCGCCGCCGCCTTGTACCCGCCGGAGACGATCCCGCCGGCCGCGTTCACGCCCGTCGACGCCCCCGCGAGGACCGTTCGCCAGTTGATGCCGTTGGCGACCCCGCCCGCGCCGAGGTGGTCGCTGGCCACGCCGGAGCCGATGGTCAGGACGCCGGCCGCGATGCCGGCGATCCCGCTCGCCCACGCCCCTGCGACGTCGTCGCTCGCCTTCTTCTCCATGTCCTGCACGCGCTGCGCATCGTCGCGTTCCGCGGCGACGTTCGCGGCGTCCTCGGTCTGGCTCTCGTCGTTCCGGTCCTGCTGATCGATGCGCGTCATCAGCATGGCGATGCCGATGGCACCGCTGCCGATGCCGGCCGGCTCCGGGAGCAGCGACGGTTCCCTGCTGTTCGCCGCGTTCGAGGCCGTCGTGTCCTGACCGGTGACAGGCGCAACGTAGGCGCCGCCACTCACTCCCGAAGTCGTACCCATGATCCTTTGCCTTTCATTGCGCCGCGACCGCGGCGGACATCGTGTCTTCCTGGATGTTCTTCGTGTCGGCCACGGTGCGAAGCTCCGCGGTCGTCTGGTCCGACCCGCTCTTCATCTCCTCGAGGACGTGGTCCGTCGTGCGCCGGAGGTCGTCCTGCCGCGCCTGTGCCGAGACCTGGTCCGCCTGCGCTCGTTCCTCGGCAGCCTGCGACTCCCCGGAGCCGATCGTCGCCGCCCCCGAGCCGACGGTGCCGATACCGGAGACGACGGAGGCGCCGGCCATGAAGGCCGTCGTCGCGTGGACGGCGGCGGCCACACCGAGCGCGGCGCCGCCTCCGGCCGCGCTCATCCCGGCGTCGAGGAGGTTCGCGACCTGCGCGTTGACTCCGAGCTTCTGGAGCACGTGCAGCTCGCTGTCGGCGAAACCGGCGCTGGAGAGCGTGGCTCCGGCGACGGCGACCACGGCAAGCGGGCTCCCGGCGCCGCAGGTCGCGACCGCTGCCGCGACCGACGCCACGACGGCCGCAGCCTTCGCCACGTCGCCGCAGATCTTCCCGAGCTTGTCCCAGAAGCTCTTGTGCTTGGCCGCGTCCACCTCCTTCTGGATCGCGTCCTGCTCCTTCTTCAGCGCCTGCTGCTGGAGGTCCTGGGCGTTCTCGACCTCCTTTTCGCCGCTCGTCTCGGAGACCTGCTCTTGCTTCGTGTCGCAATAGAAGAGCATCAGGATCGGATCGGTCGGTACGTCCCCGGGCGACGGGAGCAGCGAGGTCTGCGTCGCCGCGTTCGCGGGCGCGGTCGTCTGCGACGGCGTAGCGGTGACCGGAGCGGTGTTCGATACGGCGGAGGTCACGACGTCCTCCTGGTCTCGAGTGCCACGAGCGCGAGGAGCTCGTCGTCCCCTCGCTCCTCGGCGTCCGTGTGGGCTGCGTCGAGGGCGAGGTCGGCTTCGTCGTCCCGCCCGAGCGCGCGCAGGACGCGCGCCCGGGCCAGGTGACAGCGCACGGATCGCGGGGCGATCACCGAGCCCGTCCCGTACATCTCGAGGGCGATCCGCGGCTGGTCGATCCGCTGGTGGCACTCGCCGAGCCCCAGCCAGCCGCGTTCGTCGGTCGGTGCGGCGAGCAGCATCGCGCGAAAGACCTTCGCCGCGTCGGCGGGTCGGTCTTCCGAGAGGAGCCAGTGCCCGGCGGAATACAGCTCCTCGGCGCCCGGAGGCGCCGAAGCAACGGGCGTCCGTCGCAGCGAAGAGAGGAACTCGGCGGCGTTCATGGCAGCTCTCCTCAGCCGCCCTTGGCTTCGTCGAGGAGCGTGCTGTCCTGCTTGCCGAGCAGGTTGATGGTGAGCTCCGTCGCCTGCTGCTGGTAGCTGGCCAGCTGCTGGAGCTGCATCATCTGGATCTGCGAGTTGCTCGTGATGTTGCCGGCGATCGTGCCGACGGCGTCGGTCGTGCCCTGCCACTGGGCATCCGTGGGCGCGTTCGGCGACTTGATTGCTGCGAGAAAGGTCGGGCTCAGGGGGATCAACCCGCCGAGTGCCGTGGGGGGCGACGCCGGAGCCTCATTGGGGTTGAAGCTGTATGCACTGCACATGTCGGCGCACGCGGTGGTCAGCTGCTGCTTCACCGACGGGTCACTGCACTGGGCGATGGCGCTCTGGTAGTCCTGATACGCAGCTTGGAGCTGGGTGTTGTTCTGAGGAGTGCCCATCTGCTCGAGCTGACTCTTCAAGTTGCTCACGACCTGCTGGTCGCCGAGCTGCTGCTGCTGCTGCGTCATGAGGTCGTCGATCTGGCTGCCGTAGTTGTCGAGCTGCGACTCGCAGTACTCGAGGAGCAGGTCCGGCGACATGCCGGAGGGGTCGACGCCGCCGGTTCCGCCGACGTTCGAGGGGGCCGCTACGTTGCTCATGGAAAAACTCCTTGTCTCTGGTTGGCTTCGTTTCGTTTTCGGGATGGATCGACCCGCTGCGGCTAGCAGCGGATGAACGGGTGAGTGGCGGCGGCAGGCTCGGTCGGCGCGCCGTGGGCGGCTGTGCGTGCGAGCCGGGCGATGGGCGGGAGCTCGCGCGAGCAGAGCTCTGCGAGGCGGCGCAGCTCCTCCGGGCGCACCGGCACGGACACGCCGCGCTGCTTCGCCCGGCGGTAGGCGTCGGCGACGGCCTCGCGGCCTTCCTCGAGGTCCTTCGCGATCTGGTCCAGCGTCTTCACGGTTCCTCTCTTCCTTTGCCCTCCCATCGGACGGCGGCGGGCGGAGGTTGCGTGCGAAGTGAAGAAAAAGTGACGGCCGGGTCCCCTGGTCCCGAAATGACCGCTGACGTATCCTCTTCTCCGGAACCGGCTCGCGCCGTCGCGAGGCCGCTCATTCGCGGCAGAGAGCCGCGCGCGCCTCGGGCATCGCGCGGCGGCACTTCCAGCGGCTCAAGGCGCGAAGGAGCCGGGCGTAGCCGTCACCTCACGCCGTCCGGCCCGCGTACGGCCGTCCGGCGCGCCGAGGCAGCATTTGCTCGGACGCCGCGTATCCTGGCGACGTGCGTCCGGCCGTCGCTGCCCTCTTCGTGTCGCTCTCGGTCTTGCTGGTGGCGGCCGCGGGCTGCGGCTCCTTCAAGAACAGCGCGCTGGCGGACGGCGGGCGGGCCGACGGGGGCGTCGGGGACGACGCGAGCCACCCGGCCGACGGCGGCGACGCAAGCTCCGGCGACGACGGCGCGGCGCACGGGGATGCCGGCGCGAACCCGGACGGCCCCGCCGGCGACGCTTCCACCATCGACGCCCCCTTCACCGACGCTCCCTCGACGGGCGAGGGCGGCTGCGGGACGGCGTGCGGCACGAACACGGACGTCGTGCTCTTCGGCGGCGTCCTGAACACGCCGATGGCCGACACCTGGACGTTCGATGGCATCTCCTGGGCGCAGAGCGACGGGGGCGCTCCGCCTCCGGCCCGTCAGGCCGCCGTCGCGGCGCCGCTCCACGGCACGGTCGTGATGTTCGGGGGCATGGACGCGAAGAGCAACGACCTCGGCGACACGTGGGTCTGGAACGGCGGCTCGTGGACGCAGGCCACCGGCGCCGGCCCGTCTGCGCGCGAGGCCGCGTCGGCCGCCACGCTCGGCGGCGACGTCGTCCTCTTCGGAGGCGAGTCCGCGGGCGGCCCCTTCGGCGACACCTGGGCGTGGGACGGCGCGAGCTGGACGCAGAAGAGCGGCACCGGGCCGAGCGCGCGCCAGGGCGCCGCGATGGCCACGCTGGGAAACGAGGTCGTCCTCTTCGGCGGGCGCGACGCGAGCTTCGAGATGCAAGGCGACACGTGGACGTGGGACGGCACGAGCTGGACGCAGAGGACTCCGGCCCACAGCCCGTCGAAGCGCGAGTTCGCCGTCGCCGCGACGCTCGGCGGCGCCGTCGTCCTCTTCGGCGGCACCTCGGGACCGGAGCTCGACGAGACGTGGACGTGGGACGGCAGCGACTGGACGCAGGCGAGCCCCGCGACGCCGCCCGACCCGCGCGAGTCGCCCGGCATCGCGACGCTCGGCACGAAGGTCGTCCTCTTCGGCGGCTGGGACGGCGCCGCGACGTACTACGACGACACGTGGCAGTGGGACGGCGCGGAGTGGACGGCCGTGTCGACCGAGGGGCCGTCGTACAGGACGCTCGTCGCGATGAGCGGGCCGTGAGGCGGGCGATGCGCGCTCGCCACGTTCGACGTGGCCACGTCAACGGCGCTCCGACGCGGGCGCGTTCTCGTTCGCGACGGCGAGCTCGATGAGCTCCAGGAGCACGCGCGCGTTGGGGACGGCGTCCGAGCGGTGCGCCGAGAACGGCACGCGCTCGTTCTTCCGCCAGATCTCGACGCGCGACACGACCCGGCCCGTCGCTACCGCAGGCATGTGGACACGGGCACGCTCGATGGCGGCCCAGGGGACGACCGCAGCGGTGCCGTCCTGGATGCCTTCGTCGGACGCCGCGAGAGGGCCGAAGCGAACGGTCTCGCCCGCGTCGTAGGCGCGGAGAGCCTTCGTGCGCAGGCGCTCGAGGGTGCCGGCGTGCACCGCCTCGAGAAGCTCGAGCGCGCGGTCGAAGAGGAGGTTCCATGCGATGCGCGCCCCGCCGGTGGAGAGCACCTCGTGAACCTGCGTCTCCACGCCCGCGGCGCCCTTGCGCGCGGACCAGGAGGTCACGCTCTGCACGTCGTCGAACGCGATGCTGGTGAGACGGCCGGGCGCACGGAAGGCGATGCCCTTCTCGTGGAGATCGATGCGCGACGTGCCGCGCCGTCGCTGCATCCAGGCGAGGAGGAGGGCGCCCCCGACGAGCACCACGCCCATCTCCACCGCCACCGAGAGCGGTAGGCCGCGGAACGCCGCGGTTCCCACGATAATCACGGTCAGGAAGGCGAGCATGGCCCAGACCACGCAGCCGCCGCGGTTGGCGTGCGCGCGAACGAAGGGCCCGAGGGCGCTCGGCCCCGGCTCGGCGAGGCGATAGGGCACGCCGGGCATGACGTGAGAGGGTACCCGAACGTGCCCTCGCTCTCGTCTCTCTCGTCGCGCCGCTCAGATCGAAGACCTGCCCGGCCGTGCGAGCGCCCGTCACCCCCTCGCAGGCCGCTTCGCGTGCTGCGAGATCGACAGCACGTTGCCCTCGGGGTCCTTGAACCACGCGACGGCGTCGCCGTTGCCCGGAAGCCAGACGCCGTCCTCGTCCTGCTTCATGAAGGGCAGCCCCCACTGCTCGAACTTCACGCCCCGGCCGGCGAGCTCCTTCACCGCCGCGCGGATGTCCTCCACCTCCCAGCCCATGACCGTGCCCTGCGCGGGCGTGAAGGTCTTGGCCTTGCCGGCGCGCACCATCGACCCGTGGGCGTCGAAGACGAGGGCGTAGTCGTCCTCGTCGAGGAGGCGGAAGCCGAGCACCTCGCCGTAGAAGGCGCGGGCGCGCGCCGGATCGGTGACCGAGACGAAGCCGATGAGCTGGGTGAGTGCGGGCATGGGACCTCCGTTGCGTCGTGCTCTCTCAGTCGATCGTGCAGTAGCTCGGGAACCCGCTCGGCAGCGTCGTGTACGGCTCGGGCTTCACGCCGAAGGGGTGCGCCTGGAAGAACGGCAAGGACACGGGCTTCAGGTTCGAGAGGCGCGGGACGTAGACGTGCGCCATTCCGTCGTTGCAGTCGACGCCGAGCGCGCCGGCCTGCGTGATCTGCGTCTCCCACGAGGCGCTCGCCGCGGCGAAGTCGGTCGTGCCGTAGGTGTCCACGCCGGAGCCGCCGTGCGCCACGATGGCGGCGCCGGCGTGCGCGGAGTCCTGGAACGCGGCCTCGTCGATGATGACGTCGCCGCCGGAGTAGCTGATGACGCTCGCGACGTAGCCCGAGCGCGCGAACCACATGTAGACGGTCTGCAGCGCGCCCGCGCTGTAGCCCGCGGCGTGGATGTGCTGCGGGTCGACGTGCACCTGCGCGATGGCGCACGCCACGGCCTGGTCGGCGAAGGCGACGTCGCTCGTGTACCAGACGTCGTCGCCCGTGTTTCCCGTGGGCGTTCCCGTGCGGGTCGACGCCTCGAAGCCGACGATCATCCCGCCGGCCGCCGTCACGGCGGCGGTGTCGAGCGCCGCGGGCACCTCCAGCGTCGCGTTGCTCCCCGTCGCGTGCCAGTAGAGGATGAGAGGCCCGCCGCCGGTCGTGCCCATCCACGTCTGCGCCTGGATCGTGGCGCTGCCGGCCGTGATGGTGACCACGCCGTTCGCGAACGTGGGGCACGCGCCGCTCGCCGTCGGCAGGTGCGTCGGGTCGACGCCGCCGCTGCTCGAACCGCCGTCGGTCGCGCCGCTGCTCGAGCCACCGTCGCTGGCGCCGCTGCTCGACCCTCCGTCGCTCGCTCCGCTGCTCGAGCCGGAGCCGCCTTCGCCGTTCCCCGCGCCGCTCGACGAGGCCGTCCCGCCGGAGCTCGTGCCCCCGGAACCGCTCCCGCTGCTCGACGCGCCGCTCGATCCGCCGTCGCCGCCCGCGCTCGAAGGCGACGAGCCTCCGCTGCCGCACGCGACCGCGACCCCTGCGACGAGCACTCCCACCGGCACCGCCCACGTCTTCATCGATCGCCTCCGGACCGTCCGCGACGGCCGAGGGAACGAAGCCACGTTGCGGCCGCCGGGGCAAGCCGTGGAAAAGTGAACGAGCGCCGGGCGCCTACCCGCGTCGCATGCCGCTGCTTCGCACCATGCGCTCGAGATCCGCGAAGCGCTGCGCGAGGGCCCTCACGAGCGCGCCCGTCCAGCCGGAGAGGCCGAGGCCCTCGTTCATCGTGGCCTTGTCGAGCACCGTCACGGTGACGCGGTCGAGCGCGACGACGCTCGCGGCGCGAGGCTCGAAGAGGATGAGGGCCATCTCGCCGAAGGCCTCGCCGGGCTCCATGACGGCGAGCGTCTCCTCCTTGTCGCCGACGGTCCGGTAAGCGCGGCACCGCCCGGCGACGATCATGTACGCCTCGCTGCCCTCGTCGCCCTCGCGCACGATGATCTCGCCCGGCTCGAACGTCTTCTGCGGCAGGTGCAGGCCGCCGTGGAGGAACGCGCGCATCGCGTCCTGCATCTCGGTCACGGTCTGGAAGCGGTCGGCCGGGTTGGCCTTCGTCGCGCGCTCGACGACGGCGCGGATGCGCCGGGCGACGCCGACCTTCTCGCACGCCGCGTCGATCGAGAGGACCTGGTCCGCCTCGGCCCGAGCGAGCAGATCCTGCGCAGTCGCGTTCAGAGGCCCGTACGGGCCGTGCCCGGCGAGCACCTCGAAGAGCATCGCGCCGACGCCGAAGACGTCCGACCGCTCGTCGACGTCGCCCGGCGTGCCCCGCGCCTGCTCGGGCGCCATGTAGTCGGGCGTCCCGACCGGCCCCGGCGCGTTCATGAGCGCGCCCGGCCCGGACGCGGGGTCGGAGTGGAGGAGCTTCGCGAGGCCCCAGTCCATCAGGTAGACCTGCCCGAACGCGCCCACCATGATGTTGGACGGCTTGAGGTCGCGGTGGACGACGCCGCGGTCGTGCGCGTACGCGAGCGCGTCGCACACCTTGAGGAGCACCTCGATGCCGCCCGCGATGCGCTCGAGCGTGCCGAGCGGGTGCTTCTTCAGCCACCCGTGGAACGAGTCGCCCTGCACGAGCTTCATCGTGAAGTAGGGGATGCCGTTCGGGTCGACCGCGAGCTCGTGGGCCGGGACGATGTTGGGGTGCTCGAGCTGCCCGGTGATCTGCGCCTCGGCGATGAAGGCGTCCCGGTAGAAGGCCTTGGTGGCGATGTCCTTGTCGAGCCGCTTGAGGGCGACGTTCCGCAGGAGGTTCCGGTCGACCGCGGGGTGCACGTGCCCCATCCCGCCGCGCGCGAGCTCCGGGCCGAGGAGCAGGTGCGACGGCGTCGGGATCTTCTCGGCGGCGATCTGCTCGGCCGTGAGGCGCGACGTCCCCGACGCGGGGATCGCCTCCATGACGCGAACCGCCTGCGGACGGGGACCTCGCGAGCTCGTCATTCCTGCGATGGTAGGCCTTCGGTGGTCCGGCGGTCGACCACGGCGCCAGTCACCCATCGAGCGGGCGCGATACGCCGGGGCGGCGAGCGCGTAGAGGTTCACGAGCCCCGCGGGCGTGCCCATGAAGCCCCACGGCGCGATGGGCTCCCACGGCATCTCGTGTTGTACGCGAACGTGTTCGGGGCGCAGACGTCCGGCGTCCCGGCGTACGGGCGGCCGTTCACCGTCAGGTTGGGTAGCGAGAAGACCTGCCAGGGCTGCGCGCCGTTCATCCAGCCGGTCTCCGACCCGGACGGGCTCTACGTCTACTGGGTCGAGCAAGGCGACCCCGGCGACGGCTACCAGGACGGCACCGTGCGACGGCGCAAGAAGGACGGCTCGGACGTGGTCGTCACGATGGCCGGAGGACAGAAGCAACCCTTCGACATCACGGGCGACGCGACGAGCATCTACTGGCTCAACGCGGGCGAGGTCGCCGACAGCGGCGCCACGACGGAGACCGGCCAGGTGATGCGGCTGCCGAAGTAGCAGGACCGGCTCGACCCGCGGGACGGGTGCGTCCGGGTGCGACGCGCGCCGAGCGAAGTCGCGCGACGACGGCGATTCAGGTGCCGTTCGGTCGCGCCGCGCGTATCCTCATTGGTATAGCGCCATGCCGGACGACCCTCGCGCGAGCGCCCCGGATCGAGATGCCTTCGAAGCCGAGGAGCGACCGACGCGGCCGGCGCCCCCTCCGCAGGAACATTTGCGGCTCCTGCGCCGGACTCCGGCTCCGCCGCGCGGCCGTCCGGCGGCGAGGCGGCGGCCTTCGCTCACGGCCGTCGCGAAGAAGTGGGTCTCCGCGCCGTCCACGACGACGAGCCGCTGGCGAGCCATCGCCGCGACGGTCCTCGGCGGCGGCGCCGGCCGCGCAAGCCTCGTCGATCCCGGGGAGAAGAGCGCCGCGCCCGCGCTCGTGCCCGCGCCTGCGCTCGCGCCCACGCCCGCGCCCGCGCTCGCCACCCTCAAGATGTCCCCTCCCCCGGTCATCGAGCTTCCCGGCGACGCAGACGACGGATCCCTCCTCGACGTCGTCGGCGACGCGCACCGCCGAGTGGTTCGCCGCGGCGTGATCGCGGCCTGCGTCCTCTTGCTGGGCGCGTGGAGCGTGTGGTTCGTCCTGCGCGGCCACCTTCGCGCTCCCCCCGCGGCAGAAGCCGCCGCTTCCTCCGCCGCCGCGTCTGCACGACCTCCTCTACCGTCGCCCCTCTCTCCGTCGCTCTCGCCGGCACCCGCTCCGAGCGCGGCGACGGCTCCGTCCTCGCACGAGCTCCCCGCCGCCGCCCCCTCGCACCGCGGGCGACGGCGTCTCTCGCCCGGCGAGACGTCCGAGATCCTCTGAGCGGTCAGCCGTTGCAGAGGGCGGGCTGCCCGCACGCGAACTGGCCGACCTCGTCGCTGTAGCTGCACGAGGAGTCGGTCGCGCACGCAGGCGCGCTCGCGGACGCGCAGTGAAAGCTGTCGAGCGACCCGCACGTGCCGAGGCTCGGCGCACAGACGCCTCCGCTCCCGCAGTCCGAGTCCACGCGGCAGGTGGCCGCGACGCAGACGTTCGGGTGGTACGCGGCGTTGCCACCGTAGTACTCGGTCGAGCACCCGCAGACGCCCTGGTTCGGGCAGTCTGCGTCCGAGAGGCACTCGTCGAACGAGCAGGTCCCCGACACGCAGTGCGGGAACTCTGATCCCGCTGTCGCGCAGTCGGCATCCGTGGCGCATGCGGACGGCGGCCCCGCGTCGCCGAGCGCGGGGATCTGCGTGGCCGCGCAGGCAGCGGCCGTGGCGCGGTGGGTGGCGGGCGCGCAGGTGGAGCCGGCGCCGCCGCTGGTGCCGCCCGAGCACGCGGCGAGCGACACGGCGAGCACGGCGACGAGGGTCACGACGGGCATCGTTCGAAGGAAGCGCATGCTCGGCCCAATGCGAGCGCCGTGCCCGGTGCCCCGCGTCCGGTCGAACGGCGACGGCCGACTGTCCCGGGACACCCGCCGAACTGTCCGGGACACCCCCCACGTCGCGAATTGCGCGGAGATCCCGGTGGTCCGCGGTGGGCTCGACCGTTGCTCTGCGGGCCGGCATGCGAACCCCGCCGGCCCTGCTCGTCCTCGTCCTCGCAGCCTTCGCCGCCCTCCTCGAGTGCGGGGAGCCCGCGCCACCGACCATCGCAGCGCCCCCGAACGAAGGCACCGACGACGCGGCGCTCGGCGCGCTGACGGGGGACGACGCGGGTGACCCGTTCGCCGGGGACTACGACGTCTCGGTCGGCCCGGCGTGGGACGCGGGCACGTCCTCGTGGCCCACGGTCGACGCATCGACGACGACGACGCCCGACGACGCGACGGCGGGCGTGCCCGAGGCGGCTCCCCCGCCCGACGGGGCGTGCGCCTCGGCGATCGGGCCGGGCGACCTCGTCGTCGACGAGCTCATGATCGAGTCGGTCGCAGGGACGGGCGACTACGGCGAGTGGCTCGAGGTGGCCAACGTCGCGGGCTGCGCGGTGAACCTGCGCGGGCTCCATGGCGACTGTCCCGTCGGCGCGAAGCTCCACTCGTTCGACGTCGTGGCCGACACCTGGGTCGGGCCGGGCGGCTCCTTCCTCGTCGCCGACTCGGCCGATCCCGTCATCAACCATGACCTCCCCGGCATCGTCATCGCCTGGTCGAACCAGCCGGGCGACGTCCTGCGCAACGAGGGAGGCACGGTCACGCTCACGCTCGCAGGGCAGCTCGTGACGACGATCACGTGGCCGGCGCTCAAGCCGCCGGTGGGCACGTCCGTCGAGCTGCCCGCCGACTGCTCGATCGAGGACGCGTCGGACTTCACGAAGTGGCTGCCCGCGGTGAGCTCGTGGTTCCCCGCCTTTCACGGGACCCCGAGCGCGCCGAACACGGACGTCGCGTGCCCGCCGTAAACGGGCGAACGGGCGCGCCCCGGCGAGCGATGGCATGCTCGCGTGTCATGTGGTTCTCCGGTTCCCCCAAGCCCCGCATCCCCTCCGCGAGCGACGCCTTGCCCGGCCGCACCGAGCGGATCGCCGCCCCCGCACGCCACGCCGTCCTCGCCGCGCCGATGGACGGTCCCTTCGCCGAGGGAACGAAGACGGCGATGTTCGCCATGGGCTGCTTCTGGGGCGCCGAGAAGATGTTCTGGCAGGTCCCGGGGGTCGTCTCGACGCAGGTCGGTTACGCCGCCGGGGCCACGCCCAACCCGACGTACCGCGAGGTGTGCTCGGGGCAGACGGGGCACGCCGAGGTGGTGCGCGTCCAGTTCGACCCGGCGCGCGTCTCGTACGAGGAGCTCCTGCGGCTGTTCTGGGAGAGCCACGACCCGACGCAGGGGATGAGGCAGGGCAACGATGCCGGGACGCAGTACCGGTCGGGCATCTACACGTACGACGAGGCCCAGCGCGCCGCGGCGGAGGCGTCGCGGGTCGCCTACCAGGCCAAGCTCGCCGCGGCCGGGTACGGCCCCATCACCACCGAGATCGAGCCGGCCGGCGAGTTCTACTTTGCCGAGGACTACCACCAGCAGTACCTCCACAAGAATCCGGACGGGTACTGCGGGCTCGGTGGGACCGGGGTCGCTTGCCCCATCGGGCTCAAAGCCGTGTAACCTTTTCGGCGCTCGCGCGTTCTAACTCTCTGGAGGAGCTTTTCACGATGATGCGCCCCCTTCTTCGAGCCTCCTGGATTGCCGCCGTCCTCCTCGTCGCCGGGCTCGCCAGCGCCGGTGAAGCGAAGACCGCGCTCGGCAAGTGGATGAAGCCCAACATGGGCGCCGCCGTCGCGCAGGACCCGATGGACTTCGCCACGCTGCAGACGAGCTTCCAGCTCCTCATCACGAAGGAGCCCCCCGCGGCCAAGTACGGCAAGTGGGACGGGTTCCTCCAGAAGGGCCTGACCGCGGCGAAGGCGAGCGACAAGGACGGGGTGAAGGCTGCGTGCAAGGGCTGCCACGACGCCCACAAGGACGCCTACAAGGCCGACCCGGACATCCCCAAATCGTTCCCGTGAGTGGCTCCGGCGCCCTGTGGTAAGCACGGCGCCATGAGGCTTCTCCCCTGGGTAGTGCTGGCGGCAGCCCTCGGCGCCGTCGCCTGCGAGGACACCAAGCCGCCGTCCGATTCGGCGAAGTCCGACGGAGGCAAGGTCGACAAGTACGCGTCTGCGGACCCGAAGCTCGAGCAGGCCATCCAGGCCGCGGCGAGCGCGTCGGCCGCGGCGAACGCGGGGCCGCCTCCGACGGGGATCTTCGACGTCACGACGGCCGACCAGAAGCACCCCAAAGGGGCGCCCACCAAGGTCGACATGGTGAGCGACGGCAGCGATCCGAAGGTGTCCCTCGCGGCGAGCGCCGACGCGTCGCCCGACGCCGCCCGCGCGACCTCGTACGGTCCGGCGGTGATGCAGCTCGCCATCGAGCAGGGGCGCGGGATGGGGATCGCGATGGACCTCGGCATGGTGATCACCCCGCCGAAGAAGGACGAGAGCCCCGACTGGCTCGTGGCGAACGTCGTGCGGGCGTCGCCCTCGAAGCAGATGGGCCAGATCCCCCCCGGGCTCGACAAGGACCTCGCGGGGCTCCAGTCGTCCGAGCTCCGCCTCAAGGTGACGGCGGACGGGCGCGAGAGCGACATCCTCGTGCAGCTCGGCAAGACGGCGAAGCCCGAGCTCGAGCGTCTGGCACAGACCGCGGCCGAAGCGCTCGTCTTCGCGACGATCCCGGCCCCGCCGAAGCCCGTGGGCGTGGGCGCCCAGTGGATCGCCGAGACGCGGATGCCGCTCTCGCAGGTCGACGCGATCGCCTACCGCGCCTACCGGGTGAAGAGCATCGACGGGAACCGGATCCACCTGACGCTCGAGGTGAAGGCGTACGCCGCGGGCAAGGAGCTCAACATCGCGGGCATCCCCAAGGGCGCGACCTTCGAGCAGTTCGAAGCCGCCGCCGAGGGGGACCTCGAGCTCGTGCGCGGCGAGACGCTCGCGCGCAAGTCGGACGTGCAGCAGCGCATCGTGATGGTGTTCGCGGGGCCCGGGGGCATTCAGCCGCCGCAGCAGCCCGGCGGGCAACCGGGAAACATGATGTCGGCTCAGATCGGAAGCCAGGCCACGTTCGTCCGAGGGGATGACCTCAAGGCCGCGATGAAGCAGCCCTAGGGCGGACGGCCGCGCTCCTGCCTCTGCGGCAGACGGCTCGCTTACACTTGGTCACGCGCACGCCGAGCGCGGCCCCGCAGTACCTCGCAGGTCACTGGAAAGAAGGCGGAAAAGGGGCCGCCCGTGTACACTCGAAAGGAGAGTCGGGCGCACATGAAGATTACCTGCCAGTCCTGCCAGTCCAAGTACAACGTCGCCGACGAGAAGGTCCAAGGGAAGATCGTAAAGATCCGCTGCCGCAAGTGCGGAGCGACCATCGTCGTGAACGGAACGAACGACGCGGCGGCGAACGGGGCAGGCGCGGATGCTACCGCTCAGCAGGGGGCAGCGGACACGACGCAGTGGCACGTGAACGTCGGGGACAGCGACCAGAGGACGCTGAGTCTGAGCGAGCTCGTCGACGCGTACAACGGCGGGGTCGTCACGCAGGACACGTTCATCTGGTGCGACGGGATGGACGACTGGAGGCCCCTCGCGGAGGTCGAATCGGTGGTGGCGGCCCTCCACGCCAGCGCCAACCAGATCGCGCTCGGCACGCCGGGCGCGTTCGAGCCGCAGGGCCAGGTCGGCGGGGGCTACGACACGACGACGGCGACAGCTCCGGCGTACCAGGCTCCGGCGGCTGCACCGGCCTACGAGGCACCCCCCGCGTACGAACCGCCGCCCGCGGCGGCATACGCGGCCCCCGCACCGGAGCCGAAGCGGGCGGCCGTCGCCAAGCGAGAGGCGCGCGCGAGGGACCTCTTCGCCACCAACGCCGGCGAGGAGCTCCACACGAGTGCGCCCGCCGCCCCGCACGGGATGGCCCCGGCCGGCGGCGACGGCCTCACCGGACAGCGCAACGAGAACTCGGTCCTCTTCTCGCTGGCGGTGCTCACGAAGAACGCCGACGACAGGGCACCCGTCGAGACGGGAGCCGCGAACAAGGAAGACTCCGGCCTCATCGATCTCAAGGCGCTCGCCGCCAAGGCGGAGTCGATGCGTCCCTCCGCCATGGCGGACGACGGCGTCTTCCAGGCGCCGCTGGGCTTCGCGCCGCCCCTGGGCGCCCCGATGGGGGCGCTCGCCGGCTCGGGGGTCGACGCCCAGCCGAAGAGCAAGCTCCCGCTGCTCATCGGCGGTGGCGCAGGCGTCCTCGTTCTCCTCGTCCTCGGCATCGTGATCGGCGTGAAAATCGCGGGCTCCGGGCCCGCGCCCGTGGCTTCGGTGCTGCCTGCCCCCACGGCGACGGCTCCCGAGCCGTCGGCCACCCAGTCTGCGGCGGCCGCCGAGCCTTCCGCGAGCGCAGCTCCCTCGGCGAGCGTCGCCGCCGCTCCGGCGCCCAAGAGGTACGGCGGTGGCGGCGCGTGGCATCCCCCCGCGGGCGGCGCTGCGATCCCGAAGCCGGCGGGCGGCAGCGGCGGCGGCTCCGGCGGCGCAGCTCCGTCTCCCACGCCGAAGAAGTCGGGCGGCGACTGCGGGTGCAACGGCGACCTCATGTGCCTGATGAAATGCTCCACACACTAGCCGGGCGCGAGCGAGACCGTGGTCTGTCCCAAACGACGGACGGCCCCTAGAGAGCGATCGCGAGGCTGTGGGCCGGGGGGGCGTCGCATGGGTCGAGTCGTCGCCGTAGCGTTCTTCGTCCTTTCCCTGGCGTGCTGCGCCAACGCAGCCGTGTCTTCCCGGGCTGCGGCACCCGCGGCCGCAACGGCCCCGGCGGTCGCGGCCAGCGGCAGCGCAGCCGCCGCGATGCCTTCGCTCGACGCGTCCCTCGCGGCGATCGACGCCGCGACGGCCGAAGGCGATGCGGAGGCCGCGGACGCAGATGCGTCCCTCCCTCCGGACGACCCGATGGCGCTCCACCTCGACACGCCCGAGGCGCTCCGGGCCCTCATGGGCGAGGCCGCGAGCGTGACGTTCCCCGTCGGCGGCGGCCCGTGGCGGCTCTCGCAGGGCAACCGCGCCATCTCCCACCACTCCATCGGGCGTCGTGCGTGCCTCGACGGTCTCCGGGACGTCGTCGTCCAGACCGCCGAGCAGCGGGCCCGCTGCGGCGCGGACGCGATGGTCCCCGTCTGGGACCGCGGCGGGACCCTCGACAGCGCCCGCTTCTGCATCGACGTCTTCGAGTTTCCGAACCGCGCGTGCGAGCTGCCGTTCGTCTTCATCACGCCGTCGCAGGCCGTGCGCGTCTGCCACGCGCAGGGCAAGCGCCTCTGCACGCAGGACGAGTGGAACCTCTCGTGCCGCGCCGACCCGGGCGGCGGGCCGGATCGCGTCTACGCGTACGGCGACGAGATGGACCTCGCCGTCTGCAACACGGACAAGTCGCGCGCCACCGGCCCGTCGTGCGACGTCTCGACGAACGAGAAGCTCTGGACGACGTGCGGCACGAACACCGAGCCCTCCGGCGCGTTCCCGCGGTGCCGGTCGCGCTTCGGCGTGTTCGATCAGCACGGCAACGTCGCCGAGATCATGACGCGCTTCGAGCCCGCCGACGGCAAGATGTACTCGCAGCTCAAGGGGAGCGCGTTCTTCTACGTGGACGTCGCGAAGAAGCCTACCGACCCCGGCGGCTACTGGACCAAGTACCCCGACCAGTGCAACTTCGACCCGCGCTGGCACGTCGAGAAGATCGAGGCGGCGTCGCACATGAACTACCACCTCGGTTTTCGCTGCTGCAAGACGATCAGGGAGGCGGACGCGTCGACCGACGCGCGCTGACCTCTCGCGTATCGCGCATCGCGCCTTCGCTCAGTGCGTCTTGCCGCGGATGCCCTCGCCGGGGATCGGCATGAGCGTCGCTCCCATGCGCGCGAGCATCGGCTCGATGGCGTCGGCGACGTCCTTCTCGTAGCTGACCTCGACGGTGCAGATGATGCCGTCGGCGAGGATCGATCGCGTGTAGTAGAGGCGCGGGCCCTCGTGGCCGCGGACGACCCACGTGTTCATCGCGAGCGTCTTGAACGTGACCCCGTCGCGGCGCGTCCAGTCGCCGTAGAGCTGCTGCACGGTCATCGGCGGGTTGTCGAACATCGCCCACGCGCGGATGCGCACCTTCGTGCCGAGCTCGAACGGTTGCCCGCGCCCGTCGGCGTCGCCGGGCTTCTTGGTGAAGAACGCGGGCACGTCGACCGAGAACCCGTACTTGTGGTTGACGTAGCGCTCGTAGACCGGGCACTCGAGCGCGCCGGGGGGAGCGCACGCGGACGACGACGACGCCGAGGCCAGGGGCCCCGCGGACGCCGGAGCGGGCGCCCCGGAAGCCGCCGGCGACTGGGCGAGAACGGTGGGAGCGACGGTGATCGCTGCCAGCCCGAAGGCGGCCACGAGGCTGCGGAGCATCGCTCCCGAACGTACCGCGCGCGCCCCTCAGGCGGCCACAAAGCGTCGGAGCAGCTCGTCGGCGAGGACCATCGCGAAGAACGCGACGCTGACCCACGCGTTCACGTCGAAGAAGGCGCGGTCGATGGCGGCGAGCCCCCGGCGGTGGACGAGCGCGTGCTCGTAGACGAGCAGGACCCCGGCGATCGCCACGGCGACGGCGTAGGCCGGCCCGCGGTGGAGCACGAGCCCGCAGCCGGCGAGCGACGCGACGGTGACGACGTGCGCGGTCGCGCTGATGGCGAGCGCGCGCCGCCTGCCGAAGCGCGCGGGGATGGAGTGGAGCCCGGCGCCGCGGTCGAAGTCCTCGTCCTGCAGTGAGTAGAGGACGTCGAACCCGAGGAGCCAGCTGACGACGGCGAGCATGAGGAGAAGGATGCCGGGCCCCGGCGCCGCGCCCATCGCGATCCACGCGCCACCGGGGGCGAGCGCGAGCGCGACGCCGAGCCACGCGTGCGCCCCCCAGGTGAAGCGCTTCGCGTAGGAGTACCCGAGGAGCACGAGGAGAACCCCGGGCGCGAGGACGCCGGGCCAGAAGCCGAGGGTCGCCGCGAGCGCGAGGAACGCTCCGCCGGAGACGACGGTGAGCGCGAGGGCCTCGCCGGGACGGACCGCGCCGGACGGCACGTGGCGCGTCTTCGTCCGCGGGTTGCGCGCGTCGACGTCGCGGTCCGCCCACCGGTTGAAGGCCATCGCGCTCGATCGCGCGCACACCATGCAGGCGAGCATCGCGGCGATGCGCCAGGGGCCGAGCGCCACGTGGGACTGCGCGAGCGCGAGGACGACCGCGCTCGCGGCGAAGGGAAGCGCGAACACGGTGTGCGCGATCGCGACGAGGTTGCCGTAGGTGCGGAGGCGGGCGAGGACGGTCATGCGGTCTCCGGCGAGCGGCGGGCGATCCACCGGCGCGGCGTGCGGACGTGGGAGAGGACGAAGCGGCAGGGGTCGTCCCCGGGATCGCCGTCGATCGCGACGAGCCCTGGCCGCGCTCCGGTCGCCACACGCCCCACGTCGGTGCGCCCCAGGGCACGGGCGCCTCCCCAGGTTGCCATCCGGACGAGGAGGGTCGCGGAGACGGTGGGGAAGCGATCGGCCAGGGCGCGCGCCTCGGCGAGGACGTCGAGCGACGCGTTCGAGGCCAGCGAGTCGGTGCCGAGACCGGGCACGATGCCCGCGGAGAGCATCGCGAGAAGAGGCGGGAGGCGTGTCTCGATGAACAGGTTGGAGCGCGGGCAGAGGACGACGGGGCTTCCGCGGCGCGCGACCAGGTCGAGCTCCTCGGGCCGCGCGTCCGTCAGGTGCACGACGACGACGTGCGCCGCCAGCGCCCCGAGCTCGTCCGCGAAGGCGACCGGAGACTGACCCGGGTGCACGAGCAGATCGCGCCGCAGCTTGAGCCGGGTCTCGTACCACTGCGCGACGGGGCCGTCGCCCTGCTCGAGGAACCGTCGCTCGGCCGCGTGCTCGGCGAGGTGCACGCTCGTGCGGTGGCCGGCGTCCCGTGCGTCGCGGACGATGCGGCGAACCACGTCGGCGTGCGTGGTGTAGAGGGTGTGCGGCGCCGGGGAGTACGCGAGGTCGTCGGTCGGCCATGCTCCGACGGCCTCCTCGACGACGCGGCCCATCCCGGCGACGCGCGCTTCGAGGGGGCCCTTCTCGACGCCGAATACCTCGTGAAAGATGCACCCGACGACGCCGCGGCGTGCGAGGGCCGACACCGCACCGAGCGAGTTGGTCACCTCGCCGACGGCGACGGTCCCGTGGGCGACGAGCTCGTCGACGGCCGCCCGTACGGCGTCGCCGTCCTCCTCGGGCCTCATCTCGGCGCGCGTGCCGATCAGTTGCTCGACCCAGGGGACGAACCCCGCGCCTCCCGGGACGCGACCCCGCAGGGCGCTGAGCTCGAGGTGCGTGTGCGCGTTCACGAGGCCGGGGAGAACCACGCCCCGGACGCGCTCCACGGGCACGCCCGCATGCCGCGGCAAGACGTCGCCCGCTCGACCCGCCTCGACGACGACTCCACGGTCGTCGACCACGACCGCCGCGTCCCGGACCGGATCGGCGTCGCCGCGGACGAGGGCGTCGGCGTGAACGGCGCGCATGACGCTCAGGCGGGCTGCGTCAGCCAGTCGTAGTGGACGTTGCGGCGCGCGGCCCTGAAGCCGGCGGCCCGGATGCGCGACTCCATCCCCGCCGCGTTCATGCAGAAGGTCGTCCCGGCGCTCGAGACGACGTTCTCCTCGAACATGACGCTCCCGAAGTCGTCGGCGCCGAAGCGGAGCGCGACCTGCCCCACCTCCGGCCCCTGGGTAACCCAGGACGCTCCCACGTGCTCCACGTTGTCGAGGAGGATGCGCGCCACCGCCTGCTGACGCAGGTAGAGCACCGTCCCGTGGTCGCCCGGCTCGATTCGGGTCCCGCGCTCGTGCTGGAAGTCCCAGCAGAAGAAGGCGGTGAACCCGCCCGTCTCGTCCTGGAGCTCGCGGATCTTCACGAGGTGCCCGATGCGATCGCGCACGGTGTCTACCGTGCCGTACATCATCGTCGCGCTCGAACGCAGGCCCATGTGGTGCGCCACGCGCATCACGCCGAGCCACTCGTCGCTCGTGCACTTCGCCTTGGCAATCTGCCGCCGGACGCGGTCGACGAGGATCTCCGCGCCGCCGCCGGGGACGCTGTCGAGCCCCGCCGCGTGAAGGCGCTCGAGGACCGTGCGCGTGCTCAGGTTCTCCAGGCGTGCGACGTGGAGGATCTCCTCGGGCGAGAGCGCATGGAGGCCCAGCCCGTATTCACGCTTCATCCAGCGGAAGAGGTCCTCGTACCACTCGATACGGAGCTCGGGATGAAGTCCTCCCTGGAGGAGGATCTGCACGCCGCCTGCGTCGACGACCTCCTGGAGCTTCTTGCCGAGCTCCTCGCGCGACAGGACGTACGCCTCCGCGTGCCCGAGAGGCCGATAAAACGCACAGAACCGGCAGCTCGTCGTGCAGACGTTCGTGTAGTTGACGTTGCGGTCGACGATGTACGTGACGACGTCGTGCGGGTGCTTGCGCCGGCGGACCGCGTCCGCCGCGAGGCCGAGGTCGAAGAGCGACGCCTCCTCGACGAGGCGCTCCCCCTCCGCGGCGCTCAGGCGCTCTCCGTCGGCGGCGCGCGCGAGGAGACCGTCGAGGGACGGGACCTGCGCGACGGCGCGGCGTTCCTCGTCGTAGAAGCGGACCGTCGTGCGCGGGAGGAGGCCGGCATTCGCGGCGTCGCCGTAGAAGCGCTCGAGGCCCCGCCGCTCCTCGTCCCCCAGGTCGTAACGGATCGCGTCGCGCAGGTAGGCGCGGAGCGAGGCCGCGGGGAGGCCGGTCCGGGCCGCGTGGTCGTCGGCGATCGCGTCACGCCGCTCGAGGCCCGCGATGCGCGCGCGCTCGAGGAGGCGCTCGTCGTCGGCCGACAGCGCGCCGGGCCGCCCGCACCACGCGGCGAAGACGAAGGGGAGACCCGTGAGCTCCCACCACGCCTGGCCGAGATCGACCACGTGCGGGTACCTCCCCTCGATCTCGAGCGCGGGATCCCCGATGACGAGCGCGGCGCGGCTCCCACTCACCGACGCGATGGCGTCACGAGGGCTGCACCCGACGAGCCGAGGCTCGCGCCCGTTGCGTCGGGCGCGAAGGACGAGGCGGGCGAGGACCACGCTGGTCCGCGACGACAGGTCGACGGCGAGCTCCTCGACCTCCTCGAGCGGCTGCTCGCCCACGAGGACGACGCTGCGGACGGCGCCGCGCGCTCCGATGGCCGCGCCGCGGACGAGGCGCAGATCGCCGATCGTGGCTGCTGCGGCGACGGGCATGAGCGCGACGTCGGCCTCGTCCTCGGCGATGCGCCGCGCGACTTCGCTCGGCGCGGCGCAGTCGAGCCGGATGCGGGCGCTCGCTGGCTCGCGATCGAGCCCGTCGTAGAGCGGCCGCGCGTTGAGGTACCCGACGGCGGCGACCCGGAGGCGGCCGTCCGTCACGAGAGCACCTCGAGGTGCTTGGCAGCCTTGCGGTCGCGCACCTTGAGGGCGGCCTCGGGCAACGCCGCGCGCGGGTGCTCGCGGACGACGTTGTAGAGGGTGTCGCGCTCGACGGGGACGCGGCCGGCCTCCTGGATCAAGCGGACGAGCTGCTCGACGGTGAGCGCGCGCGGCGAGCGCGAGCCCGCCGCCTTGTAGATCGTCTCGTGGACGATGGTCCCGTCGAGATCGTCGGCGCCGAAGCGGAGCGCGATCTGCGCCACCTCGGGCGTCATGCTCACCCAGTACGCCTTGACGTGCGGGACGTTGTCGAGGAGCAGCCGGGAGACGGCGATGGTGCGCAGCGCGTCCATGGCGGTAGGCGCCGGCAGGTTCTTCATCCCGTTGCCGTCGGGGTGGAAGGCGAGCGGGATGAAGGCCTGCATGCCCTCCGTCTCGTCCTGGAGCGCCCGCAGGCGGAGCAGGTGGTCGACGCGGTGCTCGAACGTCTCGATGTGACCGTAGAGCATCGTCGAGTTCGTGCGGATGCCCAGCGCGTGCGCCGCGCGGTGCACGTCGAGGTACTGGTCGCCCGTCGCCTTGTCGTGCGAGATGCGCGAACGCACCTCGGGGTGGAAGATCTCGGCGCCGCCGCCGGGCAGGCTGTCGAGCCCCGCGCGGCGCAGGCGCTCGAGCACCTCGCGGTGGGTCATCCCGTAGTGCTCGGCGAAGAAGTGGATCTCCACCGCCGTGAAGCACTTCATGTGGATGTCGGGCTTGATGCGCTTGAAGCCGGCGAGGAGCTCCTCGTAGTACGAGAACGGCAGGCCCGGATGGAGGCCGTTGACGATGTGGATCTCGCTCGGCGGGTCCTCCATCCGCACCTCGAGCTCGCGCCACGCCTCCTCGACCTTCATCGTGTGGGCGCCGGGCGCGCCCTCCTCGAGCTTCGCGAACGAGCAGAAGAGGCAGGACGCGACGCAGACGTTCGTGACCTCGATCCGCATGTTGCGGTTGAAGTAGGTGCGATCCGCGTGCAGCCGCTCGCGGACCTCGTTGGCGAGCTGGCCGACGGCGACCACGTCCGGATGGCGAAAGAGCGCGACGCCGTCCTCGAACGTGAGGCGTTCGCCGGCGTGGACCTTCTGACGGATGGCTTCGAGCATGGTTTTACGGGGCCTCCTCGGCGAAGCGGGGAGTACGCCCTGCGCGGCGGACGAACCCCTCGAGCTCCTTGCGCTTCACGACGTCCGCGTCCTCGAGGCGCGAGGCCTTGCCGAGGACGCCGAGCTTCTCTCCCTCCGCCATCGGGAGGCCACGTTTGTTGGCGATGCGGCCCTCGAGCTCGTTCGCGCCGAAGCCGAGCGCGACCTGCGCGAGCTCGAGGCCCATGCGCGTCCAGTCCACGCGTACACGCGCGCCGCGCGGCCCCGTGACGCGCGCGATGGCGACCTCGCGCAGGAGCTCGAGCCCCGTCAGCGTTTGGCCCTCCGGAGGGAGCACGATCGGCCCGGGCCCCTTCCCAGCGCCTGCGACGGTATCGTCCGCCTGGACGTCGCCGCCGACGGCGTCGTCGGTCGCGCGGGTGTAGATGCATACCTCGTCGCCGACCTCGTCGCGCCTGACCCGATCGGCGAGCGCGCCGAGGGCGAGCAGGTCCGCCGTCCGGAGGCGAGCGGCGTGCGCGAGAGCACCCTCTCCTGCCCTGCGGGCGTCGAGCAGCGGCGCGAGGCCCGCCTCCTCGATGGCGCGGTCGACGAGCGCGCTCATCGCGCCCCCCATCGACGAAGCAGACCGTGCTCGAAGCCGAGGTGGTCGAGGATCCGACCGACGACCGTGTCGATGGCGTCGTCGAGCGTGGCGGGCTTGCCGTAAAAGGCCGGCATGGCCGGCAGGACGAGCGCGCCGAGGCGGGCCAGCTGCGTGAGGTTCTCGAGGTGGACGAGGCCGAGGGGGGTCTCGCGCGGGACGACGACCAGCGTGCGTCGCTCCTTGAGCATGACGTCGGCCGCGCGCGTGAGGAGCGTGTCGGAGATCCCGTGCGCGATGCGCCCCGCAGTCCCCATGGAGCACGGGACGATGGCCATCGCGTGCCAGCCCGCGCTGCCGCTTGCGAAGGGCGCCTTGTAGTCGCGGACGCCCCAGACGGGGAGGCCGATCTCCTCACGCAGATCGCCGCCGCATTCGAGCGCCCAGACCTCGGGCGCCGTCTGCGAGATGCAGACCCCCAGCTCCACGTCCTCACGCTCGCGCAGCACCTGGAGGAGCCGCCGCGCATACGGGGCGCCGCTCGCGCCCGTCAGCCCCACGACGATCTTCTTCTTGCTCATGCCGCAACCTCTGCTCTCACCAGCGACGCCACACCCAGCGTGAGGTCCTCGCCGCGGATCGCCACGAACCCCGCCTGGGCGAGGACGCCCTCGTATTCGTCGCGGGTCAGGAACCCGGCCATGCTCTTCGCAAGGTACTGGTACGCGCCCCTATCGCCCGACAACCACCCGCCGACCGCGGGCAGGACCATGCGCGCGTAGGCGCGGTGGAAAGCGCGCGACGCCATGCGGTTCGGCCGGAACAGCTCGAGCGTGACGAAGACGCCCCCGGGACGGAGGATGCGCCGCACCTCGCGCGCGCCCGCGAGCGTGTCGGCGAGGTTCCGCATGCCGAAGCCGCACACGACCGCCGAGAACGACCCCTCGTCGAAGGGCATCGCCGTCGCGTCCCCGACGACCACCTCGGCGGCCGGAGCCTTCGCGCGGCCCTTCTCGAGCATCGCCGAAGAGAAGTCGAGCGCGACGACGCGGTCGGCCGGACGCGCGGCGACCAAGAGCGCCGTGAGGTCCATCGTGCCGGCGCAGAGATCGAGTACGGCCCCGGGTGGCGCATCCGCGATCCGCGCGATCGCCTTGGCGCGCCACCGTCGGTCCGTTCCCGCCGACATGAGCCGGTTGAGCGAGTCGTAGGTCGGCGCGATCCGATCGAACATCGTGCGCGCGGCGTCGCCGTGCGTCCCTTCTTCCCCGCGGCGTGCCCGGACGTCCGGGATTGGGTGGTTGCTCACGGCCGTGACCTCCCGAGGAGCTCCCGCGCGACGCCGAGGACACGCTCGAGGGAGCCCGCGTGGCCGGCCCCGTTGGCGTGGGTATGCGCCGTCCCGCGGTCGAGCCCGAGCTCCTTCCACAGCGCGTCGGCGCGCGCGGCCGCCGCGGACGAGGTCCGGCACGGCTCCGGCCACTCGCGGGCGTACCCCTCCTCGCGCCACTTGCGCGTGCCGTCGATCGACACCTTGCCCCCCCACAGGGCCTGGTTCGCGCCGTGATCGAGCTGGTCGATCGGGCCGTCGACGAACGCGAGATCGCGCTTCGGGTCGAGGTTCGCGAGCAGGCGCCAGGTGACCTGGGCCAGGTCCTGAACGTCGACGTCGTGGTCCACGACGCAGATGACCTTCGAGAAGGACATCTGCCCGGAGCCCCACAGGCCATGGGCGAGGCGCGCCGCGTGGAAGGGATACTGCTTCTTGATCGAGACGAGGACGAGGTTGTGGAACGCGCCCTCGACGGGGAGGTTCATGTCGACGATCTCGGGGAAGATCATCTTGAGCAGCGGCAGGAAGAGGCGCTCGGTCGCCTTGCCGAGCCAGGCGTCCTCCATCGGCGGCGGCCCGACGAGCGTCGCCGGATAGACGGCCTCTCGCCGGTGCGTGAACGCCGTGACGTGAAAGCGCGGGAACCGGTCGACGGGCGTGTAGTAGCCGGTGTGGTCTCCGAAGGGCCCCTCGTCGACGAGCGCCTCCTGCGGGTCCACGTAGCCCTCGAGCACGAAGTCCGCTTCCGCGGGGACCTCGAGGTCCACGGTCTTGCATCGGACGGTCGCCACGGCCTTCTTGCGAAGAAACCCGGCGAACATCCACTCGTCGATGCCGTCGGGCAGCGGCGCGGTCGCGGCGTACGTGAAGCAGGGGTCGCCGCCGATCGCGACGGCCACGTCCATCCGCGTGAGCCCCATCTCCTTCGCGCGCCGGAAGTGCCGCGCGCCCGTCTTGTGCACCTGCCAGTGCATCGCCGTGCTCCGCCGATCGAGCTTCTGCATCCGGTAGCAGCCGACGTTGCGGGCGCCCGTCTCGGGGTCACGCGTCACGACCTGCGGCAGCGTGATGAACGGACCGCCGTCGTCGGGCCAGCAGGTGAGGATCGGCAGGGCGTCGAGGTTCACGTCGTCCCCCTCGAAGACGACGTCCTGGCAGGCGCCGCGCGCGACCGCGCGTGGCGGAACGTGGGCGAGGTCCGGGAGCTTGAGGGCCAGCTGCGCGAGCTCGCGTGCGCTGGACGGCGCGCGGGTTCGGACGAGCTCCTCGATGGCGCGGGCGTGCTCTTCGAGGTCGGCGACGCCGAGGGCGAGGGACATTCGCCCCCGGGAGCCGAACGCGTTGACGAGGAGCGGAAAGCGCGAGCCGGACGCGTCCTCGAAGAGGAGCGCGGGGCCGCCGGACTTCATCGCGCGATCGGCCAGAGCAGCGACGTCGAGGTTCACGTCGACGCGCGTTCGCACACGCGTCAGCTCACCTCGTCGTTCGAGCGCATCGACGAACGCGCCCATGCCGTCCCACGCCATCGCGCCGAGCCCTCCTAAACAACTTTCAAAAATATTTGAACGCTAGGTTTCTAGGCGCCCGTCCGGACCCCGTCAAGACGGCCTTGCGGCTTCGCCTCGCTCGCCCAATGGTGTCTCCGGGGAAGGCAATGCGACCCGGCGATCACCCCGAGTTCTTCCGTTTCCCGCCCCCGGAGGGGCGCTCGCGCGAGAGCACGCTGCGACTCGATGCGCAGGGTCGCTTCTGGCACGAGGAGCGGCTGGTCGAGCACGCCGGCCTCACCGCCGGGCTTCACGGGTGGATCAGCCGCCACCCGGACGACGGCCGGTACATCCTGTCGAACGGCTACGACTGGACGTACTTCACCGTGGACGACGCGCCGTACTTCGTACGAAGCGTCCGGGTCGAGCCGCAGTGCGTCGTGCTCGTCCTGAGTGACCGGACGGAGGAGGTCTGGACGCCCGAGACGTCGCGCATCGGCCAGGACGGGGCACTCTACGCTCGGGTGAAGCCAGGCGCGCGGGGCGGGCCCTTCGAAGCCAAGTTCACGCCCCACGCGCAGGCCTCGCTGGCGCCGGCGCTGGTCGACGACCCCGACGCCCCGGACGGGACGCCCGCCGTTCGCCTCGCCGACGGAGTCCACGCTATCGCAGCCAAAAACGCGCGGTTCGGGTAGCATCCCCCGCCGCAATGCGTCTGCTCATCGCCGACAAGCTCCACCCCCGCGCCATCGAGGAACTCAAGACCCTCCCCCTCGAGGTGGTCTACGAGCCCGAGCTCACGAAGGAAAGCCTGGAGACCCGCCTGCAGGGCGTCGGCATCCTCGTCGTCCGCTCGACCGAGGTGACGGCCGCCGCAATCGAGAGCACGAAACAGCTGAACCTCATCGTCCGCGCAGGCGCGATGTACGGCACCATCGACGTCCGCGCCGCCAGCAAGCGGGGCATCTACGTCGCCAACTGCCCCGGAAAGAACGCGTCGGCAGTCGCCGAGCTCGTCTTCGGCATGATGGTGGCGCTCGACCGCCGCATCCCCGACGCCGTGGCATCGCTGCGCGCGGGCAAGTGGGAACGCCAGGAATACGGCAAGGCCGAGGGGCTGCACGGCAAGACGCTGGGCGTCGCCGGCATGGGCGCCATCGGGCGCGAGGTCGCCCAGCGGGCGAAGGCCCTCGGCCTCAACGTGCTCGCCTGGAGCCGTTCGCTGACGCCCGCGCGCGCCGGGGAGCTCGGCGTGAACTGGGTGGCCTCCATCGACGAGCTGGCCTCGAAGAGCAACATCCTGTCCCTCCACCTCGCGCTCGTCGACCGCACGCGGCGGATCGTGAACCGGCGCGTCCTGGGTCTCTTGCCCGAGCGGGCGATGCTCATCAACACGGCGCGGAGCGATCTCGTCGACGTCGAGGCGATGCTCGAGCAGGTCGAGAAGCGCGGGCTCCGCGTCGGGCTCGACGTGTTCCCCGACGAGCCTCGCGGCTCGAGGACGTTCGCGTCGCCGGAGCTCTTCAAGGCGTCCGCGTCCGGGGGGCTCGTCTACGGGACGCCCCACATCGCCGCGGCGACCGACCAGGCGCAGCTCGCCATCGCGACCGAGACCGTGCGCGTCATCCGCTCGTTCCTGCTCGAGGGCATGGTCCCCAACGTCGTCAACGTGTCGTCGTCGTCGGCCGCGCGCTTCCAGCTGGTCATCCGGATGATGGACAAGGTCGGCACCTTCGCGAACGTCCTCGCCGTCCTCAAGCGGCACGGCATCAACGTCGAAGAGGTGACGAACACGGTCTTCGAGGGCGGCGTCGCGGCGTGCGCCAAGCTGCGCCTCCTCTCGCGCCCCACCGAGGCATGCCTCGCGGAGATCCGCGCGTTCGACGAGGTCCTGCACGTCGACCTCGTGACGCTGCCGATGCTGGCCTAGGGATGAGACGTCCGGCGCGCGGCCTCGTGGTGGTCGCGCTCGCGTGCACGCTCGTCGGCTGCAAGGGTTGCCGCGGCGAAGCAGGCTTCTCCGACGCCGGCCCTTCCGTGAACGCACCGGACGCGAGCCCCGACGGGCACGCGCCGGCGACCGCATCGCTCGTGGACGCCGCGCCGCCACCGGACGACTCCATCCCCGCGACCTCGAGCGAGGAGCTCGACGCGCGCGCGCGCCACCTCCTCGACGCCATTGGCAAGGACGACCCCGATCTCGCGGCCGACATCCTCTTCCCCCGCGACGGCTGGCTGGCCACGCGGGACGCCGCAGACCCGGGCAAGGAGTGGGAGAAGCACGTCGCGAGCCCGTTCCGCAAGGCGGTCCACGCGGCGCGGCGCCGTCACGAGGAGCTCGATCGCGCCCAGTTCGTCTCGTTCGAGCTGGGCCATGCGGTCGTCCAGGCGACGCCACGTCGGCACGGCTGGAAGGAGCCCCTCTGGACGGTCCACGGATCGCGCGTGACGTACCTCGTCGACGGTCACACGCGCACGCTCTCGATCCGCGAGATGACCGGATGGCGCGGCGCCTGGTACGTGACGCGTCTGCGCTGAACGGCGCCGCCTGGCGGGCGTCGCCGACAACGCGGCCGGCTACTTCGCCTTCTTCTCGGTGGCGATCTCCGCCAGGAGCTCCTCGACGCGGTTCGTCGCGTCGAGGCCCTCGTCGTACGTGAAACGGAGCTCGGGCGCGTGCCGCAGCGAGAGCGCCTGGCCAACCTCGCGGCGCAACATCCCCGACGCCCGGCCGAGCGCCGCGAGCACCGCACGGCGCCGGTCGGCGTCGTCTCCCCCCTCGAGGAGCCGGATGAACACCTTGGCCGATCGCAGGTCCTTGGTGACCTCGACGCGCGTCACGATCGCGCCTGCTGCGCCCGGGTCCTTCACGGCACCCGCGAGGAGCGACGCGAGCTCCTCGCGGAGGCCCTTCTCGACCCGGCGGACGCGCGTGTCGTGCTCAGCGGGCATCGTCGTCTCCATACAGGTCGTCGCCCATCGTCATCACCTCGGTGGCACGGTCCGTGAGGACCGCGTCCTCCTGCGTGGCCGCCACATGGGCCACTTGCTCGAGCACCGAATCGCAGACCGCCGCGTCGCCCGAGACGACCGTCACGCCGAAGACGGCTCGCTGGAGCTTGTCCTGCTCGGCCACCTCCGCGATCGAGACGCCGAAGCGTGCGCGCACCCGATCGCGGAACTTCTGCACGACGCGCCGCTTGTCTTTGAGCGATCGCGCGTGCGGGACGTGGAACGTGAGACGGAGGACGCCTACGTACACGGCGCGATCACAGCCTCTGCTTGATCTCCTCGACCTCGTAGCACTCGAGGATGTCCTTCTCCTTGAGGTCGTTGTAGCCGTCGAGGCTGACGCCACACTCGAAGCCTTCGACCACCTCGCGGACGTCGTCCTTGAAGCGCTTGAGGCTCGACACCTTTCCGTCCCACAACACGGTGTCGTTGCGCACGAGGCGCATCTTCGCGGCGCGGACCAGCTTGCCCTCGGTGACGTAGCAACCCGCGACCGCGATGCCCTTGACCTTGAAGATCTGGCGCACCTCGGCCTTGCCGTCCTGCTTCTCGACGAGGGTCGGCGGGAGCAGGCCCTCCATCGCGAGCTTCAGGTCCTCGAGCGCGTTGTAGATGATCGAGTAGAGCCGGATCTCGACCTTGTTCTCCTCGGCCAGCGCCGACGCCTTGCCCGCCGGGCGGACGTTGAAGCCGACGATGATCGCGCGAGACGCGATCGCGAGGTTCACGTCGCCCTCGGTGATGGCGCCGGCGGCCGCGTTGATGACCGAGAGGCGCACCTTCTCGGTGGAGAGCTTCGTCATCGCGTCGGCGAGCGCCTCGACCGACCCCTGCACGTCGCCCTTCACGATGACGCGGAGCTCCTGCTGCCCGCTCTCCGCGATGCGCTTCGAGAGCTCCTCGAGCGACACCTTGGCCGTCGCCGGGATGCTGCTCTTGGCCATCTTGCCGCGGCGGCTCTCGGCGATCTCCTGGGCCTTCTTCGGGTCCTTCACGGCGTCCATTCGATCGCCCGCGTTCGGGACCTCGCTCAGGCCGAGGATCTCGACCGGCGTCGCCGGCCCTGCTTCGGGCAGCTGCTTGCCGTGCTCGTTCGTCATCGCGCGGACCTTCCCGAAGCCCGCGCCGGCCAGCACGAAGTCGCCCACGCGGAGCGTCCCGTCCTGGACGAGTACGCGCGCGACGGGCCCGCGCCCGCGATCGAGGAGAGCCTCGAGCACGGTGCCGCTCGCCGGCCGGCGAGCGTTCGCCTTCAGCTCGAGGATCTCGCTCTGGAGGTGCACCGACTCGAGCAGGCGGTCGATCCCCTCCCCCGTCTGCGCGCTCACCGGGACCATCAGCGTCTCGCCACCCCACTCCTCGGGGACGAGACCCTGCTCACCGAGCTCGCGCTTCACGCGCTCCGCGTCGGCCTGCGGCTTGTCGATCTTGTTGATGGCCACGATGATGGGGACCTTCGCCGCCTTGGCGTGTGCGATGGCCTCCTTCGTCTGCGGCATGACGCCGTCGTCGGCCGCCACGACGAGGATGACGATGTCCGTCACGCTCGCCCCGCGGGCGCGCATCTGGGTGAAGGCCTCGTGGCCCGGCGTATCGAGGAACACGACCGTTCCGCTCTTGGTCTCGACCTTGTAGGCGCCGATGTGCTGCGTGATGCCGCCCGCCTCGCCGCCGGCGACGTTTGCCTTGCGGATCTTGTCGAGGAGGCTCGTCTTGCCGTGGTCGACGTGACCCATGACGGTCACGACGGGGGAACGCGTGGTCGTGGGCTCGGCCTCGTCTGCCACTTCCTCTTCGCCGCGAGCCTCCGCGATCGTCTGCTCCTCGCTCTTGCCGACGTCCTCGACCTCCCACCCGAACTCGCCGGCGAGGATCTTCGCCGTGTCCGCGTCGAGCGTCGTGTTGATGTGGACGTTGCTCATCCCCATCGACAGGAGCTTCATGAGGAGCTCGGTCGCCTTGCGGCTCATCTTCTGAGCCATGGTCTGCAGCGTGACGTCGTTGTCGATGCGGATGACCTTCTTGTCTGCGCTCATCTCCTGCGTGGAGACCATCGCCGGCTTGCGCGGCTGCATCGCGCCGCCCATGCGCCTCCCGCCGGCGCCGGCGGTCGTGCGTCCCATCATCGGACGGCCGGGCTGCTGCCCCGGCGCACGGACGTCGCGACGACCCGTCGGGCCGCCCATCGTCCCCGCGCGCGGGTCGTACTGCACGCGACGCGGCATGTTCGGCTGCGTGGAGGCCGTGCGCGACGCCGCCGTGGGCGCGGGCATGGGCACGCCCGGGCGACCGGTCCAGTACTCGACGCCGGTCTTCGGCGCGGTGCTGGGCCGCATCGGCGCAGGCGCGGGCTCTGCGGCGACCGGGGGAGGAGGTGGTGGCGGAGGCGGGGGTGGAGGCGCAGCGACCGCCGGGACGGACGGAGGCGGAGGCGCCACAGGCTCGATCACGACCGGAGCGGGGGCCGCGGCAGCGGCTGCGTCGTCGGTCGCTCGCTCGGGCGGCAGGTGCGGCTCGGACACGCGCGGCGCGGGGATCTCGACGGCGGGGAGCGACCGGGCGCTCGCACGGTCGCGGGGGAGGGCGGGCGCCGACTCGACGGCGCGCGTGCTCTTGCGGTCCTCGGGCACGGGGAGCCGCGCGCTCTCGCGCTCGCGCGCCACGACCGGCTCGGGCACGATGTGGCCGTTCGTCTCGGGCAGACCCGCGTAGTCGTCGAGCGAGCGCACGGAGGGGGTCGACGGTGGGAGGGCCGCCGCGCTCGAGGGCGCATCCGGACCTCCGCCCGTGTTTGCCTTGGCGATCGCGCGGCGCTTGATGACGCGGCCGTCGGAGCGCACGCGCTCCTCGACGACGTCGTGTGTGCGCTGCTTCTCGAGGTGGCGCTTGACGCGCTCGACCGCCTCCGGCTCCACGGAGCTCATGTGGTTGCGCACCTCGGCTATCCCGATCGCCTGGAAGAGCCCTACCACCTGCTTCGGGTCGAGGTTCAGCTGCTTCGCTACCTCGTAGACGCGAACCTTGCCGCTCATCGAGCCTCCGGACGTCTGCTGCATTCGACACCTTCTCTCGTCGTCACCGCGGCCGCGTCAGCCGCCATTCGCAACCCCTGAAGCTCACCGGCAATCCCTGCGTGGCGGATCGCGCACAAGGCGACCGCCGTCTCACCGAGCAGCTGTCCCAGCTCGGCCTTCGTCTTCCACGCGACGGCGCGCCCCTCGGCGATCGCGCCCGTCACCTCGAGCGTCTGCGCGACCGTCGCGGCGTCCACCGCGACGATCGCCAGCGGCGCGCCACGGCGGATGGCCTCGAGCGCGGCGTCCGCCCCGATCGCGAGCGCCTTCGTCCGCCGCGCCGCCAGCAGGAGCCCCGCCAGGCGGCGATCGCACGCCGCCAGCAGCCGCTCCCCGAGCTCCTTCGTTCCGATCTTCACCTCGCGCTTCATCGCGCGAGACAGGCCGCGGGGAGCGCCGGCGATGCACTCGGGGCGCGGGTGCACGTGCGCCCCACGACCGAAGCCGCCGCCCGCGAGGTCGAACACGACCTCGTCGTCGGCCACGACGAGGCGCACCATGCTCGGCGCGTCGTCGCGCGAGCCGCAGCCCACGCACGTCCGCTCCGGGCCGCTGCGCTCGTCCTTCTTCGGTCGCTGTCGAATCGTCTGCACCCTCGCTCCTTCTTCGTTTGCGGCCGCCGTGACTAGCACGCCGCCCGCTGGCCTTCGTGTCAGGTCTGCGGCTGGGCCGCGGCCTCCCTCGCCCGGGCGACCGCCTCGCGGCGGGCCGCCTCGATCGTCTTCGCGTCGCCCGTGAGGAAGTGCTCGGCTCCCTGCTTGATGGCGCGCGCCTTCTTGATGCCGAGGCCCGTCTTGATGGCGAGCTTCTCCTCGTCCTCGCGAAGGATGTCCTCGACCGAGCGGTACCCGGCGTCCTCCAGCAGCTGCACCGTCCGCTCACCGACGCCGCGGATGAAGAGGAGCCGCTCGCGCTCGGTGAGCGGCTCGGTCCGCGACGAAGCCGCGCGGATGCGATCCTGACGCAGGCGCTCCATCGTCGACTCGGCGCTCGACCGCACGCGCGCCGCCACCTCGGCGCCGCCGAGGCCCGGCATGCTCGCGAGCTCCTGCTCGCTCGCCTCGGCGAGCTCCTCGAGCGTCCGGAAGCCGAGACGGTACATCCCGCGCGCGATCGCCTCGGACACGCCGTCGATCTGGCCGAGCTGCTGCACGGCCTCCTCTTCCATCTGCTTGAACTTCGTGTCGCTGATGATGTCGAGCTTCCACCCCGAGAGCTGCGCCGCGAGGCGCACGTTCTGGCCCTTGCGGCCGATGGCGAGGCTCAGCTTCTCGTCGGGGACGACGAGCTCCATGCGCCCGTCGGCCTCGTCGACGATGACCTTGCTCACCTCGGCAGGCTGGATGGCGGCGCAGACGAAGCGGGCCGGGTCGCGATCGAACGGCACGATGTCGATCTTCTCGCCGCGGAGCTCCTGCACGACGGCCTGCACGCGCGCGCCCTTCATGCCGACGCACGCGCCCACCGGATCGACGTCCGCGTCGCGGCTCGTCACGGCGATCTTCGACCGGGCGCCCGGCTCGCGGGCGCAGGCGACAATCTTCACGATGCCCTCGTAGATCTCGGGGACCTCGCTCTCGAAGAGCTTCTCGACGAGGCGCGGATCGCTGCGGCTGAGGACGACCTGCGGGCCGCGTGCCTCGCGGTCGATGTCCTTCACGTAGGCGACGATGCGGTCGCCCGGGCGGTACGTCTCGCGCGGCGTCTGCTCGCGGAACGGCAGGATGCCCTCGGTTCGCCCGAGGTCGACGATGAGGTTGTTGCCCTTCTCGAAGCGCCGGACGACGCCCTTGATGAGCTCCCCCTTGCGGTCCTTGAACTCGTTGAAGATGAGGTCCCGCTCCTCGTCGCGCACGCGCTGGATGAGCACCTGCTTGGCGGTCTGCGCGGCGATGCGGCCGAAGGCCTGGCGCGCCTGCTTCACGCGGAGGATGTCGCCGAACTCCTTGTCCTGCTCGGAGGCCTTCTTCGCGTCGGACGGGTGCCAGAAGATCTGGAACCCCAGCTCCTCGCCCATCTCGGAGGCGAGGCCGAGGCGCTGCGCGTCCTCGAACGCGATCTCGCGGTCGTCGTCCGACACGTCGTCGACGACGGTCATGTACTGGAAGAGATCGACCTGGCCGTTCTCCTCGTTGAAGCGCGCCTCGAGCTCGCGGTTCGGGCCGAACACGCTCTGCGCCGCCTTGAGGATGGCCTCCTCGACGGTCTTCACCAGGCGCGCCTTGTCGATCCCCTTGTCCTTCGCGACCATCTCGATGGCCTGGAGGAGGGTGAGATCGCTCTGCTGCTGCTGTTGCTGGATCGCCATGTCTAGCCTCGGTGCTTCTTCTTGTTCTTGCCGTCGCTGCTGCTGCCGAACTCGAACACGAGCCGTGCGCTGTCGATCGAATCGAGCGGGGCCTCGTGCACGCGCGAGCCTTCCTTCACGCGCACCACGCCGCCCGCGACCCCGTCGAGGGTCCCCACGAGGACGCGCTGCCCGGCCACCGGGTTGCGCATCCGGAGCTTCGCCTTCTGCCCGGTGAACCGCACGAAGTCGCGCTCGCCGCGGAGCGGGCGCTCGACGCCGGGGGAGCTCACCTCGAGCGAGTAGGCGTGCGGGATGAGATCTACGACGTCGAGGGCGGGGCTGAGGTCGTGCGAGACGTTCGCGCAGAGCTCGAGGTTCACCGCGGCGTCCCGGGTGGACATGTTGTTCGCCGACGCGCCGGCCTTCTCGACGAAGACCCGCAGGACCCAGCCGTTCTGATCGGGCTTGAGCTCGAGGTCCACCAGCTCCGCACCGTGCGCGCGCACGACCGGTTCGACGACGCGCACGAGCGCGTCGCGATCGATTCCGTGCAGGGGGGAGCTCTGGAGTCCGGTCATCTTGGCTGGGTCGAAGGCGAAAAAAAAACGCGGGCCCCGCTTGGGGTCCCGCGCTCTCTGAAAACCACCAAACTGGGCGGCGAACACTACATCGCACTCGGGGGAGTTTCAACCCCCTTTCTGCGGGCTCCGGATGCGCGGCTTTCGGCCGCTTCGGCCGCTTGCCGCCGCTTTCCGCCGGGCGCCGGAGCCCCCGCTTCGGGGCCCGGCGTGCGTCGCGTGGCGCGTGGCGCCCCCGTCAGAAGCCGGGCAGCGGGTTCCTCTTGCGCTCGCCCGGGGCGGGCGGCGGAGGCGCGGCCATCCCGCCCTCCTTCTCGAGGATGATGAACTGCACGCGGCGGTTGCGCGCGCGGTTCCCCGCGGTGACGTTCGGCGCGATCGGGCGCTCCTGCCCGTAGCCGCGGGCGACGAGCTTGTCGCTCGGGACGCCGTGCTGGACGAGCCAGGCGCGCACGGCCTCGGCACGCTGCTCGCTGAGCACCTTGTTGTGCTCGGGCGTGCCGCTGTTGTCGGTGTGGCCCTGCACCTCGACGCGGCGGATCTCGTTGTGCCGGATGAGCGTGTCGGCGATCTCGGTCAAGAGACCGAACGACTCCGGCAGGATGACCGCGCTGTCGAGCGCGAACTGGATCTGCTGCTTGATCGTGATCTCGCCCTTGCCGACGCTGACGAGCGACGTCCTCGGCTTCGGCCGGAGCATCAGGTCGAGCGTGCTCTCGGCGCGGGGCCGCACGTCGGTCGGCATCACGAGCACGAGGTAACCGTCGGCCTGGACGCTCACGTGCGCCGTGCCCGGCGAGACGGAGTCGAACTTGAAGCCGCCCGACGGGTCGGAGTTGATGCGAAGCTCCTTGTTCTGCGAGTCGCGCACGAAGACCTGGACGCCCGCGATGGGCTGGTTGGTGTCCGCGTCGCGCACGTGCCCGTCGACGATGCCCATGCGCGGCATCGACTCGAGCGCGCAGTCGACGTTGACGGCGCCGCCCTCCTTGGGGACGTTCGCGTCGCACGACCCGGGGCGGAAGTTCTCGGCCTTGATGTCGAACGTGTAGGTGCCTGCCGGCACGTCATCGGCGAACTTGCCGTCGGCGCCCGTCGCCAGCGGGGTGAGGTCGGTCCGGTCGCGGTACGTGACGATCGCGCCCTGGATCGGCTCGTTCTTGTCCTTCTCGTGGACGAAGCCGACGACGTGGCCGCGCGCGGCCAGGTGCTCGACCGGCTTCTCGACGGTCTTCGTCTTGATGACGGGCGGGCGGTCCCGCGTGTCGACGGCCCAGCCGGCGCCGATGTAGAGCGTCCACGGCGGCACGGGCTGCAGCTCCTCGATGAAGTTGCTCGTCCCGCCCGTCCCGATGTCGACCGCGGCGAGCAGCGAGAACCCGCGCTTCCAGGGGAAGAAGCGGCTGCCGATCGTGAGCGTCGACGGAACGACCTTGTCGTTCGCGAGGCACTGGTCCTTGCTCGGGTTCAGCGTGTCGCACTGGTAGCCCTGGCGGTTGTTCGGGACGCCGATCTTCTCCTCGATGAACGGGCGCACGCGCTCGTCGGCGGCGAGGAGCTCACCGCCGATGAAGATCTGGAACTGGTCGACCCGGTTGACGCCGAGACCGTAGCGCTCGATGCGCGTCACCTTCGTCCCGCGCGCCTGCTCGGTCGACTGCAGAACGTCGGCCGAGTTGTCGACGAAGTAGACGGCGTTGAGGCTGAAGCGGAGGGGGACGTGCGACTCCGTGTTGCGGAGGTCGAGGGTGGCGATGCCGCCGAACTTCGCGCTGGTGCCGCTGCCGTCGAGGCCGACCGCGCCCGTGCCGTTGATGAGCCAGAGCTCGGAGAAGAGACCGAGGCGCACGAGGTCCCCGACGGGGGCGACGTACTTGAGGCCGAGGTTCATGTCGCCGAGGACCTGGAGCAGCGACGGCTTGTTCGCCGAGTCGCTGTTCGCGTAGGCCATGATCGAGCCGTAGGCCTCGAGCGTCCCCTCGCCCAGCTTGGCCAGCGAGGCGCTCAGCGACAGCGTGCCGCCGACGTGGTTCATCGTGTCGCTGGTGAGCGCCGCGCCGCCGTTGGGGTTCGTGCAGGGATAGGTGCCGGTGCAGAGGAAGCCGGCCTGGTACCACTCCGAGACGAACCCGAGGCGGAACTGGCCCGGCTTGCCCGACTCGGCGTGCTGCGTCTTGAGCAGACCCGTGCCGCCGTTGATCGTGTTCGACTCGTTGAGCCAGCGATCCCGCTCGGCCCACTCGGCGGCAACCGCGGCGTCGTCCGCGTTCTCTTCGCCGGGCGCCGCGGTGTCGGCCGCTGCGGGCGCGCCGGCGGGAGCGGCTGCTGCGGGCGCCGCTGCGGGAGCGCCCTCGGGCGCGGCCGCCGGCGGGGCACCGGGGGGCGGCGGAGGCGGAGGGGGCGGCGCCGTGTCGGAGCTGCCGCCGAAGGTGACCGACCCCCCGGCCTGCGCCGAGGCGGTCGCCGGGATGGCGAGACCGGCGAGGAGAGCGAGCGACGCGAAGGACGAAGCACGAAGGCGCATGGGCGGGTGTCTCCGAGAGGCTCCGGGAGCTCCGAGAGGTGTATGGCCGGTTTCGACCTCAGCCTTCTAACATCACTTCGCGCCTATTCTCTACAACGCTGTACGCTCGCGAGCGCCGAACCGGCGCGCTCCTGTGCTATCGCACACGTCGCACACCTCCCCGCCGGCAGCCACGCCTCGCATGCCCATCGACGCGCAGCGACAGAGAGGCCGCATCCTCATCGTCGACGACGAGTCGAACGCGCGCGCCGCGCTGAGCGAGATCCTGCACGAGGACGGGTACGCCACGGAGACGGCCGCGGACGGTTTCAAGGCTCTCGGAAAGCTCGACGAGTTCTCGCCCGACGTCGTGCTGACCGACCTCAAGATGCCCGGCCTCGACGGGATCGCCTTCATGGAGAAGGCCCGCGCGGCCGCGCCGGCCACGGTTTTCGTGGTCATGACCGCGTTCGGGACGATCTCGAGCGCCGTCGAGGCCATGAAGAAGGGCGCGGAGAACTACCTCCTCAAGCCGCTCGACCCCGAGGCGCTCGGCGCCGTGGTCGATCGCGCGATGGAGAAGGCGCGCCTCGTCCAGGAGGCCCGCCGCCTGCGGGACCGGCTGCGCGAGCGCAACGCCTTCAGCCACGTGGTCAGCGCCGACCCGAAGATGGAGGCCGTCCTCGAGCTCGTCGGGCAGGTCGGCCCCAGCAAGGCCAGCGTCCTCATCACGGGCGAGAGCGGCACCGGCAAGGAGCTCATCGCCGAGGCCATCCACCTCGCCTCGCCCCGCGCGAAGGCTCCCTTCGTGCGCCTGCACTGCGCCGCCCTCAGCGAGTCGCTCCTCGAGAGCGAGCTGTTCGGACACGAGCGCGGCGCGTTCACCGGCGCCGTCGCCCGGCGCGAGGGCCGCTTCAAGCAGGCCGACGGCGGGACGCTCTTCCTCGACGAGATCGGCGAGATCTCCGGCGCGGTGCAGGTGAAGCTCCTCCGCTTCCTCCAGGAGAAGACGTTCGAGCGCGTCGGAGGCAACGAGACCCTCAAGGTCGACGTGCGCGTCATTGCCGCCACCAACCGCGATCTCCTCGCCGAGACCCGGCGGGGCACCTTCCGCGAAGACCTCTTCTACCGGCTCAACGTGGTGACCGTCGAGCTGCCGCCCCTGCGCGAGCGCCGCGGCGACGTGCCCGCCCTCGCGAGCTTCTTCCTCCGGCGGTACGCATCCGAGAACGGCAAGGCCATCGAGACGTTCGCCGACGACGCGCTCCAGAGGCTCCTCGACTACCGCTGGCCCGGAAACGTGCGCGAGCTCGAGAACGTCATCGAGCGCGCGGTCGTCCTGTGCGAGGGCAACCGCATCGAGAAGAAGCACCTGCCGCCGAGCGTCGTGCCGTCGGAGGAGCGCGGGGGTGCGCCGCCCATCCCCGGCTCGACGATCGCGGATCTCGAGAGGTACGCGATCCTGACGACGCTCGAAGCGTGCGGCGGGTCCACGTCGAAGGCGGCGACCGTGCTGGGGGTGAGCCCGCGCAAGATCCAGTACAAGCTGCACGAGTACGGGGAGGGAGCGGTGATGAGCGCGGGGGCGGGCGCGGGGGCGGATTCGAGCGGGGGCGAAGAGGATTGAGATGAGCGCGAGCATCCGGCCGCCGGGCGAGGTGGTGTTGCGGACGACGCAGCTCACCAAGTGGTTCATGAAGCCGTTCACGCGCAGGCGCGTGGAGGCGCTGCGCGGCGTGTCGATCGAGGTGCGGCGCGGGGAGATCTTCGGGTTCCTCGGGCCGAACGGCGCGGGGAAGACGACGACGATCAAGATGCTGATGGGGCTCATCGCGCCCACGAGCGGCACGATGGAGATCTTGAGTACGCCCGCGCCGTCGCCGGACGTGATGGCGCGCGTCGGGTTTCTTCCCGAGAACCCGTACGTCTACCCGTACCTGTCGGCGCGCGAGTTCGTGACGATGTGCGCGCGCCTGTCGGGGATGCGCGGCGGCAGGCTCCGCGAGCGCGTGGTCGAGGTGATCGGGCGCGTGGGGATGGCCGACGCGATCGACCGCCCGGCGCGCGCCCTGTCGAAGGGGATGCTCCAGCGCGTGGGGCTCGCGGCGGCGCTGGTTCACGACCCCGAGCTCCTCGTCCTCGACGAGCCGATGAGCGGGCTCGACCCCGTCGGCCGGAAGGAGGTGCGCGACCTCATCGTCGAGGAGAAGCAGCGCGGGCGCACCGTGTTCTTCTCGAGCCACATCCTCAGCGACGTCGAGATGCTGTGCGACCACGTCTGCATCCTGCGCAAGGGCGAGGTGGTGGTGTCCGGAGCGCTGCGCGAGCTGCTCGGCGCCGGCAAGCGCCGGAGCGAGGTGACGATCGGAGGAGCGAGCGAGGCGCTGCGCGAGGCGCTGAAGGGAATGGGAGCGGAGGCGACGCGCGCCGTCGCGGGGGATCTGCTCGTGATGGAGGTCGACGGCGAGGAGCACGTGAAGGCCGTGGTCGAGCGCGTGCTGGCCGAGGGAGCACGGCTCGAGGGAGTGACGACGAAGCGGGAGACGCTGGAGGATCTGTTCGTGAGACGCGCGCTGTAGAAGGCCGGGGCGCGGGCGCGGGCGCCCCCTAGAACCTCCCGACGATCCCCACTCCCATCGGCCCCACGACGGGGCTCACCGACACCGGCGGGAGCTCCCTCTTCCTCTTCTCGACCGTCTCGGGCACGAACGTGCTCTCCGCGTGCACGATCCCGGCGATCGCGGTGAGCACGAGGCCGCCCGCGAGCACGTCGTCGGTGATGGCCGCGAGCTGCGACGCGCGGTTGTACGCGCTCGCCCGCGGCTGGTCGGTGCTCTCGTTCGCGTTGCGCTGGAGCGCGTAATAATAATAGAAGCCCGACGCCACGGCCGTGCCGCCCGCGAGCAGGCCCTCGCCGACGAGGAAGAGCCAGCCCTCGGCGGTCTGGCCGTTCTGGAACTGGCCCACGCCGAACGGCACGACCGCGAGCCATCGCGAGTGCCTTTCGACGACCGTCTCGGTGCCCGCGAGCTGCTCGAGCAGCGCCAGGCGCGCGGTCTGCCGGCGCTTCTCCTCCTCGAGCCGAGCTTGCGCGGCCTGCGCCTGCCGCACCTTCTCGGCCTGCATCGCGGCGAGCTTGTCGCGCATCCGCGTCTTGGCGTCGGTCAGGGCGTCCTGCGCCTTGAGCGACACGCGCAGCGGGTCGGGCTGGTACTCGGGCTTGTCCGTGAGCAGCTGCTCGAAGGTGCGCGCCGCCTCGTCGTCCTTGTTCTCTTCCAGGAGAACGGCGCCGAGGTACATGCGCGCGTCCGCCAGCATGTCGGCGTCCGCGAGCTCACCCGACGCCAGCAGGTTTCGCAGGCGGGCCTCGGCGTCGTCGTACCTCTTCGAGGCGTACGCGTTGTGCGCCTTCTCGAGGTCGGTGCGTGCGTCGGCGCGCGCCAGGCGCGGGACGAGCGCGCCCAACGCGACGGCCGCCACGGCGAGCACGATGCGCAGGCGCACGCCAAACGATCCAACGAGCGGAGCGCCGCGGGCAACGTTTTTCCGCCCGGTGCCTGCCGCAGCGGCGTCGCGGGCGGCCCGGGGGGTGCCCTGGCGGCCTCCCCTTCCCCGGCGTCAGAAGCTGGCTTGCGCCGTCTTGCCTGCCTCGAGCTTGACCGCGGACGTCGCGTGCGTCTCGATCTGCGTGACGGTGACGCTCTCGAACTGACCGTTCATCGGGATGCTGTTGCTCCCGGCGTGGACGGGCTCGGAGTGGCCCTCGACGTGGTAGTTCTTGTCGGGCGGCCCGAGGATGACGAGCGTGGCCGGCTTGATGGGGACGTGCACGGAGATGGTGTCGTCCTTCTCGCTGGCGGCCACGGGGCGCTCGACGCCCGTGCAGACGGGGCACGTGAAGAGGAGCGAGTGCGCCTTGGAGTCGAGGCGAAGCGCATCCCCCGAGGAGACGTTGCGCGTCTCGGCCCCGTCGATGGTCACGCGCACTCCCATGGGCGGCGTGAGGTCGAGCGACACGGTGCGCTCGACGACGCGGGGCACGACGACGGCCGGCGCGGGACGGGGCGCGGACGTGGTCGCAGCGGCCGGTGTGCTCGCGGAGGACGCGGGCGTGCTGGCGACGAGCGTGGGCACCGGCAAGGTCGACGCGACCTGCGCGGCCGACGAGGTGGGCCCGGCGCGCTCGGCGAGGCGCGCCTGGACGAAGCGGCCGACCCCGAAGGCGATGGCGCCGAGGCCGATCATGAGCACGAGCGCGCTCCCGGCCCTGCGCAGCAGGCGCGTGCGGGCCTCGGTCCGGTTGAGCCCCGCGACGATGCGCAGGAGCTGCGGATCGTCGGGCGCGTGGGCGAGCGCGCGGTTGTAGTCGCCCGCCGCGGCGAGGACGTCGCCGCGCTTGCGGGCCTCGCCGGCGAGGGCGCAGAGCTTCTCGATCATGCGCGCGGCGTGGGCCTTCTCGTACGCGTCGGGCTCGTCGAGCCACGCCTCGAGCTCGCGCCGCGGTTGCGTGACGCCGAGGCGATCGAGCTCGGCGACGATGGCGTCGTGCATCGCGTTGGCGTCGGCCCAGCGGTCGGCGGGGGCGTGCGCGAGGGCCCGGTCGAGGATGCCGCTCCAGCGGGGCCCCACGACGGGCCGCTCGGCCTGGGCTTCGGCGTACTTGCCATCGAGCACGCGCCGGAGCACCTGCGCCGGGTTGTTCCCCTCGAAGGGGAGGTGCCCGACCATGCACTCGTAGAGGAGGACGCCCATCCCGAAGACGTCGGCCCGCGCGTCGACGTCCCCGCCCTCGATCTGCTCGGGGGCCATGTGCGCGGGGCTGCCGAGGACCTGCCCGGTGGAGGTCACGCCCTGCGCGTCGAGGAGCTTGGCGATGCCGAAGTCGGTGAGCTTCACCGCGAGGCGATCGGGGGTGAGGGAGGAGTGTTGGTGCGCGGGGGCGGGCGTGGGCGCGGACGCGGGCGTGGGCGTGGGCGCGGGCGTGGGCGTGGGGGCGGGCGTGGGCGTCGGCTTCGACGCGGCGGGCCGGTGCTCGATGAGGACGTTTTCGGGCTTGATGTCGCGGTGGACGACGCCGGAGCCGTTGGCGTGGGCGAGGGCGGAGAGGAGCTCGAGCGCGAAGCCCGCCGCGATCTCCGGGGGCATCGCCTTGCGCTCCTGGAGGAGCTTGCGCAGCGTCGTGCCGCGCAGGAGCTCCGCGACGAGGTACTGCTCCTCGTCGCCCGCCTCGCTGACGTCGAAGACCTCGACGATGTTCGGGTGGCGGAGCTTCGCGACGGCGCGCGCCTCGGTCGCGAAGCGCGTCACCACCTCCGTCGAGTCCCGGAGGTGCGGGTGGATGACCTTCACGGCGACCTCGCGCCCGAGCCGCTTGTCGAGCGCGCGGTAGACCGTGGCCATCCCGCCGTGGCCGATCTCCTCGAGGACCTCGTACTTGGCGAGCTGCGGCAGCCGGGCCCGCGATGCTGCGCTCGCCTCCATCGAGCTTCAGTGTATCAGGTCGAACCGCCCTTGAGGCCGAGGCGCTTCAGGCGGCTCCGCAGGGTGCTCTCGCTCAAGCCGAGCGACCGGGCGGCCCGCGACTGGTTATTGTCGGCCCGGGCGAGGACCTGCGCGAGGATCTCCTTCTCGAGCGCGTCGAACGTCGTCCCCTGGTCGGGGAGCTCGAGCACGATCGACCACGGCGCGCTGGTGTGGCCCGCAGCGCTTGCGGGGCCCGCGGCAGGCAACGACACCGACGACGGAGCGGCGAGCGGCACCTCGGCCGGGGCGCCGAGGCGCATCTGCGAGCTGTTCGGGCCCGGCGCGGGGAGGTTCAGCTCCTCGACGTCGACCTCGTGGCCCGCGTGGTAGATGACGAGCCGCTCCATCAGGTTCGAGAGCTCGCGCACGTTGCCCGGCCAGCCGTGCTGCTCGAGGGCGCGCCACGCGGAGTCGACGACGCGCGGCTGCGGGCGGTTCATGCGGCGCGCCGCGGCCTCGAGCATCGGCTGGCCCAGGCCGCGCACGTCCTCGGGGCGGTTGCGGAGCGGCGGGATTTGGATGGGGGCGACGGCGAGGCGGTAGTAGAGGTCGAGCCGGAAGCCGCCAGACTGCGCGTCGGCGAGGAGATCGCGGTTGGTGGCGGCGATGATGCGAAGGTCGACGCGGCGCGGGTCGCTCCCGCCCACGGGCCAGATCTCGCGCGACTCGAGCGCGCGAAGGAGCATCGCCTGGAGCGAGGGAGGTGCCTCGCCGATCTCGTCGAGGAAGAGCGTGCCCCCGTCGGCGAGCTCGAAGAGGCCGCGGCGCGACGCCTGCGCCCCCGTGAAGGCGCCCTTCACGTGTCCGAAGAGCTCACTCGTCAGGAGCTCGGGCGGCAGGGCGGCGAGGTTCTGTGCGACGAAGCGGCCGCGCTTGCGCTGGCTGCGCTCGTGGATGGCGGCGGCGACGAGCTCCTTGCCGACGCCCGTCTCGCCGTAGAGAAGGACGTTCGCGTCCGTGCCGCTCACCGCGACGACCTGATCGAGCACCTTCGCCATCGCGGGCGACGTCACCTGGAGGCGCGGGTGCACGAGCGTCCGCTGCACGACCTCGACGTCGTCGCGGAGGCTCTTGTTGCTGACCTTGAGCTCGTCCACCAGGCGGCGGTTGTCGAGCTCGAGGCGGCGCGACTCGAAGGCGCGCGTGATCGTGAGGCGCAGCTGGTCGGCGTCCCAGGGCTTCTGGAGGTACGCCCACACGTGCCCGAGGTTCACGGCGTCGGCGAGGTCGTCGTGGTCGCTGAAGCCGGTGAGCAGGATGCGCGGCACGTCGCGGTGCTGGTCGTAGGCCCGCGCGAGCAGCTCGCTGCCCTTCATCGGGTCCATGCGCATGTCGCTCACGAGGACGTCGACGGGCGACCGCGCCATGAGCTCGAGGGCCGCGCCGCCGGTCGCGGCGAGCGAGACGTCGAAGTCCCCCTCGAAGACCGCCTGGAAGACCTCCCGGACGTCGTCCTCGTCGTCCACGTACAGCACGCGGGGGCGCCCGGCCGGGGCTGCGCCGGGCACCACGGAAGTGCGCGTCGTCACTCCGGCGAGCCTATCAGTTCCCCGGGCTCTCGGCGCGTCTCACCCGCGCGCGTGCGAGAGGAGCTCGTCGTGGTAGCCGTGGAACGCGCTCGCCTCGGGCCACGAGGGTGCCCGCGCGATGAGCGACGGCACTTCCTTCGAGCGCCCGCCGTCGACCGCGACGATGGCCGCGGCGTAGCGCATGGCCCAGTGCACGAGCGGCGACGCGGAGGCCGCGCGGCGGAGGAGCGACGCGTCCCCCGGGGCGCTCTCGTGGGCGAACGCGCGGGCGAGGGCGGCGAGGCCGCGGCGGAGCTTCGTGATGCGGCGACGCGCGAGCGGCCCGGCGACGGGCATGGGCAGGACCTGCAGGACCTCGGCCTTGCGGATGGCCGCCCCCCGGTCGCCCTCGAACGCGTCGAGCAGCGTCTCGATGAAGAGCCGCTGCTCGAGCGCGGCCTCCCACGCGTCGCCCTTGACCGCGTGGTCGAGCGCATCGCGCGCGGCCTCGACCCAGCCGTACGACGCGTAGGCCGTGGCCGCCAGGAGGGGGGCCATCGTCTCCTTGTGGGCGACCCGCTCGAACGAGCCCTCCCACGTGCCGATGACGCGCTGGACGTCGCCCGACATGAGGAGGCGCTTCATGCGAAGGCGCGAGAGGAGCGCGGGGAGGAATAGGAGCGCGCCGAACGCCATGAGCGGGAACGCGAGCCGCGGGTCGCGCCCGATGACCTGCGCGGCCAGCACGGCGCTCAGCGCGGACACGGCGATGGGCAGGAACGCCAGCGCCCGCGTGGGGCCCTTCGGGGCTCGGGACGGCATTCGTCTCTCCAGCGTAAGGCAGCGCCGGCCGCGCGCAACGTGCGCAACCCTGCGCGGGCGCTTCAGGGCCTGTCCTTCTCGTCCTTGCCGTAGCGGCTCGGGTCGCCGATGCCGTGCCGCCGGAGGTAGCCGCGCACGTGGGCACGCTCCATCGCGGCCCGCCGGCCGATCTCGCTGACGTTCCCGCTGCACTCGGCGTAGAGCGCCGTGAAGTACTCGCGCTCGAAGCGGGCGAGGATCTCGCGCTTGGCGTCCTGGAAGGTGCGGCCGCGCGTCGGGGTGCTCTCGGTGGCGCTGGTCGTGAGCGGCGAGAGGTGCGCCGCGAGGTCGATCGGGCCTTCCTTCGTGAAGGCGAGCGCGACCGCGACGACGTTCCGGAGCTCGCGGACGTTGCCCGGCCAGTCGTGGCGCATCAGGCGCTCGAGCGAGTCGTTCGTGATGCGGCCGTAGGAGTCCTTGTCGCCGAGGTCCTCGATCATGCGCCGGACGAGGATGGGGATGTCCTCGAGGCGCTGGCGGAGCGACGGGAGCTCGATCTTGAGCTGGGCGACGCGGAAGTAGAGGTCGCTGCGGAACGTGCCCGCGTTGACCTCGCGCACGAGGTCGCGGCGGGTGGCGGCGATGACGCGCACGTTGACCGGCCGGTACGCGTTCGACCCGACGGACTTGATGCGCCCCTCGGCGAGGGCGCGAAGGAGCTTGGGCTGCACGTCGATGGGGAGCTCGCCGAGCTCGTCGAGGAAGATGGTGCCGCCGTCGGCCTCGGCGAAGGGCGAGATGCGCTTGTCGACGGCGCCCGTGAAGGAGCCCCGCTCGTGGCCGAAGAGGGCGCTCTCGGCCAGGGTCGCCGGGATGGCGCCGCAGTCGACGACGACGAACGGCTTGTTGGCGCGCGAGCTCGCCTGGTGGATGGCCTGCGCGACGAGCTCCTTGCCGGTGCCGGTCTCGCCGCCGACGAGGACCGTCAGGTCGGTCGGGGCGGCCTTCTTCAGGCGCTCGAAGACCCCGCGCATCCCGGCGCTCGTGCCGACGAGGGGCCCGAAGCCGCCGACGTCGGGAACCTGGACCTCGCTCGGCCCGGACGGCGCGAACTCGACCATCGAGTCGCCGAGCGACACGTAGGCGTGCTTGGTGAGGTAGACCTCGCCGACGCGCGTGTCGCCGATGAAGGTCCCGTTGCGTGAGCCGAGGTCCCGCAGGCGGACGCCGCGCTCGGTCGCGACGAGCTCCATGTGGACGGCGCTGACCTTGCGGTCGTCGAGGACGAGGTCGCATGCCTCGTTCCGGCCGACGACGACGGTCTCCGGGCCCACGTCCAGCTCCTTCTTGGAGCCCGCTCCCTTCGCGACCGTCAGCTTCCCGCCGCGGACCTCGATTCGGGCCCTCGTGGCGATCGTCGAATCCACGTCGCTACAAGTACCACGGGCAGGGCAAGCGCCGGAAGAACGCTGCGAGGCCGGGGGGTTGGAGGGGGCGTGAGCGCGGGCGTGAGCGCGGGCGCGGGCGCGGGCGCGGGCGCGGGCGCGGGCGCGGGCGCGGGCGCGGAGAAAGACGAACACGGGAACGAGGGAACGGGAACGGGAATCGGGAATGGGAGAGGGCACTTCCCGCCTGTTCGCCCGATCACGAGCTTCTCTCTTCCGATCACGAGCCTCGTGCCGGGGGGCATGAGCGTCGCGCCGGCGGGCGCGAGCCTCACTCGCCCGGGTACGAGCCTCACTCGCCCAGGTACGAGCCTCACTCGTCCGGGTACGAGCCTCACTCGCCCAGGTACGAGCCTCACTCGCCCAGGTACGAGCTTCACTCGCCCAGGTACGAGCCTCACTCGCCCAGGTACGAGCCTCACTCGCCCGGCTACGAGCCTCACTCGCCCGGCTACGAGCCTCACTCGTCCAGGTACGAGCTTCACTCGCCCAGGTACGAGCCTCACTCGCCCGGGTACGAGCTTCACTCGCCCGGGTACGAGCCTCGCTCGGCCCGGTACGAGCCTCACTCGCCCAGGTAGGTGGCTCGTTCACGCCAGTCCGCGCCTCGCAAACTCGGGGTGAAGCGGGGAAGTCCGCGACTTGCGAAAGCAAGTCGTTCGCCGAAGGCGATGCGGGGGAGGACTCCAACCCGCAGGGTTGGAGGGGGTGCGCAGCACCCCACGCGAACGACACTCCGTCGTCGTCGGCGAAGCCGACGAGGGGCGGAGCTAGACGCATTCGACGACCGCCAGGTTGTCGAATGCGTTCTAGTGCCGGCTGCCCACCTTCGACACGCTGGAGATGCTCGTCACGCTCCGCGCCGTCACGTCGGTCCGTTCCTCGCGCACCGGGAGCATCTTCGGCCTCCGGCGCGGGGCGTTGCCCATCGTCCGGCAGACGCGGCGCCACGTCGCGAGGGCCTCCTCGGCGCTCGCGAAGCGCTTCTCGCGGTCGCGGGCCATCATCTTCGCGAGGAACCGCTCGATGCCCGCGGGCCACTCGTCGCCCGTCGTCGCCGACAGCGTCGGCGGCTCGCGATCGAGCTTGAGCGCGATGAGCGTGAGCGCGTTCTGGCCCTCGAACGGGAGCCTCCCCGAGAGCGCGCGGAAGGCGACGGCCCCGAGCGCGTAGAGGTCGGCCCGCTGGTCGACGCGCGCGCTGCCGCGGACCTGCTCGGGCGCCATGTAGGCGAAGCTCCCGAGCGTCGCGTCGAAGGCCGTCAGCGACGGCTCGCTCCGCTGGCCCTTGGGCGAGCGCACCTTCGAGACGCCGAAATCGAGGATGCGCGTCCGCTCCTCGCTCTCGTCGTTGGCGATGTCGCGCGCCGTCAGGCGGCGCTTCTCGATGAAGAGGTTCGCGGGCTTGATGTCGCGGTGGACGACGCCCGCGTTGTGCGCGGCGGCGAGCCCCTGGAGCGCGTCGTCGACGACGGGCGCGACCTCGGCGAACGAGAGGTACTGCTCGCGGCGCAGGCGCTCGTCGAGGCCCTCGCCCGAGAGGAGCTCGAAGGCGATCCACAGGCGGCCGTCGCGGTCCTTGCCGGCGCCGAGGATGTTCGCGATGTGCTGCGACTTGATCTGCGCGGCGATCGACGCCTCGCGGTGGAAGCGCGCGACGAGGTCCTTGTCCTGCGCGGCCTTGTCGTGGAGGACCTTGATGGCGACCTTCTCGCCGCTCTTGCCGTCGGCGGCGTAGACCTCGCCCATGCCGCCGGTCCCGATGAGACGCCGCACCCGGTAGACGCTGCCGATCGTAGTGCCTACGAGGGAGCCCGGCTCGTGCGACATCCCACCCGGGATGCTAGCACCATTCTCGCGTGTTGAGCCCAGCGTGGCGCGGCTCTACGCTCTACCGACCATGCGAACGGAGAAGGACGTCGAGGCGTACCTCCTGCGCCTCAATCGGCGCTACAGGGTGCTCGAGGACACACCCGGCACGTTCCTCGTGGAGGTGGGAGAGAAGGCGCCACCACTGGTCGTGCGCGTCGAGCCGCCGCTCGTCGTCGTGCGCGTCCAGCTCGGCGACGCTCCCTCCGGCGACGGCGCAGCGCCGCTCCTCCGCAAGCTCCTCGAGATGAACGCCAAGCAGCTCGTTCACGCCGCGTACGGCGTCGACGACGGCAAGGTGGTCATCTCGAGCGCGCTGGAGCTCGAGAACCTCGACTTCAACGAGCTCCAGGCGACGATGGACGAGATCGACATGGCCCTCGCGCAGCCCGTCCCCGGCCTCGCGGCCCCTGCCAAGAAGAACTGAAAAGAACCGCACATGGGCATCTTCAGCCGCCTCGCGCAGCTCATCAAAAGCAACCTGAACGACCTTATCAGCCGCTCGGAGGACCCCGAGAAGATGCTGAACCAGGTCGTCCTCGACATGAACAACCAGCTCGTCGAGGCGAAGAAGCAGGTCGCCGCGTCGATCGCGGACGAGAAGCGCCTGGCCAAACAGGCCGAGCAGGAGCTGAACAACGCGGCGGAGTGGGAGCGCCGCGCGATGATGGCGCTCCGCGCCGGCAACGAGGAGCTGGCGAAGGAGGCCCTCGCCCGCAAGCGCGAGCACGACGAGCTGGCGACCACGTTCAAGGAACAGTGGACCAAGCAGAAGACGGCGGTGGACCAGCTGAAGAAGGCCCTCCGCATGCTCAACGACAAGATCGAGGAGGCCAAGCGGAAGAAGAACGTCCTCATCGCGCGCAAGAAGCGCGCGGAGGCGCAGAAGGCCATCCAGGAGACGATGAGCGGCCTTCGCGATCAGAGCGCGTTCGAGACGTTCGACCGCATGTCGCAGAAGGTCGATCAGATCGAGGCCGAGGCCGAGGCGCAGGCGGACCTGGCCGAGGAGTACTCGGGGGACGTGCTGGCGTCGCAGTTCGCGAACCTGGAACGCAAGGCGAGCGGCGACGACGACCTCGCGGCGCTCAAGCGCAAGATGGGCCTCCTGCCTCCCGAGGAGGAGAAGGCCCCGGCCGCGCCGGTGCAGGCGCGCGTCGAGGCGCCGCCCGCGGCGGCCAAGAACGAGCAGGACGAGCTCGCGGCCGCCCTCGAGGAGATGGAAGCCGAGCAGGTCGAGCAGGAGAAGCGCAAGGCGGGTCGGTAGTCGCGGAGCCGCGACAGCCGCGCCGGGCCCGGGGCCGTCCGCGTGGATGGAGGCCGGGGCCCCCTGTGATACCACCGGAGACCGTGGCCGCCGCGACGCCCCTCGCCGAGTCACGCCCGGGGCCCGCGCCCGCGCCGGCCCGCGCTCACACCGAGGCGCCCGAGGCGATCCTCGCGCGCCTCGAGACGGACTTCGCGCACGGGCTGAGCGAGGAGGAGGCCGGCCGTCGCCTCGCCAGGAACGGCCGGAACGAGCTCCCCCGGCCGAAGGGCAAGAGCCCGTGGCTGCAGCTCGTCGGGCAGTTCTCGAACCCCATCGTGCTCACGCTCCTGGTCGCGGCGGTGATCGCCGTCGTCGACGGCGTGAGCCGGGTGAACGAGCCCCTGCTCGTGCGCTTCGGGGACGCGACGGCGATCCTGCTCATCGTCGTCCTCAACGCGCTCCTCGGCTTCTACCAGGAGCGTCGCGCCGAGGCCGCGCTCGCGGCGCTCGAGAAGCTGCAGACGCCCAACGCGCGCGTCCGCCGCGGCGACCAGGTGAAGATCGTCGCCGCCAGCGACGTGGTCGTCGGGGACGTGCTCGAGGTCGAGGCAGGCGACGCGGTCGCGGCGGACGCGCGCCTGCTCCAGACGGCGAACCTCTCGGCCGAGGAGAGCGCCCTCACGGGCGAGAGCGTCCCGGTGCAGAAGGACGCGCGCGCGGCGGTGGCCGACGACGCGCCGCTCGGGGACCGGACGACGATGCTCTTCGTCGGGACGAGCATCGTGCGCGGCAAGGCGCGCGCGGTCGTCGTGGCGACCGCGGTGGACACGGAGCTCGGCAAGCTGTCGGCCCTCATCCACCGCCCCCGCGACCGCACGACGCCGCTCGAGGAGAAGCTCGACTCGTTCGGCAAGCGGGTCCTCTGGGCGTGCCTGGGCCTCGCGGGGCTCCTCTTCCTGCGCGGCTCGATCAAGGGCGGCCGCACCTGGCACGAGCTCCTGCTCGAGGCCGTGAGCCTCGCGGTCGCCGCCATCCCCGAGGGCCTGCCCGCCATCACGACGATCACCCTCGCGCTCGGCATGCAGCGCATGGCCAAGCGCGGCGCCATCGTCCGCAAGCTCGCCGCCGTCGAGACCCTCGGCGCAGCCACGGTCATCTGCACCGACAAGACCGGCACGCTGACGCAGAACGAGATGACCGTGCGCGTCGTCTACGCCGGCGGGCAGCGCTTCCACGTCACGGGCGCCGGCTACGACCCGCGCGGCTCGGTGCTCGACACGATCGACCAGCGCGTCGAGTCGCCCGAGGGGCCGCTGCGCGATCTCCTCGCGACGGTCGCCCTCTGCAACAACGCGATGCTCCAGAAGACCGACGAGGGCTGGCGCGTCCAGGGCGACCCGACCGAGGGCGCGCTCCTCACGCTCGCGGCGAAGGGCGGCGTGCCGCGCGAGTCGGTGGTGAGCTCGAACCAGGTCGTCAAGGAGCTCCCCTTCGACAGCGACCGGAAGCGGATGACGATCGTCGCGCTCGACGAGATGGGGCGCGAGGTCGTCCACACGAAGGGCAGCGCCGACGTGCTCCTGCCGCTCTGCAACGCGTACCAGAGCAGCGAGGGCCCGGTCGCGCTCGACGACGCGTCACGCCGCCGCATCCTCGCCGAGGCCGAGGAGATGAGCAGCCGGGCGCTCCGCGTGCTCGCGGTCGCCCGGCGGGACCTCGGGACGCACAGCGACTCGGAGCCTCCGGCCGCGCACGCGGAGCACGACGTCTCGCGGCCGAGCGCGGAGATCGAGGACCGCCTCACCTTCCTCGGGCTCGTCGGGATGATCGACCCTCCCCGCGAGGGCGTGAAGGAAGCCGTCCGCCTCTGCGCCGAGGCGCACGTGCGGGCGGTGATGATCACGGGCGACCACAAGCTGACCGCCATGGCCATCGCGAAGGAGCTGGGGCTCTGGGAGGAGGGCGCGATCGCGCTCACGGGCGCCGAGCTCGAGAAGCTCGACGCGGGCGCGCTCGACGCCTGCGTCGAGAACGTGCGCGTCTTCGCCCGCGTGACGGCGGAGCAGAAGCTCCGCATCGTGGAGGCGTTCAAGCGGTGCGGGCACATCGTCGCGATGACGGGCGACGGCGTGAACGACGCGCCCGCCTTGCGCGAGGCGCACATCGGCGTCGCGATGGGCAAGGACGGGACGGACGTCGCCCGCGAGGCCGCCGACATGGTCATCGCGGACGACAACTTCGCGACGATCGTCGACGCCGTCCGCGAGGGGCGCGCCATCTGGCGCAACATCCAGAAGTTCATCTTCTTCCTCCTCTCGAGCAACGCGGGCCTGCTCGTCGCCGTCTTCGCGGTGAGCTTCTTCACGAACCTCGATCCGCTGACGCCCCTCATGATCCTCTGGATCAACCTCGTGACCAACGGCCTGCCCGCGCTCGCCCTCGGGGTCGACCCGCCCGACCCGATGCAGATGCAGGAGCCCCCCCGCAAGCGCACCGGCAGCCTCCTCGGCGCGCGCGACTGGCTCGGGATGGCCTTCGTCGGCGCGTGGATGGGGGGCGCGGCGATCCTCTGCTACCTGCTGCCCATCGAGCCGGGCGACCCGCTGGGCATGATGCGCGGGCGCGCCATCGCGTTCTCGCTCCTCGCCATCAGCCCCCTGCTCCACGCGTTCAACTGCCGCTCCGCGACGGCGTCCTTCCTCTCGCTCCGGCCGGTGCTGCCGCTGGCGCTCGTCGGCGCCGTCGTGCTCAGCCTCGGCATCCACCTCGTCGCCGTGCTGGTGCCCACGCTCCGACCCGTCTTCAAGACGTTCCCCATGAGCACCTCCGAGTGGCTCTTCCTCGTCGGCCTGTCCGCGTCGATCCTGCCGGGGGTCGAGCTCATGAAGCTCGCGCAGCGGCTCCTCGGGGGGAACCGCGCCGTGGCGGAGATCCTCGGCCCCGCGTCGCGTCACGGTCGCTGAAAATTGACGGCGTCGCGGCACCTTCCGGTGGCGCGGATGTCTCTTGCTATGGTGCCCCCCATGCGCCGCCGTCTCTCGCCGCTCCTCCTCGTCCTGCTCGCGTGCGGCGGGGGCGCCGGGGAGTCGGGCGGCGCGAAGGCTCCCACGGAGGGGGACCCCGGGTTCGCCGCGTACATGGCGTCCCACGGGATCCAGACGCTCGAGGGAGGCGGCGCCGCGGTCGAGGTGACGGCCGACGGGCTCCGGTTCGAGGCGATCGACAAGGAGCGGCCGGTGAAGCTCGACGGCCTCCTCAACGAGTGGCCGGCACCGGCGAGGACGACGACGACGCTCGACGGCGCGACGAAGGCGGTGCTGAAGATCTCCCTCCAGTACGACGAGTCGAAGCTCTACGTCGGCGGCGACGTGACCGACCCGTCGTTCCAGGCGGGCCGCGACCACGTGCAGCTCCTCTTCGCCGTGCCGTCACCGGGCGGCGGCTACACGACGTACGACCTCGGGTTCTTCGCCGGCAAGCCGGGCGAGACCGAGGGCAGCGTGCGCTACGGCCGCAAGGGCAGCGTCGCGGGCGCGAAGATCGTCGAGGCGCCCGTGGGCAACGGGTACACGTTCGAGGCGGTCGTCCCCTGGTCGAGCATCCCCGAGCTCAAGACGACGCGCGTCGGCGTCCACGGGTACGCGGCCTACGTGGCCCACGACGGGACGGTGGCGACGGGGCCAGGCGACGCGAAGCACCCGCGCGACATGGCGTGGATCCCGAGCGAGCCGGAGCTCTCGATGATCGAGCAGCTCCTCCAGCCGAAGGGCTACACGAAGCGCGCGCCCGACCTGGAGCTCGTGGCGGACCTCACGGGCGACGGCGTGCGCGAGCGCGTCGCCGTGTGGGACTCGTACCTGACCATCTGCGGGACGGGGTACCTCGGCGGGACGGGGTTCTTCTACCGGGACCTCCAGGGGCAGCTCGTGAAGCTCGAGGCGCGCGACGTCACGGGCCGGGGCAAGGCCGACCTCGTCATCCGCCGCAAGCAGAGCGTGGGCGACGCCGAGCGCGAGTACCTCGAGGTGATGAGCGCGATGAGCGCGACCGAGGAGCCGCGCATCACGTTCGCGCACGAGATCGAGGTGCGGCAGAGCGACCACCGCATCGACAACGCCGTCCACATGGCGCGCGGCGAGATCGACGTCAGCGTCGAGCCGACGACGACGTGGGACGCGCTCTCGTACAAGGAGCCGATCGCGAGCGACGTCGAGCCCATCCTCTTCCCGTGGGGCGGCGTGAAGTCGCAGGTGTTCCGGTTCGACGGGACGCGGTTCTCGAAGGGCAAGGAGGTCACGCAGCGCGAGACGTTCCCGAGCGGAGGAGGGAGCACGGCCTCGGCCGAACGGCCTCCGCCCCGCCCCGCGGAGCCGCCGACCCCCAGGGTGAGCAAGGGCGGAGATCTCTCCGCGCAGATGCTCGAGCAGTACCGCAAGGACCGCGGCGTGGGCGCGGACGTCGCGCCGGCGGTGGACCTCAAGGTACAGGTGTCGGGCGACGCGCGCCCCGAGCGCGTGGTCCTCATCGGCCGGGACATCGTGGTCTTCGGGCCGGGCTTCAAGGGCGGCACGGGCTACGCGTTCCTCACGCTCCAGCAGTTCGCCGACGCGAGCGACGTGAAGGACCTCTCGGCGCGCGACCTCACGGGCGACGGCGCGGCGGACCTCGTCGTCCGCGGCGTGCGCCACCAGAAGAGCGACACGGGTCCGGTCGACGTCGACGTGATGTTCGTCTACGAGGTGAAGCCGGACGCGATCGCGCGCATCTTCGGCATCGAGACCGCGCGCGAGCAGGGCGGCAAGCGCATCCAGGGGCTCGTGCAGTTCATCCCGGGTGCGGGAGGCAAGACGTTCGACGTGCTGTCCGCGCCGGGCCGCGCGACGGGGTGGACGGAGAAGACCTACCCGTGGTCGCAGGACACGCCGGGGAGCGGCCAGCTCGAGCCGCTCCTCTTGCCATGGGGCGGCATCGGGAGCGTGCGCTACACGTGGAACGGGTCGGCCTTCGTGAAGAGCTGAGGGCCGTCATCCCGGGGGCTCGTGCTTCGGGGGCGAGCGCAGCGCGAGGGCGCACACGAGGATGACGAGCGGCTGGACGGCCAGGCACGCGAGCGCGGGGCCCAGGCCGAACCGGTCGGCGACGAGGCCGAGGACGACGGGCGCCCCCACTTCGACCACGACGAAGACCTGCCCCACGGCCTGCACGGTGCCGGGGTGGTCGGGCAGCTCGGCGTAGGCGCGCGCCATCGCCAGCGGGTGGTGCGGGGCGCACGCGACGCCCGCGGCGAAGAGCACGACGCACGTGGCCGCGGTGCCCCCGACGGCGACGAGCGCGCCGACCGCCAGCCCGCAGAGGACCGCGCTGACGACGAGGACGCGGCGAGGAGAGACGCGCTCGACGACGCGGTCCGCGAGGGCGTCGCCCGCCACGGTTCCGAGCGAGAAGCAGACCGCCACGGCAGCGGCGAGCGCCGCGCTGGCGCCGCGGTCGCCCTGGAGACGCAGCGCCGAGAGCGCGAGCACGAGCTCGTCGAGGAGGGTGCAGGAGGCGGCCGCGAGAAGCCACGTCCAGAGGCGCGGCATCCGGAGGGCGCGCCGGAGGGCGACGCGCAGCGGGACCTCGGGGGGGTCGTCGGCGTCGGGCGTCTCCGCGGAGCTGGGCTCTCCCTCGGGCTTCGCGCGGCGCACGAGCCTCGCCGAGAGCACGCACTGGATCGCGACGAAGACGGCGACGGCTGCCATCGCTCCGCGGTACGAGTGTCCGAGCGCGATGGCGGCGGCCGTGACGAGCGGCGTGAGCACGTCGCCGACGCTGCCGAAGATGGACCAGCGCACGAGGGTCCGGTCCGCGTCGCCTTCCGCGCCCGCGACGAGGATTGCCTGGGCGGCGGAGCACGCGACGCCGCTCGTCGCCCCGGCCAGCGCGAGACCGAGCGTGAGCCCCCACGGGCTCGACGTCCACGCGGTGAAGGCGAGCGACAGCGCGAGCGTCGCCTGGCCGAGGACGACCAGGCGCGCGCGGTCCCAGACGTCGGAGAGGAGCGCGACCCCGGCTTCGAGGACCGCCGCCGCGACGAGGGGCAGAGCGAACGCAAAGAGGACGTAGCCCCGGTGGGAAAGCCGGAGCTCGTGCTCGACCGAAGGTGCACCCGCGACGGCCACCCCGCTCCAGAGCTCGTCGACGAGCGCGACGACGAAGAGGGACGCGGCCGACCGGGAGACCCGGGATCAAATGCGTTCGGTGAACTGCACGCCTCGAGGATGGCGCCTGCCGGGCGAGAGCGCAACGGGTCGCCCGCGGTTCGCGGGGCCGCGCGATCGTGATAAGGCCGCGCCATGCGCCACGTCTCCCGCCTTCCGGCCGCCGCCTTGCCGTTCCTGCTCGCCTGCGGGGGCGCCGCACCCGCGGCGTCCTCGACGCCGCCCTCGGCGCAGCCGCCCGTCGTGCTCGCGCCCCCCTCGCCCCTCACGGAGACGACGACCGAGCACCTCGCGCGCGACATGCCGCTGACGACCCCGGGCGGGGCGACGTTCACGGCGCCCGCCGGCTGGTGGCTCCAGTCGGAGACGAAGCGACGGATCCTGACGGGGCCGGAGCCGGACCTCCGCGTCGCCATCGTCGACGTGACGACGCCGAACGCGGACGACGCCGTCGCCGCGGCGTGGCCCGCCCTCGAGAGCGGCTTCCACCGCCCGCTCCGCCTGGCGCAGCCGCGCCCGGCGCGCCACGGCTGGGACGAACATCGCGACTACGACTACGAGACGTCCCCCGACGAGAAGCTCGTCGTCGGCGCGACCGCCCTCCGCCGCGGAGGCGACTGGACGGTCCTGCTGGTCGAGTCGAGCCTCGCGTCGTTCGACAAGCGGTCCGCGACCCTGTCGCTCGTCGGAGAGAGCCTGCGACCCAGGGGCTACGCCCGCGAGTCGTTCGCGGGCAAGACGCCGCACGCGCTCGACGCGGACCGCATCAAGCGGATCGTGGACGTCGTCGAGCAGGGCCGGCAGGCCCTCGGCATCCCGGGCGTGGCGCTCAGCCTCGTGCAGGGCGGCAAGGTCGTCTTCGAGGGGGGCCTCGGCGTCCGTGAGCTGGGCAAGCCGGCGAAGGTCGACCCGGACACGCTCTTCCTCATCGCGTCGAACACCAAGGCGATGTCGACGCTGCTCCTCGCGAAGGAGGTCGACGAGGGGAAGTTCACGTGGGAGACGCCCGTGGCCGACGTCTACCCGGGGTTCAAGCTCGGCGACGCCGAGACGACGCGCCAGGTGCGGATGAAGCACCTCATCTGCGCGTGCACAGGCCTGCCGCGGCAGGACATGGAGTGGCTCTTCGAGTTCAAGAACGCCACCCCGGCCACGACGATGGATCTGCTCGGGACCATCCAGCCGACGACGAAGTTCGGCGAGACGTTCCAGTACTCCAACCTCCTCGCCGCCGCGGCGGGCTTCGTGGGCGGGCACCTCGCGTACCCGAAGCGCGAGCTCGGCGCGGCCTACGACGAGGCGATGCAGACGCGCGTCTTCGGTCCGCTCGGGATGAAGGCGACCACGTTCGACTACGGGCGCGCCCTCGCCGGCGACCACGCGGCGCCCCACGGGATGGACGTGGACGGGAAGATGGCCGTCGCGTCGATGGACCTGAACCGCTCGGCGATCCCGCTCCGGCCCGCCGGCGGGGCGTGGTCGAACGTCCGGGACGTCACGCGGTACGTGCAGATGGAGCTCGCCGACGGCAAGCTGCCCGACGGCAAGCCGTTCGTGTCCGCGAAGGCGCTCCGCGCTCGCCGCGACCCGCAGGTCTCGATGGGCGAGAGCACCACCTACGGGATGGGGCTCATGGTGGACAGCCGCTACGACGTCCCGATCGTCCACCACGGCGGGGACCTCATCGGCTTCCACAGCGACATGTTCTGGCTGCCCGATCAGGGCGTCGGCGGGGTCATCCTGACGAACGGCGACGGTGGCTGGCTCCTCCGCGCGGCGTTCCTGCGCAAGGTTCTCGAGGAGCTCTACGACGGCAAGCCCGAGGCGCTCGAGGACGTGACCGCGGCGGCGAAGTCCGAGAAGGCGGAGATCGCCAAGGACCGCGAGCGGCTCGTGATGCCGCCCGCACCCGAGGCGACGGCGCGCCTCGCGAAGCACTACCGAAGCAAGGCGCTCGGCGAGATCGTCGTGACGACGAAAGGCCCCGCGGTGACGTTCGACTTCGGCGAGTGGAAGAGCGCGGTCGCTTCCCGCAAGAACGACGACGGCACGACGTCGATGGTCACGGTCGACCCCGGCGTGGGCGGCGACGTCTTCGTGGTGGGCGAGCGGAACGGCAAGCGCACGCTCGTCGTGCGCGACATGCAGCACGAGTACGCCTTCGAGGAGGTTCCGTGACGCACCCGGCGACCGGTGCGCCGCAGGCACCGCCCCCGCGCTACGACCGCATCGGGCGCTGCTACGGGCGCCTGCGGCGTGAAGACCCTCGGCTCGGCGCCCGCATCCAGGCGGCGCTGGGCGACGCGCGCACAGTCGTCAACGTGGGCGCCGGCGCGGGATCGTACGAACCGCGGGATCGGCACGTGGTCGCCATCGAGCCCAGCGACGTGATGGCGGCCCAGCGGCCCCGGGACCTCGCGCCAGCCGTGCGTGCGACCGCTGGCGCTCTCCCGCTTCGCGACGCGTCGGTCGACGCCGCGATGGCGATCCTGACGGTGCACCACTGGGACGAGGAGCAGGAGCGAGGCGTGCAAGAGCTCCGCCGCGTGGCGCGGGGCCCGATCGTCATCCTCACGTTCGACGCCGAGGTCTGCGCACGCATGTGGCTGAACGCGGACTACGTGCCGGAGGTCGCCGCGCTCGACCGGGCCGTCTTCCCGCTACCGGCCACGCTTGCGTCGTGGCTCGGCGGGCGCGTCGCCATCGAGCCGGTACCCATCCCGCGTGACACGCCCGACTGGACGTACGGCGCCTTCTGGGCGCACCCCGAGCGCGTCCTCGACGCTGACGCACGCGCCGCCACGTCCGGCTTCGCGAGGATGGCCCCCGCCGTCGTGGACCGCGCGGTCAGCGCGCTCGCCGCCGACCTCGCGAGCGGCGCGTGGGACCGGCGGCACGGCCACCTTCGCGGCCTCGACGCCTACGATGCCGGGCTTCGCCTCGTCGTCGCGACTCCGCCCTGACCGGGCCTCCGGCCGCGCAAGCGGGCGTCAGTGCTTCTTCGCGAAGGGGTCGCCGACGTCGTCGATGCCGCCTGCGCGGGGCGGGGAAGCGGGGCCGCCACCCGCACGCGGCGGGGGACCGAACACGCTCTCGAGGGTGACGGCGACCTTCGCGTCGCCGCCGTCGACCGTGACGGCCCTCGTCTTGTAGCCCTTGCGGCTCACGACCAGGGTCACGCTCTCGCCGTCGGCCAGGTGGAGCGCGACCGGCGCTCCGCCCAGGTCCTTTCCGTCGCGCGTCAGGGTCGCGTCCTGCGGCGAGACGCTCACGAGCACCTCGCGGAGCTCCGGAGCGATGCTCGCCGTCGGCATCGCCGTCGCGGGCGCGGTGACGGTCGCAGGCGGAGGTGCGGTGGCGGTGGCCGCGGCTGTGCCGGTCGCCGTCGACGAGGGCGTCGCGTGCGCCGTGTTCGTCGCGGACGTGTGCGCGACGAGGACGATCGCGACGATGCCCAGGATGGTCCCGACGGCGCCGATCACCGCGTAGAGCGGCCAGCGCTGCTTGCGCTGGGCCGGAGACGCCGGGACCGGCGCGGGCATTGCGCTCGAACGGAAGTAGTCCGCAGGCACGTTGAAGCCACCGGACCGCGCCATCATCTCCTGCACCGCATCGGGCAGGAGGCCTGCCTCGAGCTTCTCGAGGTCCGCCACGAGCGCGTCCATCGTCGGGTAGCGCCCCTCGGGCTTCTTCGTCAGCGACTTGAGGACGATGGCGTCGAGCCCCGGAGGGACGTCGACCCCCGGCACGAGCGCGCGGATGGGGACCGGCGACTTGTACATGTGCTGCGTGAGGATCCCCATGAAGTTGTCGGCGTCGAACGGCACGCGGCTGCTCGCCATCTCGTAGAGGATGACGCCGAGGGCGTAGATGTCCGTGCGGTGGTCCACCGCCGCGCCGGCGGCCTGCTCGGGGCTCATGTAGTGCGGCGTCCCGAACACACTGCCCGCGCGCGTCATCTTCTTCGTCCCGCTGCCGACCTTCGCGATGCCGAAGTCGAGGATCTTCACGAAGTCCTTCTCGGTGCCGCGGTTCACGACCATCACGTTGTCGGGCTTGAGGTCGCGGTGGACGATGCTGGCGGCGTGCGCGGCGCCGAGCCCTTGCGCGATCTGCTTCGCGATGTGGACGAGCCGCGCCACGGGCATCGGCCCGCGGGAGTCCGCCATGATCTCGCTCAGGGCCTTCCCTTCGAGGAGCTCCATGACGAAGTACGTCGAGCCGTCCGGCAGTTGACCGAAGTCGCTGATGTCGACGATGTGCGGGTTGCCGATGGCGCTCGCGGCGCGGGCCTCTTGCAGGAAGCGCTCGGTGAGCTCGTGGTCGGTCGCCATCTCGCCGCGCAGGACCTTGATGGCGACGCGCTTGTCGATGACCTTGTGACGCCCCGCGTAGACGATTCCCATGCCGCCCTCGCCGAGGACGCGCTCGACGAGATACCGGCCGTCGATCGTCTTGCCTACGTAGGCATCGACCTTCGACGGGGGCAGAGACGGTTCGGCGAGCCCCGCGAGGGGGGAGCCGGGAGCGGGGGTCTCCGAGAGCGACGAGGGGCGCAGGATGCGCTCCGACGGGGGCTTGGTGGCATCGCTCATGGGACCTCGTAGGCAGCGTAACAAATCGACGGTTCAGCAAGAAGCAAGCCGCACCTCGACCGCCGAGGAGGCGCGTTCGGGCGGCTTTCCCTTTCGACGTGCGAGAGGAGAACCCGGTTCAGCCCTCGCAAACTTTGCATCGGCGAGCCAGGCGGGCCAGGCGAACCCCGGGCGAACCAGGTGGGAGTTTCTCCGGCCGCGTGGGTGTTGGTTTCGTGTTACCGAGGGCACGCCCATGGGTTACCCGCTGACCGTCGCGCTTCGGTACCTCGCGTCGAAGAAGCGCAACATGATCTCCATCAGCACGGCCCTCGCCATCGGCGGGGTCACGCTGGGGGTCGCGGCGTTGACCATCGTCATGAGCGTGACGGGGGGCTTCCAGGAGCAGTTCCGCGAGAAGGTGCTCGGCGTGAACGCTCACGTCCTCGTCCTCAAGTACTCGATCGACTTCCGCGAATACCGCGACGTGATGAAGAAGGTGGAGGGCGTGCCGCACGTCACGGGGGTGGCCCCCTTCGTCATCAACCCCATGATGGTCACGCACGGCGAGCACACGGCGACGGGCGTCCTGCTGAAGGGGGTCGACCCCGTCGTCATGCCGCGCGTCCTCGATCTCCCGAAGCACGTGGTCGAAGGCTCGCTCGAGGGGCTGCGGCGGCCGGGGGCGAAGCCGCCCGAGCGATCCTTCGACCCGATGCGCGACGACCTCGACGAGCCACGGCCCGCGCCGGCGCGGGACGGCGGGGCCGACTCGCTTCTCGATCTGATGCGCAAGGAGGTCGACGACGAGATGCGGCGCGCCGATGCCGGCGTCGAGTCGGGAGCATCGCCGGCGCCCGTCGCCTCCGCGGCCCCGCGGGCGGCGCCACCCCCGGCCCCGGAGGAGGACCTCACGCCACACGGCGGCTACGGGAGCAAGCTACCCGACGACGACTACGTCCCCGACTCGGTCGACCCAGACCCGTGCAAGAGCCCCGAGCAGGTCGCGAAGATGCCCGGGATCGTCGTCGGCCGGACCCTCGCCAAGCAGCTCGACGTCGGCCTCGGCGACTGCGTGCAGGTGACCTCGCCGCAGATCGGCCTCTCGTTCGGCTCGGGGACGCGCTCGCCCATCGCCAAGCAGTTCCGCGTCATCGCGGTCTTCGAGGCGGGGTTCGACCAGTACGACTCGAAGCTCGTCTACACGGATCTCTACGAGGCGCAGGCCTTCTACGAGTACGGCGACAGCGTCACGGGCATCGAGATGAAGCTCGACGACATCGACAAGGCCGACGCCGTGGCCAAGGAGATCACGCGCCGGCTGAACAACGGCATCTACAACACGATGACGTGGCAGCAGCTCAACCACGGGCTCTTCACGGCGCTCCTGTTCCAGCAGATCGGGATGAGCTTCGTCCTCGGGCTCATCATCGTCATCGCAGCCTGCACGGTGATCGCGACCCTCATCATGGTCGTCCTCGAGAAGAAGAAGGAGATCGCGCTCCTCAAGGCGCTCGGCGCCAAGGACGACGCCATCCTGCGGGTCTTCCTCTACCAGGGCGCCATCATCGGGTTCGCGGGCACGGCGCTCGGCCTCTTCATCGGCTGGATCTGCTGCCGGTTCCTCATCGCCTTCGCGTTTCCGCTCGACCCGAAGGTCTATTTCATCTCGCGCCTGCCGGTGTCGATGCACGCGATGGAGTTCGTGATTCCGGCCATCGTGGCGGTCCTCATCTGCGTCATCTTCACGATTCCTCCTGCTGTGTACGCCGCCCGCCTCCGGCCCGCCGACGGCCTTCGGGCCGAGTAGGAAGGCTGCTTTTCCCCGGGGGACGCGTTGACCGGCCGGTTGCCTCGCTGGTAAGTGTTTCTCGTGCGCTGGCTGGTGGAGGTGGCTTCGCTGGGCAAGAGCGACAAGGAGTCGCTCTTCGTGGAGGCGGAGTCCTGGCAGAAGGCGCTCCAGTCGGCGCGCGGGCAGCGGGGCGAGTCGGCTCCGATGAGCGGGTTCTCCATCGAGCTGCTCGACGACGGGTGCCGCGCGGTCGATCCCATGGCTCGTCTGCGGTACGAGGTGCGCAAGGCACCGGACGACGCCCCGGCGACGCGATCGACGCCGCCCCGTCCCGGGTCGCACCCTCCCTCCGCGGCGGCAGCCGCGCCGGGTGGCAGCACGGCCAGCCCCTCGAGCTCCTTCAAGAAGTCGGCTTCCGCGGCGCCGCGCGCCCAGTCCGCGGGGGTGGGTCCTGCCGGGGTCGAGGCAGCCCCCGCCTCGGCCGCCCACGCGCCTCCCCCGCCCGCACCGCACGTGGCACCGGCCCATGCGCCGCAGGCCCCGTCTCCCGCCCCGACGCGGGGAGCAGACGTCGCGGTGAACGTGCCGTCGCAGATCATCTACAAGCGCGAGCAGGACGCGAGCGACGCCCTGCCGATGACGTACCGCGAGTACGTGTTCGCGGTCCCGCCGGGGACGACCGAGTCGGTGGCCGAGACGCTGCTCGTCACCCAGCTCGAGATGGTGCGGACTTCTCTCGAGCGCGTCGCGTCGGCGAAGCTCGTCAACCTGGCCGTCTTCGACGTGACCTTCCAGGGGAAGCCTCCGGTGCCTCCCCTCGCGACGCTCGCGTGGAAGGACTGGCGCGGGCCGCCCGTCGTCGCCTTCCCGCGCCGGCCCCGTCCCGTCGCTCCGGCGCCGGCACCCGTCGCCCCGGCTCCGCCGCCTCCTGCGCCCATCGCTGCCGCGCCTCCGCCCCCGGTCGCGGCACCGGTGGTCCCCGCAGCTCCGCCTGCCGCTCCCGTCTTCGCCCCGCCGCCCCCGGCTCCCGTCGTCGCTGCGCCGCCTCCAGCACCGGTTGCTCCCGCGCCTCCGGCTCCCGCTCCTCCCCCTCCCGCACCGGCGATCGTTGCGGCTCCGGTCATCAACGTCGCGCCGGCCCCGATTGCGGCGCCGGCGCCGGTGCCGGTTGCCTTCGTCCCTCCGCCCGAGCCCGCGCCGGCACCGCGGCAGGTTGCCTCGGCGCCTCCACCCCCGATGACGGGCGGCCCGCGCACGCGCGTGCGGGGCGAGGATCTCATCGCCGACCTGTTCGAGGCGATGCACGATCTCCACTTCGTGCGCGACGCCCTCGAGGGCGGCGAGTTCTGCCTGGCGCTCGCGATGGAGAAGCTCCCGAGCCAGGCCGGAATCGTCCACCTCTACGACATGGAACGGCGGGAGTTCCTCGTCTCGAGCACGCGCGGCGCCGCCACCAAGGGCCTGCTCCTTCGTCGCCATCCTGAGAACGAGCCGATGCTCCTCGCGTCGGTGCGCAAGCGGCGTGCGCTCGTCGTGGCCGACGCCGCGCAAGCCGACGGGGTCGGCGCGGAGCGATACACGGTACTCGGCGGCGCGCGCAGCCTGCTCGTCGCGCCGGTCCTGCTCCACGGCCGCCTCCTCGGTGCCATCGAGCTCGTGAACCCCCTCGACGGGCAGCCGTTCAACGAGTCCGAGGGCAACGCGCTCACGTACATCGCGGAGCAGTTCGCCGAGTTCATCTCGTCCCACGGCGTCGTGACGGACCCCGAGAGGATCAGCCAGCGCCCGCCGCCCGAGGCGTGAAGCCATGGCGCGCCGTTCGCGCGAGAGGCTCGTCGGCTACGTCCTGCTGCCGGCGGTCCTCATCGCCGTCGGCGTCCTCGCGTACTTCACGTTCCGGACGACGCTCCAGGTCGAGCGCCTACGCCAGCAGTCGGTCCTCGAGGCCACCCTCGGCCTCGCGAACGAGAAGGCCGACCGCCTCGACAAGCGCATCATCGAGCAGGACAACGTCGTCTTCGCCATCGCCGACCCCGCGCGGCTGATGGAGCTCACGCAGCGCTGGCTCCCCACGGCCCAGCGCGAGACGCCGACGGTTCGCGCCATACTCGTCCTCGACGGCGACGACCCGGCGCACACGGTGCTGGCGTTCGCGTCGCGCGCGGGCGGCGCGTTCGCCGAGGAAGAAGCCTTCCGCCGCCTTCTCGTCGAGCACATGTGCGCGGACATGGAGCTCGCCAAGCAGGCGCCCGACGAGCTCCGGCACCTGCACCACGAGTACCGTGGCCAGAGCTACCTCGTGAGCTACTGGCGGCGATCCGTCGAGGGCCGTCGCTACCTCGTCGTCGCGTGGCACGACGTCGGGCGCATCGTGAAGGACACGATGCCCACGCTCTTCTCGGAGGCGGCGACGCCGAGCCGGGTGAACGTCCTCGACGAGGAAGGGCGCATCGTCTACGGGCCGCCCCTGCGCAGCGGCGAGTTCACCGTGGCCGTCCGCTTCCCGACGACGCTCTACGGGTGGCGCGTGCAGGTCTCGCCGAGCGGGAGCGACGAGCTCACGGCGCGCGTGCAGAACCGCGCGATGCTCGAGCTCGTGATGGTCGTCCTCTCGTGCGGCGTCATCGTCCTCGGCGTCGCCACCATCCTCGTCGCCGCCGAGCGGGAACGCCGGATCTCCTCGCTGAAGAGCGAGTTCGTCGCCAACGTGAGCCACGAGCTCAAGACCCCGCTCGCGCTCGTGCGCATGTTCGGCGAGATGCTCCAGAGCGGCCGCGTCGCGAGCGAGGCGAAGCGGCAGGAGTACCTCGACATCATCGTCGGCGAGAGCGAGCGCCTCTCGGCGCTCATCGAGAACGTGCTCGACTTCGCCCGCGTCGAGAAGGGCCGACAGGCCTACGACTTCGCCGACGGCGACGTGGGCGACGCCGTCGCGAGGGCCGTCAACGTGTACCGCACCCGGGCCGAGCGCGAGGGCGTGGAGCTCGCGACGGACGTCGAGCCCGAGCTGCCGCAGGTCCGGATCGACGACCGCGCCATCCAGCTCGCGGTCATCAACCTCATCGACAACGCCCTCAAGTACGCCCCGGGGTCGAAGGTCGTGTCCGTCAGGGCGCGCCGCGAGAACGGGAGCATCGTCGTACGCGTCGAGGACCAGGGCCCAGGCGTCCCCCCCGAGGACCGCGAACGCATCTTCGAGCGCTTCGTCCGCGGCTCGACCTCGCGCGTCCGGGGCCAGGAGCGTCCCGTGCGCGGGAGCGGCATCGGCCTCGCCCTCGTGAAGCACATCGTGGAGAGCCACGGCGGCCGGGCCTGGGTCGACGAAGGACGCAGCAGCGGCAGCGGCAGCGGCAGCGGAGGAGTAGGACGGCCCGCGTCCCCCGGCGCGAGCTTCGCCATCTCGATTCCGCTCTACTGACCTCGAGCGCGGCCCGGGCCCGAGGGCCCGAGCCCGAGGGACCAAGGCCAAGGCCAACGAGCCAGCGAGGCCAGCGAGACGAGGCCGAGGCCGGCCGGCGCCGCCTGTTGACGGGGGAAACGTGCTAGATATCGTGGGTGCGTCTGCGCGGGCACACACACGCGCGCTACCATCGACGGAACGGAGGATCGTGAGTTTTCGCATGGGCAACGAGGAAGCGAAGCTGTTCGTGGCAGGTCTGCCCGACAGCGTTTCAGAAGAGGTCCTTAAGCAGCTCTTCGAAGCAACCGGCGGCAAGGTCGTCAGCGTCAGCCTGCCGAAGGACCGCATGACCGGCCGGCCGCGAGGCTTCGGCTTCGTGACGCTCGCCACTCCGCAAGAGGCGCAAGCCGCACGCGAGGCGCTCGACGGCTCGATGCAGGCGGGCAAGTCGATCTCCGTCCGCCCCTTCCAGGCGGAGCCTCCGCGCCGCGACGGCGCGGGACCCGGCGGTCCCCCCCGCATGGGTGGCGGTCCACCCGGTCCGCGCGGCCCGGGTGGCGGTGCCCAGCAGGCGCCCGACCGCACCCTCTACGTCGGCAACCTCCCCTACGACGCCACCGTCGAGGAGGTGCAGACCCTCATCAACTCGATCGTGCCCGACGGCGTCGTGCGTGTGCACCTGCCGATGGACGCGGACGGCCGCAAGCGCGGCTTCGGCTTCGTGACCATGGCCAGCGCCGAGGTCGCGAAGTCCGCTGCCGATCAGCTCCGGACGGCCGAGCTCCGCAACCGCAGGCTCATCGTCAACCTCGCGCATCCCAAGGGTGAACGCCCTGCGGGTGCCCCGGGGGGCTTCGGCGGTCCCCCCCAGTTCGGGGGAGGCGGCCCGCAGTTCGGGGGTGGAGCAGGTAGCGGTCCCGCACACAAGAAGGGCTTCGAGGAGAAGCGCAAGCGCACCTTCGACGACGGCGGCGGCGGCGGCGCCGCCGGCGCCACCGGCCGCAAGAAGGCCAAGGAGCGGGGCGGCGCGAACAAGTTCGAATACAACGACGACGACGACTGAAAAAGCGCGGGGGCCATCGGGTAGCGGCGGCTGCTGCGCCAGGTCGGGCTTGACGGCGGGAGTTTCGCGCGTAATCTCCGCCCCCCGCCATGCGCGACCTGATCAAGATGACGTGCGGCAACTGCAGCCGCGCGAACTACACGACGACCAAGAACAAGCGGACGATGTCCGAGAAGTTCGAGATCAAGAAGTTCTGCCCCGTGTGCCGGAAACACTTCCCGCACAAGGAAGGCAAGATCTCGAAGGGCTGAGATCCGCTGCGCATGTGCGCAGCGCGATGGGGCGCCGTCGGTAGACACGACCTCAGCCTGTGATAGAAGCGGGGGTCCTCGCGGCACTGGGGCCGCGCGGTAGGTCCCACCTCGGCCAAGGAGCGGAATGGTCTTCGACTGGCTTCATGGCCTGTTCTCGAACGATCTCGCGATCGACCTGGGGACTGCCAACACCCTCATCTACGTGAAGGGCAAGGGGATCGTCTCCTGCGAGCCCTCCGTGGTGGCCGTCCAGAAGGACGCGCGGGGCGGCAACAAGGTCCTGGCGGTCGGCCGCGAGGCCAAGGAGATGCTCGGCCGGACGCCGGGCAACATCCGCGCAGTCCGGCCCCTGCGCGACGGCGTCATCGCCGACTTCGAGATCACCGAGGCCATGCTCCGGTACTTCATCGCCCGCGCGCACTCGCGCCGCACGCTGGTGAAGCCCCGCATCATCATCTGCGTCCCCTTCGGCATCACCGAGGTCGAGAAGCGCGCCGTGAAGGAGAGCGCCGAGAGCGCCGGCGCCCGCGAGGTCTACCTCATCGAGGAGCCCATGGCGGCCGCCATCGGCGCGGGCCTCCCCATCACCGAGCCGAGCGGCAACATGATCGTCGACATCGGCGGCGGCACGACCGAGGTCGCGGTCATCTCGCTGGCCGGCATCGTCTACTCGCAGAGCGTGCGCGTCGGCGGCGACAAGATGGACGACGCCATCGCCGCGTACCTGAAGCGCAAGTACAACCTCGCCATCGGCGAGCAGACGGCCGAGAAGATCAAGATCCAGATCGGCAACGCCTACCCCGTCGAGAAGCAGATGACGACCGAGGTGAAGGGCCGCGACATGGTCGCCGGCGTGCCCAAGACCGTCGTCGTCAACAGCGACGAGATCCGCGAGGCGCTGACGGAGCCCATCAACAACATCGTCGAGGCCGTGCTCGCCGCCCTCGAGAAGACGCCGCCGGAGCTCGCGGCCGACATCGTCGACAAGGGCATCGTGCTCACGGGTGGCGGCGCCCTGCTCCGCAACCTCGACGTGCTCCTGCGCGAAGAGACGGGCCTGCCCGTCATGGTCTGCGACGATCCAATCAGCGCCGTCGTCCTCGGCAGCGGCAAGGCGCTCGACCACATGGAGCTGCTGAAAGAGGTGACGATCGCCTGAGGGGCCGCGGGGCTCCGGTAGGCGCGTCGTAGGTGTTTTTTCGTGTCCCCCGCGCTCAAGCGTTATCGCGACGCCGCGATCGTGGTCCTGCTCCTGGCGGTGCCCTTCTTCGTCCTCAAGGCGAACATGAAGGCGCCCGAGAACCAGAGCCCCATGGACCGTGCGATCCTCCGCGTGTCGTCGCCCGTCGAGGTCGCCGCCGCCGCCGTCGCGCGTGGCATGGGCGGCGTCTGGAACGACTACGTCTACCTGGTCGACGTGAAGCAGGACAACGAGCGGCTCGAGTACGAGAACGCGCGCCTCCGCGAGCAGGTCCACTCGCTCGAGCAGATGCAGGGCGAGAACCGCCAGCTCCGGAGGCTTCTCCAGCTCAAGGACTCGCTCCCCGGCGACGCCGTGAGCGCCCAGGTCGTCGGCAAGGACTTCACCGAGTTCTTCCGCGTCACCCGCATGGTCCTCGACAAGGGCGCCCGCGACGTGCGGCCCCACATGCCCGTCGTCGCGCCGGACGGCGTCGTCGGCGCGGTTCTCCACGTGGCGGGCGAGACGGTCGACGTGCAGCTCGCGGTCGATGCCGCGTTCGGCGTGGACGTCGAGGACGAGCGGACGCACGCGCGCGGCTTCGTCCGCGGCACCGGCGACCCCGCCCGCTACAGCTGCAAGGTCGAGATGGTGGACTCGCGCGACGAGGTGGAGATCGGCGATCTCCTCGTCACGAGCGGCAAGGGCCGCTGGTTTCCCAAGGGCATCCCCGTCGCGCGCATCACCCACGTCCTCAAGCGCGAGCTCGGTCGCGACCAGGACGTCGACGCCGTACCGACCGTGGACTTCTCTCGCCTCGACACCGTGCTGCTCCTCGTGACCACGCCGGGAGAGGAGACCGGCCCGACCGGGTCGCTCGGCGGCGGGGCGACCCGCGGGAGGCAGTGATGCGCAACCTCGCCTTCCTCGGCGTGGGCGTCGCGCTGCTCATCCTCCAGTCGAACGTGTTCCGCGTCCTCGACGGGCTCACGCTGCGCGGCGCGATCGTCCTCTGCTTTCTCGCCGTCGTCTTCGACGTGGGCCGCACCGTCCGCCAGGCGCGCGCGACCCCGGGGCACGCGCGCACGTTCACCACGCTCCGCGCCGACCTCGCGCTCCCGGCCGTCGTTCTCCTCGGTTACGCGCTGCTCGTACGCGTCGCGCACGTCCGCATCGGGCAGCCCATCCCGGCGCTCGTCCTGCCGCTCATCCTCTTCATGGGCGTCCACGAGTACTCGCTCGCGCGCGGCGCGGCCGTCGCGTTCGTGCTGGGCTACGTCACCGACGTCCTCGGCATCGCCCCGGTCGGCCTCTACACGTTCACCTACGTCGCGAGCTTCGTCCTCGCGCGCGCGGCGGGCGTCCGCCTCGCCGCCCAGACCACGTGGATGCAGGTGCTCCTGGCGGGCGCGTTCGCCGGGCTCCAGAGCACCATGATCCTCGTCCTGCTCGCCATCTTCGGGCGGGACGCCTGGGTTCCTCGCGCGCTCTACCCGCTCGCCCTCCCGCACGCGATCGCCACCGCCGCCATCGCGCCCGTCGTCTTCGCGACGTGCCAGGCCCTGCACGCCGCGACGAACGCGTCGACCCGCCCGGAGCCCGCCGGGGGAGCGACGCCGTGAGCAACCTCCTCGTCGGCCGCTCGGACGTGGGGGAGTTCCGCAAGCGCTACAAGTGGATGGCGCTCTTCACCACGGTGGCGTGCCTCGTCGTCATCGGCCGCCTCTTCATGCTCCAGGTCGTCGACGGCGCCGACTACTCGGCCGTCGCACACGAGAACATCATCCGCCGCGTCACGATGCCGACGACGCGCGGGGTCATCCGCGACACCAACGGCAAGGTGCTCGCCTCGAGTCGTCCTTCTTACGAGGTCGAGGTCGTCCCCGGGCGCGTCATGCCGAGCGCGCGCCCGGTCCATTACCGCAATGGCCTGCCCCTCGCGCGCGACCCCGACGCGTGGCCCAAGCTCGCCGACATCCTGCGGCTCAACCCCGAGGAGCGGCGCACCTTCGAGGCGCGCATCCACGCCGCGTGCACGAGCGACGACGACAAGTCCCCCTGCTGGAAGACGCCGATCCTCGTGCGGGAAGACGTCCCGCGCGACATCGTGGCGGAGCTCAAGCAGCACACCGACGAGCTCGCGGGGGTCGACATCGTCGGCGTCCCCGTCCGGTTCTATCCGTACAAGGAGCTCGGCGCGCACATGCTCGGCTACGTCGCCGAGATCGACGCCACGATGCTCGCGAAGTACCGGCCGCCCGGGTACGAAGCGCTCTCGCGCGAGGAGCAGCAGCGCATCAACCCGCTCGGCTACGAGGGCGGCGACACGGTCGGCGCGACGGGCATCGAGCACGCGTGGGAGTCGTACCTGCGCGGCCAGCGCGGCTGGGAGAAGCGCGTGGTCGACGCGCGCGGCAGGTACAGGACGGGCCCCGAGGCCGAACGCCTCGTCGACCCACCGGCCAAGCTCGATCCCATCCCCGGGCGCGACCTCCGCCTCTCGGTCGACGTCGAGCTCGAGCAGGCCATCGACAAGGCCATGCGCCCGCACGCGGCCGGCGCGGTCGTCGCCGTCGACGTGCGCACGGGCCGCCTTCTCGCCCTCTACTCGAAGCCCAGCTTCGACCCCAACGACCTCTCGGGCGGCGAGGGCCGCGCGCGCGTCCGCGAGGCGTTCATCCGCCTCTACGCCGACCCACTCCGGCCCATGCTCGACAAGACGATGAGCGGCGCCTTCCAGCCCGGCTCCACGATGAAGCCGTTCACGGCGCTCGCCGCGCTCGAGGAGCACCTGGTCGAGCCCGACCACATGGAGAAGTGCGAGGGCTTCATCGTCTTCGGCCACCACGTCTTCCACTGCAGCCACGTCCACGGGCCGGTGCACATGCGCGAGGCGATCGCGCGGTCGTGCAACGTCTACTTCTACCACGTGGCCGAGACGGTCGGCATGGACCGGATCGCGAAGGTCGCGCAGGCCTTCGGTCTCGGACAGAAGACCGGGCTCGGTCTCAACCCGGAGGCGCCCGGGCGCATCCCCACGCGCTCCTGGTACTCCCTCCGCTACCGCGGGCAGTTCCGCGTCGGGTTCTCGCTGCTGATGGCCATCGGCGAGGGCGACGTTCTCGTCACCCCGCTCCAGCTCGCGCTCGCGTACGCCGCGCTCGGCAACGGCGGCACGCTGTATCAGCCGCAGGTCGTGAGCGCGGTCGAGACGAGCGACGGCGCGGTGGTGCAGGAGTTCCCGCCGCGCATCCGCCGTCAGGTCGACATGCACCCCGAGAACATGCGCACCGTACTCGACGGTCTCTACGACGTCGTCAACGACCCGAACGGCACCGCGTTCCCGGCGCGGGATCCCTCGCTCGACGTCGCGGGAAAGACGGGCACGGCGCAGACCGGATACGTCGCGAAGAAGGAGGACGACCCGAAGCTCGGCTGGTACCTCTCCCAGAACCACGCCTGGTTCGCCAGCCTCGCGCCGGCCAAATCCCCCGACATCGCGGTCGCGGTGATCGTCGAGCACGGCGGTTCGGGCCCCACCATCGCGGCGCCCGTCGCGATGCAGATCGTCCGCGAGTACGAGCGCCTGCAGTCGATCCGCCTCGGGCACGCGCCTTCGGCGAAGTCGCCCTCGCCGCCCCACGCCAAACCCGGAGCACGCCCGTGAGGCTCCGCTCGAACGACCTGGGGCTCCTGGGGCGCGTGCGCGAGCACTTCGACTGGACGCTGTTCATCAGCGTCGCGCTCCTTGCCGTCATCGGCGTCATCAACCTCTACTCGGCGACCAGCGTCTCGCACGGCGCCCACGCCGACGACTACATCCAGCAGATCTACTGGCTCGTCGGCGGGGGCATCCTCGCGACCGTCGTCGCGGCGGTCGACTACCGGCACTACGAGCGCCTCGGCTACGCCCTCTACGGCGTCGGCATCGTGCTCCTGCTCCTCGTCTTCATCCTCGGGCGCGAGATCCGCGGCAGTTCGCGGTGGATCTACATCGGCAGCTACAGCTTCCAGCCGAGCGAGTTCATGAAGCTCTTCCTCGTGATCGCGCTCGCGAAGTACCTGCACGACGACCCGAAGAGCGAGGGGCGGACGCTGAAGGACCTCCTCGTTCCCGCCGCGATCGCCGCCATCCCGACCGCGCTCGTCATGCTCCAGCCGGACCTCGGCACGGGGCTCATCCTCGTCCTCGTCTTCGTGTCGATCTGCGGCCTCACGAACGTCCAGACGCGCAGCCTCGTCGGGCTCGGCATCGTCGGCGCGATCCTCGCGCCCGTCTTCTGGAGCTACGGTCTGCGCGGCTACCAGAACGAGCGCATCAACGCGTGGCTCAACCCCAACGAGAACGTCCTCGGGTACAACTGGGACCCGCACCAGGCGCGCATCGCCGTCGGCAACGGCGGCTGGTTCGGGCAAGGGTTCATGAAGGGGTCGCAGAACCAGTTCATGTTCCTTCACGAGCAGCACAGCGACTTCCCCTTCCCCGTGTACGCCGAGGAGTGGGGCTTCGTCGGCGCGATCGCGCTCGTGGCCCTCTACGGGTTCATCGTCCTCTGGTGCCTCCGCGTCGCGTCCTCGGCGAAGGACCGCTTCGGCGCGGTGCTGGCCGTGGGCGTCGGCAGCATCGTCTTCTGGCACGTCGTCTTCAACCTGGGGATGGTCACCGGCCTCCTGCCCGTCGTGGGCGTGACCCTGCCGCTCTTCTCGTACGGCGGGTCGAGCGTCATGACGATCCTCATGGGCGTCGGGCTCGTCATGAACGTCTCGATGCGGCGCTACTACGCCTCGCCCACCCGCGCGACGCCGCTGCTGGGTCTCTGACTCCCGGCCGACGTCAGGCGCCGGGCTCGTTCAGGAGGATCACGATGGACGAGGCGCTCGTGAGCGCGAGGTCCTGGTTGCCGTCTCCGTCGAAGTCGCCCGCCACGCCGCCGGTAAAGGCCGACGGCAGCGGCGCCGTCGCGAGCACCTCGAGCGGCCCGTAGATGGTCTCGCCGAGCACGTTCACGACCGAGCTCGAACCCGTGGTCTGGACGGCGGCCACGTCCGTCGGCCCGGAGGCGAACGCGATCGACACGAGGGGGGACTGGCCCAGCCCCTCGCTCAACGCCGGCATGTAGCGCCCGTTGACGTCGCTGGTCGCATAGAGATCGCCGCTGCTGCTGAAGATGACGCCGGCCTCTCCGGCGGGCGCGAACTTGCCCGAGACGAGCGTCGGGCCGGCTGGCGCCTGGGCGCTCGCGGACGTCGTCCCGCCCGACGAGCCGAGCGCCGAGGTCTGCGCGAACGCCTGAATGGAGGCGCTTCCGTCGACCCCGATGACGCCCGTCGACGCGAAGACACCCGCACCGGTCCCATAGAGCACCAGGAGGGAGCTCGTCGAGGCCACCTGCGTCACGAGGTCCAGGTGGCCGTCTCCGTCGAAGTCGACGAGCGTGGCCGACGTCGGCGGAGAGGACGTCTTGGCGCCGAAGGTCCACGCGGTCGACGGCGTCAGCGAGCCGTCGCCCTTTCCGAGGAGCACCGTGACGATCCCGCTGGTCGCCGACAGCGCGACCACGTCGGCATGCCCGTCCTCGTCGAGGTCGCCGGTCGCGAGGAAGTCCGCCCCGGCGACCGGCTCCGCCGTCGCGTTGCCGAGCGACCCGTTCGAGTCGGGGTACACCATCACGGCACCGCCGCTGCCGGTCTTCACGCCCAGCAGCACGTCGGGCGACCCCGAACCCGCGACGTCGACCGAGGCCAGCGCCAGCGGCGAGGGCGCAGCGGGGTAGCTCGCCGACTTCTGGAGCGCGCCGTTCGACCAGCTCCACACGGTCACCTCGGGCCCCGATCCGTCGTCGCCCACGGTCACGAGGTCGCCCTGCGCGCCCCCGGCGAGCTTGGCGACCGTCGCCGCGGACACGGACGCCTGCGTCGTCGCTTCGACCTCGAGCGTTCGTCCGCCTGCGAGCCCGCCCCCTTCCGGCGTCGCGCCTCCCGCGTCGTCCTGCGTCGAGGGGCCTGCGTCGTGCGCCGTGTCACCGCCACCGGAGCTGCTGCTGCACCCCGCGACGAGCGCCGCGGCGAAACCCAGCGACGAAGCCAAGACAAGACGACGGACCGACATGATGGACCTCCGGGCGGGCAGGAACGCCGGAGAGGCGGACGGCCCGCGACCTGCTCAGCAACCGGCGGGCCGTGCCGTTTCGAGGGCGAAAGCGCACGACGGCGGCCGCGCGGACCGCCGCGAAACGGGGCGTTGCCCCATTCCGCCCCTCTTCACGGACCGGACGCACCCCCGTGCGAAAGTTCACGCCCCGACGCCGACGGACGCTCTCACTGCGCGCCGAGGCACGCGCAGTGGTCCGCGATGCACTCGGTCTGGGACCCACCCGTGCACGCGCAGCAGTCCGCCGTCGTGTTGCACTTCTCGTACTCCTGCGCGCACCCGGACGGCGGCGCGACGCACGAGAGCACGGCGCCGCCGTCGGGGCCGGTGCTCTGCCGGCAGTACCCCGAGCAGCACTCGTCACCGCTCGAGCAGTCCGTCCCGTTCTGCTGGCAGGGGCTGAGCGCCCAGAACCCGCGCGAGTTGCCGCCTGCGAGCTCCTGCCCCGGCAGGTAGAAGGCCGGGTGACTGATGTCGTGCGCGCTCGAGCTCGGGTGCTCGGGGTTGTCGATGTCGATCGCCGCCACCCACAGCTTCTTGCGCTTGGCCGGGATGCCGCCCTCGAAGAGCCCCTCCCACGGATCGCTGTCGTTGATGGTGTTGCCGTACTCGCGTCGGCTCGTGAAGACCACCCAGAAGTACCCGCCGACCGCGACCGGCAGCATCGTCGGCTCGTAGTCCTTGTCCGAGTCGTCCTGGAACGGCAGGTACGACTTGCCCGCGGAGAGGCCGTTGATCTGGTCGAGCATCGCGGTCGTCCCGGTCGGCACGTGCACGACGCCGAGGTTTCCCGTGGTCCCGCTGTTGCGCGTGTAGGTCGCGTTGCCGAGCTGGTAGATGATCCACTCGCCGTCGGGCGAGAACGCAGGCCACGTGGGGAAGAGCGTCGCGTCCGTGGCGACGGTCGCGAGGTTCGAGAACGTGTTCGTCGCCGCGGCGAAATCCATGATGCCGAGCGAGTGCCCCGGGTTGTAGTCGGGGTTGCCTCCGCCCGGCGGCGGCCCGTAGAGGTTGAACGCGACCTTCGTCCCGTCCGAGGAGAAGGTCGGGAAGCCGGCGAGGTTCACGACGCCGTCGAAGCCGGGCGCCGGGATCTTCGCTCCGGTCTTCGGGTCGATGAGCTCCGACGGCTCGGCGTTCGCGTTCGTCGACGACACGTCGACGCAGTTGCCGCACGTGAGCAGGCGCGAGCCGTCCGGGTACATCGCGCCGTTCGTGAAGACGTGGTCGCCGCCGTTGCCGCTCAGGTTGATCGTCGTCAGCGTCGCGTTGCCCTTCGTCAGGTCGCCGCTCTGGTCGAACGAGTGCTGATGCCCGGCGACGATCGTCGACCCGTCTGCGCTCACCGCGTGGCAGACGACGCAACCACTCGCGCCGCCCATGAGCACCGTCGGCTGCGCCGCGCCCGGCTGGATCGTCAGCACCGCGCCACCGTTCGCGAGCGGCGAGTCGTACGAGTTGTAGTAGACGGTCCCCTTCAGGCTGCCCTGGGCGATGTGCCAGGTCTCGCTGATCGGGCCCGTCACCTGCCCGCCGGAGATCTTCGTCAGCTGCACCTTCACCGCGTCGGCGCCGCCCGCGCTCTCGGTGATCGTCGTCCACAGCGCCGGCGCGAGCGTCACCTGCCCCGGGTTGCTCGCCCCGTAGTAGCCCGTGTACGCGAGCCCCGCGAAGCTCACCTGCACCATCACCGCGTCCGGCGCGGTCCCCGCGAACTGCAGCACCGGCGCGGCCAGCCCGCGCGGGAACACCGTCCCGTCGTACGGGTAGAGCCACGCGAACGCCGTGTCCGCGCTGCCGCCCTTCTGGAGCTGCCCCTGCGTGGTCGACGGCACGTTGCCCGGGTTGTCCGTGAGCTGGAGCACCACCGTCAGCACGGTCGCCCCCGACGCGCTCCCCACCTTCGCGGTCACCGTCGTCGGGCCGCCCTGCGTACCCGATGCCGTGAAGAGCCCCGAGCCGTCGATCGTCCCGATGGCCGGAACGTTCACCGACCACGTCGCGGCCAGCGGCGTCGTGCTCCCCGGCAGGTGCGCGGTGAACTGCTGCGTCACGCCTGGCTTGCTCACGTTCAGGGTCGGGTTCGGCGGGTCGACGACCAGCTGCTGGCCCGAGCTGTCGGCGAAGAGACTCGAGTCGCTCACGAACGACGGCGCGTCGCTCCCTCCGCCGCCCCCTCCGCCGTCGGCCGACCCGCCGCCGCTCCCGCCGTTCTTCGAGCCCCCGCCGCCGCACCCGTAGATCGCGGCCGCAACGAGTGCGACCACCAGGAGAAGCGGCGACATCCACCACGCGCGACGGGTCATGGGCAGCTCCTACCCCCCGGGCGCAATTGTACCGCGGAAGGAGACGGCAGGAGGACCGGGGGGCGGGGAAGCCCGGTTTTTCAGAAGGGTTGGCCCTGGATGGGGATGCGGATCGAGGACCGAGCACGGCGGGCCGAGTAGGTGCACGTGGCACGCGCACGAGGACGAGCACGTCCTGTCGCGCACGCGAACGGGCACGTGTACGCAGACGGGTGCAGACCCAACGCGTGATTCGGCTTCCCCGCCCGCGCTACACGACGTCGACGGCGTCGCCCATCTCGTCGCGCAGGTAATCCCGGAGCTTGCCCGTCAGGCGCTGCTCGAGCTGCCGCACGCGTTCGCGCGAGATGCCGAAGCGGTCCCCGAGCTCTTGCAGCGTCAGCGGATCGTCGGCCACGAGGCGCTCGTCGAAGATCGCCAGATCCTTGTCCTTGCCCACGAGCGTCTTGCGGAACTGGGCGAGCTTGTCCTTGAGCAGCCCCTGGAGCTCGTTGTCGGCCATGAGGGCCTCGGGACCGTCGCCGGCCGCCGGCATCATGTCGACCTTCGCGATCGACCGGCCCTCGGCGTCGCCCACGGGAGCGTCGAGCGACTTCTCGCTCGCTTGCAGGCGCACGTCCATGTCGGCGACCTCGCTCTCGGGCACGTTGAGCGCCTGCGCGATCGCCTCGTGCGTCGGGTCGATGCCCATCGCCTGGAGCTCGGCGCGCTTCTTCCGCAGGTTGAAGAAGAGCTTGCGCTGGGCCTGCGTGGTCCCGAGCTTCACGAGCCGCCAGTTGTTGAGGATGAACCGGAGGATGTACGCGCGGATCCACCACGCCGCGTACGAGGAGAGCTTGACGCCGCGGTACGGGTCGTACCGCTTCACCGCCTGCATCAGGCCGATGTTGCCCTCCTGGATGAGGTCCATGATGTTCTTGTAGGCGCGGCGGTACTCGTAGGCGATCTTCACCACGAGCCGGAGGTTCGCCGTCACGAGCTGCGCGGCGAGCGCCGGGTCCTGCGTCTCGAGGAACTTCGTCGAGAGGGCCTGCGTCTGCTCCGGCGTGAGGAGCGGGTGGCGCTGCACCTCGCGCAGATAGACCTGGAGCGCGTCGAACCGCTCGATCGAGGAGCTCTCCCGGAGCGTGCGCTCCGACGGGACGGGGCCGTCGGCCTCCTCCTCGTGTGCCTCGGGCTCTCCCTCCTCGATCGCCTCGTCGGCGACGGCCTCCTCGCCCTCGCCTTCGACTTCGCGCTCCTCGCCCTCGCGCTCCTCGCCCTCGCCATCGGCGGGCGCTCCGTCGACGTCCGCCTCCTCCGCCGCGTGCGCTCCGTCGGCCCCGTGGGCAGGCGACGCCCCGGCGACCTTGGAGTGGCGGGCCGACTTCTTCGGCCGGGGGGCCGCGTCTCGGTTCGTCTGTCGGGGCAAGGGGTGGGTCGGGGTCGGTGCGGACAATCGGGCGATCGATGCCGCGTCCTCGCGATGCGTAGCACGCCGGGGGCCCGGCGAGGTAGGACGGCCCCTACCCGTGCAAGGTCGTCCAAGCCCACCAGAACGCCGTCATCGCTGCCAGCCCCGCGCCCAGGAGGAGCCCCATGAGGACGTCGTGGCTGTCGCTGGAAAAGGGCATCGTCGTACGCATCCTTGCTTCCTCTGCTCCCCTGACTTACCTCCTGACTTAAGGACGATGGCGCGACGCGTCAAGGCGACCCCGACGGATTGACAACGCCGCTCGGGTCACGCCAACGTGAGTCCCCGGACACCCGGCTTTCCGTTTTCCTTCGCGATGTCCCGAGCTGCTGCCCCCACGTCGTCCCTCGCAAGCGCCCTCGCGCGCCAGCCCGTCCGCGCCTCCGAGCTCCGCCAGCGGATGAAGGCCTGGGGCGAGGTCGTCATCCCCCGCCTCGACGCCCTCGGGCTCGACGTCCGCGAGTGCCGCACCGAGGGCGAGCGCCTCCTCTTTCTCCCCGACGGGCGCCTCGGGCTCGCCGCCGGCTCGGTCGACCTCGAGGTCGCTCTCGTCCTGCCCGCTCGCGAGCTCGCCGTCCTCCACGAGAGGCTCGCCAATCCCGAGCGCGCTCTCGAGGTCGCGTCCGCCGTCGAGTCCCTGCCGGAGCAGTTCGCGATGGGAGCGGCGCGGCCGGGTGAGCGCATCCCCGTGACGCGGGCCTCCACCGACGGCGTGCGCGCGCTCGTCGAGGAGCTCCGGCGCGAGCAGAAGCCCCTCTGGCTCGGCTGGAGCGTTCCCCTGGTCGAAGCCCTCGCGCACGCCGCCTGGCTCGACGATCTCCTCGGCGACGCCGCCGTCGCCCTCGGCTCCGTCCTCGCCCTCCTCTCGTGGACCCCGGCCTCCTCGCCTGCCGTCCACGGGCGCGAGCGCTCCGCACGGCACAAGGGCCGCGGGGACGACGACCGCACGACGACCACCAAGCGGCGCGCGCGTGCCCGCTCGCGCGACCGCGATCACGACCGCGAGGGAGAGGTCGAGGCCGAGCCCGAGGCTCCGTCGGCGGGCGAGCCGGCGCAGCCGCTCCTTCATCGCGCCGCGCAGCGCTCGCCGCTCCGTCGAAGCGGCCTGCGCACGGCACCCGCCGCGGGCGTCGATCCGAAGGCACCGATCGACAAGGGGACGCGCGTGCGCGTCCTCGAGGGCCCGTTCGCCGGCAAGGCGGGCGCCGTCCAGGAGCTCGACGGGAAGGGCGGCGCGCGCGTGCTCCTCGGCCTCCTCGCGGTCCGCCTCGACGTGAAGGACCTCGTCGCGTGCGCCGAGGGTCGGGAGCGGCCCCTCCTCTCGTCGTCCCACCGGAAGCCCGTCCCCGCACGATCGTGACAACCGCGGCGCCCCCTCGAGCATCGATCCCCTCCGGAGAGCCAGCCCCTTCGGTGAGTGCCCCGGACGACAGCCTGCTTCGCTACCCGACCACGATGCGGGGGCAGTTCGAGCGGCATCTCCCGCAGTACCTCGTCGGCGCCCTCATGCTGGCCGTGTTCCAGGTGGCGATGAACCGCATCGACCACCAGTCGAAGTCGGCCATCGACGACATCTTCGGGGCGACCCCGGGGCTCGCGTGGAAGCCCGCCGCGATCATCCTCGGCCTCGCGCTCGTCGCGTTCGTCGTGCGCGTCGCCAGCCGCTGGTACCTGTTCAACGCCGGCCGCGACGCCGAGTACGAGCTGCGCGTCGAGCTCCTTCGCAAGCTCCACCAGCTCGGGACGGCGTTTTACCGGAAGATGTCCGCGGGCGAGATCATGAGCCGCTCGACGAGCGACCTGATGCAGGTCCGCATGCTCTACGGCTTCGGCCTGCTCAACCTCGTCAACGTCTGCTTCGCGTTCGCGAGCGCGCTCGAGGTCATGCTCTCGATGAGCGTGAAGCTCACGCTCGCGTGCCTGCTCAACCTGCCGCTCGTGACGCTCATCTCGCGCGGCGTCTCGCGCGGCCTGTTCACGCGCACCAAGGCCAACCAGGCCGCCCTCGGCAAGATGAGCGACGTCCTCCAGGCCAACCTCGCCGGGGTGCGCGTCGTGCGGAGCTTCGCCCTCGAGGAGCGCGAGCGCGAGCGATTCGACGCGACGAACAGGGAATATCTCGAGGCGAGCCTCGCCCTGGCGCGCCTTCGCGGGTCGTTCGGCCCGACCATCGGCGCCGTCGCCGCCATCGGCATCCTCGTCTGCTTCTGGTATGGCGCCTCGCTGCTCCTCCGCGGCGAGGCAAACGGCGGCCTCACGCAGGGCCAGTTCTTCGCGTTCTGGAGCGCGTTCGCGCGCATGACGTGGCCGATGATCGCCGTCGGCTTCGCGCTGAGCGTCGTGCAGCGCGGCCGCGCCGGGTTCTCGCGCCTGCGGGACGTGTTCGACGCGAAGCCCGAGGTGGTCGACGGCCCGCTCGCCGCGCCGGAGCACGTCTCGGGCGCGCTCAAGGTCGAGCACCTCGGCTTCGCCTACGGCACGCGCAAGGTCCTCGACGACGTGAGCTTCGAGGTCGCCCCCGGCAAGTCGCTCGCCATCGTGGGCCGCACCGGCTCGGGCAAGACCACCCTCTCGATGCTCCTCGCGCGCCTGCTCCCGACGCCCCCGAAGACCGTCTGCATCGACGGGACCGACGTGTGCGCGCTCCCGCTCCAGGCCGTGCGATCGGTCATCGGGTACGCCCAGCAGGACGCCTTCCTCTTCTCGACCACCGTCCAGCGCAACATCGGCTTCGCCCTCGACGAGGTCGACGACCCCGCGCAGGTGCACCGCATCCGCGAGGCCGCGCGCGAGGCGCAGGTGCTCGAGGAGGCCATGGGCCTGCCCGAGGGGTTCGACACCGTCGTCGGCGAGCGCGGCGTCCAGCTCTCCGGGGGGCAGAAGCAGCGCATCGCCCTGGCGCGCGCCCTCGTGTGGAAGCCGAAGATCCTCATCCTCGACGACCCTCTCTCCGCCGTCGACGCGAAGACCGAGGCGGCGATCCTCGAGGCCATCGAGCGCCAGGCCGCCGAGCGCACGGTCATCCTCGTCACGCACCGCATCGCAGCGGCCTCGCGGTGCGATCGGATCATCGTCCTCGACGAGGGGCGCATCGTCGAGGAAGGCACGCACGACGAGCTCGTCGAGGGCGACGGGATCTACGCGGCGTTCGCCGAGGAGCAGAAGATGGCGAGGGAGCTCGAGGAGCTCGAGCTTCCCTCCGTCGCACCCGGACCGGTGGCCGCCCCATGAGCGCGAGCCCCACGTCCCGCAAGAGCGCAGGGCCGTCGTCGCGCGCCGAGAAGGCCCTCAAGACGTTCCACGAGGAGAGCGCGATCGGCAAGGCGTACGACACGCGCCTCTTGCGCCGCCTCTGGCCGTTCCTGCGGCCGCACTCGATCTACATCGTCATCTCGCTCGGCACGCTCGTCGTCATCTCCGCCGTGAACCTCGTGCGCCCGCTCCTCATGGGCGACGTCGTGCACCGCGCCGACGTGAAGGACGGCCACGGCCTCTTCCTCGACGGCCTCGGCCTCGCGGGTCTGCTCGTCATCTCGCAGCTCCTCACGTTCGCTCAGATGTACGCGATGCAGGTCGGCGGCGCGCGCGCGATGGCCGACCTGCGCACGGCCGTCTTCCGCTTCTTCCAGCGGCTGCGCCTCCGCTACTACGACAAGACGCCCGTCGGGCGCCTCGTGACGCGTGCGACGAACGACGTCGACGCCGTCAGCGAGCTCTTTGCCTCGGGCGGCCTCAACGCGATGGGGGACCTCCTGTCGCTCGCCGGCATCGTCGCGATGATGGTGACGCGCGACTGGCGCCTCTCGATCGTCGCGTTCCTCGCGCTCCCCATCGTGGGGCTCATCGTCAACTACGTGCGCACGCGGTCGCGCGCGGCGTATCGCGACGTCCGGACGAAGGTGGCGCGCCTGAACGCATACCTCAACGAGCAGGTCAACGGCATCGCCGTCGTGCAGGCGTTCGTGCGCGAGCGCGCGATGGCGGCGGAGTTCGACGCGATCAACTCGGACTACCGCGACGCGAACAAGCGCGTCATCTACTACGAGTCCGTCCTCGACGCGGCCATCGAGATGGTGAGCACCGTGTGCATCGCGAGCATCCTCTGGTTCGCGGGGCTCCGGCGCGTCGGCGACCACGCGATCACCTTCCCGCTGCTCGTCACCTTCACGCAGTACATCCGCCAGTTCTTCGAGCCCGTGAGCATGCTCTCGCAGCGCTACACGCTCCTCCAGAGCGCGATGGCCGGCGCCGAGCGCGTCTTCCAGCTCCTCGACGAGAAGGACGTCGTCCCCCCGGCCCTCGCCCCGGCCGACTGCTGCGCGGCGGGCCCGGCCGACGAGGCGATCGCCCTCGAGCACGTCGACTTCGAGTACAAGCAGGGCGTCCCGGTCCTTCGCGACGTGACGTTCAGCGCGGCGCGCGGCGAGCGCATCGCCCTGGTCGGCGCGACGGGCGCGGGGAAGTCGACCGTCGCGGGCCTGCTCCTCCGGCTCTACGAGCCGCAGGGTGGCGCCGTGCGTGTCCTCGGCAAGGACGTCCGCGGCTATGAGCCGCACGCGCTCCGCCGGAACTTCTCGGTCGTGCCGCAGGACGTCTTCCTCTTCCCGGGGACCGTCCTGTCGAACGTCGGCATCTCGGACGCGAAGCCCGATCGCGCGCGCGTCGAGGAAGCCCTCCGCCGCATCGGCGCCCTCGCGCTCTTCCTCCGGCGGGACGGCGGCCTCGACGCCCACGTCGACGAGCGCGGCCAGAACTTCAGCGCCGGCGAACGCCAGCTCCTCGCGTTCGCCCGCGCGATCTACCGCGACGCGCCGCTCCTCGTGCTCGACGAGGCGACGGCGAGCGTCGACTCCGACACGGAGGCGCGCCTGCAGACGGCGCTCGAGGAGGTCATCCGCGGCCGCACCGCGCTCGTCATCGCGCACCGCCTATCGACCATCCGCGCGGCCGATCGCATCGTCGTCTTCCACAAGGGCCGCGTCGTCGAGATGGGCACGCACGAGGAGCTCATCGCGAAGAACGGCGTCTACGCGCGCCTCTACCGCATGCAGTTCGCCCACGAGCAGGCCGTCGCCGCCGAGCGAAGGCTGCACGAGGAGCACCAGATCACCGGGACGGGGTGACCCGGGCGGGCGGCGGAGGGAGAGGACGTTCGTCCTCTCGTTCCCGCCACTTGGCCCACCGCCCCCTGCGGTGCTACCTGGGGACGGAATTGCCCGCGTGTCGGCGGGCGTTGCATCCCACGGATGACCACACCGTTCGTTCCTCGCGTGCTTCGGCCTCGAAGGGCGGCCCCCGCGGATGCGGTGCGGCCGACGCGGGCCGAGATCAACCTCGAGGCCCTGCGCCACAACCTGCGCGTCGCGCGGCGGCACGCGGGCGATGCGCGCGTGTGGGCCGTTTTGAAGGCCGACGCGTACGGGCACGGCGCACCGGCGGTCGCGCGCACGCTCGAGCGTGCCAAGATCGACGGCTTCTGCGTCGCGCTCCTCGAGGAGGCCGTCGAGCTCCGCGAGGCGGGGATCGTCGCGCCCATCCTCGTCATGGGCGGCCACTACGGGAACGCGCACGACGAGGTCGTCGCGCGAAGCCTGACGCCCGTCGTCCACGATCTCGCGCAGGCCGAGGCCTTCGCGCGCCTCGTGCGCTCGGGCGAGACCCCCGGGCCGGTCGAGGTGCACCTCAAGGTAGACACGGGCATGGCCCGCCTCGGCGTCACGATGAAGGCGCTGCCCGATCTCGCCGCGCGCCTCGCGCAGATGCCCGAGATCCGCGTCCGCGGCCTCATGACGCACCTCGCGTGCGCCGACGCCCCGAGCGACGCCGAGACCGCCGAGCAGATGCTTCGCTTCGACGAGGCCACCGCGCAGCTCGTCCGCCACGGCATCCGCCCCGACGTCCGCCACGCCGCCAACAGCGCCGCGCTCCTCCGCGCGACCGCCCTGGAGCCGGGTAGAGCCCGCCTCGACGCCGTGCGGCCCGGCATCGCGCTCTTCGGCGTGTCTCCGTCGGTCGACGGCCACGCGCTCGCGGCGGACCTCAAGCCCGTCATGCGCGTCCGCACCGAGGTCGTCGCCCTGCGCGAGGTCGACGAAGGCTCGCCCGTCGGCTACGGCGGCACGTGGAAGGCGCCTCGCCGGGCGCGCATCGCGACCCTCCCCATGGGCTACGCCGACGGGCTCTCGCGCCGCCTCGGCAACCGCGGGCACGTCCTGGTCCGCGGCGCGCGTGCCCCCATCGTCGGCGCCGTCTCGATGGACATGACCATGGTCGACGTCACCGACGTGCCGGGCGCGAGCGTCCGCGACGAGGTCGTCGTGCTCGGCAGTCAGGAAGGCCCGCAGGGGCGCGCCTCCATCGGCGCCGACGAGATCGCCGGCCACGCGGACACGATCGCGTGGGAGGTGCTGACGAGCGTCTCGCGCCGCGTCCCGCGGTTCTACCGCGAGCCGTGAGCCCGATCGCAGGGGGCGGCGCCGGCTCGAGAGGTGCCAATCGCGTGCCGCAAACCGGCTAGACTCCCGCCGCAGTGGCCGACACCACCGGGGACGAACCGCGCGAGGAGAGCGCGCCCACCGCGCTCGGTCGCGCCGCCGGCGCCGTCGACCTCGTGACGAAGCCCGCCCTCGACGTCCTCTTCGACGTCGGGCAGACAGTGACCCTCGGCTTCCAGGCCTTCGCGTGGATGATCCGCCCGCCGTATCGCCCGGCGCAGCTCCTCATCGCGCTCGACTTCATCGGCGCGGGCTCGACCTTCATCGTGGCGCTGGTCGGCCTCTTCACGGGGATGGCCTTCACGGTGAGCACGATCGTCGGCTTCCGGCAGTTCTCGGCCGAGGGCATGGTCGGCGGCGTCGTCGCCCTCGCGATGGCGCGCGAGCTCGCGCCGGTCCTCGCGTCGGTCGTCGTCACGGCACGCGCCGGCAGCACGATGGCGAGCGAGCTCGGGAACATGCGCGTCACCGAGCAGATCGACGCCATCACGACGATGGGCGTGAGCCCGATGCAGTACCTCGTCGCGCCGCGCGTGCTCGCGACGCTGCTCATGATGCCGCTCCTGGCCATCTGCTTCGGCGTCGCCGGCCAGACGGGCGCCTACGTCGTCGCGGTCATGTGGCAGGGCATCGACCCGGGCATCTTCTTCGACAAGATCGGCCAGTTCCTCCAGCTGAGCGACATCCGCATGCTCGCCGTGAAGAGCGTCGTCTTCGGCACCGTCGTCAGCACCATCTGCTGCAAGAAGGGCTACACCGCCTCCGGAGGCGCCCGCGGCGTCGGCGAGGCCACCGCCAAGGCGGTCGTCGCGAGCATCGTGGCCATCTTCGCGTTCGACTACGTCATCACCACTCTCATGACGGACATTTGACCCTGGAGAGCGCCCCTTTCACCCCCCATGCGACCAGCGACCAACGGCTTCGCCTACGCCGCCGAGCGCGTCTTCCGGATGGCGTTTCCGCCCGTGCGCGTGACGCCGCCGCGGGACGACGTGCGCTTCGAGCGCGACGTGCCCGTGCGCATGCGCGACGGGGTCACGCTCCGCGCGAACGTCTTTCGCCCGACCGGGCCCGGGCGCTTTCCGGTCGTCATGAGCGCGCATCCGTACGGCAAGGACGTCCTGCCGCGACGCGGGCCCTTCGGGTACGTGCCCGTCGCCCGCTACCGCTTCATCCGCCAGCCGGAGCCCGTGAGCTTCTCCGCGTACACGAGCTGGGAGGCGCCCGATCCGTGCTTCTGGGTGCCCCGCGGATACGCCGTCGTGAACCTCGACCTCCGCGGCTTCGGCACGTCGGAGGGCACGGGCTCGCTCTTCTCGGACCAGGAGGCGCAGGACTACGCGGAGGCGATCGCCTGGGCGGCGTCGCAGCCGTGGTCGACGGGCAAGGTCGGCCTGAACGGCGTCTCGTACCTCGCCATCAGCCAGTGGAAAGCCGCGGCCCTGCGCCCGCCGAGCCTCGCCGCCATCTGCCCGTGGGAGGGCTTGAGCGATCCCTACCTCGACGTCGCGTACCCCGGGGGCGTGCGCGAGGACGGGTTCTGGCCGTTCTGGGCCTCGATGACGGAGAAGACGGGGCGCGCGCCCGGATCGATGCGCGACGGGCAGCTGGCGCATCCCGATCGCGACGCCTGGTGGGAGGCGGTCACCCCCACGCTCGAGCGCATCGAAGCTCCGGCCCTCGTGTGCGCGAGCTTCTCCGACCAGGGGCTCCACACGCGCGGCAGCTTCGAGGCGTTCCGCCGCATGGGGTCGCGCGAGCGCTGGCTCTTCACACACCGCGCGGGCAAGTGGTCCACCTACTACGGGCCGGAGTCGCTCGCGCTCCAGGCGCGCTTCTTCGACTGGTTCCTGAAGGGCGAGGGCGAGGGCATGGCCGGCGTGCCTGCCGTTCGCCTCGAGGTCCGGGCGAGCCGCACCGAGGTACGTGAGGTGCGCGGCGAGGACGCGTGGCCGCTGCCGGGAACGAGATGGACGAAGCTCCACCTCGCGCCCGGGGAGATGCGAGCGAGCGCGCCCGCAGAGGCGGCGACCGTGCGCTTCGCGGTCCCCGACGGAGGCGTGACGTTCGATCATCGCATCGAGGACGAAACCGAGCTCGCCGGGCCGATGGTCCTCGTGCTCCACGCCGCGCTCGAGGGAGGGGACGACGCCCACCTGTTCGCGGCCGTCCGCAAGATCGACGGCGTGACGAGGAAGGAGAGCGTCTTCGAGGGCTCGTTCGGCTTCGGACGCGACGCGGTCGCGAGGGGCTGGCTGCGGGTCGCCCACCGCCGGGTCGACGAGGCGCGGAGCGATCCGTGGCGTCCCTTCCTTCCGTGCGACCGGGCAGAGCCACTCCCCGCGGGGGAGATCGCGCGCCTGGCCGTCGAGCTCCTCCCGTCCGCCACGTCGTTCCGCGGCGGTGACGTGCTCCGCGTCGACGTCCGCGGCCGATGGTTCTGGAAACGCAATCCCGTCACCGGCATCTTCCCGGCCGACTTCGCGCCCAGCCCTGCCGCCACCGTGGTCCTCCACATGGGGGGCGACTGCGACGCCCATCTCCTCGTGCCGCGAACACGTTGAGCTCCTGGCCGCGAACACGCGGAGCGGCCGAGGTTGGCGTGGCAGGGCCCATGCAACTCGTGAGTTGCAGGAGCACATCATGGTCAAAGGAATGGGGCTCGCGATCGGCGTCTGGGCAGCAGCCATCGTCTCGGCAGTCGTCGTCGTGCATCAGGTGGTGGACCCCATGCGGGGCACTCCTGCGGACCGCGTGGCGGTGCCGCACGACGTGGTCGTGCTGGGCGTGACGAACCTCATGCCGGAGTCGGACACCGCGAGCGGCGCCGCGGAGGCGCAAGGCAACGACGACGGCGTGATGGTGATGCCGATGGGCACGATCACCGGGCACGTCCCGGCCGCGGTGCGCGCGCCGCGCGCGAACGACCTCGTGATCGGACCGGGCACCGTCACGCACCCGACGGAGATCCCGCCCCCGGGCGGCCCGTAGGGCGCTCACGCCGCTCAGAGCTCGAGCACGTTCGGGTGGTCGCTCAGCGTGAGCGACACCGTGCTCACCGCGGAGAGCGTCTGGACGGGCGCCGTGCCCGTCGTCGGGTCGTAGACCTTGACCGAGGCGCGGACCTTCTTCAGGTCGACCGTCACTGTGTCGCTTCCCGTCGTGAAGCGCTCGTCCCAGACGACGAGCTCGAAGGTGCCGTCGCTCTTCTGGAGCAGGAGATCGTGCACGTTCGCGGGCTCGCCCGTGACGGCGTAGTCGAGCTTCCCCGGCGTGACGCCTCCGACGCCCGCGTCGGCGAGGATCGTCGTCAGGCCGTGCAGGTACGTGCCCGACGTCTTCGGCGCGTAGCTGGTGTCGACGAGGCCCCAGTACCCCTGCACGGGGTCGTCGCGGAGCATGTAGATGAACGTGTACGAGAAGCCGCGCGCGAATGCCGCGGCGTAGAGGTCCAGAAAGAGGCGCGCCTGCTGCTCCTCGTTGATGGCGCCCGTGCCGCTCGTGACCCAGCCGGTCTCGGTGGTGACGCGCGGCAGAGTCAGGAGGTCCGCGTTGGCGTACCCCGCGAAGCCGCCGTGCCACGTGTGCCCGTACTCCACGTAGAGGCCGTCCCAGTCGCCGTTCAGCGTCGGGTCGGACGCGTTCCAGGCGATGTCGTCCGACAGGACGCCGCTGTGGCCCGTGACGTAGTTGTGCACGTTCGCGTAGTCCGCGTACTTCGTCCCGTCGGGCATCGCGATCCCGGCGCCCGCGGGGATCGTCAGGAACTGAAGGCCCACGTCGTCCGGCTCGGAGCCGCCCGCCTCGCTCGAGTGGAAGACGGGGATGCCCGCGAGCTTCGTGTCGGCCTTCACGGCCGCGTAGAGATCGCGCTGGAGCTGCGCGACCGGAACGAACGTCGTCGTGTAGCCGGACGTCTGCCCGCCGTAGGTCACCGGAAAGTTGTTCGGCTCGTTCGGCCCCTCGACGTCGAGGAGCGCGCCGGCCGCGGCGAGCTGCTCGGCCATCGAGACGGTGCCCGCGACGTCCTGGTTCGTGAGGAGCGACAGCCGCACGCCGGACGCCTGGTGCATGGCGATCCACGACGGCACCGTGGCCGGGTTCCCGTCGTCGCGGATGTTGCTCACCCCGAGGTACGAGAGAGCGGTCGCGCTCTTCGTCGGATCGTCGACGCCCTGCGCGACGTGCGTGCAGACGCCGAGCGACGCGAGGAAGCGGGAGACCGGGGAGGCCGTGACGCCCGTCGGATCGCCGATCGTGCCGCCCTCGCCGGAGCCGCCGTCGGTGCCCGCGCCGCCTTCGCCCTTCCCTCCGCCGTCCCCAGGCGGGCCCGCGTCCGGGGGCGCGCCCCCGTCCGCGCCGGCGCCCACGTCTGCGCCCGAATCCGCGCGCGCGTCCGCGCCGGCGCCCGCGTCCGTGCTCGCGCCCGCCGAGCCCCCCTTCGACCCGCACGCCGCGCAGAGCGCGAGCATGCCCACTCCTCCGATCACTGCGGTGCGCATGTGGACACTCCCGCGCCGACGATGTTGGGGGCCAGGAAGGTGGCCGGCGTCTCGACGTGACTGACGGGGTCGAACTCGGTCACCTGCGTCCCCCCGCTGGTCTGGCTGAACGTGAAGATCCAGAAATCACCGCCCCAGAAGCCGAACGCGTAGCCGTCCTCTGGCGTGCCGACCTGGAGTGGATAGTCCTGGACCACGACGCCGTTGGTCTTGTCGACCTGGATGACGTGCGAGCCGCTCCCGGTGCCGTTCGTGTAGAACGCGAAGAGCCGCCCGTCGGACGTCCCGGTGAGCTCCGTGCCGTAGACGACGTTCGGCGGCGTGAAGGGCGCCACGAACGACGCGACGTACGACGTCGTATTGATCGTCGCGAGCCCCTGCGAGAGGTCCTTCGTCTGGTCGGCCTGGTCGACGTAGAGCGTCTCGCCGGCGTCGCCCGCGTCGCCCGCGTTCGCGACGAAGCCCATCCCGAACGTCGTGAACCCGAGCTGGCCCGGGGCGTACGTGGTGGGCAGACACGCCGCGCTCGCCGTGTCGACGCGGAAGAGGCGACCGTCCGTGTAGACCGAGTACGCGATGCCGCGCCGGTCGACCGCCATCGAGAACGGTGTCTGATCCTGCTCGAGGCAGTCGAGGACGCCGATCGTCGTGAGCGCGAGCGTCGGCGGGTAGAAGCTGTAGAGCGTGTTGTCGGCGGCGAGGACGTAGATGAGCGTCGCGCCGGCGTCCGGGCAGATGTCGACCACTGGAACGTCGCGGAACGCGACGTCGCGCGGGGCGTCGAAGCCGGCCTCCGCATCGGCCTCGCGATGCGCGTCGAACGCGTCGGGCTCCTCGGTCACGTCGGCGACGCGATCGGGGGTCGCGTCCGGCGACTCGTCGAGCGGGACGAGCAGACCGGTGCGGCTGCCGCACGCCGCGAAGAAGAGAAGGACCAGCGCCGAAGGAAAAGAAAGGACGAGCGCACGTCGCACGGGTCACCTCGCCGGCAGCACCGCCGTGTTGAGAGGCTGGAAGTTCGCTCCTGCCGGGTAACCGTAGCTCACCCAGCGCGTGAAGAGCGGGTTCGACTCGTCGCTGCCGCTGGGGTCGTCGGTCGGCCAGGTGACGTCGTTGCCCCAGCCCCACACCGTGACGCCGAAGCGCGCGCTCGCCAGCGGCGAGGTGACGACGTGCACGCCGTTGTCGCAGCCGCCCACGCCCTGGAAGTCCCCGGTCGAGAGGTCCACGCGCGTCATCTCGTAGGTGCCGGACGACCCGACCGGGGTCCAGCCGCCCAGCGTCCCCGCGCAGTCGAGTACCACGTCGGGCATCGCGCCCGACCCCGGGTCGCGCATCCGCACGAGCACGAGGTTCGTCTCCGGGTACGTGGGGTCCGTGAAGAACGTGTAGCGCGGCAAGAACTGCGCGGGCGGCACGACGTTCACGAAGTCGGGGTCGCCGATCCCGCCGTTGTCGTTGCCGAAGCCCTCGCCCCCCGTCATGTAGCTCGCGAGATAGAACGGGTGCTGCGCGTCCTGGCTGCGTACGACGAACGGCCCCGCGGCCTGGAACTCCGCGAGCTGCCCGCCCGCGATCGCGACCGGCGCGCCCGGAGGAGGCGCCGGCTCGTACGTGAAGAGCGTCCCGTCGACGACGCCGACCATGCGCCAGGGCACGACCTCCTCCACGCCGGGCGACCGCGTGCGGTACCGGACGGCGACGTACTCGCTGCCGAGCGCGCGAACCGGCGGGAGCATCTGCTCGGCGCTGTCGGCGCGCGACGCCGTGAGCGGCAGGTCCATGAGGGTCGAGCCGCCGATGACCGACACGGGCGCGTCCGACTGCACGGCCGTCCCCGTGAGCTCCGCGAGTTGCGTGAACTGGAGGTACTGGCCCTGGTTCAGCGTGTAGGTCGTGCTCTGTCCGGCCTGCGCGCCCGCAACGCCCGGCCCCGCCGCGATGGTCGCCTTCGGCTTCACGGTCACGTGCGTCGCGTCCTGCGACGCGATGACCACCGTCGTGGGCCCGGGCGGCGAGCCCGTGTCCTCGGTGATCGTCGGCGCCGTGTAGGCGTTCGCGACGACGTAGTTCACGTCCCACGCGGTCGTCGGCACGAGCAGCGTCGACCCGGTGACGCGCGCGCGCCCACCCCCGTAGGGCAGCATCTGGTAGGCGACCACCGGGACGTTCGTCTTGATGTGGAAGGCCGTCGACGTGCCCGTCCCGTGGAGCGACGCGTCGCCCTGCACGGCCGGCGTCACGCCGGCCGGGCAGTTCGCGAGCACCTTGGGGTCGATGGGCGTCTCGGCGTTCGCCGCCGCGTTCGGATCGCGCGACAGGAAGAGGATGGCCACCTGGTTGGTCGGCAGCCCCGCCGACGGATCGTAGGCCGCGTACGAGATGCTCGTCCCCTTGCCCGTCGGGATGCGCGCGAACTGCTCGATGGGGAACACCGTCGAGCCACGGCTCACCTCGATCTTCGCGGGCTCGCCGGTCTTCCACTGGTTGACGACGAAGACCGCGTAGCAGACGCCCTCGGCCTCCTGGGTCGTGTCCATCTCGACCGCGTAGAACTCGCAGCCGTTGGACGTGTCGTTCCCGAGCGAGTCGAGGCACGGGTTCACGCAGGCGGCGCCGGACTCGCGCTCCTCGCACTGCTCGAGGGAGCTGCACTGGAAGATTCTCTGCCCGCACTTCCAGACGTACCCGAGGTCGGACGGGTCGCAGTAGGACGGCTGGGGGCAGTCGACCTGCACGTCGAGCGCACCGCCCTCGAAGAGCGGTGCGCCTTCCGCCGTCGCGTCGAGGGCCGCGCCGGCCGGGATGTCGAGACCCGTACGGGCCCCGCACGCGACGAAGAGGGCGGCGATGCCGAGGGAGACGAAGCACAGCCCTGCAGGGGAAGCGAAGCGCACGCGCGGAGTCTAGCGCGCGGGGGCAGCGGAACACGCGAGCAGCATCCTCCTGGCGGACCCTCCTGTACGATGAGCGGGCTCCCCCGGAGGTGTCTCAGTGGTCGACAAGGCTCGGAACGATCTCAGCGCTGCGGTCCCGAAGTTCAGCCTGGCGCTCGAGGAGCATCGCAGGACGCCCGACGGGCGGGTGCGCACGTCGCAGGAGCTCCTGTCGGCGTTCTTCCCGCACGACGAGAAGGTCTGCACCGACAAGCTGTTCCGCTACCTGCCCAACGAGGTGCGTGGGCCGATCATCGCGGCGTGGGGCATCCGCGGCATCAAGGCCGCGCTCCGCGACAACGACGAGAAGGTTCAGCAGGTCGTGCACGACGCGCTCGTCGCGGGCGACGTCGACCACAGCGCGTTCGAGGAGGGGCTCGCCCCCGAGACGCTCGTCCGCTGGGTGCCGCTCGGGGACCTCTGGTCGTTCTGGCGCGGCGGGAAGCTGACGAAGCAGGCGATCCACAAGGCGCTGTCGACGGCGTACGAGCTCTACCTCTTCGACGCGCGGTGGTTTCTCGACGCGATCAACGCCAAGGGCGGGAACCTCCGCGGGACCGACGTGCTCGCGGACGGGCTGACGAAGGACGAGCTGACGCAGTGGATCCACCGGATCCACGAGACGGGCGACGGGACGCCGAAGGGCCTCGTCGCGGCGCTCGGCTGGGACAAGATCGTCGCGAAGACGCCGAACGAGGTGCTCGTCGCGGTGCTCGACGCGATGGTCCAGAAGGTGGGGCTCGTGGTCGCGAGCAAGGGCGAGCGGGAGTCGACGCCGAAGCTGCCCGAGACGGCGGCGGCGAAGGCGGCGGAGCCGGCGAAGCCGGAGCTGAAGCCGGAGCCGGCCGTTCCGCCGATGGCGGCGATGCCGCTGCCGAAGAGCGACATCATCGATCAGGAGACGACGAACTCGTCGGCCCGCGAGACGGAGAAGCCCTCCGCAGCGACGGACGAGGGCTCGTGGTCGGCGGTTCCGCCGCCGCCGGAGCCGGTGGGGGACGACGGAGGGATCAACGTCGTCGTGGAGGACGAGGTGATCATCTCGGACCGCGTCGGCGGCCCGCCGACCGCGCCGCGGATGCGCGCTGCGAGCCCGACGGAGGACGACGACACGGAAGTGAAGCGGGTGCCGAATCGCTCGGAGCGGCCGCCCTTCCGGGGGCCTTCTTCGCGGCGGTAGGCAGCTCCTGAGCGCCGTCGGAGAGGTCTGGAAACCGACGTCACTCCTCGACGGTCCCCTTGATGGCGAGCCTCTGCTTGGGCCCCCTCGTCTGCCTCGCGATGCGCGTGGCCCGGCGCTTCTCGACGGCCGCGAGCTTCTGCGCCTCGGTCAACGTCGGCTTCTTCGGTGGCTCGAAGCCGAAGGATGCGAGCTTCGGGCTGTTCCGCCCGAAGGCCCCCATCGCGGCGTTCTTCGTGTCGGCGACGACGACCGACACCGCGGCGTGGACCTCCTCGTAGTCCGCGCTCGCGGCGATCCACGCCGCACGGGCGACCCTGACCTTCTCCTCTGCGTCGATGCGCCGCTGGATGAACTCGGCCAGCGACGTCGGCGTGAACGGCCTGCCCCCCACGAGGATGTAGGGAAGCGAACCGAACTCGGTCTCGACTCCCTCGATGACCTTCTTGTCGGCGCCTGTACGGATCTTTCGGTTGCGGATCTTCATGACTCTCTCTGGTCCTCGTTGCCTGGTTTGGGTGGATGCTGCGTGCCCTCGTACCAACTGAGTCCGGGCGCGGGCCGCCTTGCCGTCGGCGACGAGGAAAGTGCGCCCTGGGTGTCGTTTCTCTTCGCCTCGACGCGAGGTCTCGGCATCGGGTCCCGCGCCTCTCACCCTCAACAGGGTGGTCAGAACGGCTGATTCGAGGGAAATCGTACGGACGCCCGCATTTCGTTTCGGTGGGCGGGGCCACCCCGGCGAAGGACTGGAGCCCTGGGGATCGCAACCTCGCGAAATGACGGAGGGAGAACGAGACAGGGCGCAGAAGGAGCGGCCCGAGGCTGGACCAACGGGGTAGTTTGCAGGCACCGCCCGGAGGGTGCGCGCGGACGACGGGCCCGGCTGGCCGGACCCACCGGGGACTCCGATGGGACCCACCCCCTCGTCCCGGCGAAGAACCGGTGGGTCCGCGCGCACGGGCCGCCGTGTTCTCGACGTCGAGCCGGCTGGTGCGCGCGCACCGCGGGGATCGTTCGCACGTGCCGGGCGGGTGGTGCCGCGAGCGCAGGGGCTGGTGCTCGGGGATCCAGCGGGCGGTCGAGTGGTCGAACCGGCGCGACGACGGGCACACGGGGAATGGTGCGGCGGACCGGCCCCGAGGACTGCGAGCACCCACCACGTCGTCGACGGAAGAGGCACGATCGCGCGCCTCTTCGGTGTCGGCCCGCGGTCACGCCCACGCGGCGCGGTACGCGTGCTTGGTCGGCCCCGACGCGAGGTCGGTCATGTAGCACTTGTTGCAGAAGAGCATGAAGCCCGTCTGGTGCATGCCGCGCATGGCCACGCGGATGTACGGGATCGAGAAGAGCGACAGCCCGTGCATCTGGATGAGCGCCTCTTTCGGTCCCAGCTTGTCGATCTCGACGTCGCCGCCGTCGAAGATCCGGTCCCAGAGGCGTGCGTACTGCTTGAGCACGAGCCACGGCGTGACCCCCGCGCCGCGCGCCATGCGTACGACGGTGCCGAGGAACGTTCCGTTGATCGCGTCGCCGACGCTCGCGCCCATCGAGACCTGCTCGGGGACCGTCAAACCCAGCGCGTCGCAGGCGCTGTAGTGCGCCGTGGCGACATCGAGGCCGAGCCACGCGCCGACGACGGCGCCGAGGATGGGCTCGTGAAACGCCTCGGGAAGCCGCACGCGATACGCGTCCAGCAGGCCCCTCTCTCGCAGACCGCGCAAGGAGCTGATCACCATCGTGCTGCGCACCCGCGCCACGGGGGGAATGCGCTCGCGATGATGCCGCAACGCGACGATCGACTCGCGCGGCCGATCCGCGCTCCGGGCGGGGAGACCCATGCTGCTACTCTACGACCGTTCGGCTGGCGAGCTCGACCTCGTGGCGCCGAATGGGGCCGAAGCAGGGCACCGTGTGGGCGCCAGTGTGGTCCTCTCTCCCTCACGATCGGAACCGATCGAACTCCTCGAGCACGAGCCCGGCGCGTTCGAACGCTGCATCCACGGCGGCGACGAACGGCTCTGGGGCGGCCGGTGTGCGCGCGAGGTCGGCGAGATGGTCGGGGCGATCGAGCAAGCGCGCGACGTCGGCGATCGTGAACCCGTCGGGCGGTATCGTCTCGATCTCGCTCCACGCGAGCGGGACGGCGACCGTCGCGCGCGGCCGGGCACGCAGCGAATACGGGGCGACGACGGTCGCCATCGGCATGTTGCGGAGCCAGTCGACGAAGACGCGGCCGCCGCGCTGGGCCACACGAAACGTGACGGTGAGGTCGTCCGGTTGCTCGGCGACGAGCAGCGCAGCGAGCTTCTGCACGGCGGTCCCGATCGCGAGTCCGTCGTCGGTCGTCGCAGGCGGCGCGATCGGCGCGACCACGTGGTAGCCCTTGGAGCCCGTCGCGACGGGCACTGTGGGCAATCCGAGCTCTCCCATCCGGTCGCGCACGACGATCGCCGCGCGCCGCACGAGCACGAGCGAGTCCGGAGGCGGATCGAGATCGATGACGACGCGGTCGGGACGCAACAGATCAGGCAGGCGCGCCGTCGGCACGTGCAGCTCGATGGCGCCCTGGTTCGCGAGATACGGCAGGTGCTCGGCGAGCGTGAGCACGGGATACTCGGTCTCCTCGCGTACCGGAGCCGCGGCCTTGCCGCGGTGGCGCTTCGTCGCCTGCGCGCTGCGCGGAACGGCGAAGCGCTCCATCGACGCCGGGTAGTGCGCCGGCACGTTCTTCTGGAAGAACCCCGGGCCATCGAGCCCCTTGGGGTATCGCCGGATCGACAGCGGCCGCCGGAGCAGGTGCGGCAGCGCGCGCCCGGCGACGCGCTCGAAGTAGGCAACGACGTCTCCCTTCGTGCGCCCGATTTCCGGGAACACGACACGGTCGGCGTGGGAGACCTCGATCACCGCCGCGAGGGTACCACCGCGCCGTCGTGCTCCGCGGCGGAGCCGGCGAACGCCGTCTCAGCTCAGCGCGAGCATCCGCTCGATCGGGCGCCGCGCCTTCTCGATGAGCTCCGCGCTCATCTCGATCTTGGGCGTGAGGTCGCGCAGCGAGGACTGCACCTTCTCGAGGGTGTTCTTCTTCATGAAGGGGCACTCGTTGCAGGCGCAGTTCGCGTCGGGCGGGGCGGCGATGAACGTCTTCTCCGGAGCCTGCTTCTGCATCTGGTGGAGGATGCCCGCCTCGGTGACCACGATGAACTCCTTCGCCGGGCTCGCGACGGCGTACTTGAGGAGCGCGGTCGTCGAGCCGACGTAGTGCGCCTTCTCGAGCAGTGCCTCTTCGCACTCGGGGTGCGCGATGACGAGCGCCCCGGGGTGCTGCTCCACGAGGCCGACGAGCTTCCGCAGGCTGAAGGTCTCGTGGACGATGCAGCTGCCCGGCCAGAGGTGCATCTTGCGGCCGATCTTCTTCTGGAGGTACGCGCCGAGGTTGCGGTCGGGCGCGAAGAGGACCGTCTCGCTCTCGGGGATGCTGCGGACGATCTTCTCGGCGTTGGACGACGTGACGATGTAGTCCGACAGCGCCTTCACCTCGGCGGTGCAGTTGATGTAGCTGACGACCTTCGCGCCGGGGTAGCGCGCGATCCACGCGGCGAAGCGGTCGGCCGGGCAGCCGCTCGCGAGCGAGCAGCCCGCCTCGAGGTCCGGCAGGACCACGGTGCGCCCGGGGTTCAGGATCTTCGCCGTCTCGGCCATGAAGTGGACGCCCGCGAAGCAGATGACGTCGGCCGTCGTCTTGGCGGCCGCCTGCGCGAGCTGGAGCGAATCGCCGATGAAGTCCGCGACGTCCTGGATCTCGCCCTCCTGGTAGTAGTGGGCGAGGATGACGGCGTTGCGCTCCTTCTTCAGGCGCTGGATGTCCGCCTCGATGTCCATGCCCGGAACGTAGGGCGGCCGGGCACGTCCCTCAAGTGCCGCCCCCGGGCGCTCGTCAGCTCTTGCCGAGGAGCTTCTGGGCCACGTGCCCGCCGAGCTTCTCCGACATGAGCTTCGAGACGAAGGACTCGAGCTGCTGGCGCTCCGCGCCCTCGGCGAAGCGGAAGCGGATGCCCATCCCCGCCGGCTGCTCCTCGGTGGCCTTCGCCTCGTCCACCGTCCACATCACCTCGCCCTTGAGCTGGAGCTGCTCCTTCTCGCCGGGGATCGACAGGACGAAGACGAACTCGGTGCCCACGTCGAGCGGCTTGCCCGTCCGGATGAAGGTCCCGCCCTTCGAGATGTTCTTCGCGTAGTCGGCGAAGAAGGTGTTCATGCGCTTGTAGTCGACGCGCAGCGTGATGGCGTGGCGCTGGGAGGTCCGTCGCTCCGACCAGCGCACCTCGTCTTCGTCGGTGGGCGGCACCATGCGCCAAATCAGGCTATCACGCGATATCATCCGGGTCCCACCCCATGACGACCACCACCGCGCGGCTCCAGGAGATCCGCAGCACCCTGGCGGAGCTCCCCGAGCGCGCACGCACGGCCGCCCGGGTCGCCCGCCAGAGCGGCCTTCTCTTCGCGATGACGCGGCCCGGGCTCCGCGAGGCGGCGCTCATCCTCAAGAACGGCGCCCGCAACCCCTCGCAGATCTTCAAGGTCCACGCCGCGAACTCCCCGGCGAAGCCCGCCATCGTCTGGCGGGACAGGTCGCTCACCTTCGGGGAGCTCGACTCGCGGATGAACCGCGCCGCGGCGGCCCTCCAGCGTCGAGGGTTCAAGAAGAACACGAGCGTCATCCTCATGATGCGCAACCGGCCCGAGTTCCTCGAGGTCCAGGGCGGCGCGGGGCGCATCGGGGCCGCCGGCGTGAGCATCTCGTGGCGGTCGACGGCGCAGGAGATCGTCTACCTGGCCAACCACTCGGGGGCGAAAGCGATCGTCTTCGAAGCGGACCTGTGGCCCGCGGTCGAGCAGGCCAGGAAGGGCATCCCGGGGATCGCACCGCACGACTACGTGGCGGTGGGCGGCGAAGCGCCGGGCTGCGACCGCTACGAGGAGGACTTCCTCGCTCCGCCGACGGTGCAGCCTCGCGTCGACGCGGGGGACGAGGAAGAGGCGGCCGTCGTCATCTACACGTCGGGGACGACGGGCAAGCCCAAGGGCGCGGTCCGCAAGTTCCCGAAGGACGCCACGTTCGCCATCATGCGCTTCATCGCCGAGACGCCGATGCGGGTCGACGACGTTCACCTGGTCACGTGCCCGCTCTATCACTCGACCGCCTTCGGCTTCCTCGCGATGAGCGGCATGCTCGGCGCCACCTGCGTGCTGATGGACGAGTTCAAGCCGGAGCCGTTTCTCCAACTCGTCGAGCGGCACGGCGTCACGTCCACCGCCGTCGTGCCGACGATGCTCCACCGCGTGCTCGCCCTCGGGCCCGAGGTCCTCGCGCGCTACGACACGCGTTCGCTCCGCACCGTCTTCACGGGCGGTGCTCCCCTCCCCGGCCCGCTCGGCATCGAGGTGATGGACCACTTCGGGGACGTGCTCTTCAACTTTTACGGGTCGACCGAGACGGGGCTCGTCACGCTCGCGAAGCCCGAGGACCTCCGCGCGGCGCCCGGCTGCATCGGCAAGCCCGTCCCCGGAAACGAGATCCGCCTCCTCGGCGACGACGGGCACGAGGTCGCCCCCGGGCAGGTCGGGGAGCTCTACGCGCGCAACAAGATGCTCGTCGCCGGCTACCACAACGACGACGAGTCGACGCGCGCGAGCATGAAGGACGGGTTCTTCTCGGTGGGCGACCTCGCGCGGTGCGACCGCGACGGGCGCTACTTCATCGAGGGCCGCAAGCGAGACATGATCATCTCGGGCGGCGTGAACGTGTACCCGGCCGAGGTCGAGTCGGCGCTCGAGGGGCACCCGGACCTCGCCGAGGTCGCGGTCGTGGGCGTGCAGGACCCGGAGTGGGGCGAGCGCGTGCGGGCGGTCGTCGTCCGCAGGCCGGGCGGGCAGGCGGGCGAGGCCGAGCTGAAGCTCTGGTGCCGCGAACGGCTCGCCGGGCCGAAGGTGCCGCGCGAGTTCGTGTTCCTCGAGGCCCTGCCCCGCAACCCGACGGGCAAGGTCCTCAAACGCGAGCTTCGCGGCTAGACGCGGGCGTATCCTTGCTGCGTGGGTGAGCCTTCCACGCACCCGGGGCGGGACGATTCGCCCACGGTGGCCGAGCCCGCGGCGAGCTCGCGCCGCCTGCTCGAGTCGTCGCTCGTCACGGGCAGCACGGGCTCGCGCATCACGTCGGTCATCACGCCGCGCGAGACGCTGCACCTGCAGGAGATCGCACGCACCCGGGTCTTCGTCGTCGTCGCGGCGATCTTCGCGCTCGGTGTCGCGCTCACGCTGAGCGTCCTCGGGGGCGATCCGACGGCGAAGCGCATCTTCCTCTTCGCGACGGCCGCCATCATCGCGTCGTGCGGGTGGCTCGCCTGGGAGCTACGCCGCGACGAGGGCTACACGATCGAGCGCGCGACGACGGTCGCCTACGTGAGCATCTGCAGCGCGTTCGCCGGCATCTGGTACTTCGGCGTGTTCTCGCCGGCCGCGGCGATCATCCCGTTCGGCCTGTCCTTCTTCAGCATCGGGCAGAGCACGCGCGCCGTCTTCGCGGTCTACGCGACGTGCGCCCTGCTACAGGCCGCCCTCTCGCTCCTCGTCATCACGGGCGCGGTGCAGGATCCGGGGCTCGTCACGGCGCACGGGCTCTCGCAGGTCGAGCAGCTGCTCATCCTGCTCATCCTCGAAGGCGTCTTTTTCGCGACGTACCTCGTCCAGCGCAAGACGCGCCAGGCCACCCTCGAGGCCATCGAGCAGCACGACCGCGTCGTCCGGTCGCTCGCGCAGCGCGACGCGCTCCTGCGCGAGGCGCGGCAGGACCTCCAGCTCGCCCTCCAGGCGGGGGGGCTCGGGCGCTGGAGCGACGAGACTCTCGGGAGCTTCCGTCTGGGCGGCGTGCTCGGGCGCGGCGCGATGGGCGAGGTTTACGAGGCGACGAACGTGGCGTCGGGCGAGCCGGCCGCCGTGAAGCTGCTCCACGCGCACGTCCTCGCGCAGGCGGATCTCGTGCAGCGGTTCGTGCGCGAGGCGCGCATCGTCGCGTCGCTCAGCGCGGCGAACGTGGTGCGGGTGCTCGAGGTGTCGGCGCCCGAGGCGAGCGTCCCGTGGATCGCGATGGAGCGGCTGACGGGGCACGACCTGGCGGACCACCTGCGCGAGCACAAGCGCCTGGGCGTCAAGGCGGTGCTCACCCTGCTGCGTCAGGTGGGGCTTGGGCTCGAGGCGGCCCGGCGTGCCGGCGTGGTCCACCGGGACCTCAAGCCGCGCAATCTGTACCTGTCGTCCAAGGGGGACACCTGGAAGATCCTCGACTTCGGCGTCGCGCGCCTGGCGGGGGACGAGACCCTGACCCGCGACCAGATCGTAGGCACACCCAACTACATGGCGCCCGAGCAGGCGAACGGGGCTGCCGTAACACACAAGACGGATCTCTTCGCTCTGGGCATCATCGCGTACCGGGCCCTCACCGGGCAGCCCGCCTTCGAGGGGGAGAGCACGCCGGAGATCCTCTTCAAGGTCGTGCACGCGATGCCGCCGCGGCCTGGAGAGCTCGCGCCCCTGCCCCCCGACGTGGACCTCTTCCTGGCGCTTGCCCTCGCCAAGGACCCCTCCGAGCGCTTCGAGTCGGCGGCCGACATGGCCCAGGCCCTCGACGCCGCCGCCCGTGGCCGGCTCGACGCGCCGCTCCGCGCGCGGGCCGAACGCCTGCTGGCGAGACTCCCGTGGGGCGCCTCCGAGTAGGACCGCGTGCTACCTTTTGACCTGCCGTGAGCATCGGACCCGGCGCGATCCTCGGCGGAAAGTACCGCCTCGAAGACCCCATCGGGCGCGGTGGCATGGGAGAGGTGTTCGAAGCGAGCAGCCTGATGACCGGGCAGCGCGTCGCGGTGAAGGTGGTCAACCGTAGTTTCGCCGACACGATGCTCATGGAGCGCCTGCGGCGCGAGGCCGAGGCAGCGCGCCGCGTGCAGAGCGAGTTCGTTCCGCAGCTCTACGACGTCGACAAGACGCCCGACGGAGAGCTGTTCCTCGTGATGGAGCTGCTCCACGGCGAGACGCTCGCGTCGCGGCTGCGGCGGCGAGGCGGCCTGCTCACGTGGGAAGACGTGGCGCACATCGGCGAGGACGTGTTGCACGGGCTCATCGACGCGCACGCGGCGGGCGTCGTGCACCGCGATCTCAAGCCGGGCAACATCTTCATCGAAGCGATGCCCGCGGGGCGCGAGCGCGCGCGCATCCTCGACTTCGGCGTCTGCAAGCTCGACGTGCACGACGGCGAGTCGCTCACGACGACGGGAGAGGCCGTGGGGACGATCGCGTACATGGCGCCCGAGCAGATCCGCGGGGCGTCGAAGGTCGACGAGCGCGCGGACCTCTACGCGTTCGCGATGGTGGCCTTCGAGGCGCTGTGCGGGCGACTCGCCTACGACGCGAACGGCTCGATCGCGCTCATCGCCGTCAAGCTCGAGAAGCCTGCGCGCAGCATCCGCGACCTCGGGCGCATGCCCATCCCCGCAGGGCTCGACGCGCTCCTCTCGAGGTGCCTCGCGCGTCGTCCTGCCGACCGCCCCTCGTCGGCCGCGGAGCTGCTGCGCGACTGGCGTTCGCTCGGTCCCGCGACGATCGCCCCGACGCCGCTTCCACCGGGAATGGAGCTGACCGATCCCGCGACCGAGGCAGGCCTCACTGCGGCGCCGACGCAGATGACGCGGACGGCGAAGCGGGGCGCTCGCATCGGGATGCTCGTCGCGGCCGCTGCGCTCGTCGCGTCCTGCGGCGTGCTGGTTGCCGGGCTGCGCCTGCACGCATCCGCCGCCGCACAGGCGAGCGAGACCGCCGTGGCCGAGACGCATCCGCCACCGGCGACGGCAACGGCGACCGTCGCCGCCGTCGTGACGACCGATGGCCCCGGCCCCGCTGCGCCGGTCTCGCCCCCGCTCGAGATGGCCCCCGTCGTCCTCGGCGCCGGCACCGAGCTGCCCGAGGCCGGTGCCCCCACGCCGGCACCCCGTGCACGCGGGAGGGGCAAGCGCCCGTGGGCCCAGCCGGGCGCCCCGCGGCGCGCGTCGACGGAGCCACAAATCGTCGCCGAACCGCGGTATTGATCCCGTTGGTGCTCCGGCGTCTCGTGCTCGCGGCGTGGATCGCGGCGGCGCTCCTCGCGTTCGCCGGGCCGTCCCTCGCGCAGGACGACCCCCGGGAGCGGTCGCGCGCGGCCTTCCGCAGGGGCGTGTCGCAGGCCCACGAGGGCAACTACGCGGCGGCGCGCGACGCATTCCTCGAGGCGTACAAGATCTTCCCGCACCCGAGCATCCTCTTGAACCTCGGAATCGCGCGAGCCCACACGGGCCAGTGGGTCGAGGCCGAGCAGGACCTCGTGCACTTCCTCGCGGACGACGGCGGCGCCCAGCCCGACGAGCTGTCGAGCGCACGGGCGGAGCTCGCCCAGACGCGCAGCCACCTCGGCACCTTCCGCCTGCGCGTCTCGCCCGACGGCGCGCGTGCGACGATCGACGGCAAGCCGATTGCGCTGATTCCGGGGGCGTTCGTGGACGTGCGCACGACCCGCGGCGTGCACGGGCTCTCGCTCGAGGCCGACGCCTACGAGCCCGCGACGAGCAAGGTGGACGTCGAGGCGGAGCGCGCGCCGAACGTGGACCTGTCGCTGACGCCCGTCGGAGCGCCGGCCACGGCGCCGGGCGCGAGGCCGGCGGACCGGCGGCGCACGCTCGGCGGGTTCCTCCTCGGCGGGGGGATCGTCGCCGCGGCGGTAGGCGTCTACGCAGGCGCGCAGGCGATCTCGCTCGCGAACCAGTACAACACGAAGAGCAACACCAACTACCAGGACCCCGCCACGAAGGCGCGCGGAGTGACGTTCCGGACGTCGGCGGACGTGGCGTTCGTCGCGGCGCTCGCGATGGGCGGCGTGGGCCTGTATTTCCTCTTCGCGCCGCCGCCGCCGCTGGCGTCGTCGTCCTCGTCGGCGCCGCAAGCGGGGCTCGTTCTCGGCCCGGGGTTCGGCGGCATCGCAGGGTCGTTCTGAAGGAGTAGTCTCTCCGGGTGCCCCCGGAGGCCGACCGCGCAAACCTCTCGCTGCATGCGGCGCACCTGCTCCGCGATCGGTACGCGCGCGCCGTCGAGCGAGTGGGAAGGAAGGGGCGACCCAGGGCGCGTTTCCTCGCCGAGCGCCGTGCGCAGACCGCGAGCGCGCTCGTGCCGACGCTCGCGGCCCTCGCCGCCATCACCGGGACGACGGCCGCTGTGACCCTCGCGACGGAGCCGCCGGAGCTCCGTGGGGCCGCCATCGCCCAGGCGTGCGTCGCCATCGGGCTCGGCGCGGCGGCCCTGGCGGTCCCCTTCGTACGAAGGAGCACGCCCGCGCTCCTCGGCCTCGCATGCGGTGCGCTCGGGACGGCGATGCTCGGGTGGGGCTTCGTCGCGCGCCTCTCCGGGGGGCCGTCCAGCCCCTGGCTCCTGGTGCTCCCAACGCTCGTGGTCGTCGCGGTCGGGCTCGTGCCGATGCCGCCGCGAGTCGCAGCAGCCCTCGCGGCATCGGGCTACGTCGCGCTCCTCGTGGCGAGCCCGCGCTCGCCGGCGTGGGCGCACCTGCTCGTGGCCGGTGTCGCGATCGGGTCGTGGGTCTCGGCGAGGGCGCGACACCGCCGCGCGATCGCGAGCTTCCGCAGGGTGGAGCGTCTCTCGTCGAACGTGGCGCGCCTCCGGCGGATGCAGGAGCAGCTCGTCCTGGTCGAGAAGCTCGAGGCGCTGCGCGTCCTCGTGGGCGGCATCGCACACGAGATGAACAACGCGCTCACCGTGGCGATGGCGTCGACGCAGCAGGCGGCGAAGGTGGCCGCGACGAACCCCGAGCAGGCCGCCCAGGCGGTGCGGCGCGCCGACGGTGGGCTCGGGCGGATCAAGGCGACGATCGAGCGGCTGCGGCGGTTCGCGATGGCGTCGGAGGGCGTCCTCGAGCCGGCCGACGTCGCGGCGATGCTCGACTTCGCTCTCGAGAGCGCGATCGGGCGAGCGCGCTCGGGTCTCGTCGTGGAGCGGGCGTACGATGCGCAGGTCGGTGCAGTGCAGATCCACGTCGCGGCGCTGGCCGAGTGCCTCTATCAGGTCGCCCGCAACGCGGTCGAGGCGATGCCGGCGGGCGGGCGTCTTCGAGCGGGGGTCCGCGCGGAAGGCGACAAGGTCGTGCTCACCGTGGCCGACGAGGGCAAGGGGATGACGCCCGAGGCCCTGAAGCACATCTTCGATCCCTACTGGCGCCACACGGTCGCCGCGAACCGGAGCGGCATGGGGCTCAGCGCCGTTTACGGCATCGTGACGTCCCTCGGGGGCAGCCTGCGCGTGGAGAGCGCCGAGGGCAACGGCACCACGGTGAGCATCCTCTTGCCGCGCCGCGGGTGACGGACGAACGCGGGGATTTGCGTCGAGCGCGAAACGACGAACCGGCAGGAAAGAGGGACGCGAAGCTCGCGGGGGCCCAGGACCGCGAAGCGACACGGCCCTCTCTTCCGACGGTCCGGGTGTCCCCCCGCCCGGTGTTGAGCGGGGGGACCACTTCCCAGAGGACCGGCGTCAGACCTTGCCTTCGCGCGCGGCGCGGCTGCGGAGCTTGTCCGCGACCGTGGAGCGCTGGATGGCCGTGAGGACGGGCGCCATGGCCGTCGCCTTGCGCACCTCGCGCGTCCCCTCGTTCATCGGGCGAGTCATCGCCATCGGCGAGAACGAGTCACCGCGGAACGACTCGAGCGCGGCCTTGAACTGGCCCTTGCCGCCCTTCTCCGGCCGCGCGGGGCGGGACGCCTGGAGGTTCGACTTGATCTGCGCCTTCTGGTCGGCAGAGAGCCCGAGGCGGCCGAAGCCTTCGCCGCGCTTGCCCTTCCGCGCGTGGCCGCCCTCGCCCTGGCCCACCCTCGCCTCGAGCTCGTCCACGAGCTGGGTGCGCTGCTCGGGCGTGAGGATGGAGTGGAGCTGCGCCAGCGTGACCTGGTCGACGCGTGCGGCGCCCATCGCCGCGTTCTGCTCGGCAGCGAGGTTCGGGGCGAGCGCGGCGCGATCCACGCTGCCTGCCTCGACCTGCTGCGCGAGCGCCGTGAGGAGCTGCGCGTTGGCCTGGCGCACGGGGACGGCCGCCGCCTTGCGGGCCGCGACGAGCTGCTCGATCTGCCCGCGCTGCTGCGGCGTGAGCGAGTCGAGCTTCAGCGCGGCGCCGACGAGACCCTTCTTGCCGTGACCGCGGTGCATGTGGCGCTGCGCATGTGCCGGGGCGGGTGCGGGCGCAGGCTCGTCCTGCGCGAACGCGGTGGCGGGGACCAGCGCGACGGCGCTGGCCAGCGTGACGAAACCTGCGAGAGTCCGAAGAGAGAGCTTCATGTTCGCTATCAACCTCCGTGGGTACTGACGGGCGGGGCGCGGTCGGGCGTCCAGCGTGCGGGGTAAAAGCAGGTAAACGGCCTACGGGAAGCGAAGCAGGTCACCGGCAGCGCGAGGCGTTCACCGGCAGCCGCCACGGCGGGCGACCCACCGGCCATCCCTCCACTCGCGCCCCTCGTGCCCGCGCGCCCACCCGCGGTCGTGCCCGCGCTCCCCGCCCCGGTCGTGACCGCGGTCGTGACCGCGGTCGCGCTCGACGTGACCCGGGACCGCGCGCGCCGGCTCGCGCGCCTCGGCCACGCCCGGGAGCACCGCGAGCGCACCACAGAGAGAGAGACCCGAAATCGCGAATCGAATCAGCTTGTTCATGGCTTCCTCCACTCGCCCGGATAGACGAGTGGGCTCCCCGTCTCCGTGTCATCGGATCGGGTGATCCGCGCGTAAAGAAGGGTGAAGCTCGTGCTTACACGCCCTTCACACGGGGGGAGGGGACGTCAGCCGAGGACGTGGACGCGAATGCTGTTCGTGCTGCCACTCACCCCGATGGGAGCACCGAAGACGATGACGACGCGCTCCCCCGGGCTGCCGAAGCCGTGGGCCAGCAGGTCGCCGGTGCACCAGTCGGCGAGCTGATCGGCGTCGCTCATCGCCGGCATCTCGCGCGGCGTCACTCCCCAGTAGAGGGCCATGCGCCGCCGCGTCTTCGCGCTCGGCGAGTACGCGACGATGGGGATGCTCGGCCGGGCGAGGCTCACGGTCATCGCGCTCGACCCGGACTCCGTGAAGGCCACGAGGTACCTCGCGCCGACCTCGCGCGCCGTGTTGACCGCACCGCGGGCGATGGCCTCGGTCACGCTCGTCGCGCGCGACACGTACGGCGCCTGCTCGAAGAACGCGCTCGATTCTGCCTCGAGCGCGATGCGGCTCATCATCCCGCATGCAAGCGTGGGGTAATCCCCCGTCGCGGTCTCGCCGCTCAGCATCAGGCAGTCGGTGCCCGAGTAGACGGCGTTCGCGACGTCGCTCGCCTCGGCGCGCGTCGGTCGGCTCGACTTGGTCATCGACTGGAGCATCTCGGTCGCGACGATGACCGGGCGGCGCACGCGGCGAGCCATCGCCAGGATCTGCCGCTGGATCACGGGTACTCGCTCGGGCGGGAACTCGACCCCGAGATCGCCGCGCGCCACCATCACGCCGTCGCTCGCCGCGACGATCGACTCGAGGTTCTCGACGGCGTCGGGCGTCTCGATCTTGGCGATGACGGGGGTCGGCGCGCCCCAGGCGAGGCAGATCTCGCGAATGGTGTGCAGGTCCTCCGCGCGGCGGACGAAGCTCATCGCGATGTAGTCGACCCCGCTCGAGAGCCCGAAGACCAGGTCCTCCTTGTCCTTCTCCGTGAGGCAGGAGATGCGCATCGTCTTGCTCGGCAGGTGAACGCCCACGTGGTCGCGCATGCCGCCGCCCTGGTCGATGAGGACGCGCACGCGCTCGCCCTCGATGGCGAGCACCGTGAGGACGATGCGCCCGTCGTCGAAGAGCACGTGATCGCCCAGGCGCACGTCGGCGGCGAGCCCCTCGTAGTTGATGGGGATGACGCGCTCGTCGCTCGAGGACTCGCCCTCGACCAGGTAGGCCTGGACTCCGGCCGGAAGATCGAACTTCGCCGGGAACTTTCCGGTCCGGATCTTCGGCCCGCAGAGGTCCTGGAGAGCGGCCACGGCCTTCTTCCGGTCGTCGCTGGCGGCGCGCAGGCGGGCCAGGGCCGCTCCGTGATCCTCGTGGGATCCATGAGAAAAATTGAGCCGCGCGACGTCCATCCCGGCGTCGATGAGGGCCCGGAGCCCCTCCGAAGAGTGGGACGCGGGACCCAGGGTACACACCAGCTTGGCGCGTCTGGGTACGGACATGGGAGGCCAGGCAGGATACTACTCGAACCTCGCATGTCGCTCACGCGTGACTCTTCCGGGCGTCTCCTTCTCGCCGGTGTCCCCCTCCGTGACGTCGCGCAGCATCATGGCACGCCTGCGTACGTCTACGACCTCGACAGTATGGCGGCCCGTGCCCGCGACCTCCACGCCGCCTTCGAGGGGACGGCGCACCTGGTAGCGTACGCCGTGAAGGCGAACACGGCGGGCGCGGTCGTACGAACGCTGGCGCGCGAAGGGTGCGGGGCAGACGTCGTCAGCGGCGGTGAGCTCCGGGTGGCGCTCGCGTGCGGCATCGTCCCGGACCGGATCGTCTACAGCGGGGTGGCGAAGCTCGACGACGAGCTCGACCAGGCCGTGGCGTGCGGCACGACGGGCATACGCGCCATCCAGATCGAGAGCGTGGAGGAGATCGCGCGCATCGAGGGGCGCGCGCGATCGCTGTCGCGCCGGGCGCGGGTCGCGATCCGGCTGAACCCGTCGGTGGACGTCGCTGACTCGACGCACCAGCACATCGCGACGGGCCACGACGAGGCGAAGTTCGGCGTACCCCTCGAGGACGTGGGCGACGCGATCGCCCGCGTCGAGAAGAGCCCGAGCCTCGAGCTGGTGGGGATGGCGGTCCATGCAGGCTCGCAGTTCAAGCACGTGAACCCCTACCTCAAGGCGGCCCGGGTCCTCTTCGAGAAGGTTAACGGCCTGCGCGGCGCGGGCGGACTGAAGTCGGTCAGGTATGTCGACACGGGCGGCGGCTTCGGCATCGACTACGGCGAGGGCGCCGCCGTGGCACCGGCGGAGTTCGTGCGCGCCGTGCGCGACGAGAAGGAAAAGCAAGGCCTCGGGGACCTCGCGCTCTACGTCGAACCGGGACGCGCCCTCGTCGCGGCGGCCGGCGTGCTCCTCGCGAAGGTCATCCAGGTGAAGGTCGCTGCCGCCGAGCGCTGGGTGATGATCGACGCGGGAATGAACGACCTGATGCGCCCGGCGCTCTACCAGGCGCGCCACCGGATCGTCCCCCTGCACAAGGCGGCGACCGAGACGGTCTCCTTCGGGTGGCACGTCGTGGGCCCCGTCTGCGAGAGCACCGACGACTTCGGCGAGCACCTGCTCCCGAAGACGCCGCCGACGATGGTGGCCATCCTCGACGCCGGCGCGTACGGCTACACGATGGCGAGCCAGTACAACGGGCGCCGCCTTCCCGTGGAGGTGTTCCTCGCCGGCGGCAAGATCGTCGGGGCGACGGAGCGCGCGGCGCCGGACTCCTGGGCCGACGAGCGCGCGAGGGCCGGCGAAGGCTGGGAACCGGCGTCCCTGCGCGCGAAGACCGAGGTGATGTAGCTACTTCTCGGCCTTCGCGGTTCCACGGACGGGCGTCACCTTGGGCGTCGCGCCGCTCTTCGAAGGAGAGCTCGAGGGGGGCGGCATCGTTCGCGCGCGTATCACCTGACCCTCGGCCAGGATCTCGATGCCGACGGTGCGGCAGCGTCGCACGAGGCGGTCCACGTCCACCCCCGGCGCGATGAGCAAGCCCCCCGGAGGCGACGGGTCGACGAAGAGCTCCTGCGTGGGGCGGCGCGTGCGGAGAAGCTCCCGCACGTTCCCGTCTTCGACCCAGAGAAAGCCACTCGCCGCCTCGTAGGTGGCGCGCCCGACGACGACACTCGCCTGCGCGAGGGTCCGCGACAGCGTCTCGGGCAGAGGGGCGAGCGCCTCGAGCCGGTTGCGGACGATCTCGGCCTCGAGACCCGCGGAGAGCGCGCGAGCGAGCGTCTGCGGAGCTACGACGAGGTCGAGCGTTTCTGCGGCGCGGCTCACCTCGGCGAACGGCGCCACCGCGAGGACGGCGCCGACGCGCGCATTCGGCCCGAGGCGGAGCACGTGGGTATCGAGGAACTTGCTGCCCGAGGCGTCCGCGATGGGCGCGCGCTCGGCGAGGAGCGCGCGACCGCGCGCGGTCAGACGAAGGGCGAGGGGCGCGCGTCCACCGTCGGCCTCGGCGTCGTGCGGCAGGTCCTCGTCCTCGCCGAGATCGAGCAGACCGAGTGCGGGCAGGCTCTCGTGTACGATGCGTCGCGCGACCTCCATCGGCTCGACCAGCTCGAGGCCGCCGCGGTCCGACCACCGACGGAGAAGGCGCGCGATACCGGGAACGCGGTCGTCGGACTTCAGCCAGCCGCGAAGCGACGACCATGGCACCCAGCGACCCTCGCCGAGTTCTCGCAGCGCCTCGAGCACCATCTCTCGGACCACGCCGGCGGGGGACGAGTCACGGGAGTCGGGGGCGAGGCGCAGGACCTCGGGCTCGGAGCGGGCCTCGTCCCACGCGCCGCCACGACGCCACGCCGTGAAGAGGTACCGCGTGAGCTCGTGGAGGGTGAAGCTGCCCGGGGGCGAGAGGACGCTCGTCGCGGATGCGTCCCAGAGGCCGATCGCGCGCGAGAGCGCGAAGGCGAGCGCAACAGGCTGGGGATCGCGCCCGAAGCGGGTCGCCATCTTCTGGACGAGCGACTTGGGCGTACCCACGCCGGCGCGCAGATCGGCGAAGGTCCCGGACGCCGTGCGCGACTCGCCCGCGCGCGAAGACGTCTCGCGCGACGCGACGGCCAGGGCCAGTGCGAGCGGCCCCGGATCGAGCGAGAAACGCGCCCGGCGGGGTGCGTGATCGCCGCTCGCCACGAAGACGCGCACCTCCTCGCGGCGTGCGGCGCGCTGACTGTGGTGGGTCGCACCGATGATCGCCGAGACCTCGGTCGGGACGACGTGGCGGTTGGGGTGCACGGGGATGAGCAGCGCCCGCCGCTCGAGGGAAAAGCCGATACCTCGACGGGACGGGGTGGCTCCCGTCGCGGTCCGCAGGCGCAGGGGCTCGCGCTCGAGCTCGAGGAGCTCCTCGGTGTCGACCTCGCCGCCGTCCTCCTCTACCCCCTCGAGCACCCGCCGCTCGGTGGGAGACAGCTTGGCTATCTCATCGGCCAGCGTCTGCGGGTTGCCGAGGACGTCCCACGCGGTCTCGAGCGAGAGCGCGATGGGCGGCGTCGCCGGCCGCCCCAGGTAGTGGGCTGCGATGGCGCTCATCGTCTCGAAGGGTGCTTGCGAGAGCAGGGCGCGGAGCGAGCGCGGGTCCTCGCTCTCCCACGTCTTCAGCTGCACGAGGTACGCAGGCGGGAGGATGAGCTCGACGCCGTGGCCCGTCGCGCGAGCGAACATGAGGCCGCGCGCGATCAGCGGTTCGAGCGCGGGCGGCACGGACGCCACGAGGAGGCTGCCCTTCGCCTCGGCCACACGGTGAACGAGCTCGACGGACGCCGGATGCAGGCGTGACGGATCGCGCAGGTCGGGCAAGGACACGAGGGCGCGCGCGACCTGCGAGGGAACGTCGATCCGCTTCGCCGGGTCGATCCGCACGCCGAGCCGCGAAATGAGCCCGTCGAGCTCCCCCTGGGGCAAGGCCCGTAGGATGTCGGCGAGGCGGTGATTTCCTTCGGGAGCGCGCGAGGTGGGCACGGGGGGACGATTGAGCAGCCTAGCCTTCGGAACGACTTATTTCACGAGGAGGCTTGCAACCGGAGCAGCCCCACGGACATTCTCGTGTCCACCCCCATGACGGGCCGCGCCCAGGACGAATCTCGAGCGCCGCGAGCCCGACGCGCGCGACAACGCCCCGATCATCCGAGACTTACGTGGTCGGAGCGCAGGTGGGAGCCCGGCGACGGCGTAGGCAAGCCACCGCCGGAGATGCGCGTGATCGAGCGGCCTGCAGCTTGGAGGGACGCACGAGAGACAGGGGCGAGGCTCGTCCAGGGCGATGCGCTCGATGTCGCACACGTGCTCGAGGCCGACGGGCTCGCCGGAAAAGTCGACCTCGTCTACGTCGATCCACCGTTCGGATCGCAGGTCGCGTACGTGCACGAGGCGCGGCTCGACGGGCCGGCCGACGGACGCGTGGTCCGGACGCCGGCGTACGACGATCGCTGGGGCGAGTCGCTCGCGAGCTACCTCGAGATGCTCGCGCCGCGGCTCGACGCCCTCGCGGGCTTGCTCGCGCCGGCCGGGACGATCTGGGTGCACGTCGACTGGCGCGCGTCGTATCTCGTGCGGCTCGTTCTCGACGAGATCCTCGGGCCCGAGGCGTTCGTGAACGAGATCGTCTGGCGCCGGGCGCCCAACCTCGGGCGCCAGGCCGCGAGCCACCAGTTCGGCCGGACGCTCGACACGCTCGTCGTCTACGGAAAGGAGCACGCGAAGCTCGTCCCGCCGACCCGCCTCGAGCCGATCGAGCCCGGCGCCATTCGCACGAACGAGGACGGGCGACCTTTCACCACGGCGCCACGCGGGGACTACACCGACGAGAGCATCGCGCGACTGGAGAAGGAGGGCCGCGTCCACCGGACGGCGAGCGGGCGCGTCTACGTGAAGTACTTCCTCGTGAAGGACGCCGCCGGCGTTTGGTGCCGCGAGCGCCGCGTCGACGCACTCTGGACCGACGTGGCGCCGCTCCGGCACGCGGCCGTATCCGAGCGCACCGGTTACCCGACGCAGAAGCCGCGCGCTCTGCTCGATCGAATCGTCGCGAGCGCCACCCGCCCCGGGGATCTAGTCGTCGACGTGTTCGCGGGCAGCGGGACGGCTGGTGAGAGCGCGCACGCGCTCGGGAGGCGTTTCGTGCTCGGGGACTCGTCGCCGATTGCGCTCGCGACGGCTCGCGCGCGGCTTCTGCGCAGGGAGATCCCCCTCGTCGTCGAGGAGGCCCTCGGGCCCGAGGCGCGACAGGCGACGCGCGAGGGCCAGGAGCCGCGGGTCCACGTGGAGCGCGCAGGGGATCGAACGAAGGTGACCCTCGAGCGGCCGGTCGAGCCGCTCGCCTGGGCCGTCGACACGGCGTGGGATGCGCGAAGGCCGTTCCACGTCGCCTGGCACGCAGAGCGCTCGCCGGGAATGCGGCCGAAGCCGGCCGCGCGCGTGGCACTGCTCGCGCATACCCCGGGGCCGATCGCCGTCCGCGTGTGGACCGACGACGGGCGTACCGGGACAAGCGTCGTGGAGGCCCCGTGATCCTGCGCGACCCGGTGCACGGCCTGGTGCCGTTCGAGTCGCCCGAGGAGGGGGTCGTCGAGGCTCTCATGGATACCCCCGAGGTTCAGCGCCTTCGCCGCGTGCGACAGCTCGGGGTCACCTCGCTCGCCTTTCCGGGCGCCGAGCACTCGCGGTTCGCCCACGCCATCGGCGCGGCGTTCGTGATGAAGCTCCTCCTCGCGCGGCTGCGTGCAATCCACGGCGACCTGCCCGCGAGCGAGCGTTTGACCGAGGCCCATGGCCGCGAGGCGCTCGCGGCCGCCTTCCTCCACGACCTCGGCCACGGTCCCCTCTCGCACCTCTTCGAGGACTCGATCCCCGGGACGCCGCCGCACGAGACGTGGACCGAGCGGATCGTGCTCGACCCGTCGACGGGTGTGAACGAGGTCCTCTCGTCGATCGACCGGGAGCTGCCGGCCCGCGTCGTGGATCTCGTGCACGGACGGCACGAGCTGCCCTATCTCGCGAAGGCGGTGAGCGGGGAGCTGGACGTGGACCGTTGCGACTACCTGTTGCGCGACGCACACGCGACGGGGGTACGTTACGGCCTGTACGACCTGGACTGGCTCCTGCGAAGCCTCCGATTCGCACCGCGGGGGAAGGCCGCGGGAGCGCCGGAGCTCGCGGTGGACGGGGCGAAGGGCCTCCCGGCAATCGAGGCGTTCATCACGGCTCGCCTCTTCATGTTCCAGCAGGTGTACCTGCACAAGGCGACGCGCGCGGCAGAGTGGATGATCCGGACGATCCTGGCCCGTGCGGTAGGAGTGCTACGCGCAGGGGGCAAGCTCGCGGGCGTGCCGGCGGCGGTGGCAGCGGCGGCGCAAGGGAAAGACATCGGCCTCGGCGAATATCTCGAGCTCGACGACGGCGTCCTCTGGGGAGCGATGCATGCGTGGGAGGGGTCGTCCGACCGCCCTCTCGCCGATCTCGCGCGTCGCATCCGCGCACGCGCACTCCACAAGACCCTCGAGCTGCACGGCGAGCACGCCGCCCCCGAAGGACAGAGCGCCGCCCTCGAGGTGGCACGGGACGTCGCACGAGCCCAGGGCCTCGACGCCGACGCGTACGTAGGCCTCGATGTCGCCAGCGACGAACCGGTCGGGGGCCAGGCGTCCCCCCTCCTCGTCGTATACGCGAAGGGCAAAGCACGCCCCCTCCACGAGGTGAGCTTCCTCCTCGGGCGTCTGGCCGGGCAGGCTGTCTCGCGGGTTCGTCTCGTCCTCGCGCCCGAGCTCCGGACAGCCGTCACCCACGCGCTTGGCCTCCGAGGGCTCTGAGCGGGTGCTACCTCCTCCGTCCCGTCTGCACGGCGGCTTTGCGACTCCGCGGGTCTCCCTCTCCTCTCGTCGGTCGTGCGCCGCGGTCGCGACCCTGCTCGCTGCCGTCGGTGTCGTGGCGCTCCTCGCGCCGCCTGCTCGCGCCGACGAGCGTACGGACGGAGCGTACGGCCGCCTCCAGGGCGATCTCACGCTCGTCGCGGGCCTCGGCGGCGTGGCTGCGGCGCGTGGGCCCCGGGGAGAGGGCGAGCTTCGCGTGCGCTACCTCGAGAGCGTCGGCGTCTTCGGGTCGTACGAGGACGGCGCCGTCTTCAGCTCGGGTGCCGAACCGAGGCGCCTCGTGGCGGCCGGCGCGGAGGTTCGTCCGTTCTTCCTGGGGCGGTGGCTGACGGGACGCGAGGCCCGGCGAGCCCGCCTCGACCTGGTGCTCGACTCGATCGGCCTCGAGCTCGCGGCGGTGTGGTCGCAGCCGGCGGGTTCGCCTTTCGGGCACGACGTCGGGATGCAGGCAGGGCTCGCGGTCGAGGTCCCGATCGTGGGCGAGGCGACGGGCCCGTGGCTGGGGATTCACGGTGGTCTCCGGTGGAGCGAGCAGGAGCTCGGCTCGGGCCGCGTCGCGGACGCAGACGAACGCGGCGCGTACCTGACGATCACGCTCGCGTGGCATCAGGTCGTCGTCGCGCACGTCGTCGATGTCGGCGACGAGGCCCCGCGATGACGGTCCACGGTCTGCGGCGCGTGCTTGCGCGTGCGTTCCGCCGCGCGCTCGAGTCGGTCGACCTCGAGGAGCGCGTTCGCGAGACGATGCCTCGCGTGCCGGCGACCGTCCGACGAGGGGCGATCGTTGCGGTGGGGAAGGCGGCCCCCGCGATGGCGCGCGGCGCTCTGGCGGTGGTCGACGATCGGTTCACGCGCGTGCTCGTCGTCGCCCCGGACGGTACCGAGGCGCGCCTGCGGGACCCTCGCGTCCTGGTCCTGCGCGCGGCGCACCCCGACCCCGACGAGCGCAGCGTGAAGGCGGCGCGGCAAGCGCTCGGCGTCGTCGCGGACGCGGACTTCGTGATCGCGCTCGTATCGGGGGGCGCATCCTCGCTCCTTTGCCTCCCGGTCGACGGGCACCTGCCCGCCTACGTCCGCGCGGCTCATGCAGTCCTCACGGGAGGTGCCGACGTGCGAGCGCTGAACGTGCTCCGGCGACACGCATGCCTGGCCAAGGGTGGTGGGCTCACGCGCGCCGCGGGAGGCCCGGTGCGAACCCTCATCGCGAGCGACGTCCTCCACGGAGAGGCGTTCGACGTGGGGTCGGGTCCCACCGTTCCGGATCCCACGACCCGTGCGGAGGCCCGGCGGGTGCTCTCACGCTACGCGAAGGGCGTGAAGGCCCCCGCGTTGCACGAGTCGCTCAAGCCGCGCGAGGCGGCCGCGAAGCGGTCCAGAGCGCGTTTCGTGGCGCGCCCCGACGACCTGGCGCGGGAGCTCGCGGAGGAGCTGCGGGGCAAGTTGAAGCACGTACGCGTGCTGCGTCCGACGACCGAGCCCGTGGAGTCGGTGGCGCGCGAGTACGCCGAGCGTGCCCGGTCGCTGGCGCGAGGGGAGGCCGTGGTGCGCGCCGCGGAGCCGTCGCTGGCGGTCGTCGCGCGACGGCCCGGACGGGGGGGGCGGTCGACGCACCTCGGGGCCATGGTGGCACCCGAGCTCGGGGAAGGCGTGGTGCTCCTCGCCGCAGCCTCGGACGGAGTCGACGGAGCGAGCGAGACGGGTGGCGCGCTCGTCGACGGATCGCTCGAGGGGCGCGTCGGTCGCGAGTCCCTCGAGCGGGCGCTGACCCGCTTCGACACCGGGTCGGTCCTCGTCGCCGCCGGAATGGCGCTCCCCTCGGGGCCGACGGGGACGAACCTCGCGGACGTCCACGTCCTCGCGCGCGTCTGAGCCGCTACGGTCGCGCCGGCCCCGCGCTCGCCGTCGGGGCTGCCTTGAGCGTCTCGTCCACCCGGCGCGCCAAGGCGCAATTGTTTGCCTGCCGCTGCATCGCGTCCCGCGTCTCGCTGTCGGTCACCATGCGCTCGCCCGCGGGGATGACGCGGGCGTCGCCGGACCGCTTGAGGCGAAGGATCTCCTTCTTGGCTGCGAGATCGAACACGTGGATACGCGCGTCGTGCGGCACCATCTGGAGCGCTTCTTCGGTGATCCCGCCCGCCTCGACGTAGTGAGCGGCTTCGGGCGTGTCTTCGTCGAGCACGAGGAGGAAGAACGCAGCGCGCTTGACGACGTCCACCGCGACCGGGATCTCCGTGGTGACCGCCTTCTGGAACTGTTCGGCGAAGAGGCGCAGCCGCAAGTCGTCGTCCGCCGCCTTCACCTCGTCGCCCCAGTCGTCCGTGAGAATCCGCGTGGCCGCGTAGGCCTGCCCCAGGTTCCACGGCTGCTCGGCGAACGCGCCCCCGTCAATCTCCCCGCGCACCCCGCGCTCGTTCGGCTCACGGAGCAGGCACGCCGCGAAGGCGTCCTTTCTCGCGTCCGCCGCGACCCGCCGGATGCTCGCGGCGTCCTTCACGTCCGCCACTCGCATGCGCAGGTAGAGACCCGGCTGGGACCGGAACGCGCCCGTCCGCGCGGCGTCGTCCACGTGGTCACCTTCGTAGTCCTTGGCTGCCGTCAGGACATCCGCTTCCAGCGCGTCCCGCAGTGGGAACCATTCGGGCCCGATCGTCACCTCGACCGCACGGCGCTTGGCCAGGAGCGCATCGCGGTCGCTCTCCAGCTCCCGCTCGCTCACCACCTTGTGCGCGATGAAGCCTCCCACGATGGCCGCCAGCGCCACGAAACCGGCCTGCGCAGTCCACCGGGCGCGCCCATTTCCACGATCCTCGCGGGCCTTCGCGATGGACGGAAGACCGCGCGGTTTCTTCTTCCTCAGCTCAGCCATGTTCCTCGCCGGCGCGAACGCGCCACCCTCCGAGCCGGCGAAGGCGACCGCTACTGCGATCCGCTCGCCGGCAGCTTGTCCACCATGAAGCTCACGTTCGGGAAGCCCGCAAACGCGGCTGTCTGGAAGACGCTCTTCACCACCACGGCCTTGATCGACGCGTCGATCTGAAGCATCGCAACGCCCGGAAAGTCCTTCTGCGGGTGCGTCTGCTTCCAGAGCTCGCGCTTGGCCTTCAGGATGTTGAAGAGCTCGTCGATCCGCTGCATACGGTCGGACTCCTCGACGGCCCGGGTGTTCCCGGCCGGCGAGCCGTCGACCAGAATCTGGCTGCCGACGACCGCCACGATGGGCGCGTCGAGCATGTCGAGCGTGTTCTCCGCCTTCGGCAGGTTCAGGCCCTTGGCGACCGGGGTCTCGCCGCTCGCGCTGAAGCTCATGAGCAGGAAGATGACGGTCACGATCAGGAAGTCGATCATGCTCGTCAGCGACAGCGCGGCGTTCGTGCTCCGGTGTCCGCCTCCGGCGACCTTCTTCTGTACGAACTCCAGCCCGACGCTACGCATCAGGCGGCGACCGGGATTCGCAACGGGCATCGTCGTGCTCCCTCAGTTGACCGCGAAGGTGATGTTGAACGCCGGCATCTTCTCGGTCTTGGGGCCGAGGTTGATGTCCCTGTGCGTCTGGTAGATCGCGTCGATGACGCCGATGATGTAGCGGAACTCGGTCTTGTTGTCGGTGTGCAGGATCGCCTGGTCGAGTTTGCGATCCGTCGGGTTCGAGTGCTGGCCCTTGGCCTTCCACTCGCTCTCGATCTTGGTCGCCAGATCCGGGAACCGCACGACGTCCCCGTTGTTCGAATGGATCACGACGTCCTTGCGCGGGACGTCGATCGAGTCGACCGTCGTGCTGCCCTGCTTCCAGACGAGCACGAACTTCTCGTCGGACTGCATCATCACGTGGAGCTGCTTCTCGGGCTCCACCTTCTCCTGCTCGACGTCCGGACGCGGGGGTCCGGGGACCTGCGCGTCCGCGTTGATGCGGGACATGTGGGTCCAGACGGCAGTGATGAGCAGAAACGCGATCGTCACGAAGAGCAGGTCGATGAACGGGATCATGTTGATCTCCGAGTCCAGCGACTTGCGCTTTCCACCACCTCCGCCGCCGACGTCTACGCCGCCCATGGTCTCACTCCGTCTCGCTGCGCCGCCGAGCCCTCGTTCCTCGGGCCCGGCAGCGACTTGGAAATCCCTAGCTCTCTCACCTTGGGTCCCGTCAGCGGGAAACCACGCTCTCTCCCTGGACGGGCTCGGTCAGCCCGTCGGGATCCCCGACATGTTGACCTTCTGCCGGTTCGTGATGACCAGGTTCAGGACCTGGACGCTCGACTCGTTGATGTCGTCCTCGAGCGACTGCGTCTTGCCGTTGAGCACCGCGAAGCCGATGAGGGCGATGATGGCGACGATGAGCCCGAAAGCCGTGCAGTTCATCGCCTCCGAGATGCCCTCGGCGAGGATTCGCGCCTTCTGGCTGGGGTCGACGCTCTCGCCGGAGACGGCGCCGAACGCCGTGATTAGGCCCGACACGGTCCCGAGCAGACCGCTGAGCATTGCGAGGTTCGCGAGCAGCGCGAGGTAGCCCGTGCGCTTGGCGATACGCGGGATCTCGCGCAGCGCCGCCTCGTCCATCGCGGCTTGCACCTCCTCGTCTGGACGGTTGACCTTCACGAGGCCCGCCTGGACGATGCGCGCGAGTGGCGCGTTCGCGGCGGAGCACATCTTGACGGCCTTGGCCACGTCACCCGCGAGGATGCACTTCTGCATCGTGGCGAGGAACACGTCCTTGTTGATGGAGGCACCGAAGAGGTAGAGCGCCCTCTCGACGAGGACACCAATGGTGATGATGGACCAGAAGAGGATCACGTACATCCCCCAACCGCCATCCTTGAAATGCTTCCACACAGCAGCCATCGAACCGTCCTCCGTTAGAGAGAGAGAGCGAGCTTTTGAGCGACGTCACCAGGAGCGCGCCTCGCGTGGACTCCCACCCGAGAACGGCTCGGCGCCGCGACGTTAACTGAACGACTCGGACCGAAGCAAGGGCTCACGTGGGGGCTCCGAAACGAGCCGGCGAGTGAAGGCGAGCCTGACAGGTGAGACCAAACCACGTCAAGGGAGTTTGGGCCGATCCGCACCTTCGATCAGCGATCGAGACGCTGCGGGAGGCTCACAAAACCCTACCAGATCCCGCGGCTTATCGAACTTTGCGTCGTGACGGCAATCCTCGTGTTCTACATTGAGCCTCGAACGTGGACATGCGGGGACCTGGGGAGGCGTCCGCGCGCGACGCGCGCCATCGTCACGCGACGCTCGACGACGCTCTCCCAAGGCCCGCCCGACGGTCGAACCGCTCGCGTGGAACCGCTCGCACCGTTCCTCGGACCGGTCGTCACGTTGACGGGGCGAATCGGGCCGCAGTATCGTCGCTGGCTGCGGCGGAACGCAGCACCTCATCTCGCTGGGTAGGGGGGGGCGCGAACGGCGGATGGTCGACGCCGGCGAGGAACCGAACGCCGCGGCACCACACGCCTTCCCATTTTTCAAACGCCTGCCGCTATACTGGCCGGCGCGAGCAGCACGCAGGCGCAGCAGCACGCAGGCGCACGAGACAGGTCAGAAAGGAGCGTCGGGGTATGTTCGTGGTCCTTGTTGCGGAGCAGGCGGCGCAGGCTGCCGGCGGCGGGGGCGGCCTGATGGGCGCCTTCAAAGAGAAGCCGACGTTCCTGGTCGCGAACCTGATCGTGAGCGCCGTCGTCATCGCGATGGTCATCGAGCGCATCGCGTTCCAGCTCTCGAAGTACAGCGTGAACTCGAAGGAGTTCTTCGCGCAGATCAAGAAGCTGGTGACCGCGGGCAACATCGACCGCGCGATCAAGCTCTGCGACGCCGGCGACTATCCCACGCTGCAGCTCGTGAAGTCCGGCCTGACGCACGCCAACAAGGGTCCGGACGAGATCGACGCGGCGATGAGCGAAAAGATGAGCGAGCTGCGGCCCGCCGTCGAGAAGCGCGTCGGCTCGCTGTGGTCGCTCGCGAACATAGCGACCCTCATCGGCCTCCTCGGGACGGTCACGGGCCTCATCACGACGTTCAACGCCGTGTCCGACCCGCGCCTCTCGGCCGCGCAACGCCAGGCGCAGCTCTCGCTCGGTATCTCCGAGGCCATGTACAACACCGCCTTCGGCCTCGGCATCGCGGTCACTTGCATGATCGCGCATTTGTTCCTGCATCAGCGCTCGAAGAACATCCAGCACGACCTGGATGCGACGCAGGAGCGCGTGTTCAACCTGCTCACCATCCAGACGCGCCCCGGCAACTACTGAGCGTTCGACGGAGCCCGCGATGCCGGACACCGAAAAGCTCAGCGCAGCGCAGCGCAGCCGGGTGCGGCGGATGTCACGCCCGCGCGAGCTCTCCCCAGACGAAGAGGGCGGCGAGCTGAACATCGTCCCGTTCCTCGACATCATCACGAACGTGCTGATGTTCGTGCTCGCGACGATCACCGTCACGTTCACGACCATGATCGACTCGACGCCCCCGCGGAACAGCGGCTCGAGCGTCCGGCCGCCCGGCAAGCCGACCCTGTCGCTCAACATCATCGTCATCGACAAGGGCTTCATCGTCTCCGCCTTCGGCCAGCGCATCGGCGAGGGTTGCAACGGGCCCGGCTCGGGCGTGGCCATCGGGATGAAGATCCAGGACGGCGTGCAGGACTACGACTTCTCGGCGCTCAATGCGTGCGCCAAGCGCCTCAAGAACCAGGTGCCCGAGGCCGCCGACGAGACGAACGCGACCGTCACCGCGAACGCCAACATTCCGTACCAGTCGATCATCAGCACGGTCGACGCGATCCGGAAGGCAGACGACGGTCAGGTGCTCTTCCCGGACATCACCTTCGGAGTCCCGAAGTAAGCCATGAACCACCCTCCGGGGCCGCCCCAGCCGATCGCGCCGCAGAAGCCCGCGAGCCTCGCCGTCTACAAGCGGGAGCTCCGCAAGGCAGTGGCGCGCAGCCGCGTCGAGCCGGAGATCACGTTCCTCAACATCACCGCGATGATGGACATGATGACCATCATCCTCGTCTTCCTGCTGAAGAGCCTCAGCACGTCGACGGCGTCGCTCCCCCAGTCGCAGGACCTCCAGCTTCCGAAGAGCATCCTGACCACGGAGCCCGATTCGGAGCCCGAGGGTCTCGCCGTCCTCGTGTCGAAGTCGCAGATCATCGTGGGCGAGACGGTGGTCTGCCCCGTACCGGCCGACGCGGCGCAGTACGGCATCGAGGCGAAGTACAAGCGGGGCTCGCGCAACGACTACTTCATCGTGCCCCTGGGCAGCGCGCTCCAGTCGTGGCGCGACACGGACAAGCGCATCCGCATGGCGACGGGACGCGACCCGAACCAGAGCGAGGCGATCCTGATCGCCGACGTGTCGACCCCCTACCGCCTCCTGACGGAGATCATGTTCACGCTCGGCCAGGCCGAGTTCTCCAAGTTCCACATGATGGTCCTGCAGGGCGGCGGCAAGACCGGCACGAAGTAGGCCCGGGCGACACGAGCCCACGGTCCTCGGCGACCTACGCGAGCCGGCCTCCGCGCTTCGAGCCGCGAGGGCTCGGCCGTGGGAAGCCGTGGCCCTCGCTACTGGCAAGCGTTGCCGGTCATCGCCGTGATCCACTGGCTCACGAGGTCGACCGCCTCGACGTGCTCGAGGCTGCGCCCGAGCTCCGGCATCGCGATGCTCGGCTCGGTCGACGTCATCCGGTAGACGAGGATCGACTGCTCGGGATGCCCCGGGACGACGTCCCAGTGCTCTCCCTCGGCCGCCTTGCCGGCGGCGACGGGCGGCTTGCAGACACCGAGCGCGTAGGGCGAGGTCTCGTCGTAGAGAAGGACGAGCCCCGAGGTTCGCGCCTCGCCGTCGCCGTTGTGGCAGTACGAGCAGTTCGCCTGGAGGTAGGCGCGCGCGCGCGAGGGCACGTCGCCCGTCGTCGGATCGTCGAACGCGGGGAGCTTCGGCGCCTGGTCGGGCGAGGGGGCCCCCGTCAGGATCCCGAGGTCGCTCCAGCGCTGCAGCTCGTTCTCGGTCCCGTCGGCGTACGCGTAGTCCTTGTTGAGCTGGTTCGCCCACGGCCCGAGGGAGATCATCGCCCCGTCGTTCGCGTGGCACTTCTGGCATTGCGACTCGCTGGGCACGAGGTAGTTCGGGCTCTGCGTCACGCCGTTCGCGTCGATGAACGTGAAGTCGAGCACCTCGCCGCCCGGCAGGATCGTCGCTTCGGTCTGCGCGTCGTTCCACACGTAGCTCGCGCCCTTCCAGCCGCTCGCCGCGCGCACGAGGATGCGCGTCTCGAGCCACTTCACGGGCGCGCCGGTGACGCGGAAGTCGGCCGGGAACCCGAACGACTTGGTGAACACCGTCCCGACGGGGAACTCGAAGCGCGCCGTGTCCTGGTAGGTCACGCTCGTCCCGGGCGGCAGCCACACCGTCCGGAACTTCACGGCGTAGTCCGAGAAGAGCGGCGTGTTCAAGTCGTACGGGAGGACACCCGCGCCGGGAACGACATTGCCGTCGACGATCCCCACCATCGCGTAGGTGCTCAGGCGCTGCGGGAAGTCCCCCACGTCCGCGCCGCCCGCGCTCGGCACGAACGGGCCCGTGCCCTCCTCGTCGCACGACGCGAGCGCGGCGGTGACGACGAGGGCGGCGACGAGCGCGCGGCGCACGGCGTCCTCAGTTGGTGAGCCCGGGCCAGGTCACGGGCGCGAGCGGAGGCAGCGTGCAGTCGTACGTGGAGGGGCCGCACACCATCGCGTCCACGTTCGGGTTGTTCGGGTCGACCTGCCCGAAGTTCATGTCGCAGACGGCCGACGCCGTCGGCTCGTTCACGCAGATGGTCTGAGGGTCGGGACCCGACGGGAGACTCGCGTCGACGAAGCCGTCCCACATGACGTCGGGCGTGTGGCCGCCCGGGTACTGGCCCATCCCCGTCGCGAGGAGGATGCCGATCTGCGACCGCGCGTCGGGCTCCGTCCCGTTGCCCGAGTACGTGTTGTCGTGGAGCGAGACGTCCGTCGGGTACGCGTAGTAGTTCGCGTCCGAGTACGCCTGCTGCGACGTGAGGTAGCTGATGACGGCCGCGGCTGCGGTCTTGTTCCCCGTGATCGTGTTGCCGAAGACCTCGACGTTCTTGTTCGCCATGACGAAGAACCCGGTCCCCGCAGGCACGATCGACACGATGTCGGTCGAGTCGGCGAAGTTCTCCGTGTTGTTGTCCTGGATGGTGTTGTCGAAGACGCGCACGTCGTGCCCGGTGTCCTGCTGCAGGCCGGGGAGGGCGAAGACCAGGATGCCGCCCGTGTTGTCGTGCGCCGTGTTGTCGTGCACGTCGGCGTAGAACGAGTTCTCGATCTCGATCCCGGCGACGTTCCCGAAGACGGTGTTGTTGCGGACGACGATCTGCTGCGACTGGCCGACGTAGATGCCCGAGTCGGAGGCGCCGCTCACGGTGCAGCCGTCGATGAGCACCTGCGTCGACTGCACTGGATAGAGGCCGTACGGCCCGTCCGTCGCGTCCTGCGCGGTCCAGCTCACGCCCACGTCGAGGAACGTCGCGCCGGTCACGCCGAGCGTCTTGATGCCGTTGCCAGGCGTGTCGAGGATCGAAAAGCCCTGGAAGGTGACGTTCTGCACGGACTGGACGAACAGCCCCTCCTCGGCCGCCTGCTGCCCGTGGAAGTCGAGCGTCGCCTGCCCCGAGCCGGGCCCCACGATGGTGACGCCGTTCGCCGTCCCGAGATCGAGCTCGTTCGTGAACTCGTAGGTGCCTGCGGCGAAGGCCAGCGTGTCGCCGTCCTGCGCCGTGGCGAACGCGCCCGCGATGTCGGACTCGCTGGCGCACGACGCGAACGCGACGCACCGGCCCGACCCCGTGCAGAGCGGGCTGCTCGAGCCGACGCAGCTCTGCGACTTCGGCGAGCTGCTGCACGCGGCGAGGAGCAGCGCGCCGACGGCGCACGCGGACACGCAAACAGGCCCTCTCATGGGCCGTAGTTCTAGCACGCCGTGCTATGCGTGGGCCGTGGCCGGAGGGACGCTCACCGTCGTGGCGACGCCCATCGGCAACCTCGGCGACGTCACGGCGCGAGCGGCCGAAGCGCTGCGGGCGTGCGACCGGGTCGTCGCGGAGGACACGCGGCGCACGAGGCAGCTGCTCACGCACCTCGGCATCGCGGGCAAGCCGCTCGAGCGGCTCGACGCACACGCGACGGCGGCGGACGTCGAGCGCGTCGTACGGCATCTGGCGGACGGTGAGCACGTCGCGCTCGCCACCGACGCGGGGACGCCGGGGATCAGCGATCCGGGCGAAGCGCTCGTCGAGGCGGCCATCGCAGCGGGAATCGGGGTCGTCGCGCTCCCCGGCCCCAGCGCCGTGCTCGCGGCGCTCGTCGCGAGCGGGATGGCGGGCGACGGGCGCTTCCGCTTCTTCGGGTTCCTGCCGCGCGAGGGCACGGCGCGGCACGAGGCGATGGCCGCGGTCGTCGCGACGCCCGAGGCCGTCGTCCTGTTCGAAGCGCCTTCGCGCGTGCGGGGGACGTTCGCCGACCTGGCAGCCGCGACGCCGGGGCGCCCCGCGTGCGTCGCGCGCGAGCTCACGAAGGTCCACGAGGAGTACGTGCGTGGGACGTGCGAGAGCCTTGCCGCGGACGATCGCGCGTGGCTGGGCGAGATCGCGATCGTCCTCGGCCCCCACGCGCCAGAAGCTCGCCCGACCGTCGACGACGCCGCCCTCGACGCGCGAATCGACGCGGCGCTCGCGAAAGGCGAGCACGCGAAGACCGTCGCCGAGAAGCTCGCCGCGTGGAGCGGGCGGCCCAAGCGCGAAGTATACGAGCGCGTCATCGAGCGGAAGCCCCGCCGCGAAGCTCGCTGAGCCTCCCGTCGTTGACGAGGAAGTCGCGCGCGCACCCCCCCTCGCCGAGCGCTCGTGCCGTGCGCTCGCCGCCGGGACGGAGGAGACTGCGCGGGCTACGCTTCGGGGGAGCCGCCGTGTCCGACCGCAAGCCGCGCTCCCCTGCTGCAGCGTCGAGAGCGCTCGAGGGAGGCACTCCGCCCGGTGACATGCACCGCATCGTCTCGCTGGCCGACGACGAGCTCGACGCCGAGCTTCGGGAGGCGGGGCTGCGGCCCGAGGAGGCGGACCACCTCGTGAAGAGAGCCCTGCGCGACGCGTCTCGCCTCGCCGCGGTGTCGCAGTTCGTGCCCGCGAGCGGACCGGAGCGGCCTGCGCGGGCCGCGCGAAGAGCGAAGCGCGTCGTGGTCCTCGCGGTGGTCCTCTTCGTCGCCGCGATCCTCGCGGGCCTGCTCTTGACGCGCCGGGCCGCAGGCGGTCAGAGCGCCTGGCCGAGTGCGTTCTCGATCGCGGGCGCGCTGAAGCCGACCATGACCTTGCCGCGGACGTCGATGACCGGGATGGACCCCGAACGGAGCCCGTTCCTGGCGAGCTTCGCCTGCATCTCGCGCGCGGCGGCCGGGTCCTTCTCCACGTCCTTCTCCACGAAGGCGATGCCCTTGCTCTTCAGGTAGCGCGCGGCGTCGTGGCACGCGCCACACCACTCGGCGCCGTAGATGATGATCGCCGGCTCCGCCGACGGCGCCACCGCCCCCCCGCCCTGCCCCGCCGCCACGCTCGCGGACGGAGACGCCTGCGCGGGGTTCGCGCTCGCGAGGGTCGGCCCGTTCTTCTCGCGGCGCGCCACGGCGATGGCCTCGAAGTCGGCGCGCGTCATCGCGCGCACGGGGAACGTCCCGTCGGCGCGCGCCTGGCGCAGGTCCACGACGAAGATGCGGTCCGCGTGCGTCCCCTCGTCCTTCGACGGGTCCACCACGCGCACGGTGTCCTTGCCCATCATCGGCACGTCGGCGACACGCGTCTCGACGTGGAAGTCACCCTTGTCGTCGATCCACGTGAGGAGGAGGCCCTCGCTGTCGGGCTTCACGGTGATCGCCGTCACCTCGCTGCCGGCGTCCCCCGCCGCGGCAACGGTCGCGTGGCGCTTGCACGCCGGAACGCTCGCGACGGCGGCGCCGAGCACCACCCCCACGAGGCACGCGACGAACCGGCTCACTTGACCTCCTCGGACAGCCTGGCCCACTCGACGAGCATCGAGTCGACCTTCTTGGTCAGAGCCTGCTCCTCCTGCGCCATCTTCGCCAGCTTCTCCCAGTCGTCGCTCGGGGACGCCTTGAGCGCCGCCCGCAGCTCGTCCAGCGTCTTTTCGCCCGACGCGATCGACGCCTCGAGCTCCTGGATCCGCCGCTTCTTCTTCTCGAGCGTGCGCGCAGCGAGCCGCTGCTCCTCGAAGCGCTTCTTTCCCTCCTCCTCGGCAACCGCCTGCGCCTTCTGTTCCTTCCCGCCGGCGCGTCCGGCCCCGGCGGAACGTGCCGACTCGGCCGCGCTCCTCGCCGCCTTCGCCTTGGCGAGCGCGTCCTCCCAGTCGCGGAACCCCCCGGGGTACACGTCCGTCTCGCCGTCGCGGATGCTCACGACGCGCGACGTCACGTTCTCGAGGAAGCGGCGGTCGTGCGAGACGAGCAGGACCGTGCCCTCGAAGCCGATGAGCGCCTCCTCGAGGATCTCGGCGGCGGGGATGTCGAGATGGTTCGTCGGCTCGTCGAGGAAGAGGAGGTTCTTCGGCTCGAGCAGGAGCTTGGCGAGCGCGAGGCGCGAGCGCTCGCCGCCGGAGAAGCCGCTGACGACGCGGAGCGGGTCGTCGCCCCAGAAGCGGAAGCGCGCGAGGTACTGGCGGGCCGCCTCGACGGTGAAGTCGCCCCGGATGCGCCGCACGTTGTCGACCGCGGTGAGCGAGGTGTCGACCTCGCCGAGGTGCTGGTCGAAGTAGCCCTCCTGGAGGTTGGTCCCGCGCCTCACGGAGCCCGTGTCCTCGCGGTCGCCCCGCCCCGTCAGGAGCTTCAGGAGCGTCGACTTGCCGCTCCCGTTCGGGCCCACGATGCCGATGCGGTCGCCCCGGCGGACGAGCAGGTCGAGCCCTTCGAAGAGGCGCCTGCCGCCGCGCGCCGCGCCGAGCTCCTTCGCGTCGAGCACGATGTCGCCCGTCCGCTGCGCCGGGGCGAAGCGAAAGGCGACCCGGTCGGCGGACGCCCACACGTCTTCCGGGCGTTCGAGGCGATCGAGCTTCTCGAGCATCTTGCGGCGGCTCTGCGCCTGCTTCGTCTTCTGGCCCGCGATGTTCTTGCGGATGAAGTCCTCGGTCTTCGCGACCATCGCCTGCTGCCGCTCGACGAGCGCGCGCTCGCGGGCGAGGTCCTCCTCGCGCGCGACGACGTACTCGGAGTAGCGGAGGGGGTACGAGCGGAAGCTGCGCTGCCCGAGCTCCATCGTCGACGAGCACGTGTTGTCGAGGAAGGCGCGGTCGTGGCTCACGACGAGGACCGCGCCGCGGTAGTCGGCGAGCCACGCCTCGAGCCAGCCGATGGTGTCGAGGTCGAGGTGGTTGGTCGGCTCGTCGAGCATCAGCACGTCGGGCTGCTGCGCGAGGACGACGCCGAGGCGCAGGCGCCCGCGCTCGCCGCCGGAGAGGGACGCGACGGGCCGTGCGAGGTCGCGATCGCTGAAGCCGAGGTGGCTCGCGAGGACGGCGACCCGGTGCTCGAGCTCGTCGCCGTGCGCGAGGTGGTAGCGATCGGTCACCGACGACAGCCTGTCGAGCGCCTCCTTCGTGCCGCTCGCAGCGTCGTGCTGCGCGACGCGGAGCTCCTCGCGAAGCTCGACGATCTCGCGGAAGCCCGAGAGGAACGCGCCGAGCACGTCCCCCTCGGACGCGATCTCGTGCGACTGCCGGTAGTACGCCATCGTCGCCTCGCGGCGCAGGACGACGGTCCCCTCGTCGGGCTCCATCTCCTTCGCGAGCAGGCGCAGGAGCGTCGTCTTGCCGCTGCCGTTGGGCGCGACCAGGGCCACGCGGTCGCCCGTCGCGAGGGTGAACGTCACGCCCTCGAAGAGCGTCTCCCCCGCGTAGCCGAAGCGCAGATCCGCGACCTGGAGGAGCGTCATGCCCGGGGGCGCGGACCTAGCACGATCGGCCGCTCACTTCACGGCAGCGGCGAGCGCGGCGACCGTCTCGGACAGCGGCGAGACCGCGGCGGCATCCTGGCGGAGGAAGTCCTCGATGCGCGGCATGCGTGCGAGCGCGTCGTCGAGCTCCTTGTCGGTGCCCTTCGCGTACGCCCCGAGGGTCACGAGATCGCGCTTCGCCTCGAAGACGCCGACCATCGCGCGAAGCCGGCGTGCGGCCTCGCGGTGCTCGGGCGCGACGACCGTGTCCATGACGCGCGAGAGCGACACCGTGACGTCGACCGCGGGGTACCGGCCGCGCGCCGCGATGGCCCGATCGAGGACGATGTGCCCGTCGAGGATGCCGCGCACCTCGTCGGCGATGGGCTCGTCCATGTCGCCCCCCTCGACGAGCACGGTGTAGAGGGCCGTGATGCTCCCGCGCGCGCCCTGGCCGGCGCGCTCGAGCAGCCGCGGGAGCATGGCGAAGACGCTCGGCGGGTAGCCGCGTCGCGCGGGCGGCTCCCCGGCGGCGAGGCCCACCTCGCGCTGGGCCCGGGCGAAGCGCGTCACCGAGTCGACCAAAAGGAGCACGCGCGCGCCCGCGTCCCGGAAATGCTCCGCGTACGCCGTGGCCACCTGCGCCGCGCGCAGCCGCTCGAGCGCCGCGACGTCGCTCGTCGCGACGACGACGACGCTCTTCTTCCGGCCCTCGGCGCCGAGCGATCGCTCGAGGAACTCGCCCACCTCGCGACCGCGCTCGCCGACGAGCGCCACGACCACGACGTCGGCCGCGGCGCCGCGGGCGATCGCGCCGAGGAGCGTGCTCTTGCCGACGCCCGACCCGGCGAAGAGCCCCACGCGCTGCCCCTCGCCGAGCGTGAGCAGGCCGTCGACCACGCGCACGCCCGTGGCGAGCGGCCGGTCCACGGGCCGACGCTCGAGCGCGGCGGGCGGATCGCGATCGACCGCGACGAGGTCTCCCTCGACGGGCGGCCCACCGTCGAACGGGCGCCCGAGGCCGTCGACCACGCGCCCGAGGAGCGCGCGGCCGGCCCGCACCTGGAACGGGCCCCCGGTCGCCTCGACCGCGTCGTCGGGCCCCACGCCGGCGAGCGCGCCGAGCGGCATCCCGATCGCCTCGCCGCCGTCGAAGCCGACCACCTCGCACGCGAGCGGCTCGCCGCGGCGGCGCACCATCACGACGTCCCCCACGCGCACACCCGGCAACGCGAAGCGCAGGCTCAGGCCCGTCACCGCGACCACGCGCCCGCTCGCGTGCACCGACGGGAGCGCCGAGAGCCTCGCCTTCAAGGCGTCGACGTCGACGGGCACCGGCGCGCTCCCGGGCTACTTGCCGGCCGCCGCGCGCTTCGTGCTCGCCGCCTCGCCGCGCAGCTCGACGTCGAGCTCGGCCAGGAGCTCGCGCGCGCGCCCCGACAGCGATGTCGGCACCTCGACCTGCACGACGACGACGAGCGACCCGCGTCCGCGCCCGTCGAGTCGAGGGATGCCGTGCCCCTTCATCGTGAAGACGGCGTTCGACTGCGTGCCCGGCGGCAGAGTGAGCGGCAGGGACGCCGTCTGCTCCTCGGGCTCGAGCGCGGGGACCGCGACGTCGGCGCCGAGCGCCGCGTCGGTGAAGGGAACGCGCACACGGGCCACGAGGTCGGCCCCGTCGCGCTCGAAGCGCGCGTCGCCCTCGACGTCCACCTCGACGTAGAGGTCGCCCGCGGCCAGGCCCTGGGGGCCCGCCTGCCCTTGCCCCGGGACGCGCATCCGCTGCCCGGCGTCGATGCCCGCCGGGAACGACACGTTCACCTTGCGCGCCTTCTCGACGGCGCCGTGACCCGCGCACGACGGGCACGCCTGGCGGACCACGCGCCCCGCGCCCCGGCACCGCGGGCACGTGGACGTGAACATCACGAACCCGCGCGCGTTCGACACCTGCCCCTGGCCCCGGCACTGCGGGCACGTCTCGGGCTTGGTCCCCGCCTTGGCGCCGGTGCCCTTGCAGTCGCTGCACGCCGTGGGCGCTCGCACGGTCACCTCGCGCTTGCAGCCGAAGGCCGCCTCCCGCAGGGTCAGCCGCTGCTGGATGCGCAGGTCCTCGCCGCGGCGAGGCCGCGCCCCGCCGCCCCCGAAGCCCATCGACCCCGAGAACATCTCGGAGAAGAGGTCCTGCATGTGGGAAAAGACGTCGCTGATGCCGTCGAAGCCGCCCGGGCCCGCGGCCCCCTCGAGCCCTGCGTGGCCGAACTGGTCGTAGACGCGGCGCTTCTCGTCGTCGGAGAGCACCTGGTAGGCCTCGTTCGCCTCCTTGAACTTCGCCTCGGAGGCCGCGTCGCCCTGGTTGCGGTCGGGGTGGTGCTTCAGGGCCTCCCGCCGGTACGCCTTGCGAAGCTCGTCGGACGAGCACTCCCGCGTGACGCTCAGGACCTCGTAATAGTCGCGTTTGGAGGACATCGAAGCCTTGGAGGGCCCATACGCACGCCGCCCCTACCCGACTGGGGGCGCACACGGCCGCGGTCTGGCCCGCAAGTTAAGCCGCGAGCGCGGCCTGTCAACGCAGTTCTTCGGCTCCGGCGGCCGGTTCGGCTCCCTCGCCGGCCGCCGGTTCCGCGCCTTCCGCCGAGTGCCCGGGGGAGCGCCCCACCTGCACGAGGAGCGCGGCCTGCCGCTGGATTTCGGCCCGTGCCCGGACGAGCTCCTCGCCCGACTCGGCGCGTACGCGCGCGTCGTGCTCCTGGGTGAGGGCCTTTCGGAGGGCGTCGAGCTCGTCGAGCCCACCGGCCGAGGTCGACCCCGTGGCAGGCCGGGGCTGGGCCGCCCCCGGGGCGAGCTTGCGTTCGAGCTCCGCGATCGTCCACGCGCCGGCCTGCGCGTCCCCCTCGCGACGCGCGAGGTCGCGGGCGAGCGAGTCGAGCTTCTGCTGGAGGCGCGCGTTCTCGGCCGCCACCGCGCCGAACGCCGCGTCGTCCGTGGCGGGCGCGGGAGCCGCCGGCGCGTCCACTCGACGCGGATCGTCCCCGTGCACGTGCGCCTGCGCGTGATTCCGACCGAACGAGCCGTTCTCCTCCAGTGCGCCCACGAGCTCGCGCACCATCCGCTCGCGCCGCACCACCTCGGCCTCGAGCTCGCGGATCGCCGCGGCCCGCTCGCGGAGCGCCTCCTCGAACTGCTGGAGCTCGGCGGCGTGCCCGTCGGCCACGCGCGCGAGCTCGGGTTCGACCATGGCGAGGGCACGCTCGGCGCGCTCGGCCCGCAGCGCGAGCGACTCGACCTGCGCCGCCGCGATCCGCCCCGCCTCGGCGGCCGAGCGCATCTCCTCGACCTCGCTCGAGAGCTCCGCGAGCGTCCGCCCGCGCGACGCGAGCTCCCGTTCGAGCTCCGTCGCCCGCGCCGCGCGCCCCTCGAGGGCATCGAGCTGCGCGGCCAGCGTCTGCACCTGCGCGCGCGCGTCGTCGAGGTGCGCCCTGGCCGCGAGGAGCTCGGTGTCGTCCCGGAGGGGCGCCGCCACGGGCACCACGGGCAGCTCCACGATGAAGTACGGGTCGAGGCGCGTCCCGCGCTGGCTCGCCACGGCGACGAACGCCTCGGGCGTCCGGTCCTCGTCGGCGAGCTGCGTGTCGACGCTCACGGCGGGCGAGTCGTCCTCGTCACCCACCTCGGCCAGCGCGAGCCCGTGGAACGGCAGCTGCGCGACCATGCGAACGTCGGCGAACTCCTTCGCGACGAGATCGAAGAGCGCGTAGTAGTCGAGCGCGCCCTCGCCCTCCACCTCGGCCGCGTCGCGGTTCGGCGCCGCGACGATGGCCGCGCCCGACTCGCCCACCAGGCGGCGTACGCGCGCGAGAAGGTCCGCGGGGTCGTCGAAGGCCGCGAGGTCGGAGACGATCGCCACGTCGAACCGCGCGCCCCGCAGCGCGTCGAGCTCCTCGAGCTCGTCGTCGGGCGTCGCGACGACGACGGCGGTCGCCCCGAGCTCCTCGATGCGCTCCGCGAGCCCGCTCGCCGCATCGCCGAAGACGACCACGCGGCGGCCCGCGGCGAGCGGCTCGGCATACACGGCGAGGGCCTGGTGCGGGTGGACGCGATCGGACATTCCGGCGGGTACGGACCCTAGCGTCTCCCGGTCACGAATGCATTACGCAGCCGCGGCGGCGGCTGCCGGCGGGGCGGGCCGGGGCGATCTTCGCTCGGAAGCCGTCCAGGCGCGTGCGGGCGCGGCTTCGCGGCGATCGGTGAGGGCGCCGGCGAGCGAGCGCGAGAGGGCGACGGTGGCGGCGCGGGTCGGGCGGCGCGGGAGAAGACGCAGGACCTTCTCGTCCGGGCGGCGGCCGGGCACGGCGCGGACGGAGGGGAGCTCCCGCGCGAGGCGGGCCGCGGCGGGGCTCCCGTCGAGGACGCGGGCGAGGACCTCGGGCGCTCCCGTCCAACCGGCGGGCGTCGAGCTCCACGCGAGGCCGAGCTCGATGCCGAGCACGCCGGGCATCGACGCGCGCGGCAGCACGAGGAGACGCAGCTCGTCGGGCGCGTGCGCGTCCAGCGGGACGCGCGACCAGGGCGAGACGCGGAGCTCGGGGACGCGGCGGAGCGCGCGGAAGACGTGGGCCAGCCACGGCGCGGGCGCGCGCGCCGCGTCGGGCGGCAGCTGCGAGGCGCGTCCGGTGAGGAGCAGGGGCACGAGGGCGGAGGCGTCGAGGAGGACGAGCCACGGCGCCATCGGATCGAAGCGGCGGGCGAGGAGCGCGAGCCCTCCCACCGCGACGGCCGCCGCGAGCACCGCGAACGCATCGGCGGTCCACGTCGACGGCCCCGGCGCGAACGCCTCCTCGGGCCGGATCGCGAGCCACTTGCCCGGGCCGCGCGCCTTCGCCGTCCTCGCCGGCGCGCGCTGGGCCGCGGCGATCGCCGCGAGGGCCACGCATGCCGCGCCGAGCGTCGCGCGCCCCGCGACCTCGAGCCCCACGCCCGCCGAGAGCGCGATCCCCGCGAGGAGCGCCCGCATGCCGTCGGGCAGGGGCACGATCGCCCGCGCCGTCGCGCCCCGGGCCGCGCACGCCGCCGCGAACGCGCTCGCCTTGCGACGCACCACGAGGCCGAAGAGGAGCGCGAGCGCCCCGAGACCGACGGCCAGCGACGTCTCGCGCACGCGGTCGGGCTCCGGAGGCGCCGCCGCCTCGAGCGCCGCCGGCCCGCGCGGATCGGGGATGCTCGCGAGGGCCTTCGGGTCGACGCGCACCGTCCAGAGGGGGGCCTCGCCGCGCCCGACGTGCGGCCGCACGAGCTCGAGCCGGTCGCGGCCCGGGAGCCTCGTCACCTTCGCGACCGCCGCGTCGTCGAGGGCGCCCGTGTCCGCGAGGATCGGCTCCGGAGCGTCGGGCGCGGCGGCGAGATCGAACGTCGTGTGGACCGCGTCGAAGCCGTCCTGCGCGACGGGCGGCGACCACGTGAGCCGCCAGGTCGCCCCGTCGCGGGTGAGCGCGTGCGCGGCGACGAGGTTCTCGCGAAGGCGAAGGTCGAACGTGAAGTCGCCCCGCATGAGCGACCGCGGCTGGTCGAGCGTGAGCCGCACGGTGCGGTCGTCGCGGCGTGCGGCGTGCGCCAGGAGCGACCTGCCGTCGGCCGCCGTGACCACGACGTCCGGCTCGACGGCCGCGACGGCGTCCACGGGCGCGATGTCGACGTACTTGAGGGGCCCGCGGACGACGTGCCATTTGAGGAGGTGCTGCACCTGCGCCGTGCCGGCCGTGTCGACCGACACGACGACGTCGTCCCCTGCCTGATGGGCCTCCTGCCAGGCCAGGGCACGCCCCGACACGAGCAGGACCGCGAACAGGACAGCGAAGGCGGCGGCTCCGCGAAGCATGTGGGCGCGATACTCACGTCAGGCGACCTTCCGGGGCAACTTTCCGCGGGGTTGCGCCCCTTCGACGGCCTCGGGTGCGGTCAACGCCACGTTGACCGGGCTTCACGTCACGAGGGGCCCACCCGACGTCGCGTTGACCGGGCTCCTCGCCACGTGGAGCCCACCCGACGCCGCGTTGACCAGGCTCCTCGCCACGTGGAGCCCACCCGACGCGGTCTTGGCCGGGCTTCTCGTCACCTGAAGCCCGCCCGAGCGTCAGAAACCGCCGCGCTTGAGCACGAGAGCCACGAAGTCCTCGATGGCGTCGCGCGGGACGACGACGTGCGAGGTGGCCACCTTGGGCGGACCGCCCGCCTGCGGCGTCGACGTGAACACGATCGGCGTCATCCCCTGGTGCGGCAGCTGCGAGGCCTCCTCGAACGTCTCGATCGCGCGCCAGTCCATGCCCTCGAGCACGAGCTTGCCCTGCTCGATCGCCTCCGGCAGCCCCCGGAGCGTCAGGAAGCCCCCACCGCCCGAGCTCCCGTTCTTCAGGTCCCCGAGCTCGCCGCGGGACCCGAGCTTGTCGCCCGCCTGGCCCATCGCCGTGGCGAGCTTCGCGGCGACCACGCCCTCGTCGCCGCCGACCCCGAGCCACGTGCGGCCGCCGTCGGGCACGAGGAAGACGTGGACGAGGAGCGGCTTCACCGGGCCGGCCGGCCTGCGCGCGGGCGGCGAGGGCTTGCCCGGCTCCGCGCGCGGCGGGGGAGCGGCCTTGCGGTCGATCGAGTGGAGCTCGAGGACGTAGTGCTGCGCCCCGGCCGGGAGCGTGACCTTGCCGAGCGGCGCCGACTTGAACGACGGCGGCACCGAGTCCTTGAGCTTCTCGCGGTACGCCGCCGCGACCGACGGGCGCGCGAGCACGCCCGCGAGCTCCTTGAGCCCTGCCTGGAACGACGCCGCCGGCGCGTCGATCTCGGCGACGCGCCAGCCGAGGAGCGCCTCGATCGTGCGGCGCTTGCCCTCCTCGCGCTCGGCGAGGTCCGTCTTCGGCGTGAGGCCGCGCTCCGCCGCGAGCGCCTTGCGGACCGCGTCGGCGTCGACGCCGCTCCCGTAGACGGACGCCGCGGGCGAGACGAGCTTGCCCAGCGCGTCGGTCGCCGCCTTGCGGTCGGGGTCCTTCACGCCCTCCGCGCCGAGCAGATCCCCGAGCGCGTGGAGCGCGAGATCCCGCCCGCGCGCGAGATCGGCCTCCTCGAAGCCGCGCCCGTACATCGCGAAGTCCGCGTCGGCGGGGAGCTGCCAGAACGCGGCCGGCGCCGGGCCCGAGCGCTCGGGGTGCCCGACCGCGATGCGGCCGAGCGTCGACGTGTTGCCCGAGAGGCGGAGCGCGAAGTCGCCTACCGCGCCGCCGTCGCCGAGCGTCAGGTCGATCGACGCGCCCTCCATGTCGGACGCGAAGTCGACCAGGTCCGTCCCGAACGCGACGGCGAGGTCGCGCAGGCCCGCCATCCCGATCTTGCCGCCGAGCACCGTGCCGAGGAGCATGCCGATCATGCGCTTCTGCTCCTGGAGCGTGGGCTGCAGGGGCTTCATCGTGAAGTCGACGTGCACGTCGGACGTGCCCTTCGCGCGCGTCGCCGTGCGAAGGAGCCAGGGGGCGAGGCTCTGCAGGGCCGCGGCGTTCTCGGCGCAGACGATGCGAAGGGACGCCTCGCCGTACGCAGGCGCGAGCTCGCAGCTGCGCGCGGAGCCGTGGTGGTCGGGGCCCTCGTCGTGGTCGTCGTCGTCGCTCGCCGCGGTGGGCTTGCCGAGGCCCTCGATGAGCTGCGCGCCGTTGTCGCCGGGGACGAGCTTGTAGCGCTCCGCCAGCATCGCCTTGGCCTTGTCGGGGTCGTGCACCGCCGCCGAGACGGCGACCATGGGCTTCATCTTCATGCCCGACCCCGAGACGGCGACGGCGAAGTCGATCGAGCGGTCGAGATCGACGAGCGGGCCCACCGCCTCGCTCGTCAGGAGCTCGGTCACCTGCTCGGACTGCGGCATCGGGAGCTTCGTCCACGCATGCGCCGTCGCGAGCGACTTGGAGAGCTGGGTGACGCGCCCGGAGACGAGGAGGCCGGCCGGCTCGGGCACGGCCGAGAGGTCGTACGTCGGCATCGCCGGGGGCGCGGCCGCCGGCGGGGGCGGCGGCGCCTGCGGGGGCGGCGTCTCGCCGCCGCACGCGGAGACGACGAGCGCGGCGAGCGCGAGGACGAGGGGGGACCGCGTGAGGGCGCGGGGCGAACGGGGCGAACGGGGCGAACGGGAAAAGAGGCGCAGGGGCCGCATGAGGTTCGCGAGAGCATACGCGAGCCGAGTTATCAATCTAGTGCCCCGAGCAGGGCTCCGGTAAGGGCTCGAAGCTCGCATGGGCACCGCAGCACGCCTGAATCCGGCTCAGCGCGAAGCAGTCGAGCACGGCGAGGGGCCGCTCCTCGTGCTGGCCGGGGCCGGCTCGGGCAAGACGCGCGTCATCACGCACCGGATCGTGAGGCTCCTCGAGAAGGGCGTGCCGGCCGGGGGCATCGTCGCGCTGACGTTCACGAACAAGGCGGCGGGCGAGATGCGAGAGCGCATCCGCGGCATGCTGGGCAAGAAGGCGAAGGCCGTCCAGCAGCTCACGGTGAGCACGTTCCACTCGTTCGGCCTCGGCGTCCTGCAGCGCGAGCGGCAGGCCGTGGGCGGGACGTTCACGATCTTCGACCAGGGCGACCAGACGTCGCTCGTGAAGCAGCTCCTCCGGCAGGCCGGCGCCGACCGCTCGTACGACGCGCAGGCGGTCATCGCGCGCCTCTCGAACGCCAAGAACGCCTTCCTCGACGCCGCGCAGATGAGCGACCGCGAGGGCGACGCCTACGACGAGATCGCGAAGGAGATCTACCCGCGCTACCAGTCGGCCCTCCGGCAGTACAAGGCGTTCGACTTCGACGACCTCGTCTGCGAGGTCGCGCGGCTCTGGGCGCGCGACGAGGACGCGCGCGGCCGCTGGCAGAGCAGGTTCCTCCACGTCCTCGTCGACGAGTACCAGGACACGAACCGCGCGCAGCTCGAGATGCTCCGCCTCCTCTGCGCGGCGCGACGCAACGTGTGCGCGGTCGGCGACGACGACCAGGCCATCTACGGGTGGCGCGGCGCGGACGTGAAGAACATCCTCGACTTCGAGGCGCACTTCGAGGGCGCGCGCGTCGTGAAGCTCGAGCAGAACTACCGCTCCCGCATGCCGGTCCTGGGCGTGGCGAACGCGGTCATCGCGAAGCGCACGGACGCGAAGTGGCGGAAGGTCCTCTTCAGCGACCGGGACGACGGCCCGAAGCCGAAGCTCGTCGTCGCGAACACGCCGGAGATCGAGGCGACCTGGGTGGGCCGAGAGATCCGCCGCATGCTCCGCGACGAGGGCCGGAGAGCGCAGGACATCGCGGTCCTTTACCGGTCGAACGGGCAGTCGCGCCTCCTCGAGGAGCAGCTGCGCGAGCAGGGAGTCGCCCACCGCGTCGTCGGGGGCACGCAGTTCTTCGAGCGCAAGGAGGTGAAGGACGTCCTCGCGTACATGAAGCTCGCGCTCAACCCGAGCGACGAGATCAGCCTGCGCCGGATCGTCAACACGCCCGCGCGCGGCATCGGCGAGGCGTCGCTCGAGAAGCTCGCGCTGGCCGCGGCGGCGCGGCAGTGGTCGCTGTGGCAAGCGGTCGAGCGCGTCGAAGCGATCGACGAGGTGTCGGGCGCGGCGCGCGACGGGTGCCGGGTCCTGGCGCAGGTGATGGCCGACGCGCGCAAGCAGCTCTTCGGGGCGAAGGCGCCGCCGAGCGCGGTCGCGCGCAGCGTGGTCGACGCAGTCGGGCTGCGGGCGGACATCGACACCGGGTCGCCGTCGATCGACGTGGCGGGCAAGCGCTGGGGAAACGTCGAGGGCGTGCTGGCGACCCTCGCGCGTCGCGAGGCACGCGACGTCCCGGGCAAGACGGGGACCGACGGGCTGTCGGCGTTCCTCCACACGCTGACGATGGACATCGACAGCGAGGGCGACGAGCCCGGGGACGCGGTGACGCTGTCGACGCTCCACGGCAGCAAGGGCCTCGAGTTCGACGTCGTGTTCCTCATCGGCTGCGAGGAGGGCTACCTCCCGCACGCACGCACGCTCGACGCGCGCGCGACGGACGACGCGACCGCGGGAGCGGCCGACATCGAGGAGGAGCGGCGCCTCTTCTACGTGGGCGTGACGCGAGCGCGCGAGACGCTCATCCTGTCGCGGGCGCGTTCGCGCGTCCTCCGTGGCAAGGCCATCCCGCGCACGCCGAGCCGGTTCCTGATGGACGTCCCGCCCGAGCTCCTCGACGAGTCCGAGGTGAAGGACGAGTCCCCGACGACGACGAGCGAAGCCGCCGCGAACGTCGAGGCCATCCTCGCCATGCTCGGCGGCCGCTGACCCCTTCCTGTTTCTCCACCTCTCGGGGCGTCAGGTGGCCAGGGCGTGCTCCACGTCGGCGAGGAGGTCTTCGGTCTCTTCGACGCCGGCGCTGAGGCGGACCAGCCCGTCGTCGATGCCGAGGGCGGCGCGCTCCTCGGTCGTGAGCTCGTAGTAGCTCATCATCGCGGGCTGCTCGACGAGCGTCTCGACGCCGCCGAAGCTCGGCCCGATGCGCGCGAGCTTCAGCGAGTCCACGACGCGACTCGCCTCCTTCAAGCCGCCCTTCACGACGAAGCTCACGACGCCGCCGAAGCCGCTCATCTGGGCGCGCGCCACGGCGTGGCTCTCGTGGGAGGAGAGCCCCGGGTAGAAGACGCGCTCGACGCGCGGGTGCTTCGCGAGGAGCTCGGCGAGCGCGAGCGCCGTGGCGTTCTGCCGCGCGACGCGGAGGCCGAGCGTCTTCAGGCCGCGCCCGACGAGGAAGGCCGCGTGCGGATCGCACACGCACCCGAGCATGCCGCGCAGATCGCGGATGATCGAGACGAGCCCCGCGGGCCCGCAGACGACGCCCGCAAGCACGTCGTTGTGGCCGGCGAGGTACTTCGTCGCGCTGTGGAGGACGAGGTCGACCCCGAAGGACGCCGGCCGGCAGTTGACGGGCGTCGCGAAGGTCGCGTCGACCAAGGACTTGACGGTCCTTCGCTCGCGGCACGCGCCCGCGAGCGCCTCGAGGTCGATGCACGCGAGGTACGGGTTGGTCGGTGACTCGCTGAGGACGAGGCGGGTCTCGGGGCGGAGCGCGCCGGGCAGGCCCGCGACGTCCCCGGCGTCGAGCAGGGTGTGCGTGACGCCGAAGCGGCCGAGGAACTCGGTCACGAACTCGAGCGTCATCCGGTAGCAGTCGCGAAAGAGGACGACGTGCTGCCCGCCGCGCACGAGCGCGAGGAGCGTCGTCGTCACGGCCGCCATCCCGCTGCCGAAGAGGGCCGCGTCCTCGGTGCCTTCGAGGGCGGCGAGGCGGAGCTCGACGGCGCGGACGGTGGGGTTGCTGTAGCGGCCGTACTCGCCGCGCTCGCCGTCCGGGTGCGCGCCCGTCGTGAAGGCGGCGATCTCGGCGCTGTCGGCGAACGTGTAGGTCGCGGTCTGGACGAGGGGCGTGGGGACGGCGTCGTAGGGCTTGGCCTTCGGCTCCCCCGCGTGAACGGCGTCGGTCGAGGTGACGTTCTTGCGCTCGCTCATGGCTCACACCTCGGGCGCGACGAAGGGGACGGCCGCCTCGGCCACCGCGCGCCGCGATTTCGTGAAGTGATGGTCGAAGCCCTCGAAGACGCGGAGCTCGGCGCCGAGGCGCGCCGCGAGCGCCCGCCCCTCGTCCACGTCGCAGAACTCGTCGTGGTCGCCGAGGAAGATCGTCTTCGGGCCCGCGAACGCGAGCGCGTCGTCCCAGCTCTCGAAGAAGCGCGTGCTCGGCGCGACGAGCAGGACGCGGTCGACCGCCCCGTCGGCCGCGGCGGCGCGGAGCCCGACCCACGACCCGAAGGAGTGCCCGCAGACGGAGACCGGCACGCCGGGAGCGAGGCCGCGCAGGTGGTCGATGACGGCGCGCGCGTCGTCGACCTCGCCCCGGCCGTCGTCGTACGCACCGGAGCTCTTGCCGACGCCGCGGAAGTCGAACCGTGCCCACCCGACGACGTCGCTCGCGACGTCCGCGAGCGTCTTGGCGATCGCGAGGGGCACGGGGCTGTGCATGCTGCCGCCGTAGAGCGGGTGGGGATGGCAGAGGACGACGAGGCGGCGCGGGCTCGCCGGGAGGTGGACGCGCGCGTCGAGCCGACCCGCGACGAGGGCCTCCGTCTCGCCGCGCACGGTGACGGGCGGGGAGCGCACCGGATGCGCGGGAGGCGGCGGGAGGCGCTCGACGCGGGCCACGGGTCACCCGAGGGCTGCGGCCACGCGCTCGGCGAGGACGCGCGCGGCGTCGGCGACGGGTACGAGCTCGGCCTTCTTGGGGTCGGCCTCGGACCGCGGCTTGAGCTCGACGTTCCCCGCGGCGAGCGCCTTCGCGCCGATGGTCACCCGGAGCGGGATGCCGATGAGGTCCGCGTCCTTGAACTTCACGCCGGGCCGCTCGTCGCGGTCGTCCCACAGGACCTCGACGCCGGCCTTCTCGAGCGCGTCGTAGATCTCCTGCGCGCGCCCGAGCACGGCCTCCTCGCGGCCGATGGTCACGAGGTGCACCTGGTAGGGGGCGACGCTCATGGGCCAGCGCATGCCGTTGTCGTCGTGGTGCTGCTCGATGGTCGTCGCGACGAGGCGCGAGACGCCGATGCCGTAGCAGCCCATGACGAGCGGCTTGCTCTGCTGCTTCTCGTCGATGAAGGTGGCGTTCATCTTGGCCGAGTACTTCGTGCCGAGGATGAAGATGTGGCCGGCCTCGATCCCGCGGTACTGGGTGAGGGTCCCGCCGTCGCAGTTGGGGCACGGATCGCCCGTCGTCGCGAGGCGGAGGTCGGCCACGCTCCCCTGGTAGTCGCGCCCGAAGCGCACGTCCCTGAGGTGCCAGTCGGTCTCGTTCGCCCCGGTGACGCCGGCGCCGACCTGCGACGCGGCGCGGTCGACGAGGACCTTGCCCTTGAAGCCGACCGGCCCGGCGAAGCCGACCTTCGCGCTCGTCGCCTTCTCGACGTCGGCCTCGGGCGCCAGGAACACCTCGTCGAGACCGAGCGCGCGCGCGAGCCGCACCTCGTTCACGTCGTGGTCGCCGCGCACGACGGCCATGACGACCTCGCCACCCGCGAGGTAGAGGAGGGACTTGAGCATCTGCTTCGGCGTCACGCCGAGGAACTTCGTGACGTCCTCGATGCTGCCGTGCCCGGGCGTGTGGACGCGCGCCGGCGGGCCGGAGGCTGCTTCTTCGGCGGCAGGCGCGGTCTTGACGGTCGCGACCTCGACGTTGGCGGCGTAGTCACACGCACCGCACGCCACGATCGTGTCCTCGCCGGAGTCGACGAGCACCTGGAACTCGGCGCTGGTCGAGCCGCCGATGGCGCCGGAGTCGGCCTGGACCATCCGGTACGTGAGGCCGATTCGATCGAAGATGCGGTGGTACGCGAGGCGCATCGTCTCGTAGCTCTTCTTCGCGCCCTCCTCGTCCGCGTCGAACGAGTACGCGTCCTTCATCACGAACTCGCGCCCGCGAAGCAGGCCGCCGCGCGGGCGGGGCTCGTCGCGAAACTTCACCTGCACCTGGTAGAGGTTCTTCGGCAGCTCGCGCCAGCTGCGGATCTCGCGCCGCGCGATGTCGGTCACGATCTCCTCGTGCGTGGGGCCGAGGTTGTAGTCGCCGCCCTTGCGGTCCTTGATGCGGAAGAGGGTCGGGCCGTAGAGCTCCCAGCGGCCCGTCTCCTTGAAGAGCTCCCCCGGCAGGAGCGCCGGCATGAGGATCTCGAGGGCGCCTGCGCGGTCCATCTCCCGGCGCACGATGCCTTCGACCTTCTTGAGGACGCGGTGCCCGAGCGGCAGGAAGTCGTAGATCCCGGCGCCCACCTTGCGGATGTAGCCCGCGCGGGAGAGAAGGATGTGGCTTGCGTTGGTCGCGTCGGCCGGGGCCTCCTTGACCGTGGGGATGAGCGCACGGGAAAAAAGCATGTCGAGCGGCGCGAGATAGCACGGATCTGGCGCGCGGACCCCGGCGGGTGCACGCTGCCCAGGATGCAGTGGCGGTCGGTCGCGGGGATCGCGGCGTCGGCAGGCATGCTCCTCGGGTGCGGGCTGGGCCTCGCGGGGCTGGGGGACGTGGCCGTCGGGCCGGATGCGGCGGCGACGGACGGTGGCGGCGACGAGGTCGCGAGCAGCGAGGGCTCGGCGACGCTCGACGCGACGGCGCCGGACGCAAGCATCGGTGACGACGGGCCCGGGCTGGACGCGGGCCCGGACGGCGCGTTCGAGGCGGGCGTCGACGCGCCGGGGGACACGGCGACGACCGACGTGCAGACGCTCCCCGAGGCGGGCTGCCCGGGCGTCACGTGCAACGGCGCGTGCCTCGCCGCCGCAGACTGCACGACCTGCCCGGGCGCGCCGCTCCTCTGCGCGGCGACGGGGACGTGCGGCGCGGACTGCGGCGCATGCGCAGGCAACTCCATCGAGTGCTTCGCGTGCGACGTGAACCGGCAGAACCCCTTGGGCACGTGCCAGCCCGACCAGGGCGACGCCTACTGCCTCGACACGAACTACGGCAACGAGCACAACGGCTCGCCGGCCGAGCATTGCGGGTGCACCACGGCCGCCGACTGCCCGGGCGACACGCAGGTCTGCGTCAAGGTGGGCACGGTCGTCGGCCAGCCGTTCGCGTGCTTCACCTGCGGCGAGATGTACACGCAGACGTTCACCTGCAAGAACGGCAACGAGTGCAACCAGCAGCAGGCGGAGTGCCACTGAGAGGCGCGCGCCTCGCGCGGAGGTGGGCGCCCGGCGCGCTCGTGGCGGCGGTCGCCCTGGCGGTTCACGCGCGCACGATCGCCTTCGGGCTCACGGGCCTGGACGACCGCGACCTCGTCGTGGGCGACCACGCGTTCCTCGCGGACCCGCGCAGCCTCCTCCAGGTCTTCGGGCGCTCCTACCTCCACGTGGTCGACGCGTCGCACGCGTACTGGCGGCCTGTCGTGACCGCGTCGTACGTGCTCGACGCGCAGTGGAGCGGCGAGAGGGCGGCCGGCTTCCACGCGACCAACGTCGTGCTGAACGCCGTGGCGAGCGTCCTGGTCCTCGCGATGCTGCGGCGCTTCGGGGTGGGGCGCACCCTCGCGTTCGCGGGCGCGCTCGTCTTCGCGGTGCACCCGGCGCTGGCCGAGGCGGTCGCGTGGATCCCCGGGCGCAACGATCTCCTGCTCGCGGTGCTCTCGCTCGGGGCGTGGCTCTGCCTGCGACGCGGCAAGGTGACGGCGCACCTGGTCCTCTTCGGCCTCGCGCTCATGACGAAGGAGACCGCGCTCGCCCTGCCGATGATCTGGGTCGCCGAGCGGGGCCTTCGCGGGACGCTTCGCCGGCCGTGGCTCCTCGCGGCGTGGACCGCCCTGGTCGTCGCGCGGGTGCTCGCGCACCCGGCGGCGCCCCACGGCACGGCGGACGAGCTCCTCGCGAACGTCGCGGTCTTTCCCGCGGCGCTCGCGGCGATTGCGCTCCCGGTGAAGCCCGTCGTCCTGGGTGTGGTCGGTGACCTCCCGGTGGTGCCGGGCCTGGCGGTCGCGGTCGTCGTGGGCCTCGTGGCGTGGAAGGCCCGCGGCGTCCGGAGGCGCGCGGTCGCGGCGGGGGCGGTCGCCTTCGCATTCCTGCTCGCGCCGTCCGCGGTGGTCCCCGGGACGCTGGTGCTCGCGTGCCGGTTCGTGCTCCCGGCGTTCGGTGTGCTCGTCGTCGCAGCGGAGCTCGCCCGGGCGGCCTCGATCGAGCGCCGGGCCGTGGCAGCCTTCGGGGGCGTCGTCGTGACGGCGCTGGCGCTCCTCACGGTGTCCTTCGAGGGCGCGTTCCACGACGAGCGCGCCTTCGCCCGGGAGGCGGTCGACGACGCGCCGCGCTCGCCGCTCGCCCACGTGTGCCTGGGGCAGGTCTACCAGCGGGCGGGCGAGGACGACCGCGCGCTCGCCGAGTACCGCGCGGCGCTCGCAGAGGGGCCCGCCGAGGTGGCCCACAACGACATGGCGGTGATCGCGATGAAGCGGGCGCTGTGGCCGGACGCGGAGCGCGAGCTGCGGGCGGAGCTCGCAGTGAACCCCGGATGGGCAACGCCGTACGCGAACCTGGCCATCGTGCTGAGGCGACAGGAGCGCCCGGCCGAAGCATGCGAGGCCGCGCGCCGGGCGATCGCGCTCGGGAGGGACGACGACGCGGGGGGTGCCGAGGCGGCACGCGACTGCGGCGGCCCGTGAGCGGGTCTACCGCTGGAAGTCGTAGACCGCCCCGAGCCGCAGGATGCGCGTGAGCTCGTCGAGGGCGGCCATGCATTCGCGCACGAGCGCGGGATCGGCGAGGTCGCCGGGCAGGAGGCGGTCGCGGTAGTGGCGGTCGATCCACGCGCCGAGGGCCTCGTCGAGGGCGTCGTCGACGAGGACGCCGGCGCCGAGGGCGCGCTCCTCGTCGGGAGAGAGTGCGACGCGCAGCCGGAGGCACGCCGGCCCACCGCCGTTGTGCATCGACTGCCGCACGTCGATGTAGTGGACCGCGCGCACCGGGCCACCGCTCGCGACGACGCGTTCGAGGAAGGCGCGCGCGTACGGGTCCTCGCGCGAGTCCTCCGGCGCGAGAATGGCCATGGTGCCGTCGGGCAGCGCGAGGACCTGCGAGTTGAAGGGGTACGCGGCGACGGCGCTCTCGGGGGGGAGCTCGCTCGTCGAGGCGCGGACGACGAAGAGCTCGTCGCCGAGGAGCGCGCGGAGCTCGTCGACGAGCCGCGCGTCGTCGGCGAAGGCGAGCTCGTGAAGCATGAGGAAGGGACCGTTGCCGACCGCCATGACGTCGGTGTGGAACGCGCCGGCGTCGATGCCGTCGGGGTGCTGCTGCGGGAAGAGACACCGGCCCGGGTCGAGCCGGTGGAGGCGCGCCAGGGCATGCGAGGCCTCGCGTGTCTGCCGCGCGGGGTACCGGCGCGGCCCCGCGAAGGCACCCCACGCGGCGCGGCCCCAGGCGAAGAGGTGCGCCGCGCCGCGCGAGGTCTCGAGGCGCGTGTGATTCGCTGCGCCCTCGTCCGCGAGCTGCCCTCCGCCCGGGAGGGGGTCGTGGACCTCGAAGCGGGCCGGGTCGGCGAAGATCGCGCGCAGCACGCGTGTCGTCGTGGCCGGCTCGATGGCTCGGTGAAACATCTGCTGGAGGTTGGCCGGCGTGAGGTGCACGCGGCCGTCGGCGGCGTCGCGCGACGGTGCGACCGTCGCTGCGTTGGCGGTCCACATCGCCGACGCGCTCGAGCAGATGCGCAGGTAGAAGCCGTCGCCGGCGGCCGCGGAGGCGAGTACCTCCTCGTCGCGACCCTGGAAGCCGAGGTGGCGCAATGCCGCGAGGCTCGGGCGGTCGTGCGGGGGAAGCACCGCCTGCCCCACTCCGAGGTCGCGCACGAAGCGCATCTTGTCGAGACCCTGCCGGGCCGCGGCGCGCGGGTTGGACGCTTGACCGCCGTGGCTCGTGCTCGCGACGTTGCCGGGGCTGAGACCGCCGTAGTTGTGCGTCGGCCCGACCAGCCCGTCGAACTGGAGCTCGCGCATGCTCACCTCATAGCGCAGGCGTCACGGCGTGTGCACCGGATCGGGGCCGCCGAAGGTGGGCAGCGGCGGCGGCTCCGGTGTGTCGAGGCTCGCGCTCGGACGCATGCCCGCGAGGTCCCCGATGACGGTGTCCGTGTCGTCGGCGAAGACGGTCTCCTTCCCGAAGAAGGTGTAGACCCGCACCTTCTTTCCGAGCGACGGCTCGTAGAGGTCCGGCATGCGCTCCAGCGTCCCCTCCTCGAGGGATTCGATCATGTCGCGAAAGTCGAGGACGAGCTCCTGCGTCTTGCCGCCCACGGGGAGCTTCTCGTGGCGGATCCATGCGGTGATGATGCCGCGCCCGGGCCCGACGACGGCGCCCACCTTGGCGCCCGCCGGTACGTTCATCCGGCCGCCGGGCAGGAGCTTCTCGAGCGTCACATCCCCCTTGTCGTCCCGGTGCTTGATGAAGACGTCCCCCGTCCGAAGCTCGTAGCGACGAACGTCGGCGTTGCCGTCCTCGCGCCTCGAGCCCGCCATGGTCAGCCGCTTCCACGCCCAGATGGGCGTGAAGCGAGCGTCATAGTGAACCTCGACGTCGGCGATGGCGAGTGGCCACTCCTGCCGGCCGCGGAAGACGTGCCCGCAGAGGGTCCTGTGGAGGGTGAAGGTCTCGACGACGTTCTTCTCCGCCGACGTGGGGCCGGCGCGCAGGTGGCCCTCCCCTTCGAGCTGCCCGGGGTCGCCCGCCGATGCCGCGTCGCGGTCTTCGCCCGCGTCGCGAGCGTCCCTCCCCGCCTGCGCGAGCGCCGTCGCCGATCCTGGCGAGGCCGGGCAAGTCGGGTACCCGAGCTCCGGGCCGGCGTCGACCGGCACGTGCTTGCGGTGGCAGCCGATGGCGGCTGCACCGGAGGCGAGCACCAGCGCGACGCCGACCGCTCGCCGCCGGGCGCCCGACCACACGGGCTACTCCTTCTTTTCGCCCTTGGCCGGCTCACCGGCCTTGGGCGGGCCCTCTTCGTTCACATCGTCCTGGGTCGCGGACGTTGCCGGCTCGCCTCCAGGGGCGAGCTCTCCGGTCTCCGCCGAGATGTGCTGCACGTAGCTCCAAGGCATCTGCTTCGCGCGCACGCCGAGGTCGTCGTAGGTGAGCAGGATGAAGATGGCGAGGAAGACGAAGCCCGCGAGGAACGCCAGAGTGTTGAACAGCTTGTCGTGCCGCAGGTGCATGAAGAACGTCGCGACGAGCGCCCCCTTCGTCGCCGCGATCGCGAGCGCGATGATGATGTTGGCCGACCCGAAGTCGTAGTACGAGACCTTGACCGTCGCGATCGTCAGGCAGACCAGCGCCGCGAAGATCCCGATGTAGAAGCGCGTGCTCGCGATGTGGACGTGCACCGCTCCGTCGTCGTGGTCGGTAACGTGGGGGGCTTCGGCGGACATGGTCACTCCGGCTTTCCGACGAGGTAGAGCAGGGGGAAGAGGAAGATCCACACGATGTCGACGAGGTGCCAGTAGAGAGCACCCAGATCCACCGGCGTGAAATACGCGGGCGAGAACGTGCCTCGGATGTTCTTGTAGAGGACCCAGGCGAGGACGCTCATGCCGACGATGACGTGGATGCCGTGCAGGCCGGTCATCACGAAGTAGAGCGCGAAGAACATGTTGGCGCGCGGCGACAGGACCGTGACGTGGCCCTCCTCGTCGATGGCCTTGACCCACTCCGGCATCACGGGCGCGGCGTTCACGTCCACGCGAAGGCAGGTACCGACCTCCTGCCCGTTCTGGATGGCGGCGCTGAGCTTCGGGTGGCCGAAGCAGTGCCCGGGCAGGAGCCCCAGGTGGAACTTGTGGCTGTACTCGAAGTACTTGATCACGAGGAAGGCGGCGGCGCAGACGATCGTGACGATCAGGTAGAACGACGTCAGGTTGCGCTTGCCCGTCTGCGCGCTGCGCACCGCGAGCGCGGCGGTGAGGCTGCTGAAGAGCAGGACCACCGTGTTCGAGGCGCCCATGATCTTGTTGAGGAAGTGGTGCGCCTGGTCGAAGATCTCCGGCTGCAACCCGCGCCAGATGGCGTACGCGCAGAAGAGTCCTCCGAACATGAGGATCTCCGTCGCGATGAACACCCACATCCCCAGCTTCGACGCGTTGTACTGCTGCGCCGGGGTATCGAAGTGGTGCTTGAGGAAGCCGGGGTGCTCGTGGTCGTCGTGACCCGCCTCGACCGCCCCCGCCGCCGTTTCGCTGACGTTCGCCATTTCAACCCTTCTTGTTCTCGCTGGGGTCCCCGCCGACCTCGTCCCAGCCGGTCGCGAGCTCCTCGGGCGTTGCCAGGTGGTAGTCGTACGGACCGCGCGTCATCGTCGGCGTCGAGTGGAAGTTCGCGAGGCACGGCGGCGTATCGGTCATCCATTCGTAGCCAGCCGAGCCCCACGGGTTGCGGGGAGCCTTGCGGCCCTTCCAGAGAGCCTCGAGCAGCGTGTACGCGGTGAGGAACAGCCCGGCGGCCAGGATCCACGAGCCGACGGTGGACGTCTGGTGGAACGGCTCGTACTGGGGCAGGTAGTCGTAGTAGCGCCGCGGCATGCCGCGCGACCCCATGATGAACTGGGGAATGAAGACGGTGTTGAAGCCGATGAAGACGAGCCAGAAGCCAATCTTGGCCTTGAACTCGTCGTGCATCTTCCCCGTCATCTTCGGCCACCAGTAGAGGAGCCCGCCGAGGAACGCGATGACCGTCCCGCCCATCATGACGTAGTGGAAGTGCGCCACGACGAAGTACGTGTCGGTGAGGTGCACGTCGACGCTGAGGGAGCCGAGGAAGAGCCCCGTCAGCCCGCCGATGGTGAAGAGGAAGATGAACGCCATGCCGTAGAGCATCGGCGAGGCCCACAGGATGGACCCCTTGTACATCGTCGCGGTCCAGTTGAAGATCTTCACGCCGCTGGGGATCGCGACGAGGAACGTGAGGGCCGAGAAGCTCATCGTCGCGAACTCGCTCATGCCTGCCACGAAGAGGTGGTGTCCCCACACGAGGAAGCCGAGGATGGCGAGCGCGATGGAGCTCATCGCCACGGCGAAGGCCCCGAACACGGCCCGGCGCGAGAACGTCGCGATGAGCTCCGAGTTGATGGCCATCCCCGGGACGATCATGATGTAGACGGCCGGGTGCGAGTAGAACCAGAAGAAGTGCTGAAAGAGCACCGGGTCGCCGCCGAGCTTCGGATCGAAGATGCCGATCCCGAAGAAGCGCTCGCAGATGAGAAGGAGCAACGTGATCGCGAGCACCGGCGTCGCCAGGACCTGGATGAGTGCAGTCGCGTACATGCCCCACACGAAGAGGGGCAGACGCGACCACGAGATGCCGGGCGCGCGCATCGTGTGGACGGTCACCAGGAAGTTCAGACCGGTGAGGATCGACGAGAACCCCAGGACGAAGACGCCGAACGTCATCGAGATGACGCTGTTGGTCGTCTGCACGCTGTACGGCGTGTAGAACGTCCAGCCCGTATCGACGGCCCCCATGACGATGCTCGTCAGCAGAATCACGACGCCGATGAGGTAGATGTAGAAGCTCAGCAGGTTGAGGCGGGGGAACGCGACGTCCTTCGCGCCGATCATGATGGGCAGGAAGAAGTTGCCCAGCGCCGCGGGCACGCTGGGGATGATGAAGAGAAACACCATCACCGCGCCGTGCAGCGTGAAGAAGCGGTTGTACGTCTCGCCGTCGACGATCGTCCGTCCGCGCGTGAAGAGCTCGATGCGCATCAGGAGGGCGAAGATCCCGCCGACGAGGAACGCCAGGCAGACCATCGTCAGGTACATCAGGCCGATGCGCTTGTGGTCGAGGGTCAGGAGCCACGACCGGATCCCGTGCGACGCCTTCAGGTAGTTGGCGTGCGGGTCGCCGTGCGCGTCCTCCGCGTGCCCCCCTGCGATCGGCATGTCGACTGCTGCCATGACGTGGCTCTCCTCTTCCCCTCAGTTACTTCAGTGACTTGATGTAGGCGATGACCTCGTCGATCTCCTGGTCGGAGATCTGGCCGCTGAAGGAGGGCATCGTGGGCGGGAAGCCCGTGACGATCTTGGCTTGCGGCGAGAGGATCGATTCGCGCACGTACGACTCGTCGACCTTGATGATGCCGTGGTCGGTCGTCTCTTCCTTGCCCCAGATGCCCTTCCACGAAGGGCCGACGAGCTTCGCGCCGGTCGTCGTGTGGCAGCCGATGCAGGCCTTCTTCGAGTAAATCTTCTCGCCCTGCGCGACGAGGACGCTGCCGGGGCACGTCTGCCCCTTGACGGTGTAGGCCGCACACGGGTCGCCGATGCTGATGAGGTACTTCGTGAAATCGGCGTCTTCCTCGACGTGGAGCATCGAGTGCATCGACCAGTGCCCCGTCATCTGGGCAAACGGCAGCTCGTTGCCCGAGGAGTCCTTGCTCCTGCCGCCGCAGTACTCGGCGCACATGATGTCGTCCTGCCCGACGTGGGTCGCCTCGAACCACTGCGTCGTGTAGTTCCCGGGGACGACGTCACGCTTCACGCGCAGCGCGGGAACGAAGAACGAGTGGATCACGTCGCTCGACGCCATCACCAGCTTCACTGGCCTGTGCACCGGAACGTGGAGCTCGTTGTCGGTCCCCCCGTTCGGGTAGACGAACTCCCAGCCCCACTGCTTCGCGTTGACCCTGACCTCCATCGCGTTCGAGGGGGGGATGGTCATGTCCATGTACCCCTGGAACCCCTTGTGGAAGATGAAGACGAGGATGAAGACGGGCGCGATCGTCCACGCGAGCTCGAGCGGCAAGTTGTGCCCGGTGGGCACGGCCTTGTGCCCCTTCCGCTCCCGGTACTTCCAGGCGAAGTACACCATCGCCCCGACGATGGCGACGAAGAGCACGACGCTCAGCCAGTAGATGAAGTAGTAGAGCCAGTCGACGTCGGCAGCGACCGTCGACATCTGCTCCGGCAGCTGGAACGTAGCGGCCTCGTTGGGGTCGATCATCATCATGACGGATGGGCTCCGGCAGTGGACGTCGCTTGCGACGAGTTGACGCGCTCCTTGCGCTTTCGCCGCTCACGGACCCACATCAACGTGAAAAAGCCCCCGAAGAGAGCGAGCGTGACGCCGCCGCCCAGGCGCATCACGTTCATCGCCACGAGGGAGTAGTGCTTGCCCTGCGGATCGTAGTGGTAACAAAAGAGGAGGAGCTTCTCGGTCGTCGATATCGAACGGCCCTGCGAGGCCTCGAGGAGCCCGAGGCGCACATCGCCCGGGTCGTACTGGATGCCGTAGAGGTACCGTGCGATGTGGCCCTCGGGAGTGAGGAGGTAGATCGCGGCTGGGTGCGCATACTGCTTCTGCCGGGCGTCGTACCGGTACTCGAAGCCGATGGCGTCCGTGACCTTGCGGATGTTCGCCTCGTCACCGACGAGGAAATGCCAGCCCCCCACGCTTCCGCGTGACCTCGCGTACGAATCGACCACCTGGGCGCGCTTCTTGGTTGCGGTCTCCGGCGTGTCCTTCGGATCGATGCTGATCGAGACGACGTCGAATTCCTCGCCGACCGTCCACGCGACGTCGTTGAGCGACTTGACGGTCGCGTCGAGGACGAGGCTGCAGAGCATCGGGCACGTGTGGTACGCGAAGACCAGCAGCGTCGGCCGCTTCCCGTCGAAGAACTCGCCGAGCTTGACCGACTTGCCGTCGGTGTCCCGGAACACGGCGTCGGTCGGCAGCGCGCCGCCGAGGTGTTCGACGACGTCGACTCCCTGAAGCTCGGCCGGCGTCGTGTTGGGGACCCCCTCCTCCTGGTCCTTCCACGCCTGCGCGCGCGCGTTCGCCGAGCTCGCGAGGAGCCCCGCCGCGATCGCGACCGCGGAGACGAAGTGAATGGAGGAGGCGTGGTTCACGGCTGCTTTGGCTTCTGGATGGGCGCAGGGGTGGCGCTACCCGCCGGTGGGACGCTGCTGCTTGCGGGTGCCGCCGAAGAGGCTGCAGGCGCGGGCGGAGGCGGGGCGGTCATCGCGGCCGGGACCTCGTTCGGGAGCTTCACCCATCCCTGCAGTGGAGCGATGTCCTTCGCCCCCGACGACGGCATGATGTCCGGGCTCGCGCTCATCCGCCCTTTCGCGGCGAGAGTTTGCATCGCCACGTCGATGGGCATCGCGCCCGTTTTCAACTTCTGGTCGTCCTCGGCGCGAACGGCGTGAAGCACCTCGGGTACCGCGACCTTGCGTGCCTCCTCGGCTCTCGCCATGTGGTCGAAGTAGGCCGTGAGGACGGCTCGCACGGCGAACAGCGTCACGATGGCGATGATGGCGACTTGGGCGATGATGCCGACCCTGGGCTCGGACTTGTCGGTGGCCATTGCTGTGCCTCGCTTATGCGTTCTCGAACTCGAGCGCGCGCCCGAGCCGTGGGTCGCCGGTCGCGACGAGGGAGTAGTCGACCATGCCTCGGAGCACGGTTGCGAGGTACACACCGAACAGGCCGACGAGGCACGCGAGGTCGACCCAGTTCGGGGCGAGCTTGCCCAGGTTCGGCATGACGACCCAGTACACCTCGACGACGTGCATCACGACCATGCACACCGCACCTGCAGCGAGCAGACCGAGGCGGCGCTTGATGTTGCGCGACATGAGAAACCAGAAGGGCACGAAGAAGTGCATCGCCACGATGGCGAGACTCACGCCCTTCCAGGTTCCGCCGTTGTCGTGCCACCGCTTGTGGAAGAACACGAGCTCGTCGGGGATGTTCGAGTACCAGGTGAGGAAGAACTGGGCGAACGAGATGTACGACCAGAAGACAATCCACCCGAAGAGAAGCTTGCCCAGGTCGTGGTAGTGCTCGACGTTCACGACGTCGTCCTTCAGCAGGCCGCTCCGCCTCAGGAGCAGGAGCATCACGATGAGCGCTGCCATCTGGAAGAGCGCCGACTGAGCGAAGATCCAGACGCCGAAGATCGTCGAGTACCAGGTCGCGTCGAGTGACAGGAACCAGTCGAACCCGAAGAAGGTGATTGTCGCTGCGAAGATCATGAGCCCGGGAGCCGCGAACTTCTGCGCCGCCACGGTGTTCTCGAGCGCCTTCGTCTTGTCCTGATCGGTCGACCAGCCGAAAAACCGCTGAGCGAGCCAGCTCCAGAGGAGCAGGTATGCGATGAGGCGACCGAGGAAGAACTGCTTGTTCAGGTAGAAGCGCTTGTGGTCGACGATCTTGTCTTCCGCGTGCTCCTCGGCCCTCTCCATCGCCTTGGCACTCGGCAACGGCATCTTGCGAAAGGCAGCGGGCTCTTTGGCCGGCTCGCCGCGGGCCTCGACCACCGGTGACGGCTCTGCATGCGAGGGCCCCGCGTGCTCGGCAGAAGTGCCCTGCGGCTCCTCGACGGTGGCGTGCTTGGCGCCGAGCCACGGGAAGAGGTGAGGCAGAAGCAGGACGAGCGGGATGACCAGGATGGCGAAGATGGGCATCGGCCGCATGAAGAACTCGGCGAGGCGGCGCACGGTGATCCCCCAGGAGGCCTTGCTGATGTAGAGGATCATCACGAAGAACAGGCTGCCCAGCGCAAGGCTCAGGGGAACGAACAACCCGAACAGATACGAGAACGCGAAGCGGTCCGCGTCGAGCGTGTAGCCGTACGCGGCGCCCGCCAGCCCGATGGCGCCTACCGCCGCAGCGATCTTCCACGAGCCGGCCCAGGGGGAATTTGCCGGGATGCGGACCTCGCGCAGGTCCCCGTCCGCGTGATGCGGGCTCTCGGTCTTGTCCGTGGTGCTCACTTCTTCCGCTCCGGTGAGGGGTTGGCGGCCGCCATCTGACTCATCTCGAGGGCGCGCACGTAGCCGACGATCGCCCAGCGGTCCTGGACGGGAATCTGCGGGCCATAGGCGGGCATGGTGCGGACGCCATGCGAGATCGTCGCGAACACCTGCCCATCGGGCATGCCGCGGAGCCGCGGATCCTCGTACGAAGGCAGCGGCGGGAACCCGCGCGACTCGCACGGATCGGTCGCCTTTGCGCGCTTGCAGACGACCATACCCTTGCCGTCGCCAGTGAGGCCGTGACAAGGCGCGCAGTAGATCCCGAAGCGCTCCTGACCGCGCTGGAGGAGCTTCTCCATCCCCCCCCAGCGCATGACCATGCTCTGGGGGATCGCCATTACGTAGTTCGACCGATCGGGGAGAAGGCCCGTCGCGACCTCGGGGTCGTCCTCGTAACGATCGCGCGCGACCGTGCCGGGCACGGGCGATCGCATCGTCCGGTGGTCCGCGAAGAAGTCCGTGAACGACTCCGGGTTGAAGCGCTCGGAGTCGTACATGTTGCGTTCGGGTGCGATCGGCGGGTCCTCGCTCGTCTGGCCGCGGCAACCAGCGAGAGCGGCCGCGGCGACCGCGACGGGAAGGATGAACGCGAGACGGTTCACGACACGTCCTCCTCGATGACTTCGACGTTGAGGGCGTGGGCCTCTTCGAGCATCGCCCGGGTCTTCTCGACGTCGAACTTCGGGTCGTCCGCTTCGATCGAGATGAAGAATCGATCGTCGCTCGCGAGCCGAAAGCGGTCCGACGCGAAGACAGGGTGGTGGTGCCGTGGCAGCCGGTTCAGCCCGAACATTCCGAGCACCGACCCGAAGGCCGAGAAGAGGATGGTGAGCTCGAACAAGATGGGCACCATCGACGGCAGCGTGCCCGGCGCCCCCGCCGGCTTGTCACCGACGATGGTCGGGTAGTCGATGCCGTTCATCCAGTGCATCATCACGAAGGCGCCGGTGAGGCCCGTCAATGCGAACGCAATGACGATCCAGCCGAGGCGCGAATCGCGAAGGCCCATCGCTCGATCCATGCCGTGGACCGGGAACGGCGTGTGAGCGTCCCAGCGCACATAGCCGGCCTGGTGCACCGCCTCGGCGGCGTGCAGGACGTCGTGAGTAGAGACGAACTCGGCCAGGATGACCGAGGGGGCGCGCCGAGACCTGCGAGATTGACGCGGCTCCATCACTCGGCCCCTTCCGGCACGAGCCCGCCGGGAGCGGCGACGGCCGTTTGCTGCTCACCGACGATGGGACTCGGGTCGTGCGCTCCCTCGTCTGCGGCCTTCATGTGCGGGTCTGCCTGCGGCAAAGTCCCCTTGACCTCCGTCATCGAGACCATCGGCAACCACCGCATGAAGAGGAGGAACAGCGTGAAGAAGATGCCGATCGTGCCGGCGAAGGTGCCGACGTCGATGATGGTCGGCCGGAAGAGGCCCCAGGCGCTCGGCAGGAAGTCGCGGTTCAGCGAGGAGACGATGATGACGAAGCGCTCGAACCACATTCCGATGTTGATGACGATCGAGATCACGAACATCACCGGGATGTTCGTCCGCATCCTCTTGAACCAGTAGAGCTGCGGGATGACGCAGTTCGGGATGACCATCCACAGCCAGGCCCAGTAGTAGGGCCCCATCGGCCGGTTCTGGAGGAAGTGGGCCATCTCGTACTGGTTGCCGGAGTACCAGGCCATGAAGAACTCCATGGCGTACGCGTACCCGACGAGCAGTGAGGTCAGCAGGAGGAACTTGTTCATCAGCTCCAGGTGCCGCATGAGGATCACGCGGTGGAGCTTGAAGACGGAGCGCGCGATGAGCAGCACCGTCTCGACCATCGCGAACCCGCTGAAGATGGCGCCGGCGACGAAGTAGGGGGGAAAGATCGTCGTGTGCCAGCCGGGGATGACGGACGTCGCGAAGTCCATGGAGACGACGCTGTGAACGCTGAGAACGAGGGGCGTCGAGATCGCAGCGAGGATCAGATAGGCGCGCTCGTAGTTCTGCCAGTGGCGGTTGCTGCCGCGCCACCCGAGGGCGAAGAAGCCGTAGATGCGCTGGCGCCACTTCGTGAGCGAGCGATCACGCAGCGTCGCCAGGTCCGGGATGAGCCCCGTGTACCAAAAGAGGAGCGAGACCGTGAAGTACGTGCCGACCGCGAACACGTCCCAGAGAAGCGGCGACTTGAAATTCGGCCACAGCGTCATCTGGTTCGGCAGAGGGAACACATAGAACAGGACCCAAGGCCGTCCGACGTGGATGCCCGGGAAGATCAGGGCGCAGATGACCGCGAAGATGGTCATCGCTTCGGCGAAGCGGTTGATCGCCGTCCTCCACTTTTGCCGGAAGATGAAGAGGATCGCGCTGATGAGCGTTCCGGCGTGGCCGATGCCGACCCACCAGACGAAGTTCGTGATGTCCCACGCCCAGTACACCGGGGAGGTGTTCCCCCAGACGCCGACGCCCCGGTAGAACAAGTAGGAGACGCAGACCACGAAGATTCCGGCGAACGTGGATGCGAGCAGGAAACAGATCCACCAGCCTCGGGGCGCGCGGTTCTCGGTGACCCGCGCGATCTCGTGGGTGACCTCACGCAGCTTGCTGGCCGGCTTGACGAGGTGAGCTTCGTCGAGCTCGGCGATGGGCTTCCAGTACGCCATCAGGCCATCTCCGGATTCGTGTTGCGGACCTTGCCCAGGTACGTCGTGCGAGGACGCGTCCCGAGCTCCGCGAGGAGCCCGAAGCGTCGATCCAGTCGCGTCAGACGGGTGACGGCGCTGCTCTCGGAGTTGACGTCGCCGAACACGATCGCGTCCGCGGGACACGTCTGCTGGCAGGCCGTGCGGATCTCGCCATCCTTGAGCTCACGAAGCTCGCGCTTGGCCTTGATCTTCGACGACTGGATCCGCTGCACGCAGTACGAGCACTTCTCCATGACGCCGCGGAAGCGGACGGTGACGTTCGGGTTCTGCTGCATCTGCAGTGTTTCCGGCAGGCCGCCCGTGTCCTTGAAGACCGCATCGTTGTGCCAGTTCAGGTAGTTGAACCGGCGCACCTTGTACGGGCAATTGTTCGCGCAATAGCGCGTGCCGATGCACCGGTTGTAGGCCATCTCGTTGAGGCCCTCGGGGCCGTGCGTCGTCGCGTTGACGGGACACACGTTCTCGCAGGGCGCCTCTTCGCAGTGAACGCACATGACCGGCTCGTTGATCACCGCGGGATCGTCTGCCGACGCCCCGAACTCGGCGCGATCGGCGTAGTACCGGTCGATGCGCAGCCAGTGCATCTCGCGGCCGCGCCACACCTCGCGCTTGCCAACTACGGGCACGTTGTTCTCGGCCATGCACGCGATCACGCAGGCGTTGCACCCGGTGCATGCGTTTAGATCGACCGTCATGCCCCACTGGTGTCCGCTGGGGGCGTGCGCGTCCTTCACGGGCGCCTCGCCGTAATCCGCCTGCGACCAGAGCGGCAGCGCGCGCGGCGGCGGACCGTCGAGCTCCGCGAAGTTCGGCTTGACCCGGTATTCGGCGAGCGTGGCCTGGTGCGCGATGGGGCGGTTCTCGCTCGACGAGTGCTCTTGCGTCTGCGCGAAGAAGTACTGCTCGTCCCCGGTCTTCGTCACCGTCACGCCCGAGACGAACCCCAGGGCATCGGTCGCACGTAGCGGGTAGGCGTCGAAGCCGTGGTCGTTGCCGACGCGGCCCGCCTTCTTGCGCCCCCAGCCAAGGGTCAGGGCAATCGAACCGTCCGCTTGCCCTGGGACGACCCATACGGCGGCCGTCACGCTGCGATCGCCCGCGGCGATCTTCACGAAGTCGCCCTTCTCTACGCCGAGCTGCTTCGCGCTCTCGGGCGAGAGGAGCGCCGCGTTGTCCCAAACGAGCTTGGTCGCGCCGTCGGGCAGCTCTAGGAGCCAGGTGTTGTTCGCGTAGCGGCCATCGACCATCTTCGGGCATGGGGCGAACGTGACCTCGAAAGCCCCTGAGCCCTTCGGCCCAACCTTTCGAGCGTCGATCGCCTGCGCAACGCCGTTCGGAACGAGGCTCGCGGCCTTGGGTCCTTGCGGTCTGTGGACGACCCCCATTGCGAGCGCTCGGTTCCAATCGCGATCGAGTTCATACTCGTGCGCGCCGGCGGGGTTGCCCGTAGCGTCCTTGCACTCCGCGTCGCCGCGTTCGTCGAAGGGTGCGCACCCGGAGAGCCCATGACCGGCGAGGATGAGCGCCTGCGCGGTGGCGCGGACCGCATCCAGCGGCGCCTTCTGCGGGGCGCGAGGACCCGCCATGAACGCGAGCAGCTCGATGTCACTGCGGCCGTCGTAGAGCGGCGCAATGAGGGGCTGCTGCACGCTCACGGTGCCGTCCAGCGCCTGCGCGTCGCCCCACGACTCGTACTCGTGCGCGCGCGGGACGTGCCAGGAGCACTTTTCGCTCGTCTCGTCGAACGACAGCGACGCATGCACGGAGAGCGGAACGCTGGCCAGCTTTTCTGGGAAGGCGAGATCCGCCGGCGCGTCGTACACCGGGTTTCCGCCGAGGATGACGAGCGTCTCGACCTGCTTTGCAGCAATCGCGTCCGTCAGCGCTTTCAGGTCGGTGGCGACATCGAGCTCCGCAGGGTCCGCGACCGCGGCGTAGTTCACGACCGTTCCGACGGAGCCGAGGGCCGCATGGATGGCGTGCGCCAAGGCGTGGACCTCGGGCGGCTGACGTGAACCCACCATGACGATGGCGTGTCCGCGGTTCTGGGCGAGATCCTTTGCGACAGCAGTCAGCCACTTGGGCGGTACCTTGGCGCTCGCCGCGGCCTTGGCGGCGGACCCCTGGGCGTCGATCGCGACGCCGCTCTTCGCCAGCTCTCCCGCGAGTGCGAACGCATAGCCTGCGATGTCGCCGGCGGCGAGGCGAAGACGATGGTCCGCGGTGTCGCCGGTCGCGGTCCGAGCGGGCTCGACGACGTAGAGGCGACTCATCGCATCCTTTGCAGAACGGAGGCGTCGGCCAGCAGCAAGCGCCTTGTTGGCCCGGACGCTGCCGGACTCCGTCTGCAGGAAGTCGCTGTCGAGCGCGAGGATGACGCGTGCTTTCTCGTAGGCGTAGAGCGTATTGAGAGGCTCGCCCAGCGCTGCCTTTGCTCCCATGCGAGCGTTGCTGTCCGCGACGGCCGACCACGTGTGCACGCGCGCCTTCGGGAACCGCTGCGCGAGCGCGTCGCGCATCCGGAGCACCGTCGGCGAGATCGAGGGCGGCATCAAGACGCGGAGCTTTGCCCCCTGATCCTTGTCGAAGGTTCCGAGCTTGGCGCCGAGCTCGTGCTCGAAATCGTCCCAGCTCGCGGGTGCGCCGCCCTTGCGAGGCGTCGTCGAGCGATCGGGATCGTAGAGCTCGAGGATCGAGGCCTGGCCGATCAGATCGACCGCACCCAGGCTCGACGGATGCGCCTCGTTGCCCTCGATCTTGGTCGGCCGACCCTCGTGGGATTCGACCACCAAGCCGATTGCGTCGCCGCGCCGCTGCATGACCGTCGCGTAATGCGAGGGCACGCCGGGGATCACGTCTTCCGGCATCTTCGTGTAGGGGACGATCTTCTCGATCGGGCGACGGCAGCCTTCGGCGCCGACGACGGCGAACGTCGCTGCCATGGCGCCGAGCAGTCCACGCCGGGAGAGGAGAAGCGCCTCTTCCGACGGGGGCGTGTCGACGTGGCCCTTGGGGAACTCGGGCGCCGCGTCAATTGCCGCCGGGCGGGCAGGATTGGGGGCTCGCTTGCTCATCGGTGGCACCCCCAGCAGTTCTCAGGGGGATCGAGCCGGCGTGGCGGATCGACCTTGCCCTCGTGCTTCCATTCCATGTTCGTGATCTGCGCGACCGGCCGAATGTGCTCGCTGTCGCCTTGCTTCTCTTTGACGTCGCGATGGCAATCGAGGCACCAGCCCATGCTGAGGGGCTTCTCCATCCGCACCTGCTCCATCTTGTCGATGCGGCCGTGGCACTCGATGCAGCCCACGCCTGCCGTCACGTGGACGCTGTGGTCGAAGTACACGTAGTCCGGAAGCTTGTGAATGCGGACCCACTCCATCGGCTTGCCGCTCGCCCAGCTGTCACGAATCGGCTGCAGCATTGCCGAGTCGGTCTTCACCAGCTGGTGGCAGTTCATGCACGTCTCGGTGGGCGGCACCATCGCCATCGGGGCGCGCTCGACGTTGACGTGGCAGTAGCGACAGTCGAGACCCAGTTCGCCGGCGTGCAGACGGTGCGAGTAAGGCACCGGCTGCTTCGGCGAGTACCCGACCTGGGTGAACCAGGGCGAGAAGTAGTACCAGATGAGGAACGTCACGCCGACGAGACCCAGCGTGGCGGCCGCGCCCACGACCTGCGGCAGCTTGTTGAGGGATCGTGAGAAGATTTGCATTGTTGGCTTGCGCGAGCGAGGGTCGACGACGCGCGCGCTTATACGAAATCGAGGTCTCTGAGACAACAGGGTGTTTCGCGAAAGATCTGCGCGAATTTGGCGGCGCCGCCCTGCTGCCGGCCGAGGAAAACCGGACGCGTCTCTAGAGACCGCGCGCGCAGCCGGCAAGGGCCAAGCCACCTTGCGCTGGGCCCGGCACGCCACCGCGCTTACGCACCATGAGGTCCGCGCCGTAAACGCGGGTTCGCTCCGGGGAAAGTTCCTGGCGCTCGATCGCCGAGACGGCTCGCCGAGGACTCGCTGGGGGCGCCGGCCACGTCGACCGGCATCGATCATCCGACACTGGAGGAGATGTCATGTTTGCCATCGAGGGGGTCGACGCCGTGCGCTGGCTGCTTGGCGCGGGGGGGGCGGCTTGCTGGTGGTTTGATCCTGCTCGCGATTCGCTACATCCCGGACGACTGGGTGGGCGTCGTCGAGAAGCGCTGGAGCGCGCGCGGCTCGATCAAAGGCGGGCTCATCGCTCTGCGGGGCGAGGCGGGCTACCAGCCCTGGCTCCTTCGCGGCGGACTGCACTGGCTGATGCCGTTCCAGTACCGGGTCCACCGGATGGCCCTCGTCACCATCGAGGATGGCCCGCCCGCGCAAAGGGGCCGCCGTCGATCCGTCGCTCCTGACGCGGTATCAGCGCCGCACCATCGATTCGAACCGCTCGACGAGGGCACGCGCCCTCGCGAGCGGCGTCGGTCGTGCGGATAGGAGGCGGTCGGCTTCACGCGCGAGATCCTCGGCGTCCGCGGGCACGACGACGCCGCGCGCTTGGAGCGCCGTCACCTGGGCCCGCCGCGCCGACAGCCGGCCCGCCAGCTCCTCGCGGCGGGCGACGACGTTGTCCAACGTCGCAGCGATGCCGGCGTCGTGCGTCAGGTATGCTCGCGCCGACTCGTTCCACCGTTGGAGCCCCACCTCAGCGCTCGGCCAGCGACCCGCGGCCGCAGCGGCCTCGATCTTCGCGAGCCAGGGCCCGAGCCCTTCGACGAGCCCCTCGTCCGTCGCTTGGTCGGAAGTGCCTGCACCTTCCACCTCTCGCGGCAGACGCTCGGCCGCTTCCAGAGCCCGTGCCCGCGTCGCCCTAACGTCCGCCATCGTCGCCGCAGCGGCTCGCAGCTGCGTGGTCACCTGTTCACGCAGACCCGCGAGCTTGCCGAGCGTCGCCTCCAGCGCGGCAAGCCTGGCCGACGCGCCCACCGCGAGCTCGCGAGAAGCGGCAAGGGGGTCCTTCGCCAGCCTGACGTGTGCGGCCTGGACTTCCGCCTCCATCGCCGAGAGGTCTTCCATCACGCTTGCTCCGAGCCCGAGCGCCGACGCGCGGCCGCGGGCCGCGACGATCGAGTTCGACATCGCGACGAGACGCATCTCCGACGACTCCCATGCCCGCCCGACGGCGACCACGGCGTCGCGCGCTCGCTCGAAGTTGGCCGCCATGGCGAGCAGAAGGCGCTCGGGCATCACCCACACTTCACGCGCTCCTGGCTCGAGCAGTCCGCGCTCCGACAGCGGCGGACTGCCCGGTTCGAGCTCGATGGAGGCGCCTGCGAGGAGTTCCTCGATCCGCCGACACTTCTCTTCGTTTCCCCAGAAAGCCAGGGACGAAAAGCTTGCACGCACTTCCTTGGCGCGCTCGAGGACGTCACGCAGCCGTCCGCGGTTCTCGAAGAGGTCGCGCAGCGCCTCGAGCGCCGGAAGGACCACGCGGGCCGTCTCCCCCTCGAGCGACGAGGCGACCTGACCGCGTGGCGCGACCATCTGGTACGTGGGATCGGATTCGAGAGCGAGCAAACTCTCGTCCACCCGGCGCAGACGCTCCTCCCAGTCGGCGAGAACGCGGTCCACTGCCTCGACGTTCATGGCTCAAGGATACTCGCGCAGCCTCGGCCGGACACCGAGCCAGGTGAGAAGGACGATCGCGATTGCGAACGCGGGGTCGAGCCACTCGGCGCGCGCGAGACCGCGATCACTGTCCGCGATCGCGTCGTCGAAGGCGCGCCGATTGATCGCGATCGTGTCGGCAAGGGCCGCATCGAGCCGGTCGAACGTCGCTCGCGAGCCGTCGTATCCCGATCCGACGCAGCGCCCGGCCGCGTCGGTGTAGTTGCCCTTCGCCTCGGCCGAGCGCAGCGCTTCGTCGGCCGCCACGAACTGAGAGAAGGCGAGCATGCTGACCTCCACCGCGCGGCCCTCGTGGGCGAAAGTGACGTTGCGAGCCTCGTCGACCAGGAGCCCCGTGATCCGACCGGACTGGACGTCGCTCGAACCCACCAACCACGCGCCGGGGCGCGACAGGATCTGGTGCGTCTTGGTGCGGAACGCAGCCTCGTAGTCGGCCGCGCGCGCCCGATCGAACAGCCAGCGGCTCTCATCGCCGCGAGCGTCATAGGCGAGCGAGGTGGCGCGCCACAGTAGATGCATCGAATTGAACGCGTCGTCGCGCGCGACGCGGAGATTTTCGCGGGCCGCGTGGAAGCGGTTGACCGCGAACGCCGTGAACACTATCGACAGCAGCGTGGCCGCGAGCGCGGCGGGAACGACGCGCCGGCGCATGCGGCGTCGCACGAATGCCTGCACGGCGATCAGGGCAGACGCGAGGAGCAGCTCACACCCGATGGCTTCGGCTTCGTGCAGACGGCTGTCCTGCCACGATCGGTCGTACGCGGCGTCCAGGAGGCTACGGTCTGCTGCGTCGAGCCGTGCAGCCGCTGGGAGGATGACCTCGTGCATGCGCTGCGTGGCGAGACGCAGGCTCGCGAGCGCCCCCTCCCCGTCATTCGTCTGCAGCCACCGCACACGCGCGGCGAGCTCGTAGTAGTGCGCCAGCTCGTTCATCATCGTGACGACGGGCTCTCGATCCTTCTCGCCCTGGACGCTCGCGATCGCAGTGTCGATCAGACGCAGGGTCGCGGCGGAGCGTTGCTGCTCCATTCGCTGGTTCGCGAGGTCACGTTCCTGTGCGTTGCCCAGGAGCGAGTTCGCGAGCTCCGTGTCGATGTCGGCCAGGTGCGCTCCGAGCTCCTCGGATGCGACGATGTTGGGGACGGCGCGGCGCGCGATGAGCTGGATCGTGAGGCGGTCGGCGCGCAGGGACTGCAGGCAAACTGCGAACAGGAGCGCCGCTGCGCCACAGGCAGCGCCCACGTAGGCGCGCAGGCGCCGCGGCGTCGTCCAGACGGAAGGCAAGACTGTCACGGCCGCGCCCGAAGCACGATGCGCGTCCACCGGCCGAGGGTGACCTCGTCACCCTCCTTCAGCTCCCTGATCGAGCCGGCGACCACGTCCAGGCCATTGAGCTTCGTCCCGTTGGTGGAGCCCAGATCGTGCAGTGAGACGGTACCATCTGCCGCCAGGAGGAACTTCGCGTGCCGCCGCGATGCCCCTGGATCGTGAAGGGGAATCGCCGGACGGATGTTCTGCTTGTCGTCGCGTCGGCCGACGAGTAGCTCGGGTTGCTCCACCGCGAAGACGAGCTCGGACTCGAGGGGCGGAGGGGACGACGGGTCTGGCTCGGTGTCGAGGGATCGGTCCACCGTGAGGACGAGGAGCCACGTGGAGCGGGATGGTGCGTTCGCTCCCTGCGGCGAAGCGGCTGGTGCGGGTCCGGGCGTCCGGTCGGCGAAGTCGTAGCGGCAGACCTCGCAAAACCGCCCATCGATGTCCGCTCGCGGCTCACCGCAGACGGGGCATGCCGGCCGGAGCAGTGCGAGCCCGTGCGCCGCGCGCGCGGGCGAGTATGTCGCCGCCAGGAGCTGTGACCCGTGCATCACGGCGCCGCATACCGAGCAATAGTCGTTCTCGTCCGACGCGTGGCCGGCCGGGCACGTGACGCTCATGCGCCCGCCCCCGTGGGCGGGCTCTTCTTCACGCGCTTCGTCGTCCGGGATTCGAGCTCGAGGTCCATCGTGGCCGCTTTGCTCACGTCGCGTTTGAGGCGGACCGTACCCGTTGCGGGGTCCACGACCTCGACGACCTTCGCAAGGCGCTGGGTCATCTCCGCGTTTCCGCTCTCGTGCGCCAGCTTCACCGCCCGACCCAGCATCTGCGTCGCGGCCGCATCGTTCCCTTGTCCGCGTAGGTCCAGCCCCCGCTGGATGGCGGTAGCAAGCTCCCCTTGGCCCGTGTAGTGCGCGACGTGACCGTCGATCCGCGACGACAGCGAAGCGTCCGGGGTCCACGTCGCGAAGACCCGCGCCTCGGGCGGCTTGTCCTCCCGCTGCGACCATACGCCGTCCACCATCTCGACCCAGGCGAGGCTCGGTCGTGCCGCAAGCATCTCCTCGCCCACGCTCCCCTGCCGAACGTCGACCGCCACGTGGAAATCGCGCGTCTCACCCGCCCCCCAAGCACCCGTCATGTATTCGCGGACTTGCGGGGATACGACTCGCGCGCGCAACGTCAGATCCTCGAGGGTGGGGTTCGCCTGCTTGACGAATGCGACGCTCGCCCCCTGTGGCGTCCAGAGCCGCAGGCGGACGTCTCTCACCGACTTCGTGCTGGCCTTTTCGATGGCGCCCCGGAACGCATCATCGATGCCTGACGGGTCGGGGATGATCGACGCCTTTCCGAGGAGGCCTTGCGCGATCTGCTGCACCTCTCCCACTCGCCAGTCGGTGCCTACACCCCAGCAATCGCACTCGAACCGTCCCTCGCAGGCTTGCAGCTGCGCCGTCACGTTGCCGGCGCTCTCGGACTCGTTCTTGCCGTCCGTGAGGAAAATCGCCTGGCGAATGGCGTTGGGCGCCCGCTCGAAGATTGCCCGAGCCGCGGCAAGGCCAGTCGACATCGCCGTGCCACCGCCCGCGCGGAGGGCCTCGATTGCGCGCGCCGCGTGCTGGCGGTTCTCGGGCGTCGCCTGGGTCTCCGCGACGACGACCTGTGCCGTCGAGTCGAATGCCACGACGAAGAACCACGCAGGGTCGGGAAGCATTGCGACGGCTGCGGTTACCGCCCGCTTGACCGCCTCGATGCGGTCGACGGACATCGAGCCCGACTTGTCGACGACGAAACCGACCACGAGCTGGCCGCCCCCGCTCGCACCGACGGCAGCGTCCGCCGTCACCGTCAGGATGGCGTCGACACGCCGCTGGCCCGGCGCCAGGTACTTGTTCTGGAAGGCTTCGAGCTTGAACGCCATCGGCGAAAAGGGTCGGCAGGCCTGCTGCGCGTGTCAACGGTGCTCGTAGACGAGCGTCGTCGTGTTGTCTTGTCCACCACGCGCCAGCGCGTGGTTCACGAGTCGCCGTGCGATGCGGGCGGGCGATGATGCACCCGCTCCCAAGCGGACGAGGGCGCCGACGTCGGCAGCCGGCGAGAAGTAGTTCCAAAAGCCGTCGGAGCAGAGCACGACCCACCCCGCGCCCGGCAGGTCACGAGCGCGCACGTCTGGATGCACCTCCACGATGCGGGCGCCGGCCGTGCCGTCGGGAGCATCGGCGTCCACGATCTCGAGCGGCCCCAAGCACCGCGTCAGGGCATGCGCCAGAGGCGCCTTCATCGCCTCGGCCTCGGTCACCTCGCCCCGCGCAACGGCTTCGGTGGCCCAGGAGTGATCCTCCGTCAGGAGCTCCGCCCCGCTTTCGGAGACCCAATATGCGCGGCTGTCCCCGACCCACCCGACGGTCAGGCGCTGGCGCCACACCAGGGCGACCACGATGGTGGTACCGGGCGGATCACCGCTCGGGTCCTCGATGGCTTGCGCGCAGACGGCGACGTGGGCAGCGCGGATCGCCTGCGCAACGGCCATTGCGCCGGGCTCGACGGCGACATCCCCCGATCGCGCGAAGTGCGCCAGCGCGTCGCATGCGGTCTTCGACGCCAATGCGGACGCTCTCTCGGCGTGCGACGACGACGACACACCGTCGCAAACGACGAGCACCGACCAGCGTTCTCCGAACGTCGTTCCGCTCGCGAACGAGAGCGCGTCCTCGTTGTGAGCGCGCCGTAGCCCCGGGTCACAAACACCCGCGATACGAAGGCCGTCGTCTGTCGGGGGCGCGAGCTCGCGCTCGACAAGAGCCAGCTCCCGCCTCATGTCCTCGATCGAGTTACCACCCTCCCCCGGAGTTGCGACGTGCGGCAGAAACAGCCGGAAGACGCGTGGGGGGCCGTCGAGTGCCGGAATCGGGACGAACGTGGGGCCGACCGCCTCGACGACGGCGCGCGCGTCGAGGCGCTCCCGCGGCCCGAGCTTGCGCGGGACGCGGACGCGCGACACGCGAACCGACCCGTCATGGCGGACGTGCACGTCGTCTCGCTGTGGCTCCCACGCGAACCCCAGCTTCTCGATCGTCGCCGAAGCGTCGACCAGCGCGCAAACGACACCGATCGCGCTGGCGAGGCTGAGACGAGTGCCGACCTCGCCCAGCGGACGAGCGTCCGAAGGGGGGGAAGCCATCGCGAGAAAGGACCCATGGGTCTCGTCCACTCCGCACTCGGCCATTCGCGGAAACACCGCCGTCCCCCCGATGCGCTCGAGAACGTCGGCGTCGCGTTCGATGGCGGTGGAGTCACCGAGCACGACGCGGGTCATGGCCCCAGCCGGCTCGCGGACGACGTACTCGTCCGCCCCCACGACGGCCGCCACCACGCCGCGCGCCAGCGGGGCACCCACCGCGACGATGGGAGGCGTGGGCCGGCTAGAGAGCGACCGGCGCCCGCACGCCGTGCAAAAACCATCGGCTTCCAGCGTTCCCTCACCACACAGCGTGCAGCCCGCGGCTGACGCCAGCGCCGCGGGGATCTTGCTCGTGGCCGCCGCAGGGAGCGCCGAGCCGTCGATCTCGCAGAACCGCTCGGCGTCCCCGAACTCGGCTCCGCAGGTGGGGCAGCGCTTCACGATCGACCATCGTAGACGACCTGCCGTCGGACCGCTCGCGGTCAAACCCACGTCACCGGGCGTACCCGGTTGGCCTCGTCGATCCAGCGTACGCGCTCCGACTCGACGACGGCGAGACGGGCACAAGCTCGGAGTTCTTCCTCGGCAGCGCGGCGCAGCATCGTCGCCCGCAGCGGCAGGCCCAGCACGCGGGTCTTGGCCTTCTGCCCTCCCTCCGCCAGACGCGCCGCCGTCACGAGAGCTTCGGCTCTCAGCTCGTGGAGCTCGATCCCTTCGACCTGGCCGGCGATCGCCTCGATCGCCTCGGACGCGCCGCGGACGTCGTCGAGGGTCACATTGCTCCCGTCGCCGTGCAGCAGCAATCGTGCGAGTGCGAGCTGCGCGGTGACGAATCGCGACGAGGTGGACGGGATGAGTCGATATGCGTCCGCCGCCGCGGCGCGATCGCCCGTCCGCTCGAGGCAGCGCGCCAGCCCGAACGCCGCACCTGTGAAGGAAGGGTCGGCCCGAGAAACCGCGCGGTAGTACCGCGCGGCCTCGTCGAGGTGCCCGCCCGCCTCGTACGCACGCGCTACGGCCTGCCTCGGCGCGAGTTCGCCCGGCATCTCATCGAGGATCCGTTCGAACTCGACGAGCGTCTCGGCCGTCTTGCCTTGCGCGAGGAGGGCACGGCCCCGATACCAGGCGAGACGCCAGTCCTCGGGGTGCACCTTCTGTACCTCAGCCATGAAACGCTCGGCGTCCGCAAAGCGCCCCAGGCTCACGACCTCGTCGATGCGGCGAAGGGCGAGCTCCATCGACCCGGGGTGTTGCTGGAGGGCACGCTCGAACATCGCGAGCCGGCGTGCCGGGTCGCCGACCGCGCCAGCGGCGAGGATGGTGCTCGCCGCCGCATCCGAGCGATCGACCTTGAGGCGCGGGATACCGTCGTGCCCCTCGTGGTGGGTGGAAGCGATTCCGGGGTCGCTGTCCGGGTCGAAGAACTCGCTGTCGATGCGCGGAACCTCACCTGCGTCGGCTACGTGACGGAGGACACCCACGAGCTGCTCGGCCATCTCGGCTGCCGTCTGAAATCGCTGTTGCGGGGCGGACCGCGTAGCCTTCGCCAGGAAGCGGTAGAGCGCCTCGTTTTGGGCGAAAACGGGCACCTCCGCTGCGGGCGGGAGGCTCCTGTCGTACTTGCCCTGGAAATCGAAGTCCGCGACGAGCACCGCAAGCGCGCGCGCCACGCTGTAGAGGTCACTCAGCGGGGTCGGCGCGTCCGGCGCCTCGGGAGCGGTGTAGCCCTTGCTGCCGTAGACGTCGCTCGTCGAGTCATCGACCACCCGCACCGCGCCCATGTCGATGAGCTTCACGGTGTCCTCCTCGACCATCGCGTTCTCTGGCTTGAAATCGCAGTACACGAGGCCTGCGTCGTCGAGATACTGAAACGCTGGGAGAACCTCGACGACGTACGAGATGGCCTCGGGAACGGGGAGCGGGCCGCCACGGTCTTTGCGCAACCGCATGAGGGTCCGCCCGTTGACGAACTCCATGACGATGAAGCCCTGCTCCTCGTGCAACACGAAGTCGTAGATGCCGACGATGTTCGGGTGCTTCACCGCCGCGAGGAACTCGCGCTCTTTCACGGCGACCGCGATCATGCCAGGATCCATGGCATTGAGCAGGCCCTTGAGGATGACCCATCGCGAGAGCACGGTGTCGAGCGCGAGGTAGATCCACCCGAGCCCGCCGAAGGCGATGGTCCCCTTCACCTCGTACTTGCCAGCGACGACGTCGCCCGGCGCGAGCGTTGCTTTGAACGAGTACGCCTGACCGCATTTGGGGCAGAAACCGCCCTCGCGACCGAGCTTCGCGTCGCAGCTCGAGCAGAAGCGCTTCCGATCGGGAACCTCCGGGGCGATGAGAACGGCGAGCGGATCTTGCGGCGGGAGCGGCGGACGAGCGAGGACGATGCCTCCCAGGGCGCGCGCCGAGCGCCCACTGCGCGTGGAGCCGGAGCGCGTCGACCGCGTCGAGCGCGAGCTCCGGGCGCTGCGCGTCGACGGCGTGCGCCCCGAGGGGCTCGTGCCCGTGCGGCTCGATCCCGTCGGAGAAGGAAACGCCGGTGCAGGTGTAGCGCCCACCTGGGCGAGGCCGCATCCGTCGCAGTAGCCGTCGTCGATGGTGCCTGAGCAACCGGGCCTCCCACACGAGACCGACGACGACGGCACGGAGGACATGAGCGCGAGCGTACGGCACTCGGGACCGAACTGCCCGGTGAGTCCCGGACTGCTACCAGCGGATGCTGCGCCCGAGAACCTCACCTCCTCGGAAGCGCGCGGGGCTCATGTGAGATGGACCTCGCCGGCGCTCCAGCGCGCCAAGACGCCGTCGTCCCGGCGGACCAGGAGCCTTCCCTCGTCGTCGATCCCCGCGGCGGTTCCCTCGTCGGACCAGTCCCCTCCTTCGTTTCTCACGCGCCGGCCGCGCAGCGCATCGGCTTCGTCGAGCCGCGCGCGCAGGAGCCCGAGGCCGCGCGCGAGGACGACGTGGACGTCGCGATCGAGGCTCGCGAGCACATCGGCCAGCACCGCGCCTCGGTCCGGTGGGTTCCCCGCCGCCAGAGCGATCGACGTCGCGCGGCCCGCGAGATCCTCCGGGAAGGCGCGCACGTGAACGTTCACCCCCACGCCGACGACGACCGCTTCGACCCTCGACCCCACCGTCACGGCTTCCACGAGCACGCCGGCGATCTTGCGCGGCCCGACGAGCACGTCGTTCGGCCACTTGATGCGCACCTCCACCGCCGGCGCCGCTCGCGCAACGGCGTCGCGAACGGCCAGCCCCGCCACGAGCGCGACCGGAGGCAGCCGCGCGGGAGGGCATGTCACGCGAAGCAGGACCGAGAACAGGAGGTTCTCGCCGCGCGCGGACACCCACGACCGGCCCTGCCTGCCGCGCCCCGCCGACTGCTCCTCCGCCACCCACGTCGCGCCGTGCGGCGCGCCCTCCCTCGCGGCGCGCTTCGCTTCGTCGTTGGTCGACGTCGTGCGCGCGAGAACGTGGAGCGGCCGTCCGAGGGCGGAGCCGCTCTCGGCGACGAGGTCCGCTGCTCGCGCCAGGTCCGGCGAAGATCTCACTCGAAATCGAGCCCGACGTCCGCCGCTGGAACGGAGTGGGTCAGCGCGCCCACGCTGATCGCGTCCACCCCCGCGCGCGCGATCTCGGCGATTCGTCCCAGGGTGATGCCGCCGGACGCCTCGAGGAGCGCCTTTCCGCCTGCGCGCTCGACTGCTTCTACCAGCATCGGCGTCGCCATGTTGTCGAGCAGGACGATGTCCGCGCCGGCGGCGATCGCCTCGTCGAGCTGTTCGAGGGAGTCGACCTCGCACTCGATCTTCGCCGTGTGGGGTGCGGCCGCGCGCGCCCGCCCGATGGCCTGGCTCACGCCGCCGCACGCCGCCACGTGGTTGTCCTTGATGAGTACCGCGGCGCCGAGGTCGTCACGATGGTTGTGCGCCCCGCCCGCACGCACTGCGTACCGCTCGATCGCTCGGAGCCCAGGCGTCGTCTTGCGCGTATCGGTGATCCTGGTGCGGCATCCGGCGGGAACGGCGTCGACGTACGCCCGCGCCTGCGTGGCCACACCGCACATCCGCTGCACGAGGTTCAGCGCCACGCGCTCGCCCATCAGGATGGAACGCGCGCGCCCCCGCACCGTCCACAGCCGTGCTCGTGCCTCGACCGAAGCGCCCTCGGCCACGTGGCTCTCGATCGTCAGGGAGCTATCCACGCGCTGGAACACTCGCGCGAACACCCCTCCCCCGCACGCGACCATCGCCCTGCGGGCCACCGCGTGCGCGACCGCTCGCGCGTCGGCGTCGATGCACGCCTCCGTCGTCAAGTCGCCCGACGCGAGGTCCTCCTCGAGCGCTGCCAGGACGACTCGGTCCACGACCACGCCGGTCAACTCGAACGTCACGCGCCACCTCCCTTGGGGAGGGCCTTCAACGGCGGGGTGAAACGGTCCATCACGAAGCGCGTCAGGTTGGGGAAGTGCCGCGTCAGTGCGTAGAGCGCCGGGTAGATGATGCGCGCCCGGCGCGAAGCCACCGCGTCGGCGATCTTGCGCCCCAGGACGGCGGCGTCGCCCGTCGGCGTGAACGTCCGCATGGCCCACGTCTCCTCGTATGCAGCGCGTCCGCTCGCCTCCATCGCGGTCCGCACCGGCCCCGGGTAAACCGTGACGACGTGCACGCCGGTCTTCCGGAGCTCGCCGCGCAGGCTTTCGGACGCCGCGCCGATGGCGGCCTTCGACGCGCTGTAGAAGAACATCCCCGGCGTCGGTGCGAGCGCCGCGCTCGACGAGACGTCGACGATCGTCCCGCGCCCGCGCGCGATCATGTCGGGAAGCACGCGCTTGGTGAGCTTGAACGGTGCCAGCGTGTTGAGGCGGATCTGCCGCTCTGCCTCGTCCCACGTCGTCTCGACCGTGCTCCTCACGATCTGAACGCCGGCGTTGTTCACCAGCACGTCGATCGGCCCGAGGGCCGCGATCGCCCCCTCTACCCACGCGTCGGCGTTCGCGTAGTCCGCCAGATCGGCCTCGACCACGTGGCAAAGGCCGGGGTGGTCCTCGGCGATCGCCTCGAGCAACGCCTTTCTGCGCGCGACGAGCGTCACCGATGCACCGCGCTTCAGGTACTCCCGCGCGAGAGCCTCGCCGATCCCGCTCGACGCACCCGTGATGACGACGTGCACGCCGCCAGCCTAGTACAGGCCGTACCCGCGCCCCAGGGCTTGCGAGTAGACGTTGCACAGCATGTGGAACGTCATCGATGCCCCGATGCCGCCGGTCCGTGCGCGGAGCCACCCGAAGATGAGGGACGGGAAGAACACCGCCAGCCGTGTCGGCGCGTGGAACGTGGCTAGGTGCCCCACGGCGAAGATCGCGCTTGCCACGAGCCATCCGGGGCCGAGGGTCGCACCGAGAATCCGCCATCGCGGCGTCCAGGCGTCGTCGAGCCGCGTCTGCAGGTAGCCGCGATAGAAGGCCTCCTCCGGGAGAGCAACGACGAAGAGTTGCCCGAGCACCTCGTTCACGGCCTCCCCGGGCTTGATACTCATCGAGAAATGGAGCGCGGGCATTCCGTGCAACCACCAGAGCCGCCACCCGAAGAAAAACGGTACGACGATGAGCGCCATCGTGCCGAAGGCCCACGCCGACGCGACGAGCCCCTGCCGAGCGACGTCCTTCGCACGGAGCTCCCCGGGGATCACCAGCCCGCCGAGCGCGAGACCCGACGCGCGAACGACGGCGTCGTCACGCCTCCATACGAGTGCCCACGTTGCGCCGAGGAACGCGAGCCCGACGAGGGTAGTGTGCCAGTTCCGGGGCAACGCCACGACGATGGCCGCGACAGCGATCGTCACGTCCGCCGAGACCCAGAGCGCCTCGCGCAGCGGCGGCGCGCGCATTCAATTCCGGCACTGCAGGCGAGCGACGAAGCTCTCGGTGTGGCCGCCCTCGACGTCGAGCCAGCTCACGTACCACTCCCCGCGCGCGCGGCCCGCTGCGATCCACGGCCGCGGCTGGTCACCCGTCACCTTCGCGAACGTGCTCGTCGTCGACACGCCGTCGCGAGAGACGGACGCGATGCGGACGCGACCACCCTCGTAGTACGCGACTTCGGCAAGCCCCTCGGGCGTCGTGGCCACGGCGGGGTGCCCGCCGCGCGGGGCAAACCGCTTTCGCCACAGCATCGTCCCCTTCACAGGGTCGAGCAAGGCTGCCTGCGCGCCCTTCTCGATCTCGTGCCAGACCAGGAAGCAGGCGTCTCGCGTGCACGCGATCGCCGGATAGTCACCGCCCACCTTGTCCTCGCTCGAGACGGTCGTCTCGCCGAGTTGGCGGCTCGCCTTCGAGGAGCCCTGGAGCCCCGTCGCCAGATCGGGCGATGCGAGGGGGATGCGCATCCGTTCGATGAGGTGCTGCTTGTCCTGCTCGAGCGCATACGCGAGAAAAACGTTCGCGTTCGAGACCGCGATGCTCGGCACGCTGACCTTGGGGCTCTTGCCCTTCTCGGGCTCGTAGTCCGTTGCGCGGATCTCCCCGCCGAGCGGCTTGAAATCGGCGTCGACGTGACGGAGGAAGATGTCGTCCCCCTCCTTGTCGGGGTTTTGCTCCCAGGCCACCCAGAACGTGCCGTCCTGCGCGCGGTCCATTGCGGGCCAGAAGAGGCCCGGCTTCGGCGCACCGACCGTGGTGCTCATCCCTCCGATGCGCCCATCGGAGTCGAGCCATCGCACCTTCACGCCAGGCTCGCGGCCCCCCTTGTCCCAGAAGAGGAGCGCGACGCGGTCGTCCACGCTCATCAGCGCGGGGCGCATCGCGTAGTCCGACTCGGGAGTGAGGTCCCGCGCGCGGCCGGAGGGGCGCCCAGAGGCGTCGAGCAGCACCGAGTAGACGTGGTCGTGTCCCGGCGACTCGTGGTCGTCGGTCCACGCCACGACCGCCCCCTTCGACGTCACGGCGAGCGTAGGCCGGCCGACGTTCCCGCCGTAGCCGAGGCGTGGATGAGAGAATGACACCATCTTGCACGGGCCCGTGGTGGCCGCGCCGAGCTTCACCTGGTCGATGAACGACTTGGCGAGAGCACCGCCGCCCGCGTCCGATGCCTCCTTGAACTTGCGGAGGGCGCCGTCGGCGTCCCCGCCGGAGAGCGCCACCTGGCCCTCCTCGATGGTCGTCATCCACTTAGGCAGCTCGAGCGGAGGAGTGGCCGAGGAAGCCGAGTCGGCGGCACTGGACGATGGCGGCGGGGGCGTCCCCGCGGAGCTGGCCGTGGCGACCGGGCCGGTCACCGTCGGGTGCACGACCCTTCCGTAGACGAACCAGGCCGCGGTGCCCGCACCCGCGAGGAAGAGGGCCGAGATCGCGAACCGGAGGAACCCGCTCTTCTGCCGCGACGTCGACGCGGGCGGCACTTCGGGCGTCGCCGTGGGCGGGAGGTCCGTTGCGCTCAGCGCGGGGTCGCGCAGGGCGAGCAGGTCGAGCGGCTCGCTCCCCACCTTCACCGTGTCATCGGCTGCGAACCCGATCGGCGGCGTCGGCTTCTTGATGCCTGACCGCTGCGACGACGGCCCGCGCTCCTCGAGGGAAGCGATCGCGGCGGGATTCTGCGACAACGCTTCGAACTCGATCTGGCTGGGCGACCCCACGTTCACGAGGGAGATCGGCGGCGCATTCAGTGCGCGCGCGAGGTCGTCGGCCAGCTCCTTGGCCGTCTGGAACCGCCTGTTCGCGTCGCGATCGAGCGCCTTCCTGAACCACACGTCGAACGAGGGAGGTAGATCCGGCCGCAGGCGGCTCGGGACGGGCAGCTGTGCGGCCGCGATCGCGGCGAACGTCATCGCCACGCCCTGATCGGTGTTCCACACCGGGCGGCCGGTGAGGCACTCGAACGTCATGCAGCCGAGCGCCCAGAGATCAGCGCGGTGGTCGACGGTGCCCTGGCCCTTGACCTGCTCCGGTGACATGTACGCCGGCGTACCGAAAACGGCGCCCTCGCGCGTCAGGCGCGCGGTCTTCTCGTCCGTTTTCACCGGCGAGTAGAACTTGGCGAGGCCAAAGTCGAGAATCTTCGCGATCTCCTCGCCGTCCTCGCTCTTGCACAGATGGATGTTCTCCGGCTTGAGGTCGCGATGGACGATGTTCGCCGCGTGGGCCTTCATCAGGCCCTTGGCGACCTGACCGATGATTCGCACGGTGGACTGCGTGTCGATGAGGCGAACGCGGGCCATGCGGTCGTATAGAGATTCGCCCTCGAGCAGCTCCATCGCGATGAAGGGCCGCCCGTCCTCGAGGCGGCCCGAATCGTAGACCTCGACGATGTACGGGCTCTTCACGCTGGCCGCCGCCCGCGCCTCCCGGAAGAACCGCTCGATCACGATGGCGGAGTTCGCGAGCTCCGCGGCCAGCACCTTGACCGCCAGCCTCTTGCCGATGCTGACGTTCTCGGCCTCGTAAACGGCCGCCATCCCGCCACGTCCGAGCTCGCGGTTGACCTTGTACTTCCCGACGAGCAGGACGCCGGGACCTATCTTGGTCTCTGGATGAACTGCGGCCATGTAGGAGGGGTGGAGCCTCGCGACTAAAACTTACAGGTAACGGGCCCGCGGCTCCAGGCTTGCCGACGTGAGCCCGCTGAATTGGCACGCGGGAGCGTGGCGCGCGCATCCTCCGCCGCCGGCCGCGCTCGGGAGCCGGCTCGGCGGCCCCGGGACGCGCTTGGGACGACAACCTGATACCCTGGTCCCGTGGTCCCGGCCGACGACGAGGCGCGCGAAAGGCTGGCCGTCGTCGGGGAAATCGCGGCCGAGGTCGCCCACGAGCTCCGGAACGTCCTCCAGGTCATCTCCGCCAGCGCATACGTCGCCCGGCAGGAGGCCGCCAGGGGAGACGCGACGGCGACGTTGTCCCACGTCGTCAAGATCGAAAAGAACGCCCGGATCGCCCACGGCATCGTCGACGACCTGATGTCGCTCGCGCGGGCCGACGCGCTCCACGCGGAGTCCGTGCTCGTTGCGGAGGTGCTCGTCGGCGCGCGGGCCGATCTCGCTCCGGACGCCGCCGACTGGGAGGATGTGATCGAACCACGCGACCTGCGCGTGCGCGCACACCCGGGCCTCCTCGCCCGCGTCCTCCACGTCCTCTACGAGAATGCGATCCATGCGAGCGGCCCGGGCGTCCCGCGCGTCACGACGCGCGCGCGCGCATCGGGCGGTTGCCTTCGTCTCGAGGTCGGCGACGACGGCCCGGGCGTACCCGAGGCCATCGCAGCCCGCGTCTTCGAGCCCCTCGTAACCGCCCGCGCCGGGGGAACCGGGCTCGGACTCGCCCTGGCACGTCGCATCATGGTCGCCCACGGCGGCACCATCGAGCTCGTAGACGCCACCCCGGGGGCCACGTTCCGCCTCGAGCTCCCCGGCGCCTGAGCAGCGCCCCCCCGGGATTCCGTCCCTCCACGGCTCGACCGTCGAAGCAGGAACGTGGGGTCAGCCGATCCTGACAGACCCTTGTCAGCCTTCCCCCCCTGCGCGAGCGCGCGATCGGATGCATAGTCCCCTCCCCCATGCTGCCGATTCGCCTGCGCGGCGCCCGTACGCACAACCTCCGGAGCGTGGACCTCGAGCTCCAGCCCGGGCAGCTCGTCGCGGTGACTGGGCCCAGCGGCGCGGGCAAGTCGTCGCTCGCCCTCGACACGCTCTACGCAGAAGGCCAGCGGCGCTTCGTCGAGAGCTTCTCCCCGTACGCACGCCAGTTCCTCGAACGGCTCGACCGCCCACCGATGGACGAGCTCGCGCCCATCGCCGCGACCGTGGCGGTCGATCGACGCGCCCCGGTCAAATCGAGCCGGTCCACGCTCGCCACGATGGCCGACATCGAGCCCTACCTCGCGGCGCTCTTCGGCTGCGAGGCCATCCCCACGTGCCCCGACTGCAACGTCGCCGCCGTCGACACCTCACCCCGAGACGCCGCCGCGCGCCTCGCCGAGACACTCGACGGCGGGCGCGCCATCGTCACCTACCCCGTCGAGGCCGATGACGCCGACGAGTTCCTCGAGCTTCGCGAGGCGCTCGCAAAGGACGGCTACCGCCGCCTCGTCGTCGCGGGCACCGTCCGCGAGATCGACGACCTCCGGCCCAGCGAGGCCACGGGGCCGGGCGTCCGCCTCGAGGTCGTCGTCGATCGCGTGGGCGTCAGCAAGAAGGACGCGCGCCGCCTGCAGGAGGCGCTCGAGGCCGCGTGGTCGCGGAGCGGCGGCCGGGCCGAGCTGCGAGCGGAGAACGGCACGCACGTCACGGTCGCGCGCGGCCTCGTGTGCCCCGAGTGCGGTCGCTCGTTCGAGCCGCCCCGTCCGGGGCTCTTCTCGTACAACTCGCCGTTCGGCGCGTGCCAGCCGTGCCGCGGCTTCGGGCGCGTCATCGCCATCGACTGGGACAAGGTCATCCCCGACCCGAAGAAGACGATCGGCGGAGGCGCCATCCGGCCCTGGAGTGGCCCGAGCACGACGTGGGAGCGCGGCGTCCTCGAGAAGTTCTGCAAGAAGTCGAAGATCCCGCTCGACGTCGCATGGGAAAAGCTCGCCGCGAAGCAGCGCCAGGCGGTCATCGAGGGCGAGGGCAGCTGGCATGGAGGCAAGTACCCCGGCGTGAAGGCGTGGTTCGAGTGGCTCGAGGGCCGCACGTACAAGATGCACGTGCGCGTCCTTCTCTCTCGGTACCGCGAGTATACCGTCTGCAAGGCGTGCCGCGGGTCTCGGCTCAACGGGACCGCTCTCGCGTACCGGGTCGCCGGCCTCGACCTGGGCGGCTGGCACGCGCTGACCGTCGCCGACGCGCTCGAGCGCCTCCGCGCGTTCGACGCGCGCGGCCCTCAGGGCAAGCGCGTGAAGGAGCAGCTCGCGTCGCGCCTCGGCTACCTCGACGCCGTCGGCCTCGGCTACCTCACGCTCGACCGCCAGGCGCGTACCCTCTCCGGCGGCGAGGCCCAGCGCGCCGGCCTCACCACGGCCCTCGGCGCCGCGCTCACCGGCACGCTCTTCGTGCTCGACGAGCCCACCGTCGGCCTGCACGCCACGGACGTCCCCGCGCTGGCGCAGGTGATGAAGGATCTCGCGCGCGCAGGCAATACCGTGATGGTCGTCGAGCAGGAGCCGACGATCGTACGCGCGTGCGAGCGCGTCCTCGAGATGGGGCCCGGCGCCGGTCCGCACGGCGGGCGCATCCTCTTCGACGGCACGCCCGCCGATCTCGCGAAGCGCACCGATCTTCCGACGGGGAAGGCCTGGGCCGCCGCTCGCGGGCCGGCGCGGCCCCGTCGAGAAGCGAAGGCGTGGCTGCGCGTGAAGAACGCGCGCGCGCACAACCTTCGGGGAATCGACGCGACGCTGCCCCTCGGCGTCGTCTGCGCCGTCACCGGTCCGAGCGGCTCGGGCAAGTCCACGCTCGTCCACGACGTCCTCTACCGCGCGGCGGCGCGCGCCCTGGGCGACACGTCGGTCGACCGCCCCGGGCCGCACGACGGCCTCGAGGGCCTCGGCGCCCTCTCGCGCGCCGTGCTCGTCGACCAGTCGCCGCTCGGGCGCACGGCCCGCGGCAATCCCGCCACCTACGTCAAGGCGTGGGATCGAGTCCGCGCGCGCTTTGCCTCCGAGCCCGAGGCCCTCCGCCGCGGCCTCACCGCCGCGCACTTCTCGTTCAACGTGCCCTCGGGGCGCTGCGAGGAGTGCTCCGGCGAGGGCTACGAGACGGTCGAGATGCAGTTCCTCGCGGACGTGCAGCTCCTCTGCCCGGTGTGCCAGGGCAAGCGCTTCAAGCCCGAGGTCCTCGCCGTGAAGTTCGGCGGCAAGAGCGTCGCCGACGTCCTGGCGATGAGCGTCGACGAGACGCTCGCGCTCTTCGATCCTCCGAACGCCCGCGACTACGTCCTCCGCCGCGCGCTCGACCCGGTCGTCAAGGTGGGCCTCGGCTACCTCGCGCTCGGCCAGCCACTCTCGACGCTGTCGGGCGGCGAGGCGCAGCGCCTCAAGCTCGCGCGCGCCCTCGGCGAGCAGGCGAAGGGCACCCTCTTCGTCGTCGACGAGCCGAGCGCCGGCCTGCACGCGCAGGACGCCGAGTACGTCGTGAAGGCGCTGCACGACCTCGTCGACGAGGGCGCGAGCGTCGTCGTCGTGGAGCACGATCTCGACGTCGTCCGTGCGTGCGACTGGGTCGTCGACCTCGGCCCAGGCGGCGGCCCCCACGGCGGCGCGATCGTCGCGACCGGAACGCCCGAGGCGATCGCCCGCGGCGAGGGCCGCACCGCGGAAGCGCTGCGCGCGCTGGACGAGCTCGAGAGCACCGGGAACGGCGCGGCGAGCCGCAGGGCGAAGGCTTCGGACCGGCCGCCCGTCCCGCTCTCGATCCAGGTCTCCCACGCGCGCGAGCACAACCTCAAGGAGATCACCTGCGCCATCCCCCACGGGCAGGTGTGCGTCGTCACGGGGCCGAGCGGCTCGGGCAAGTCGTCGCTCGCGTTCGACGTCGTCTTCGCGGAGGGCCAGCGGCGCTTCATGGAGACGCTCACGCCGTACGCACGCCAGTTCCTCCCCACGCTGCCCCGCCCCGACGTCGACGCCGTCATGGGCGTCCCCCCGTCGATCGCCCTCGAGCAGAGGACCTCGCGCGGCGGAGCCAACTCGACGGTCGCCACCGTCACCGAGGTCGCGCACTACCTGCGCCTCCTCTACGCCAAGGTCGGCGAGCTCCATTGCCCGGAGTGCGACGCGGCCGTCACTCCGATGAGCGCCGACGCCCTCTTCGAGCGCCTCACGCGCACGCGCGACGCGGCGCCGAAGACCATCTACGCGCCGGCGGTCCGCGCCCGCAAGGGGACGTACCTCGACCTCTTCACGGCCGCATCGCGGGCCGGGGTGAAGACGGCGCGAGTCGACGGCAAGCTCGTGTCGATCGAGCCGCCGCCGAAGCTCGCGAAGACGAGAGAGCACACGATCGACCTCATCGTGCACTACGGAAGGACGAGCGCCCTCGACCGCGCGACGTTCGAGCGCGCCCTCGCGTGGGGCGGCGGTGCGCTCCGCGTCGGCGACGGAGCGCCGAGCGCCAAGGAGCAGGAGAAGATGCTCTCGACCGCGCGCACCTGCGCGAAGTGCGGGACGGGCGTGCCCGAGCTCGATCCGCGGTGGTTCTCGTTCAACACGAAGCAAGGGCGCTGCCCCGACTGCGAGGGGACGGGCGTCGAGGGCGGCCCTGAGGCGCTCGAATACGAAGGTCCGTACGACCCGTGCTCGGCGTGCGGGGGCACGCGCCTCTCGCCGGTGCCGCGCGGCGTGCGCCTGCACGGGGACACGTACGCGACCACGACGGGCCGCTCGGTGTCGGCCGCGCTCGCGGCGGCCCGGGCGTGGGCCTTCGAGGGCGACGACGCGATCATCGCGCGCGCGCCGCACGCGGAGCTCCTCCGGCGCCTCGCCTTCGTCGAGCAGGTCGGCCTCGGCTACCTCGCGCTCGACCGTCCGGCGTCGACCCTCTCGGGCGGCGAGATGCAGCGCCTTCGCCTGAGCGCGCAGCTCGGCAGCGGCCTGACCGGCGCGCTCTACGTGCTCGACGAGCCCACCATCGGCCTCCACCCGCGCGACACGAAGCGCCTCCTCGGCAACCTCCGCAGCCTCGCGGCGATGGGCTCCACGGTCCTCGTGGTCGAGCACGACGCCGAGACGATCCGCGCGGCCGACCACGTCATCGACCTCGGGCCGAGCGGCGGCCGCAACGGGGGGCACGTCGTCGTCGAGGGGCCAGCGGCGCGCGTCCTCTCCGATCCGCGCTCGCCGACCGCACGCGCCCTCCGGGAGACCGCGCGCGTCGACCGGCCGAAGCGGCCGATGGCCGACGCATGGATCGAGCTCTCCGGCGCCCGCGCGCACAACCTCCACGACGTCACGTTCCGCGTCCCGGTGGGCCGCATGTGCGTCGTCGCCGGCGTGAGCGGCTCGGGCAAGTCGACCCTCGTCCGGCACGTCTTCTATCCCGCGCTCCGCAAGGCCCTGAAGCTCGTCGCGCCACAGCCCGGCGCGTACGCCGCCATCAAGGGAACCAAGGCCGTCCGGCGCGCGCTGGCCGTCGACCAGTCGCCCATCGGCCGGACGCCGCGCAGCGTCCCCGCCACCTTCCTCGGCGTCTGGGACGAGGTGCGAAAGCTCTACGCCTCGCTCCCCGAGGCGAAGACCCGCGGCTACTCCTCGGCGCGCTTCTCGTTCAACTCTGCGACGGGCGGCGGGCGATGCCCCGCGTGCGACGGCCAGGGCACCATCGTCGCCGAGATGCCGTTCCTGCCGGACGTCGTGGCGCCCTGCGAGGCGTGCGGCGGCTCGCGCTTCGAACCGACGACGCTCGAGGTGCGCTACGCCGGGCTCTCCATCGGCGACGTGCTCCACCTGCCCGCGCAGGACGCGGCGCAGGTCTTCGCCAACCACCGGCGCATCGCGCGGCCCCTCGCGACGATGACCGACCTCGGCGTCGGGTACGTCCAGATCGGCCAGGGCTCCAACACGCTCTCCGGCGGCGAGGCGCAGCGCCTCAAGCTCGCCGCGGAGCTCACCGCCGGCTCGGCGCACGAGCCTACGGTCTACGTCCTCGACGAGCCGACCACCGGCCTCCATCTCTCCGACGTGAAGCGCCTCCTCGGCGTCCTCGAGCGCCTCGTCGAGCGCGGCGACACGCTCGTCGTCATCGAGCACCACCCCGACGTCATCGCCTGCGCCGACTGGGTCGTGGAGCTCGGGCCCGAGGCCGGAGAAGACGGCGGGAGGATCGTCTTCGAGGGCGAGCCGAAGAAGCTCTCGCGCGCCAAGACGGCGACGGGCAGGTACATGGAAGAGTCGCTGGCCTCGACGCCGTAGCTCACGGTAGGGGGTTGCGCTGGAACATGTCCCACGCCGTGGCGACGATGGGGAACGCCCCGTAGTTGCCGCAGTGGCTCCCGCCCTGGACGGTGCACAGCGTGACCTCTGCCCCGGCGGAGCACGTCGCGTACGTGGAGCACGCGGAGTCGTCGGGCGCCTGGGCCGGCGTCCCGGAGCAACCGTCGATGCCGGCCCACGCGGCGAAGTTCTCCTGGGCGCCGGGGAAGAGGAGGCCCGGGACGACGCTGGTGGGCCCGCCGTCGTAGGGGCAGTACATGTCCCCGGTGGCGCGGAACTGCGTCTCGGAGACGGGCCGCGCCGGGGTGCAGTTGCCGCACGAAGGGTCGTTCGTGGCGCCCGTGACGCAGTCGAAGTCGACCGGCGCGACGGCCGCGATCACGTCGGCCGCGTCGCAGGCCAGCTCGTAGCTCATGCGTCCGCCGTTCGAGCACCCGCTCGCGAAGATGCGCTTCGCGTCCACGCACGCCTCGGACGACACCTGCGCGATGACGGCGCGCGTGAACGCCACGTCGTCCACGTTCGCGCCGAGGGCCGGATCGCAGCAGCGACCGACGTTCCACGAGTTCATGTAGCCCTGCGGCCAGACCACCAGGAATCCGTTCGCGTCGGCCGTCGCGCTCCAGTTGGTGACGCCCTTCCAGATCGCCGCCTCGACGCCGATCGGATGGAAGTCGAAGACGAGCGGCGCGGGCGATGCCCCCGTGTAGCCGGGCGGCACGTGCAGGATGTACGTGCGCGCGATCCCTCCGACCGTCACCGTCTCGGTCGTCTCCCCAGGAGCCGCCGTGAGACCGGGCGGGCACGTGTGCGCCGGGCCGCCCGCGTCGACGTCCTCGTGCGACGAGCCGCCCCGCGTGCAGCCCGGAAGCGCGGCGCATAGGGCGAACGCGCCGAGCGCGCCGAGCGCGAAGAAGGCGACGGCTGCCGCACGCACGACGGGCCCCGCGTCAGTGGCCGTCGGACGCAGTGCCGCCGTCGCCTGCGCCGGCGCCGGCTTCCTCGAGGGCCGTGAGGAACCCGGAGCACGCCGCCGGCAGGCACACGAACTCACCCTCCGCGCTCACGCAGGGCGGCCCGTTCTCGCCGCACCCGGTGACCGAGGCGTCGATCTCGCAGAGCGTCGTGCAGAACCAGGCGTGGGCGGGGACGACGGTGCCGAAGTCCGCCGTGCAGATCGTCCCCTCCGCATCGGGCCCGGCGTTCGCGCACTGCCCGCCGTTGGGAGTGCAATATCCGCCGACGCCGGCGGCGTTGTTGGGCGTCCCCGGGGGGATGCAGTTGAGCGGGTCGTTGACGACGGCCGCATCCGACCCGTCGGTGCTCGCGTCGACGCCCCCTCCCCCGGCGCCCGACTTCGACGAGCTGCTGCAGGCGAGAGGCACGCTGCATCCGAGAACGACGGCGACCGCGGCGATGGCGTAACGATTCACGGCGGGGATGCTACCCCGGCGACCGGCAGCCGACGTCTCATTGGTCTCACGCTTCGCCCTGCATGCGCGCGCCGCACCGCGGGCGATGGTACGTCCCCACCGGACCTCATGAGCGGCTGGAGATCCACGAAGACCGCTGCGCGCGAGGCAGTCTCGCGCAGGGCGCGCGGGGCGCGCGGGGCCCGCACGTTCGCGGGCGCGACTGTGATCGCCGTGGCCTTCCTCGCGGTGTCGCCGGTCGTCCACGGGCAGGCACCGAGTCCGCGGGGAGTGAAAGTTTTCATCGTCACGATGTTCGACGTCGAGGCGCAGCCGTGGATCGAGGCGCTCGGCCTCACGCAGACCCTCGCGGTGGCGGGTTTGCCCGCCGGCGATCCCGTCGTCCGGTGCAACGCCGACGACGTGTGCCTCGTCACGACCGGAATGGGCAAGGCGAACGCCGCGGCGTCGGTCGCGGCGGTCGTGTTCAGCGGGACGTTCGACCTGCGCCAGACCTACTTCCTCGTGGCGGGCGTCGCGGGCATCGATCCGGGCCAGGGGACGCTCGGCTCGGTGGCGTTCGCGACGAACGTCGTCGACTACGGCATCTCGTGGGAGGTCGACGCGCGCACGCTGCCCGCCGGGTGGACGACCGGATACCTCGGGATCGACGCCACGAGCCCCACGCAGAAGCCTCCGGGCCTCTTCGGAACGGAGCTCTACACGCTGACGCCTGCGCTCGTATCCAAGGCGGTGGCGCTCGCCGGAGGCGCAACCCTGGGCGACGACTCCACCGCGCTGGCCTGCCGCGCGGGGTACACCAGCGCGCCGGCGTCGGCATCGCCCGCCGTCGTCGCGTGCGACACGACGACGAGCGACACGTACTGGCAAGGCGCGCTCCTCGGGCAGAGAGCGACGCAGTGGGTGTCGCTCCTCACGGGCGGCGCCGGGACCTACTGCACGTCGCAGCAGGAGGACAACGCGGCGATCACGGCGCTCCAGCGCGGCGCGAGCGCGGGCCTGCTCGACGCGACGCGCGTCGTGGTCGCGAACGGCGCCTCGTCGTTCGATCGCCCGCCTGCCGGCCAGTCTCCCTACGACGCGCTCGTCGCGTGCGGTCACGCGGGCCTCGAGCCTGCGATCGGCAACCTCGTCGCCGCCGCCGGCCCGCTCGTGTCGGCGATCGTCGCCGACTGGAGCGACTGGCAGAACGGGGTCCCGCAGTGACCGCACGGATGGGCAGAGGCACGCGCCTGGGCTTGCTCGCGGTCGCGCTCGCAGGCTGCGGCACGAAGGGCAGCGCCCCGCCGGCCGCGACGACCGCGCGCGCGGTCAAGGTCATGATCGTCAACATGTCCACGCTCGAGGCGGAGCCGTTCCTCGGCGCGATGGGCTCCACCGAGGACGTGCCCGTCGCGGGCCTTCCGTCGACCGACCCGAACGTGCACTGCAACGCGGACGACGTCTGCGAGGTCACCCTCGGCATGGGGTACGCGAACGCCGCCTCGTCGATGACCGTCCTCCTCTACCGATCCGGGCTCGATCTCTCCCGCGCGTACTTCCTCATCGCGGGGATCGCCGGCATCGACCCCGCGCAAGGGACGCTCGGCACGGCGGCGTGGTCTCGCTACGCGGTGGACTTCGGGCTCTCGTACGAGATCGACGCGCGGGAGATGCCGGCGGGCTGGCCCTACGGTTACTTCGGGCTCGAGACGACCGGCCCCACCCAGGCCCCTCCGACGCTCACCGGCACGGAGGTCTTTCAGCTCGACGAGACGATGCTCCAGGCGGCCCTCTCGCTTTCGAAGGGCGCGCAGCTCGAGGACGACGCGCAGGCCCAGGCCTCGCGCGCCAGCTACCCGTCGGCCCCGGCCAACCAGGCGCCCGTGGTCACGCAGTGCGACACCACGTCGAGCGACACCTGGATCGCCGGCACGGCTCTCCAGCAGCGCGCGCGCGACTGGGTCACGCTTCTCACCGGAGGCGCGGGCACGTTCTGCACGAGCGCCCAGGAGGACAACGCGTCGCTCGAGGTGCTGAAGCGTGGTGCCGCGACGGGGATCGTCGACCTGCACCGGGTCGCCCTGCTGCGCTCCGCGTCGGACTTCTCGGCGCCCTCGCCGGGGCAGACGGACGCCGCGGGCCTCCTCGCATCGTTGAACTCGGGCGGCCTCGGCATCTCGACGAAGAACCTCGTGCACGCGGCGATGCCCGTCGTGCAGGCCATCGTCACGGGCTGGGGCCAGTGGCAGAACGGCGTCCCCGCGCAGCCATGAACGTCCTGCACATGGCGCCCCACGGCACCGGGCGCGCCTTCGATCAGGGCGCGCTGGTCTTGTACGCCGGCCACGCGGCCTTCACCGCATCCGCGTACGGTTTGAGCTGGGAGTAGTCGTCTTCCCACGACGTGTACATCACGCCGACGAGGCCCTTGATGCCCGTCGCGGCCTGGATCTCCTGCGTGCCGGAGGTCGCGCCGTCGCCCGAGTCGTAGTAGCCGGCGATGATCTGCTGGAACCCGTGCGGCTGCGCGGGCGTGACGCTCGTATCCGTCCCCGAGAAGAACTTCAGCGACTGCGCCAGGGCGCCGAGGTCCCAGTTCATGATGACCGACCCGGGCGGCAGGCCCGCCCACGAGCCGGTGAGGTCACCCTCGACGTCGTAATAGTCGTTCACGGCGTTGTGGTACGGGCTGAACATGTCGTCCCAGAAGTAGAACGTCGTGCCCGCGCCCCAGACACCCTGCAGGGTCGACACCGTCTGCTCGACGTTCCACGCGAGGAGCTGGCCCGCGGTCATGTTCTTCGAGCGGCAGAGATCGCACGAGTCGCCCTGGCGCATCTCGTCGTACCCGAGGAAGACGCCCGTGCCGGCGGGGAACACCTTCTGCTGCGCGGCGGCGTTGGCCTGGTTCCACGTCTGCACCGCGGGCTCGCTGAGGCACGAGGTCACCTCCCAGCCGATCTCCGGCACGACCGTGTAGTAGTCCATCGAGACCTTCGCGCCCGACGCGAGCTTGCTGCCGGCGGGGACGCTCACGACGGGGGGCGTGTGCCACGGGTCGTAGGTGCCGGGGCTCGCAGCGAGCGCGGGGTCGCCCACCTGGGCGTAGTCCGTCCCCTCGGCGTACGTCGCGCTCGCGTCGTAGACCTTCAGCGGCGTGCCGTCGCGGCGGAGGACGTTCACGAGCGACGTCTCCTCGACCATCACGTCGTCGATCCACACCGTGCCGGAGAAGCCGCCCCAGACGCCGAGGTAGAGCGTCACGCTCGTGCTCTCGCGGCTGTTGAAGGCGTAGTCGAAGACCGTCCAGTCCTGCGTCGTACCGGTCATCGTCGGCGACTCGTACATGCGCGTCAGCGTCGTGTTCGCCTGCGTCGTGAAGTCGAGCACCTCGGCGTTGAGCGTGTTGCCCGAGAAGCCCGACGTCTTGAACCAGAGCTGCACGTGGTAGAGGCGCCACGGCGTCACGGTGATGGCCTGCGTGAAGCGCGCGTTCCCCGACGTGCCCCCGTTGATGACGCCCGACGCGTTCCCCGAGTGCGCGACCGCGGTGTCCACGTCCGTGCGGGCGTCGCCCGTGCCGAACCAGACCGTCTTGCCCGACTCGAAGCCGCCGTTCTGGATGGGCGGCAGCGTGTTGATCGGCTGAAGCACGAGCCCGGAGCCGCCGCTCGCCACCTGGAACTGGCCGCCGACCACCTTCGCCCCCTCGGCCTGGTTCGGGTCCGACTGGAGCATGTCGTTCGAGTACCCGATGGGCGCGCCCGCCGCGAGCGCGGTGAGCCCCTTGGACTTCGCGTACGCCAGCACCGCCACGACGTTGGTCGGGTCCCAGCCGGGGCGGTTCATGAACGTGAGGGCCGAGTCCCAGAAGACCATCCCGGTGTATCCGGCCGCGACCGCCTGGTCGATGAGCCCCTCGCTGTGCGCGGGCTCGGTCGTGCTCGTGCCCGAGAGGTAGCTGTGGTGCCAGTACCAGAGCTCGGGCTGGTCCGGCGTCGGCGGGAGCTGCGTCCACGCATCGGCGCCCGCGTCTGCAGGGGGGGCGCCGCCGTCGGTGTGCGACGTGGCGTCGGCGCCTCCCTCGTTCCCGCCGCCGTCGACGTGCGTCGTGACGGGGCCGTCGGTGCTCGCGTCGCCGCCGCCGGTGGCGGGGTTCCCGCTGCTGCCCGCGGAGCCGCACGCAGCCGCGAGCGCCAGCGAGAGCGGGAGCACGACCCCCAGCGCGAGGCCCGGGCGAGCCGAGGCGCGGCCCGACGCGCGGAGGGCAACGCGAGCCGCCGCGCGGACGGAGACGGGTGACGTCGTGGAGCGCATGCCGTGATTGTGCGCGACGGATGCAAATACACGCACCTGAATCGTGCGGCCGAGCCCGGAAGGAGACGCCGCCTCCGCACCCCGGACCCGACGTCGGCCTTCGCGGCGGCGGGCTATGCTCGGTACCCCATGAACAACGATGCTCGCACCCTCGTCGTCGACGACCCCTTCACCGGCGAGGCCGCGTGCACGGTGCCGCTCGCCGACGAGGCCACCGTCGGGCAGACGCTCGACCGGGCGCGCGAAGCGGCGCGCGCGTGGCGCGGGTCGAAGCTCCACGACCGCATCGCCGCGTGCGAGCGCGCGATGCAGGCGATGGAGAAGGACGCGCCGCGCATCGCCGGGGACGTCGCGCGCATGATGGGCAAGCCCGTGAAGCAGGCGCTCGGCGAGCTCGCGACGACCGCCTCTCGAGCGCGGCACCTCGCGTCGATCGCCGAGACGTCGCTCGCCGACGTGATCCTCCCGCCCGTGGCGCACTTCGAGCGGCGCATCGTGCGCGAGCCCCTGGGCGTGGTGCTCGACTTGCCCGCGTGGAACTACCCGCTCCTCACGGCCGTCAACTGCGTCGTCCCCGCCGTCCTCGCGGGCAACGCCGTCGTCCTCAAGCACAGCCCGCGGACGCCCCTCTGCGGCGGGCACTTCGCGCGCGCCTTCGCCGACGCAGGCGGCCCGGCGAACCTCGTCCAGGCGCTCGACTGCGACCACCCGACGAGCGAGCGCATGGTCGGCGACGAGCGCGTCGACCACGTCGTCTTCACGGGGAGCATCTTCGGCGGGCACCGCATCGTCGAGGCGGCCGCGAAGCGATTCCTCCACCCCGTCCTCGAGCTCGGCGGAAACGACCCGGCGTACGTCGCCCCCGACTGCGACCTCGAGAAGACGGTCGAGAACGTCGTCGACGGAGCGATGTACAACGCGGGGCAGAGCTGCTGCGCGGTCGAGCGCGTCTACGTGCACAAGAGCGTCTACGGCCGCTTCCTCGAGATGGCCGAGCCGATGGTCCGCGCGTACGTGATGGGCGATCCGCGCGACGAGGCGACGACGATGGGCCCGATCGCGCAGCCGCACCACGTTCCGGAGCTCGAGGCGCTCGTCCAGGACGCGCGGGCCCGCGGGGCGCGCATCCTCGCCGGCGGCAAGCGCGCGGCGATCGGCGGGCGGGGGCGGTTCTTCGAGGCGACGCTCGTCGCGGACTGCAACCACACGATGAAGCTCTTCCGGCAGGAGTCCTTCGGCCCGATCCTCCCCGTCGTGGCGGTCGACTCGGACGAGGAAGCGCTCGCGAAGATGAACGACTCGCGCATGGGGCTCACGGCCAGCGTGTGGACGCGCGACCGCGAGCGCGCCGCCCGCTTCGCGAAGGCGCTCGAGGCGGGCACGGTGTTCATGAACCGGTGCGACTACCTCGACCCCGCGCTCCCGTGGAGCGGGTGGAAGGACTCGGGTCGCGGCGTGAGCCTGAGCGCGCTGGGCTTCGAGGGCATGACGCGCCCCAAGGCGGTCCACTTCCGCCTCCGCTGGTGACCCGCGCCGCTGCGGGCCCGCGCCCCGTAGCCCCGTGACCCGGCGACGACCTACTGCGCCGTGAGCTGGTTGCTCGCGATCGCCTCGGCGATGACGCAGCCGTCGGCCGTCGCGGGGCAGTTGCCCACGAGGAACGAGACGTCGACGAGCAGCGGCCCGGCGAGCACGTCCGCGCCCGGGATGGTCGCCTGCGTGACGCTCGACGCGAGCGGGGCCTGCGACGCGTTCTCGACCGTCCAGCTGCCGCCCGACGGCAGCGTGTAGACGTTGGGGACCTCCATGTCGGCGCCCGGCTGCGCCGTCCACGCCACGGCGAGGTCCTGCCCCGCGGGCACGGTCGCCCCCGCCGCCGGCGCGGTGATCGACGGCGTGAACGCAGGCGCCGTCGCCGTGAGGCTCCACGACGTGGCGGCCGCACCGCCGACCGACGTCGTGAGCGTGTACGTCGCCTGCGCCGCCGTCCCCGCCGGGAGCGCGGCGTAGTAACCGTAGACGCCCGTGACGATCTGCGTCCACGCGAGCGGAACCGCCGTCCCGCCGACGAGCATCGACACCGTGTCGCCGCCGGTCGAGGGGGCTCCCGTCGCCGGATCGAAGACGTACGCGAGCGCGCTCTGGAGCTCGAGCGGCCCACCGGCCGTGGACCCCTCGACGACGTCGAGCTCGACGGGCTCGACCGTCACCGCGATCGGCGCGCCCGACGTCGGCACGGCGACGGGCCCCACCATCGCCGGGATCGACGTGGTCCCGTACACGCCCACGATCTGCACGTAGTAGTGCGCGCCCGGCGCGACGCCGCTGAAGGCCCACGTGCCGTCGACCGCCACCTCTTGCTCGGCGACGGGCGAGACGCCCTGGATGGGGAACATCGGGAAGAGGCTCGCGACGAACCGCTGCGCCGCCGGCAGCGACTTCGACGTCACCGTCCCCGAGACGCAGGCGGTCGTGTCCCCGGTGCACGCGAGCGTCTCGGGCTGCAGGCCCGCCAGGTTGCCGTCACCCACGTACACGCCGCCGTCGAGGTTCGGTGACCCGGTCGGGCCGTGGCCGCCCGAGACGCACGCCATCGCTGCGACTGCCGCGACCGCCGTGAAGCACGCGAAGGAGAGAACCGCCCGCATGGCCCGCACCTCTTAGGGATGGCCTAGCGCATCGGTGCCCTGTTGCACCTGCTCGCAGCGACTTTCGCACTCCTGGTCGTCGTTGCACTGCTTCGTGCAGTCGGGGTACGCGCCCCGCGACTTGGCGCACGAAGGGTCGCGCTCGCAATGCATGGGGTCCTTCGCCGCGGCGGCCTGGGCCGCGCCGCAGCCGCACGGCAGAACCGCCAGCGCGACGAGCGCCACGAGCCCCGGCAGCGCGAGGGGGAGCGCGGCGCGCGTCACGGCTTCGGCGGGGTGGTGACGGCAGGCCGGCTCCGCAGGCACTGCTCGAGCGCGGGGTCGAGCGCGCGGGCGACGGGAGGCACGCGGGGACGCCCCATGACGGGGGCGAACTCGCGCGACCAGTCGATGCCGGCGTCGCTGATGCTGAGCCAGACGAAGAGCGCGCGGCCGCGGATGTTGGCGTACGGCACCCCGCCGCCCTGCCCGCCGTACCACATGCGAGAGTCGTGGCTGTTGTTGCGGTTGTCGCCCATGACCCAGACCTCGCCCTGCTTGGCGAAGTAGGGGCCCTGGTACTCCGGGAACATGCCCGACGCGTGGTCGTAGAACGTGAGGTACGACTCGTCGCCGAGGTACTCGACGTAGAGGTCGCCCTCGTGGCGCGTGATGGGCGACTCGTAGTCGCTGTACGACCACGAGCCCACGCGGCAGCTCGGCACCTCCCACCCGTTGATGATGGGGTGGCCGTTCTTCGCCTCGAGCTTGTCGCCCGGGAGGGCGATGACGCGCTTGATGAAGTCCTGGTCCGGGTGCTCGGGGAACGCGAAGACCATCACGTCGGCGCGGTGCGGCGGCATGTTCGTCCAGATGCGCGCGTTCGTGTACGGGATGGCCGGCCCGTAGCTGAACTTGTTGACGAAGATGTGGTCGCCGACCATGAGCGTCGGGATCATCGAGCCGCTCGGGATCTTGAACGCCTCGATGACGAAGGCGCGCAGCGCGAACGCGACGGCGACGGCCATGAGGATGGCCTCGACGTACTCGCGGACCTCGCTCTTGCGCCACCGGCCGAGGCGCGCGTCGATCTGCTGGTCGGCCTTGGTCAGCGCCTCGGTGAAGTCGCGCGCGTCGAAGGGCACTTGCTCCATCGTCTCGCGCAGGCGGTCGAGCGCGGCGCGCAGGTGGTCGCGCTCCTTGGCCGTGAGCTCGCGCACGACGGCCTTCTCGTTGCGGACGAGGATCGTGTCGGCCTCGTCGAGCAGGGCGCGCGCGCGGTCGAACGGGCCGCGCAGGTTCTCGGGGAGGTCGCCCCGGACGGGGGCGTGGGCGTGGCGCGCGAGCGGGAGCTGATGGCGCGCGCCCCAGAGAGCGATCTCGAACAGCGTGAAGAGGACGATGCCGACGGGGACGGGCTGCGCACGGACGACCGACTGGATCCAGCCGAAGACACCGGGGACCTCGGCGCCGCTCGGCGGCGAGAGCGCCCAGATGAGGACGCACGCGAGGACGATGGGAAGGAGGACGAACCAGACGGCCCAGTAGACGATCCGGAGGATGCGCGAGCGCTTGGGCGGGGGTGCAGGCAGGGACGCCGGGCCCGGATCGCTGGCCGCAGCCGCGCGCGGGGACGCGGCGTCGGTCACCCCGTTCACGGGTTCGTCGGCCTCTGCTTCGGTCGCCCCTCCCGGCTCGCTCGTCGGTTCTTCTTCGCTGGGAGGTTCTTCCGTCGTCAAGGTACGTCACCGATCTGGATCGAGTAGTTGATGACCGCCGCGGAAGAGGCTGCGCCCGCCGCGGTGTTGTCGATCACGACATAGTACATACCCGGGGGAACCGGCACTGCACGCTGGTATTGCACGCCGTACTGGACGGTGTCGCTCGGCGTCGCTCCGCTGCCGCCGGGGCCGGGGTTCGGCATCGGGCCGACGGCCGCGCTGTTCACGTAGGCCTGGAGCGCGGCGTCGCCCAGCGGACGCGGCACCAGCATCACGCGCACCGACGGCTGCCCGTCGAGCATCATCGTGGTGTAGATGGCGCGCCGGTCGCCCTCGACGGTGATCGGGCCGATGAAGTCGCGTTCTCCGGCGGCGACCTGCGTGCGCAAGCTCTCGACGGTCGCTCGGTTGCCGCCGTGGACGCTGAAGGGATGGAGCGGACGGTGGCCGAGCGGCACGTGGCCGAGGTCGAAGTCCTGCGCGCCGTCGTCGAACTGGATGACGGTGAACCCCTGCCCGAGCTGGCCGGAGAGCATCTGCCGGCCGAAGTTGTCCGCGTAGGGCGTGATCCACCCCTGCACGAGGCTCGCCCCCGGGAGCTCGATCTGGAGGACGTGGAAGTCGGGCGGCGCGACGCTCCGCGGGTCGAAGTACGCGTAGATGCTGTTGTCGTCCGCGCAGCGGAAGTCCTGGTCGTAGCGGACGGTCGCGCCGGCGGTGAACGTGACCTTGCGCGAGACGTTCGTGAACGCGTACCCCATGCCGTCGAAGCGGACGAGGAGATCGCCGTTGTCGAGGACCTGCTGCTGGCAGTGCTGCGGGTAGAAGCGCCCGATGACCGGCGCGTCCGGCGCGAGGCGGAGCGGCGCGTCGCGCGTCGTCATCTCCTGGCAGAACTTGCCGAGCCCGAAGGCCATGATGTTGCGTCGCATCGTCCGGTTCGAAGGGTCGTTGATGGGCCCCCCCATCTTGCAGACCGAGTTCGGCGAACACGCGGCGGCGACCGCAACGACCAGCGAGAGGGACAGAACGGGAAGTCGGAATGCGGAATGGCGGCGGAGCTCGCGGTCGGCCAAGTCCGCACCCACGCCCGCCCCCCATTCCGCATTCCCGTCCCCGTTCCCTGTTCCCGTGTTCGTCCCTCTCCTCATCGCGGGCAGCATAGCGTGGTAGCTTGGTCGCGATGACCTCGAAGGTCGCCGTGCTGGGCGCGGGGGCGTGGGGGACGGCGCTCGCAAAGGTGCTCGCGGACAAGGGGGACGAGGTGTCGCTCTGGTCGCGGCGGCGCGACCTCTGCGACGCGGTGAACGCCACGCACGAGAACGCGTGCTACCTCCCCGGGGCCGCGCTGCCCGCGTGCCTCGCGTGCACCGACGACCTGGGCGCCGCGATCGCCGGCGCGGACATGGTCGTCTTCGTCGTGCCGAGCCACGGGACGCGCGAGGTGGCCCGCGCCGCGGCGCCCCACGTGAAGGCGCTCGGCGACGGCGCGCAAATCTCGATCGTGAGCGCGACGAAGGGCATCGAGAACGATTCGCTCGAGTTCATGGACGAGGTCCTCGCCGCGGAGCTCCCGCCCGGGCACCGCGACCGGCTCGCGTTCCTCTCCGGCCCGAGCTTCGCCAAGGAGCTCGCCGCGGGCCTGCCCACGGCGGTCGTCATCGCGTCGCGCGACGCGGGCGTGTGCCAGCACGTGATGAAGCGCTTCCACACGCCGTTCCTCCGTACCTACGCGAGCGACGACGTCCCCGGCGTCGAGTGCGGCGGCGCGCTCAAGAACGTCGTCGCGATCGCGGCCGGCATCGTCGACGGCATGGGGTTCGGCCACAACACGCGCGCGGCGCTCATCACGCGCGGCCTCGCCGAGATCGCGACCATCGCGATGGCGCGCGGCGGCTCGGCGCTCACGCTCGCCGGGCTCGCCGGGATGGGAGACCTCGTTCTCACCTGCACGGGGGAGCTCTCGCGCAACCGCACGGTGGGCTACGAGTTGGGCAAGGGGCGCAAGCTGGGCGAGGTGCTCGCGGGGCTCGGGCACGTGGCCGAGGGCGTGAAGACGGCGCGCAGCGCGTACGACCTCGCCAACCGCCTGGGCGTGCAGATGCCCATCGCGTCCGAGGTGTACGCCGTCCTCTACGAGGACAAGCCCGTCGAGGCGGCCGTGCGGGACCTCATGTCCCGCGAGCTGGGGCACGAGTTCGATCCGCGCGCGGTCGCGCGGGCCACGCTGCGATGAGGGCCGTCGAATTGAATCGCGACCCACCGCCGCACGTCGACCGTACGAGGAGAAGAGCGATGCGAGCGCGCAGTGTCTGGGGAGGTACGCTGGCCGCGCTGGCCGGGCTCGGCGTCCTGGCCGTTACCTCCGTCGCAGCGGCACAATACCCCCCTCCGCAGCAGCAGCCCTACCCCGCCCCGGGCACCCAGCCGTACCCGCAGGGGTACCCGCCGCCGCAGGCGCAGCCTTACCCGCAGCCGGCGCCGCAGCCCTATCCCCAGGCTCCGGCGCAGCCCTACCAGCTCCCACCGCCGCAAGGGTATCCCCCGCCCGCCGCGCAGCAGCCGTACCCCGGCCAGCCCTACCCCGCGCAGCCCTATCCGCAGGGGCAGCCTTACCCGCCGCCCCAGTACGGGCAGCCCTACCCGCAGCAGCCCTACGGCCAGCAGCCCTACCCCGGCCCGTACGGCCAGGGCTACCCGCCGCCGGGCTACCCCCCTCCGCAGAAGCCGCGCTTCCGCAGCCCCGGCGAGATGGCGTACCTCTACGGCGTCAGCGCCGCGTACGGCTTCGGCACCGGCGTATGGCTCGACTCGATCGTCCACGTGACCGACCCGGGCATCTGGGTCATCACGCCGCTCTTGCTGACGGCGGCGGCTCCCATCGGCGCGTACGCGATGGACTACTACCAGGAGTTCCCGCGCGGGGTGCCGTCGTCGATCGCGACGGGGCTCCTGCTCGGCGGCGTCGAGGGCGTCGCCATCGGCGGCCTCCAGTGGCAGCTCACCGGCAACGGCGGGCCGAACACGTGGAGCTTCGCGACCGACACGTCGGTGACGTTCGTCACGGCCACCGCCGGCGGCATCGGGGGGTACTTCTTCGGCGAATACCTGCGCCCCGATCCGCGGACGCTCGCGTTCGTGTCGAGCGGCGCGGGGTTCGGCACGGCGTTCGGCGTCCTCTTCGGCTCCGGCGTCGCGAGCAACGACTGGAAGAACGGCGCCGCGCCCTACGGGTTCGCCGGCTACAACGCGGGCATCGCGGCCACGGCGCTCGTCTCGTCCTGGTACACGCCGTCCTGGCGCACGCTCAAGGCGATGTGGATCGGCGACACGCTCGGCACGCTCGCGACGACGCCCGTCTACCTCTTCTACATCGGCAGCAAGAGCGACCCGCGCCACGGCCTCATCGCCAACGCCCTCGGCGGCGTCGCGGGCCTCGCGGTCGCCTCGGTCATCTCCATGTACTGGAAAGACCCCGTCAGCGCCGCCGGCTGGGACCCGCCCTTCCAGCTCGCCCTCTCGCCGATGCAGAACGGCGTCTCGATGAGCGCCCTCGGGCAGTGGTGACGAGCGCCGTCGAGCCGTGGTGACGCCGCCTCAGTGAGCGGAGGTGGCGGGGGCCGCGGACGGCGCCGGGGCCGCCGAGCCGGCGCCCTCCTCGAGGGTGCTCTGGTCGTTGTCGGGCTGCATCGGCGGCTTGGGACCGCCGCACGCCGCGACGAGAAACGTCGAGAGGGCCGCCGCCAGGACCAGGAGCGTCGTCGCGATTCGCATCGGTCCATACAAAACGAAAAGCGGGGCCCCTGACAAGGCCCCGCCTTCCGCGAGCCCGCGCGAGCGGTCGGCGAGCGACCGCGCGGCGATGCCCGACCTGCTGCTTACTTGCTCGACGCGGGAGCGGCGGCCGAACCGGCCGGCGCCGCGGAGGCCGCGTTGTCGGGCGAGCTGGCCGGCGGCGTGCTGCCGCTGCCACCACCGCACGCGACGAGGATGCCTGCACCCGCCATGAGGGCGAGAAGCGCGAGGACTGCGATGTTCTTCATGGGACTCTCTCCTGCGAGTTTATGGAAGGGATCCGTACCCGGCCGCCGCTTATGCCAGAGCTTCGCGTACTGCGTCAATTGCGCATCACCTCGGGTCCGGGAGCGGCTGGGGCGGCGGGGTGTCGAGGCGGGCGAGTGAATCGGCGCCACACGGCCTCCCGAAGGTTGGCGAGTGGGGTAAAGTGAGCATCGTCCCCCGCGGCATCCTCTCGTCGCGCGACGCCATGCCCCTCCTCAAGTGGTTCCCGCCCCAGGGTCAGCCCAGGACCTTCGTCCTCTACAAGCCCGTGACCACCGTCGGGCGCGCGCTCGGCAACGACGTCGCCATCCCGAGCCACGGCCTCGCCGAGACGCACGTCCAGGTCCTCTTCGACGGGCGCGACTTCAACCTCGAGGAGGTCGACAAGGCCGCCGAGATCCTCATCAACGGCAAGAAGAAGCGCCGCGCGCGCCTCGTCCACGGCGACCGCATCACCCTCGGCGACGTCGAGGTGAGCTTCAGCATCTTCGACGAGCCGCAGAAGGTCTCCCGCGCGACCGCGAACGAAGGCCCCGCGTCGATCAGCGAGACGCAGCTCCACGTCACCAACCAGCAGCTGGCCGGGCTCCGCAAGCTCTACGAGTTCAGCGAGAAGCTCATGATGATGAAGGAGATCGACCAGCTCCTCGAGAACATGCTCGACGCCGTCATCGAGGTCACGGGCGCGGAGAAGGGGCTCATCCTCCTGAACGACGACGCGTTCACCAGCGACGGATCGAGGGCGCCGGAGGCCGAGGAGGCGGGGCCGGCGAGCGCGGGGGCGGGGGCGAGTGCAAGCGCGGGCGCGAGCGCGGGGGCGGGCGCAGGCGCGAGCGCGGGCGCGGGCGCGGGCGCGGGCGGTACGACGGGGGCGCGGGTCCGGGCGTCGCGGAACGTGAAGGGCGAGGCCATCGCCGACACGACGGGCGCGATCAGCGACAGCATCGTGCGCAAGGTCCTCGAGAGCGGGCGGCCGGTCATCGTGAGCGACGCGCTCAGCGACTCGCAGTTCAAGACCAGCGAGAGCGTGCTCGCGCTCCGCCTCTCGAGCGTGATGTGCGCGCCGCTCGTGTCGCAGGGGCACGTGCAGGGCGTCCTCTACGTCGGCAACGACCGCGTGAAGGGGCTCTTCGACCGCACCCAGCTCGACGTGCTCAGCATCTTCGCGGCGCAGGCGTCGACCATCCTCCAGAACGCGATGCTCCTCAACGCGCTCCGGGCCGACAAGGAGAAGCTCGTCGCGGAGCTCAAGGACAAGCGCTTCGGCGAGATCATCGGCGCGTGCCCCTCGATGCTCGAGGTCTTCCGCAAGCTCCAGCGCGTGGCGACGACCGACATCTCGGTCCTCATCACGGGCGAGACGGGCACGGGCAAGGAGCTCATCGCGCGCGAGATCCACAGGCGCTCGAACCGCGCCACGGGTCCCTTCATCGTCATCAACTGCGGCGCCATCCCCGAGAACCTCATCGAGAGTGAGCTCTTCGGCCACGTGAAGGGCGCGTTCACGGGCGCCATCGCGTCGCGGCCCGGCAAGTTCCAGGTCGCCAACGGCGGCACGCTCTTCCTCGACGAGATCGGCGAGCTCCCCCTGAACCTCCAGGTGAAGCTCCTTCGCGCGCTGCAGGAGCGCATCGTCTTCCGCGTCGGCGACAGCAAGCCCGAGAAGGTCGACATCCGCATCGTCGCGGCCACCAACCGCGTGCTCGAGGAGGAGATCCGCGCCGGCCGCTTCCGCGAGGACCTCTACTACCGCCTCAACGTCGTCAACATCTACCTGCCGGGCCTGCGCGACCGCGGCGACGACGTGCTCATCATCGCGAAGGCCCTGCTCAGCAAGCACGCCGAGGAGCTCGGGACGCACGTCCAGGGCTTCACGCCCGCCGCGCTCGCCGCCATCAAGAAGCACCCGTGGCCCGGCAACATCCGGCAGCTCGAGAACCGCATCAAGAAGGCGCTCGTCCTCTGCGACAAGTCGCTGCTCGGCCCGGAGGACCTCGACCTCGGGCGCGAGGCGGAGAGCCCCATCCTTCCGCTCGAGAAGGCGAAGGAAGAGTTCCAGCGCAAGTACGTGCTCGAGGTCCTCGAGCGCAACAACGGCAACCGCACCCAGACCGCGCGCGACCTCGGCGTCGACCCGCGCACGATCTTCCGGTACCTGGAGCGCGAGGCCCATCCTCCGCCGCCGGGCGGCACGAAAGCGGCCGACGAGGGCTGAGGAGCGCGAGCCGCGGCCAAGCGAGCAGCGAGCGGTGAGCATCCCGCCGTGAGCACGAGGAGCGCGCCGCTCACCTGCATTGCCGCGCGCGTCATCGCGGGTCTGGGGCCACGCTCCCGATCACGCTTCGATCGTGCCAAGTATTTTCGCGCGCGTGTCTTGACGGAGGCCGTGGCGAGGCCCAAGGTCGAATCAGCCCTCGCGGCAAAAGCTTCTCGGATCGCCTTGGTCTTCTTCACGTGCAAGGACAGGATTCGGACCCCGGCGCACGCGAGTGTGTCGGCCAGCGCGTAGGCACTCGACTGGGCCGCCATGGCGGTTGGTCCACGCCACTTCACCTGTCATCGCACGCGTCGACCACGACGACCGTTCGGCTGCTTCGTCGAGCTTGCAGGCGTCGAGTTCACGCATTCGAGATTCCGGAATCCCGAAAGCCCAGCCGCATCCAACCAAAGAGCGGCAGGAACGAGTGAACGAACGGCTGCACCGGCAGGCAGCGCACCGCTGTTCGTCACGAGAAGAAAAGACAACAGTGAATCAGTCGAGAGGCCGGCCCCGCGGAAGTGGGGACCGGCCCTCGGCCTATTTGGGGCCGTGAGCGCCAGGCGCGGGCGCGGGCGCGGGCGCGGGCGCGGGCGCGGGCGCGGGCGCGGGCGCGGGCGCGGGCGCGGGCGCGGGCGCGGTAAAGAGCGGAGTGCGCGGGTAGCGCACTGTCAAGACCGAACAAGAGGGTTCTCTCGCTCTCGCCCGCCCTCACGCACGCGCACTTTCTCCTGCTCGTCGGTTGCTTGACGGTGCCACGGTGCTCGCACGGTTCAAGGACGCGCGCCGGAGCGCGCGCCGCGGGAGCGGCCCTCCGCGGCTTCGCCGCTCCGGGTCCTTGAGCCGTGCTGCGCGCCGTGGCGTGGGGCGCGTGTGCTCCGCGCAGAGAGCGCGAGGCGCAAAGGAGAAACATCATGCTGCAGATTCACGATGTGATGCTCGAGGCGATTGCCACCATGCGGCCCGTCGTCGGGGCGGTCGAGCGATGCGACCGTGACCTCGGCTCGCAATTGAGGCGGGCGGCAAGCTCGGTCGTGCTCAACGTCGCGGAGGGCAGCGGCTCGGCGGGTGGCAATCGCCTGCAGCGGTACCGCACCGCGCTCGGCTCGGCCCGCGAGACCTGGGCGTGCCTGCAAGTCGCGCAGGCGGCGGGGTAAGTCGGCTCGCTTCCGCCTTCCCTGCCCCCGCTCATGAATCGCGTCATCGGCACCCTCGTTCGCGTCACGGCGTAGTCGAACGGCGGCGAGCGGCCCACACGAGCCGCTCGCCGCCACGCCTCACCGCACGTTCTTCACGAGCACCGCGCGCACGTGGTCGATCTTATCCAGCAACGACGCGTCGACGCCCTCGAGGTAGCCGAGCGCCAGCGCCGAATCGAGGCACGCCGCGGTCTCCCGCGCCGACCCGAGCGCGTTGCGATACCGCTCCCGACGCGTACCCCCGCTGCAGCCGCTGCCTTCACTGCAGTTGAGCGCGACGCTCGTCGCTGCCCGTCGAAGCTGGCGAGCGAGGTCGCGGTCATGCGCCTCGATCGCCGCCACCACCGGCCGCAGCTCCCGCAACACCTCGAGAATGACTTGATAGATGCGCAACATGGCAACTCCTTGCCCAACCGCGCCTCTCGCGACGGGCTCCCCCCGTCCGCGCCGCGCGCAGGCGACGTCAAGGACACGAAGCGGCCGCCAGGCCGCGCAGTGCCGCTGCCCCCCGGCAGCGGCGCGCGCTCCTGCGCGCGTCCTTGACGTCGCCGAGCACGGCGCGACCATCGAAAAGCCCGAGCGAAAGCCCCCTTGCGCCTCTCGCAAGTTTGACGGAATGGACATCACGGCGCGGGCGCGGGCGCGGGCGCGGGCGCGGGCGCGGGCGCGGGCGCGGGCGCGGGCGCGGGCGCGGACGCGGGCGCGGGCGCAGGCGCAGGCGCGGGCGCCGCATTGAGCCCCACCCCCATCGGCGCTACTCCCTCCCCCCGCGCATGCCGCCCCCGACGCCTCCCGTCCATCCTGCCTCCCCCTCCCCCTCCCCGCCTCCGGCCGCCTTTCCCGGCGATCCCCCCGTCACGCCGGCTCTCGCGCTCTCCCACAAGCTCACCGAGCCCGAGTACGCCACCGCCTGCGCCTCCCTCGGCCGCGAGCCCACCTACACGGAGCTCGGCGTCTTCAGCGTCATGTGGAGCGAGCACTGCTCCTACAAATCCTCGCGCGTCCACCTCCGCCGCCTCCCCACGAAGGGCCCCCGCGTCATCCAGGGCCCCGGCGAGAACGCGGGCGTCGTCGACATCGGCGACGGCTTCGCGGCCGTCTTCAAGATGGAGTCGCACAACCACCCGAGCTTCATCGAGCCCCACCAGGGCGCCGCCACCGGCGTCGGCGGCATCCTGCGCGACGTATTCACCATGGGCGCGCGCCCCATCGCGAGCCTCAACTCGCTGCGCTTCGGCCGGCCCGACCACCCCCGCACCCCCGAGCTCCTGCGCGGCGTCGTCGCCGGCATCGGCGGCTACGGCAACTGCATCGGCGTGCCCACGGTCGGCGGCGAGCTCCAGTTCGACGCGCGCTACGACGGCAACATCCTCGTCAACGCCTTCACGTGCGGCGTCGCCCGCACCGACCGCATCTTCTACGGGCGCGCGAGCGGCATCGGCAACCGCATCCTCTACATCGGCGCGAAGACGGGCCGCGACGGCATCCACGGCGCGACCATGGCGTCCGACGAGTTCTCCGCGGGAGGCCCGTCGCAGCGCCCGACGATGCAGGTGGGCGATCCCTTCATGGGCAAGCTCCTCATCGAGGCGTGCCTCGCGCTCTTCTCCGAGGATGTCCTCGAGGGCATCCAGGACATGGGCGCCGCGGGCCTCACGTCCTCGAGCGTCGAGATGGCGGGCCGCGCGAAGAACGGCATCGAGCTCGACCTCGACGCCATCCCGCGCCGCGCGAAGGCGATGCTGCCCTACGAGATCCTCCTCAGCGAGTCGCAGGAGCGGATGCTCCTCGTCGCGAAGCCCGGCAAGGAGGAGCGCGTCCTCGCCATCTGCGCGAAGTGGGATCTGGACGCCGCGGTCATCGGCGTCGTGACCGACACGCAGCGCTGGGTCGTCAAGGCGACGCCCGGCTACGACCCGCTCCGCGATCCGCCGTCGAAGCGCGCGCCCGTGGTCGTCTGCGATCTCCCCATCGGCGTGCTCACCGACGACGCGCCCGTCTACGACCGCCCTCGCGCACCCGCCGCGGCGCCCGCGAGCGCGTCCCTCGACGCGGCGAAGATCCCCGTCCCCGCCGATCTCGGCGAGGCGCTCCTCGACCTCGTCGGCTCCCCCAACGTCGGGTCGCGCGCGTGGGTCTGGCGCCAGTACGACCAGATCGTGCGCGGAGGCACGATCGTGCGCCCCGGCTCGGACGCGGCGGTCGTCCGCGTACCGTGCGCGAGGGACGGCGTCGTCGTCGAGAAGCTCCTCGCGTTCGCCGTCGACTGCAACGGCCGCATGTGCGAGCTCGACGCGCGCGCCGGCGCCGCGATGGGCGTCGCCGAGGTGTGCCGGAACCTCGTGTGCTCCGGCGCGGAGCCCATCGGCGTCACCGACTGCCTGAACTTCGGCAACCCCGAGCGGCCCGAGGTGATGGAGCAGTTCGCGCGCGGCGTCGACGGCCTCGCCGAGGCGTGCAACGCGCTCGGCGTGCCCATCGTGAGCGGCAACGTGAGCCTCTACAACGAGACCGACGGGCGGAGCATCCTTCCGACGCCGACGGTCGCGGCGGTGGGCCTCGTCGCGTCGCGCGACGACGTCGTGACGGCGCACTTCAAGGGCTCGGGCGACGCGGTCGTGCTCCTCGGCGCTGCCGCCTCGCGCGGCGTGCGCGCGCTCGGCGGGAGCGAGTGGCTCGTCGCGACGACGCACGCGCTCTCGGGCGAGGCGCCCGCGATCGATCTCGCGGCGGAAGCGAAGCTCCAGAAGCTCGTCCTCGAGCTCGCGCGGGCGCACGTGCTCCGGAGCGCTCACGACGTGGCCGACGGCGGGCTCGCGGTGGCGCTCGCGGAGTGCTGCTCCGCGGGGCCGGAGGACGTGGGGGCGAGCGTGCGGCTCGAGGGGAACGAGCCCGCCGTGGACACCCTGGCGAGCCTCTTCGGCGAGGGGGCGTCGCGCGTCGTCGTCAGCGTCGCACCCGCCTCGCTCACGCGCGTGCTCGACGCGGCGAAGGCCGCCGGCGTCCCGGCGTTCCGCATCGGCGACACCGGAGGCGCTGCGCTCGCCGTCGACGCAGGGAAGCTCGGCTTCACGGTGAAGGCATCCGATCTCCGCGCCCGCCGGGAGGCGTGCCTCCGCCCCGTCGTCGGGGACTGATGGACTCCTGGCGCGCCCCCAGAACGATCGCCGCGCAGTCGAAGGAGGGGATCGCCGCGGCGATCGCGGATGCGCGCGCGGGCCGGTTGCACGCGCCGGCCTCGGGAGAGCACGCGCGGCGGCTCCTCTACGGCTTCACCGCGCCGTTCACGATCCTGCGCCTGGCGTGGCGGGACCCCGCGGCGCGCCGGTCGATCGTCGACCGGATGACGATCCCGGTCGTCTTCATGGCGATCGCGCTGGCCGCGGGCGTGGGGTCGATCGCGAAGGACCTCATCGAGTCGCGCGGGAGCGCCGTCGTGCTGGCCGCCGACGCCGACACCGACGACGACGACGACGAGCGCAACCCCGAGGTGGACCGCGCGGCGCGCGAGGCCGCACTCCAGGCCGCGCGCGATCGCCGGCCACCGTCGGAGCTCGTCGCGGCCACCGTCGCGGCGGCCACCCAGACGGAGCAGCAGCAGCAACTCGAGAAGAAGAAGCACGCGAACGCGAGCCTCGGGGCGGTCCTCCTCCACTTCCTCGAATCGAAGCTCGCGGGCATCCTCGTGGCGCTCGGCGTACTCGAGTGGGTGCTCGTCTGGATCGTCCGCGAGCACCACGACGCGATCGCGAACGAGGCGGCGGTCGTGACGGGCTCGCCGGCCGACCCGCTCCCGGGGCCGCCGCGCCTGCGGTTCGACTTCGGATGGCTGCGGCTCAAGGCGTGGCGCGCGCTGCGCTTCGTCCTCTTCGTCCTCGCCGGGTCGCCTCCCGCGTGGGTGCTCGGCCTCGTGCCCTACGCGGGGCCCTACCTCGCAGGGGCGTGGGAAGGCGCGTGGGCCGCGTACTGGGGCTGCGTCTTCGCGATCGCGAACTCGTCGCTCGCGTGGGAGGCGCCGGCCGATCCGCAGGCCGCTCCCTGGTTCGTGCGCGCCCTCCGCCGGGCCGCGCGCGTCCCCGTCGTGGGGCTTCTCGTTCGCCCCTACGCCGCCCTGCTCGCGTGGATGACACGCCCCGTCTGGCCCGCGTGCCTCGCCTTCGAGAAGGCGCCCTGGGAGGCCGCGGGCCTCGCCGGTGCGCGCGTCGTCGCGGGGGTCCCCGTCGTCTACCTCGTCTGCCGCCCGATGTTCGCGCCCGCCGCGTCCCACGCACTGCTCGCCCGCCGCGGCACCGCGCCCGCGCCTGCGTCCGCGCCCGCGTCCGCGCCCGCGCCCGCGCCTGCGCCCGCGCCCGCGCCCGCGCCCGCGCCCGATAGATAGATCGCCCGGCCCCTGCCGGACGTACGATCGCCGATCCAAGGGGAGAGCCATGTCCTTGTCGAACGAGGGAAACCTTGCCGGAGTACCGCCGACGCGCGGGGCCGCGTGGAAGCGATGGGCCGCAGTCGCTGGCGGCATGGCTGCGGTCGTCGCGGTGGTCGTCTGGTGGGCCGCGCGCAAGCCGGGGCCGGCGTCGACGGCGCGGGCCATCGGGGCGCGCCTCGACCTCGCCGCCGGGGACGTGACGGTCACCGAGTCGGCCGGGACGACGAAGGCCATCTCCGGCACGCCGCTCGCAATCGGCGCGCGCATCGCGACCAACAAGGGAGCGCGGGCGCTCGTGCGGACGGGCGACGGAGCCGGAGTGTTCCTTCGCGGCGAGACGGAGGTGGTCCTCGAGGAGCACGGTCTCGAGCTGGCGAAGGGCGAGCTCTGGCTCGACGCGCCGCGCGCGGAGGGCGGCGCCGTCGAGGTGAAGCTCGGCGAGCACACGGTGCGGGCGGCGGACGCGGGCCTGAGCGTGAGCCGCAGCGGCGACGACGCGACGGTGTACGTCGCCCGCGGCCTGGCGATCGTGACGTCCCCGGGCGGCCGCGTGGAGGTGAACGCGGGCGAGAGCGGCGCCGTGCACGCGAAGGACGCGCCGAAGGTGAGCCCCGTGGCGTTCTGGCAGGACTGGACCGGCGGCATGGCCGACGAGCGGCCTGTGCGCGGGGCCGCGGGAAGCGGCTCGGGGCGCATCTACGGGATCGATCCGTTCGCGGCGCCGGGCTCGCCGTCCCATCCCCTCGGCGTCGCGAAGCAGACGGTGCACGCCGTCCTCCGGTCGGGCATCGCCGAGACGGAGGTGGACCAGACGTTCTCGAACCCCGGCGGGCAGCCGATCGAGGGCTGGTACTGGTTCACGGTTCCGGTCGACGCGATCGTGACGAGCTTCGCCCTCGAGACGAACGGGCAGCTCGTCGAGGGCGAGGTCGTCGAGCGGCGCGAGGCGGCGGCGAAGTACGCGGCCGCGGTGCGCCAGGCGTACGACCCGGCCCTCCTCGAGTGGGTCGACGGACGGAGCTACCGCGCGCGCATCTACCCGATCCCCGCGAGCGGCACGCGGCGCGTGGTCCTGCGATACCGGCAGCTCACGCCGACCGTCGAGGGCAAGCTCCGCTACGTGTATCCGCTCCGCTCGGCGGACCCGGTCCGCTTCGACGAGTTCGCGCTCTCCGTCGACCTCGGCGACGAGGGACCGCAGTCGCGCATCGCGACGTCGCTCGACGCGACCGTGGAGCCCGGGGGCAAGCTCGTGACGATGCGCCGGAGCGGCTACGTCCCGCAGGCGGACTTCCAGCTCGAGCTCGCGCCACCCAAGCACCCGCCGCTCCGGGCGTGGCGCTTCTCGGCGGGGACCGACCAGGCCGACTACGTGATGCTGCGCTACGCGCCGGAGATCGACTTCGCAGGCCTGCCGCCGCAAAAGGGCTCGGTCGTGGTCGTCGTCGACACGTCGGCGAGCGGCGACGAGACGGCGCGGCAGCTCCGCTCCGCCGAGGCCGAGGCCATCCTCCGCGCACTGTCGGACGAGGACCGGTTCGCGCTCGTCGCGGTCGACGTGTCGTCGACGGTGCTCTACCCGGACAAGGGGCTCGCTCCGGCGACGGACGCGAGCATCGCGTCGGCGCTGGAGCGCCTGAGCGAGCACGGGACGCGCGGGGCGACGGACCTCGGGTCGATGTTCGAGCCGGCGCTCGACCTCCTGCACGGGAGCGAGCAGCCGGCGATCGTGTACGTCGGCGACGGCGCGCCCACCTCGGGCGAGACGAGCGCGGACGCGCTGCTCGACCGCATGCGGCGATCGCTCACGGGCTCGCGCGCCCGGTTCTTCGCCGTCGGCGTGGGGACCGACGCGCACCACGAGCTCCTCGGCGAGCTCGCACGCGCGGGGGGAGGCCTGTACCTGCGCGTCGACGACGCGGGGCAGGCGACCGATCAGGCGCTCCGCCTGACGAGCGCCATCAAGACCCCCACGATGACGGACGTGGAGGTGGTCTTCGACGCGGCGCTCGACCAGCCGTTCTACTCGTCGACGGGGAAGCTCTCGCGCGGCGAGGAGCTCGTTCTGCTCGCGCGAACGCACCGGGCGCTGCCGCCGAAGGTGACGGTGAAGGGGCGCGTCGCGGGCAAGGACGTCGCGCAGGAGTACCCGCTGAACGTCGAGTCGGGCGTCGTGACGGGGTTCGTCCCGTCGCTCTGGGCGGCCGAGTACGTGCGGCGTCTGCTGGGGAGCGGGGCGACGACCGACGACAACCGGGCGAAGGTGCTCGATCTCGGGCTCACCTACGGGCTCATGACCCCGTACACGAGCATCCTCGCGCTCGACAGCGAGGCGGCGTACGCGCGGCAGGGGATCCAGCGGCGACAGTCGCCGCTGCGGGGAACGCGCCTGACGGAGCTCGATCCGGGCGAGGAGCGCGCGCTCGCGAAGAGGTACGCGGGGCTCGAGACGGCGGCGGGATGCGATGCGAAGTCGTCTCCCGACGGCACGCGCGCGTCGGGGGCGCCGGGGGCGCCGGTCGCGACGCCGGTGTCGCGCGACGACCCGGAGCAAGCCGAGGAGAAGGCGGGAGCGAACGGCGCGAACGGCGCGCCTACTTCGGCTGCGGTGAACCTCCCGGCGGCGGCCCCGGCGCCGCTCGCTAGCGCCGCGATGGACCAGTCCTCGACGCCGCCTCCTCCGCCCGAGGCAGCGGCGCAGCGGGGGCCCGGCGGCCTGGCCGGGCTCGGCAACCTGCACACGGGCGCGGGCGGCGGCGGAGCCGGTGCAGCGCACGCGCCGCTCGTCGCGAAGCCCCCCGCGAACCTCCGGACGAAGGCCGCGACGGACCACGCCGACGCGAAGCAGGCCGCGAGGCTGCCGGAGCCCGTCCGTTCACCGCCCGTGATCGCGCGGCGCCCGATGGGCACGTGCAGCGACGCCGCGAGCCGGCCGCTCGTCGAGCGGATCGTCCTCTGGAAGAAGCGCGTCGCGCGCGCCCAGGGCGCGGTCGAGCTCGTGTCGACGTACGACGGAGCGCGCGTGGCGTGCGAGCTCCCGGACTGGCGGGACGAGGCGGCGCTGCTCGATCTCGTGCAGGCGCGCATCGACACCGAGGACGGCGCCCGGACGTTCCTCTCGTACCTCGCCGTCGAGCCGGACGCGCAGCGGTACGTCGCGCGGGCGATCCTGCGCCGCACCGTCGACACGCGGCTCGCGGCGGCCGTGGCGCGCGTCCTCTTCGGGGGCCGCGTCGACTGGACGACCGTGGACCGCGAGCTCGCCGACATCAACGACGCGGACAAGCGCGAGGCGCACCTGCGCGAGGCGATGCTCGTTGCGCCGGGGGATCCCGAAGGCGACGTGCGGCTCGTCAAGCTCCTCGTCCAGAACGGCAAGCGGGCCGACGCGCTCGCGTACGGGCGCAGGCTGCGCGACCGGGGCCTCCTCACGCCGACGCTCGCGCAGGCGCTCGGCGACGTACTCGCGGACGGCGGCGCGGCGGACGAGGCGATGCGCACGTACTCCGAGGTCGTCGAGTTCGACCCCGCGAGCCCGGTCTCGCGTCGCGTGCTCGGGGACATCTTCCTCCGGCGCGGGTGGTACGCGGCGGCGCATCGCCAGTACAAGACGCTCACCGACCTCCAACCGCAGAAGGCCACGGCGTGGCTGCGCCTCGCCGCCGCGGCGGCCGGGACCGGGCGCGTCGACGAGGCGTTCCGCATCGAACACGACGTCGCCTCGGGAGAGGGGACTCCGGGGGTCGACGACCCGCGCTACTGGGCGCGCCTCTGGTCGGCGGCCCGACTCGCCGAGCTCCTCGCCGATCCTTCGAAGGCCGGAGGCGCGGACGCGACCGAGGGCATCACACGCAGGCTGAAGCAGCTCCAGCTCTTCAGCGGGCCGGGAACGCTCGCGCTCGTCGTATGGGAGGACCTCGACGCGCGCCTCGCGCTGGTGCACACGGACGCAAAGGATGCGAAGAAGGAGACCCTCACGGGCGAGCCGAACGACGCGGGCGAGAGCGGACTCTTCGCGCTGTTCGTGCAGAGCGAGGCGTGGACACGCGGCCCGTGGGCCGTGAAGTGGAAGGCGGATCCGCCGGGTCGCGACGTGAAGTTTTCTCTCGTCGCGATCACCTGGGACGGACACGCCTTCCAGGTCGCGGTCCGGCCGGCCACGGCGCGCGCAGTGGACGCTCTCACGCCGCTGGTGCTCTGACTACATAGGCTCCCGCCGGCTCCTCTTCTCGACGCGTTCGCTGTGGTAGGGTGAAATCCGCCGCGCGCTGCCGCCCGGCGCCCCCCTCTGCTCATGTCGACGAAGTTCGCGTCGCCCCTGCTCGGCTACAACAACAACGTCCGCCACAAGGGCAAGGTCTTCCACATCCAGACGGAGGACTCGGGCGTCAAGTACGGGCACATCATCACGCACCTCTTCATGGACGGCGGCCGGATCCTGAAGAGCGTCAAGACGAGCTACGCGGAGTACGTCGGCAACGACCGGATGGCCGACATCGTCCGCGAGATGATGAAGCAGCAGCACAAGGCGATGTTCATCGCCCTGCGCGACGGCAAGTTCGACCCGCTGGCCGAGGGCGGCGCCGACGCTTCGCAGGCCACGCGAGCGCTCGTGGCCGAGTCACCCCCGAGCGCCGGAGCCGCGCCCGTCGTGATGACCCCTCCTCCGGTCCCCGCCGCCGTGGCGCCCGTCGCCAGCCCCAGCCCTCCTGCCGTCCCGAGCGTGAGCGCGAGCGCACCTCCCGCCAAGCTGCCCTCGCGGACACCCCCGCCGCTCGGGCGCCCCGACGACGCGCCGGTCACGATCCGCCAGCCGCAGGCCGCCGAGCTCACGCTCGACATCGACGCGCTCGAGCGGGCTGCCGCCGTCACGAACGCCGCGTCTCCGGTCCTCCGCGCCAGCAGCGATCTCCCGCCGCCGCCGCCCAACCTCTTCCGCGAGAAGTCGGCCATGGGGAAGTACCGCATCACGCCGGTTCCACCCGGCACCGCTCCCGCAGCGGAGACGCCCCCACCCGCGCGAGCGACCCCCGCGGCGGCCCCCGTGCGTCGCCCGTCGCAGAACACCGTCACGGCAGCCGCGGAGCGCCGGTATGCGCCCACGCGTCCCGCCGCGATCTTCGGGCAGGCCCGGCCGCAGCAGGGCAAGTCGATCTTCGGCGAGGACCTCATCAGCGACAAGTCGCTCGACGAGGTCATCCTCAGCTACCTCGCCGAGGATCTCGACGACAAGAAGTGACCCGGCCGCGCACGCCACGATGCGGCGATGCGGTGCGCGCGCAGGACAAAAAAAACGCGCCCGGAAAGCTTTCGCCGTCCGGGCGCGGTGGGCTCGCGCTTGTGGGGGGAGGGGCTCACGCGAACCCTCAAGGAGCGGTCGCCACGCCGGCAGGAGGGACGGCGTCGACGGACCGCGTGTGACTCTTTCAGACGTGTGTCTCGTGGGGGCCTCTGGCAAGAGGCGTCTGCGAGGTTCTCCGGGGGGTGGGGGGTTTGGAGGGGCGAGGCGGGAAGCCGTCCGACTGGCTCTCCGTCCGCCCTCGCCCTCATGACACCCCGGCCTGGTTCGTTATTCCGAGCTGCCCGGCTGGATCCCCGTGGTCGAACTGTCCTGCACGGCAGTGGCAGGGGCCGGGGGAAGCGGCGCGGCCGGCGACGGCGCGCTTGCGCTCGACGAAGCGGGAGGCGCGGCAGACGGCACGGGACCGGAGAGCACGGCGGTCGTGGAAGGCGCGGAGGCCATCGTCCCCCAGACCACCGCGGCGGCCACGGCGAGCGCGAGCCCACCTCCCGCGAACGCGAACCTCCGCCCGCGCCCCGGGCGCAGCGCCTTCGCGTCGGTCACCGTCCCCGCGGGCGTCAGCGTGCTCGCGGGGGCCGCGACGACGGCGCCCGAGTCGAGCGCCACCGCCGTGGGCGCGCTCGCGACGTCCGCGGGGACCGCGAGCCTCTGCGTCGTCGCGTGCGCGAGCGGGTGGGCGCCACCCCGATCGCGCACCACGGCGCGCAGATCCACGCGCATCTCGCGCGCCGCCTGGTAGCGGTCCTCGCGCTTCTTGCGCATCGCCTTCAGGCAGATGGCCTCGAGGCGCGGATCGGCGCCCGCGTTGATGGTCCGCGGTGCGGCCGCCTCCTCGGTCACGTGCTTTAGGACGACGCCGACTGCCGTCTCGGCCTCGAACGGCACGCGCCCGGTGAGCATCTGGTAGAGGATCACGCCCATCGCGTAGAGGTCGCTGCGCGCGTCGAGCGCCTCGCCCTTGCCCTGCTCGGGCGACATGTACTCCGGCGTCCCGACGACGATGCCCTGCGACGTGAGCTTCTGTCCGGCCCCGGTCTCGCGCTGTTCGGTGAACTTCGCGATGCCGAAGTCGCACACCTTCACCACGTCGCGCGGGCGGCCTTCGTCGTCCGTCCCCGTCAGCATCATGATGTTCTCGGGCTTGAGATCGCGGTGCACGATCCCCATGTCGTGCGCGACGGCGAGCGCCGCGAGCGCCTGCCCCAGCACGTCCGCCGTGCGCTGGGGCGGGAGCGGCCAGTCCTGGCGGATGACGTGGAACAGATCGCGGCCGTCGAGGAACTCCATCGCGATGTAGAGCAGGCCGTCGGGCTCCTGGCCGAAGTCGAGGACGCGCACCGAGTTCGGGTGGTCGAGGCGACTGGCGGCGCGCGCCTCGCGCTGGAACCGCGCAGCGTACGTGGCGTCGCCAGCGTGCTCACCGTGGAGGATCTTGACCGCCACGTCCTTGTCGAGCGCGACCTGCCGCGCCCTGTAGACGGCGCCCACCGCGCCGCCTCCGACGAACGAGTCGATGCGGAACTTGCCCGCGACGACACGCCCGAGGAGGTCAGCCCCTCTCACGGAGCCTTGAACGCGAGCGTGACGTCGGCGGTTCCGCCGCCGGAGTCGACCTGCGATTTCGGCACGCTGGTACCCGAGCTCGCCCCCTGGATGCATCGCGCGAGGCCGGGGAGGAAGTCGGCACCCACGACGATCGCCGAGCGCGTCACGCCGTTCTCGTCGATGGAGAGGCTGAGCGTCGCCACGCCCGTCACGCGCGCCCCGCGCGTGGTCAGCGCCCGGCGGTAGCAACCGGCCAGGGCGACGCCGTGGAGCGCCGCACGGACGGCGGGGCCGCGGACCCCCTGCGCGTTGATCAGGCCGACCTCGACGTACGCCCGCGAAGGATCGAAGGGCGGCTCGGTGTCGGTCGGGGGAGGGGCGGCGACGGCACCGGTCGCCGACGCCGACGCCGTGGAGGCCGCGGGAGCCGGCGCAGGGGCGGACGAGGGGGCAGCAGCCGTGGGCACGAGCGCAAGCGCAGTCGCAGACGACCCCCCGTGGGCCGAGGCGCTCGGCGCGTGGCCCGCATGCGCGAGCGCGTGAGAGCCCGTGGCGGCGGCGCTCGCCGTGTCGAGGGGCGGGATGTCCGGGTCCTCTTCGAGGGGCTCGAGGATCGCAGCGCTCTCGCTCGGCGCCGCGGAGGGGTCGGCGATCACCTTGGTCGGAGACGTGCGATGCGCCCGCCCCAGGAAGAAGAGCAGCGCGCCGGCAGCGACCGCGCCGGTCAGCGTCGCTGCAACGGCGACCGTCGTGATGCGTCCACTGCGCGACGGGACCGAGAGCGCCGTTCCTGCGAGGGTCGGCTTCGCGAGCGGCTCCTCCATGCGCGCCGTCACGGCCGCTGGTGCCAGCTGCACGGTCGCCGCGTGGGCGGTCGCCGTCTCGGCGTCGGACGTACGCACGGTGACGTTCGGCAGCCCCGGTGAGCTCTGCATCAGCACGCCGCCGTCGACGACCGCGCGCAGCTCGGCGCGCATGTCCCGCGCCGACGCATAGCGCTGGTCGGGAGCCTTGCGAAGAGCGCGGAGGCAGATGGCCTCGAGGCGTGGATCGATTCCGGGCAGGACACTCGACGGCCGCGGCGGTTCCTCCGTGATGTGGCGGAGCACGACGCCGATCGCGTTCTCCGCCTCGAAGGGGACGCGCCCCGTCAGCATCTCGAAGAGGACGACGCCCGCCGAGTAGACGTCGCTGCGTGCGTCGAGCTTGTCGCCCCTCCCCTGCTCCGGCGACATGTACTCCGGCGTCCCGACGAGGAAGCCCGCGGTGGTCACGGGCGCAGCCGAATCGCGCTCGCCCGTCCCACGGTACGCGCGCGAGTCGGTGATCTTCGCGATGCCGAAGTCGCACACCTTCACGAGGTCCCTCGGCAGCCCGTCGTCGTCCGAGCCGTGGAGCACGACGATGTTCTCGGGCTTGAGATCGCGATGGACGACGCCCATGTCGTGGGCCGCCGCGAGGGCGGCCAGCGTCTGCATGAGGATGTCCGCGATGCGCGCGGGCGACGGCCGCGGGTCCTCACGCAGGACGCGGTGCAGGCTGCGTCCGTCGAGGTACTCCATCGCGATGTAGAGGAGCCCGTCCTCTTCCTGGCCGAAGTCGATGACCTGCATCGAGTTCGGATGGTTCATGCGCGACGCGGCCCTGGCCTCGCGCTGGAACCGCGCAGCGAACTGCGGCTCGTCGGCGTGCTCGCCGTGCAGGACCTTGATGGCGATCGTCTTCTCGAGCGCGACCTGGCGAGCGCGGTAGACCGCCCCCATCGCGCCGCTGCCGATGAGGGCCTCGACCAGGAACTTCCCGGCGATCGTGCGGCCGAGGAGCGGGTCGCCGGACTTCCCCATCGCCCCACGAGCTTACCCAACGGATCGCCCCGCGCCCAACGGATCGGCGCGAATGAATTCGCCGCGGTCGCCCGGCACCTAGGGCGCCCTCAGATGCGACGGACGCGCCCGGCGTCCGCGGCCTCGTCCACGATCGCCCGATCCGCCTGGTCCACCCTCGCGGCGGCCTCCGCGACGTCGATCGCCGCGTCCCCTCGCAGGATCCGCTCGCGGGCCTCGGCGTCCCCCGTGAGGAGATCGAACGCGGGCACGTCGTCACGGAACTCGTACTTCTCGGTGCGGAACGCGAAGTGCTCCGGGTCCTGCGCGTGGGCGAGCGCGACGAGGGCCAGGTACGTCGCGAAGGGCCGGAACGCGCCCGGGTCGGTGACGTGCACCTGCACCCCGCCGCAGATGCGCCCCGCGTGCTTCTGGAAGGTGGGCTGGAACGTGATCGGCCGAGCGCGGAAGCCCGGGAGCGACAGCGCGTGGAGCTCCGTGGCCAGGCGCGCGCCGTCGATCCAGGGGGCGCCCACGATCTCGAAGGGACGCGTCGTGCCGCGCCCTTCGGAGAGGTTCGTACCCTCGAGCAGACACCCACCCGGGTACGCGAGCGCCGTCTCGTACGCGGGCATGTTCGGGGACGGCATGATGAGCGCGCGATCCCACGCGCTCGCGTGGTCCTCGCGTGCCAGGCCCGTCACGCCGAGGACGCGCACCGCCTCGGGGGGCAGGCGCTCGACCTCGGCGCGCCAGGCGACGATCTCGCCGAGCGTCAGCGCATGACGGACGGGGATCGGCTCGAGCCCGACGAACGAGCAGTACTCGCGGGTCTGGCGGCGGCCCTCGATCGCGGCGGGATCGCCGCCGAGTGGGTTGGGCCGGTCGAGCACGAGCACCCTCACCCCGGCCTTCGCGCAGGCGCGCAGGGCGAGGACGGCGGTCCAGACGAACGTGTAGTAGCGGGACCCGACGTCCTGCAGGTCGACCACGAGCACGTCGATGGCGGCGAGGTCCTCGGCGCGAGGCGAGAGGTCGTCGAAGCGCTCGCCGTAGAGGCTCCGGACGGGCGTCCCGAGCGCGTCGCGCGCGTCGGCGACGCCGATCATGTCCTGCGCCTCGCCCCCGTACCCGTGCTCGGGGCCGAAGACGATCGCGACACCCACACCGAGCGCGTCGAGGATGAGGCGCGCGTGCACGAGGCGGCGGTCGACGGAGGCCGGGTGGGCGAGGAGGCCGACGCGCGCGCCGCGAAGCTCCGCGCCGAGCGTGGGGTGGGTGGCGAGGCGGTCGAGTCCCGTTCTCAAGGGGCACCGAGGATAGTCCGGAGCGGACGGTGCTAGAAAGCTGCGTGCGTTTCGCGATCCCCTGGCTCTTCCTCGCCGCGGCGGCGTGCGCGCCCGCCGCTCCGGTACCCGTGACTCCTCCGCCGCCCTCGGCCGCCGTGGCCACCCCCGCTCCCTCCTCCCTCGCGTCGCTCACCGAGGGCGAGCAAACGGCCGGCTTCGCCGTTCGGGCCATTTACGTCGACGACCAGGGGCGCCCCCGGGGCGCGCGACTCGTCCACGAGAGGACGCGCTTCGTGTTCGATCTGCTCACGATCGAGTCCGCGCCGCAGGCGTTCGTCTACGCGACCACCTACCCGACGTCCGACGGCGGCGCGCCGCACACGCAGGAGCACCTGCTCCTCGGCAAGGGCAACAAGGGCCGCTGGCTCGGGAACTACGACCACGTGATGCTCGCCGAGTGGAGCGCAGCGACGTGGCAGTACCGCACCGGCTACCACTTCCACACGTCGGCCGGCCCCGAGGCCTTCTGGGGCATCCTGCGGACGCAGCTCGATGCGCTGATCCACCCGGACTACTCGGACGAGGAGATCCTCCGCGAGGTGCGCAACTTCGGCGTCGGGAAGAAGCCGGACGGGAGCCTCGAGCTCGACGAGAAGGGCACCGTCTACAACGAGATGGTCCGCACCTACGAGTCGGCCAGCACCCTCGGCTGGGACGTCCTCGGGCGGCTGGTCTACGGAGACTCCCACCCGCTCGCGCTCTCGAGCGGCGGCACGCCCGAGGGCATCCGCGCGCTCACGCCCGCCGACATCCGCGCGTTTCACGCGGCGCACTACCAGCTCGCGAACATGGGCATGGTGGGCGCGTTCCCGTCGTCGGTCCCGCTGGCCGAGGTCCTCGCCCGGGTCGGCGGGACGCTCGACGCGCTCGCGCCGCCCGCGGACACGCGCCGCTACCTCGCCGAGGCCGACCTGCCGCCGGCGCACGGCGCCCCGGCCGGCACGCTCCGCGTCGTCGACTACCCGTACGCGACCGCCGACCAGCCCAGCCCCGCCATCCTCGCGTGGCCCGCGACGCGCCACCTGAACATCGACGAGCGCACGGCGATGGAGATCTTCCTCTCCGCCTTCGCGGGCGGGGAGAGCTCGACGATGTACGACGCGCTCGTCGACACGAAGACGCGAGGCCTCGACGTGGGGGCCACCTCCGTCTGGGTGTACGCGAGCGACGACCCCGGGCAGCCCGTCTTCCTCGGCGCCGAGAGCATCCGGCCCGCCCGCACCGACGAGCCGACCCTCGCTTCACTACGGGACCTCGTGCTCGCGAAGCTGCGCGCGCTCGCCGCGCTGCCCGAGGGCTCCCCCGAGCTCCTCGCGTTCGGCGAGCGGATGAAGGCCCGCGTCATCGACGCCCGCCGCCGGCTCGACAAGGTGCTCGACACGCCTCCCCTCTTCGGCGACCGCGGTACGAGCGACTTCTGGGTGCGCCACCTCGTCGACCTGAACCGCGAGCCCGGCTTCCGGAAGGACCTCACGCAGAAGGCCGCGTACGACCACGCGCTGGCGCTCGCCACGTCGCGCACCAACCCGTGGCGGGAGCGCCTGGCCGCGTGGGGCCTGCTCGATGCCCCCTACGGCGTCATGCTCCACCCGAGCCCGGACCTCCGGAAGAAGCTCGACGCGGGGCGCGACGCGCGCGTGGCGGGGGAGCTCACGCGCCTCGAGACCGCGTACGGGACGCAGGACGCGCAGGAGGCCCTCCGCCGGCGGGAGGGCGAGATCGCGACGGGGACCGCAGCGATCGCGCATGCCGAGGCGACCGTCCCGATGCCGCCCTTCGTGAGCGATCCGCCGATGACGCTCGACGACTCGCTCGCCTACGCCCAGTCGAAGGTGCGCGAAGTCCCCGTCGTCGCGTCCACCTTCGAGTCGATGAAGAGCTCCACGGTGGGGCTCGTCCTCGGGGTGCAGGGCGTCGCGCCGAAGGACCTCGTCTACCTCTCGCTCCTGCCGTCCCTGCTGCGCGACGTGGGTGTCGTCCGGGACGGCGTCCCGATCCCGTACGATGCGATGAACGACCGCCTCCGCCGCGAGGTGCTCGACCTCGACGTCGGCTTCGACACGAGCTTCGCGACGGGTCGCGTCGAGCTCGACGTGACCGGCTCGGGGGACGATCCCGACGAGACGAAGCGGGCCCTCGGCTGGATGCGCGACGTCCTCTGGAACGCCGACTGGCGGCCCGAGAACCTCCCGCGCATCCGCGACGTCGTGGGGCGCGCGGCGACGCGCCTGCGCGAGGTGATGACGGGACCGGAGGAGTACTGGGCGACGGGCGCAGCCGAGGCGTACCGCCGGCAGGACTCGCCGCTCCTCGCGCACACGGCGTCCTTCCTCACGCGCGCGCACGACGCGTTCCGCCTGTCGTGGATGCTCGAGGACGCGGACCCCGCCCTCGCGAGGTACCTGCGGACGCTCGGCGGTGCGGGGAAGGTGCTCCATCGCGCCTCGCTGACGGAGCTCGCCCAGTCGCTGGGACGCGGGGGCCCGGGCGGCCCCGCGCACACCCTCCCGCCCGCGTCCCGCGCCCGTGCCGCGCGCGCGGGCCGTGAGCTCGCGCAGCTGCTCGTGGATCTGCCCGACGGATCGCTCGCGGCCGACTGGGGCGCCCTCTGCACGACGATGGCCGACGACGCGGCGCGCGACCCACGCGAGGCGCTCGACGGGTTCCGGCGCGTCCTCGAGGCGACGCGCCACGCGAAGGGGGCGCGCGTGTGGCTCGTCGGGTCGACGCAGTCCCAGCGCGCCTTCGCGGGGGAGCTCGACGCCCTCCTCGGCGGCCTCACGACGGGCGGACGCAACGCCGTCCCCGTGGACCTCCCGGGCCCTCGTGATCCCGTGACGGCGCGTGCGCGCGCCCGCGGTGCAATCGTGTCCGATCCGGCGGTCGCCGCCCTGGTCAACCCGAGCACCGCGAACGGCGCGCTCGTCCACTCGGCGCCGACCGCGGGCTTCGACGAGACTTCGGACGCGCACCTGGTCGACTTCCTCGCGGCCAACGTCTTCAGCGGCACCGGCGCGCACAGCTTCTACAAGCGCATCTGGGGCGCGGCGCTCGCCTACAGCGGGTACGTCGCGGTGCAGCCCCGCACCGGGCGCATGCGCATCTACTCCGACCGCTGCGCCGACCTGCCGCAGCTCCTGCGCTTCGTGGACGGCGAGGTCCGCGGCGCACCCGCCGACGCCCGCTTCGTCGACTACGCGGTCGCGAACACCTTCGGCGCGCGCTCGGGGGACACCTACGAGCAGCGCGCCGCAGCCATGGCCACCGATCTCCTCGAGGGCGTGACGCGCGACCGGGTGCGCGCCTTCCGTGAACGTCTCCTCGCGCTCCGGTCCCGCGCCGGCCTCGCCGATGCCATCCACGACCGCCTCGTGCCCGTCTACGCGGCGATGATCCCGTCGCTCCTGCCGCCGGGAGCCCCGCTGCCAGCAGGCGCTTCATGGTTCGCCATCGGCCCGGACGCCCAGCTCGCGCGGTACGAGGAGTCCCTGCGCGCCAGCCGCGGAACTTCCCTCACGGTCCTGCGCCTCTATCCGAGGGACTTCTGGCTCTAGTCCCCGCTCCTTTTCCTGATCTTCCTGACCTTCCTGTTTCTCGCTCTCGCTCGCTCTCGGGGAACGCAACCGTTGCGGGGCGACGCCGTCGTGCTCGCATTGGCCGCTGTTTTCCCCTACCTTGGCTCTGAAGAGATTTCATAGCCATGCGCCGCGTGCTCGTCGTCGACGACGAGGAGAACATCCGCCTCGTCCTCCGGACCCTGCTGAGGAAGCACGGGTACGACGTCGAGTTGGCCGACGGAGGCGAGGCGGCGCTGGCCGCGCTCGAGGCGTTCGACCCGAACGTCATCCTCACCGACGTGCGCATGCCCAAGATGGGCGGCCTCGATCTGCTCGGCGCGCTCAAGGCCAAGCAGCACCCCGCGACCGTCATCGTCATGAGCGCGTACGGCAACGTGGACCTGGCGATCGAGGCGATGAAGGCCGGCGCCTACGACTACGTCAGCAAGCCCTTCAAGCCCGACGAGATCGTCCTCGCGCTCCGCAAGGCCGAGGAGCGCGAGGCGCTCCGCCGCGAGAACCGCGCCCTCAAGGAGCAGATCCAGAAGGACAACCAGTTCGAGTCGATCCTCGCCAAGAGCCCGGAGATGGTCGGCATCTTCAGGACCGTGTCGAAGATCGCCGACTTCAAGACGACGGTGCTCATCACCGGCGAGAGCGGCACCGGCAAGGAGCTCGTCGCGCGCGCCATCCACACGCGCTCCTCGCGCAAGGGCGCCCCCTTCGTCGCCATCAACTGCGGCGCCATCCCCGAGAACCTCCTCGAAGCAGAGCTCTTCGGGCACAAGAAGGGCGCGTTCACCGACGCGACCTCCGACCGGCGCGGCCTCTTCGAGGAGGCCAACGGCGGGACGCTCTTCCTCGACGAGATCGGCGAGCTGCCCGTCAACCTCCAGGTGAAGCTCCTCCGGGTCCTGCAGGAGGAGACCATCCGTCGCCTGGGGGACCCGAAGGACGTCAAGGTCGACGTCCGGATCATCGCGGCGACGCACCGGGACCTGACCGCCGACGTGAAGGAGGGCCGCTTCCGCGAGGACCTCTTCTACCGCATCCACGTCCTGTCGATCCACGTCCCGCCGCTGCGCAGCCGGCGCGAGGACGTCGGGCTGCTCATCGAGCACTTCGTGACGCGCAACAACGCGCGCCTCGGCACGCACACCCGTGGCGTCTCGGGGGAAGCGCGCAAGCTCCTCCTCGAGTACGCGTGGCCCGGCAACGTGCGCGAGCTCGAGAACACGATCGAGCGCGCCATGGTGCTGGCCGAGAGCGACGTCCTCGAACTCGGCGACCTGCCGGAGCGCATCCGTGACGCTCTGGATCCCGTCCAGGTGCACCTGGCGAGCGGCGAGCTCTCGATCAAGAAGACCGCGGCCGCCATCGAGCAGATCCTCATCCGGCGCGCGCTCCAGAAGACGAAGGGGAACCGGACCCGGGCGGCGGACCTCCTCGAGATCAGCCACCGGGCGCTCCTCTACAAGATCAAGGACTACAAGATCACCGACCTCTAACGAGGTAGGATGCCTGGCATGAGGCTCGGGACGGTGGCTGCAGCGGCGCTCGTCGTCGGTCTGCTCGGTTGCGGGGGCGGCAAGGGCGCCGACTCTCCGGGGACGTGTCCGGAGGGGACGGTGCTCAACGGGTCGGACTGCGTCCCGTCGGACGACAGCGGCGGGTCCGGGTCCTCGGGGTCTTCGCACTCCGCGGGCTCGTCTACCGCGAAGGGCGGGGGCGACTCGTCGGCGGCGGGAGGCGACGACTCGTCGGGCGGCAGCACGAGCTACGACAAGGACGCCGTGGAGGTGGAGCTGAAGCGCGCCGCGCGGCAGGTGAAGAGCAACTGCGGGAGCGCGACGGACGACGACGGCAAGGCGAACGGCCCCTGGGGCTCGACGAAGGTGAGCGTCGTGCTGGGTCGCAACGGCCACGTGAAGGGAGCGACGGTCCCCACGCCCTACGACGGCAAGCCGGTCGGCCTCTGCGTCGTCAACGCCTTCAACAAGATCATCTTCCCGCCCTACGCCGGGTCGAGCGACGTCACGGTCGACTGGGACGTCGAGGTCGTGCAGCCCAAGCACTGAAGCGCGCGCCCTCAGTGCAGGACGATCGCCGCCGACGTCGGCGCGAGCGTCACGGACGTCACGGCGCTGGTCGACATGGTGCCCGGCTCGTCCCCGGCCGCGTCGACGGTTCCCCCGCCCGAGGGCACCACCTGATTGCCCGTGATGGTCACGGTCACGGAGGACGACGACGGGTTCACGAGGACGCTCCCCTTCGCGAAGTCGCGCCGGTAGACGCCGCCGCTCAGCATCGACGCGACGCTCGTCGCCTGGGCGCCGCTCGGCGCGCCGAGGTCGACCTTCCACTCCGGGTACCACTCGAGGGGACCGCCCGCGAAGTAGTCGAGGTAGGTGTGGTGGCCTTTCACGAGGAGGTAGTTCCCCAGGTAGTACATGCGCGTCGCGGCGTCGGTCGACGCGCTCAGGTAGTTCTGGAGGATCATCAGCTTGTCGGCGGCGGCGAGGCCGAGGAGCTCGTTCGTGGCGGCCTGCCAGTCGCTCTCGGCAAACGTCGGGTCACCGAACCCCTCGGAGAAGATGCCCGCGGACAGCGCGTAGTTCGTATCGTCCCAGCCCGTGATGAAGGCGCCGTCGTTGGGGATGAGGGGGATGCCCTTGGCCGAGAGCGCCGCGTTCAGCGCGGTCATCCACGTCTGCCACGCCGCGATCCACGTCGTCCCCCCGAGCTCCGGGAACGTCGTGTCCTTCGCCGCCGTGCCCGCGAGGCGCGGGTCCTGGTTGGCGCCGCTGCCGCCGCACCACCCCTGGAGGAGCGACGGCGACGCCGAGTCGAACATGATGCCGTCGTACTGGCCGTCGGCGACCTGCTGCTCGAGCGAGGAGACCCAGTAGTCGGCGAAGCCCTGGACCGACACGTTCATGAGGTACTTCGTGTCCGGCGCCTGCACGCGGTCGGCCGACGTCGTGCCGTTCGCGTTGTGCCAGAACCAGTCCTCGTTCTGGGTCACCGTCGAGAGGTCGTTGCCCCACGACGTCCCGTCGATGATGAAGTCCACGCCGGGCCCCGACTGCCACATCGCCAGGTGGTAGTGCAGCACGAGGAAGTCCGGGTTGATGGCCCGCAGCGCCTGCGTGACGGGCAAGAGCTGCTTCTCCGTCCCCACGTAGTGCGTCGCCGCGAAGTTCGTCTGGGCGGCGGACATGGTCGGGAGCTGGTCGGTGAGGATCGCGACGGTGGACCACGTGTCCGGGAACGAGCGCCCGCTCGGCAACGTCCCGCCGTCGCCGCCGGAGCTGCTCGTCCCGCCGCTGCTGCTCGCGCCCCCGCTGCTGCTGCCTCCGCTGCCGCTGCCGCTGCTCGACGCACTCCCGCTGCTCGATCCGCCGTCGCCCTTCGCGCCCGACGACGATGCCCCGGACGACGACGAGCCGCTCGACCCCGTCCCGCCATCCCCACCGGACGCGCCGTTGCCCTTGCTCGACGACCCGCATGCCGCGGCGAGAGCGACCCCGAGCCCGAGCACCGCCGCGAGCCCCAACGCCTGGCGATCCATGCGTGGATCTTACGCTACGCTCGCGCCCCATGCCGTTCGACTACGACCTCGTCGTCATCGGCGTCGGCCCCGCCGGGGAGAAGGGCGCCGCGCAGGCGGCGTACTACGGCAAGCGCGTGGCGTGCGTGGAGCGCGCTGCGGAGCCAGGAGGCGCCGCCGTCCACACGGGCACGCTCCCGAGCAAGACGCTCCGCGAGACGGCCATCTTCCTCTCGGGGTTCCGCCAGCGCGAGCTCTACGGCCTCAGCGTCGAGCTCAAGACCGAGACGGCGGTGCCGCGCCTCCTCTCTCGCAAGGACGCCGTGCGCTCCCTCGAGGTCGCGCGCATCCAGTGGAACCTCGAGCGGCACGGCGTGCCCACGCTCAGGGGGGTCGCGCGCTTCGTCGACGCGCACACGGTCGAGCTGACGGGGAGCGGTGGCGCTCCGCGGCGCGTGACGAGCGAGGTGTTCCTCGTCGCGACCGGGTCCAAGCCCCATCATCCGCCGGACATTCCCTTCGACGACGACGACGTCGACGACTCCGACACGGTGCTCCAGATCGACCGCCTGCCGAGGACGATGCTCGTCGTCGGCGGAGGCGTCATCGGCGTCGAGTACGCCTCGATGTTCGCCGCGATGCACGTGAAGGTGACCCTCGTCGAGGGACGCCCGCGCCTCCTGCCGTTCCTCGACACCGAGATCGGCGAGCGCCTCCGCGGGGCGATGCAGTCGCTCGGCGTCGAGTTCCACCTCGGGCAGACGACGAAGACGATCCGCCGCGTCGAGGGTCGCGGGATCGTGACGACGCTCGCCAGCGGGCTCGAGATCGACGCCGAGAAGGTGCTCGCGTCGAGCGGCCGCTCGGGCTGGACGGACGGGATGGACCTCGAGGCGATCGGCGTCGCGGTCGACAAGCGCGGCTACGTCACCGTCGACGCCGACTACCGGACGAGCGTCCCGAACATCTACGCGGCGGGGGACGTCATCGGCTTTCCCGCTCTCGCGTCCACGTCGATGGAGCAGGCGCGCGTCGCGGTGTGCCACGCGTTCGGCTTCACCTACAAGCGGCAGGTGTCGCACCTCCAGCCGTTCGGCATCTACACGATCCCCGAGGTGAGCTGCATCGGCTTCTCGGAGGAGGACGCGAAGACGAAGGGCATCGACTTCGTCGTCGGGCGCGCGTTCTACCGCGACAACGCGCGCGGCAAGATCGTGGGCGACCGGGAAGGGATCATCAAGCTCGTCGTCGAGCGCGCGACGCGCAAGCTCCTCGGCTGCCACTGCATCGGCGAGCGCGCGTCGGAGCTCGTGCACATCGGCCAGGTCGCGATGCTCTGCGGCGCGACCATCGACGCCTTCATCGAGATGGTCTTCAACTACCCGACCCTCTCCGAGATGTTCAAGTACGCCGCGTACGACGCGCTGGGAGCCATCGCGCGCGGGTGACGGCCGCGAAAGGGGAGGAACGCACGCGACCCGACCGAGCTACTCGCAGAGAACGCAGTCGACTGACTTCGCGCGGGGCTGTCCGTTTCTTCCAATCGGTGCGCCGCGCCGATGGCTACGGTCTCGCAGATGCAGATCCTCGTCACGGGAGCGACCGGAAAGGTCGGTAGCCGGCTCGCCAGGCAGCTCGCTCGGGGTGGCAATCAAGTCCGCGCCCTCGTGCGCGATCCGACGCGGGCAGCCGACCTGCGCAGCGATGGTATCGAGCTCGCCAAGGGCGACCTGCTCGACGCGGATTCGCTCGCAGCCGCGGTGCGCGGCGTCGGTGCCGTGGTCCACTGCGCCGCGTTCTTCCGTGGTGCGACCGCCGAGCAAGCGAGCGCGGTCAACGATCTCGGCACGCAGCACCTCGCGACCGCTGCCCGCTCCGCCTCCGTGAAGCGCTTCGTCTTCACGAGCACCGGCCTGGTCTACGGTCCCGGTGGCGGCCGAGCGTTCCGCGAGGACGACCCTTGCGCGCCGGTGGATGGGTACCCGAAGAGCAAGCTGGCCGCCGAGCGCTTCCTCCTGGCGATGGATGGTTTCGACGTGCGCGTCCTGCGCCTGCCCTTCGTCTACGGCGACGGCGATCCGCACATCGAGGAGGCGGTCCCGATGATGCGCAGCTTCCCGCCGGCCCAGCGCATGTCCATCGGCCACCACGCCGACGTCGCGCAGGCGGTCGCTCTCGTGCTCGGTGCGGTCTCGCCCGCGCATCGCATCTACAACGTGGTCGACGACGAAGCCCCCGATCTGGCCACGCTGTTCGCATCGGTCGGGGCGCCACCCCCGGACGGCTCGAACGCGGAGCGCGCGCGCGCCTTCGACGCCCTGATGGACGGCCACCGCATCCGCGAGGACCTCGGCTTCAAGCCCAGGTTCCCCCGCCTTGCAGATGCGATCGCGGCGCGGGCATAGGTCCGAGGCCGGGGCTGAGCCCTCGATCCCGCGCACGCTTCACGAACGCGCCCGGGGTGAGCCCGACGAGATCGCGGAAGTCGGCGATGAGGTGCGCCTGATCGTAGTAGCCCGCGTCCGCCGCGATGCGCGCCCAGTCGTTCGAGGTCGCCGCCATTCGCACGGCACGCTGCAGGCGAACGGTCCGCGCGAACTCCTTCGGCCCGATGCCGACGCTCTCGGTGAAGGCCCGGCGCAGATGGCGGGTCGTGACGCCGAGCCGGCAAGCCACGTTCTCCACCCGCACCTCGTCTGCTTCGAGCAAGCGAACCGCCTGGCGCGCGAGCCGTGCCGATGCCGGCTCGATGGTCCGCAGCGCGCGAGGGGCGAGGGCCCGGGAAAGCCGGTCGAGCACCGCTGGCAGGCTTCGCGCTGCGAGCAGCTCCAGGGAAAGATCGCCGCCCGGCCGACCCCAGACGTCTTCCAGCAGGACGATCCGATCCGTGAGCGCGTGGGCTGCCACGCCGAGGAGCGACGCCGACCAGCCTGGCTTGAACCGGACGATGACCGCCCGCTCGACACCGGCCGTGCTCTTGAAGAGCGCCCGGGTTCGCGGGCCCGTGACGGTCACATCCCCTTTTCGCCCGCCGTCGAGCACGCGCAGGTTGAGCGCCGTTCTTCCGTCGGGCAGCCGTTCGACCTGACCGACGCGTCCGGGGACGGGCACGAAGACGCGAACGTCCTCGACGAAGCGGTGAAGCGAGAACGCCGGGCCGGCAGAGTCCATCGTGCGCAGCACCTCCGTACTCTGGCGCCTCCCCGCGGCCCCATCAAGCGGTCGTCGAAGCCACGATGAAAATGTCCGGTCCTTCCAATCCGGGAGCGGCGGCGAGCGGTACGATGGGCTGCCATGAACGACAAGCGCATTGCCCTGGTGACGGGGGCAAACCAGGGAGTCGGCCTGCAGGTCGCGAAGGAGCTGGCCGCGAAGGGATGGGTCGTCCTGGTCGGCTCGCGCAACCTGAAGCGGGGCGAGGAGGCCGCGAAGACTCTCGAGGGAGACGCCCGCGCGCTCCAGCTCGACGTCACGGACCGGGCTTCGATCGCCGCCGCCGTGGAGCGCATTCGCAAGGAGCTCGGCCGGCTCGACGTGCTCGTCAACAACGCGGCCATCTCGAACACGAGAAAACACCAGCTCGGCCTGTCCCTCCGGCAGTACGCAGAGCTCAGTCGCGCGAGCAACGCATCGCTCGATGAAGTGCGCGCGGTGTGGGAGACCAACGTGTTCGGCGTGCTCGCGGTCTACCAGGCGATGCTGCCTCTCTTGCGCGAGTCGCCGGACGCCCGCATCGTCAACGTGTCGAGCGGCGTGGGCTCGCTGACGACGAACGCGGACCCGGCCTACCCCCATCGCGCGATGTTCGGGCCCGGGTATTCGGCGTCGAAGACGGCTCTCAACGCGATGACCCTCGCGATGGCGATCGAGCTGGAGTCGACGAACATCAAGGTCAACGCTGTCACCCCGGCCTTCACGAAGACGAACCTCAACGGCTACGAGGGCACCGAATCCGTCGAGGACGGCTCCCGCGAAGTGGTGCGCGTCGCGCTTCTCGGCCCCGACGGCCCATCGGGCACCTTCACGCGCTGGGAGAACACGAAGATCCCCTGGTAAACCGCAGCCACCTGAAGTCGCAGCCCTGCGCCTGCGTCGCTTCGTCGGCCCTCGCGCACCGGAGCACGGCCCCGGCGCCATGCTTGGCGGGCGGCGCGAGCTCGAGCACGTGATCCGCGCGGCAGCCGACAGGCGCTTCATCGAGGCAGCCATTGCCGCGGGATACCTGCAGAAGGAAACGCTCCTCACACGCCTGCCGACGATGCCACTCGACGATGCGCAGACGGAGCGTATCCGGGTACGGATCGCGCATGACTTCGCGCGTCTTCCGGGCGCCCGAAAGGCCTAGATCTCGAGTTTCCACCGGCGGCGGGGAAGATCACCTTGTCATGGCGGCAAGGTCACGCGCTGGCCGGGTCGTACGCCGTGTCGCCGCACCCAGCCGGCATTGACCGCGAGCACGTAGCGCGACGTGCAGGCAACGGACTGGTCGCCGTCGTCGAGCACGGGCGCGTTCTCTGCGACGCCCACGATGAGCCCGTCGTCGTCGATGAAGAGCATGTCGAGCGGAATGCACGCGGCGTGCATCCAGAAGTGTTGCACCTTCCGCTCCCCGACGAAGAGCATGCCGTTTCCTTCGGGCAACGACGCTCGGTAGAACAGTCCGCGCTTCCTTTCGTCTGCGGTGCGCGCGACCTCGACGTTCACCGTGACGGCCGCGTCGGGGAAGACGACGTGCGCGCGTGGGAGATCGTAGGGCCCGGTCTCATCGCGCGGGCAGCGCGACCCCGCGGGCTTCGGGATCAGCGACGCCGAAGGCGCGAGCGGCACGATGCAGCGCTCGGCGGCCGACGCCCGCTGCACTGAAGTGACGGCACACGAAGTCGCGCCGACGGAGGGATCGGACACCTCGCCTTTCGTGTCGAAGAACGTCCACTTCGACGTCCCGGCGTTGTCGAGCGCCACGCGAAAGGGCGGTACGACGAGCGGCTCCGCTTTCGCCAACGCGGCGAGAGCTTGGCTCAACGTGCACGTCACGGGGCCCACCGCTCGGAGCGAGCCCCGCCTCTCGTACTCGTCGGCCTGCACGCGCACGTGCCCGCCGGGCGCGTCGAGCAGCAGGTTGAGACCGCAGGTGTCGGGGCTCGTCCCGGCTGCGCTCCAGCAGCTCGGCGACTCGAACGTGTATTCGACGTACGAGGTGTTGGCACCGGAGAGCGTCGTCCAGCCGTCGTCGCCGACGTCGGTGCCGAACATCTTGAACAACGTCGCATCCGATCTCCACCTCGTGGCGATGCTCGTAGCCCATGCAAGCTCGGCGAAGGAGCCGATGCGCTTGGTGCGCGGCGCACCCTCGACGTCGACGGGCTGCCATCGGTCGCTCAAGGTCGTCGTGCCGATCTTGCCGTGGGTCACATGCGTCCTCGACAGGATCGCGTAGACGACGACGGCCGCCCCCACGATCACCCCGGTGATGGGGATGACCATCGAAGGCGAGCGCCGCACGACGGGAGGGTCGAGATCGAGATCGGCGGAAGCAAAGATCGGTCGGGGCGGAACAGGCGCTTCGGGGGCTCGTGGCGCTCGCTCCTCGCGAAGCTCGGCGTCGCAGAAGCGGCAGCGCTCTAGCTCTCCGGGCTCGCCCATCGGAAGCGGCGCGCCGCAGTTGGGGCAATGGCGCATCTCCATGAGCGGATGGCCTCAGGATAACCCGATCAGCGAACTCGGTAGACGACCCCCACGTTCACCGCGAGCGGGATGGCGCCCGGAGGCGCGGTGACGTCGGGCACTCGGTCGACGGAGGCGTCACGTCGGGTCCGCCGCTTCCCGTTGCGGCAAGCACGAGCCGCCAGGACCACCCTTCGCATGCGGCACCGCGACGTGGGACTCCGGGTGGCATGGCCGGCGCGACGGCCACCTCGTCCACTCCGGGCCGCGCCCTGTTCTTGCGTACAAGTTGCGCGGTGGTTCTCCCATCGGACCAGAGGTCGTTCGGCGACTTCATCCGCGCCAACAAGGGACGGATCCTCGGCGCGTGGGAGAACAAGACCCGCGCGACGGTCGGACCCGCGAAGCGGGTGCCCAAGGTCGAGCTCATCGACCACATCCCGCCCCTGCTCGACCGCATCGCCGCTCTTTCCGAAAAGCCCCGCCTGGACGTTCGGCCTCAGGACCTCGCGCCCGAGCCGCGCGAGCACGCGAGGCAGAGAGTGCTGGCGGGCTTCGACCTCAGCGAGGTCGTCGCCGAGTACGCGATCCTGCGCGAGTGCATCGTCGAGCTGTGGGAGAAGCGGGAGCAGCCGGCGCCCGCCGCGAACGAGAGCACGAGACCGCTGAACGGCGCGCTCGACCGCGCGATCTGCGAGTCCGTGGAGCAGTATGTGCGCATCCAGACCCGCGCGATGAAGGCGATCGAGAGCGTGTCGGCGACGGCGTTCGCGAGCAGCAGCCTGGACGATCTGCTCGCCCGGCTCCTGCGCGTGTTCACGGACAGCATGCCGGCCGTGCAGACCTGCGTCCTTCTCCTGCGCGAAGGGGAGCGGCTGCGCGTGCGTGCATCGGTGGGGCTGGAGAAGGAGCTGGCCGAGGACGGCTTCAGCGTCGCGATCGGAGAGGGCTTCGCCGGGGCCGTCGCCGCGGGGAAGAAGCCGCTCCTCCTGAACGCGGACAACGCGGCGGCGTTCGGGCAAAAGCTCGTCGTTCACGCGAAGCACGTCCGGGCGCTGTACGGCGTCCCGATCTGGCACGAGTCGAAGGGAGTCGTCGGTGTCGCGCACATGGGGTCCCTCACCGCACCGGACTTCTCCCAGGAGGACAGGGACCTCTTCGAGACCATGGTCTCGCGGGCGGCGCTGGCTATCGAGTACCACGTGGAGAAACAGGCCGCGCAGGACGCCGTGAAGACGCGGGACGAGATCCTCGCGGTCGTCTCGCACGACCTGAGGGGGCCGCTCGGAACGATCATGACCGCCGCCGATCTGCTGCGGCGTGCGCTTCCCGCGGGGGAGCGCATGGAGCGCATGCAGAAGGCGGTCAGTGCCATCCATCGCTCCGTCGTCCGCATGACGCGGCTCGTGGACGATCTGCTCGACTTCGGCAGCATCGAGTCGCGCCAGCTGCGGCTGGACGTGAAGGCGGAGCGCCCCGAGGACCTGGTCCTCGACGCCGTGGACGGTCACACCGCGCTCGCCGCCGAGCGCGGCCTGAACCTGGAGAGCACCGTCGAGCCCGATCTCCCTGCCCTCCGTTGCGATCGAGAGCGCGTCTTCCAGGTGTTCACGAACCTCATCGGCAATGCCGTCAAGGTCTCGCCCACCGGCGGCGCCCTCACGATCGGCGCGACGCGGGAGGGGGACGGCGCGTGCTTCTCGGTGTCCGACTGCGGGCCGGGCATCGAAGGCGACGAGCTCCTGCACGTGTTCGACCGCTACTGGAGGGGCCACTCTTCCTCGGGCAAGGGCCGGGGCCTCGGCCTCTCGATCGTGAAGGGGATCGTCGAGGCCCACGGCGGCAGGGTCGGCGTCCGCAGCGAGAAGGGGAAGGGCGCGACCTTCCGCTTCTGGCTCCCGTCCGCGTGAGCGTCCGGACCCCCAGCTTCAAAGATCGGTTTCGTGACATCCGCGGTCGCCGTAGAAGCCTGCCGCGGTCGCCGTGGCGCGGGGATCGACGGGTCAGGTACGACAGGCGGCCGAGGACGCGCGCCTCGCGTGGGACGAGCGCGCGACAGGGCTCTGCGAGTTCCCCCGGGGTCCAGGGCGGGAAGGCCAGGCGCGTGTTCGGCTCTGAACACGAGGCGCACGTGACACTTCCGTGTCCTTGCGGCCGGTACTATCCACTCCGTGAGACCCGCCACCCACTTCGCGCCGGCACTCCTGTCGCTCGCTGCGTGCGCCTCCTCCGCTGCGGCTCCTTCCTCGCCCCCCACGTCGCCCGCGCCCGCGACCTCGCTCGCCCCTTCCCACGCGCCCGCGCCCGACGACCCTCTCCACGCCCTCGAGCAGCGTCTCCTCTCCGCCCGCACCATCCACCTGCGCGTGCGGGTCGCGACCTCCGGGCGCATCCAGAGCCACTTCGAGGGCACAGTCGATCTCGGCGAGGGGCAGCGAGCGCGCTTCGCCCTCCAGGGCGCGTTCGGGCAGAAGGACGCCGACGTGCGCTTCGCGTCCGACGGCGCGCACATGGAGGGGGGCCCGCGCGGACACTCGTTCGCGATGGACGTCGCGCCGGCCATCCGTGAAGGCGTCGTCCTCGGCTTCGTGCGCATGGGGATCACCCACGACCTCGCGGTGCTCTCGTCCGGCGAGCCGCCCGCCTACATCGACGGCAGCGCGCGCAAGCACCTCGAGGCGGTCGGCTTCGCACGCGCCCCCGGCGAGGCCGTGCGCGGCGCCGCCACCGAGCAGTGGACGTGGGCCCTCTACGTCGACCACCAGCACTCCGCCGACGAGACGCTCTGGGTCGACGCGAAGAGCGGCCTGCCAGTCCGGCGGCGCGTCGTCGTCCACTTCCCCGAGGGCGACATGGAAGACGGCGAGGAGTACGAGGAGCTCACCCTCGACGCGCCCGAAAGCGAGGACACGTTCCGGATCGGGCCGTGAGTGAGGAGGGCGACATCGACGGCTACCGGCAACGCATGGCTCCAGCCCAGCCGAAGGAGGCCGGGCACCGCCTTCACTCGGGCTTGGCCACGGGTGCGGCTCCGGCGGGCGCTCCGGCCGCGTGGCGGATCTCCTCGATGAGCGCGTTCTCCTGCGCCGTCGTCTTGTCGGCCTTGCGGAGGTCCTTGTAGACCTTGGCCTTCTCCTCGATGGCCTTCTCGGTCGTCGAGACCACGCTCGACGTGTGCGCGTACGTGAGACTCACGCGGCCGATGGCGAGGACTCCCAGCAGGAGCGCCGCGAACCAGGCGATCCGCTTCTTCAGCAGCAGCGCGACCGAGGCGATGACGATGCCGATCTCGGCGAAGAGCTGCGCGGTCTCGTACTGCTCCTGCGCCTCGACGTGGGCCTCGATGACGGGATCGTACGTCTCGAGCCACTCCTGCGCCTTCTCGAACTCGGCCTCGTAGCGCTCGACGGCGCCCGCCATCATCAGCAGGTCCTTCTTGTCAGGCGACCCGCCGGACGCGGTGATGGCGTGCACCGCCTGCAGGTCGAGGAAGGCGACCCGGTGCTTGATGTTCTGCGACTGGTACTTGGAGTGCGCGTTCTGCTGCTCGACGAGCGACTGCACGAGCTCCGTGCGCTCGCCTCCCACCTTGGCCGCGCAGAACGCGAGCAGCACGCCGAGGATGGCCATGGTGATTCCGACGTAGGTCCCGAGCCGGTCCTTGCCTCCGTGGCCCCCACCTGCGTGGCCGCCGTGATCACCGTGGGCCGCATGAGAGATGTGCTCCGAGTGCTCCATGATCTCGTGTGCGCTCATCCGGCCAGGCTATGGTGGCGCGTGACTGGAGCGGAAGGGGGAGGAGCTTGCGGCGAGGCGCCCTCGATGGGCGCGTCCGGCACCCGCCGCGCGGTCCATCCTTCCGTTCTACACTGCCCACCCCGTGAATCCCCTGCGCCCCCTCGCTCTCGTCGCAGCTCTGGCGCTCGCCGCCTCGGCGTGTTCCTCCTCCTCGTCCCACGGCGCAAGCGCACCCGCCGACGCGGGCGACGAAGGCAACGGCGCGGTCCTCGGCGACTACGACCCGGTCCCCTTCGGCGGATCGCGCCCGGTGAAGCTCTACGTGCCGAGCGGCTACACGGGGGCGCCCACGCCGCTCGTCATCCTCTTGCACGGGTACAGCGCAAACGGCGCCGAGGAGGACATCTACCTGGGCGCTCGCGAGACGGCCGAGGCGAAGAGCGTCCTCTACGCGCACCCGGACGGCACGACCGACGCGGTGGGCAACGAGTACTGGAACGCGACCGACGCGTGCTGCAACTTCTACGGTGGGACCGTCGACGACGTCGGGTACCTCGCGGCGCTCGTGCAGGAGATCGGCACGCGCTACGCGGTCGACCCGAAGCGCGTCTACTTCGTCGGGCACTCCAACGGCGCCTTCATGGCGCACCGGATGGCGTGCGACCACGGCGAGACGGTGGCGGCCATCGTGTCGATCGCCGGCGCGATGTGGGAGGACACGAGCAAGTGCCCCGCGAGCCAGCCGGTGAGCGTCCTCGACGTGCACGGAACCGCGGACACGACGGTGTCGTATACGGGCGCCGACGGCTTCCCGGCCGGGGACGGCGGCATCCTCGGGGCGCCGTACCCGGGTGAGTCGACGACCGTCGCGGACTGGGCCGCCGTCGACGGGTGCACGACGCCGCCGGACACGTCTCTGCCGCCGGTGGCCGTCGACAGCAACCCGGGGGACACGACGAGCGTCACACAGTACGCGGCCGGCTGCCGGTCGGGCACCGAGGTGGACCTCTGGAGCATCGCGAACGAGGGGCACGTCCCGGGCTTTTCGACGACGTTCTTGCCCACGGCGTTCGACTTCCTCCTGGCGCACCCGAAGCCCTGAATCAGGGTTGGTGTACAACCGACGCGTGCGCCACGGCATCGAACCATTTCCAGGGCACCATCCGCGACCAGACCGGCCTGCCCTCCCATGATTCGCCTCTCGCGTAGAGCCTCCTCAGGCGTCGCCGCCCTCCTCCCGACCGCGCGGATCCTCGCGATCGCGCTGGTCGCGTCGATGGCGCTCGTGCCTGCGCTCGCCTTCGCAGCGCCGCCCCCTCCCGCGGCGGCCCCCGCGGAGGCGCCTCCTGCGATCCTGCACCCGCCTCCCGTCGACGACCCGATGCTCGCTCCGCCCCCTTCGGCCCCGCGCACCATCGCGTCGTGGGACGACGCGATCGCGCTCATCCGCGCGCAGTCGCCGGACTACGTGTCGAGCGCCCAGGCGGTGACGCGCGCCGAGGCCGAGAAGGAGATCGCGTGGGCGGCGGTGCTTCCCGTGCTCGGCGCGCAGGGGACCTACACCCGCCAGCTACTCTCCCCCCTGCGGGCGACGCTGGCAGGTCTCGCGGGCAACCCGCCCGCGACGGTCCCCTTCCCCGTCGTGACGCCGCCCGAGAACGCGTTCACGGCGGGCGTCTCCGCGTCGTGGTCGGTCATCAATCCGCGCGGCATCTACGGCGTCGGTACGGCGGACCGGGGCATCGACGTAGCGCGCCTCACGTTCGAGGACCGCCGCCGCCAGATCGCGGCAGCCACGGTCGACGCGATGCTCGCCACGCTCGCCGCCGAGCGGGTGGCCGAGCTCAATCGCGTCGGACTGCGGGCGTCCCTCGAGCGGCTCGTCCTGACGAAGACGCGCCTCGAGTACGGCCAGGGCACGGCACTCGACGTGGACCGGGCGATGCAAGACGTGGCAGCCTCGCGGTCGGCGATCCTGACGGGCGACGAGTCGCTCCTTCGTGCGCGCGAGGCGCTGGGCGCTGCCCTCGGTTCGAGCGTGGCCATGGCGCCCCCACCGGAGGCGGACCTCGAGTCGTTCGAGGCAGCCGTCGCGCGTACGTGCAAGCTGAACGCGGACCTCGAGCGGCGGCCGGACGTGGTCGCGGCGCGCACGAAGGTCGACGTGGCGGAGCGCGCGGTGCACGACGCGGAGCTCATGTTCGCGCCGTCGCTGGTCCTCTCGTCGGCTCTCCAGTACAGCAGCGCGCCGGTGCTCGCCCCGGGCACGATCTGGTCGGTGGGCGCTGCGCTGAACGTCCCGCTCTACGACGGGGGCGTGCGCTACGGAGCGATGCGCGACGCGCGGGCCGCCCTCGAGCAGACGCGCCAGTCCCTCGTCGCGACGCGCCTCGCGGCGGTCGTCGCATCCGAGCAGGCGCAGCGTGCGGTGAGCGTCTACGAGCACACGCGCGACGTCGCCAGGGAGCAGCGTGAGCTCGCCGCGCGCATCGACCAGCGGACACGCGAAGGCTACGCGCGCGGGCTCGGGACGAGCCTCGACCTCGTCATCTCGGCGCAGGCGCTCCGTCAGGCCGACATCGATCTCGCCATCCTCGAGTTCCAGGTGAACGACGCGCGCGCGAACGCGGTCCTCGCCGACGCGGAGTGTACGTATTGAGAACGCATCGAGTCCTTCCCCTGCTGCTGCTCGCCCTCGGCGCGGCCTCCTGCAACGAGAAGAAGGGGCCGCCGCCTGCGCCTCCGCCGCCGACGGTGTTCGTCGCGCCCGTCCTCAAGCGCGACGTGCCACTCTACATCGAGTCGGTGGCGACGCTCGACGGGTACGTCAACGCCGACATCCGCGCGCGCGTGCGCGGGTTCCTCCGGAGCCAGAAGTACAAGGACGGCTCGATCGTGAAGGCGGGCGACCTGCTCTTCACCATCGAGGCGACCGAGTACTCGGCCGGCGTCGCGTCTGCGGCGGCCGCCCTCGAGCGGGCGAAGGTGGCCCGCGACAGGAACCGCATCCAGCTCGAGCGCGACCAGGGCCTCCTCAAGTCGGGGATGATCTCGCAGCAGGACCTCGACAACGCCGCCGCGAGCCTGGCCGACACGGAGGCGCAGATCCAGGCGGCGCAGGCGTCGATGCAGACCGCGGGGCTCAACCTCTCGTACACGCAGATCAAGTCGCCCATCGACGGGGTGGCGGGCCTGGCGCTCGTCCGCGTGGGGAACCTCGTCGGGCAGGACGGACCGACCCTCCTCACGACCGTCTCGCAGACGGATCCCATCCGCATCAACTTCTCGCTGAGCGAGGTCGACTACGTCCGGCACCCCGAGCGCTTCCGGCACCTCGAGTCGCGCGACCTGGCCTGGGCCAAGAAGCAGCTGGCGAATCTCGAGAAGGACGGCGCCGCGGAGGGCAACGACCCGGGCGTCGAGCTCGTGCTCGCGGACGGGAGCGTCTACCCGCACCGCGGCGTCATCGTGACCGCCAACCGACAGATCGATGCGACGACGGGCACCATCCAGGTGCAGGCGCTCGCGTCGAACGCGGACGGCCTCCTGCGTCCCGGGCAGTACGCGCACGCGCGCATCCGCCGCACCGAGGCGGGCAAGGACGAGCTCGTGGTTCCGGAGAAGGCGCTCATCTCGGTGCAGGGGACGTACTCGGTGGCGGTGGTCGGGCCCGACGACAAGGTGCACCTCCGCAAGGTGGAGCTCGGCCCCGCGTCGCACGGGACGCAGATCGTGACCAGCGGCGTCGCCGAAGGAGAGCGCATCGTGGTCGAGGGCGTCCAGAAGGTGTCCGACGGGGCCCTGGTCGACCCGAAACCGGCCCCTCCGAGCTCCGCGTCTGCGTCTGCGTCTGCGTCGGCGACCGCGCCCGCGCCCGCGCCCGCGCCCGCGCCCGCGGGTTCTACCGCCAACCGCGCCCACTAGCCGCGATGATCTCCGCCTTCTTCGTCCGCCGCCCGATCGTCGCGATGGTCATCGCCATCGTCACGGTGCTCGTCGGCGTCGTGGCGCTCGCGGGGCTGCCCATCGCGCAGTTCCCGCAGATCCTCCCGCCGCAGGTCAACCTGACGACGACGTACACGGGGGCCGACGCGCTCACCATCGAGCAGTCGGTCGCGACGCCCATCGAGCAGCAGATGAACGGCGTCGAGCGCATGCTCTACGTGCAGTCGACGAACGCGAACGACGGCTCGATGAACCAGATCGTCACGTTCGACGTCGGAACGGACATCGACATCGACAACGTCCTCGTCAACAACCGCTACTCGCAGGCGCAGCCGTTCCTTCCGCAGGACGTGAAGAACTTCGGCGTGACGATCAAGAAGTCGCTCGCCTTCCCCCTCATCGTCATCTCGCTCTACTCGCCGGACGGCCGGTACGACCCATCGTTCCTCGCGAACTACTCGCTCATCAACATCAACGACGCGCTCCTCCGCGTGAAGGGCGTGGGCGACGTCCGGAACCTCGGGTCGAGCGACTACTCGATGCGCATCTGGCTGAAGCCGGACGTGTGCGCGCGCCTGGGGCTCACCGTCACCGACGTGCAGAACGCGCTCCGCTCGCAGAACGTCGTGAACCCCGCCGGGCAAGTCGGGGCCGAGCCGGCGCCGCCCGGGCAGGAGCTCACCTTCACCGTCCGCGCGCAGGGGCGCCTCGTCGAGCCCGAGGAGTTCGCCGACGTCGTCGTCCGCGAGAACCCGGACGGCTCGGCGGTCCGCATCAAGGACATCGCGCGGACCGAGCTCGGGTCGCTCAACTACCAGCAGTACGGGACGTTCAACGGCAAGCCCGCTGCGGTCATCGCCGCGTTCCAGACGCCGGGGTCCAACGCGCTCGACGTGGCCGACGGCATCCGCGCGACGATGAAGGACCTGGCGAAGCGCTTCCCGCCGGGCATCGACTACACCGTCTCTCTCGACACGACCGTGCCGGTCAACGCCGGCATCCGCGAGATCATCGAGACCTTGCTCGAGGCGATCGCGCTCGTCGTACTCGTCGTCTTCGTGTTCCTCCAGAGCTGGCGCGCGACGCTCATCCCGCTGCTCACGGTCCCGGTGTCGCTGGTCGGCGCGTTCGCGCTCTTTCCGCTGCTCGGGTTCTCGGTGAACACGCTGTCGCTCTTCGGCCTGGTGCTCGCGATCGGCCTCGTCGTCGACGACGCGATCGTCGTCGTCGAGGCCGTCGAGCACCACATCGAGGAGGGGATGGCGCCGCGCGAGGCGACGCTCAAGGCGATGTCCGAGGTGCAGGGTCCGGTCATCGCGATCGCGCTCATCCTCGCTGCCGTGTTCATCCCGGTCGCCTTCATGAGCGGCGTCACCGGGCGCCTCTACCAGCAGTTCGCCCTCACGATCGCCGTCTCGGTGCTCATCTCCGCGTTCAACGCGCTCACGCTCAGCCCCGCCCTCAGCGCGATCCTCCTGCGTCCGCGCGCCCACCACCGTGGGCCCTTCGGTCGGCTCGGCGACGGCTTCAACCGCTGGTTCGGCCGCGCGACCAGCGGCTACGTGAACGTCAACCGCATCCTCGTTCGCAAGCTCGCAATCCCGCTGTTCCTGCTCGCAGGCATCGCGGCCGCGTCGTGGGGCATCGGGCGCAAGCTGCCGGCAGGGTTCATCCCGGACGAGGACCAGGGCTATTGCGTCATCGGCGTCCAGCTGCCGGACGGCGCGTCGCTCCAGCGCACCAAGGCCGTCTACGAGCAGATCGACGCCATCCTCGCCAAGGAGCCGGGCATCCGCACGTACAACGGCATCGCCGGCTACAGCTTCTTCACGCGCACCGCGGCCAGCTACGCCGGGACGGGCTTCGCCTCCTTCAAGCCGTGGGACGAGCGCAAGACGTCCGACCTGACGTCCCAGGCGATCCTCGCCCGCGTCAACGCGAAGTTCGCGCACATCCCGGAGGCGCGCGTCTTCGCCGTGGGGCCGCCGGCCATTCCGGGCATCAGCGCGACGGGCGGCTTCAGCATGATGATCCAGGACAAGAGCGGCTCGGACTACGCGTACCTCGCCCAGAACGTCGGGAAGTTCATCGCCGAGGCGCGCAAGCGGCCGGAGCTCGCGAACGTACGCCCCAACTTCTCGCCGGCGGTGCCGCAGCTCTTCGCGGACGTCGACAAGGACAAGGCGCTCTCCGAGGGGGTGAGCGTGAGCGAGATCTACGCCGCGCTCCAGACGTTCCTCGGCGGGTCGTACGTGAACGACTTCACGCGGTTCGGCCGGCAATGGCGCGTGTTCCTCCAGGCCGAGCCGGCCTACCGGACGGGCCCCGAGGACATCGGCCAGTTCTACGTGCGCAACAACCGCGGCGAGATGGTGCCGCTCTCGTCCTTCGTCCGGGTGCGCCGCACGACGGGCCCCGAGTACACGGTCCGGTTCAACCTGTATCGGTCGGTCGAGATCCTCGGTGGGAACGCGCCCGGGTACAGCTCGGGGCAGGCGCTCGACGCGCTCGAGGACGTCGCCGCCAAGACGCTCCCCCCGGACATGGGGTACGCGTGGAACGCGCTCTCGTACCAGGAGAAGGTGGCCTCGGGCAGCTCGACCCGCGTGCTCGGCCTCTCGCTCGTCTTCGTGTTCCTCATCCTCGCCGCGCTCTACGAGAGCTGGTCGCTCCCCTTCAGCGTCCTTCTCAGCACACCGGTCGCCGTTCTCGGCGCGTACCTGGGCTTGCTATCCCGGCACTTCGACAACAACGTGTACGCGCAGATTGGCCTCATCATGCTCGTCGGGCTGACGGCGAAGAACGCCATCCTCATCGTCGAGTTCGCGAGGGACCAGCTCGAGAAGGGTCGGCCCGTCGTCGACGCGGCGCTCGAGGGGGCGCGACTCCGCCTTCGTCCCATCCTGATGACGTCGTTCGCGTTCATCTTCGGGTGCGCCCCGCTCTGGGTGGCGAAGGGCGCGGGCGCGTCCGCCCGGCAGATGCTCGGGACGGCGGTCGTGTCGGGCATGCTGGCGGCGACCCTCCTCGGCGTGTTCCTCGTCCCGGCGCTCTTCGTCGCCGTCGAGCGTCTGGTCGGCCGCCGCAAGAAGGTCGCTGCCGGCGCGCCTGCCGAACCTCCTCAGGCGGCACCCGAAGCGTCTCCCTGAAAGGCACGCGGGGCCCACGGGGACGGTCGAGGGCGGTCGTCCCTTGCGCCGAGAGCATTCTGCGCCTACAGAATCATGCATGGCGTCGGAGAAAACCTCGGCCCCGGACCCGCAGGCCGCGGCGGCGAAGGCGCACGCCCTCTGGGTCGACGCACCCGAGCCGGTCGACTCGCGCGAGGCGTTCCGCCAGAAGGTGCGCGGCCGCATCTCGCCGCGGTACTCGCCCGCCTTCCACCTGGCGGCGCCGTCGACGGTGGGCATCGGCCTCATCGTCGCGTCGCTGGCGATGCTCCGGGACGTACGCTGGTGGGAGCTCCTGCTCGTGCCGTTCGTCTACGTCGTGTCGAACGCGGTCGAGCACCGCGCGCACCGCCTGGCGCTCCACGGGCGCACGCCGGGCCTCACGGTCCTCTACGACCGGCACACGCCGCAGCACCACCGCATCTTCATCGCGAAGGACATGGCCATCCGCGACCGCAAGGAGTTCGCGCTGGTGCTCCTCCCCTGGTTCGGCGTCCTCGCCATCTTCGTGATGACCGCGCCCATCACGATCGGCCTCTGGCTCACCGAGCGCAACCTCGCGTGCCTCTTCGTCGCGACCACGATGTTCTACGTGGTCTCGTACGAGTGGCTCCACCTCGCGTACCACCTGCCGCCGGCGCATCCGCTCGGGCGCCTGGGCCTCGTCAGGCGCCTGCGCCTCCACCACGCGACCCACCACCACCCGCCGCTGATGCAGAAGTGGAACTTCAACGTGACGGTGCCGCTCTGGGATTGGGTCCGCGGAACGACGTACCCGCAGCGCATCCCCGAGCTGTCGGAGCCCACGACGCCGTCGAAGCCAGCGACGGCAGAAGTGCCATCCGGCGTCGACCCGGAGCGCGTCGGGGTGCGATAGCATCGCGCACCGAATGACGTCCTTCGAGAACGAAGTCGCCGAGGTCCAGCGCTGGTTCGAGAGCCCCCGCTTCGCGGGCGTGAAGCGCCTGCACACGGCGCGCGAGGTCGTCGAGCAGCGCGGCACGATCCGCGGCGACTGCACGGTGGCGCGCGAGGCCGCCGCCGCGATGCACGCGCGCCTGCGTCAGCTCTTCGCCGAGAAGAAGAGCATCACCACGTTCGGACCGTACTCGCCCGGGCAGGCCGTCGCGATGCGCCGCGCGGGCATCGAGGGGATCTACATCGGCGGCTGGGCGACGAGCGCGAAGGGGTCCGCCGACGAGGACCCCGGGCCGGACCTCGCGAGCTACCCGCTCTCGCGCGTCCCGGAGGAGGCGGCTCCCGTGGTGCGTGCGCTGCTGACCGCCGACCGGAACCAGTTCCAGGCACGTGCGCGAATGACGGCCGAGCAGCGCAAGGCGACCCCCGAGGTCGACTACCGACCGTTCATCATCGCGGACGCCGACACGGGGCACGGCGGCGACGCGCACGTGCGCAACCTCGTCCGTCGCTTCGTCGAGGTGGGCGTGCCCGGGTACCACATCGAGGACCAGAAGCCAGGCGCGAAGAAGTGCGGCCACCAGGGTGGCAAGGTGCTCGTCTCCGAGGACGAGCAGATCAAGCGCCTCAGCGCGGCGCGCTTCCAGCTCGACGTCATGGGCGTGCCCGGGATCGTCGTGGCGCGGACGGACGCCGAGTCGGCGACGCTCCTCGACGGGCGGAGCGACGAGCGCGACCAGCCTTTCATCCTGGGCGCCACGAACACGGATCTCCCGAGCTTCAAGGCCGCGTTCCTCGCCATCCTGCGGCGCTTCCGCACGCGCGGAATCGCCGAGATGAGCGGCGACCAGCTGTACGCGACGTCGGAGGAGGAGCTCGCCGAGGCGGACGCGTGGCTCGACCGCGTGGGGCTCGGCACGACGATCGAGCGGGCGGCGGCCGACTACGAGCGAGGCGGCGCGATCGCCGTGGACGCGGCGCTCGAGAAGGTGTTCGACCCGTTCGTCGACCTCTGGAGCGCCGAGGCGAACGTGAAGACGTACGCCGAGGCCGTGGCGGGCGAGATGCGCTTCCTCGCGAGCGAGGGAGTCCCCTTCCCGATGACGGAGGACGCGTGGAACACCTTCGCGGTTCGCGCGTCGTTCTACGCGATCCGCGTGAAAGCCCGCGAGATGGGCATCCACGTCGTCTGGGACTGCGAGCACGCGAAGACGCCCGACGGCTACTACCAGGTGCGCGGCGGGATCGATTACGCGGTCGCGAAGTCGCTCGCGGCGGCGCCGTACGCGGACGTCCTCTGGATGGAGACGAAGACGGCCGACCTGCACGACGCGAAGGTCTTCGCCGACGCCGTCCACGCTCGGTTCCCCGACGTGATGCTCGCGTACAACCTGTCGCCCTCGTTCAGCTGGGACACGACGGGGATGAGCGACGAGCAGATGCGCCGCTTCCCCGAGGAGCTCGGGAAGCTCGGCTTCGTCTTCAACTTCATCACGTACGGCGGCCACCAGATCGACGGGCTCGCGGGCGAGGAGTTTGCCGCGTCTCTACGCGAGGACGGGATGCTCGCGCTCGCCCGCCTGCAGCGGAAGTTCCGTCTGATCGAGTCGCCGTACCGCACGCCGCAGACGCTCGTGGGCGGGCCGCGCGCCGACGCGGCGCTCATGTCGGTGTCGGGCCGGACGGCGACGACCAAGGCGATGGGCAAAGGGTCGACGCAGTTCCAGCATCAGGTCCAGACCGAGGTCCCGCCCAAGCTCTGCGAGGAGTGGCTGGCGGCGTGGAGCGCGCACCACGGCCTGACGGGGAGGCTTCGCGTCGCGCTCCGGCCGCACAGCGCCGGCTCGCAGCTCCTCGAGCTGTCGGTGACGGGCGCCTCGGGTGAGAAGGCGGCGAACGTCGTCTTCGACACGATCCAGGACAGGCGCGGGCGGAGCATCCTCTCCGTCCGCGACCAGAACACGTTCGACGTGGCGCTGCGCCGCAAGCGACTCATGACGCTCCTGCAGCTCTTCCTCGTCCACCGCTACCGCATCGACTCGGTGCACTACCTGACGCCGACGGACGACAACCACGCGCAGACGCAAGGGATGAAGGCGCGCGGGCTCTTCGAGGCCGTGAACGACGAGGTGGGCGAGATCATCGTGGCCGACGTGAACAAGGAGCGGGTCGCGCAGCTCCTCGCACCCGACCGCGCTGCACTGACGGCGCTCATCGCTGGATCGTGAAGGGTTTCGCGTTCCGACAGCGGGTGCCGGGGGCCTGGCACCACCCGCAGGCGGTGCTTAGCTTGGGTGCGTGAACGTCCGAACGCGCGCCATCGCCGCACCGGTCGAAGGCGTACTCGCACGGGCGACGCCCCGCGGCGTGAGCCGGACACGGAAGCGCGTGGCGTTCGCGCTCGCGGCGGCGTCGGATCTCACCCAGTGGGCGTTCTTCCCGGTGCTCTCGGAGGGCGCCGCCTCGCCGTTCGAGATCGCGCTCGACGCGTGCACGGCGCTGGCGATCCTCCTCGCCGTCGGGTTCCAGTGGCGGCTGGCGATCGCGCTCGCCGCCGAGCTCGTGCCGGGTCTCGATCTTTTTCCGACGTGGACGGCCGTGGTGATGAGCCTCCCCGTGGCCGAGCGCGCGGCGCTTCCGGCTGCCGAGCCGACGACGTAAAACGGAGGTTGCGGGCGGGCGCCCCCCCCTACGCGATCCCCTCGTCCATGCGCCGCATCCCTTCGAGCAAGAGCGCCTCGCTCGACTGGTGGATCACGCGGCTCGTCGGCTTGAACGCCGGGTCCAGGGCGAAGTCGCCGTCCTCGAGCTTGAGCATCGCGAAGAACGCGGGCTCACCCCGGAGATCGGCCCACGCGGCGTCGACGACGTTCCCCTCGACGAAATGGATCTCGCCCGCGCCGTTCGCGCCGCGGATCCGGAGCGCGCCGCTCTTCCGGCCGTGGAAGAGCACCTGCACCATGTCGGGCAGGCCCATCTCGCGGAGAGAACCGCTGACGCCGCGCGAGCCCTTGGTGTCCGAGCGCTGGTCGAGGCGCGCCTTGAGCTTGGCGACGAGGACGTCCGCATTCGCGGGCTTGTTCACGTAGTCGAGGACGCCCATCTCGAACGCCTTCTGGGCGGTCGCGCGGTCCTGCCTGCGCGTGTAGACGACCCAGGGCACGTCCTTTCCCCACGCCTCCTTGCGCGCCTGCGCGAGGAGCGCGAGGCCGTCGTTGGGGCCGAGATCGAGCTCGCTCACCACGAGGTCCGTCTCGCCCTCGGCGAGCACCTTGAGCGCCTGCTCGGCGCTACGGGCGGTGCGGACGACGAAGCCCTGCTCGATCATGCGGAGCTCGAGCACCGTCGTCTCCTCGGGGTCCATGTCGACCAGGAGCGCCTGCGCCCGCGTCGCGAGCAGGCGCGCCTTCAGGTCCTCGCCGAGGACGGTGTGATGGAAGAGATCGACCAGGTTCGGGTCGAAGACCGTGGCCCTGTGCTTCGACAGGGCGGCGCAGGCCTCGTTGGCGGCGAGCATCTTGCGGTACGGGTTGCGCGGGTTCTGCGTCAGGTCGGCGTACGTGTCGCAGATGGCCAGGACACGCGCGCCGAGGGGGATGTCCTTGCCCGCCTGAGCGTCGGGGAACCCCTTGCCGTCGTAGCGCTCGTACATGTGGTCGACCGCGGCGGCCACCTCGGGCGCCATGCGCACGGGCTCGAGCAAGCGCGCGGGAACGCTGGCCACCTTCTGCGCGGCGGCCTTGTGCCCGTCGTACTCGCTGCAATTGAGCGCCGTGAGGTGGTACTGACCCATCTTGCCGAGGTCGTGCACGTGCGCGGCGCAGACGATCGACGCGGTGGTCGCCGCATCGAGGTTGAGCTTCTCGGCGAGACGACGCGCGAGGCGCGCGACCTGCGCCGAGTGCCCGCGCAGGTCGGGGCGCGCGTTCTCGAGGAGGCTCACGAGGACGTTGAGCAGGTCGACGAAGGACGGGCCGCCGGGGCCGACGCCGGGGAGCGCGAACGAGTGGGGGCTCGTGCCCATCATCGAGAGGAGCTGCGAGGGCGGCGGCTGCTGGGCCACGCCCGCTTGCGACGCAGGGTCTGGCGGTACGTGCGGAGCCGACGGAGCGGCCGGCCGAACGGGAGGCGGTTGCTGCGTCGCGCGACGCACGGGAGGAGGTGGCGCCGAGAGCGTGCGTGGCCCTGGCGACGCAGGGGGAGAGCGCCGGAGGTCGTCCTCGCTGAGGACGCGTTCGCGGGCCTTCGGCGCCTCGGCCCGGGGAGCGGCTGCGCCGGACGACGCGTCGCCGAAGCCGCGGTCGATGAGCCCCGGCATGCTGTGGAACTGCATGTGTGCTTGCCGGTCGAGCAGCGCGAAGGCGTGAACGTCCCCCGTGTAGACCTTCGTGATCAGCGCCTTCACCGCGGCGGGCCGCGCGAGGACCGGCTTCACCTCGCGCGCACCGGACGCGAGCTGGACCTCCTTCATGAGCTCCACGTCGTCCGGGTCGGTGGTCACCACGGTGAGCGCGTGCTTGTTCGCGTCGAAGACGACCGGGCAGACCCGGAGCTTCTCGGCGAAACGATGCGGGATCATGTTCGCGAGCGCGCGCGATACCTCGGCCTTCGAGAGCTTCTCGGTCGAGATGAAGAACACCTTGTAGTGGGCCGCGAGCGCCTTGAGCATGTCGGCTTCGGGCACCATCTCGAGCTCGAGGAGCACGTCCTCGACGCGTTCGCCCGACGCCCGTGCCTCGGCGAGGGCACGCTCCGCGTGGTCGGCCTTGATGACTTGGTCGCGGACGAGGACGTCGCAGACCAACCTGGCCTTGATCGGGACGGGCGCGGGAGGCGGACGAGCCAAGAGAGACGGATCGTATCGTATCAGATGCGGCCGCGAACGAGCCCGAGCAGGAGCTCGAGGGCGACCCTGTTCTGCCCGCCCTCGGGCACGATGACGTCCGCGAAGCGCTTGCTCGGCTCGACGAAGGCCAGATGCATCGGCCGGACCGTCTCGTAGTACTGCTTGCGGATCTGGGCGAACGTACGGCCGCGCTGCTCGAGATCGCGCCGGACGCGCCGCATCAGGCGGATGTCCGCGTCCGTGTCCACGTAGACCTTCGCGTCGAACCGTGCGCGCAGCCGCTCGTCCGCGAGGACGAGAATGCCCTCGACGATGACGATGGCCGCCGGCTCGACGCGCAGCCCCTCGGCCGCGCGGTCGTGGACGGAGAAGTCGTAGGTGGGCCGGGTGATGGGATGGCCGCTCCGGAGCGTATCGAGGTGAGCGACGAGGAGCTCGAGCTCGAGCGCGTCCGGGTGGTCGTAGTTGACGCGCTCGCGTTCCTCGAGCGGCCGGTGGGGCTGCGCGCGGTAGTAGTGGTCCTGCTCGATGAGGACCCCCACGCCCCCGGGGAGGGCCTCGAGGACGGACCGGGCGATCGTGGTCTTTCCGGAGCCGGAACCGCCGGCGATGCCCAGGACGAACGGACGAGGCATGGCGCGCGGTGGGCGAGCCTTAGCACGGCGCGGAAGGGGGATGCGTCAACGTTCCGGCTGACCGAGCGATTCGAGCCGCGACGGGTCGACGTTGCGCCCGGTGAGGACGACGAGCACGTCGCCGCCACCGAGACCGTCCGGCAAGCCATTCAGGATCGGCGCGAGCGCCGTGGCCGCGCTCCCCTCGAGTACCAGCCCCATGTCCCGGTAGGCGTGGAGCATCGCCTCCGCGATCTGTTCCTCGGTCACCACCACCACGCCCCCGAGGGCCGCGCGGGCCCGCTCGAAGCCGTCCGTGGAGACGCCGCCCTCGAGTCCCTCCGCGAGCGTCGTCCCGCCGGTCTCGAGCCGTTCGACCGCCGCGCCGCGCTCGATGGACATCGCCATCGCACACGACGCCTTCGACTGCACGCCCCACACGCTGCGATCGGCCGGGTCGTCGCTCTCCGCCTGCATCGCCCACGACAGGCCCGTCACGAGACCACCGCCGCCCACGGGGGCCAGGATGCGCTCCGGCACTCCACCGAGCCCACGAACGATCTCGAGCCCGAGCGACACGCCGTTTCCGAGGACCACGTCGACGTCGTCGTACGGCGAGAGGAACGCGGCCCCCTGGGTCGCGGCGATCTCCTTCGCCAGCGACTCGGCGTCGTCGTAGTTGTCGCTCGCGGCGATGACGAGCTCCGCGCCGTAGCGCTCGATCTTGCTCCGCTTGGCGAGCGGTGCCGTGCGCGGCACGCAGACGGTGACTCGGACGTCGAGGACGCTCCCCGCGTAGGCGACCGCCGCGCCGTGGTTGCCTGCGCTCGCCGCCACGATGTGCCCGCGGCCGCGGTTCGCCTCGAGACCCACGAGCGCGCCCCGGACCTTGAAGCTCCCCGTGACCTGGAGCGCCTCGAGGGCGAGCCAGACGCGGGTGGCCCCCGATGCATCCGCGCGGAGATCGAGCTCGGCAGCGCGGACGATGGGCACCTCGCGCAGCCTTGCGTCGGGGAACCGGCGCTCCAGGTGCCGCACGGACTCGATGGCGGAGGCGTCCGGTGCCGACGACGCCGCTACGACCGGTGCACGCACGCAGCGCATGGCCTGTGATACGGACGGCACGCGGCGCACGTTAGCGCCCATCGCAGCTCACCTCGCGGCGGCGAGCCAGCGCAGCGGGCGCCGGTAGTTCGTGATCATCCGGTCTGCGGGTACCTCGTGGCCCAGCCCCGGGACGATCTTCACGCGGACCCGGATGTGGGCGTCCTTGAGCATCTCCCCGGCGCGCCGCGTGTTCTCGGCCACCTGGTCGTTCTCGCCGGTGAAGAGGTACACGCGCCGGATCTTCGCACGGTTCTGCTCGAGGACTTGCGGGGCGTCGCCCCACCAGTACTTGTCGTTGGCGGCGAGGATCAGCCACCGGTTCCAGTGCGAAGGGTCACGCAGGCCCACCTGCTGCGCGATGTACGCGCCCTCGCTGAAGCCGATGAGGATGTCGCCGTGCGTACGTACGCGCCCCTTGAAGCGCTCCTTGAGGGCCGCCACCGTCGCATCGATGATCTTCTTCGCGGTGTCGGCGTCGTTGTTCCACGTGCGCCCGCCGCTGTCGGTCCCCGACGGCCCCTGGGGGCACACGACCCAGCCGAACTGCCGGGCGACCCGCGCCCACTTGCGGCAGTCCTCCATGGCGTTCCCGCCGCGCCCGTGGAGGTACATGAGGATGGGTCGCATCGACTTGCTGCGCGGCTTGTAGAAGTAGGCGTCCGCGTACCCCGGGACCTCGAGGGTCATCGGGTCGGGCGTCGACGTCTCGGTATTCGCGCGCGCGGCGGCCGGCCACAGGAGGACGCCCAGGCAGGCGGCCGCGAGGGCGAGGGCGAGGGCGAGGGCCCGGGCCTGACGACGGAGACCGAGGAAGGTACCGATACGGCGCAGCACGGCGGAAGCCCAACCCCATATTCCATGGGAGCCCGACAGGCAAGCCAGGGGGCAATCCAGGGTGGTAGCCTGGCCGGCGACAGGTCGTCCTTGCGTCCGCTCGTCTACGCCACGCGCCGCTCGATGCTCGCCCTGGCCCAGTGCCGGGCCCTCGTTGCGCGCCTGTGCCAGGCCGAACCCACGCTCGAGACGCGGGAGCTCCAGGTCGTGACGACCGGGGACCGCATCACGGACCGTCCCCTCGCCGACATCGGCGGCAAGGGCCTCTTCGTGAAGGAGATCGAGGAAGCGCTGCTCGACCGGCGGGCCGACTTCGCGGTTCATTCGATCAAGGACGTGCCCGGGAGCCTTCCGGACGGTCTGGTGCTCGCTTGCGTCCCACGACGTGAGGACCCCCGCGACGTGCTGGTGGCACCGCGGCACGGGAAGCTCGACGCGCTGCCCCAGGGCGCCCGGGTGGGCACTTCCAGCCTGCGCCGCCTGCTGTCGCTGAAAGCGCGGCGGCCGGACCTCGAGGTGGTCCCCCTGCGAGGCAACGTCGACACCCGGCTCCGGAAGGTGGACGGAGGCGAATGCGACGCCATCGTGCTGGCGCGGGCGGGCCTGGTGCGCCTGGGCCTGGAAGGACGGGCGACCGAGGTGCTCTCGCCGGAAGTCTCGCTCCCCGCGGTGGGGCAGGGCGCGCTCGGAATCGAGTGCCGTGCAGACGACGGCGAGGCGCGAGCCGTGCTCCAGCGGCTCCACGACGGCCCGACCGCGGTGTGCGTGGCCGCGGAGCGGGGGGTCCTCGTGGCTCTCGGAGGCGACTGCAAGACCCCCATGGCGGCTTACGCCGAGCGCCTCGGGGACACCCTGCGCCTCCGGGCCTTCGTAGCGCGGTCGGACGGGACGGATCTCCGGAAGGCGGAGCGCAGCTGGCCCTGGCCGGCAACGGAGGCCGCGGCGGACGCGCACGGGCGCTCCCTGGCGGCGACCTTGGCCGAGTGACCGAGCGCACAGGCCTGAAAAGGGAGCCGTTTCCTGGCTTCCCGCCGGGGGTGCAGCATACGATTCGGACATGGGGCTCGAGGCCGAGTGCACGGCCCGCGTCGGTCGCAAGACGTCGGCCGGACGGGCGCTGCTCGAGGGGGACACGCTGATCTTCCGGGGCGACTTCAGCCTCCAGATCCCGTTCGACGCGATGAGGGACGTGACGGTCGACGGACCGACGCTCGTCGTGAAGACCGCGGACCAGGAGGCGCGCTTCGAGATCGGGCCGGCCATCGCCGAGCGCTGGCTGCGCCTCATCAAGGAGCCGAAGGGGCTCTTCGAGAAGCTCGAGGTGGGCCCGCAGTCGCGCGTCGCGGTCGTAACCGTGAACGACTCGCTCTTCGTGACGGCGCTGCGTGAACGCGCCGCTGCGGTCGTGGAAGGGCGCGTGCCGGAGGGTTTCTCCGTCGTGTTCTTCGGCGCGGAGTCGCGCGAGGCGCTCCAGAAGATCCACCTCCTTCGCGCGCGCATGTCCGACCAGGGCGTCCTCTGGATCGTGCGACCCAAGGGCAGCAAGGCGATCGGCGAAAACGACGTCTACGACGCGGTGCGGGCCGCGAGCATGGTGGACACGAAGGTCGTGGCGTTCTCGAAGACGCACACGGCGCACAAGTGCGTCATCCCGCTCGAAATGCGCGGGCAGCCGGTGCGCGTGAGGCCGCCGATCGTGTCGATTCCGCCGTCGGCGCCGCTCGTGCAGCCGAAGAAGGGCGGGAGCGCGAACGCGAAGCCGGGGGCGAAGGCAGGGAAGCCTGCGAAGCCGCCGAAACCCGTGACCAAGAAGGCGAAGCCTGCAGAGAAGAAGGCGAAGCCACCGACGGTGAAGGGCAAGCCCGCGAAGAAGAAGTAGCGCGGGCGCGGGCGCGGGCGCGGGCGCGGGCGCGGGCGCGGGCGCGGGCGCGGGCGCGGGCGCGGGCGCGGGCGCGGGCGCGGTAAAGAGCGGAGTGCGCGGGGAACGCGGTGTCAAGAACGCTGCGTGATTCTCTCGCTCTCGCCCCGACCCATCGCACGCCCTCACGCCCACGCTCGCCCTCGCGCACGCGCACGCGCACGCGCACGCGCACGCGCACTTTCTCCAGCTCGTCGGTTGCTTGACGGTGCCACGGTGCTCGCACGGTTCAAGGACGCGCGCCGGAGCGCGCGCCGCAAGAGCGGCCCTCCGCGGCTTCGCCGCTCCGGGTCCTTGAGTCGTGCTGCGCGCCGTGGCGTGGGGCGCGTGTGCTTCGCGCAAAGGGCGCGGGGCGCGCGAAAGGAACAGACCATGCTGCGAATTCACGATGTGATGCTCGAGGCCATCGGCACCATGCGGCCCGTCGTCGGGGCGGTCGAGAGGTGCGACCGTGACCTGGGCTCTCAACTGCGGCGGGCGGCCAGCTCCGTGGTGCTCAACGTCGCCGAGGGCAGCGGCTCGGCGGGTGGCAACCGCCTGCAGCGGTACCGCACCGCGCTCGGCTCGGCGCGGGAGACCTGGGCGTGCCTGCAAGTTGCGCAGGCGGCGGGGTACGTCGGGGCGCTTCCCCCTTCCCTGCCGGCTCTCATGAACCGCGTCATCGGCACCCTCGTCCGCGTCACGGCGTGAGCGAGTAGCGCGGCGAGCGGCCCACCCGAGCCGCTCGCCGCCGCTGCCTCAGCGCACGTTCTTCACCAGCACGGCGCGCACGTGGTCGATCTTGTCGAGCAACCCCGCGTCGACGCCATCGACGTAGCCGAGCGCCAGCGCCGAATCGAGGCACGCCGCGGTCTCCCGCGCCGACCCGAGTGCGTTCCGGTAACGCTCCCGGCGCGTGCCCCCGCTGCAGCCGCTGCCTTCACTGCAGTTGAGTGCGACGCTCGTCGCCGCCCTCCGGAGCTGACGAGCGAGGTCCCGGTCATGAGCCTCGATCGCCGCCACCACCGGCCGCAGCTC